>CAVSHF010000004.1:0-109131 GCA_963727805.1 uncultured Nitrospiraceae bacterium
GCTTGCTATATTTAAGAAGGGTAGTGATGGCCATTTAAAAAGGCTATACTCTTTCTTGATTTGGAGCCAATTGGCGAGTTGGTTAAATCCGAACCAAAGAAAGGAGTATAGCCATGAATAAGATTAAAACAAAAAAGATTAAAGTAGTCAACGGACAAACCCTGATCGTGAGTGTTGATATGAGCAAAGACAAACATTTTGGGTACTGGCGCTGTCCGGACGGAACCGATGTGAAGCCTTTTGCTTTCTGGAACAACGGCGGTGGTTTTCAAGAGTTCTGGAACCAAGTGTTGCATGCCAAGAATCTCTATAATCTTGATAACATTGTGTTTGGATACGAATCTACTGGTTCGTTCGCAGAGCCTTTGGTGCATTTCATGCGCGCAAGAGGAGTTCATATGGTACAGGTTAACCCTATGCACACTAAGAGGGTGAAGGATTTGCAGGGCAATTCGCCGAATAAGACCGATCAGAAAGACCCGAAGGTCATTGCCGATATCATGGCTCTCGGCCACGCCCTGACAGTTGTGATACCGGAAGGTCCGGCTGCAGAGCTTCGGAGGCTCACACAGGCCAGGGAGAGGAGCAATGAGCGTTTTGTGGCTTCAGTGAATCAACTCCACAGTCTGGTTGCGATCGTCTTCCCGGAATTCTTGCATGTCATGAAGGATATGAAAATATTAAGCTCCCGATATCTACTTAAGCAGTGTCCGGCACCAAAGGATATTGTCGAGTATGGTCTTGATAATTTGACCAACACACTCAGAAAGATAAGCCGTGGAAAACTCAAGGAAGACCGTGCTAAGGCCCTCTTTGAGGCTGCCCAAACATCTGTGGGCGTGACTGAAGGCATGGCAAGCATTATCCGTGAGATGCGAGAGCTTCTTGTTATCATGGATGCAGCTGAGTCCTTTACCGAGAGTCTGGAAAAAGAGATGGCCTATTACCTGAAACAGATCCCATACAGTGATTCGATCCTGTCGATCAAGGGTATCAAGGAGGTCACAGCTGCCGGTCTTATTGGTGAGGTTGGTGATTTTCGTAAGTTTAGAACCCTCTCAGAGATTCTGAAGCTCGCTGGCCTGGACCTGTATGAGATCAGTTCGGGTAAACATCAGGGAAAACGGCGCATATCCAAGCGAGGCCGCCCACTTCTGCGTAAACTCTTGTTCTTTGCCGCACTCAATGCAGTTCGCCGAGGAGGAATAATGCATCATCCATATCAACAGTACCTCCAGCGTGGAATGCCCAAGATCAAAGCTTTGATCGCCGTTGCAAGGAAACTTCTTGGAATCATATTCGCCATCGTGCGTGATCAAAGCGTGTACAGAAAAGACTTCTCAATAACATTGTTACAGGAGGCCGCATAAGTCATACTTTGGCGCATAGGGCGGGGAGATTATCATCACAGACCCAAAGGCGGCTGAGCCGACCCTCATTCGTAGCATGCATAACTCCCCGCTTGCATCTTAGTCTCAATGAAGCAAGGTTAGGGCTCTGTAGAGACCCTCAAATCACCAGTGTTGGGCAAGGTGCTACATCAATTAAGCATAAGGAACATATAATGCGATATCCAATAAGTTCCCATAGAAGGGGAAGGTAAAGTACTTGACAATAATAAACCAGTCTGTGAGTGGACAGTCAGCATCTTTTGAGCCGCTGTAGTAATCAAAATGCGATACCCACGGTACACGTCAGTTTGAAGATATGCTCCCATGCTTTATCATCACACTCTACTGAACAACAGCCGATACATATTCTTGCTGGTTCTTTAAGACGTACCGAATCCTGTTTAACAGTTTCCTGGCAATTCGGACGATTGCATTGGTCTTCGGCATCTTCTTGCACAGTGTATGAAAAGTCATCAGCAGAGCTGGGTCTTTGCGTACCGCCACCCAGGAGCTCTCAATCAATATGCCACGAAGCTGAGCATTCCGTCTGTTGGTTATGCCGGTTTTCCGTTCCGTTTCCCCACTAGAATCCGTATCAGGAATAAGTCCGACGTAACTGCAAAGTTTGTCGAAATTCTTGAAACGACTGAGTTCATACAGTTCCGTAAGTAGTATCATGGCGGTCAGAGTACTAATCCCCGGCACGGTCTTCAGCAGGCGGACATTCTGCCGGTACTCATCCGAGTTGGCAAGGTTACGGATGCCACGGGTAATATCAGCAATTAGCTTCCGCATGTTATTGAGTTCCTCCAAATGAACTTTCAATGCAAAATTGCCGCTGGCCCGTTCCATCCTTATATCTTCAATCCACGTAATGAAGCGCTTGGACCAGTTACCGTTTGCCAGTTCTTCCGGTATTTGGATTCCGTAGAAATGCAATATAGACTTGATCTGGTTCTTACAGCGCGTCTGTTTCTTGACCATACTTTGTCGAGTTCTGATAAGGCTACGGTCTTCCACCTTGGGACGGGAAGGAACATATATGCCCTCGATCTCTCCGCTTCGGAGACTTCTTGCCAGCTTGCGGCAGTCCACTCGGTCGGTTTTCTTTGTTCGCTCCTTGTCCTTTGTAGGCACATCGGCCGGATTGACTACAAGACACTGTACCCCATGTTCTTGCAGTCGATCGTGAATCCAGAAACCACAGTAGCCGGCTTCATAGACCGATTTGTATGACGCACCAGGAAAATTGCGTTTGAGATAATTCACCAATGTGTCCACCTCAGGGGGCTGCGTAAAGGTCTTATGTTCAAACGCATCCGTAAAAATACTAACGCTCCAACTCTTCTTGTGAACATCCATGCCGACATAAATCTGTTGACCCTTAAAATTAAGTTTGCTAATCTTATTCATGACAAGTCCTCCTTCTTTCGGTTTGTTGATTCTCTCCAGATACAACATATCCGATCGGGGGACTTGTCTTCTACTTTTTAATCATAGGGTCTGTGAGAACATGCTGGCCGTATATAGAGAAAATTCTATTAAGCAAAATGTTTGTTACGTGCAGCTAAGCTCTAGTTTGCTTGATCAACTTTTCTCTATAAACTGCCCGCATGTTCTCTTAGTAATTATTTCGAAAAGGTATCCTGAATACACTGAAGTATATAAGTGGTAATCATCGGGGTTCGCTCAAAATTCGACAAGAAGACCGCAATTACAAGCCGTCAGCCAAATGAGGATTACTCGGTAAATTATCCATACGTGCATGTCTGATGATCTGCATTATGGCAAACTGCCTCCATTCATGATATTATTGAGTTAAACAATTCATTATGAGGTAGCTGTGCCGGACAATGTTGCGTTTACAAATGAGGATCTAAGAGAAGCGTTGAAAGAGATCGGGGCTTATATCGACGTGACGGAAGATGATCTGAAGCAGATCTATGCCCTTGCTGTTAAACATGCTGGGCAGCGACTAGCAGATGCTGTTTCAGTCGCAGAGGCCATGACTCGAAACGTTGTTGCCGTTCGGACAGATGATAAGACCGCATCAGTCGTACGACTTCTCTCTGAGAACAGGATCAGCGGGTTGCCTGTGATCGATAATGATGGGTTGGTTATCGGTGTCGTTTCGGAGGCAGACATACTAGGCGCGGCAGTCATGGAGAACAAAGTTACCCTCAAATATATCATCCGACGTCTTATGGGTGAGCCCAATGCCAGACAAAGAAAAGGGGATACGGTCGGGGATATTATGTCTTCGCCGGCCATTACCATCCGTGAGGAGTCAGATATTAAAGAGGCCGCCAAAATATTGTCTAAACGGAGGATCAAGCGACTCCCTGTTGTCGACAATGACGGCAGACTGATCGGCATAATCTCACGGGCAAACATCTTAACTGCCGCTCAGCAGAGATGGAAGCATTTTTCGTGCAGATGAAAAATGGTTCTCAAATCCCTCCATTCATATCGATGCCGGGAATCTGCTTTCCGTTCTAAGAGGTTCTTATTCAGAGAATCGCTTCGTTTTATTTCTTTTAGGTTCGAGACGTTGCGTTACTATATTTGAACTGCCATTCATTTGGGACATATGAGTCCGGGATCCAGGTATATTATATCGGAAGTATTGTTCTTCTTATTAGCCTCTTCGATAAGATGCAAAGGGTCAACGACCGCCCTGAAAGGATGCGGAACCGCTTTAGTCATATGGGCCGGATCTTCACTGAAATAATACACGGGAATCAAGACCGTCTGCGTTCCACCCGGCGGTAACGAGTTTAATGTGGCCCCGTTCCCCCACCCGTTGCCGTGCATGTCCATAACCTGTACAAGTGTCTTGTTTGGCAAAGATGGCGATGGAGCGGTGCCGATATTTCTTACCGTCACCTCAAATATATAAATGGGCTGATTGGGCTCGCATTTTTCACCCACCTTGAAACTGATGCGGTCAATGATGAGGTCTGGTTTGTCCACCGCTGTAGTGATTTTAATCGGCCTGCATGCGCAATCGTTAGTTTTGTTAATCTCTTTTATCTGGTCACCCGTGTTCACCATAGCGCACATATAATAATCCCCTATCGGAGTGTCTGCAGCAATAGTGTTGGTCCTGTTTAGTTTGATATCCAGTTGTTGCCCCGCCTTTAGAAACACCCGATCATGTCCCCCTTCGAGCAGTATCCCGTCCGAAGAATGAGTCGAGTCAACAGCGTTGGGGGTGGAAACCGAACAGGAATTGTCTTTCTTGAGAAGGATATCTATCGTAATATTCTTTAAGTCAAACTGACTCTGATTAGCAACATTAACTTTGATAGAGGAGCCGAGTTCGTGACCAGGCCGAGCAGTACTTGGGCTACGCTGAATTTTTACTTTCAAACCAGGTGTTGTTTGATCGCAAGTCAGATGAAACTTAGCCGCATTTGATTCGACTTTCTCAGGATATACAATTCTTATCGCCTGCCATCCCTCGAACAAAGGGGTACTTGCATCGGCTGCCATCCAAGATCCACTGACTTCCTTGGCCCCAGGCGTACTGAATTCAAGGGTCTCAACAGGCAACAACGTACCATCATTTCTGATGAACTTATATTGTACTTTCCCTCGCTTTTCTGAGATAATTGTCCCTCTGAAGATGATCTCGGCGGGACATATTCCCGAATATGCACTTGGCTGTGCACTCAAAGTAGCGGAAATCTGGGCATGAGCAACACGTGCTAATATTAGACAATACAAACATATCATCGCGAACATCCACAACATCTTCCTCATAGGAAAGAAACACCTCCCAAGACTATTAATGATTCTCACACTTTTATATAAGTCATTGTCACATATCTGCTACTCATCTATTGCCCATTACTACTGCTTTCCCTATAACCTTCTGCATTGCATCCTAGTTTTCAATCAGCGTATTGAAGCATTCCGGTCTATAGAGGACTGAGCTTGATCAGGGATTTAAAAGTTAGCCCCTGCACCAGGACAGAAAAAACTACTACCCCATAAGTCATAGCTATAATGACATCCTTTTCATGCCCACTCGGCAATGATAGGGCAAGCGCTACTGCGATCCCTCCTCGCAAACCACCCCAGGTCATTATTAGCAGAGTGCTCGGACTGAATTTATTCCTGAATGCCAATAAACGCATTGGAGTACCAATTGATACAAACCGGGACAACAGAACGATAACAATTGCCGCCACAGCCGCCAAGACATCAGTTAGAGATAATTGAAGCACAAGGAGTTCAAGTCCTATAAGAACAAAGAGTATCGAATTCAATATCTCATCGATAAGTTCCCAGAACATATCAAGATGATGACGGGTTTTTTCGGACATCGCGAATTCTCGGCCGTGGTTACCTATTAATAATCCAGCAACGACCATGGCAATAGGTCCCGATGTGTTGATCACCGATGCTAATGCATACCCGCCGGGTGATCACCGGTTGCCATTTCCAATATAACAGCAAATAAGACAACACCTAATCCGTCATTGAACAGTGATTCCCCGGCTATCTGCACCTCGAGACTTTTGGCGGCGGCAGCTTTTCTGAGCATCCCGATAACAGCGATAGGGTCAGTGGGCGATATAAGAGCACCGAACAGCAGACAGTGGATCAGTCTTATCTTGATTCCTAACCAGAGAAGAATGCAATAAGTTAGAGAACCTACAAGCGCTGTTGATATAAAAACTCCCACAATAGCATAAATGATAACTTCCCATTTTTGCCTTAACAACTCCCCGATGTCTACCTGTAAGGCCCCAGCAAATAATAAAAAACTCAGCATCCCAACCATTAATGTCTTATTGAAGTCAATGCTGTGGACTATAGGCATCCAGTACTTTTCAACATCCAGGCCGAGTTGCCCCAGGATAACAAGGAATAGCGACATCAGTATCGAGATAAACATTAGCCCTATTATTGTAGGAAGCTTAATGAACCGATAATTCACGTATCCGAACAAAGCCGAAAGAGTTATTAAAAGAGCTATGATATTAAATAGTTCCATCGTTTCGTCCTTTATCCCTCATATATATTTATTAAAGCGGGCCCATTTTATTAATTGTTATAAGGAATACCCTGTCTGGCGCTCATTACTTCAGTCCGTCCAGTTTCGATTTGATTCTTTGGACAAAACGCGCAATTATACCTGTAACGCTCTTTTTTCTCGGCTTGAATGTCGCTTCTATCATATCCATTTCCTGACCGACTTCCGCTTGAATGGACGTAGATTTAACAACGGCGAGAACCTGAGATGGATAGACGCTCCTGTGTCCGGTCATAAGAAAGCTTATAATCCCCGCCACGGCAGCGTAAGGAGCAATAGCTGGCCCGAACATCTCGACCGACATGATGCTTGCAGCTATGGGTGTGTTTGCAGCACCGGCAAGAAGACTTGTCAGTCCGATGGCTGCAAAAGTGGAGACATCCAATCCTATAATGTTGGCGAATGATGCCCCCGAAGATGCCCCCACAAAAAATATTGGTGTGACAATTCCCCCACTTCCGCCAAAATTAAGAGTAAGGCTGGTAAAGACCATCTTCATAAAAAATGAGTACCAAGGAATTGTCCCCCCCTCAAGGCTATTCTCAATCGTATCAAGACCAAGTCCCAGATAGCGGGTAGAAAATATCAAGGTTAATGCCGATAGCGCGGCCCCACCAACTAGGCCCTTCAGTGGTGACCAAATCTTCAGCTTGCCTGAATATGTTTTCCCAAGTCTGAGCACCTCTATAAGCAAAAAGGAGCACAATCCAAAGAAAATCCCCGATATGAGGACCTTGAGAAAGAAAGCTTCACTAAAAACCGGGGTGAAATTTAATTGATGGTGGAAATACTTCACTCCCAATGCCGATGAAACCTCATAGGCAGTTATCCCTGCTATGAACGATGGCAATAGCACCTCATAGAGGATGCTCCCGACAAAAAGGACTTCAATTCCGAAGATTGCACCCGCAATTGGAGTGCCGAAAACTGAAGCGAACCCTGCACTGATACCGCAGATTACCAGTTTTTTGCGATCACGGTTGCCAAGCCTCAATATATCGGAAAAAACTGAAGCAAGTCCCGCTCCAATTTGGGCGCAGGGTCCTTCCTTTCCCGCAGAGCCGCCGACTGCCAGGGTTATTACCGTAGCAACAAGCTTTACAGGCACTGTAACAGCATTTATTTTTCCAAATCTCTTATGAACAGCCTCGATGACCTTTTCCGTTCCATGCCCTTCAGCATCCGGAGCAAGATATTTAATAAGAAGGGCACTTAGAAAGAAGGCAAGCGGCAACAATACAAAATAATATTGATATTGTCTGACAAGAACGGTACTACTGTTTAAAACCGACAGGAAAAAGGCAGTTGATGCACCTACGATTGCTCCCACAGCGGTAGCCAAAATGAACCATTTCAGGACACTGATGAACATGATCGATTCTTCTTTGAGCTTCTCTTTCATGATTCTCTCTCTGTCGTTTAATCAATTAATCTAAGACGTATAAAGCCAAAAAACTGTAATTATTAACTTCTTCCGACCTTCCAAAGCTTTGTAAAATTGACAATATAAAGCATATGCCAAGACGGTTGGCAATCCGGGTAGATAATCCCTGGAAAAATTATTAATTATCCCGTAACCCTTATTGCTAACAGAACTGAATGGAACTTACAGGCACGTTTGTATTGCCTTATCTAAATTTGCTTGCATCTTAGTGGTATTTAAATGCATGCATCTGTCTTAAAGGTTAATACTCTTAGTCCTTCGGCGGTAGCGGCTCTGCATAATTCAATACTAGCAGATGAAAAATAGAGAGCGATGTCGTCGCGATTATTTTTTATCAGTTTAGCCGCAGATAAATTAATAGCATCTAACCGTTTCAAACCATATTTCCGAATCAAATGACCCGTCTCAAACTCATCAAAATCTACTGTCGTGAAGTTAACCCAATCCTCGGAGAATTTTTTTGTTACAAGTTCGTAATCTTTTCTTGGTATATCATTATTTCTGAATCTAGTTTCAATAGCGGATATTACTTCAGTGAAAGCCACTCTGCATGTCGCAACAATTTCAGCCTGGTCCACCCATTCCCTCACGACATCCGAATAAATTTCTTCTAAATATAATTTTATAAGACTGCTCGCACCAAGATATAAAATCACTCGCGTGCCTCTAGGATTGTTTCAGAAAGCGCTTTTCCCTTCACCTTAATGCCTTTAATACCTTTTGGTTTATTCCCGGACCATTGTGCTTTGCCTGCTTTGATCAATGAAATAATCAGTTTTCTCTCTTCTGAAATTGGAATAATAATCCCCGCCTCTTGTCCGTGATCGGTAATGACTATATGTTCTCCATTACGGACCCTGGCAACATAACTACTCAAATTGGTTTTTAATTCTTTAATCCCGACATGATCCATAAGAATCCCCTTTACAAATAATTCTGGTTACATTATAATTTTATTGTGGTTTCTAGTCAAGATATTTTATGACACAATTATTAGCATTTTTAGAAAATTAAGGAGCTTTATGATATCCTTTTTTAATAAGAAGCAGATCTTCGGCCTTGCCCTAGTTCTATATTTTTCCATTTATGCGGCATCACCGCTTTTTTATACTGCTGCAAATCAAAAGTCACCCGAAGGGCTTCGTACAACAAAAACTGACTCCGCATACGGAACCGACCTGCATATTTTTCTCTATGAGCTCATCTGCTCAACTTTCGTATCGAAGAGCAGTAAGGAGCCTTCCAAGCCAATTGCTGCAATTCTTGTCCTAAAGAAAAGAGCAGTTTTATCCGAAGACAAGGCCTCTATCCTAATCCATATGGCAGATATGGCAATGCTGGAAGCGCGTTTGATGTTTTCAACTGATCACTCGTTTCCAATATCCATCCGTTTCGTATCTAACGCCTACGAGAATCTCCCGAGATTATTTTCAGGTCTGTCCCCGCCACGACTCGCTTGAGCAGCAAAATTCACAAACTGTAACGCATCTCTTTTTAAGAGATCCATATGTCATTTAGGAACAATCCGGCAATTGTCATGGATATTATTCACGTCGATTGCCGGAAGTCCATGTGTCTTTTTAGGAGGTACAATGAAAAAGTTTATTTTGGTTTCGATGGTAGTTGGGATAATAGCTTTCGGATGCTCTCATAAAGTTGTGCAGAGTGAAGCTCCTATGCAAAAACCGGCGCCGACAGTGGTTGAAAGCAAACCAGTTGTAGTACAAAAACCTGCACAGGTGTCGCCGCAGGAAAAAATAAATGAAAAAGAACTAGAGATGCAGCGATTGAAGAAGGAACTGCAAGCAAAGCTGAGGGATATTCATTTTAATTTTGATAAGGCTGACCTGGACGCCAACGCGAAAACTGCGCTCAACGATCTGGCTAATATCCTTACTAAGCACCAGAAACTGAAAGTCATGATTGAGGGCAACTGCGATGAGAGGGGCACAAGGGAGTACAACCTCGCCCTCGGCGACAAGAGGGCAAACGCTGCAAAACAATACCTGAGCGCCGCTGGCATTCCAGCAGCACGTATTGACACTATTAGTTACGGAAAAGAAAAGCCGCTCTGCACTGAGAGCACAGAAGAGTGCTGGACAAAAAATAGAAGAGATCATTTTATCTTGAATTAAGACCAAAGAACTGTTTTTTTGCTAATAGAAGCAGATTATTGATCAAGTAATTTCAGGCCTCCGTAATAATGCGGAGGTCTGAAATTACGACAAATTTGTCTCTGAGTATCTTGACGGGGTCATCAACGGCGATATTTATGCGAAGGAGATTGTTTCTTGATAAACTGACACAATGACAATTATCAAGTCTTTCTTTTGGTTCATTCTGTTCGTTTTCATCTTGAACCGCAGCAATGTATGTGCGACCTTGACGAAAAGGTCACCCCGGCATTTGACGAGAGAGTCATGAAAGTAAGTCCTTGCGCAGGCAAGCCGGCCGAAGCCTTGATGCTGGTCAACGTACCTAAACTAATCACAGCCTATTACACCGAAGTGCCTGACCCTTCGATGCCGGAACTGCGGGTTTCCTTCGGCACCTCAGGACATCGTGGTTCCGCATTCGAAAAGGCTTTCAATGAATGGCATATCCTCGCCATAAGTCAGGCCATTTGCCTTGACCGGGATCAGAAAAAGATCAATGGCCTGCTGTTTCTCGGTATGGACACGCATGCCCTTTCCGTGCTGGCAGCAGACGGGGTGGAAATCATGATCGCGCAGGGGGATGGATATACCCCATACTGCGATGGCGTTGCGGTTCCTCTGGAAAACGCACGAATCCTGTGGCAGAGATGAACAGATCGACGGAAGAAAAGACGATGAAGAAAGCGACTGCAATCAGCTGCGTGTTTCTGGATATCGGCGGTGTCCTGCTCACCGACGGGTGGGATCGTCATGCCCGCAAAAGGGCGGCGGTTAACTTCAAGCTGGAGTTGGCTGAGATGAATGATCGGCATCACCTGACTTTTGAGACATACGAGGAGGGAAAGCTTACGCTGGAAGAATATTTAGATCTGGTGGTCTTCTATCAAAAGCGTCCGTTTACCCGGGCTCAGTTTCGAAAATTCATGTTCGCACAGTCGAAGCCATATCCCGAGATGATCGATCTGGTCACTCAGCTCAAGATCCGGCACGGGCTGAAGATCGTTGTGGTCAGCAACGAAGCACGGGAATTGAATGTTCATCGTATTCAAAAGTTCAAGCTGGATAGGTTTGTGGATTCTTTTATTTCCTCCAGCTTCGTCCACGTCCGCAAGCCCGACGCTGAGATCTTTCGGCTTGCGCTGGACATAGCCCAAGTTCCGGTCCGGCAGGTAATCTACATCGAAAACACCCCAATGTTCGTCCAGATCGCGGAAGGTTTGGGGATTCGAAGCATTCTTCACACGGATTACAGCTCCACGCGTGTAAAACTGGCTTCGTTCGGATTGCAGGATGACGAGAGAGTTATTCATGAAGTCGGCTAACACACGCATCCTGACGATGAATGGCGGATCGTCGAGCATCCAGTACGCGCTGTTTTGCTACCAGATCAAGCAATGGATGGGTTCCTTCGCCGCTGCTCGGTGGATTGGACACGCTGGTCTTCGCCGGAGGCATCGGCGAGAATGCGTCCACGGTCCGCGCTCGGATTTGTGACGGACTGGGATTCCTTGGAATCGAACTCGAAGAAAAGCCAAATGCGGCGAATGAGGGCATGATTTCTGCGGATGCGAGCTGGGCGACGGTTCGCGTTATTCGCACAGATGAAGAATTTGTGATAGCCAAGACGGTTTGCCGCGTTCTCGGCCTTGACTTAAAAAAGGAGAATTAAACCATGGAAACAAAAATCCTTTCCCCGGAACTGCTCCACAGGATTGACGCCTACTGGCGCGCCGCCAACTATCTGTCGGTCGGCCAGATATATCTTTACGACAATCCGCTGCTGAGGCGACCGATGACGCTCGCGGATGTGAAGCACATGCTGCTGGGACACTGGGGCACGACACCAGGCCAGAACTTCATCTACGTGCACCTGAACCGGGTCATCAAGAAATACGACCTTGACATGATTTACGTCTCCGGCCCGGGTCACGGCGGCCCCGCCGTCGTAGGCAACACGTATCTCGAAGGCACTTACAGCGAGATATATCCTGACATCAGCCAGGATGAAGCCGGGCTTCGAAAGCTCTTTGTTCAGTTTTCATTTCCCGGGGGAATTCCCAGTCATGCATCTCCGGAGTGCCCTGGCTCGATCCACGAGGGCGGCGAACTGGGCTATTCCCTCAGTCATTCGTTCGGGGCTGTCTTCGACAATCCCAATCTCGTCGTCGCCTGCGTCGTCGGAGATGGCGAGGCGGAAACCGGACCGCTAGCCACAGCGTGGCATTCCAACAAGTTTCTCAATCCGTCCACCGACGGCGCGGTGCTGCCGATCCTGCATCTCAACGGGTACAAGATTTCCAACCCGACCCTCCTTGCGCGTATCACTCGTGAAGAATTGGAACAGTTGCTCCGCGGCTACGGTTGGACTCCCTACTTCGTCGAGGGTCACGATCCCGAGCTGATGCATGAGGCCATGGCCGCGACGCTCGACACAGCGGTGGAGGAGATCAAACGAATCCAAAATGATGCCCGTATCCACAGCAACTTCTCGCGTCCGCGCTGGCCGATGATCGTTCTTGTGTCACCCAAGGGGTGGACGGGGCCAAAGATCATCGATGGCCTGCAGATTGAAGGCACCTTCCGTGCTCACCAGGTGCCACTTTCCGATCCGGCCATCCATCCCGAACACCTCAAGCTGCTGGAAGACTGGCTAAGAAGCTACCGGCCGGAGGAACTCTTTGATGAGCAGGGGCGCCTGAACCCGGAACTGGCCGAACTGGCGCCCAAGGGTGAACGCCGCATGGGCGCCAACCCTCACGCCAACGGCGGCATTCTGCTACGGGACCTGAGGATGCCGGATTTCCGCGACTATGCGGAGGACGTGCCGGCGCCAGGGGTGCACGGTATCGGCGACGTGCATGTCCTCGGTCCTTTCCTCAGGGATGTGGTGAAACTGAACAGCGAGCAGCGGAATTTCCGGGTCTTTGGTCCCGACGAGACGCTCTCCAACGGCCTGGAAGCCCTCTTTGAAGTGACCCAACGCCAGTGGAATGCCGCGACCATACCGAACGACGAATTTCTCGCGCCCGCTGGGCGCGTACTGGACTCAATGCTCAGTGAGCACCAGTGCGAGGGCTGGCTCGAGGGCTACCTGCTCACCGGGCGGCATGGACTCTTCAACTGCTACGAGGCGTTCATCCACATCATCGATTCGATGTTCAACCAGCACGCCAAGTGGTTGAAGGTCACGTCGCACCTCCCTTGGCGGCGGGAGATCTCCTCGTTAAACTACCTGCTGGCATCGCATGTCTGGCGCCAGGACCACAACGGCTTTACCCACCAGGATCCGGGGTTCATCGACCACGTCGTGAACAAGAAGGCCGAAGTCGTGCGCGTTTACTTTCCCCCGGATGCAAACTGCCTGCTGTCGGTGATGGACCACTGCCTGCGCAGCCGCCATTACGTCAATGTCGTGATCGCGGGAAAACACCCGGCGCCGCAATGGCTGACGATGGAAGCCGCCATCAAGCACTGCACCGAGGGCATCGGCATCTGGTCATGGGCCAGCAACGACCAGTACGGTTCACCCGACGTGGTCATGGCCTGCTGTGGCGACGTGCCCACGCTTGAGACGCTTGCTGCCGTTTCCATTATACGCGAGCACCTTCCCGACCTGAAAATCCGTGTGGTCAACGTAATGGACCTCATGAAGCTGCAGCCGCAAACCGAGCATCCGCACGGGTTGAGCGATATGGATTTCGACGAGATCTTCACCAAGGACAAGCCGGTCATCTTCGCCTTTCATGCCTACCCGTGGTTGATTCACCGGCTCACTTACCGCCGTACTAACCACAAAAACATTCACGTCCGTGGCTACAAGGAAGAGGGCACAATAACCACGCCCTTCGATATGACGGTGCTGAATGATCTGGACCGCTTCCACCTGGTGATGGACACCATTGACCGCCTGCCGCAGACCGCTGACAAAGGCATCTACCTGAAGCAGCAGCTCAAGGACAAGCTGATCGAGCATAAGCAATACATAGAGAAATACGGACAAGATATGCCGGAAATCCAGAACTGGAAATGGAGCAACCCAAAATGAATGCGCAAGAGCTAATAGACATCGCGAGAACGTTGGTCGCCGGCGATAAGGGCCTGCTGGCGATGGATGAAAGTAATGCAACCTGCGACAAGCGATTTGCCCGGCTGGGGATTCCGCAGACTGAAGAGGCCCGGCGCGCCTATCGGGAGTTGATTGTGACCACACCCAGTCTCGGTGAGTGTATAAGTGGCGCGATCCTTTACGACGAGACTATTCGCCAGCAGAAGAAGGATGGCTCTCCCTTTGTGAAAGCCATCACCGATGCGGGAATCATTCCCGGCATCAAGGTCGACACCGGTGCAAAGGACATGGCTGCTCATCCCGGAGAGAAAATAACCGAAGGCCTAGACGGATTGCGCGATCGCCTCAAGGAATATTTTGAAATTGGGGCTCGTTTTGCAAAGTGGCGAGCGGTAATCGCAGTGGGCGATGCCATTCCCAGCCGGGGTTGCATCGAGGCCAACGCGCAGACATTGGCTCGCTATGCAGCATTGTGCCAGGAAGCCGGACTGGTCCCTGTCGTCGAGCCGGAAGTGCTTATGGACGGCGCTCATACTCTGAAGCGGTGTTTCGAGGTAACGGAGAAAGTCTTGCGAACGGTATTCGAGCAACTTTTCACACACCGGGTGACACTGGAGGGTATGATCTTGAAGCCCAACATGGTTCTTCCGGGATTGACCTGCCCCAAACAAGAGACCGTGGAGGAGGTGGCCGACGCCACGGTGAAGTGCCTCCTGCGGGCCGTTCCGGCCGCAGTTCCGGGGATTGCATTCTTGTCGGGCGGTCAATCCGGTGAACTGGCCTCAGCCCGTTTAAGTGCCATGAATATAAGATTTAAGTCGCGACTGCCTTGGGCGTTAGCATTTTCGTTTGCCCGTGCCATCCAGCAACCGGCTTTGGAGATTTGGCATGGCGAGAAGGCGCAAGTGCCAGCAGCACAGCTAGCTCTGTATCATCGAGCCAGCTGCAATCGCGCTGCGCGTCGTGGTGAATACATTGACACCATGGAAAGGGCATGAACATGACAACTGCAAAGGACGATCTAAAATCCCTTCCGATGCCGGAACTGCAGGTAAAACTGGGGTTCTCGCCGGATGGTCTCAGTCAATCCGAGGCGCAGAAACGGCTGACCCAATATGGGACTAACGAGATTGAAGAAAAGAAAACCAATCCGTTCCTGAAATTCCTCAGTTATTTTTGGGGGCCGATCCCGTGGATGATCGAAGCGGCTGTGGTCCTTTCAGCTGTAGCCCGGCATTGGCCCGACTTTGCTATCATCTCCCTTCTGCTTCTGGCCAACGCCGTGGTCGGATTCTGGGAAGAACATCAGGCGGGCAACGCCATCGCCGCGCTGAAGGCCAAGCTGGCAATCAAGGCTCAAGTGAAACGCGATGGAAAGTGGACCAACCCGGAGGCGCGTGAGCTCGTGCCCGGTGATGTAATCCATGTGCGTCTGGGCGACATCGTGCCGGCGGATGCGAGATTGCTGGAGGGTGATCCTATAGAGGTGGACCAGTCCGCGCTGACGGGAGAATCGTTGCCCGTCACGCATAAATCCGGCGAGGCGGTGTTCTCAGGTTCGATCATCCGCACGGGTGAGATCGACGCGTTCGTGTACACCACAGGCCAGAACACCTACTTCGGCAGGACGGCCCAACTGGTGCAAGGGGCGCAGACAGCCAGCCATTTCCAACGAGCAGTGTTGAAGATTGGTAATTACCTGATCATCCTGGCAGTGGTTCTGGTGACGGTGATTATTGCCGTCGCAATCTTCCGCGGCGACCCGATCCTCACCACACTTCAATTCGCATTGGTGCTGACGGTGGCCGCGATTCCCGTGGCGATGCCCACAGTGCTGTCCGTGACGATGGCGGTAGGCGCGCGCTTGCTCGCTAAGAAAGAGGCCATTGTGACTAGGTTGGCGGCCATCGAAGAATTGGCGGGCGTGGACGTGCTGTGTTCAGACAAGACCGGAACCCTGACCCAGAACAAGCTAACGCTGGGTGATCCTTTCAGCGTGAACGGCATTACGGCCGATCAAGTTATTCTCAACGCCTCGCTGGCCTCACGCGCGGACAATAAGGACACCATCGACCTGGCCGTGCTGGGTGGCCTGAAAAATGATCAGGCTTTGAAAGGCTACCAGGTGGTCCATTTCCAGCCATTCGACCCTGTGCATAAGCGCACCGAAGCCACCATCAAGGGCACTGACGGAAAAGAGTTCAAGGTGACCAAGGGCGCACCGCAGGTGATATTGGAGTTGTCGGCCAATGCAGGACAGGTGAAGCCCGCCATCGAGAAAGCCGTCAACGAATTCGCAACTCGCGGCTTCCGTTCGCTGGGTGTGGCGCGGGCCGAAGGAGAAGGTCAATGGCAGTTTCTTGGTGTGTTGCCCCTGTTCGATCCACCCCGGGAAGATGCTAAGGCAACCATCACGACCGCCCGACAGATGGGGGTCAATGTCAAGATGATTACGGGCGACGCACTGGCCATCGCCCAGGAAACCGCCAGAAAATTAGGGATGGGCACAAATATTCTCGATGCCAGCAGCTTCGGCGACACGAAGCACCACGAGACGGCGCAGTTGGCGGAGTCCATCGAAAAAGCCGACGGTTTCGCCCAGGTCTTCCCCGAACACAAGTTCCACATTATAGACGTCCTGCAGCAACGCGGCCACATCGTCGGCATGACAGGCGATGGGGTGAACGACGCCCCACCGCTGAAAAAGGCCGATTGCGGCATCGCCGTTTTAGGCGCCACGGATGCGGCGCGCGCGGCGGCATCCATCGTGCTGATGACGCCCGGCCTGTCGGTTATCATAGACGCGATCAAGGAGAGCCGGAAAATCTTCCAGCGGATGAACAGCTACGCCATATACCGCATCGCCGAAACGCTACGCGTTCTGTTGTTCATGACGCTGTCGATCCTGGTGTTTAATTTTTATCCCTTGACGGCGGTGATGATCGTGATGCTGGCGTTGCTCAACGATGGAGCGATCCTGTCCATTGCTTATGACAACGTTAAGTACAAGGATAAGCCCGAGGCATGGAACATGCCCATGGTGCTGGGGGTCGCCACAGTGCTGGGCGTTATCGGAGTCGTCTCCGCCTTCGGTTTGTTCTATCTCGGCGAGCACATCTTTCATCTCGACCGTGCACACATCCAAACGCTGATGTATTTGAAGCTGTCCGTGGCGGGACATCTGACGATCTTCCTCACACGCACGCGCGGCCCGTTCTGGTCTCATCGTCCCGCACGGATCTTATGTATAGCGGTGTTCGGCACGCAAGTCTTAGCGACTTTGATAGCCGTTTATGGGCTTTTTATGACACCCCTCGGGTGGGGTTGGGCACTGTCTGTTTGGGGCTATGCTCTTGTGTGGTTCCTCGTGAATGACCGCTTGAAACTGCTCGCGTATCGGGTGTTCGATCCAACCGCTGCGCCCTTGTTGGCCAAGATACCTGCCGACGTGACACCGCAGATCACCGGGCGAGCCTATTAATTATATGAGCGGCAAGGACGCCGCGAAGGCCACGCGATTCCTGACTGGCTCCAGGCGGAGCGGTGGGTGCGTAAAGAACCCCATAAATAAAAAGACGCGAACAGCGCGGCGGATATTGCTGAAGCAATAAAGATGAAATAAAAGCCACCAATTTCCGCAAACCGCCAAGGGAAAACAGACTTTAATTGACAGAGAAGATCCGAAAGCTCTTTAATGGATTCACTGGAAGCAGGGTTCATTCCTTTAAATAGGTAAACTTGATTATGGATGACGATGATGAAACGATTAATGATTGTCTTATCGGTTTTATGATTAAACGAAGATAATAAATTTTAAAGGAGGACGTATGATTTCAAAAATACTTGTTCCGACAGACGGGTCCAAGGCGGCTCTGAAGGCAGCCATATATGCGATTGACCTTGCAAAACAGTTAAGAGCCGAAGTAATTGCCCTGAGCATTATTGATAAGCGCGCATTTATGGTCCAGACAGTTCCCGCTGGGGAGACTGCAAAGAATGTAATAGAGCCTATCGGGGATTACCTGCGAGATGCTGCTGAAGTGTATGTCGGAGAAATAAAAAAGCGCTGCGATAAAGATGGAGTCATGTCAAAGACTGTAATAACGGCAGGGCATCCGGTTGAGGGTATTCTGAAAGAGGCTGCAAGGGCGAAGGCCGATCTGATTATTATGGGTTCTCACGGGAAGAGCGCTTTAGCCGCCGCGGTTATCGGCAGCGTTACCTATGGCGTAATCCACAAAGATACAAAGATTCCCGTTCTTATCGTGAGGCGGTAGTGAAGGGGAACCTCCAGCCTTAGGATGCACATTCAGCGGTCGTACAATCAAAGACTCCAATTGACCGAGGGAAGGGCAGCTAAGTCTCACAGAACTGCCGGTCCTTGGCAGTTGCATCGATGTTATGCCAGAAAACGTCCAGGAGCTTCCCATAGTTTACTTTTGTTGGATCATATACGACTTGGATGGACTCAGCGTGCCCAGTTCCACCTGCAGAGACCTCTTTGTAAGTAGGATCCTTTTTCTGTCCGCCAGTGTAACCTAATGTGACCGAAACAACGCCCGGAATCTGCTCAAAAGGATGCTTCATGCACTAAAAGCAGCCACCTGCGAAGGTCGCTTTCTCAAGATTACTTGCCGCCATGACTGTCGACGCTACAAAAAAAGCTGTAGACAGTCCCATCACTGCGATAATGAAATATTTTCATAATTGTTTTCCTCCCTAGATTCAGGCGACGACTGCGAAATGGCTGGCAGGAAAATTGGGGATAAGCATAAAAATAAACTGCAGAAAGTTTTGCGTATTTTCGACTCAAACAAAGCGTCATCACCGCGTTGGGTGCACTCTGGATTTTAAGCAGAACACGATAACGCGGGTCGCTGATTGTTTTCGACAAATCACCAAATTCATGGCATTCGTATAATTGATGGGGTTCAGGTGCACATAAGTTTTTGAGGACAAGATCGTTGGTCTGGATTACTGGAAGAAATCTTGCATATTGAACAGTGTCCCAACGATGATGACTTTAAGTTATCATCGGTCCGTTCTAGATGGTCTGTCTTTCAATTAGCCGGGCGCGGAGTTTCGCAATAGGAAGCACTTCCCTTCACGCATCCGCCTGCACAAGCTGCTTGTCCAAGACCGTCAAAGGCAGCTCCTCCGTCTGGCTCTGAAGAGCAATTGACTTCACCGAAAGCATTCATTATGCACTGACCAGGACCACAAAGAATTTCTCCCATTCTGTTTTTTATTATGCCGCCACCGGGTGTGGAACACATGACTTGCCCGTAAGTGCCCTGAATGCAAGCACCGCCAGGTGAGGCACAAATAACTTCTCCTGATATGTTTTTAATGCAGTCTTCTTTTGCGCTTGAGACCGAAACGAGAGTTAATGAAAGTAGTAATATGAATAATACAAGACGAATGCTCACACGTGACCTCCGGAAAATAATTTCCAGAATACTCATTCTGGTATAATCGACATTAGAACTCATGGCATTGTCCTATCATACTAAACATATTTATGCAGGCCTGCAATAATTCGCAGTTTCCTTTATCTTCAGTTCATGCCGTTATCATTACTTTGTCTATAAGACGCCTGTGCAAGCAAAAGGTTACAATGCCGGATATACACTCGCGAGCAATCCGGGACACCTCCCATATGCAAAGTTTCTTCATTGGCCATGTCTGCTGCCCTCATCAACAGCACAAACAATATCTACGTACAACCTTAACTCGTTCGCAAATGGTGCTGTGATAGACATATGAGACGAACCCTGCCGCTGTGTTTTGACGACTACTGTATATTGCCAGAAATAATCATTGCGACTGCGGGATCTTTTAAAAAAATGATTATACGTAGTAGACGAGAATCTGGTTCTGATAACTACCGAAAGCCTTTGCAGAGTGCCCCGCGGCTTGCAGGCTGTCCGACAATTATCGAAATTAGAGACAAATGACGGATGCCTCGCCATCCTGAAAACATAACGGGGCTATCTGCTTTATACATAGTATCTCCAGCAAAAGCTTCCTTGGCGTATGGCAGTAGTTGCCCTCTTTCGGAGGCTTTCCTCTTCCCTTCAGGCATTCCCATATCTTTTTCAGATTTACTGCCGTACAGGCAAGGTTAAATTCCGACCTTACCGAATTAATTCCTCTCGTCAGAAATGTTCGCAATCCTTTGTTCTCCTTGATATCGCCGATCACAGGTTCAACAATCTGTTGTCTAAGCTTATATATATATCTTGCTGCAGGCGTTTTCATTTTTTCAGTCATCGCATTGCAGTGAACTTCGTGAGGGAACACCTTCAGAGAGCGTATGCCGTCCTTCTGTTTGGTACACAGTCGCTGATGCTCACATCCCAAGCATCTCTGACCACGATAGACTCTCACCATCTTGTCCCTCTGTCTGTCAAAATGTTCGCCCAAGAATGTTAGCGGGTGATCAGCAGGACAAATATACTCATCCCTTTGTTTATTGTATGTAAAGTTCTTCTTGTCGTATGGGTTGTTTGCCCGCGTCCCACTATTGTCAGGCATGTATGCATCTATCTTCCTGTCCGATAGAAATGCAATGTTCTCACCGCTAAAATATCCAGAATCAAAACTCCAAATAATACTATCAGCAATTCCGCCAAGATTCTCTGTGGTTTGTATAACCTGAGGTTGCAACTGGCTGACATCTGCAGCATTCTGCCCCACGTCACTAGCCAAAATGAACCCACCCTTATCCACTGTCACCTGAGGATTATAAGAAAGCTCTATCCTGCCTTTCTTATTTTTCATAAAACGACTATCAGGATCTGTCGTGCTTACCTGCTTTAGCCCTTCCTCATTAACTTTGTCTTGAGCTCCTTGAAGACCTTCTCTGAGTCGACCTATAAAAACATGCCCTTCTTCTTTAGCCCTCTTAACATAGTACTGTGCAGCTTTCTGAACAAGTTTTTTGCCCTGCCGGGACAGTTGGTCGCTACCCCGTAGTTCACCGAACTGCCGATCCTCACTCTCATCAATCTCTGCCCACTCCTGAAGCTCACCATCGACAAAGCTTCTCAGAACCGCCAACTCCTCTTTTGTTAATACTCGCCTGTTTGATGCATTTGCCTTCACTTTGGTTCCATCTGTCGACAGATGCGACAAATCCAACAATCCTTCCTCTTTGGCAAAACTAACTGTGTGCTTGAAGACTTCCTTTAGTAGATCAGGGTTGTTCTTTCTGAAATCGCTGATAGTCCTGAAGTCAGGAGTCAGCTTCTCCGCCAAATATATATACACCACGTTCTCTCTGGCATTGCGTGCCAGTCGACGAGATGAGCGCACCCTGTCCAGAACTCCCATGATCAGCAACTTCACCAGCATTTTTGGATGATATGCCGGATGTCCGGCACCTGAATAGCGGATATCGAAGCAACCATAATCCAGGGAGTCAACCAATCCTTCAATGAGAAAACAAATATGATCTTCGGGTATCATATCTTCTAAACTCGGCGGCAGTAGCCAGGATTGCCCTCCATACGACTCAATGTATGCCATCGGGTGTACTCCTTGATATCGTTCTTAAATATATTCTACCACCGGATAACTTGATAATTGTCGGACAGCCTGCTTGCCGCGTGGGATGAATGCATGCCTTGCCTAGAGGGTTATAAGGGAGACAGGGAGTCTCCCTTATCCGCTAAGGCCCTTGCGTAGTGTGGTATAACATATGGTATGGCACTCAAAAGGGCGAGTCATGTGGTCTACGACACGACATACCACCTGGTATGGTGTCCGAAACGACGCAAGACAATATTTCAGGATGCTGAACTTAGGCAACGAGCGGAACAGCTCTTTCGTGAAATCAGCGACGAGTATGAATTTGAGATACAGGAGATGGAAGTCGGAGTAGACCACGTTCATATACTGATGTCGTTTCATCCGAAGTATTCAATTGGGCAAGTTGTTAGGGCACTGAAAAGTATAAGCGCAAGGGAGCTGTTTCGTGAGTTCCCTCGAATCAAGCAACGATTGTGGAGCGGGCAGTTGTGGGAGGATAGATATTTCGCCCGAACTGTCGGAGACCGTATGACTCGGCAAATTGTCGAAAAGTATATAAGGCATCATCGTCAAGATGAGCAAGGGCCTGCGCAGCTCTTTTGAGCTGCGCTCAAGATGCCCCGCGGCTTGCAGGCTGTCCGACAATTATCAAGTTATCCGGTGGTAGAATATATTTAAGAACGATATCAAGGAGTACACCCGATGGCATACATTGAGTCGTATGGAGGGCAATCCTGGCTACTGCCGCCGAGTTTAGAAGATATGATACCCGAAGATCATATTTGTTTTCTCATTGAAGGATTGGTTGACTCCCTGGATTATGGTTGCTTCGATATCCGCTATTCAGGTGCCGGACATCCGGCATATCATCCAAAAATGCTGGTGAAGTTGCTGATCATGGGAGTTCTGGACAGGGTGCGCTCATCTCGTCGACTGGCACGCAATGCCAGAGAGAACGTGGTGTATATATATTTGGCGGAGAAGCTGACTCCTGACTTCAGGACTATCAGCGATTTCAGAAAGAACAACCCTGATCTACTAAAGGAAGTCTTCAAGCACACAGTTAGTTTTGCCAAAGAGGAAGGATTGTTGGATTTGTCGCATCTGTCGACAGATGGAACCAAAGTGAAGGCAAATGCATCAAACAGGCGAGTATTAACAAAAGAGGAGTTGGCGGTTCTGAGAAGCTTTGTCGATGGTGAGCTTCAGGAGTGGGCAGAGATTGATGAGAGTGAGGATCGGCAGTTCGGTGAACTACGGGGTAGCGACCAACTGTCCCGGCAGGGCAAAAAACTTGTTCAGAAAGCTGCACAGTACTATGTTAAGAGGGCTAAAGAAGAAGGGCATGTTTTTATAGGTCGACTCAGAGAAGGTCTTCAAGGAGCTCAAGACAAAGTTAATGAGGAAGGGCTAAAGCAGGTAAGCACGACAGATCCTGATAGTCGTTTTATGAAAAATAAGAAAGGCAGGATAGAGCTTTCTTATAATCCTCAGGTGACAGTGGATAAGGGTGGGTTCATTTTGGCTAGTGACGTGGGGCAGAATGCTGCAGATGTCAGCCAGTTGCAACCTCAGGTTATACAAACCACAGAGAATCTTGGCGGAATTGCTGATAGTATTATTTGGAGTTTTGATTCTGGATATTTTAGCGGTGAGAACATTGCATTTCTATCGGACAGGAAGATAGATGCATACATGCCTGACAATAGTGGGACGCGGGCAAACAACCCATACGACAAGAAGAACTTTACATACAATAAACAAAGGGATGAGTATATTTGTCCTGCTGATCACCCGCTAACATTCTTGGGCGAACATTTTGACAGACAGAGGGACAAGATGGTGAGAGTCTATCGTGGTCAGAGATGCTTGGGATGTGAGCATCAGCGACTGTGTACCAAACAGAAGGACGGCATACGCTCTCTGAAGGTGTTCCCTCACGAAGTTCACTGCAATGCGATGACTGAAAAAATGAAAACGCCTGCAGCAAGATATATATATAAGCTTAGACAACAGATTGTTGAACCTGTGATCGGCGATATCAAGGAGAACAAAGGATTGCGAACATTTCTGACGAGAGGAATTAATTCGGTAAGGTCGGAATTTAACCTTGCCTGTACGGCAGTAAATCTGAAAAAGATATGGGAATGCCTGAAGGGAAGAGGAAAGCCTCCGAAAGAGGGCAACTACTGCCATACGCCAAGGAAGCTTTTGCTGGAGATACTATGTATAAAGCAGATAGCCCCGTTATGTTTTCAGGATGGCGAGGCATCCGTCATTTGTCTCTAATTTCGATAATTGTCGGACAGCCTGCTTGCCGCGTGGGAGTGTCACTTTCTGGATTCAATCTTTTGGTAAGATGCCCGAAGTATTTAGTATCCGGTGACTCGAGAACCGACCACTGAGCGTTTATCTTTTTAGGCACACTCTTAATTCCGACTAACAACTGCACCGACGGACAAACACCGATGGCCATGTCCGCCAGTTCCTACACTGCTATCAGATAGTAACCTCTATGTTTGCAGCAGATTTAGGAGTATACTTGATGCAGCTATAAATAGTGCAATGGGAAGGAAGAGATTAACGTCGTATAATTCAGATTGTCCTTTTAAAGGAGGTTTGTATGGTTTACATCACACGATGGCGCCTGCACTTTAGCTGCTTGATGTGCGCACTGTTTTTCGTGCCGGTTATCCTCACCTCGATTGTCGGCCATGCACAGGCGGCAAAGGTGGAGATTCTTCCGCTCCAGTCTGTAACACTCACAGATAAACAATTTCTAATGGGAGAAAAGGATGGCAAGCCCGTTACGCTGGCTGGCGTGCTTCGTTTGCCTGGCTCAGGCAATGATCGATTGCCGGTCGTCATTTTGCTACATGGCTCAGGAGGAATTGTTGACTTCGTCACCGACTGGGAACAGTATCTCAATGCCATGGGTGTCGCCACTTTCACCCCCGACAGTTTTACGGGGCGAGGCATCGATAATGTCAGGAACGATCAGTCACAGCTCGGCCGGCTGCAGATGACCTACGATGCCTATCGAGCGCTAGAATTGCTTGCTAAACATCCTCGAGTCGACTCGAAGAGGATCGCAGTCATGGGCTTTTCAAGGGGTGGCCAGGCAGCTCTTTACGCGAGTGTGAAGCGCTTTCAGCGCATGCATGGCCCCACCAACTTAGAGTTCGCCGCGTACATCCCGTTCTATGCTGTCTGCAACACAACCTATCGCGATGACGAGGACGTGTCTGACAGGCCGATTCGGCTCTTTCATGGCACTGCGGACGACTGGGTCCCTGTTGCACCGTGTCGTGCCTACGTTGAGCGGCTGAAAGCAAAAGGCAAGGATGTGCAGCTGACAGAATACGCAGGCGCTTATCACGTGTTCGATTGGAAAGATCTGAAGCTGGCGAAGCTTGAGAAGGCGCAAACGGCGAGGCAATGTCAGCTTGCGGAGGCAGAGGATGGGGTTATTATAAATGTTAAGACCAAGGAACTCTTCACTTACGCTGATCCATGCATACAATATGGGGTAACGATCGCTTATGATGAGAAGGCGTACACCGATGCCAGAAAAGCAGTCAAGGACTTAGTCACCAATACACTCAAGCAGCAATCTCCGCCAACGTCCGAGCAGGCGAAGCGGATCGAGGCGATGGTCAATAAGGCTGCGGCGCTGGTCGATACCAAGGGAAAGGGGGCCTTCTCCGAATTTAGAACGCAAGATAGCGAATGGTGGTTCGGTAACACTTATCTATTCGCCTACGATCAAGACATGAATGTGTTACTCAACCCTGCTTTCCCGGAGCGAGAAGGAACCAATGTTCACGGCGGCAAGGATGTCAATGGCAAGCTATTTCATGATGAGTTTATGAAAGTGGTTCGAACCAAGGGGTCAGGCTGGGTCGATTATATGTTCCCTAAACCTGGGCAAACCCAGCTGTCTCAGAAGTGGAGCTATGTGAAGGCGGTGAACATAGATGGAACTCTGGGGTTGATCGGTGCTGGTTTCTATCCCGAGTAGCATTTGCCGGGAATCTTGTCGGGCGGAAAGGAGGCGATCCCAGCAAAAAGTTTGCTCAGACGCCGAATTGACCCGCTTAGGAATATTCGCTGAAAAATGTTAGTTGATTTCGACATTCAAGACTTTCGACGAGATGTCTTGGGTGTCGACTTGTCGGCGGCGCGATCATTCGAAACCAACGAGTGCTGGTCTCGACTTTCGAAAGAAACCTTGCATAATGAGCCATGTTTCTGCGGTGATGACTTTAGAAAGTCCCAGAGGTAGGTGCTCGATGTCACCAAGAAATAATCGATATGGGAGATTATTTACTATCAGTTATTTCAATTACTAATCATGCATGCGGAAATATCGCGGTGCCAACTCAGCTACTCACAGCAAGTTTTTTTTAAAAGAATCTAAAACGGTAATGTTTATTACGCAAATTATCATCTCAAGATTTGTTAGCTTGGAAAGCTGTATCCCCCAGTTTTGCCCATTCCTTACCTTATTGCCCTGTCATGTTAATAAAACACCTGTTTTATTAACAGAGCAGATTATCATATAAAGAAAGCCGACTTTATCACACTTTCCGGACCTGAAAAGTGACAGGATTTTGTTAACATTAACAGTCCCATGAGCTAGTCAGATAGCATGAATCATAATAAACTGAAGAAAAGAGCTTATCGGGATCACTTTTTTCAGATTATATTTCCTCCTTAAAGGAGAACCTGCATGAAGATACTCGTCGTTGATGATGAAAAGAACATCCTGAAACTTTACAAGGAGGAACTCGAAGATGAAGGGTATAATGTCGTCACCGCAAATTCCGGCAAGGAAGCGTTGGAAGTATTCCGAGTCGAGGAGCCAGATATTGTAACACTCGATATAATGATACCCGACATCAATGGGCTACAGCTATTAAAACAGCTGAAACAGGAAAAACCTCAGACGCCTGTGATCATGCTCACTGCATACGATTACCGAGACGATTTTTTGGTCTGGGCCTCAGATGCTTATATAGTGAAGTCTTCCGATACGGCAACCCTCAAAGCGATGATAAAGCAGATTATTGAAAAAAAATAACGCTATCATCATCGTAAAGGCAGACTTACCCGCGCAAAGGGAAACGGCAGTAGCCCACAACTTGGCCCGAAAACAGGCTACATTATCAATCCTGTCTATCCTAGTAGTGCAGCAATTATTGACTGGTGGTAGCCTGAATATACTGGTGTGTATAAACTGGAATCATCAGCGGCCTATTATCATATCCACCAAGTAACTATCTTTGGCGGAAAGATACTTCCGGATGTTTTATACACGTACTCTTACGTACTTTCGACAAACCTCAACCACCTGAGGAATGCGCCCGGATTAAAACGCAGATGGAAAATCCGAGATTCTTTGTTTCGGCCACAAGGCGAGATTTTTCGACGGGCGAAATGATTCTCAGTTTTGGGTAGGATTTAACACCACCTCTGATAACAACCGATAGATAAGTATATTACTTTTGCACTCATCCGAAGTGTCCGAAATGACCGGAATCGATGTTTCTAAGGAACCGGAATGGGGGAATGCCCAAAAAGAAGTGAATTCACTGCATGAAAACTATTTTCGCTGTTATCAATTTTCTATGAAGAAGGTTTTCATGATCACGGTTACATCCATTATAGCAAAGACTTAGCTCCTTAATTACTGTAACCCATTGGCGGTAGGCAAGACCTGGTATGGTAATTGCTCTTTGTAGTTAGCATCACCGTATGAACCCATGACAACATCGCAACTCGAGGACTCAAGTTGCAGAATAGGGAGGACAATAATGCACCGCACTCTCAAATTAATGGTCGTTCTGGTGAGCCTTGCCATAGGCGCGATGCCCTCTTTTTCGCAGTCCCTTCCGGACCTTCCGATCACTGCGGTCGAGGGTGCAAGCGAACAAAATAGGAACACTCACGCTGACATGGCTGCAAGCAAGAAAGGTCCCGGAATTGTGTATCTTCCGATACCGAATACGTCGCATGTCAGGCAGCTAACCGAAGGTCAAGTTAACAATACGACCGATTCGATCGATATATCAAGCATCGTCAATTCCAACGAGCCCGCCACTAAATTGACTGGGGCAGTCTCCCCGGCGGGAACACTTGTAAGCACGGGCGGTAACCCGAGCGTCGTTATCAGCAGTCGGTTGCCGGTGCCCTCAAACGAATGGGAGCGTTACCGTATGGAGTCATCTCCGCAAGGCCAGATGGGCGGCATCCTGTCGGGCGGTGTGATTGTGGCTTTTAGAATCGCAATCTAATAGGCCGAGTTCTCTGCAAATAGCGGCTGTTTCAACACGACAATTTAGATAATAGGAGAAATATGCATTATGGACATCTTGGGGCAATTCTTTCAGTAAAGTATACTTAATTCGATTCGGCTCTCAAAGCATTGCAGCCTTCTGGTTGAAGCGAGCTAAGCAATGTGCAATGCGGACGTGAGTGTTACCAAAATAAATGTGAGCCCCGTCGAACAACAAGTGCGACGCTACCTTTGTACCGGAAGTCAATGTATTCGGTTAGACTGTGGAGGTGTTTGATAATTATTGAGAGCGACCTCCGTTGGATGTGATAATTGTATTGCATTCAAAAACTGGAAGGAGGCCGCTATGACATTTTACTGTGGAATCGATTTGCATACCAAGAAATCCCAACTCTGTATTATTGACAAGGACGGGAAAAAGGTAAAGGAGGGTAATCTCAACAATGATCTTTCGGTCATTTTTGAATTTCTAGAACCCTTCGGTAGGGATGTACATATTGCGATTGAATGCACCATAAATTGGTATTGGATTGTGGATGGACTTAAGGACAAGGGCTATGACGTAAGGCTTGCACATACATTGGGTCTGTACATGATAACAGGGGCGAAGGTAAAGACTGACAGAAGAGACGCATTTAAGTTGGCAAAACTTCTCAGGATGGGTGAACTCCCGGAGGCGTATATTTATCCCAAGGAGAAAAGACCATTGAGAGACCTCTTAAGGAGAAGGGCAGGCCTTGTTCATGAGCGTGCCGAATGCTATTCGAGCTTGAGGGTACAGTTCATAAAGTATAACCTGAACACCATGAGCGGTAGCGAGTTGAAGAAGCTCTTACCTGCAGATCTTCATATTATGCCGATCCCTCAGCAAGTGAAGGATTACTGCGTCATGATACTGGAGAGAATCGACCTGCTATCCAACCAGATTGACAAGCTCGATACTGGGTTAAAAGACATCACGTTAGAAGATCCCAGATTCAAGCTTCTGTTAACGTTGCCCGGCGTAATGTACGTGCTTGGATTGACGATCTATTACGAGATAGGAGACATCAGCAGATTCAGAGATGTCAGGCAGTTTGCATCCTATTGTCGTTTGGTGCCGGGTGTATCTCAGTCCTCCGACACAGTAAAGAGAGGGAAGGGAAAGAAGCAGGGGAATCATTATTTGAAGTTTGCATTTACCCAAGCCGCCAATATTGCGGTCAGGTATTATCCGAAGCTCAGAAAGTTCAGGGACAAACATGCCAACAGAAGGAAGGGCAGTGCGGCTACGATGGTGGCCAACTGCATTCTGGCTCACAAAATAGCCAACGCTACGTTTCATATGTTGAAGGAAGGGGTCCCTTTTGACGAGGCAAAGCTTTTCGGCTGATGGGTGGCGGTAATACCCGCCTGATAAGTGGGCTCATAAGCCCGAGTGTTTGATTGGTAGCCGCCATCTGTCTTTAAAAAAATGGAGGTGTTTTGACATTGTCTGCCCTGGCCGGTAGCTCCACGATAACTGATGCTGCCCTGTGCAGACATCGACTGCATTTGCTGAATGAGGCTGGTCAGGAACCGATAACTTTCTGGTGCCGCAGAGCAAGCTTCATTGCCCTGCAAGGGAGTAATCCCACAGAGCCCGTATGGATGTTTGATGCAGATAATGGTTCTGCATCGTTTTCAGAAAGACGAGACAGATTATTCATGTCAAAGGACTTCTAATGATATACGGTCTTAGGAATAAAAGACTGTCGGCATACTTTTTTCTCTTGACACGGTCGCTCTCAATGGAGGTTTTCAGGTGTTATTGGGACCTCCAATATATGCCCTTGTGCTAAACGCAGAGGACACATATTATGGGGAGAGATCCAACTTTTTGACAATGCGGTTTGTGTGCTACTCCTCATGGCTCATTTCAGCTTTGCTTTTTCATTTGAATAGACCCGTCGTCTTTATTCCCCTGTTATACTATTCGTTGTTCTCTTCCTCAATAATCACGAGCGTCAGACCGCAATCGGGGCAATCGTTGGCGCCTACAACCACGGGGGAACCACAGGCCGGGCATTTCCCTTGGCTGACCAGTTCGTTGGAAGCCCTGATCTCCGGATGCATTTCCATAAAGTATTCCTCAATGCGTTCCTTTGCCCTTTCAACATCCTTTTTCGATACAATCAATCGCCATTTATCGCCGCAACAGCCTTTGTTACAGCCACTGTCGGAAGTGACGGCGCAAGGGATACCAGCCTCGATAAGAACATTGTACAGTTCATCCAACCACTTCAAGTCTCCCTCTCTGACCACGATTGCATTTCTAATGGCCTTCTCCGTCAGCCGTTTATTTTCCTCCTGAACACTTCTATACTCCTCGTACAATAGGAGGACTGTACCGCAATCAGCGCATTTCTCGATATGCGGGAGATACTCGGTTTCGCAATCAGGACATATCTTATTTCGGTTCATAGTTTGGAAGAGGAAAGTGAAATTTATTTCCCGGCATCATTGTAATATATTAGCAAACTCCGGGATAAATGAAAAAGCCGTGCTGCTACCGAGAATGCGATTGCGATGATTTCATAACCCCACAAAAAACAAAAAGGTAGATGGCACTTAAGCCGTCTACCTCACTTTTTATAGGTTGCCGGAATCGTCCGGTAACCTCTTCGGTTGGCTGGCGGTTACATCATGCTTCTCTATTGCTTCTTTTCCGTCAGTCAACCCTGGGACTGTCTAATGCAGCCCCATTTGCCCCTTGCGAGGCACCTTTCTCCTGTTTTACTGCTCTTACATGGAGAAAGATTTGAGAGAATCCCTCCTCTCTGATTCAATCATAGCACATTTTAGAAATATGTCAAGCGTTTTTTTTGAGCGAGCAGATAAACTGTCCACATCTGTAGCACATAAACTGTCCGGGTGATATATGGATAGCAGGGGGGCTATCCATGAAACGTTCGGTGGTGTTGCAGGAGGTACGGAAGATGAGATTTGAAGAAAGCTACGAGGGCTGGAAAGAAGGACGGCTAACACAAGAGGAAGCCGCGATGCTTCTTGGGGTCTGTGACAGGACGTTTCGGCGGTATCTGATGAGGTATGAGGATCAGGGAATGCAAGGACTCATAGATAAGCGTTTAGGGCAAATATCACACCGACGTGCGCCAGTTGATGAAGTAATGGCGCTATCGGATCTTTATAGCAATCGTTTTTGTGGTTTCAATGTCAAACACTTTTACAGCTGGTATCGACGTGCTTATCAGGGAAGCAGAAGCTACACATGGGTCAAAAACACTCTTCAGCAAAAGGGATTGGTTCCCAAGGCAGCACTGAAAGGGACCCACAGGAAAAAACGGACCAGAGCGCCCTATGCTGGCATGATGCTCCACCAGGATGGCTCCCGGCACCAGTGGATTGCCGGCAAATACTGGGATTTAATCGTTACGATGGATGACGCCAGCAGTGAACACTACTCGATGTTCTTTGTTGAGGAAGAAGGCACGCAAAGCAGCTTTCGGGGGGTAAAAGAGGTTATTGAGCAACACGGATTGTTTGCTTCGTTGTATACAGACCGCGGAAGTCACTACTGGCATACCCCGGAGGCCGGAGGGAAAGTGGACAAATCAAATCTAACGCAGTTTGGTCGTGCCATGAGCCAACTGGGCATTAGGATGATTGCTGCGTATTCTCCTGAGGCCAGGGGGCGTTCTGAGCGAGCATTCAGCACCCATCAAGACCGGCTGGTCAAGGAGCTTGCTATGCAGGGCATTACTGAGATAAAGCAGGCCAATGATTATCTTGCAAATACATATATGCCGGCCCATAATGCTGAGTTTGCCACTGTCCCTCAAGAACCAGATAGCGTGTTCGTGCCTTGGGCAGGCACTGCCTTGCAAGACATCCTGTGCGAACAGTATGACCGCACCGTAGGCAACGACAATTGTGTGAAGTTCGAGGGGCTAAAACTTCAGATCCCGGCGGATCACTATCGCTGTCATTACGTCAGGGTTGCGGTGAGCGTTCATCGCTATCCCGATGGTGGTCTTGCTATCTACCATGGCCCTAGAAAATTGGCTGCCTATGACCCTAACGGAAAGCAGATTGCTGGTTGCTCACATGCAGCGGCATGAGCCTTTATAAACTGATCCCGGTGGCCTGCCATGTTCCATGTGCAGCCACCCTACAGAATCGGACAGGTTATTTGCTCTAAAACAGGACAACTCTATTTGTTGACAACAGTGTAGCGATTTTTTTGAGCGTTTTTTTTGAGTTTTGTCAAGGCAAAGCAGAAATGGGTGTCCGGTTCTATGCCACCGCCGTCTGCGGGGTTTTTAGTTTATTGTTAGTGAGGACGAATTTCCCCCTCCAGGGATGATCGCGAGGAGGAATGTACCGCTTCCTCTTCGTCCCTGTCAGCGGTTGTTTTATTTCCTCGGGATGTTTGGTGATCTGAGGATATGCAAGGGACTTGCCCTTACAAAACTAAACTTCGGTAGAAAGCCTGTGTAAGAAGCCATGTCTACTTATTGCTTTACCCAGTCTGTTATGCAAATCGACTCATTATTTTGCGGCACCCATCCCTTCGCAGTCTTGATGAATTCCATTCTCATATTCTCCAGTCGACAAACCGAGCCAGCCGGAAGGGTGGCATCTACTATGTCGTGACCATTGTCACTCAGTCGCATAACAAATGCTTTGGAGAGAGGTGCTACCCCGCGTTCATCCATGGGGATGCCACTTACCAACCGAGCATTGTGGACGTGTGCGTCTTGGGAACTTCTGACTGTGGCATTGTAGATAACTGTATAAATATCGTGTGGCAAGGCCCTCCCTTGGAGGCGTTCAAACGAGGTTATCTCAACCTTGACCGGGCATGAGGACTTTGCATCAGCAAATTCATCGACAATATACTTTTTGATCGAATAGTCTGTTGTGACCCTGTAACTAGCACACCCAAAAAGCATCGCTGTCGCGACGGCAATGATTACTATAGCCGATGATTTATTCATTCTTATAATCCTCCATCTATCTGTGGCCATTTAAGAATATGCTCTCATATAATAGTTTAATTGATTTTATTTTGACTATACTTGATCACTAAGTGCAAATAGGTAAGCGGGTTGATAATAATGAAAGGAGACCTTCCTCTCAAAATAAATGACAAGTATACCAGCCTTTGCACTTGAGATGCGGCACCTGCCTTAATAAGTGTAAAATTAGGTATCTATCCCGGCTAGTGTCTCTACTCTACTGAATACCCTATTTCTTAGCGATGTAGATCGCTGCACGTTACAAAAATTCACTCAACGAAGCGGTTATGATAGATGTTATTCGAAATACTCACTTCTTAGTCGGATCTTAGACTGAAGGTTATCAGGCGGAACCAATAAAGTCCGGCAAAGAACACCGGTCTCGATTTCAGAAAAAACATTATTTTTCAGCATCAACTACTTAATTTGCGCAGCGTGTAATCTAAAATAGTGCAGTAGGCAATGCTTCATTCGCGTCAGGATGAAAGTTATCTTGCAGAAAGGGCTGCGAAACTTTTGACATAGCCAAGCGGGCGGACATCTTCAACACATAGAAATGAATAGTATACACTGCCTTTTTGATAAGCTATAATAAATAAATGCTTTTGAGACATCGGAATATCTTTTTTTTGCTTTTTGCTTTATCGGGATTCTCCGGTCTAATCTACGAATCGATCTGGACCCATTATCTGAAACTTTTCCTTGGACACGCAGCATATGCTCAAACGCTTGTATTGGCTATCTTTATGGGTGGACTGGCTTTGGGTTCATGGATATGCAGCAAGTACTCAGTGTGGTGGAAGAACCTGCTTTTGGGTTACGCTGTCGCAGAAGGGGCAATTGGTCTGTTTGCTCTGATTTTTCACACTGCATTTGTTCAAGCGGTGGACATTTCTTATACCAGTGTGATCCCGAATCTCGGCTCGCCTTTAAGCATTACCGCCTACAAGTGGACCCTCTCGGCGCTGATGATTTTGCCCCAGTCGACGCTGCTGGGGATGACCTTTCCCCTGATGAGTGCGGGCGTGCTCCGCCTCTTCCCCGACAAACCGGGCAGGAACGTTGCCATGCTGTACTTTACCAACAGTATCGGCGCATCCATCGGCGTTTTAGTGAGCGGGTTCATTCTCATCCGTATGGTAGGGCTGCCCGGGACCATTGGAATAGCAGGAGTAATAAATATCATTCTGGCTCTCGCAGTCTGGTGGCTGGTGCGGTTTGGGCCGTCAGAGGTTAAGCCTGCAGTAGTCGTGGTAGCTCCACCGAAAGAGAACATTCGCTGGTACCGGCTATTCCTGCTGGCATCACTGGTCACCGGGCTTGCCTCTTTCATCTATGAGATTGGATGGATCAGGATGCTGAGTCTTGTTCTCGGCACTTCAACCCATGCCTTCGAGTTAATGCTCAGCGCGTTCATCCTGGGCCTTGCCTTTGGCGGTCTGTGGATACAGCGACATATCGACCAAGTCGAAAGTCCGGTTCGTTATCTTGCAAAGGTGCAGGTCATCATGGGGCTTCTGGCCCTTTCGACCTTGCTGCTTTACGGACACACCTTTGAGGGCATGCAATGGCTTGTGAAGAGTCTGCCGAAGACCGACACCGGATATACACTCTTTAATCTTTCCAGCAGCGGCATAGCGATGGCGATCATGCTGCCGACCACTATCTGTGCGGGAATGACACTTCCGCTAATCACCTTTATTCTGATCAGGAGGGGGCAGGGAGAGAGTAGCATCGGCGCAGTTTATGCCGCCAACACTGTCGGAGCGATTATCGGGGTTTTCTTTTCCATTCATATAGGGATGCCGCATTTAGGGCTGAAGGGGCTAATCACCCTTGGGGCCGGCATGGATATCACCCTTGGAGTAGCGCTTCTATGGAGCACTGCAGCCCGGTTCATTAATCAAATGTTACTACCGGCCGCTATGACTGCGGTCGGCGCTACTGCGGTAGCTGCCACTTTCCTGTTCGTGCAACTTGATCCCTTTAAAATGGGGTCAGGGGTTTATCGTAATGGGATTCTTGAATCTCCCGACACAGACCGTCTTTTGTATTACAAGGACGGCAGGACCGCCACAGTAAGCTGCTTCTTGGACAACCAGGGTGTGATATCAATACGTACCAATGGGAAAGTTGACGCAGGAATCATGACCGTTCCTGAGAATGAAAATACTGTTGATGAAACCACAATGATCCTTCTTGCGGTTGTGCCCATGACCCTAGCTCCGCAAATGAAAACAGTAGCTGCCATCGGCATGGGATCTGGGCTGACATCCCATACTCTACTTTCGAACCCGTCAATTCAGCAGGTTGATACCGTGGAGATTGAGAAAGAGATGGTTGCGGCTGCAAATTACTTCAGGCCCCGCGTGGAGTTGGTTTACACCGACCCGCGCAGCAGGATTTACATTGACGATGCCAAGACCTTCTTTTCCACATACAACAAGAAATATGATCTCATCGTGTCGGAACCTTCGAATCCATGGGTAAGTGGCGTGGCAGGGCTTTTTTCAAGGGAGTTCTATCGGCTGATCAAAACGCATTTGCGTGACGGTGGCCTATTTGTGCAGTGGGTGCAACTTTACGAAATCAATGTGGACCTGGTAGCATCGGTGCTCAAGGCGATCTCAGAGAACTTTTCGGACTACGAGGTCTATGCAAGCAACGATAATGACATGCTGATTGTAGCCAAAAAAGGTGGTCTCCTTCCCGATCCGGATTATTCAGTTCTGACGGTCCCTGCAATCAATTCCGCTTTGAAGCGGATAAAGGTTAATAGTAGTCAGGATATATCTATTAGAAAGGCAGGATCGAAGAAATTTCTTGCGCCCCTGCTCGAATCATTCTCTACACGTGCCAATTCTGATTATCATCCGGTTCTCGACCAGAATGCTGCGCGCGCCCGCTTCCTGAAGGACTCAGCACAGGATTTTCTGAATTTTCAGCACATACCGATTCCTGCCATGGAGATCCTTGACGGTGCACTATTGCGACAGGATGCGACGAATGTTACTTTCACTAATTACTTATTTAAAGCACAGGCGACGGTCACGGCTATGGCTCTTCGTGATTATTTTATGTCGGGCAACGTCGCCGCGGGTCAAACTAACGAAGATCTCATGAAGAAAGCTACTTTTATAAAGGCGGCTTGCGGAGGCATGTTCAACACTAGCCAACATGAACGCTTGGAAACGATGTTCACCCTGTCGGTTGCGATGGTCCCATACCTTAACCCTTCCGAATTGGGCTCATTTTGGAGCGTACTGAAATCAGGAAAGTGCGTCTCGTTGTTGTCAGCCGGCGAGAGGCAGTGGTTGAACCTTTTTAAAGCAGTGGGAAACAGGGATGCAGTCCGTATGATGGAGGAAGCGCAGACAATACTGGCCAGCGGGAACGAGCTTTCGCCGATAGCAAGGAAATACCTTCTTGCATCCGGGATGGTGGGTGCACTGGCTCAGGGTAAGAGAGCCGAAGCGAACTGGCTCTGGACTAAATACGGTTTATCGCTCATCGCCACGGACGATCCAGATTTACTTTTCAGAATGCTTGCAGCTGAAAGTGTGGGTGTGGCCCGCTGAAAAATTTCGTTCAAACGCTATAGTATAAAGACCCACTTCTTGATGAAGTTATGCCAAAGACAGGGCACGTTATTCCTCATATACTACGCTTCGAATGTATCCAGATCAGCCTTGACGATTTCCTCGGCGAGTCCATCCGAGCGGAACGGCATGCGCTTGCAGTAGTGATGATCTCCTCTCGTGTCCCGCAAGATAATCAGTATGGCGAGAGTAAGAGTAAAAGGGACATGATTGCCCCACATCACTTTTTTGATTCAGAGGAGTATAATTTACTATATATCGAAACATAACCGCATAAATTCAAGAGGAATAGAATGCAGAAAACAAGTTTGTTATTAGCCCTTATTTCAATCTCTATAGTAATTACTCATATGGCGGAGGGATCAGACTGGATCTATTTGATGGAAACCCAAGCGGGTGGCTATTCTTATGATAGGCAAAGCGTTAAACGCATATCAAAGGATATCTGGCAGGTATGGACTAAACAAGTAGTCATAACAAAAGAACAGAGAGACTGGAATATAGAAATTTTGCAAAAACTTAATCTTTCTACTCAAGGTTATGAGGATTTTAGCTATGGAATGGACTTGTGGGAAATCAATTGCTCAACAGATCAAATGCGTTTGGTACGCTTTGCTGCTTACACCCCAGCACATATGATTATTGATTCAAGTAACGTTGAACAGAAATGGAGCCACGTTATTCCCGAATCAACAGGAGGACATCTTTATGCCATATTGTGCAATTCAACGGAAATATAACTTTTATTTCCGCAAGATTACAGAAATGTTCAGGGGATAACGTAGTTTCTGAAAAGCTACACTCCACAGCCTTCCACTGATAATTGGAGCACCTACGAGGGAGAGAGAAGTTATAAGTGGAGCTGAAGGGAATCGGACCCTCGACCTCTTGAATGCCATTCAAGCGCTCTCCCAACTGAGCTACAGCCCCTTTTGCAGACTTAAAGAATATCATCTATAATCAAGGATTGTCAAGGGTTTCCGATTCTGCTATGCTTTAATAATAAGGGGCATGAAAGGCTGCTATGGGCAAACGAGTTGTATGTGCAGGCACATTTGATTACCTCCACCAGGGGCATATCGATTTCCTGAATCAGGCAAGAGCGCTCGGGGATGAACTTGTTGTTATTGTGGCCAGGGACGATACGGTGAAGAGGATAAAGGGATTTCTGCCGAGCCAAAATGAAGAGTTGAGAATGAATCGTATCAAGGAAACCGGTATCCCTGACGCGGTAGTGCTTGGCAACCAGAAAGAAGACCTTTTCCATATACTCGAAGAACTGAAGCCGGATATTATCGCCCTCGGTTATGACCAGCGGGTGTCGGAAGAGATCGTGCAGAAACGTTGTCCCGTATGCACTGTTGTACGGCTTGCCTCTTACCATCCTGAAAAATTTAAATCCTCTTTATATCGCAGTCGGGATGCAGGAGAGTAAGACTTTGGGAAAAATAAAAAGGGCCTCCGAAGAGGCCCTTACAGAGTAAAAAAATTAGTGGATGAAAGTTTACTTCATCAACTTGTCAAGAAAAGGATTTGCATAGAACGTGATAAGAACGACAACGAGGGCATAGATAGCAAGGGACTCGATCATGGCCAGACCGATAATAAGGGTCGTCATGATCTTACCGGATACTCCGGGATTCCTTGCAGTACCCTCTGTTGCACCTCTTAAGCCGTGGCCCATACCGATACCGCAACCTAGTGCTGCCAGGCCGATACCGATGGCACAACCAATCGTGGCAAGACCGAAATACGAAGACTTGGCGGGATCGACTCCCTTGGCCATTTCTTCAGCACCGGCAAGTGGTGCAAAGAGCGCCACGACAAAGAGGGTGAGCATTGAGATTACAAACAGTTTCTTCATCATTATCCTCCTTTCTGGATTATTTTAATGCGCTTCCTCTACCGCACCGGCGAGGTAAAGCGTCGTCAAAAGCATAAAAACATAAGCCTGAATGAAACTTATCAGGGTCCCGAGGAAGAGTATGGCTGCAGGGATAATGGCGGGAGCTAAGATTGCCAGAACGATGAGAAGTATATGTTTTGCGAACATGTTTCCGAAAAGTCGGACGGACAGAGTGATCGGCCTCACGAGATGTCCAATCAGTTCGAGGAAGAACATGAATATCATGAAAGGTATGGCGGCAACGGAGCGGATGGGGCCAAGAAAATGCTTAAGGTAGCTTAAACCGTGTACCTTGAAACCCCAGAACTGATAGATGAGAAATACGGGAATGGCCATGGATGCTGTCATATTGATGTTGCTTGTCGGAGACTCGAAGCCGGGTATCAGGCCAAAGAGGTTACAAGTCAGAATATACAGAAAGATCGTGCCGAGAAGTGGATAAAACTTTTCTCCGTAGTGGTGGCCGATGTTATTTTCCGAAGTGGTAAGGAAGAAGTCGGCAAATATCTCCATAAAATTTTGCACTCCGGAAGGTACCAGGCTCAGCTTGCTTCTCACCGCGAGAGCGGTGCCGATAAGCAGGATCATGGCAAGCCAGGAATAGGTGACATACGGTTCGAATGTATTGAGTCCGGGGATTGCGCCTAAGATTGTCGGTGATTCCACTTTTAAAGTCCTCCTTATGTATCTATAAGCTATATTTATTAATTAGTTAGCGGTTTCAAATACGCAGTTATATTAAAGAAACCGGAATTAAATGTCAAGCGGATTATCCCTCAGAGATTTCAGTGCCCTGTACGCTATGTCTTTCCGGTAATGCATGCCGTTGAAATGTATATTTTTTATCGCTTCATATGCTTTATCTCTGGCAGCCCTGATATCCTCTCCGAGGGCTGTGACTCCAAGTACTCTTCCACCGTTAGTAACGACGTTATTATTTTTGAAGGTAGTGCCCGCATGAAAAACCGTTACGTCTGCCATCTTCTTCGTCTCGTCAAGTCCTTCGATGACATCGCCTTTTGGGTAGGTGCCCGGATATCCCTTTGCGGCAAGCACGACGCACACAGCCGCTTCCGGCTTCCACTTGACGTCTAGTTCCGAGAGCTTTCCATCGGTCAGGGCAAGGCAGATATCGAGAAGGTCCGTTGAGAGACGTGAAAGGACCGGCTGTGTTTCGGGATCGCCGAGCCTGCAATTGAACTCAAGGACGGAAGGTTTATTATTGTTGATCATAAGGCCGGCGTAAAGGATGCCTTTGTATTTGATTCCTTCGGATTTCATGCCCTCTATAACAGGTCTCATAATAGTATCAACGATTTCTTTTTCAAACGCCGGAGTGATAATCGGGGCTGGACTGTAAGCGCCCATGCCCCCCGTGTTCAGACCGATATCTCCGTCAAAAACCCTCTTGTGATCCTGTGAACTGACCATCGGGACGATAGTCTCTCCATCAGTAAAAACCATGAAAGAGGCCTCCTCACCCTGAAGGCACTGTTCGACAACGACCCTGTCGCCCGCTTCGCCGAAGGCCCTGTCTTTCATAATGAGTCTGAGTGCATCAATGGCCTCATCTATAGTGGACGCAACGAAAACGCCCTTGCCGGCAGCAAGGCCGTCAGCCTTGATCACAATAGGCGCGCCCATCATCCTCACATAATCTTCTGCGTGCATATAGGTCGAGAAGACTTTGTATTCAGCTGTAGGAATGCGGTAGCGCCTCATGAAATCTTTTGCGTAGATTTTGCTCGATTCGAGCATTGCTGCAGCCTTTGTCGGGCCTATGATCCTCCTGCCCTCTTTTTCGAAAATGTCGACGATGCCTTTAGACAGGGGGTCTTCGGGCCCGACAATGGTCAGGTCGATCCATTCGTACCTTACAAAATCGAGCAGTGCCCCGAAGTCATCGGGTGCTACCTCAATACATTCGGCAAGTTCGGCGATCCCGGCATTCCCGGGAGTGCAATAAATCTTGTCCACCTTCAGTGATTGCGAGAGCTTCCAGGCAATGGCATGTTCCCGTCCGCCCCCTCCCACGATAAGAACTTTCATATTAGTTATTCCTTTCTTCGGCTTTAGTCACGAGCCAGAAAACAATGCCCAGTGTTAGTATGAGCGCGATCAGATAGTAAAGTTTTTCGGTTGCTTCGTGCTTGAGGGCCATGATCATCGTGTCTCGGATAAAAGCGACAAGGGCGACGCCTACGAAGACGCTGATCCTGAATTTCCCTCCCTTCAGGTGCTTTATCTCCGTATTCATAAGCTCAATCATAATCCAGAGCACGAGAAGTGACCCGAGCGATGTAATGATACCATGTTCGATGCCTACTGCTACAAGATCTTTTAAATCCATGGCAAAAAGTGCGATAACTCCGAGAGTCAGACCGATCAGTGCGAGGACGAGCACAAGGTTCATGGTTTGAGCGAACCGCTCGGCAAACGATATCAGGGCGTTCCTGACGCGGTAGGCGGGAGAATAGGCCCTCAGCTCTTCCTCGATATAAGATGCTGTAATGACATCGAGGTTCATATCGAGGATTTTTTCAACCGAGATGAGAAGACGTGTTCTTTCTTCGGCGTCCTCGATATTGCGGTTCAATATATCGATGCAGCAATTTCTGACGATATTGATTGCTCTGTTCATATAGTGAGCATCCACCGAAACGCGAACATGTGTCTGGCCTATACGCAGCAGCTTTTCATAATATTTTGTGTCGTAGGTACCCGTAAAGAGCAGATGAAACCATGTTTTGTGGGATTCAAAGACATACTGTCGCTTGCTGTCGTCGCTAAAAAAACGAGCCGTTTCGTCGATCTTGAGCACCCACGAATGCAAAGCGTTCATGACCACATCGACATGATCATACATGAGCTCCTTTAAAGATCCAAGGAGCCGCTCGTCTTCGCTGCTGAAGTCGTAATGAGACTTTATTTCTTTGAAAGATCTCATCAATGTTTCAACGGTCTCTGGCCGCTCAGGACCTCTCTTTTTTGATCACTGCTGTCAGATAATCGGCTATCAGGGTGTCATAGCGGGCGGTATGGGTAAAGACTTTATTGGCAAATTTGAGCTTTGTATCCCTGCTAATCTCACCGCCGGATTTCTTCATCTCCTGGAGGACTACGGAATAGTCGGCGGGGTCGACCACCACGGTAACGTCCGCGAAATTCTTCGAAGAAGCCCTGAGCATGGCAGGGCCGCCAATGTCGATATTCTCGATGGCCTCATCGAAGGTCACGTCAGGCTTCGCGATGGTTTTTTCAAATGGATAGAGGTTGACGACAACGAGATCAATTGTGCTGATTCCGTGCTTTTTAATATCTTCCATGTCCTTGGGATTGCTGCGGCGCGAAAGTAGGCCGCCATGTATCTTCGGGTGGAGCGTCTTAAGCCTTCCGTCGAGCATTTCTGGAAAGCCGGTATAATCGGATACCTCAATGACGGGAACTCCCGCATCGCGTAAGGTCTTTGCCGTGCCGCCGGTCGAAAGGATCTCAAGTCCCATGGCGGACAATTCTCTCGCGAAATCAACAATGCCTGTCTTGTCTGAAACGCTGATCAACGCCCTCTTGATCATAATTAAAACCTCCTCAAAAAAGTTAACGATCTGATCTTAAAAAGATAAGATGCAGAAAAAAGCCGACTCGTACGTCTATTGTATCACAATATACCTTTTTCTTTGAGGCTCACATGTGAACGTCGCAGATAATGATATGACCGAGGGCGGCTATACCGATAACATCGCCGGCCTGCTTCCGCTTTGCGGTGAGAAAGATGTCATCGGGACTCGGCGTCGGATTTCCGCTCGGATGATTATGGATGAAGATGAGCGATACGGAGGATGCTCTTATCGCCTCCTTGATGCCTGATGGCGATACAAAAACGAATTGGTGGGTGTGCCTTCGGATATAAGAATGGATCGCGGAGCTTGAGAAAAAAATGGGAGTACTGTCGTTGCATTGGGCCTCAAATACCGCTTTGCCTTGAGCTATCTTTGCTGTCTCAATACCCGTGATAGCGGCGCGATTGGCGCCCAATGCGCTGTCCAGATTGAGGAGATGCTCATAAGTATAGTGGAATGCGATAGCAAGTCCCACCACCCCTTTATCGCTGCTGTCAGTCTTGCGCATCGCAAGCAGTTGGACATCCGAAAGGGCCTGAGCTCCGTGTCCGAGAATACATTCCCGCGGCCTTTCATTGTCGGGCCACTCATTACCTGTCGCGCAAGAGTTTATCTTGCGACTCACTTTTCAACCCTCGTATCAGCTTATTTTATCTTTGCACCTGTCTTTACGTCCCTTTCCGGTGTGAGAACCGTAAGGGTCCCCTCGTTGTCGGTGGCAGCCAGCAGCATACCCTGGGATTCGACCCCCATAAGTTTGACCGGCTTCAGATTGGCGAGCACGACGATCTTTTTGCCAATTAGGTCCTCAGGCGAATATGCCTTTCCAATGCCCGCCACGATCTGGCGCTCCTCTCCGATATCGACCTTCAACTTTATAAGCTTATCGGACTTCTCTACTTTCTCAGCTGCTATTACCACACCTATCTTGAGTTCAATCTTCGCAAAATCCTCGATGCCGATCGTCTCTATTAACGTAACAGGTGGCGCTTCGGTCATTTTGGGGTTGTCCTTTTGTGTTTCCACCCTTTGCGTCTTCTGAGTTTTATTCCCTTTTTCGATCCTCGGGAAGATCTGATCGCCCTTTGTAACTTTTATCTCGTGTAACGGGTTCCATTCCCATGTGAAAATGCAGGAACGGTTCTGTTCCACATCTTCTGTTAGAGAACGGAGGCCGAGCTGTTTCCACATGCTTTCTGCTGTTGAAGGCATGAAGGGATAAATCGACACGGCTGTTACCCTTAGAGCATTCCAGATTTCGAAGATAACCGTCTTGAGTGCAGCGGGATCGCTTTTAGCCAGTTTCCAGGGCTCTGTGCGCGCGATATGGTTGTTTGTCGCTCTGACGATGTTCCATATATGTTCGAGGATGGCATGCAACTTGAGATGGGACCAGTACGTATCCGCCCCATCGTCAAGGGCCAGGTTGAGTTCACCGGCACATTCATCTGCGAAATCTCTTGCGATATAGAGTTCGGGCCGTTCTATGCGTCCGTCAAAATACTTTTCTGCCATGGTAAGGAAACGGCTGAGCAGATTGCCGAGGTCGTTGGCGAGGTCGGTATTGATCCGCCTGATCAGTGCATTTTCCGAGAAATCCCCGTCCAGGCCGAAGGTGACTTCTCTGAAGAGGAAAAACCTGAACGCATCGGCACCGTACTTATCAGCCATTGCATTGGGGTCTACGACATTGCCAAGGGATTTCGACATCTTGGCGCCGCTGATCGTCCACCACCCGTGAGCGAATATATTTTTTGGAAGTGGCAGTCCGAGGGCCATAAGCATCGTTGACCAGTAGACCGAATGAGTTGTCAGTATGTCTTTACCGATGAGATGATGATCTGCAGGCCACCAGTCGTTACGAACCTCAGGAGCAAGATATGTTGTCGCTGAATAATAATTAACCAGCGCATCAAACCATACATAGGTTGTATAATTTTCATCGAAGGGCAGGGGGATACCCCAGGCGAGCCTGCTCTTGGGTCTCGAAATGCAGAGGTCTCCGAGCGGCTTTGATTTTAAAAAACCGAGCACCTCATTTTTTCGCGTTTCAGGCAGAATAAATGTCTCGTTCTGCTCGATATAATCGATGAGTCTTTGCTGATACTTTGACATGAGAAAGAAGTAATTTTCTTCTTCGATAGGCTCTACCGGCCGGGCACAGTCGGGACAGATGCTCTCGGTGATATCCTTATCCGTCCAGAACCGCTCGCAGGGAGTACAGTACATGCCGCAATAAGAGCGCTTCTCGATCTCACCTTTGTCGTAGAGTTCCTGCAAGAGGTCACTGACGCATTTTTGATGTTGCTTGTCAGTCGTTCTGATGAAGGCGTCATTGCTGATGGACAGCTTTGCCCAGCTCTTCTTGAAGTTATCGACCATGAGATCGGCGTGCTCCATTGGCGTCCGGCCCTTTTCCCTGGCTGCCTTTTCAACCTTCTGACCGTGCTCGTCTGTTCCAGTGAGGAAAAAAACATCTCGTCCCTTGAGTCGATGGTATCGGGCAAGGACGTCGGCTGCTATTGTCGTGTAGGCATGCCCGATATGGGGGATGTCGTTAACATAATATATCGGCGTAGTGATATAAAAGTTTGTTTTCTGTGAACTCATTTTTTGAAACGCCTCCTTCTGTGCCGTCTACGGTCTTTTTGCCCCTGTTCATCGCTTTTCTTATCCTCTTCTTTAGGGATAGTTGGTGGAGTTGAGAGCGGGACCGCCGGCGATTCAGTATTTTGTGCTTCCGTGCTGGCAGTGGCAGGTTGAGCATGCTGAGCATGCTGCTCTCCCTGTTCAGCCGGATGAGCTGGCTGAGCCGGATGAGTCGATCTGGCCGGATGGGGCTTCTTTTCTCTTTGGTGCGATTTAGAAATCTTTTTCTCAACTATCTCGATTGGGGCGTCCTCCGCGCCGAGAGGTATCACGTCATCAGTGGCAATAGTCCCAAGGTCCCCGTCATATTCGTATCTGAGGCAGCACATGAGCCTGCTGCAGAGGCCCGAGAGCTTGCCGATATTTAATACCATTTCCTGTTTCTTAGCCATTTTTATCGATACCGGCTCGAAGGTAGTCAGGAAGGTATTGCAGCACAAAGGTCTGCCGCAGACGCCGAAGCCACCGACGAGTTTGGCCTCGTCACGTACCCCAATCTGTCTCATTTCGATCCTGGTTTTGAAGCGGGCGGCAAGGTCTTTTACTAGTTCCCTGAAATCGATTCTCCCCTCCGCAGTAAAATAAAAAACGATCCTCTTTCTGTCGAGGGTCGCCTCGGTCGAAACAAGCTTCATAGGGAGCCCCCTCGCCATGATCCTCTCCAGGCAGAAGTCGCGAGTCTCTTTTTCGAGTTTCTTGTTCTCCTCCTGGGTTTTAAAATCATCATCGGCAGCGAGCCGGACAACGCGTTTCAATTCCCTTTCGCTCTTCTCGATCGTAATTCGCTCTCTGACAACCCTTCCGAGGCTAAGGCCAAAATCGGACTCTACTACGACATAATCACCCTCTTTTACCTCAATAGCGTCGACTTCAAAGTCGTATATTTTGCCGCATGATTTGAATCTGATACCGATTATATCGGGCATTTATTGTTATTCCTCCGTAAAACGCTATTTGGCAGCCGAATACTGGTTCCAGATCGTATTATTAATGATCTCGATGTCGCGGCTGGACGACTGTATTTTGTATTATACCCGATACGTAGTTCCATGTGATTGATTTGTTAAGATTAAGGTCGATCAAGCCCCGCACTTTCTGGAGGCGCTGATAAGCATCGAGTACCAGCCCGATTTTCCCGGCTGTGTACTTTTCTCCGTATAAAAGGTCTGATTCCCTCCCCGTAATACCTAAAACAGCAACGTCTCTTAGAAGAACGAAGGACAGATCAAGCCACTGTTTTATTTCATTCTTGTCAGACCATGCACAGCGGGTTTCTCCCCGCGTCATGCCGGTTAAAATGTCCAGGAACCATTTCTTTTCCTTGGCAAAGTCCTTTGAGATGCCGATTCCCGGTCTTCCCGTAATAAGTCCTGAAAAGGGCCCGAGGTTTTTGCCAGGGGCTTTTAAGGAAAGTACACGTTTAAATGCTTCGTCTGAAAGCGGGCGAAAACGGATATGCATGCAACGAGACCGTATAGTTTCAGGCAACCGGTCAGGGCTAGCCGATACCAGGATGATAATGCTATCTGACGGGGGCTCTTCGAGGGTCTTGAGAAAAGCATTGGCGGCATTGATGTTCATAAAGTCAGCGTCATCGAAGATGAGGACCTTTTTCATGCCCTCGTATGGTCTGAGAGAAAGCATCTCTCCTGCCCGCCGAATCGCCTCTATCCTGATTTCATCATTTTCGGGTAGCAGGGTAGTGACGTCAGGATGCGACTCGACATCAATCTTTCTGCACGAATTACAGTGGTCGCAGGCGTCGAAATCGACAGGCTCCAGGCAGTTGAGGGCTTTTGCATAGTTGAGGGCAGCAAGCCTTTTGCCGATGCCGGAGTCTCCGGAGAGTAAAATGGAAGAGGGCACGTGTCCTGTCTTTAAAGTGCCAGAAAGGATCCGGACTGCCTTGTCCTGCCCTATGATAGTGTGCAAGGACATATCAGATTATTAGGGTTATGAGTTGATATTTATAGAGTGATACGCTCGTCATCATAACAGTCCTTTTTCCTTCATTGCTGCGCCGACAATCTCCCATAGGATGTTCTGGACTTTTTCAAGCGGAAGGGAAGCATCTATTATTTTGACCCGTATAGGGTCTTTCTTAGCAATCTCGTTAAACCCTTTCAGGACCCTTTGATGGAATTCAATATCTTCAAGTTCAAGCCTGTCGACCTTGTTGATCTTTCTGTTCCTCTTGAGTCCCGTCTCGATGTCGAGGTCAAACAGAAGGGTCAGGTCGGGTTTGATCCCGCTGGTGGCTATAGCATCGAGTGAGGCGATGAGTGCTAGATCGATGCCGCGGCCATATCCCTGATAGGCTACCGTCGAGTCGGAAAATCTGTCGGTAATGACGATCTTCCCTTCTTTCAGTGCTGGCCCGATTTTCTCCGATAGGAGCTGAGCACGTGCTGCATTGTATAGAAGTAGTTCAGTCACAAAGGACATCTCACTGTGATCGGGAAGGAGTAATATCTCCCGTATCCTGCTGCCGATAACCGTGCCTCCCGGCTCCTGGGTTAGAAATACATCGAATCCGGTCTTTGACAAACGTTCGGCAAGTAATGCGGCCTGGGTTGTTTTGCCGGTGCCTTCGATTCCTTCAAGAGAAATGAAGAAGCCCGCTCTTTTTGTGGTTTTAGATTTGGCTGCCATAGTCGGACAATATCATCCGACCATCGCTTCTTTTGCGCGCATGGTCAACTGAAATATCTTTGTCGCTTCTTCAACAGTTCTCGAGCCGGTCCCGCAGGAAGGAGTGATCAGGGACTGGGAATAAACACTATCTGATCCGATGCGGGTATGCAATGCTGACACCCTCTTTTTCAAGAGGGTGGAGATATCTGTGTCAGAGACTGACAGAATCGCGTCCGAGGTCGGCACTATTCCCCAGGCCAGATATCCTCCCTTTTCGAAAAAACCTTTAAGATCTTCGTAATAAAGGGCAAGCGTATCGAAATATTCAAAGGCATCGAAATTGAGCATCCTGACGCCGCTTTGTATGATCATCTTCCAATCGGCCTTTCCGCAGCAATGTGTGCCGGATATGCCTCCTGCACCTTCGATGGCTGATACAGTGTCGCCGAGCAACCTCATTATCTCGCTCTCCTTGACACCCATATAAGAAGAACTCCCGACGGCGGAGAAAATAGGTTCATCGATAAAAATAATCACCTCATCTGCAAATTGCTTTAGAATATCAACCTGCCAGCGGGCTTTTGCCTGCAGGAGCATGGAGCCGACCTCACGTAATTCCTCGTCGAAATAAATAGCCGCTCCCCTGCTGTCTTTAAGTCCGAGGGTAAAGGTGAGGGGACCCGTGATGTGCCCTTTCAATAGCCTGAATTTTCTATGTTTGACGGATTTCAGAAAGGCGTGCAACCCGGCAGCATAATCTTCTGATATCGCGATCCTCGTACTGTCCGTATGTGATTCATAGAACCGCTCAAGCTCATCGCTTCCGTCCCTTTCGACGTGAACCTTTTGATGTTCCTCATCGATTTTTAAAAAGGGCATTCCCTCGGCATACTGGAGGACCATCGACTCCCTGAAAGAGTATTTCGGCAACTGGGGCCAAAAGGGGATGTCGAAGACCGCCTCGATAAGGGCGCAGGCCTCCTGTGGGCGCGTGTGAGGGGTACTGCCTATGCCGGTGGTGGAAAAAGGGCTTATGATACTGGACATGTTGTATTATAACACTCCGGCCGGGAGACTGCGGTTGGATGCCTCCAAATTCTGCCGGTCAAATATTTTTCATGATAACGGTAACTGAGATTTGATTCCGGAGAGAGACCCTGCCGAGAAATATCCCGTGTTATTTTCTCCTTTGGGCCCTTGTGCTCCTGCGGAGCTTACTGTGTTTGTGTTTACGCATCTTCTTTTTGCGCCATTTGACTACGCTTCCCACGACCTCACCTCCTTTTAATTACTTCTCACTTCTCACTGCTTCCATAAAGGCTTCGAGCTGCAGTCCCATAGTCGGCGATTCACTGCCGTCGTAAGGGATACTAATGCATGGAATCCCGAAATCTTTCCCCATTTTTTTGAGTAATGCCGTCACAATTGTGCCAGGCATGCACCCAAAAGGCATTGCGTTGATAATGCCTGCCGCCCCGCGCTCGATCAGGTCTATAGCCTTGCCGATGCTCAAGACTGTCTCTCCTTCAAAGGAGTCATGGACATATGGCGCTGCCTTCTTCATTATGTCCTTTATTTCCGGCTCGCTGACCGACTTCAAAAAACCCTCGAAGGGTTTCGAATACCTATGCTCGATCCGCTTTTGGAAAAAGCGTTTAGTAAAGAGATTCATGATATCAGACGTGTCTTTTTTTATCAAGGCCTTCCGCATAGACATGGCATTGATATAGTTGATCCACTCATCCATGGAAGAGAGCCAGACCTCTCCCCCAAAGGCCTCAATTTTTCTGATCAAGTCTTCGTTAGAGAATTTGTGAGACCGGACGAATATCTCGCCGACTACTCCGATAAGGGGCTTCTTTTCGGGCCATTTTGGCATCGAGAGGAACTCTTTTTTCATTTGCTTGAGAATCCCCTCCATGTTCCCATTGCCACCTACGAGAGCCCTGTAAATTTTTTCATGGTAAAGGGCATAGAGGGAATCGGCATCTCCCACCATTTTTTCATAAGGGCGTGCTTCATGGAGACATTTTGTGAGCAGATCATATGCGACAATACCCCTCCACGCTGTCATCGCGAAGCCGTTTCCTACAATGCCAATCGCACGGTAAAATTTGACATCCTGATTGGGGGAAAAGATGGGCACGTCATCGAGTCCGAGTTTATCGAGGATAAGTTTATGCGAAACGGTATACTGTCCAAAACGGCATGGGCCGCTACCCGAAGGCATAAAAAAGGCCGATTCATCGGGTCGAAAGTCAGAGGACAAGACCTTTTTCAGCATATCGCCTGCGGTGATCAGATACGGGTAACATTCCTTGCCAGAGACATGCCTTCTTCCGATGTCGACCGATTCCCTGTCCGAGTCGGGCAGCACCTCGGCTGAGACGCCACAGAATTCAAAGGCAGCCCTGACGGCATGGGAGTGGGCCGTCATGTGCGGCATATAGATGGTCCGTTTGTTAAGAGCGGCAGGTCTGACGCGCGAACGGGAAATTGAGGAAGTCATTTCGATCGGGTTGATCTTTCTATAGTCATTATCCCCATTACTTCTTCTTTGCTGTTCGATGCTGTCCAGGAATGCCTCGCATCGAGTAATGGCCCCGGCATCGGCACTGTGTTCGTCGATCTCGATATGCAGGAAGGGCTTCTCACCCATTTCTTCCTTAAAATATTTCAGTATAAAAGAATCAGGACCACACGAAAAATTCCCGATATATATCGCATAAAGGTTTGGATTGTTCCTTATGATCCGAGCGGCCTTCAATATTCGCTGGCCTGAGCGCCAGTACATGTTCGGCCACGAATCCCCCAGACTCTCGTCCTCAAGGGCCAGGAAATCCATGGGAATTGAGAGCACATCGATGTGGGAAAGCTTCTTTGGTATTTCGAGGTTGACCCCGGGATCGTAGGAATTATACGCCCTGCCGACAATAACGATAAGAGGCCGTTCGGGAGTCACGGAATCCCTAAGTATTTCTTTACCTTTGTTCTTGATCGACCTTCTGAATTCAGACTGTGCGAGCTTTGCCGCGGTAAAGGCATGGTTAATGTCTCTCGCCTTAACGCCAAATTCAGCGAAAGTTTTTTTAATCTCTTTTTTGATATGAACTTCCCCGCGCTCGAAATCAATAACAGGTGTCAGCATCTTAAACCCGCCGATTGCCGCCATGGTGATATAGGGAATCGTCTGGGTATGAGGGCAGGCGAGGCCTGTGCTGTATTCGTTTGCTTCGTTGTTTATGTTAATAAAACTCGGGATAAAGAGTGCGTCGACCCCCTCGTCCTTTAGATATTTAACATGGCCGTGGGATACCTTTACCGGAAAGCATGCCTCGGAAAGCACGTTTTCGACTCCTAAATTGATGATCTGCTTGTTTGTCCTTGGTGATACGACAACATCGAAGCCGAGCTCCCAGAGAAACGTTGACCAGAAGGGCAACAGGTCCTGAAAGAAGAAGATATATGGGATGCCGATTCTCGCCTTGCCTTCGCCTTGCCGCGCTTCTGCTCTTTTATTGTGCTCCTTCCAGAGCATCTCTTCCCTGTATGAGAAGAGGTCGGGGAGGACCGACTTTTGCGCGTGACGGATGTCATACTTTTCACATCTTCCGCCATAGAAGAGGGGGGTCGTTTCTCCCTGCACTTTTACCCTGTTGATTTCGCATACATTAGGGCATCCTTTGCATTCGAAAGAATCGATCTCATAAGATCTTTGAGATAATTCGAGACCCTTAAAAGCTGTGGCTTTCAAAGGCGCGGCACTCATGCTCTTCATGGAGAGCAGGGCCATGCCGATAGCCCCGGTGACATCGTGGTTGTCAGGAACGGTAACCTTTGCGCCGGTATATTTTTCAAAGGCGGCGACGACGGCCTTGTTAAAGGCAACGCCTCCCTGAAAGAAGATGTTCTTACCCACGAATTTCCCTGCAACTACTCGGTTTATATAGTTCTGGACGATCGAGTAGGCCAGGCCGGCGAGGAGGTCATCTTTTTCGTGGCCTTTCTGGAGGTTTGCCATCAGAGAGTTTTCCATGAAAACCGTACAGCGCTCTCCCAGTCTGCATGGATTTTTGGACCGGAACGAAGCATCGGCAAACTCATCTTTAACCGAGATATTAAGTTTCTCAGCCTGTTCCTCCAGAAAAGATCCGGTGCCCGCGGCACACGCCTTGTTCATCTCGAAATCGACGATAATACTGTCTCTGATAGAAATGTATTTCGAATCCTGACCGCCTATCTCGAAGATTGTATCGACGGTGGGATCGATATGGATAGCGGCGGTAGCCTGAGCGGTAATCTCATTTTTCACAATGTCGGCTCCAACATAATCGGCAATCATGTATCTTCCCGAACCGGTAGTGCCGACACCCCTGACGTCAATCAGATGACCGACTTCTTCATATATCTCCTTTAGGCCGGTCCTGACCGCCTCTATGGGCCTTCCAGCGGTCATAAGATACCGTTTGGCCATCAACCTGCCTTTTTCATCGATAATGGCAAGATTGGTGCTTATGGAGCCGATATCGATACCGAGGTAAGCATTGATTTTATCTTTCGTTTCTCCTGATTTCTTATTGCTGACTGCCGAGCCCCCATTTTTCGGCCGGTGTCTCTCAAGGAAATCATCACCTTCCGATATCAGAGGATCATACCCGCGCTCGGAATTCTGGGATTCCGAGAGAAATGACTCGAGTTTCTCCAGATCAAATGTATTTCTAGTGTTCTCATCCATGTCTTTTCGCGCAGCTCCGATTGCGCCCATCAGGGCGAAATCAGGGGGAATGAAGAGCTCGTCAAGCTCAAAGACCTCTTTGAAGGCTCGCGCCATTCCTTTATTGGCCGCCACACCCCCCTGGAAGGAGACCGGGGGATTCAGTTCGATTCCCTGGGCGATACTCCCCTTGAAATTCCTCGCTACGGCAAAACAGAGACCGGCGACAATATCTTCGATTGGGGTGGCGATCTGCTGCAGATGGATCATATCGGATTTGGCAAAGACGCTGCATCGGCCGGCGACCTTCGAGGGGCGTTGGGATTTCGCAGCTGTTTCACTGAATTCTTCAATGGAAAAGCGGAGACGCTCCGCCTGCTGTTCAAGAAATGACCCGGTACCAGCCGCGCACACCGAGTTCATCGAAAAGCACTTGATCCTCCCGTTTTCCAGAAGGATCAGTTTCGAATCCTCGCCGCCGAGCTCGATGATCGTACCTGTTTCCGGATAGAGCTTTTTTATCGAATAGGATTGCGATACGATTTCATTAATGGGCTTGATATTGAGGATCGAGGCAATAATCTTTCCTGCTGATCCCGTGATGGACAGAGAACTCTCCGGATAGCGACCGGTTATCTCACGCAGCAGGTCGAGCGCCACCCTCAAAGGATGTCCGTAATGCCTGACGTAATGCCCTTCGAGCTTGTTGCCGCCTTCCTGCAGCACGACTGCCTTAACCGTGACCGACCCGGCATCAAGGCCAATAAAATGCATGCACAGCCTCCATCTATAAAATTAACGTCTAACAATAGCTTAGTCAACTGTCAAAAACAGAAACTTCTTATAAGGAGGGTCACTCTATATCAGAGATATTATATCAGATATGGGACGGCAAGGAGAATATGACGCATTATACATCTACAATGATAGAGAGGCTTTTGTCTCCGCAATTGAAGAGCATATCGATTACTGAAAGATAGGGCACAAAGTCTCCGTATAACTGAGTGTAAATGGGGTGTTTGTAATCCTGGAACTCCACCTTAATTCCGTGTCTTAGAAAAATGTCCGGGTCAATATAATTCTTACCGGCCGCGCCTTCATAAAAAATATCAGCCTGAAAATGTTGGCAGATTTTGATGAGCTTTTCTATTCTATCTCCTGTAATGTCCAGTGATGATGAGCGAACTATTTTATTTGACTCTATGCCAAGGCATACAGCTAGCAGTTTTATAAGTTGAAAATCAATATCTATCAGGCATTCCCAGTTTGTTGAGTAAACATCCTCGAAATAGTTGATATATTTTTTGTAAAAAAAAGCTTTTGAGTAGTTTTGTCTGATCGATGACAAATGTTTCTTGCGCCAATTGACAGTGTTGTCGATCGTCACATTCTTTATTAAAGGATGTTGTTCGAATTTCATAAGAACGGGGACCGTGAGCCATTGGATTCCATTTGCTGTCTTAATCCTGTTCCTGTTTCTCCAGCCATTTTTATCATACTGGACATCATCATAAATGACAAAAACATCGCTTCTGTGCATTTGTTCGAAAAACCCAAGCCATGGGAGATAACCAGGTTGAAGGATTCCGATTCTCATTTCTTACCGATGAAATATAAGGTGGCGGCTGTTTTATGTGCTTCCGGATGTTTACGGAGATAAAAATCTATAAGCTTGAACGGCGTCAGCAGTATCATGAAGAAAATATATAGTAACTGATAGAGGACTCTGCTGCGAAAAGATAAAAGCATGGCTAACCACTCTTGCAGTATAATCAGCATTGATGAGGTGGGGCCGCTGTAAACTCCAACTTCAATTTCGTCAAAGGAGCAGAATAAGTTTCTGATGCCTTCCTTAGTCCATCTATAGTAGTCACTGGGGGCCGAATGATACCCGAATATGAATGGAACTATGGAGTATATATGCCCTCCGGGTTTCAATATCCGATGCATTTCATCGACAACTGACTTAGGGTTCTCGACATGTTCCAGCATGGCCACAGAAATTACCCCTCCAACCGAATTCGATTTGAACGGGAGGTAATGAACGTCAGCGATAATATCAACGTTTTTATACAGATAAAAATCGACATTCAAAATGCGGCCAGACAGTCTGGTAGGCCCGGATCCGAGATTCAGAACCATTTCCTCCGTTGGAACCCGGTCTAATATCGCTTTGTACGACTTGCCAGTCGCAAGGACCGGAGATAGGAAGTTCAAAATAAAGATATACAGAGACGGATGTTTTTTAACGAATGCTTTTAGATAATTCAGAATGTGACAGTTGTGCATACAATTCTAATACCAGACAGTAGTTCCATCAGGCATCTTAACCGGTACTTTTTTCATCGCGATCTGCTTTCTCCAGACCTGTTCATGATCTTTATACCAGGCTATCGTTTGTATTAGTCCGTCTTCAAATGTTATGGAGGCTTGAAACCCAAGAATTGTTTTCGCTTTGTTTGCAGTTCCTATATGTTTCTGGACTTGACCGAAGCGATCAAGCATAAACTCAAGCTTCGACTGATTTCCAAACTCCGCAGCAATCATACGCGCTATATCAGCAACACTGATTGATCTGCCTGTCGCGAGATTGAACACTTCACCTTTTACCTTATCCAAAGGTGCCCGAATTGCAAGATCAATACCTTTTGCGGTATCTTCAGCAAAAAGCCAATCTCGCTCAGCCGATCCGTCGCCATGTATCGTTAAAGGCTCTTTCAAAATGCAGCTTGTAATGAATCGGGGAACAACCTTTTCAAGGTGCTGCCTGGGGCCGTAATTATTGAAGGGCCGGATAATTACTGCAGGTATGTCATGAGCTACGACGTACGAATATACAAGGCGATCTGCTCCGGTCTTTGCCGATGCATAAGGGCTTGTCGGGTTGAGGGGGTGGTTTTCATCCATAGGTTCATAGGCAGCAGTTCCGTATACTTCGGATGTTGAAATATGGATGAACCGCTCAATACGAGCCGAGTACTTCAGCACAGCATTAGCAACCGCTTGAGTGCCTAAGACATCCGTGACAAAGAACTCCCTGTGAGAATAGAGCGACCGGGCGACATGAGTCTCAGCAGCAAAATGCACAACATAATTTGACCTGCTGACGAGATCACTTACGAGATCGAGATTATTGATATTGCCATACCAGAATTCAAATCTATCGGAGTTTCTGACTTCGGGTTGGATATTATAAATATCGCCGGCATAGGTTAAAGCATCGAGGACAAGTATTTTGTGGTCAGCATGAGTATGAAAGATATAGTTGACGAAAGTACTTCCTATAAGGCCCGCTCCACCTGTTACCAAAATTGTTTTCATGCGATACCCTCGCAAGGAATTAGTAGGTGTTCTATCTCCGATAGATTAACATAAGTTTCAGGATTTTTTGGCTACAGCCACTATCGAAGTACCAATCGGCAATTTGATAAACCGTGACATGAATCTTTCACATTCGAAATATAACATCATCAGAATATTAAGAGCTTTGCTTATTTTAAAGTGATTGGCCACTTCCGTTTTCTTTCCCCTGCGTAGTTTCATTGGTAGATAAAGCATCATGAACATATATTCAATTGACATCGGCAGAAAAGACGCAGCGGTAAGACTTAAATTGAGATCGCTTGTCGAATAACGCCTTTTGTGAAATGCAATCTCGTCTATCCTGCTCCACAGCTCGTTTCGCGCGGGAACAGTGATAACCAGTATACCGTTTTTGTTGAGAACCCGACGGGCTTCAATCAGGATTTGTGTTTCGTCACTGAAATGCTCGAGAACGTCAAACATGCCCACTATATCAAAGGAGTCATTAGCAAAGGGGAGAGTTGCTGCATCGCCTTGCACCTTGTCATACCCTGGCCATGCTTCATCAATAGCTTCCCTATAGAACTCACAACCCGTAACATGATAACCCTTTTGAGCAAGGAAGTTGCTGACATTGCCGGTGCCGCAGCCTATTTCGAGGACATTGGGTGCAGAATGCTCAAATCTGCGAATTCTGTCGGCTATCCACTTTCTGCGAATCTTAAACCAAAAGTAGTTTTTTTCCGCTTTCTTGAGCTGTTGAAAAAATGAAGGATGAAATGTGCCATTGTGTTCCATATATTTCTGTCACAAGATATATTTATACATGTCGTATTATAGTTTGGGCACTTTCCCCAATCCCCAAAAGGTTTCTAGTTCATTTGATATTTCATTTGAGAAAAGATTAACTAATAAATCCCACAATTCAGACGATAATCTGCTCCATTCTTCACTGTGTGTTGGCATTGGATCACCCAGTATCCCTTCGACTGATCGATATTGCATAGGCATGCCATAGATCTGGGAAGCATTCAATTGAAATGAATTGTTCGACTGAAATGTCTTCATTGCCGCTATTTTGGAAGCTGTAAAATATTTGTCACCGAGAATGTAATAGAGTAAAAGAAATTCTCTCCAATCTGCATGTCTACCGGGTTTTTGATTGAATCTATTCTCTATGATAGAAGAAGCTTTGTAAATACTTGTAACAAGGACGGGGCGAACCGTATCTTGTCCCTTACTATACTGTTCATTTACCATCCAATACCCAATTTCTCTTAAGGAACACTCCGCACTGCCATGACCACAAATAATTACGAGAGCGTCAAAAGGGGAATTCATGATTGAAGAGCAGACTGCTTGAGCATAAAGTCTGAATTCAGCGTCTTTAATTGATACTGTTCCATAATAATCGGCGTTAGATTGTGATGGGGTATAACTAATCGTAGGGAAGACATAACCAAAATACTTGTCCGAAAGCTGAACTGCTATCTGACGAGTTATTTTTTCTGAGATTAATGAATCTGTCTCAAGGGGAAGAAAGGGGCCATGCTGTTCCATGCATCCGACTGGAAGGTACGCAATGGTGTGTATCCTTTGTTTATTGGCACTGTCAATTGATTCGCGGAGTTCTTTTGTTGAAAAATTAATCATTACCGAAGATACTCCCATATTCTTCTTTTAGTATCGCCATGTGCACGGTGTCATGAAATGTCCCATCAATTGAAACGTCCTGCCGATAAATACCTTCCTGCTTGAAGCCGAGATGTTCATAAAAAAGTCTTGCCTTCAGGTTAAAATCAAGAACATACAGGTAAAGCCTATTCAAATTTTGTTTATTGAAAGCATATTCAATAAGATGTTTAACTGCATCACTTCCATAGCCATGGCCTCTTGTCCTATGGTCACCTATAAATATCCAGAGTTCTGCTTTTTGGTTAATAGGATCAATATTTCTCAGCCCACATTGACCGATAAGCTTGCCTGTTCTGCTATTTTCTATCGAAAAAACTATCCGACTTTCATCGCATTGCAATTTATTATACCATTCAAGATGTGATGACCAGGTCGTTTTTTGTGAGCGATTGATGGATTTCAGAAGGTTCTTATTCTGCATCCATGAATAGAGAATGCTTAGATCTTTCTTTTGGACTTGCCGCAATATGACTTTACCAGATAGTGAAATCGGCTGTCGGCAATCACTTTTCTGCATAGATTATCAAATACTTGAACAGGTGCCTTGAAAGGGGCAGGATTTCTTGAAGGTATTTATGCAAGGAAATCAATGTCTCTTCGTTTCCTTCATGTATTGCTTTTGCTTCGCCCAAGAACCATTCATATTTAATATCAACTTTGGTAAAGCCAGCATCATGTAACCTCTCTCTTAGATACTCTTCTTTAAAACCATTTTCATCATGTTTGAGGTGTTCAGCAAGTCTAATAATATTCCTGTCAATACCAAACTGTGCTTCTAATTCTTTATCTTTATTTAATACCGCATCTATTTCTCTTTTAACAATTTCGGAGTATTCGCTGTTGGGGACGAGACTGGAAATCGCTTCCCAAAAATAAAAGTTAGGATCAAGATCTGAATAAAATACCCCACCTTTTTTAAGAATCCGGTGAATCTCCTTAAAAGTAGGTTCAAGGCTGTCGAGATGATGCAAAACTGCGTAAGCAGTGCAAACATCAAAATAATTGTCTGTAAAAGGTAAATGATCGGATTCAGCCAGTTGGACCTGAATATCGTGCGTCTCATGAGTAGTGTCAATTCGATCCAGCATTACCTGGGTAACATCAACTCCCCTAACGACTGGGAAATAATGCTTTGCTATGTCTATGATAAACCCCATACCGCAACCCACGTCGAGAAGACTGTTGCCGTTGGTTCTTTTATGAAGATTCGAAAGGATATTTCGCACTCGAAGAATATTTTCCGCCTTATAGTGAGGCTCCGTCTCTTTATACTTATCGGCTATGGCAGAATGCAGTTGGATATTTGCTTGAATTACTTCTTTCTTGTCATGTTTCATTTGGTTTTCTCTTTTTCCGGGTAAAAGAATTCCGAACGTCCGGCCTGCCAGTCCTTACATTTACTGCATAAGTCATGCGTAAAATCACCACGCCAGTGCCGTTCTCTGCGGAAGGACAGTTCACCTTCCCAAATCTCCTTTATAGACTGTGTTGTCACGGTTCCGGGACTATAATTACCTTCAAAGTCGGCATCGCATTGTGCAAGCTTGCCAGACCAATGTATGGAGACAGTCCTGTTTAACCACGGACATGGGAAATCTCTTTCGCTATCAGGAAGATTTAAGTTCTCAGCCTGAACGCCGGTACCCCAACCAAGTTTAGGCCGTATTTTTACTGTAGCTCCCTGAGCAAGCCAACAATTCTTGAATTGTTCCACCTCGTGTTCATTTTCATCCATGACTATGAACTGCAATATCACCGATGGCCGTAAGAGGTTCTTCTGTTTCTTTGACGCAAGAAGATGTTCAATATTTTTAACCGTTTCGTGAAAATCTCCGCCAATACGTATTTTATTATATGTTGCCTCGGTGAATGCATCTAAACCCACGATTATTTCATCAAGCTCCGAGGAAATCAATTTATCTGACATTTGCGCATCGAGATATCGTGCATTCGTGTTTAGTATAACCTTTTGAATCCCTTGCCTTTTTGCGTATGTTATCATTGCAACAATCTTATCACCGAGCATTAGTGATTCGCCCATGAGAGCAAGCCAGAGCCTGCTTGATGGGCTTTCCTGCGCAATTTCATCTACGATTTTTTTGAAAACGTCAAAATCCATCTCACCACGCTGTCTTTTAAGCGTCGGTTGGGGACACATAATACATCTCAAGTTACAATACGCTATTGTTTCAACAACTATATCGACGGGGAATGGATGTTTTACAAGGGTTCTTTTGACTTCATCTATTCTTAGTTTCCTCATATATCTCCTCTTGTGGATGAATGTTGATCTTTTCATCAATTAAAAAAAGCGGTCTGTTCAAAACTTCCTGGTATATCCTGTACATATTGTCCCCTAATATCCCCAGTGATAGTAAAATTGCGCCGCCAATAAAAAAAATTGATACCATAATGCTTGTATATCCCGACACGTCTATTCCATAAAGCAGTTTTTTGATTATCAGTATAACTGCAATGAAAAAACTTAGTATTGCTATTAAGAATCCGGAGTAAACCATCAAAGCTATTGGAATTTTGGTATAGGTTGAAAGAGAATCCACTGCCATCCGACATAGCTTAATAAAAGAGTAATGTGTTTTACCTTTCAATCTGCTGTGCTTATTAACTGAGAGGAAGGAGCATTTAAAGCCGATAGATGTCATGAGCGGCCCGTATAAGATTTTCCTTTCATGATATCTGTTTAAACTCTTGAGTACTTTTCTGTTAAATAATCTCAGTGTGCCTATGTTGCTGGGGACTTTAGCCCCCGAGATTTTTGAAAATACAAAATGGTACACCAACGAGTATATTTTTCTCAGGAGAGATCTTTCTTTGTTCAATATCTGTGTGAACACTATATCGTAGCCTTGTCCAATTCTTTCGTATAAAGCGGTGATATCAGCAGGATCATCCTGAAGATCAGCATCCATTAAAATTATATAGTTCCCCTTGGCGTAGTTAAAGGCAGCACTTATAGCCGGATGCTGACCAAAGTTTCTTGAAAACCTGATAACTTTCACTGCTTTATTCTTTGCTGCGATGTCTTTAAGGAGACTGAAAGAATCGTCTGAGCTGCCGTCATCAACAAAAATGATCTCATATCCCGCAATCTTTTCTAAGGATACGATGAGACGGTCATAAAGTTCCGGGATATTTTCTTCTTCGTTGTATATCGGAATAACAACTGAGAGTTCGGGATTAACCATTTATAACCTCTCTGACTACCTCCATAACACGCACTATTTCTTTATCCTCCAACTTTGGATAAAGAGGTAATGAGATGGTTCTTTTCCCGATATTTTCCGCAATTGGGAAGAGGCCATCCTTATGGCCAAAGGTTTTCCTGTAGTATTGTAACAAATGTATGGGTCTATAGTTAACTGCTACTCCGATGCCTCTTTCTTGCAAAGCCCAGAGGATAGTATCCCTTTTATCAGAATCAACAAGGATGGTGAACAGGTGTCTGGCATGTTTTGAGTTTGGGACAGTATCCAGTATTTTTATTCCTTTCATAGTTTTCAGTTGCTCTTCGTACAGGTTCCAAAGGTAGTCACGTCTTGCCCAAAGATTTTCAATTCGTTCTAATTGGCCGATAAGAAGGGATGCCTGGATATTATCCATGTTGTATTTCCACCCGAGGATTGGCATGTCCCAGTGCTGATAACGCTTTGTATATCGATCAGCCGCTGATTTATCGATCCCATGGCTTCGCAGCATCCTTAGTAAATCTGCCTTTTCTGAATCGTTCGTGACGATTGCGCCACCCTCTCCGGAGGTGATATTCTTTGTTGCATAGAAACTGAAACAGGCAGCATGCCCCAGCTGCCCCGGTTTAATACCGTCCCTACATCCTTCAATACAATGGGCAGCGTCCTCGATAACGATCAGTTTGTGCTTCTGGGCGATAGTGTGAATCTTGCGCATATCACACATTTGACCATAAAGATGCACTGGTAAAATGGCTTTTGTTTTTTTGTTTATTGCAGGCTCGATCAGGTCGGCATTAATGTTCCCGGTCTCTTCCTCCACATCGACAAAAACAGGTACTGCACCAGCATGAAGAATAGCATTAGACGTAGCACAAAAGCTCATCGGTGTTGTAATGACTTCATCTCCGAAGCCAATGCCCCAGGCAAGCAAGGAAAGATGAAGGGCGGCGGTGCAACTTGTAATGCCCACTCCGTGTTCGCTCGAGAGATACTCGGATAATGCATTTTCAAATCTGCTCACACTATCGCCTGTCGTCAAAAAAATAGACTGCAGGACATCGGTCGCATTATCGATGTCTATTTTTTCAATGTTGTGTTTAAAAAACTGTATATGATCCATTATTTCATTTCTCTATTTTCTTTTTTGGTGATATTGGATTCTTGACTTTGAACTCGCCCTCCAATATTTTGATGTTGAACCGCATCATTTGCAAGTCACTTTCTTTAAATGCATAAGAATCTCTAACGTTATCATGGTAAAAGGAAGCTATTTCGTTGAGTTCATGCGGACCGGCAGTAAAGGCATACATTGTAAATAAATGCATGAGTACCGAGGGATCGTCAATATCATGAAAACGCGAAGGGCTTAAATCGATCGAGTTAAACTGCGAGTTGTGTTCCTCATAAAAGGATTTAAGTACTATGACGGCCGCTATTTTGTCAAAATAGGCAAGCTTCCATTGAGGGGAGTGTAAAAACAATGATATGATCTTTTGTTCTTTGAGATTAATAAGAGCAGCTTTAAAACCGTACTTCGCAGTCAAGTTATCTAATGCTTCAGGCGTCAACCCTGACTTTAGCTCAAACCAATCTCTCACAACTCCGTTGACATATGGACCATAACGGGGATCAATAAAAACTTTATATTCCGGGTAGAGGCTCCAGATCATATACCCGCCTGTCAAATAATCATTAAATAAAGGACCAGGCACCTTATGTTCTTTGATAAAAGCGATTTCTTTTTCAGGGACCGAATCCATTATATTTGTACCGAGCCATGAGAGCCTTGGGAAATAGGTTGTAAAATACATATCTGAAGCTACAAAGTAGACTAGCAGGATAAGTGCAATCCATTTGAGCAATCGCTGTGGAACAATCAATGTTCTGATACTCCGATATAGGTAAGGCATTGAGAAAAGCCAGATGAGAGGGAAATAATACCTGGAACGACCTGCCATCATGCTCAAAGTAAAAAAAAGGAAATTTATGATTATTATCGTGGGATCGACCTTTTTAGTCTTTACGTAAACATAAGCATTTACGAGGACGAATATCGTAATCATAATAATCATAAACCATGCTATCTGGATAGGTCTTATTGAGAATCCGGGTGGGAAAAGCTGGATCCAGAGGCTATCAAAAGCTTGAATGTAGCCGACCGTATAATGCATATAGTCCGAAAAAAATAAGTCTTTCAACAGACCGAGATGGTAATAGATACCATAAGGATTTACGAGCAGAGCGATGTAAGATAAAATAATACTGAACCCGAAGGACTTTAAAAGATTAACGGGTAGGGGGCTCTTTCGTAAAATGGCATAATCGAGTAGTTCAAGCATGAAAACGGAAGTAATAAATAGTATGCCAAAGATGAAGACGCCGTGAATGTTTACCCAAAGCAGAAATAGAGGAGGATAAAGATAAAACAGATGCCTTGAGGAAGTCTTGGAGTAAATAAAGATAAAAACAACCAGCGCAAAAAAGAATACTGAAAAAAGTTCAGTTTTGACAGATGCTTGATATATGGCATAAGAAACCAGGAATAAAGATAAAATATGCAGACTGTTAAAGTCATCACCGATGGTTTTCAGATAATAGAGATATAAAGAATAAATCGCCAATAGGCTTATGATTTGCATTGAGTATAAACCTGCAAATGAAAATACAGTGAAGATAAGATACATCAGGACGTCGCCAAGCCATGATACATACTGCCAGTCGGAGACGGTTTGTGACCAAGAGAATATTGAATGATCTATAATCCACGTATGATGCTGGACAAAGTATTCACCGTACTTCAGATGCCACCATATATCATAATCATCATAAACATCGGGATAACATATCATGACAATCATAACGAGCATCACCATGAGTAGGATACATTTTAAAATATATTTCTTATTCAGCAAGCTGGCTGTTTCCATGGGATAAAGATCTTCCTTCATTCGGGATCCTCATGCAGGATATTTACCAAAGACTGCGACAAAGGGTCTCCGCTCCGCGAGCTCCGAGCCGTGGATTCCATCACCGCAGGGATCCCGTGTATTGCCTCAGACGGAAATGGATTTTCATGCGCATGAGTTAAGGGAGAGCAATGCTCTCCTGAGCTGTGATATCCTGACGTATTTTTACCGCTCTGAGCTGTCTGACCGCATCCAGTTTTTGATCCCGTGCTTTGAATATCTTTTTCTCCCTGTCTGTGAGTTTTTCAGCGGTAATGATTAGCCAAATGACGCTATGAAGCCGGACCGCATTGTGATGATCGTTGTAATCTGCCATAATCTTTCCGCCATCGTCAAGACACAGAAGCGTTTTCGAGCGGATGCAATCTGCCCCAATCGTTTTATGGCACCGTTCGAGCTGTTCGTGTAATTATGGATAATATTGCGAAGTCTTTGCATTCCCTGTTTGAGATAGTTCATCTCATCTAAACGAAAAGTCCATTTCAAGCTGGACTGAAACACCCGCAGGACGCTGCGGGGAATGCACTTGAGTCTATAGGTTTAGATTTTGAGAAGTTCGTTCGTCATTTAGAAACAAGAAAGGAGGGTAAAACCCTCCTTTCTTGTCCGAAGCTAAAAGTACGGTCAGAATTAATTACAGGTGAATGACGAGTTAGTGTAAGAGCAAGTTGCCGTTCCGTTGTTAACTTTCACAGCTACTGCATTGCCAAATACAACATTGCCATTGTTATCGAGAGCCAGTGTTTGGTCAGTACCATTACAAGGAAGCTGATCATTTACATTGCCATCGTTTGCATAGGTTGCAACAAGTTCACTCGCGCAGATGGTCAAGCCAGATACTGCGTTGGAAGCAACAGCCTTTTGCCTGTACTGTGAATACTGAGGAATTGCGATCGCTGCCAGAATGGCGATAATGGCAATGACGATTAGCAGTTCGATTAAGGTGAAACCTCTTTGGTCTTTCTTCTTCATCATATCCAGAGTCTTAAACATGTTGTGTCTCCTCGTGCTGAGATATTCTTGCCGCCGAGGGCGGCTGGTTATTTTACATTTACTAATGCAAATGCCATGCCACTAAATATTGAGCGAGTAATAACTGCAAATAATTCTCCCGATGCTCATTTATAGGCTAGGCTACTTAACTAAAACCATGGGGAAACAATGAGATATCTGAAAAGAGTGCCAGAGGACAATAATATCTGGCAACAAAAAAAAATGAGTTATCATTTCGACATGACGTTAATTGTCAGCGAGATTGACAAAAAACGGCAATAAATTATTTAATTCAATATGGTGCTGTCTCCGGGCTACAGTTATTATAAGATCGGCAGGGTTGTCTTTGCCCTTGCTCTGCTCGTTTCCTTTCAGATAGCCGGGCTGTTGCACGCCCTGCCGGGCCTCTTTTATATCATCACTATCTATGGTTTCATAACCCTTGTTCGGCTTGCGATAGCACAGGAAGTTATGGGCTATTTTGATTTCATTTTGGATATCGTATTCATTTCGGCCTTAGTGCATGTGAGCTTTGGAATATATTCATATCTCTCTCTTTTTTACCTGTTTCCGATCTTTTTTTCCTCAATTATAATCAGGGCCGGGAAAATATTTCTCTATCCCGCAATCGCTACTATTTTTTATGGAACGGTTTTTGTCCTCAATGGCGCCGCTTCATCGAGGGAAAATCTCTTGAATATTTTACTTCATGCGTTTTCTTTCTTCATAATCTCCTTGGCAGGAAATAACTTGAATAAAAAACTTGAAACTCAGGATAAATATATAAAAAGTCTTGAAGAGGAACGGATAAAAATGCAGGGATACGAGAGGCTTTACCGGGTCAGTGCGGACCTGGCTCATGAATTGCGGAACCCTCTGGCCTCGATTTCAGCTACAGTGCAGTTTTTGAAGGAAGGCAAAAGCAGCAAGGACTTTGTAGAAATACTCGACACTGAAACAACTAGACTGACTCAGCTTGTTCAGGACTTTTTGATGTTTTCGCGACCGTCGGATGCTCCCAGGGAAGAGGTGGATCTATCCGATATGGTAAGAATCATTATCGAACGAAATAGAACTGGCAAGGCTATCTCAGCTGATATTGAGGAAGGTATCTCTATCGCTGCAAACCGGATGTTTATCGAGGCAGCGTTGACTAATATAATCAAGAATGCCAGGGAGGCTGCTCGCTCAAATGTATTTGTGACGCTTAAGAGAAAGACTGCGGATATTGCTATCGGTGCACATGATGTAGTTATCGTGGAGGTAGATGACGACGGTCATGGTATTGATGAATCAAGCAAAGACCGTATTTTCGAGCCATTTTTTACTACTAAACAGAATGGCACCGGACTTGGACTTGCCATCGCCTACAGGGTCATAACAAGTTTCGGTGGGTATATTGTTGCGGGAAAATCGCCTCATGGGGGCGCAAAGTTTACCATTGTCATGCCACATGTAAACAATAAAAACGAAAAAGAAGGTAGATGATACATGAGGGCGTTAATAGTCGATGACGAGATCAACATCAGAAAGGTATTGAAGGTAGTCCTTGAAGAGAGCGACTTTGAGGTTCTTGAGGCGGCCAATGTCTCTGAAGGTGTTGCATTGACAAAAGACTATTTCTTTGAAGTGGCGATTGTAGACATGCGCCTGCCCGATGGATCAGGTATTGATGTGCTCAGAACGATAAAGGGTGCCAACCCCGATACGGTAGTGCTGGTCATCACCGCTTTCGCGTCCACCGAAACAGCGGTAGAGACTATGAAAGCGGGGGCTTATGATTATGTGACAAAACCTTTCAATGTCGATGAGATTCGGATCATCCTCAAAAATATCAGTGAAAAGATCTTGCTCGAAAACAGGGTCAAAGAACTTCAGCAATATGCCGACGAGTACCAAAACATGATCGGCAAATCCGAGGCCATGCAGAGGCTTTTCAAAGTAATCGATAAAGTAGCCCCTTTCGATTCACACATATTGATTATCGGAGAGAGTGGTTCGGGAAAGGAACTCATTGCTAAAGCTTTACACAACAGAAGCCGGAGATTGAATAGGCGTCTTGTGGCAATAAATTGCGCAAGTCTGCCGTCGGAGCTTCTCGAAAGCGAACTCTTCGGATATTCAAAAGGGGCATTTACCGGTGCATATACGTCCAAGCGGGGACTGATTGAGGATGCCGATGGCGGTACATTATTTTTAGATGAGATCGGGGAGATGCCGCTTTCACTCCAGTCAAAACTGCTGAGGTTTCTTGAGGACAAGAAAATCAGACCCCTGGGCAGTGGAAAGGAAACTGAAGTCGATGTCAGAGTCGTTGCTGCGACCAATAAGACTTTCAAAGAATTGATCGAAAAGGGCGAGTTCAGGGAAGACCTTTATTACAGGCTTTCTACGTTTGAACTAATGGTACCGTCTTTAAGAGAGAGGCGTGAGGACATACCTCTCCTTGTGGATCACTTTATTAGGCTCTTTTCCAGAAAATTCGAGAAAAATATAGTCAAGGTCGATCCCGCTTTCCTGGATTATATTATGCAGCATGAGTTAAGGGGAAATGTGAGAGAACTTAAGAATATCATTGAACGCGAGGTAATCCTGTCCGAAGACGGCTGTATCAGGTGCACAAGCGGCCAGTATCAGGTCCGCATCGATAGCACAGCGGCGGAAATCCCTGACGAAGGCCTGGATATCAACGCGTATCTTGCAGATATCGAAAATAAGCTCTTACAACAAGCACTGAAAAAAGCCAATGGAATCAAAACAAGGGCAGCCGAACTGCTAGGATTGACATTTAGGGAATTCAGATACAGGCTGACAAAATACAAAGATACGGGAGACTGATTATAAATCTGTCTCCCGTATCTCTTTAATGCGATCCTGAGACGACTGCACCGAGTTTAAATATCGGCAAATAGAGAGCAACAACGATAAACCCGATAACAGTGCCGAGAAAAACCATTAAAACCGGTTCAAGTAATACGGTGAGGTTTTGGACACTATTGTCAACTTCATCGTCATAAAAATCAGCAATCTTTGCAAGCATCTGATCGAGGGAACCCGTAGCTTCCCCGACGCTTATCATTTGAACAACCATAGGAGGGAAAACATCAGATTTGGCTAACGGTTCCGAGACCGTTTTCCCGGCAGAGACGTCTCTTTTTACTTCAAATACAACCTTCTCCACGACTTTATTGCCAGCAGATTTCGCGCATATTTCGAGACCATCAAGGATGGGTACTCCGCTGCTAATAAGCGTCCCGAGGGTACGGGAAAATCTTGCTACCGCCACCTTCCTGATAAGCTCACCGATAATAGGTATTTTAAGAAAAAGCTTGTCAGTTGCTATCCGGCCACCTGTGGTTTTTCTATACTGTCGGAAGCCAACTACCGATCCAACGATAACAAAAAACACAATGAGGCCGCCAATACCGCTTAGGAAATTACTAAAGTTGATGACTAACTGTGTTGGAAGCGGAAGCCCGACGCCCATTTCTGTGAAGACCTTGGCAAAGACAGGGATAACGAAGATCATGATAATCGCGACAACGAGAACGGCGATAAACATAACGACGGAGGGATAGATCATAGCCCCTTTGACTTTCTTCTTAAGCTTCATGGCTTTTTCTATATAGACTGCGAGCCTCTGAAGCACCGAATCCAGAACTCCACCTGTTTCGCCGGCTGCCACGAGGTTAACATATAGATCATCAAATGCTTTGGGATGCTTTTTCATAGCCTCAGCCAGAGTCGTACCTGCCTCTACGTCGCCTTTTACCCGTCCTACAATTTCCCGTAAGTTTTTATTTTCAGTTTGCTTGGACATAATATCGAGGCCCTGAACAATCGGAATTCCAGCGTTGTACATGCTGGCAAACTGACGGGTAAAGACGATGATATCCCTCTCTTTGATCTTCTTCCCTCTGCTAAAACCTCCAAATTTGACCACAGTGGCTTGCTTTTCTGCAACGATAGTCGGGATAATGCTCTGCCTCCGGAGAGATGCAATTACATCTTCTCTGGTTTCAGCACTAATTTCTCCGTGCTGAACGGTTCCTTTAGTAGTCTTCCCTGTCCACTTAAAGGTAGTCGGCATTCGTATCTCCTTCAAATAATTCTGCTTTCAGCATAACGAAAAAACCTGCTCTATACACTTACATCTATTCCAAAGAAATGTACCATAGATGTAACGTCCAATACAACTGTATTGCAATGATTAATTATAAGTATACCGTCTAATCGTATATGCTTGTTGTGATACCCGTCACATATTATAGTTTCAATTAGACTCCGGCATGCAACTTAGCAGATTTTACAGTGTTCTTCATGAGCATTGTAATCGTCATAGGTCCAACGCCGCCGGGCACGGGTGTGATGGCCCCTGCGATCTCCTTGGCCTTGTCAAAATCAACATCACCCCTCAGGATGGGGACCATCTTTCCGGTCTTTTCGCTCTTCTTCTCGCCGACACGATTGACGCCTACATCGATAACGCAGGCTCCGGGTTTGATCCATTCGGGCTTTACAAGGCCGGCTACTCCCGCTGCGACGATGAGGATGTCTGCCCGTTTGCAGTGCGCTTCAAGGTTCTTCGTGCGAGTATGCACGATCGTTACGGTTGAGTTTGCTCCAGCGGCTTTTTGGACCATGATCATTGCGATCGGTTTGCCGACGATATTGGAGCGGCCCACTACGACGACCTCAGCACCGGATGTCTCATAACCGGAGCGCACGATCAGCTCCTGGATACCGGCAGGGGTGCAGGGCAGGAACTTTGCTTCTTTACCACCTATCATCAAACGGCCGACATTGACCGGGTGGAAGCCATCTACATCTTTATCGGGATCGATAGCATTGAGAATCTTCTTATCATCCATGTGCTTGGGCAGGGGCAGCTGGACCAGGATGCCGTGCACCTTCGGGTCCTTGTTGTACTTGTCGATAATCTTGAGCAGGTCTGCTTCGGAGAGGTCCTCAGGCTGGGTGTCCTGCACTGAATAGAACCCGAGTTCGTGGGCTGTCTTCTGTTTGGCGGTAACATAGCTGACAGAAGCGGGGTTCGCGCCTACAAGAATGGTGATCAACCCCGGAACTACCCCATGTTTGGCCTTGAGTTCGTCAACTTCCTTCTTGAGTTCCTCCCTGATCTGAGCGGCGACTTCTGTTCCACTAATAATCTTGGCTGCCATAATTACTCCTCCTTTGATAAAAATATTTTATTGTGAAAATACCACTAAACACACTATATCAAAAATGCCCTTATTCCCTTTGTTTCAACAGTTCGAGCATTTCCTCCCTGGTGCTTTGCTTGCTTCTGAAAATGCCTCTGACTGCTGAAGTGACGGTCTTCGCTCCAGGCTTTTTTATCCCTCTCATGCTGAGGCAGAGGTGCTCGGCGTCAATTACTACCATGCATCCTCTGGGTTTGAGTTTCTCCATGATAATGTCGGCCAGCTGCGTGGTCAGCCTCTCCTGGACTTGAGGCCGGCTTGCCAGGTGTTCGAGGGCTTTTGCGAGTTCACTGAGACCCGTAATTTTGCCGTCTGGAATATAGGCAATGCTGGCCTTCCCGATGAAGGGCAGCAGATGGTGTTCACAGATGGAATAGAATGGTATCTCCTTGAGCAGCACCATCTCGTCATGGCTTTCACCAGCAATTGGCTTTAACAGGTCTTCGCTTGGTTCTTTCAGGCCTGAAAAAAGTTCAGTGTACATTTTTGCGACTCGTGCCGGGGTATCCTTGATGCCGGGACGGCTCGGGTCTTCTCCGATGCCTTCCAGGATAAGCTTCACGCCGTCTTCAATCTTCTTAAGGTTCATTACAAGTTATAGTCCTTTTATCAGTAATGACGATATCCATTTTTATATCGTGTGGATTGCAGGGGAGGGAAGATACTATTTGCTCTTCATAGGCGAGTCCGACGATAAGGGGTTTATGCGCCGAAGAGCCTCTTGCGCTCAGTAATTTGTCATAATAACCCTTACCGTATCCCAGCCTGTTACAGCTTTCATCGAATGCGACGCCGGGTGCTAAAACGATGTCGATGTCGACCGCCTGCAGCTCCCTTTCCCTTGCTTCAATGGGTTCTAGTATCCCCCAGCTTCCAGGGGCCAGATCAGCCCAGTTTCTGATAACATAAAGCTTAAGTGTATCGTTGATCTTGACCACGCGCGGCAGGACCGTGATTCGGAGTCCTTCAAGGGATTCCCGGATAAGTTTTTCGGTGTTCACTTCACTGCGGAACGAGGCATAAAATAGTATTGTTCGCGCGTCTTGAAACGATTTAAGTCCGGTCAACTGTTTCTCTATTGCCCTATCTTTCACTTCTTTGATATCGGAAGGGATAGAGTCACGCCGGAAGATGATCTCTTTTCTCAGAGATTTTTTATCGAGTAATGGGGCGACGGGAATTTTGCGGCAGTTATTGGCGATGGTTTTTCCAGTTCGTTGAACAGGGGCCTCGGCCATCTCTCTCATTTGTGCGCGAAGGCATCGAGTTGCAGTTTAATCTCCTTAACCTGTGCAACGGCTTCTGGCGAACCATGGAAAGGAGAAATCCCCTTGATGTCTGAATCCATCAGTGACTGGTTGAATCGAAGAGCGCCCAGAAACTGTACATCTTTAATATTTCTCTTTAGGAACTCGATATCCTCATCAGTCCTGATCTTATTGGCGACGAAAAAAACCTTCTTCACGCCGAGACCTTTAGCCATTTCCTTCACGGTATTGGCCGTCTGGATGCTCCTTTGACCCGGCTCGACAACGACGATAAATGCATCGACTGCCTCGGATGTCCCCCGTGTCATATGTTCGATCCCGGCTTCCATATCGGCGATCACGATCTCATCCCTTTCGACGACAAGGTGCTTGAGAAGTTGCTTCAGGAGGACATTTTCGGGACAATAGCATCCCGATGAAGCTGTCTTCGCTTTTCCCATCATCAGGAGGGTAATGCCGTCGATCTTGTAACCTATTTCTTCGGGGAGGTCATCAACCTTGGGATTCATTTTAAAGACGCTCCCTATAGTCCCCGGCTTTGCGCCGGTCCTTTCCTCGATCAGGTCAGCCATATCGGCGATCGGTCTTAACTTTTCTATTTCGTAAGGAGAAACACCAAGGGCCTGCGCGAGGTTCGCATCGGGATCTGCATCAACGGCAATGACCCTTTTCCCCTCTGCCGCATAGAGATGACTTAGTATTGCCGAGAGGGTTGTTTTCCCCACTCCGCCTTTGCCAGTAATAGCGATTTTCATAAATGAAATTATAGCATAACTTTAATATTTTTTGGCGGATGTGTTATCATTTTGCATGGAAACCAGCAAGATCATAGACGACGCCGATCATTATCTGATGCCCACTTACAGCCGTTTCCCCGTAGTTTTGCGCAAGGGAAGAGGCATAAAAGTATGGGATACAAACGGCAAGGAATACCTCGACTTCGTGGGCGGTATCGCGGTCAATGTCCTCGGCCATTGTCATCCCAGGGTAGTAGTGGCAATTCAGAAACAGGCGCAGAGGCTTATTCATGTTTCCAACCTCTATTACATTGAACCCCAGGGCAAGCTGGCAAAACTGCTTGTGACGAACTCTTTTGCCGACAAGGTTTTTTTCTGCAATTCAGGGGCCGAGGCGAACGAGGCGGCCATAAAGTTAGCTCGGAAATATGCCAAAGAGCAGCTGGGGTCGGAACGCTACGAGATTATCACAGCCTTAAACTCGTTTCACGGCAGGACTATGGCCACTTTGACGGCAACGGGGCAACCCAAATTTCAGAAGGGGTTCGAGCCCCTCTTGCCCGGATTCAAGTATGTGCCTTTCAATGACATCGATGCTCTTGCCGCTGCAATAACCGAGAATACCTGCGCGGTGATGCTAGAGCCTATTCAGGGTGAAGGTGGCGTGATTCTGCCAGTGGCAGGATATCTGAAAAAGGTCCGCGAACTCTGCGATGAAAAGAAGCTGCTTCTTATCTTCGATGAGGTCCAGACTGGCATGGGGCGTACCGGAAAGCTCTTTGCTTATGAACATTACGGCATTCTCCCTGATATTATGTCTTTGGCCAAGGGGCTTGGCGGAGGTGTTCCTATTGGCGCGATGCTTGCAACCGATGAGGTCGCCACCGCTTTTCAGCCGCGTACTCACGCTTCAACTTTTGGGGGCAACCCCTTAGTCTGCGCAGCCGCAATAGCGACGATTGAGACCCTTCTGGAAGACGGCTTCATCCTTGATCAGTGCAACCGGATGTCGAAATACCTTATGGAAAGCTTGACCCAACTCAAGTATGACTACCAGGGTAAGGTTGTTGAAATCAGGGGCAAAGGACTGCTCATCGCGATGGAATTGTTGCGAGATGCTGTCCCGTATGTCTCCGCATGCATGGAAAGCGGAATCCTGGTCGGTCTTGCCGGAGGGGGCAACGTTCTCAGGTTCACCCCACCATTGATTGTGGAGGGAAAAGATATCGATAACATGATCGAAGTACTGGAAGATGTGATGGAAAAATTGCCATGAAAAGAGCCACAAAGCGAGATTGTCTGACACTATTTGATTTTTCGGAAGATGAAATAGACTTCCTGCTGAAAAGGGCCATTGGACTGAAATCGGGCGTTGATGCCGGCAAATGCCCTCTTATCGGCAAGAGCATTGGGCTCTTCTTTGAAAAACCGTCCACGCGGACGAGGGTGTCGTTCGAGGTTGGCGTCTATCAACTTGGCGCTCAACCGATCTATCTCAGCCCTAAGGACATCCAGCTCGGCCGTGGAGAAACTATTGCCGATACAGCACGAACTCTTTCGCGGTATTTGCACGGAATGGTTATGCGTGTTTTCAAGCAATCTGCGCTTGAGGAATTTGCCCGCTATGCGTCAGTGCCTGTCATAAATGGCCTCTCCGATATGCATCATCCCTGCCAGGCGTTTGCGGATCTTATGACCGTGCTTGAGCGGAAAGGGCGTCTCAAAGGTATCCGGTTTGCATTTATCGGAGACGGCAATAATGTCGCCAATTCCCTCATAGAATCAGCATCACGCACTGGGCTCGATTTTGTCATTGCTTCTCCTGAAGGGTATGGCCCGGATGCATCAACAGTCGCTCGTGTGCGCAAGGATGGAAAGGGCAGCATTACGGTGACTAACGATCCGAAGGAAGCTGTCGCCGGTGCCGATGTACTTTATACTGACGTATGGGTGAGCATGGGGCAAGAGGCCGAGGCAGAAGAAAAGGCCAGGAAGTTCAAGGGATACCAGATAAATAGCGCTCTGCTCAGCCTGGCAAAACCGGATGCTATCGTGCTTCATTGCCTGCCTGCCTATCGCGGCAAGGAGATTACGGCAGAAGTGATGGACGGTCCCCAGAGCGCTGTTTTCGACCAGGCCGAAAATAGGCTCCACACCGAGAAGGCACTCCTCGAATTTCTGGTTCGGTGACCGCTGATCATCTCTTGATCCTTTCCTTGACTTGGATTCTCTATCTTGGATAAACTAAAAATCGCTCAATTTCTTATGGAGACCGGCTGATACCGGATTTTGTGAAAGGAGACGCACGCTCATGCTCATCGCCATCGGTTCTGACCACGCAGGTCTCGATCTAAAGAAAGATGTAATCGCACTCCTCAAAGAATTAGGTCACGAATTAACTGATTACGGCACTGACACTCCGCAATCGGTCGATTACCCCGATTTTGGAGAGAAGGTCGCTAGGGACGTTTCTACCGGGAAGGCAGACAGAGGCATTCTTATCTGTGGCACCGGCATAGGGATGTCTATCGTTGCCAACAAATTCCGCAATATCAGGGCTGCGCTCTGCAACGACCTTTTTTCGGCAAAGATGAGCAGGCTCCATAACAACGCCAATATTCTTGTGATGGGCGGCAGGATAATCGGGAAAGACCTTGCCAAAGAGATCGTCCGCACCTGGATAGACACCCCTTTTGATGGCGGAAGGCACGTTAACAGGCTTAAAAAGATTTCGCTCATCGAATTAAAGACCCTTGAGAAATAGCCGATAAAATATATAAGGAAACAGAGTGACCGCCCCATGAACGCAGAACACCTTAAAGCCGTCGACCCCGAAATTTATGAAGCTATTCTTAACGAAGAAGAACGCGAGCGGAAGAAGATACTTCTAATAGCCTCAGAGAATTATGCAAGCCGGGCGGTTATGGATGCCCAGGGCTCCGTCTTTACCAATAAATACGCTGAAGGGTATCCCGGAAGGCGCTACTACGGCGGATGCGAGTTCGCAGACCAGGTTGAGAGGCTCGCTATCAACCGCGCCACACAGATATTTGGTGCCGAACATGTGAATGTCCAGCCTCACTCCGGGAGCCAGGCGAATATGGCGGTCTTCTTTTCAGTGCTAAAGCCGGGGGACACCATCCTCGGGATGGACCTGAAGCATGGTGGCCATCTTTCGCATGGCGCTTCGGTCAACTTTACCGGCATGTTCTATAAGGCCGTATCCTACGGTGTTACCCGTGAAACCGGTTACATCGATATGGACGGGGTAAGAAAAACCGCATTTGAGCATAAGCCAAAAATTATCGTCGTGGGAGCGAGTGCCTATTCGAGGATTATCGATTTTGAGGGTTTTTCTGCGATTGCTAAAGAAGTAGGTGCTTACCTGATGGCTGACATCGCCCATATCGCTGGACTGGTCGCCGCTGGAGTGCATCCGTCTCCGATTCCACACGCTGACTTTGTGACCTCCACAACCCACAAGACGCTGAGGGGGCCAAGAGGCGGTCTCATTATGTGTAAGGCCAATTTCGCAAAAGCCATCGACAAGATGATTTTTCCGGGGATACAGGGTGGGCCTCTTGTGCAGGTTATCGCGTCAAAGGCTGTTGCTTTGAAAGAAGCGTTAAGCCCTGAATTCACCGATTATCAAAAAAGAGTTGTCGCTAATGCGAAAAGACTTGCTGCGGGCCTGATAGCAAAGGGATTTACTATCATATCAGGCGGTACCGACAACCATCTTATGCTTGTGGATTTGAGCAATATGAATGTTACGGGAAAAGACGCCGAAGAAGCCCTCGACAAAACAGGCATTACAGTTAACAAGAACGGCATCCCATATGATCAAAAACCGGCAACTATTACGGGTGGCATAAGACTGGGGACACCCTGCGTTACTACGAGGGGGATGGGCGAGAGTGAGATGGATGAGATCGCCGACATCATCGCCAACGTCATCCGCAATATCGACAACGATGCAATTCTAAAGGCCACGAAGCACAGGGTACAGGCCCTTTGCGAGCGATTTTCCGTTTATCAGCCATGAAGCCCCATAGTCGATCATGAAGTGCCCTTTCTGCGGGAGCATCGAAGACAAGGTCATTGATTCAAGGATGGCCAAAGAAGGAGATGTCATCCGTCGCAGGAGGAAATGCCTCAAATGTGAACAAAGGTTCACCTCTTATGAGCGTGTCGACGAACCCCTTCCAATGGTCATCAAGAAAGACGGGAGCCGGGAATTCTTCGATGCGTATAAAATTATCAGCGGTCTCAAAAAGGCATGTGAAAAAAGACCCATCCCAATCAATAACCTCGAAGGGGTCGAAAAGACGATCGAAAAGAAACTCATGAGCATGGGCGTTAAGGAAATTCCGAGTTCCTGGATAGGTGAAGAAATCATGGCCGCCCTGAAGGATCTCGATAAAGTAGCTTATGTAAGGTTCGCCTCGGTATACCGGCAATTCAAGGATATCAACGACCTGATAAAGGAAGTGAAAAACCTGTTCGACGAAAAAGGAAGAGAAGTTAAAAGTTGACTTGAAATGCTTTTTTTTATTATTCTACTCTTTGCCTTTTGGGGAGTCGTACAATGGCAGTACGGCAGGCTCTGGATCTGCTTATAGGGGTTCGAATCCTCTCTCCCCAGTCACAATGGTCCCATCGTCTAGAGGCCTAGGACATAGCCCTCTCAAGGCTAAGACACGGGTTCGACTCCCGTTGGGACTACCAAAAAAACATATTAGTTCAGGGTTTTGTGGCAAGTAACACCTTGATCTATTGGATTTTTATCACCATCAAGTGTTAACACTGTTGTGCGCTTGAATAGTCGCGCAGCTTTCGCACCGCAAGGCTAAGACACTGGTTCTAATCCATTTTGGATAATCAAATAAAATTACGGCAAAAACAATGGGTTGCACCATTAATCCTTTCTTTTTAACCGCGTTATTCGTAGCAGCGTCATAAAAACGTCATGATGTCGAATCCCACAATACACAGATTATTGATTCACATTTGATGCCGCGTCTTCTGTGCTGTCGGTAGTTAAACGTAGCGGCATCTAAAATTCGAGGCAAGCATTTGCCCGCCGCTCTATTGTAATTTGCCAGCTGAGCTAATTGTAGGGGATGTCGCTAAAAAGACGGGAATGCCGTTGTCTACAATTTCACGAATTGAGGGACTCACGCATGGATTGCCTATGCTTTCAACCCTTAAAAAGATAGCCGATGCTCTTGATACAAAACTTGTGATAAGGATAGAGGGTAAAAGACGGTAGAATGCCCTCTACTTCTCTATCTGGCAACCAATCAAATCAAGTTGTTTGTCCGTTTTCTCACTTTTGGCCTCGTCGTGAGCCATAGTTAGTGCGTTTATAAATCCTGATTTCATTCGTGTCCGGATCTTGAAAAACATTCTCAATTTTATTCCTTTTTGCGTTGTAGGTTATCGGCTCATCCAAAGAGTATGCGTAGAGCGGACGCAAGCTTCTCGCTGCACACAGCAGCGTCCGGAATACGTAATTCAGAAACGATCCAGTGTAACGGTAGCGCCGTATGCACGTTTCAAGTCTCTTTTGAATTTCATCGTCATATCCTTGCCAGCGAAATAAGCACTGATAACGGTCAATCCACACGTCAATAGTGTAACGAACAAGTTTGATGATCTCCCGTCTAGCTGACTGATTTCCGCACTGAGCCAATCGAACAAGTGCAATGCTGATAATGTCCTGCATGCGCCTTTCTTCTTGATCGGAGAATGCAATAAAAACGTATAAGTGTTCGTCATATCTCTTAAGGACGGCGCCGACCTCGGAAGAATTCTCATATGGCTTTCGGTTCTTGTGCCTTCGCCACGGAACCCACCGACGTTGGAATTTCCACTCCAGCGCATAGGTTACTCTATCCCAGTCTATATGACCGAGCTCCGTCCTGATATTCTTGTAAATGAAACGATAGCAATGTGGAGCGTGTTTCAGGATCCATGAACTATTAAAAGCATCGGGATTTTGCCGATTCAAGGTCTCGTTGAGAATTACTATAACTTGATCGAAGATCATCAGTACCCCCCCAAATATGAGAAAATATATGGTATTGTACTGTACGATTAGACGCGTTATGAAACTAGACAAGATAATAACGTTCAGGCAGAAAAATTATCTGCTGATTGTACTGCCAAAGGCGGTCCGTAATCTTGAAAGGTGATTCCGCAAACACGCTTAAAGAAGAAATAGCTGAAATCGAGTCTCGCCTCGCCGAACTATATAAGGAACGGGACAGCCTTGATGAGCGTCTTCAGTCCTTGCAGGTAAAACTGCGGGAAGTTCTGTCGAATAATCAGCAAAAGAAGACTGTATCAGTCATTCTTTCGCCTGAAGAAAAAATTCATATTTTCCGTGATCTTTTCCGTGGTCGAGAAGACGTCTATCCTAAACTCTGGACAAGTAAGAAGACAGGAGCAAAGGGGTACAGTCCCGTTTGCCTTAAAGAGTGGCAATCAGGCGTATGTAGAAAGCCGACGGTAAAATGTAGCGAATGTAACAATCGGGCCTTCGCACCAGTGACCGATAGTGTCATAAGACAGCACCTTGACGGACAGATTACAGCCGGTGTGTATCCTTTGCTTGAAGATGACACATGCTGGTTCCTTGCTGTTGATTTCGATAAAAAAGAATGGGAGAAAGACGCAATTGCCTTTCTGACAACATGCGAAGCAAACGCAATTTTGGCTTACATTGAGCGGTCCAGATCCGGTAACGGTGCGCACGTCTGGATCTTTTTCAGTGAGCCAGTCCCGGCTGTACTGGCCCGCCAGCTCGGTGAGTTCCTCATAACTGAAACCATGGAGGAAAGGCATGAGCTCGATATGAAGAGCTACGACAGATTCTTTCCCAACCAGGACACTCTTCCAAGAGGTGGGTTCGGTAATCTGATAGCGCTTCCACTTCAGAAAATTCCGCGTGAAACAGGCAATAGCGTCTTTGTCGATAAGAGCCTTACTCCTTATCCTAATCAGTGGGCTATCCTTGGCAATGTCGGCCACATCTCTTTTCCAGAACTATCTCAATTTCTCGAAGAGAACATCAAGGCAAAAGGCCTCCTTGGAATTAGAACGAGCCAGGGCGACGACGAGTCTGCACCTTGGGAAAGCCAGTCACTGTCCAAGCGCGTATTCACAAAGCTCACATGTGCCCTACCTGATCAAATAACCGTTGTTATCGCCAACAGGCTGTACATTAATGAAGAAGGTCTTCCTTCCCAACTTATAACTCGTATAAAACGTCTAGCATCATTTCAGAACCCTGAATTCTTTAAGAAACAAAGCATGCGCTTCTCGACGGCGAAAACTCCAAGAGTCATTTGTTGCGCCGAAGAGGTTAATTCATTCGTCGCTTTGCCACGAGGCTGTCTGGAAGATCTTGGTAAACTCTTATCGATTAATGATATTAACCTCGCCATCGACGACAAGAGATTTAGCGGTGAACCTGCCGATTTCATATTCCAAGGTGAACTTAATTCGCTCCAGAAAAAAGTTCTGAAGGAGATGCTTAATTATGATACCGGGGTTTTCGTTGCTCCTCCCGGCATAGGAAAGACAATTTTGGGCATCAAACTTATAGCCGAAAGAAAGGTAAATGCTCTTATTCTGGTCCATCGCAAACCGCTTCTTGATCAGTGGCGTGCCCAAATTGCATCATTTTTAGATATGGATATAACGAATGTTGGACAGATCGGCGGAGCTAAAGATAAAGCAACGGGAATCATTGATGTCGCTATGCTTCAGAGCCTGGACAAAGAGGATGGCATAGACGATAGGGTCAAGCAGTACGGGCAGATAATCGTAGATGAATGCCATCATATCTCTGCGGTTTCCTTTGAGCGCGTCATGATGGCGTCAAACGCGAAGTATGTTACTGGCCTCACTGCTACACCTTATCGGAGGGATGGGCATCAGCCAATTATTATCATGCAGTGTGGCCCAATTCGTTATTCTGTGAGCACGAAGTCAGTGACGAAAGAGGCTTCGTTTCGACAGCTTTTAGTCGAACGTAAGACAGACTTTTCATGCGAATGGGTCGAAGGCGACCATATTACTTCGATTTGGCCACCGCTGATAGCCGATGCTGCCAGAAACGATCTCATCTGTTCGGACGTACCTAATTGCCTCTCGGAAAGGCGCTCTCCCATTATTCTTACTGAAAGAAAAGAACACCTTGAATTGTTGAGAGGCTTATTAGAAGGATCAGTTGAGCATTTGGTCGTGTTGCATGGTGGGATGAAAGCCCCACAGCGAAGGGAGATGCTCCAGAGGCTTTTCAATACCCCGGAGACCGAAAAGCGTGCTATTTTGGCAACCGGACCATATATTGGGGAAGGGTTTGACGATCCGAGACTTGATACACTTTTTCTGGCTATGCCCTTTTCTTTCAAAGGAAAGATGGTGCAGTATGCCGGCAGACTTCATCGCCAGCGTGAAAACAAGACTGAGATAAGAATTTACGATTACGTCGATAGTAAGATGCCGCTTCTCGATAAAATGTATAAAAGGAGATTGAAGGCTTATAAGTCTCTTGGATATGAGAAACTGGAGTTGTAAGGTAATTTTGGGACAGATTAATATATTAACAAAATAAGGCATATTTACATATATTCAGATAATAGGTATAATTAAATATAACGTAGGAAGGGCGGGTGATAACAAATGGAAACAGTCATAGTTGGAGAAAGAGGGCAGGTGACAATCCCGAAGAAATTGAGGGATCGTTTCGGCATTAAATCAAAGTCTCCTGTTGTTTTTGAACTCAGGGAAGACGGGATTATGATCAAGCCGGCCATGACCGTAACGATACGGGAGTTCCCGGACGACTTTATAAGGGAGATCACTGAGGCGGATCAACTGAAATCTGCGGAAAGGAAGGATATTCTCTCTAGATGGAGAAAAAAATAAAGGTCTTTCTCGATAGTAATGTCCTGTTTTCGATCGCGTATACGGGCAAGGAGAAATCGCGTTCATACTTAATCTATGAGATCCAGGGTATGGGCATCATTCAAGTATGTCTTTCAAAGCTGGTCTGCGAGGAGACTTTGTCGAATATCAGAAGAAAGAAGCCTGATTCGGAAAGCCTTCTCAAAGAGCTGATCGAGAAATCGAAGATATTGGGAGATATTGCCGCAGACCTGAAGCATGCGGAGATACGGAAACTCCCACAGAATGACCGGATTATTCTCACGACAGCTATCTATCATAAGGCAGACATCTTTGTGACCGGAAATGAGAAGGATTTCAGAAAACTTTATCATAAGAGGGTTTTTAATACTATAGTGCTTAGACCGATCGATTTCCTTAATATGAACTTTTAATCATTGTTTAAAGCGTATATACGCTACTTTATCTTTGTCCACTGCCCGTTTCTAAAACTGCTACTTACGGGAGACGCGATAATATGAAACACCGGCGAAATCCGCAGGCAAGGCAAAGGAACGTTAGTCGTGATGGATATCTAGCCTAAGTCGATGTCATAAAAACGTCATAAATTTAGCGGAAAACAAAGGAATCCAAGGGAATCCATAGGAAAACTCAAAACGCTGAAATGGCATTTAAAACAGTCTGTTATAATAAAATATGTAGGTATTTCAAGCCTGCTTAAAAAACCTATCTACGTACTCTCAACTCCACGACACTCAGATGATTAGACTGATCATGTGTTCGATGCACTGACCGGGTAGATCATTATTTTTAAGGCAGGCAGGAACCCTGAAAAAGCCTGTTAGCCCTACAATTTGGATCCGCTTGCGTGTCCCTTCCTGCATTAAGGTATACTTTGTTGACGGGTTGTTGAGGATGATTAATTTCGAAGTAGGTAAACGGGAGACTGTCAATTATGAATAATGTTGGGAGAAATGATCCCTGCCCTTGTGGCAGTGGAAAGAAATACAAGAAATGTTGCCTTGCAGAAACCTTTCTGCAAGTTGGCAAGGAAGACTCCATCCAAAAACAGCTTGTAGCGGAACTCCAGAACTTCTACAACAAGAATTATAAGGACACCGTTGAAGAAGCCCATGCAATGTTCTGGGATGACTTTATTCCACGAGAACACCTTGAAGGTCATGACCTTGATATCGCTTATCAAAACTTCTTTGAATGGATTACCTTTGATTTCATTATAGATCCCGATACCGACAAGACTCTCGTAGACCTCTATATGGAGCGGAATAAGAGATTGTCACAAGACCAATATAAAATCCTGACTCTCATGAAGAACTCCGTCATAAGTCTATTTGAGGTCCAGGAGGTCTTTCCTGAGAAGGGACTGTTGCTGAAGGACTTACTGCTGGGTGGGGAATATGATGTAAAGGAAAAGTCTGCTACCCGGAGTCTTAAACGATACGATATTTTTGCTGCCCGGCTATTGCTGATTGATGGTCAATATATCATGAGCGGTTCAGTCTTCCCATATAGCATCATGAGGAAAGAAAAGATTCTCGATGACATCATGAACGAGTTCCGAGAGTATCAAGAGGCATTGTCCGATGGCACTATGGATATGTTCCTGAAGGAGGCAGGTGATTTATTCAACTTCCACTGGTATTTTCCAATCCAATATCCACCGCCGCCGCTGAAACTGCATACCACAAGTGGAGAACCGGTGCTGATTTCCAGAGCGCTATTTGAGATTAAGGATCATGAGGCCGTCAAGATAGGGTTGCCCAAAATCAAGGGATTTGAACAAGACCACGATGGTTTTACTTGGTATGACAAGAGGAAGCCGGATGGTAGTGCCACGATCCTTGGCACAATCGAGATCAAGGGTAATAAACTTACACTTGCATGCCATTCAAAGAAAAGACTTGACCGCGGCAAGAAACTTATTCTCGGGGCTCTATCCAATACCGTTGTCCACAAGTTAGACACATTTCAAGATCCGATGGAAGCCATTAAATCTCTCAAGGAACAAGCTCCCAATACCACCCCTGAGAATGACTTGCCGATGGAGATCCAGCAACGACTATATTATCAGTTCATGCAGAACCACTATGAGAAATGGTTTAGTGATAGAATCCCAGTTCTTGATAACAAGACCCCGTTGGAGGCTGTTAAGACTGAAGCGGGAAAGCTAAAAGTTATAGAGTTACTTAAACTATATGAAAATGGAGAGGAACTGAATAAACGGGAATCCAGGCCTTATTATGACCTTGCTTGGGTTTGGCAACGACTTGGCATTGAAAAGGAATAGATACAAGCCAGGGAAATGTATCAAAGGTGGCCGGGATTAATTGCTGGTCTTTTGTCCTCTTGACATGAGTTAACGTGCAGGTGAACATCTTAATGGGTGAAGGTCTTTGCTGAACACAAAAAAGCGGGATCTTATTTATAAACATCACCACGAGGCGCGATATTGACAATGGCTATGGTGAGAATCTCCGGCATTAACGCAAAGACGATCCGATAATCGCCAACGCGAAGACGGTAAAGTCCCCTCAACTCGCCGGTCAACGGTTTTACATGGCGGTGTTCAATAGGTGAGTTGCATTCAGCCAACTCCTGGAGATCTTTTTTTATCCGCTTGCGAAGGTCCCTGTCGAGCCGGGTGAAATAGGCTTCAGCTTTGGACGATATCTTAATCGTCCAGGTCATTTAAGATTTTCCCGCCACCAGCGTGGATTTCGGCTAGGCCCTCTTTGCACTCTTCTAGGAAGCCGGGTATGCCAAGCAGTTCTAGGGTCTCTTTGTGTCTACCAATATACTCATCGGTCAGTTCCGTATATATGTCGGAAAGCGATCTATTTTCGTAACCTGCGATAGCTCTGATGACCTTGAGGCGGTCATCAGGTAGTCTTAATGTCGTTGAGCCTTTCATTGTTTTTCACCAGTCCTTATAAGATACTTACTGTATTAATATTATAATACTATGATATTACAATATCAAGACACTCACATGTTATGGCAGTAAACTAACAGGATCGATTACAGGGAACTACGTTGGAAGCTCTCCTTTTTCAGCAGTCCAGATCAAGATCTTGATTTGCACCGTTTTGCATGTGGGGGGCTGCCTGAGCGATTACTGGTCGGGCATGTGGGGTCCTTTTAAGTGTCAACACTTTTGTCAACATATATGAAAGAAATAGGCACTTTTTACCGGAAATAATGGTAAATAAGAGAAATGACAGAAATAACAGAAAGCTCAAAACACCCTGAAAACTAAAGTAAATCGCCCAAACCGTTGACAGACAATAGAATTAATAAAATGCTACTAACACCCTCTCAAGGCTAAGACACGGGTTCGACTCCCGTTGGGACTACCAATAAAGCATTTTAGTTCACGGTTATATGGCCGGCAACCTACTGATCTATTTTATTTTTCTCACTATCAAGTGTTAACACGTTTGTGCGCTTGAATAGTCCTGCAGCGTTGCCTTCGCAAGGCTAAGACACTGGTTCGCATCCATTTTGGATACGAAATAATATTGCAACAAAAACAAGGTGTTGCACCATCAACCATTTCTTTTTAAACGAATCATTATTAGCAACGTCATAAAAACGTAATAATGTCGAATCCCACACCTCCAGGTTTCACTGAGAAGAGTAAACGTTAGTTTCCCGTTCTAGTGCTCGCGTGTTTTTTTAACTGCGGATAAGGAATTAGTACGGGGAGGTGGCAAAAGTATGTGGGATGAACTTACCGATTATTTGATCATCGTATAGTTGAAAGTCAATACATCCCAAAATATTTTAGCATCTTACCAAAGATAAGGGCATCCTCCATCTCGGTATTCATCATGTTTGAAGTGCTGATGTGTTGTATCGGCAATAATCGATAGTCGTTTCAAAATATCACCGAGATAGTTCTATCAATTGCATGTCGTAATTATTGAGGGCAGCCACATCAAGGCTGCTGACTTAGTCCTGCTGAAAACGCTGTACCGCCAGCATACGAAATCTGATGATTTGCAAAATAATCTATCAGTGCTCCCGCTACACAATTGGAGCATTAGACAGCATCACGCACGTGCCATTTCTTTATTCTTCTACTTGCCGAATGGACACACTGGATAGCGGCATTCGGCGCAATGCAGGCAGAGACCTCCGTGACCCAATGCGGCGAGGTCATCGCGGCCTATGCGTTCTCCTGCAAGAACACGCGGCACGACTACGTCGAAGATGGTAGTTTTATGATACATGCCGCATGCGGGGATACCGATTATCGGTACGGAACGAGTTGTGGAAGTATCGTCCAAATAGGCAATCAGAAACATAGCACCAGGCAATACTGCAGATCCATACGTAATATCCTTTGCGCCAAGCTGGCGTATCGCAAACCGTGTCACGTCATCGGGGTCTACCGACATCCCGCCCGTTGTTATAAGCATGTCAGCCCCTTGCGCTAGCAGATCCTTCAGTTTTTCTTCTATTATTTTTTCATCGTCGGGAGCATAATGAATGCCGACAATGGTGCCACCAAGTTCCGCTATCTTTCGGGACATAATCGGTCCAAAGGCATCGGCAATCCGACCATGATAGACTTCATTACCGGTGATTACAATACCTGCTTTTGGCTGCCGCATTGGTAGAACTTCAACAGCTCGCGGCTGTCCATGCACCGCCTGGACCGCTTTTTCAACGATAGTTTTCTTGACTACAAGCGGAATTGCACGCGTGGCAGCGACCACTTGGCCTTCGCGTACAACCGTATTGCCATGCAAAGATGCACACATCACGTCGCCGAGACGGTTAAAACGACGGAGTGCCTCGGTGTTTATTTTCAGGAGGCCTTTTTGGGAAGCAACTAGGTTCAGCTTGCCTTCCTTAGGTTCGTCAGGTACAGACACACCACTCCCTTTCAGAGCATCAGCAATGAGAGCAGCTGCCTCATCTTCGTGTATCTCATCCTCCTGAATCGAAAGCACAAAAAGATTCTCCTTGCCCAACCGTTGCAGATGTTCAATATCGTCAGGACGGACTATATGACCCTTGCGAAACGCACGCCCCTTAAATTCATCTTTTCGGATTTCGGTAATATCATGGGCAAGCGCCATCCCGATAGCCGCACTCACCGGTACCGTCATGCCATCGTTGCGACTGCATGCTAATTCAGAAACATTATTATCAGCCCCGCCGAATATTTTGCTGAAACGGTCGTCAACAAGTTCGTGGATGCCCTGCTCAAGCATGCGGTATTTCTTCAGAAACTGTTTAGCCTCTTCTGTCAGACAGGCTCCGCCACCGTCCTTGCCCCCTGTTTGACAATCGACGAGCGCGAATCCAAGCCGCTTCTCCATTGCTTTGATATAGCCCCATGCTTTTCGATAGGATATGTTAACTTCCTTTGCCGCCTGAGTGATCGAGCCGTGCTTGTCTATGGACTCAAGCAGGAATCTTCGTCCTCTGCCAAATACCGGTTGTCCATCTACCTCTATCCAAAGCTTCGAACGTATCTCCATAGTAATCCTTCCCTCATTCCGTTATGGATTTATTGCATAACGCATGTCAAAAAATATCATCTTTCTGAGACTTATAATATCCACCTCCGGCACATACTCGGCATAAGACTTTCTCCCCTTTACAAACTTCCCGCATGTCCTGAATATACTCAGCACACAAATCGCATCTTACCCTTCCCAACGGCCTGCCGGGTATGTCCTCGGGCTTAAGGTCTATCTTCACATCCATAACATCAAAAAGCTCCCTGTCAGTCATGATTTTATATGCCTGAAGCTGGGCCTCGTACTTGTTTTTAATCTCAGGAAAATATTCCTTCGCCCTCTGCCTCGATTCCTCTTTTGCTATAACCCTCACGGCCTTGCCAGTCTTGAGGTTCAGAAATGTTGCCGCCATCTTACCGTAGTCCATGAACTTCATAGTGCGATGGCCCAGGCTGCATCCAGTAACAGACTGAACCGCATCAGTAGCACAGCGGTCCATTTCAACAAAGACGATAATACTCTTTCTGTCCTTCCCCTTCGGATCTTCGATGCCTATCTCACGGAGCCCGAGAATGGACATCTTAACTCCCAGCACTTGGCCAGGGCAGAGGTGTCCATGGATCCTTGTCGACTCAGCGAGAAGAGATTCAAACCCTGAAGTCCGATCCAGCTCTTCGCTCTTATTCATTTTGTCATCTCTCAATCAGGTCGATCATAGACCGAGTCACTCTTGCCAATGTTTTATAAAATGAGAGATCAGCTGCATCTTCCATGTCCAGTGCGAATTGCGGCGCCCACTTTAGAATATGATCAGAAAGAAACCCTTTTGCGAGGTCCCGATAGTATGGTTCTTTTCCGGGATCACTATTCGCCTTCTGAAGAACAACAGCGAGGAAGTTAAGCTCCGCCCCGATGTGATCCGCCATGATGCCCTGATTGTTGACAGTCAACCCGGCTTTGCTGTAATAGTCCCTGACTTCGTCGTATGCTTCTTGCATCAGGAGTCTTTTCGGTGACGTATAAACGGACTCCCAAGGAGGACATGGCAACTTGTAAGGACCGATAAATAGTCTGGTGTATTCCCATAACAAATCTTCCAACTCACTGTCTGACGAGATGTCTATTTTATCCAAGGCATTCTTCAAGTCTGACAGAATATCCGGGACTGCTTCTGATAACAAAGCTCTCCAGCTATCCAACGTCTCTCTATCTGGTTTGCATAGATACATGCTTCCCAAAAGCCCGCATGCGTCTATCAGCTCGCTATCCGTCATCGTAGCATTTTGCATAATCCGAAACTCCTTAAAGGAACTTTTGTGCAGGGGCAACCCAGTGGTTACCCCTGCGGTCTCTGGTTAAAAGCCTACTTCTTTATATTCTTTGCCTCTACGAACCTTATTGACGGGATGGTCAGTTTTGGGTCGGCAAAATGCGGCAGCCGGTCCTGAATCTTGGTTTTAAAAACTGGATCTGGAAAGGCATTGCCAGCTTCGACATCGGGCATTTTGCCATTTGAAAGGGCATAGCCCATGCAGGTTCTGACACAGGCAGGTGGGAGACCAGCCTTCAATCTGTGTATGCAAAAATCACACTTGTCCACCTTCTTTTCCTTTTCATTAAATTGAGGGGCACCGTAAGGACAAGCCGCCATACAGCGCTTGCATCCGATGCATTTCTTCTTGTCATGAAGAACTACGCCGAATTCCTCTTCCTTGGAGTACGCTCCCACAGGGCAAGCTTTCAGGCACGATGGTTCCTCACAGTGATTGCAAGAAACCGAAATATATCTCACTTCCGGATTAGGATACTTTCCCGCTTCCTGGATAATGACCCTCCTTCGTCTAATGCCGACGGGGAGGTCGAATTCCTGCTTGCAGCCGGACTCGCAACCCCGGCAAGCGATGCAATTATTTTCATTGTAAAGCCATGTCATCTGTTTAGGGTTCTTTGCCATTTGTCCCTCCTCTACGCCCTTGTTACCTTAACGCCGATTTCTTTGTGGACAGCCATGCCTGAAGTTTTCTCAGACACACCAGCAAGGAATTGTCCATCTCCGGTGCCTTCGGGAGACCACCTGTTAATCTTGTTCATTGAACCTCTTGCGATCTTCCCGAACCCCCAATGTCCAAATCCATGATGAAGAGCCACTACCTCCGGATGGATCCTCTCCGTTACCTGAACTGACCCCTTTGCCTTTGCATAAGGGGACTCTATCCATATAGGGTCTCCGTCCTTAAGTCCAAGCCTAGCAGCTGTGGCGGTATTCATGAGAAGAGGATTATCAGGCTTCATCTCCATCAGCCAGTCGTTGTTAAACGTCCTTGAATGGGTGTGTTCGGCCTGCTTATAGTTGACTAGATAGAGAGGAAACTCAGGGGTCGGATTGTATATAGGCTCAACATAGTCAGGCAATGGATTTAGTCCCTTCTTCGCCATCTGTTCAGAATAGAACTCTATCTTCTTCGACGGAGTTGCAAAGCCTTTTTCTTTATACTTTTCATAATGGGTCTCGCCACCGATGAACACGGCTCCAGGAAGAGCCAACATTTCATCCAGGGTCTTTCCTATGGGTCCGTTTTTGAGCTGATCGGACATGTATTCCGGATAAGTATCAGGCAGGGTCTTGCCGTCCTTGTCCTTCAGTCCCATCTTTTTTGCCAGGGCGAGGATGAACTCCTGTTCAGTCATCCCGTTTATTACCGACTTGACCGCAGGCTGCCTTATTGACGTCGCGGGGAAGGTAACCCAGTTTCCATGTATCTCCCATCTCTCCAGGTAGTGACTGCCCGGTATCACGATATCAGCAAGCTCTGCTAGCTCGCTCATCATCGTATCCAGAACGACAACGTAATCGAGTTTCTTGACCGCCTCGATGTTCTTCTTCGTATTGGGGACAGACATAATAAAGTTTTGGAACATAAATACGCCTGCTCTGAGCTGGTAAGGTTGCCCTGAAATCATGGCATCCCTTGTCTCGGTGTATATCCCAGACGAATGAGCGAAGGGATACTTTGTACCTAGACCATCAATCCTAGCTGCCTTAGGTTTGTCCACGTCAAATGCCCTGCGCTTGCCCCCCTTTGCCTCTCTGCTTATCATTGTGCCGGGTTTATCGTACTGCCCCAAGAGAGCAGGCAACATTGCAATGGCTCTTCCGCCATCGGTTGCATTGGTGTGGTGCCCGGGGCCGCTCCATGTGTCGATGGCAGCGGGTTTTGTGGATGCAAGCTCTTTTGCTATCCTTCTAGTTGTTTCGGCTGGTACCGAGGTGATCTTCTCGGCCCATTCCGGGGTTTTATCTTTCACAAGCTCCGCATACTTATCGAAGCCGACTGTATAATTATTTATAAACTCTTGGTCATGCCAGCCATTTTTAACTATCTCATGCCCCAGCGCGAGAGCAAATGCTCCGTCGGTGCCCGGTCTGATGGGAACCCATTCATCAGCCTTTGCGGCTGTCTGGTTATAGAAGGGATCGACATAGACCATCTTTGCGCCTTTAGCTTTCCCCCAATTCCAGATTCCCGGAAGGTGCGCCCACTTTGTAGCCGCAAGCATATTCCAGCCGAATACAAGGGCATACTTAGTATTGGCGAAATCGGGGAGTGGTCTGTCATCGCCCATCACCAGCTTAAAGGAGGCCTTTCTTGCGACATCGCAGGTATTGGAATGCATCGAGTAGTTTGGAGAGCCATACAGGAGGTTGAAGTCCGCTTGCATGTCGGTGAATGAGGAATCCTCAGTGCACCAGAACATCGTCTCGGGTCCATATTTCTCTCGGATGTCTAATAGGTTTCTTGAAACGTCATCGAGGGCCTCCTCCCACGAAATGGCTTTCCACTTGCCAGATTCTCTCGGTCCCACTCTCTTCATAGGTGTTTTCAGCCTGTCGGGATCGTAAAGCGCTCTCGCCCCGGCATTACCCTTTGCGCAGATCCTTCCGCCAAGAGTCTTTTTCTGTTCGTAATCTGTCGAGATATTGGCCACACCTATGGGGTTGAATTCGCTTGGTTCTATCTTAACGACTCTGCCATCTACAACATGGACTTTTATCCCAGATGTCCCGCCGCACATATGGCATGTCGTATATATCCACTTGCCTTTCCCTGCCATTTTCTCCTCTGCCGATGCCTCCCTGAAAAGACCGAGTTTGTCATCCCACAGAAGGCCGCTCGCAATGGCTGCACCTGCAAGGGCTGACGACCATTTAAGGAAGGACCGCCTGCTAAATTCTTGTCCTGTCGTTTTTTCGAAAATGTCTTTTTCGTCTTCGGTGATCATTCTGTTTTCGCTCATTCGATCCTCCTTACTTTGCAAATAAATTCCACGCGCCATTCACACCGCCGCTGTGGCAACCAGCACAGACTTGAGGGTCAACCTCTTTCCTTAATGAGGCCGCTGAACTGTCCCTCAGATCGACAGATTGATGACAGTCTGTACACAGCTTCGGCGTTGCGAGTTTCGATTCGAGGTGGACCCGGTGAAACATCTTATACTTTTTGTTGAGCGACACTTCCTTCAGGACACTTGCATGACAGTTCAAACATTCCTTGTTGCTGAGTTTGGCTGCGTTCTTATGGAGGTCTACAAGGTTCTGCTCCAACGCAACCGCGCTCGTGGAAAACATCAGCACCAGACAAATAACCAAGGCATTCCGCATGATTTCCTCCTTTTATATATTGCTATTCTGCACTGACTCTGTGCTCCAATGCTTTGACCTGCCTCCATGCATAAGTGAGTAATCTTAGCGATATTAACACATATACTTTAGTATATGCGTTGAATACGTGTTGAATAGGAGTCAGCTCACTTGCCGTATGTCTCAGCTCAGGGCATTTTCATCCTTTTCCCCTGTTATCAATTAATAATATACAGATTATTTTGGTATAGTTAAATATATGAAAGATTATACGATAATTCATGGAGGTTCGCAAAGACATGAAGAATATGATAGATGTCTTTAAGTCACTGACTGATGAGACCAGGCTCAGGATACTGAAACTCCTGGAAAACGGAGAACTCTGCGTTTGCGAGATTGTTGCCGCTGTGAATGTTGTGCAGCCCCAGGTGTCTTTCCATCTCCGTACATTGAAACACGCCGGACTGGTCAAGGATAGCAAACATGGCAAATGGACACATTACCGCCTCGACGATTCAGATATATTTAAAAGGTTTCTTTTGATGGGCGTACTGGAAAGGGTAGAGGGTGATAAGATCCTGAAAGATAGATCAAGACTCGAAAAATTCCGCCAGGGCAAGGATGTTGCGGCTGCCTGTGGCAAGTGTTGAAAGGAATTCCATCATTAGTGAGAAAAGCGGTGGCAGAATTTAATGCGATTGTAACACTTCTGTAATCACAAAGTGGTAATACTAAACATAGTTTACGAAAAAGCGGATGATCTTATAGGGCCGGTTTACGAAAGAATGAGGAGGTAGAGATATGGATAAGAAACGTGTGTTGTTCGTATGCATTCACAATAGTGCAAGGAGTCAGATGGCACAAGCTTTTCTGAACTTGATAGCCGGGGATCGTTTTGTGGCTGAGAGCGCAGGTCTCGAAGCCGGTACATTAAATCCCATTGCAGTAGAAGCGATGGCTGAAGTGGGCATTGATATATCAGGCAATACCACCCGGAGAGCGTTTGATTTGCTTAAAAGCGGCAAGCGTTTCCAATACGTTATTACCGTTTGCGATGCGGCAAATGCACAGAAGTGTCCTGTGTTCCCCGGCGCGCTACAGCACATAAACTGGAGTTTCCCCGATCCTGCTCAATTGCAGGGTACTCACGAAGAGAAAATGACGGAAGTCAGAAAGATTCGTGATGCTATTAAAGCAAAAATAGAGTCTTGGGTCTCCGATAAGAGAGAGCGCACCGGGGTTGAGATTCCACCTTTCAAAGTCGGGTTATAATCTCCTCGAAAAGCCTTAGCATCTTCTTTTTTAGCGAGTCCTGTATCACTCTTGATATTCGCTTATAGACTGTCCAGATTTTTCTGATTGCAGTACAAACAGCCCATTCCCTACTTGACATCATATAAAATTTAGTTTATGTTTAAATTAGGGGAAGGGAAAGAATGCTAAAACAATTTGCCGACTATGTTACCTATGCCTTGCTGAAGCTGGAGCCTGCCAGTCATGTCGGAGATGCGCTAAACTTCTTTATATACGATACCATAAAGATATTCTTATTGCTCACCACGATAGTTTTTGTCGTAGCGGTCATCCGTGCGTACTTCTCGCCAGAGAAGACCAAAAGAATACTAACGCATAAAAAAGAAATTATAGGTAATATACTTGCCGCCCTGCTTGGCATCGTCACTCCTTTCTGCTCATGCTCGGCAGTCCCTCTCTTCATCGGGTTCGTAGAGGCAGGAGTGCCACTTGGGGTCACTTTTTCATTTCTCATCTCTTCTCCCATGGTCAACGAAGTGGCGCTGATAATGTTATGGGGGCTTTTCGGATGGAAGATTGCTATGATTTACGCTGGAGCGGGTGTTGTCCTAGCGATTCTCTCCGGCATAGTCATCGGCAAGCTAAGGATGGAAAAGTACGTTCAAAATTACGTTTGGGAGATGCAGGTGGGTGAAATGGAGGTCACGGAAACCGGCTTCCGCGACAAGCTTGTGTATGCCCGTGGCTATACAGCAGACCTGCTAAAAAAACTCTGGCCCTATGTTGTTATAGGTATTGGCTTGGGAGCTGCCGTGCACGGGTACATACCGGCAGACTTTATCGTTAAATATGCTGGGCCGGATAATCCTATAGCGGTACTGGTTGCAGTTTTGATCGGCATACCGCTTTATAGCAATGCCGCCGGCATGATTCCAGTTGTTCAGGCGCTCGTGGGAAAAGGTATGGCCATGGGTACGGTGCTGGCATTCATGATGTCGGTCACTGCAATTTCATTCCCGGAGGCTGTAATACTGAAGAACGTATTGAAGCTGCCTCTTATCGTCACCTTTTTTAGCATAGTTGCGGTAGGAATCGTCATTGTCGGATATCTGTTTAATGCCATTTTGTGAAGATCCTTGGTCTTCCGATTTCAACACCAGGAGGAATATATGTCAGAGTGTGCATGCGGCGGAAATACCTATATTTTTTCATGTTCAGGCGCGGCAGACGTAGGGGCTCTATCTGATCGGATAGCCAGAAAATTGTCAAAGGATGGAAAGGGGAAAATGTATTGCATGGCTGCGGTGGGGGCGAACATCCCTGAAAAGATAGCACCGCTGAAAGCGGCCTTAGGTGCTGTTACCATCGACGGATGCTCCTCTTTATGTGCAAAAAAGGTGCTGGAAAATGCCGGCTTCAAACCCGTCTCTTATAACTTGGAGGATTTCGGTTTTAAGAAGGGCAAAACAGATGTGAATGATGCAGCGATAGATCTTGCAATCGGAAAGTTAGGACTATAATTCGAGGAAGAGAAGGGAGCGTAGGCAATGGAGATTAAAGTATTGGGTCCAGGCTGTGCTAACTGCCACAAGATGGAGGCGTTGGTGAAACAGGCTATCAAAGAGTTGGGCATTGACGCCAAAATAGAAAAGGTGAGCGATATCCGCGATATAATGAAATATACAATGTCTACGCCCGGGTTCGTGGTGAACGGTAAGCTCAAACATTTTGGCAAACCTTTACCAAGCCTCGATAAGGTTAAAGAGCTTATCAAATCGGAGGCATAATCTGATGCAGGAGATTCTTAACATTTTCAAGGCCCTCTCCGATGAAACGCGGTTGAGGATATTGAAGCTCCTCGAACATGGAGAATTATGCGTCTGCGACCTATTTTCAGCCCTCGAAATGGTCCAGCCAAAGGTCTCTTTTCACTTGTCTGTTCTCAAAGACGCTGGATTGATAACGGATAGAAAAGAAGGGCGCTGGGTTCACTATCGCCTCGATGATAAGGACATACTAAGAAGGTTTATGTTGCTTACCGTCATGGAGAGGGTTTCCGAAGATGTCATTAAAGATGATAGAGCGCGTCTCACGGCTTTTCTGGAAAGTAAGCAGGAAGCTAATAATAATGAAAAGACGACGACAACGCCTATTAAGAAAAGTAAATGCTGCGGGAGGTAATACAATCAAATGAGCACCGTCACTAAGCGTCTCTCCTTTCTCGACCGCTATCTAACACTCTGGATATTTGCCGCGATGCTCCTGGGTGTTGGTCTTGGCTATTTTGTGCCGCAAGTAGAGGGTTTAATCAACAGTTTTCAGGTAGGTACTACCAACATTCCCATTGCTATCGGCCTCATTCTCATGATGTATCCGCCCCTCGCAAAGGTGAAGTATGAAGAGCTGGGTGAGGTCTTCAAAAATAAAAAAGTTTTGGGACTTTCCCTAATTCAAAACTGGGTGATCGGGCCGATACTTATGTTTCTGCTGGCAATTATTTTTCTTCAGGATTATCCGGAATATATGGTAGGCCTCATTATGATCGGGCTGGCGCGCTGTATTGCCATGGTCATTGTCTGGAACGACCTGGCGTGCGGAGATCCGGAGTACGCAGCCGGATTGGTCGCCTTCAATTCGATATTTCAGGTGCTCTTCTTCTCGGTCTATGCCTACATATTCATAACAATCCTGCCTGCGTGGTTCGGACTCAAAGGTGCGGTTGTGCATGTCACAATCGGCCAGATCGCCGAAAGTGTATTTATCTATCTGGGGATTCCTTTTCTGGCTGGAATGTTGACCCGGTTCAGCTTGCTCAAAATTAAGAGCCGCCAATGGTACGAACACGAATTCATACCGAGAGTAAGCCCTCTTACTCTTGTCTTCCTGCTATTTACTATAGTTGTGATGTTTTCCCTGAAGGGAAATTATATAGTCAGGTTGCCAATGGATGTAGTGCACATTGCAATACCCTTACTGATCTATTTTGTAGTAATGTTTCTTGTTTCGTTCTACCTCGGCAGAAAGATAGGAGCAGATTATGCCAAGACCGCTACGCTTTCGTTCACTGCTGCGAGCAATAATTTCGAACTGGCCATAGCCGTTGCCGTAGCTGTTTTCGGGATAAACTCTGGCGCTGCCTTTGCTGCAGTCATCGGCCCTCTTGTGGAAGTGCCGGCCTTAATCGGCTTGGTAAACGTTGCACTCTATTTTCAGAGAAAATATTTTTCGGACAAATACTGCAAGGTGGCTGAGGTAAAACCTCATTTGTAATATGTAACACGGTGAATATCGGAAAGGAATACCGCATGCTCAAGATCGATCCTGCACCAGATTATCCGACCGAAGAAGGCCGATACCTCAGAGGGAACGACTATTCTCCAGTGGCCGTCGCTGTTATCCTGATCTATGACAGCGATAAAATCCCAAAGGACATCGAAATGCTTGTGAGGACCGGGGTCGAAGCGGGGGCCGCGCTTTCCGGCACAATACAGACCGAAAACATCGGCGTCGAAAAGATGGTCTGCAATATCATTGGTAATCCCAATATCCGGTATCTCGTACTGACCGGCCCTGAATCTCCCGGTCATTCGACCGGCGAAGCCATAATGTCACTGCTTAAAGATGGTGTCGATGAGCGCAAGAGGATCAGGAACACCGGTGCGCCTACACCTTATCTATTCAATCTTCCAATAGAATATATCGAGCGATTCAGAAAACAAATTATTTCCGTAGTCGATCTACTTAACCGTGGAACTCCCGATCTCGTAAGAAAGGCTGTCTGGTCCTGCTACCAGGAAACCCCAACGGAGTTTGAGGAGCATATGTTGTACGATATCGGCGCGTATCCTGAAACGCCGATAAGTGCCGTCCTCACATGGAGGGTTACTAATCCTGCTTTTGAACCAAAGGATGAACAGGAGCGAAAGCAGAAAGATGATTTTGCAAAGAAGATGGAGGAGATCAGAAAAAAAGTTCAGGAGAAACACAGAACATGACATGTTTAAAAATGGAGGCATCAGGTGAAACTTGTTAAGGTTTTTATATTGATTGGCTTTCTGGTCTTTTCATATGGCACCGGCTGGGCGGCCGATTTCGATGCGTTGCTAACAAAAGCAAAGATAGAGAAAAAAGTCGTAATGCTGGAGCTCGGATCAGTTGGTTGCGTTCCCTGTGATCAGATGAGACCGGTGATGGACAAGCTCACGCAGAACTATAAAGGCAAGCTCGAAGTCATCTTCGTGGATGTCAGGAAGAATACTGAACCTGCCCGTCGCTTCAGGGTGTTCGGTATCCCGACCCAGGTCTTTCTCGATAGCGATGGTAAAGAGTTTCACCGCCATATCGGCTATTACGATTATGATTCAATCGTGCCTGTGTTGAAGAAGGCCGGCATCTGAATCAATGGATGCATTGTTTCACAATATTCAAGTCCTTATCCAAGGGCAGCAGCTTCTCGCCTTCCTGCTCGTTTTCGTTGCTGGGCTGATTTCGGCGAGCAGTCCATGCATTCTCGCTGCGATTCCTCTTATAATCGGATATGTGGGTGGGTATTCCAACGGTAGCCGCGCACGTGCGGCACTCTTCTCCGCTGTCTTTGTGCTCGGGCTTTCGCTCACCTTTACCCTGCTCGGGGCTGCAGCATCCTCTATCGGTCAACTTCTCGGTTTCCTCGGAGTGTGGCTGGATTACGGCTTTGCGGCGATAGCGATAATAATGGGTCTTCACCTATTGGGAGTCATTGTTGTGCCCCTTCCGTTACAGAAGACACATCAGATAGCAACCAAGGGCTTGTTCGGAGCATTCCTTCTCGGTGTCCTGACAGGCTTGGTTTCGACGCCATGCGCCACTCCTGTCTTGGCGGTGATTCTAGCCTATGTGTCGACTGAAGGAGATCTCTATTACGGCAGCGCTCTCCTCTTCATCTATGCCATCGGACACTGTGCATTAATATTTGTGGCTGGGCTATCGGTTGGTATTGCAGAAAGTCTTATATCATCTAAAGGAATGAAGAACATTTCACTTTATTCCAAAAGAATAAGCGGTTTGGTATTACTATCAGTCGGCATTTACATTGGCTTTATCAGTGTGTGAGCATTAACAAAAAATCGCAAGGAAGATTTCAACAAGCTAATTGATTTGCCCATTGCATTTCCCTCAATCTCGACGAGTATTGGAAGAAATACCAGGCAGAGAGAGTCGCTGACACAATGAACTTCGCGGAGAATATGAGCGTGGACCCCTGATGATTGCCGCTCATATCCTCCAGTGTATTCAGGATCCTGTCCCTTAAGGACTTCTGTAAGAATATGCTCCCATATATGCAGAAATGTGGATCAAGCAATCTATCGACTTCTGCACGTAACCTTTGAATGCAGGCTTCTCTGTTTAAAAAGGCACAGAATCGATGTTTCTATCGGCTATCACCAAATTCATGATACTGTTAAAATCGACAACTTCCAGTCGTACCAAATTCCGACTTTATCGAAACCATATGCTAAGAGTTGTTCTTTTGGTTTTCCGGTGTTGATCCGCCGGTTCGGGTATCTTCTGGATAGAGATGTGTCAAATGCGAGCCAATTCAGGTAATCTTTTTATTTTATTTATTTCCTTTGCAATTGATGAATGGGTGACATGATATAAATCCCATGCTAACTGCAAATTAAGCCAAAACTGAGCCTCCATGCCAAAAAGTCTCTCCAAACGAAGTGCTGTATCCGGAGTTACCCCACGCTTCCCATGAATCAGTTCATTAACACGAGGATATGAAACCCCTAGTTTTTCAGCCAATTCACTTTGAGTCATGTTCAGTGGTTTAAGAAATTCCTCCAACAGCATTTCGCCTGGATGTGTCGGCGGACCATTCTTGGGTATGCGTACCATCTTCAGCCTCCTTTAGTGGTAGTCTGTAATTTCAACGTTTTCCGCACCATCATCAGTCCACACAAAACAAACACGGAACTGGTCGTTAATTCGTATGCTGTGCTGCCCCTTCCGTTCATCTCTTAGAGACTCCAAGAAATTTCCCGGCGGGATTTTCAACGAATCCAACGAAACTACACCATTGAGTTGATCTAATTTTCGTTGTGCCACACGCCAAATTTGTGCCGGACAGGTCTGACGCGCCTCTCTTGTGTTGTTCCTATCAAAAATATCCTCTGTGCCTCTGTTACGGAACGATTTGATCACCAGGCAACCTCACGTTTTTTACGTTGACACGATGATATGAGTATAATGGATAACGTTATATATAGCAAGAGATATTAACAGTATTAACTTTAAATCAAGATAATGGCAAGTACCTTGTGTTCTTGGACTACAAACACAGGCATACACATTACTCTAATTATAACGATAACGCACAAGATTAAGTGTAGGCATTTCAGTGCAGATTAAATAATCTGTTCTATCCCTAGTGCAATTAATATGCTATTAAAGAAGCAACAAGGATAAGGGAAAACAACGGTAGTTACGATTGTCATCGAGACCGAGTGAATGTCATAAAAACGTCATAAATTTAGCGGAAAACATAGGGATTTGTGAGAATCCATAGGAAAACTCAAGACACGTAAATTGTAATTTAAAACAGTCTGTTATATAAAATATCTAGGTATTTCAAGCCTGTTTAAAAACCCTATCTAAGCACTCTCAAGGCTAAGACACGGGTTCGAATCCCGTTGGGACTACCAATAAAGCATTTTAGTTCACGGTTTTATGGCCAGCAACATCTTGATCTATTTGATTTTTCTCACCATCAAGTGTTAACACGTCTGTGTGCTTGAATAGTCCTGCAGCTTCGCCTCCGGAAGGCTAAGACAGTGGTTCAAATCCTTTTTTGACGACCAAATAAAATCACAATAAAAACAAGGTGTTGAACCATCAATCCGTCTCTTTTTTACAGCATAATTCTTGGCAACGTCATAAAAACGTAATAATGTCGAATCCCACAATACACAGATTATGGATTCACATTTTGATGCCGCGTCTTCTGCGCCAAGGCAGTTAAACGTAGCGGAGTCGAAATTCAAGGCAAGCATTTACCTGCCACTCTATTGTTATTGGCCAGCCGAGCCAATTGTAATTATAGCATTAATGCTATATACTATACCCATGAACTGGACGATAAATTATTACGTGACAAGCGATGGAAAATGTCCGGTCAAGAAATTCATCGATCTGCTTTCTGCCGAGAGCAAAGCAAAATTTGTTTTTATTGCTGATCTGCTCGAAGAATACGGGTTGAAGGTAAAAGAACCTTATGTGAAACCGATTACGGGCTTTAGAAAGCTGTTTGAAATACGAATAAAGGATAAGTCAAACATCCACAGGATATTCTATTTTGCCTATACCGGCAAGAGACTTATTTTGCTTCATGGATTTACAAAGAAAACGGAAAAGACTCGGGGCAGGGAAATTGTAGTAGCCGAAAGAAGAATGGAAGAGTATCTTTTAAGAAAGGAGTAGTCACCATGATAACTTACAGAGAGCATAGAAAAGAGCTTTTAAAAGACAAAAAGGTAAAAGACGAGTACGAAAAACTTCTTCCCGAATATGAGCTGGCGAAAAGTTTGATCGATCAGCGGCTGAAAAGAAGGATGACCCAAGGGGATGTCGCTAAAAAGACAGGAATGCCTCAGTCTACAATTTCGCGAATTGAGGGGCTCACGCATGGATTGCCTAAGCTTTCCACCCTTAAAAAGATAGCCGATGCTCTTGATGCAAAACTTGTGATAAGGATAGAGGGTAAAAGACGGTAGCATGCCATCTGATCCACTATCTGGCAACCAATTGCAAAATAAAGGTGTCTGTCCGCTTTCTCACTTTTGGCCATGTCGCGCGCCACAATTAGTGCGTCTATAAATTCGGATTTCATTCGTGTCCGGATCTTGAAAAACATTCTCAATTTTGCTCCTTTTTGCGTCGTAGGTTATCGGCTCATCCAAAGAATATACATAGAGCGGACGCAAGCTTCTCGCTGCAAATAGCAGCGTCCGGAATACGTAATTCAGAAATGATCCAGTATAACGGTAGCGCCGTATGCATGTTTCGAGTCTCTTTTGAATTTCATCGTCATATCCTTGCCAGCGAGATAAGCACTGATAACGGTCAATCCACACGTCAATAGTGTAACAAACAAGTTTAATGATCTCCCGTCTTGCTGACTGATTTCCGCACTGCGCCAGTCGAACAAGTGCAATGCTGATCATGTCCTGCATTCGCCTTTCTTCTTGATCAGAGCATGCAATAAAAACGTATAAGTGTTCGCTATATCTCCTAAGGACGACGTCGACCTCAGAAGAATTCTCATAGGGCTTTCGGTTCTTGTGCCTTCGCCACGGAACCCACCGACGCTGGAATTTCCACTCCAGCGAATAGGTTACTCTATCCCAGTCTATATGACCGAGCTCCGTCCTGATATTCTTGTAAATGAAACGATAGCAATGTGGAGCGTGTTTCAGTATCCATGAACTATTAAAAGTGTCGGGATTATGCTGATTTAAGGTCTCGTTGAGAATTCCTATGACTTGATCGAAGATCATCTGTACCACCCCAAATATGTGAAAATATATGGTATTGTACTGTACGATTAGACGCGTTATGAAACTAGACAAGATAATAACAGTCAGGCAGAAAAATGAACTATTGATTATCCTGCAAAAGGCAGTCTGCAATCATGGAAGGTAATTCCGTAGACGCACTTAAAGAAGAAATAGCGGAGATTGAGTCTCGCCTCGCTGAACTCGACAAGGAACGTGGCAGCCGTCATGAGCGGCTTCAGTCCTTGCAGACACAACTACGGGAAGCTCTGTCGAATAATCAGCAAAAGAATACTGTATCAGTCGTTCTTTCGCCTGAACAAAAAATTCATATCTTCCGTGCTCTTTTCCGAGGTAGAGAAGACGTCTATCCTAAACTCTGGACAAGTAAGAAGACAGGAGCAAAGGGGTACAGTCCTGTTTGTCTTAAAGAGTGGCAATCAGGCATATGCAGAAAACCGACGGTAAAATGTAGCGAATGTAACCATCGGGCCTTCGCACCAGTTACCGATAGTGTCATAAGACAGCACCTCGACGGACAGATTACAGCCGGTGTGTATCCATTGCTTGAAGATGACACATGCTGGTTCCTTGCTGTTGATTTCGATAAAAAAGAATGGGCCAAAGACGCAACTGCATTTCTGGTTACTTGCAAGGCAAACACAATTCCTGCTTACCTTGAAAGATCCCGGTCTGGTAATGGGGGCCATATATGGATCTTCTTCAATGAGCCAGTCCCGGCGGCTCTGGCTCGCCAACTGGGTGAGTTCCTGATAACCGAGACAATGGAGGCGAGATCCGAGCTAGACATGAAAAGCTATGATAGGCTCTTTCCAAATCAAGACACTCTTCCAAAAGGTGGATTTGGGAATCTAATAGCGCTTCCTCTACAGAAAGTTCCAAGGGAGGCAGGCAATAGCGTTTTCGTCGACGAAGACCTAACTCCAAACCCTGATCAGTGGGCTATACTGGCCAATGTCAGTCGAATCTGCCTTCCAGAACTCACCCAATTCCTCAAAGAAAACATTAAGATAAAGGGACTCCTTGGTATCCGAAAAAGCCAGATTGATGAAGAGACTGCACCGTGGGAAAATCAGTCTTTATCTGAACGAATATTCAAGAAACTCACATGTGCACTTCCCGATCTGATCACAGTTGTGATGGCCAATCAGCTTTACATTAAGAAAGACGGTCTTCCCTCTCAACTCATAACTCGCATCAAAAGGCTCGCATCATTTCAAAACCCTGAATTCTTCAAGAAGCAAAGTATGCGCTTTTCTACAGCCAAGACCCCAAGAGTTATTTGCTGCGCTGATGAAATTGATTCCTTTGTTGCAATACCGCGGGGTTGTCTGGATGATCTTTCAAAGCTTCTGTCCACTAATGAGATTAACATCGCCATCGATGACAAGAGGGTTACCGGGGAACCTACCGATTTTTCCTTCCAAGGCGAACTTAACCCCTTGCAGGAAAGGGCTCTTAAAGAAATGCTTAAATTTGATACTGGGGTCTTCGTAGCACCTCCGGGCGTCGGGAAGACGGTGCTGGGCATCAAACTTATCGCCAAAAGGCAGGTAAATACACTTGTTCTGGTGCATCGTAAGCCGCTCCTTGATCAGTGGCGAGCCCAGATTGCATCATTTTTCGATATGGACGTAAAAAAAATAGGGCAGATTGGCGGAGCCAAGGACAGAGCTACGGGAGTCATTGATGTCGCTATGCTCCAGAGTATGGACAAAGAAGATGGAGTTGACGATCGAATCAGGCAATATGGGCAAATAATTGTAGATGAATGCCATCATATCTCAGCGGTTTCTTTTGAGCGCGTAATGATGGCGGCTCGTGCAAGATATGTTGCAGGTCTAACTGCCACTCCGTATCGGAGAGATGGACATCAGCCTATCATTACCATGCAGTGCGGCCCGATTCGTTGCTCAATAAGTACAAAGTCTGTCGCTAAAGAGGCAGCGTTCCGACAGCTTCTGATCGAACGTCAAACCGATTTCTCGTGCGAATGGACTGAAGGGGACCATATTACTACAATTTGGCCGCTCTTGATAACGGACGATGCCCGAAACGATCTCATATGCAAAGACGTGCTTACTGTTCTCTCAGAAGGAAGATCTCCCATTATTCTTACTGAAAGGAAGGAACACCTCGAACTACTAAAAGGTAAGCTTGAAGAATCGATCGAGCATTTGGTCATACTTCATGGAGGGATGCGAGCTTCTCACCGAAGGGAGATGCTCCAGAAGCTTTTCAACACCAAGGAAACTGAAACTCGGGTTATTCTTGCAACCGGACCATATATTGGAGAAGGGTTTGACGATCCAAGACTTGATACACTTTTTTTAGCCATGCCTTTCTCGTTCAAGGGTAAGATGGTACAGTATGCCGGCAGACTTCATCGTCAGAGAGAAAACAAGAAAGAGATCAGAATTTACGATTATGTTGATAGCAAGATGCCTATCTTTGATAAAATGTATAAACGGAGATTAAAGGCCTACAAGTCCCTCGGCTATGAAAGAGCGACGGCTGTCGATTAAGCGCACTGACGAGGCGGTGTCAGACAAACAAGCCACAGGTGACATCAAAAGAAAAAATGTATAATATTGCATTCGCCTCAAGATGCAGCCGTTCGTCGAGTATAGGACCATCCTTGGTGTCACACTTCATCTTCAAATCAGCACCGCAGAAATATCGTCGGAGGTAAGAATTTCAAAAAATAACTGTCGGCAATAGAACCCAAGTTGACGTCATAAAAACGTCATAAATTTAGCGGAAAACATAGGAATTTATGAGAATCCAGAGGAAAACTCAATGCACCAAAAAAGGATTTTAAAACAGTCTGTTATGTGAAAAAAGTAGGTATTTCAAGCCTGCTAAAAAACCCTGTCTATGTACTCTCAAGGCTAAATTATAGGACTTAGAAAAACTAGACAAATCAATATGATACTCCAAACTGGACTTGTGGAAATTCCTGAGTGGTTCGGGCATCGATTCCGGAATACGTTGGACAGTTGTTCCGCTTTAGTTCGGACCCCAGACCGCCTGAGTTGTCGTGTCCTTGCAGTCAATATTATATAGCCCCTAAACAGGAGTCACCTGCAAGTCTTATAAAATAAGCACGGCCTTTTATCGTTAGGTTCTCACAGGAACTTTAAGGGAGAGCATCTCGAATACACTGGAGAGTATAAATGGAAAGCATCGATGGTCGTTTCTAAAGTTCAACCCGATAGTTCTGTCAATAACATGTCGTAATCTTTGAGGCAACCATATCAAGGCGGCTGTCTTGATTGCTATTCATAACCTCCATTGCGGCATATCGGGCCTGTGTAGAGATTATTTACGGCTATCAACAAAGTCGTTCCGGGAGAAGGTAATATTTCAGGAACACTGATTTTCAGTTCGCTCTTGAATTAATTAACTCATAGTATTGAGTAAAATTACTCAATATGAAAGACAAGGCATTAATAACCGAGTATAGGCGTCCTGGATATGCACAACTCCGAGCACGCTTGCATGAGCAGCGACGTTTCATTCAGGTGGTGGCCGGGCCACGGCAGGTCAGCAAAACAACAATGGTCAGGCAGGTCCTTGAAAATCTTTAAAAAAAGATGATTCTCTTCTATAAGATATAATATAATGTCAATGTACGTTCAGAAAATCCCGGGGTTTTAAATCATATACGGGGATCCCGTCCTGAAATGGTTGAGTGCCTTGGAAACCAGCTGCCGGAGACCTAATGGAGCCTGATAAGACCCAGGAAGAAAAGAAGCCTGATACCCTGCTCCCTATTGTCGGCATAGGCGCGTCGGCAGGCGGCCTTCACGCCCTTGACTGCTTTCTTGAGGCGCTGCCGAAGGATTTCGATTTCGCTGTCGTCTTCATACAACACCTTTCTCCTACGCATAAGAGCCTGATGCCTGAAATCCTCCGCCAGAAGTGGCGTGACCTTGAGTTCATAGAGATTGAAGACGGGCTTCAGTTGCTTCCCGGCAGAATCTATCTATGCCCGCCTGCTATTGAGGTCAGGGTTCAAAAAGGTGTATTTCGCATAATCGCCAGGCCTGATGAGCATATCCATTTCCCTATCGATGAGTTTCTGGTACCACTTGCCGAGGACTCTGCCGAACGTGCCATTGCCGTTGTCTTCTCCGGCGCGGGTACGGATGGAGTCCGCGGGATTCAGGCAATCAGAGCAGCGGGCGGCACCGTCTTTGTCCAGGACCCTGCCACAGCCCAATTTCCCGATTTGCCGCAAGCGGCGATCAAGACGGAGAAGGTAGACAGCGTGCTTCCTCCAGCGGATATTGCCAGGGAGATAGTGAAGCTGCTCAGTTCGGGTGCAATGACTGAGACCCCTGACAAGCTTATAACTCCGGCTGACCTGGAGCCCTTTTACCTGCTGATACGCGAAATAACCGGCCTCACCTTCAACCATTACAAGAAGAGCGTAGTATCTCGCAGACTCAGAAGGCGGATGTACCTTCACGGGGTAATGTCCGTCAGTGAGTATCTAGATATGATTGCCAATAAAGATGAAGAAGCGGCCTTGCTCGCATCAGACCTCATGATAGGCGTCACCTCCTTTTTCCGTGACAGCCTTGCCTGGAAGTCCCTGCGTACAAGTGTGATTGAGAAGCTTGTAGTCCAGGAGGATGACACTCCCCTTCGCGTCTGGACTCCTGCCTGCGCAACGGGTGAAGAGTCCTATTCCATAGCAATGATGCTGCGCTACGAGCTGGATCTGGCAGGTAGAAAAAGAGAACTTCAGGTCTTTGCCACCGATGTCAACGACAGGGCGCTCGAAAAAGCGAGGGAGGGCAAGTATCCTGCGAGCATCTCAGCCGATGTCCCGCAGAAGTTCATGAGGAAGTTCTTCACGCATTCAGACAACGGCGTTTCAGTTACGGTCAGTAAGGAGATGCGGCAGCACGTCATCTTCGCTAAACAGGATCTTCTCATAGATCCACCCTTTTCTCGTCTTGATCTCGTCATCTGCCGTAACCTCCTGATCTATCTCGAACCCGAGGCGCAAGAGAAATGTATCACACTCTTTCACTATGCCCTCAAGCCGGGCGGGTACCTTTTCTTAGGGAATGCCGAGTCTCCGGGCAGGAAGAGCGCATTCTTTAAATCCCTGGCCCACGAGAAGTGCCGGGTCTATGAGAAGATAGAGATCGAGCCGTCTTCAAGGCTGCCGCTCCCCGTCCCCTTCGCTGCCGAACGAGCAACTGTCACCAGCAGACAGCAGCCAGCCTCAGATGAGAGACATTCTCTTATCCAGTTAAGCCAGGACACACTGCTTGAAACGCATGCTCCTGCTGCTGTGACAATCGATCAGAATCATGAAATCGTTTACCATAACGGCCCCACAAAAAGATATCTGACCCAGCCCCACGGCGCACCCACCCAGAACTTGCTCGAACTCATGCCTGAAAACCTGCGGAACAGGATCAGGGGCGCTATTTACAAAGTCACACGTGAGGATAAACCCATTACCATCCGAGCCAGTATCGTCGGAGACGAAGGACAAAAACGGCAGGTGTCTATCCTTGTTTCAAAGATAAAGGACAACCTTTTTCTGTTAGTCTTCAGGGAAAAAGCAGGCCCGCCATCCGAGGCCTTGTCCGAAGCTCTTGAAGCTATATGCGTGGAAGAGCCTGCGATGCGGCAGCTCGAAATCGAGCTAACCACGACCCGGCAGGAACTGCAGACCAATATCGAACAGCTCAGAAGCATGAATGAAGAGCAGCAATCTTCAAACGAGGAGCTGCAGGCCGCGAATGAGGAACTGGAAACCTCACGGGAAGAACTCCAGTCCCTGAACGAAGAGCTTATAACTGTCAACACACAGCTTCAGGTCAAGGTAGAGGAACAGGAAGGAACGAACAACGACCTGAACAACTTCCTCGGAAGCACAAACATCCCCACCATCTTTCTTGACCACCACTTCAGGGTGAAACGATATACACCCGCAATAACCAAGCTCATCAAGCTTATTCCGTCAGATGTGGGCCGCCAGATCATCGATATGTCCCAGGAGCATCTCGGCCCCGACCTTATCGCCGACGCTCAATCCGTTCTGGAGAATCTGGTACCGGTAAAGAAAGAGATTAAGATCAACAGCGACTGGTATGTTCGCACCGCACTGCCCTACAGAACACTCGACAACCGAATCGAAGGAGTCGTCGTCACCTACAACGACGTCACCGAGCTCAAGCGGGCAGAAGAGCGCGCTAATCATCTTGCATCTTTCCCTCGACTGAACCCAAATCCTGTCATTGAAATCGATTCCTCGGGCAAAGTTGCCTTCTACAATCAGGGTGCCCTGAAAACACTGGAAAGCCTGGATATGGACAAGGGGGAGGTCAATGTTTTTCTACCTCCAGACCTTGGCGCAACAATGCTCGGCTGGGACAAGGACAAGGAAACGTCTTTTCAGCGCGAGATAATTATTAAGGACCGGATTTTCGGCGAGACCATTCAGCTTGTTCCCCAGTTTGAAGTCGCACGCATTTATGCGGCTGACATCACCGAACGCAAACGGGCCGAGGAAGAGCTGCGGAAGAGCGAGGAGCGATTCAGGTTGTTGGTCGCCGGGGTGAAGGACTATGCCATTTTCATGCTCGATCCGGAAGGCAGAGTCGAGACATGGAATGCAGGCGCCGAAAGCATGAAGGGATATAAAGCAGAAGAGATCATCGGGGAGCACTTCTCTAAATTCTATACTCCTGAAGACATTGCCGGGCACAAGCCGGAAAAAGAATTGAGAACCGCAATGGAAATTGGCCAGTTTGAGGAAGAAGGCTGGCGTGTGCGTAAGGATGGTTCTTCATTCTGGGCCAGCGTGTTGATGACAGCATTGCGCGACGACAATGGAACGCTTCGCGGTTTTGCCAAGATCACAAGAGATATCACCGACCGCAAACGGGCCGAGGAGGCGCTGCATCGGCAAGCCGAGCTTTTGAAGCTTTCTTACGATGCCATCATCGTACGGCGGCTGGATGGCGGCATCGAGAGCTGGAACCGCGGCGCTGAACAGTTATACGGTTTTACCGAAAACGAGGTGCTGGGCAAGATCACCCACAAGGTGCTGGCAACCACTCATCCCAAACCGTGGGACCAGATCGAGGCAGAACTTCTCGAAAAAAGCCTGTGGGAAGGGGAGCTTCGCCACCATACGAAGGACGGTCGTGAAGTCATTGTGTCCGCCAGACATCAACTCATTAGAGGTGATGATGGTGTCGATGTGGTGCTGGAAACCAACCGTGATATCACCAACCGCAAACGGGCCGAGGAGGAAATCAATACGCTGAACAATGACCTACTTGAAAGAAATGAACAGTTAGGGGTTACGAATAAAGAGCTCGAATCTTTCATCTATTCTGTTTCCCATGACCTGCGCGGGCCGCTGCGTTCCATTTCCGGGTTCTCCGAAATGGTGATGAAGAACAATGCAGACAAACTCGACGATAAGGGGAAGCGATATCTTTCCCGTATCCACGTTGGGACAGAAAAGATGAGTCGTCTGATTGACGATCTTCTAAACCTTTCCAAAATCTCGAGGCAGGAAATCCGACGCAAGTCGATTGATCTGACCCATATGGCGTCATCCATTGTCACCGAACTGAGCGAGGCCAATCCGGGCAGGGATGTAGAAGCAGATATCGTAGAAGGCCTTACCGCCTATGTGGATCCCGGGCTGATAGAGATCGTCCTTTCGAATCTGCTTGGGAATGCATGGAAGTTCTCCTCAAAAAAGGAGCAAGCCCGCATAGAATTCGGGACTGTCGCTCAGAATGGCAAGGTCGTTTATTATGTCAGGGACAACGGAGCCGGATTCAACCAGGAGTATGCTCAGAAAATGTTTTACCCCTTCCATAGACTTCATTCGGAGGAAGCGTTTGAAGGCACCGGGATAGGCCTTGCCCTTGTTGAACGTATCATCAACCGTCATGGAGGAAAAGTCTGGGCAGAAGGCTTAGAGGGAAAAGGGGCGGCGATCTATTTCAGCTTGACCTGAATCTGTAATTTCTATGAGAGAGTGTAATAAAAAAGAATGATACTTATTGTTGATGACACTCCAGACGATATAGAGCTTACAACAATCGCGCTGGAGGCTACTAGGCGGGAAATAAGTATACGCTCCGCCACTGACGGACAGTCCGCGCTTGCAATGCTCAAAAATGGACATGAGTTGCCCGAGCTGATATTGCTCGATCTTAAGATGCCGTGCATGGACGGCATCGAAGTGCTCCATGAAATACATGCCGAAGATCGCCTAAGAGATATACCCGTTGTGGTGGTCACATCGTCCTGTCTTGAATCGGACAGGGCGGAGGCAATTGCTGCCGGTGCCAGCGATTATATCCAGAAGCCTTTGAATTTGGGCCAATTCAGCAAAGCTTTAGAGGCTATGCTGCAGCGCTGGCTTCCAAATTAGTATGGGACGAAACACGTAAACGACTGTTAACATATTCTTTTGGAATCCAACAATGTCGCTGTGATACGCTGAGCGTCGAGTACTTGGTGAAATTGTCGTCCATCTATCCATAAAAAAGGCTTCATCATTTTAAAGACTTCTTCACGTAACCTTGTCGGGGTAGTGCTCGAGCCTGCGTGAATTTTCAAAAGAATCTATCGCGTGTGGTGGAAATGCTACAGTGTGATGTACAGGAAGGATTATTGAAATAAACTCAGGGTTTTTCTTGTTGGGAGTATAGGCAGGACCTCACAGTAGTCGGGTTTTGCTAACACCTCCAAGCCAACACTTTAGCCCTCTCGCCTAATATAATGACTTCGGAAAATAACTATTGAAATCAACTTCGCGAGTA
>CAVSHF010000005.1:0-1241789 GCA_963727805.1 uncultured Nitrospiraceae bacterium
GACCCTATGATTAAAAAGTAGAAGACAAGTCCCCCGATCGGATATGTTGTATCTGGAGAGAATCAACAAACCGAAAGAAGGAGGACTTGTCATGAATAAGATTAGCAAACTTAATTTTAAGGGTCAACAGATTTATGTCGGCATGGATGTTCACAAGAAGAGTTGGAGCGTTAGTATTTTTACGGATGCGTTTGAACATAAGACCTTTACGCAGCCCCCTGAGGTGGACACATTGGTGAATTATCTCAAACGCAATTTTCCTGGTGCGTCATACAAATCGGTCTATGAAGCCGGCTACTGTGGTTTCTGGATTCACGATCGACTGCAAGAACATGGGGTACAGTGTCTTGTAGTCAATCCGGCCGATGTGCCTACAAAGGACAAGGAGCGAACAAAGAAAACCGACCGAGTGGACTGCCGCAAGCTGGCAAGAAGTCTCCGAAGCGGAGAGATCGAGGGCATATATGTTCCTTCCCGTCCCAAGGTGGAAGACCGTAGCCTTATCAGAACTCGACAAAGTATGGTCAAGAAACAGACGCGCTGTAAGAACCAGATCAAGTCTATATTGCATTTCTACGGAATCCAAATACCGGAAGAACTGGCAAACGGTAACTGGTCCAAGCGCTTCATTACGTGGATTGAAGATATAAGGATGGAACGGGCCAGCGGCAATTTTGCATTGAAAGTTCATTTGGAGGAACTCAATAACATGCGGAAGCTAATTGCTGATATTACCCGTGGCATCCGTAACCTTGCCAACTCGGATGAGTACCGGCAGAATGTCCGCCTGCTGAAGACCGTGCCGGGGATTAGTACTCTGACCGCCATGATACTACTTACGGAACTGTATGAACTCAGTCGTTTCAAGAATTTCGACAAACTTTGCAGTTACGTCGGACTTATTCCTGATACGGATTCTAGTGGGGAAACGGAACGGAAAACCGGCATAACCAACAGACGGAATGCTCAGCTTCGTGGCATATTGATTGAGAGCTCCTGGGTGGCGGTACGCAAAGACCCAGCTCTGCTGATGACTTTTCATACACTGTGCAAGAAGATGCCGAAGACCAATGCAATCGTCCGAATTGCCAGGAAACTGTTAAACAGGATTCGGTACGTCTTAAAGAACCAGCAAGAATATGTATCGGCTGTTGTTCAGTAGAGTGTGATGATAAAGCATGGGAGCATATCTTCAAACTGACGTGTACCGTGGGTATCGCATTTTGATTACTACAGCGGCTCAAAAGATGCTGACTGTCCACTCACAGACTACGAACCCACGTCTTCAAATACATGACCAAGGTAATGCAGCGTCTTCATTAATGAAGGCTGTCTGCTCATAGAAGATTGGGTTTGAGGATGGCACCTGTTATAACGACATTACAGCATACTACGCGGGGGTAGACACGGGATTAGAAAAGTCTTGCTTTTTTAACATAGAAGTAATCAAGATACTCCTCGACACGGTGAAGACGCTTTGATTTTATCGGTAATCATCGGGTTCGATATTCACACCCACTCAAGCAGTGATCATTATTATGAACATCTCAGAAGTGAAGATATTAAATATAATCTGTTCGTCTCGGATAGTGATACGGCGTAATGTACATCCTGCTGAATCATCAGATGCGATATTGATACCGGCACTTCAGAAGCCTTATCAAGCCTAATTAGACAGCAAGCGGCGCAGAATAGTCTCTAAATCTTTGCGGAATTGGTCCAGAGCCAAAGGCTTCTGAATATAGTCGCTAGCACCTCAGGCCTTTTGGCCAAGAAACTTTTTGAGCTTCTTTATCTCATCAGGAGTCATCTTGATCGTGGTCTTCGGCACCTCGCTTGAGACCTCGGCCATGACCTTCCACATCTCTGGTCTGACAAATCCGTAGGTGTCGACGAATGACTGCATATCCGAGTTGAGATAAGGGATGAGCTTCCTTATATCTGAAGCCGCCTCTTCCATCCTGTTTAGTAGAGAGAAAGCTGTGCCTCGGGCCAAAAGAGCCAGACTGAAGTCGGCTTTCAGGTCCATTGCTTTGTTGAAATCAATTATGGCAGCTTCGTTTTTACCAGACATCATGGAAGCCATGCCTCTGATCGATGTGGAGGGGAAAGCTAATATATTCAGAGATATCGTCACCGAGGGAAGAACAGGGTATTAGTGATTAAAGTATGAACTCTAGCTTGAAAATAACCTCGTTTGTTTTTATATTTGTAATTCTGCTTTTTTCTTATGCCTATGCTGAAAATAAAGTTTCAGAAGGCTACGATGAAAATACCGAGGTCACCATAAAGGGAACGATCAAGGATATTGACCGTGGAATGAGAGGCCCAGTGATTGTTTACTGCAGGCTGGCAACAAGAACTATCAGGTCATAACGGCGCCGCCACGGTATATCGCCCAAGAAGGCATTGAACTCAGACCTGGAAGTTCGTATGCAGTGACCGGCTCAAAATTTATCTCCCGTGACGGCAATCCCTATATCATCGCAAGCCGCCTAAAAGACTTGTCTACCGGGGAGATAACGCAACTCAGGGATTCATCCTGCATGCCTCTGTGGAAGGGAATACGAATGAGTAGAAGCATGAATTAATAATATTAAATAGCATTAGTTCGATTGCCTATGCATAGCCGCGCTCAGTTGCTTTATGATAGCTTTGACAATACCTCTTTAATCATTGCAATATTTTCTTTAAGTTGCCCTAACCTTTCCTCATCCTTTCTTACCTCGCGGCCGCCAATATGCGCCGAAGTATATATGAAGTTGAAGTTTATCGTTTCCTCTAGATCTTCGAATTCGGTCTGCAAACGTGCTAGCAATGTCTTAAGTGCAGCGGCGTCAACTGAATTGCAGTCCATCGGCATTTCCTTTTATTTATACATCAATTCTGTATCGCTATGATAACAGGGCGGTGCGCAGACGCACAATATTTTTAAATAAAAAACGTACTGGTCTTCCTGACCTTGAAATATAAAATAGGTTATATTGGATGCGATTCGGTCCTAATTTAGGACAAAGTGATCTCTTCTGTTTTTTGTCCAGCACTCCTCTGTGCTTTGGGTGCAGAGGGGCTTTTCTTTTCCGTAGCTGATAGTGTCAATACGTGCTGATGGAATGCCTGCCGAAATCAGGTATTGTTTTGCAGCATTTGCTCTCTTATCGCCGAGGGCGAGATTGTACTCCTTTGTGCCTCTCTCATCGCAGTTACCCTCAATGATGACTTTCAGTTTCGGATGCTTCATAAAGACATTAGCCAAATCATTGAGTATAGGTTTTGCGTCGGCTTCCAGATCATATTTATCAAAATTAAAATGAATATCCTTCAGCTTCGCTTGGATTTCCTTTTTCAAGCGCTCCATTTCCGCTAGTCCTTTTTCATTTATATTTTCCGGCGGCACCACCTGACCTGCTGTTCGTGCAGCAACGGGTTTGCTCTCAACCACTGTAGCCGGCTTTTGAACGGGAGTCTCACTCTGCACAACTGCTTTGTGAGCGCATCCCGCACCTATCATTCCGACTATCATCGAAACCACAATAAGCTTTTTCATTCGTCCTCCTAAAAAGATAATTTCGCTTCCTAAATTGACGTGAATAATATTCATGACAATTTTCGGATTGTCCATAAATGGCATAATGGATCTCTTAAAAAGAGATGTAATAAATTTCGTGAAATTAGCTGCTCATGTGGATTGAGGCGGAGACAGACCTGAAAACAATAGTGGGTAATTATCGTAGGAGCTAAATGTGGAAAGCCTGGATAATGACAACGAGGGATCACTAAAAAATGTCAAATGCTCATTCAGCTTTGCTATGTCTGCAAGGCGGATAAGGTTAGAGACCTTGTCATCTGAAAGAATTGCTCTTTTCTTCAGGAGTAGAACTCCGGCAATTGGCTGGGGTTTTTCCTTGCTATGCTTTGACTCGAGAGTCAAGCAGATAAGCTCATAAAGAAAAATATGTGAGTCCGTTCGATATGCTGAGCCGGTTCCTGCTGCATGAAGACTTTCAGATGACCGTATAGCGTAAACACAAAGAAGCGGTGATGCCGCATAAATGGAAAAATATAGAACGATAGCGAGACTTAAAATCCGCTTTCTATTGCAAAACGATGGCATAGACTCCTTAGTTTTCCACAAATTCCAAATCAGATGATGACATAATAACATAGAACATTTGATCATTCTACTCCGCCATTTGCCGCGTCGAAGTTCAGAGTTCATTCATCGTATGCTTTCTTCGGGACGTAAGTTTGGGAGACAACTGTTTGTTTATCTTTTCAAGAAATATATAAATTTAAACATTACGAGTAGAAGGTTTTTCCAGAAACAAGTTTCAAGGACTGAAATGCTGTATTTTTACCGAAAAGTTTGCAAGATTGAACAAGCAAGGAGTCCTGATCGAAAGAGACTTGCTTGACATAATTGACGAATCCTCCGCAACCGGAAAATATCCTGAGGATCTCTTTTTGTCAAGATGCATCCCAAAGCATAAATTCTGTTCTGCCTGACAGAATATTACGGTTATCCTTTCATGGAATACGATGAAGATATTATGGTTTCTTCAAAAATAGTGCGGATAATGGATTTGGAGCGAATGAAAAAGGTTCTATGGATCCCGTTCTACTCAGGCAACGATCAGGCCGAAGTCATTGCATGCAATCCCGACGCTTCCTGTATCGTTGAAGTAAAACAGACCCTGAACGTCAAGATAGTCAGCTTTTTCGTAGCGCTTCCTGCAGATATTATCAGGATCATCAAGAACAACCTTGACCTGAATCCTAATTTCTGTGTTTAAGCAGGCCGCACTCAGCTTACAAAGTGACGTACCATCCTTGGCGAGAGCGGAACGATTTGCCTATTGAATATTATGCGCAGAGATTCAAAGAGGGAAACTATGAGTTGATGGAGGACGGAGGCGAGAAGTAAAAGCTCACGCAGATTCGGTCCATATGCAAGGTGCACACTTAAAAAGACAGAACTGCCTGGATCCTTATAATAGAAGCACTAAAGAGATTTTGCCGAATATGACGAACCCTAACAGCTGAAGCGATAACAATTAGCAGGTGATACTATTTATTTTTTTCTGGTTCATAAAGGAATTGCAGGGTTTGGATCGGCGGAACCTAAGTCTGATAGTTTTGGTGAAAAACGCAATTCACAATTCTTCATAATTTCTTCATCACAGCTTCACAGTTATTTTGCATAATTATATGATGCGATTGTCCTCAACCATAAAGAATTCATGTCCTCGTTGTCTTGATGCTGCTTTCACGCCGAAGCACCAAGCAGTAGCAGTATTAGGGACATAAGCGTTGACGACCAATAGTTACACAACTGCACATTTATATATGGGTGTCTTTAGGCAAAAAAAGGGGGAGGTTGATGACTGACCCGCATATTGACAAAGCTCTTGAGGATTTGCTTAATATTAGTCAGAGGTATATGTGAATAACCGCAAGATATATAAGATCAGCACGGCGTTAGGGGTCTGTCTTGCCACATTTCTATTTGCACACTGTGCAGTGGCCGACAGCAAAACAGTTCATGGAACTTTCATTCTCAACGGGGCAGTTTCTCCGGCATCAGTAATCCAGCATATCGTCGATAAAGTTCCATATAGTGCTTTTGCTCACAAGGGCGGCGTGAACCCCCATTCTAATGTCCCAATATGCCTTTGCAAGATGGGGATGGTCCTTGATGACGATTGGATCGAAAAGATTACAGTCTCCAAACCTGCTGCAAAATTTGCAAAGCCGCCCCTTTATTTATGCGGTCAGTTCCCGGTAATACTTTCAGAACTGACATCATCACAAGGGTTCTACTTATCGTCCTCAGACCTTTCCCCGCCTTCTTTATAGTTCTATTGCCGGGAAACAAGTGACTCTAAAGTTTTTGATTAGAAGTCGAAGAACAACAATGATTTTCGAAGGCGGAATCTCATTTATGTTCACTGATCTTGCTAATCAATAAAGAGTTTATCCTCACCAGCATTACAAGTTTCCCTGCGCAACACAAATGTCATTCCTAAAATAAGGGTTCATCGAATCAACTTACGAACTGTAGGATGATATAGAAATTGTTTAAATGGAGGAAATACCATGAAAAATAATGGAACAAGCGAAAATATCATTACTAAAACGAAATCGAACGGAAAAGCATTAAAAGCTCACGACCAAGGCAGTAAACATAAAGTAGCTCCTGTCGCAACTGTGCGGAATAATGACAGATCTCGCGTAGATCATAGTCCGCAAATGAAAAACCTTGTTTGGAGCTACCATTTAATTACGGTGCTGACGGCCAAAGGTCGGGACATTACGATTTTGACGATCTTCGATGAGCATACCAAGGAATGTCTTTACAGCCTTGCTGCTAATCATATAACAACTGAAAATGTGATCGATGATTTATTCAATCTTTTTCTGCATCGAGGTATTCCAAAATATCTTATTGCGTTCACTGACAATAACTCGATGCCTAGCTCCATTTGTGAATGGCTGGAAAAGCTCGAACTTATTAGTACTTTTGTGGAGTTGAAGCAATACGGAGAAAACGGATATGGCGTATTGTTCAAGGGCAAATTTGTTAAGAACCTTCTTAACGAAAGAAGTTTTGCATCATTAGCTGATGTTCAGTTATGGGCAGCAAACTGGATGTATCAGCATAACCGCTCGGTTAATCTTGAGCGGTCATAGAAACACGAACATTATTCTAAAATTCGCATATCGACACTGGAGGTTAGGAAATATGTGTAGGCAAATCAGGAAGACGAGTATCATCGCTGTGTTTTTCTCACTCATCGGGCTGATATTGGGACTTGGCATTTCGTCGAGTTTGAATATGAATTCAAATGCATATTCAGAGGAACCCAGGATATCCAATGAGACAATCCATATCCTCTCAAAGACGAATGAGGCCATGGCAGAGGTCGCTGCAGCCGTCAAGCCGGCGGTCGTCAATATATCATCCACACGAACCATAAAATCACAGGGCATCGAGAATCATTTCTTTAACGATCCTCTTTTCAGGCGGTTCTTCGGCGAACAATTCGGCGGGTTGGAACACCCCCGTGAATTCAAACAGGCTAGTTTAGGTTCAGGGGTAATCGTTGATAAGGATGGCTATATTCTCACCAATAACCATGTGGTAAAGGATGCCGACGAGATCAAAGTAAAGCTTTCGGACAAGCGGGAATTCAAAGGAAAGGTCATAGGTACTGACCCTAAGACAGACCTTGCAGTCGTCAAGATCGAAGCACATAAACTGCCGGTGTTGAAACTCGGAGACTCCGATAAGATGAAGGTGGGTGAGACTGTACTTGCAGTAGGCAACCCATTTGGGTTGAACCAGACGGTAACATCGGGAATCGTAAGCGCTGTCGGAAGGGCTGATGTGGGAATAGCTGATTATGAGGATTTCATCCAGACGGACGCAGCCATAAATCCTGGCAACTCGGGCGGTGCGCTGGCAAATATTAACGGAGAATTGGTAGGAATCAACACAGCCATTTTCAGCACGTCGGGGGGCTACCAGGGGATAGGCTTTGCTATACCCAGCAATATGGCTAAAGCAGTGCTGAGCAGTCTCATCAAGAACGGGAAGGTTGTCAGGGGATGGCTCGGGGTTTCCATTCAACCGATAACTGCCGAACTCGCGAAGCAGTTCGGCCTGAAGGAAGAGAAAGGAGTTCTTATAGGCGACGTCACCGAAGAAAGTCCGGCCGACAAAGCGGGTATAAAAAGAGGGGACGTCATTATTGAATACAATGGAACCCCGATCTCTGAACCGGCGCTGCTCAGGAACCTTGTGGCAGGTACTGCGCCCGGTGCTGAGGTCTCGCTCAAGCTGCTGCATGAAGGAAAGTCTCATTCCATAAAGGTGACTGTAGGCGAATTGCCGATATCTCTACAGAAAATAAGCAAGGAATACGACAATCTTCTTAAGTGCGTTCAGGTGCAAGACCTCACCCCCGAAATCAGGAAGGAGTTGGACATACCAAAGCAAGTAAATGGCGTTATAGTCTCGAACGTCGAAGGTGGCAGTACCGCGGAAGGCATACTGACCCGCGGCGACATACTCCTTGAGATAGACAAGAATAGAATTGGATCACTGAAGGATTATGAAAAGGCGGCATCTGCGATCAAGTCTGGCGAGAACATCCTATTGCTCATATTCAGAAACGGAGCGACCTTTTACGCGACGGTTTCGGCTCATTAAACGACGCAGAGTGTATGGCTCTAATGTATAAATGAAGAACAAGCTTTTGGGTATATCCAAGGGAAATGGAAGAGAGGTGAAATATGCATATCATACAGGTCAAAAAGAAAGATAATATGAATATTGAGTTGCAAGCTGAGGAGGTGGGTGCAAGCGCCCTGAAGGCGTCATCTCAAAATGCTGATCAAACTTTGGCAAAGAAATTCCAAGAGCCGAGGGTTCTTGTTGAATGTGACTTCATTGTTGAAGTCAGCCAGTCGGTGGCATCAAAGGGTAAACATGCAGACTATATCCAGCAGTTGCTAAGAGGCATGCTGGAGCGGAACAAAAATATCAAGAATATCTTCGACATAGACGCCTTCGAACCGTGCACGAAAGGAGCATAGTGCAGTTTCTTTTGAAGTCCATCGGGTCCACCGCCCTGGGCATGCTGGGCGGGTGGCTCGGTGGCTTAATAGGCTTCAGTACCGGATTATATATCAGCATCGTCCTTAGCGTAGTGGGCTGGTACCTGACAAAGCATTTTTGTGATGAGTACTTGGGATAGTCAGGAGCATCAACGGGCAACGAACGATTCCTTGGAATCCCATTTTTAAGCAAGGTATCAGATTTCTTGTACAGGTAAAGGTTATTTTCACAAATCACCAAATTCCCGGTACTGATAAAATCGATGATAGTCAGTCGCACCAATTGTTTCTGGAGAAGAGCGCCGGTATGGACTTCGCGACGAAAGCTTGTGTAACGAGCCGTATCCCTGTGGTAACGATAACGACATGTACCCTCACTCGTCAAATTATCGGCAGTGAGGGAGAGTACGAACGGTAATCATCGCACCGCAAGAAATTTGAAAATAGCGACTTGTCGGTATTATCTCGAACAGAGCACTAAAGACTTCCGGTCGTACACTCCCGTGCATTCGGGATACCCTCGCCCAATAGTTACTTCTATGTGAGATCTAATGCAGAAACAACAATACCTCCTATACAGCCGGAAAGAAAAAAGGTAAAATATTTAATGCCTGAATACGAAGGGACCGTGATCCGGCCCCCTAGCGAGGCCGACAGCCTTATCTTCCAATTCACCATCGGGTGTTCCCACAACCAGTGCGTATTCTGCCCCGCTTACAAGCAGAAGCAATTTCGCATCCGCAGCATCGCGGAAATGGAACGGGATATCTTGAATTGTGTTTCGGGGTTCAACAGCACGCGGCGGATCTTTCTTGCTGACGGCGACGCCCTTGTAGCTCCGCAGCAAGACCTGCTCGCGTTGTTCGCGCTTCTCCGGCATCATTTCCCACGGCTCCAGCGGATCGGAATGTATGCGAACGCACGGAGCATCTTGGGCAAGAGCGTGAACGAACTGTCGAATCTCCGTGAGCAAGGTCTCGGCATCCTCCACCTCGGCGTCGAATCCGGAGATGACACGTTGCTCGCATGGATGCGGAAAGGCGTGACCGCCGCAGAGACGATCGAGGCGTCCCGCCGCGTAAAAAAGGCAGGCATCAAGTTGTCGGTAACAGTGTTGCTCGGCATCGGCGGCAGCACCGGGAGCATACAACACGCACGCGCGACGGGAAAGCTGCTTACAGAGATCGGGCCGGATTATGTGGGCGCGCTCACGACCATGGTGGTTCGCGGTACGCCGCTTTATCTGCTCCAGGAATTAGGGGATTTTATGCTGCCGGACTCCTTTGCTATTCTGGAGGAGCTTGCGGAAATGATCGAGCATACAGAGATGCGCGGGCTTTTCTTTGCAAACCATGCTTCGAACTACTTGCCGGTACGGGTCAGAATGCCGCAGCAGCGAGACGAAGCGGTAAAGATGATCCGTGAGTTCGTGCAGAAGGGTGATGCGTTCTCTTTGAAACCCGAGCGATTGCGGAGACTGTAACGCAGGAAAACTTTTCTTTGAAGACTTCGAAGTCACAAGATGTAACTACTGAAAGTCATTGATTTTACCGGTACCAGTAATTTGGTGATTACCCAGATAACCTATCATCACCGGTTTGTCGAGTGTCTCCTTGTAACACTGCGTATTTCGGAGCATCGCGACCAGTCATTTCGGTCCATCGCGACCACCTGTTTCGGAGTATCGCGACCACCCATTTCGGACTGAGCGCGACCACTTTTGGTCGTAGTCCGAAACGAGAGGTCATATAGGAGCTGACGAGAGCGTCGTCTTAGTTGGATATAGCAGGGGGTTATAAGTCATTGTTTCTTCTTGACCATTCATCAAGGAGGCACAATGTCCACCCCGACCATAACCATGCAAAAGACGAGAGAGATATTAAGACTACACTTCGACCTGAAGCTACCCAAGCGGCAGATTGCCCGCTGTGTGAAGGTTTCGCACAGCACCGTCGTAAAGTATCTTGAGAAGGCGGAACAGGCGGCGATCACCTGGCCGCTGCCCTCTGATCTCGACGACACCGGACTTGAGCAATTGCTGTTCGGCAAGGAATCTGTTGCCCGGGATACAGTCCGGCCACTTCCGGCAATGGATGAACTCCACAGGGAACTGAGGAAGAAGGGCGTAACGCTCTATCTCCTATGGCAGGAGTACAAAGAGAAGTACCCCGACGGGTATCAATATACTCAGTTCTGCGAGCATTATCGGCGCTGGGCCGAGACCGTTGAAGTCAGCATGCGACAGGTTCATCGTGCAGGCGAAAAGCTCTTCCTGGACTTCGCGGGCAAAACCATCCCCATCATCAATCCCCTGACGACGGAAGTTTACGAAGCCCAGATCTTCGTCTCAGTACTTGGTGCCAGCAACTATACTTATGCCGAAGCGGTGCTGCGTCAAGACATCCCGTCCTGGATCAGCTGCAATATAAACGCCCTGGAGTTTATAGGTGGGGTCCCTATGATTATGGTGCCTGACAATCTCAAGGCTGCAGTGACTAGGGCCTGTCGATACGAGCCGGAACTGAACGCCACATACCAAGAGTTCTCCGCCCATTATGGCACAGTCATCATCCCTGCCAGAGCAGCAAAGCCAAAGGACAAAGCCAAGGGCGAATCAGCCGTGCTCGTTGTTACTCGATGGATACTTGCGGCCCTTAGAAACCGAACCTTCTTCAGCCTGCGCGAGTTGAATGAAGCAATCCGAGAGCTCCTTGAGCGACTCAACAATCGTCCCTTCAAAAAGCTGCCCGGATGCAGACGCGAGATGTTTGAGGCGATCGACAAGCCGGCATTGAGACCGCTTCCACTGGAACGATACCAATATGCCCAGTGGAAGAAAGCCACCGTCAACATCGACCATCACATCGAGGTCGAAGGTCACTGCTATAGCGTTCCTTATCAACTTGTTAGAAAGCAGGTTGACGTCAGGATGACTATGAATACAGTAGAGATTCTATTCAAATCCAGGCGAGTAGCCCTGCATCAAAGAAGCTTCCAGAAGGGAGGCTTCACGACGATCGCAGAGCATAGACCCAAGTCCCATCAGCGTTATCTTGAGTGGTCGCCATCGAGGATCATCCATTGGGCTGCAAGTACAGTAGGCCCGCATACTGCAGAACTGCTTGAACAGATCATGCTCGCCAGGCCGCATCCCGAACAGGGATACCGCTCATGCCTCGGAATCATGAGACTTGGCAAACGATACTCTGCCGAGCGGCTTGAGGCCGCAGCTCAAAGGGCACTCCTTATCAGGTCGTTCTCATACAGAAGCGTTAACTCAATCCTTGAGCATGGCATTGACCAGCTACCGATAACCGAAGACAAGGAGGTGACAGCTATCGTCTATCACGACAACATCAGGGGCAGCGATTACTACAACTGAACAACACAAGGAGGTTTATGAACAACCAGACAGTAGAGAAGCTCTACCATATGAAGTTGAGCGGAATGGTTACGGGCTTCAATGAGCAACGTGAGCAGCCCTCCATGACGGAGCTGTCCTTTGATGACCGCTTCGCCATGATCGTAGAAAGAGAGTGGCTGTACCGGGAAAACAGAAAACTCGCCATAAGGCTCAAGGCGGCGAAACTAAAAAGGCAAGCGACTATTGAGGACGTTGACTACAGGCACTCAAGGGGTCTCGACAAGTCTCTTATTCTCTCTTTGGCAAACTGCGAGTGGATCAAGAACCACCACAACGTTATCATCACGGGGCCTACGGGCATTGGCAAGAGCTACCTCGCTGAAGCATTTGCACAAAAAGCCTGCCGTGAAGGAATGACGGCAATCTACTACCGCTATCCACGGCTCTTCAGGGAGCTCGCAATAGCGAGAGGAGACGGCAGTTACCTGAAACTCTTGAACAAGATAGCCAAGACAGAGCTTCTCGTTATCGACGATTGGGGCTTATCTTCAATGAATGAGGCAGAGAGAAGGGACTTCCTGGAAGTCATAGAGGATCGGCACGGACTCAGATCAACGCTAATAACGAGCCAGTATCCTGTTTCAAAGTGGTTTGAGTTGATCGGAGAACCGACGCTGGCCGATGCCATACTCGATAGGATCATTCACGCTGCGCACAAGATCACGCTGAAGGGAGAGTCGATGCGGAAAAAGAAGCAAAACTTGACGCATCGCGACCACTCCGAGTAATATGACTAACCCCAGTGCGACGACGTTCTCGCAGTGGTCGCCATCGACCGAAACAGCTGGTCGCCATCACCGAAATCCGCACACCTTGATCTGTATCGCTGAGCAATAAGGTGTACTCAAAGTACTGGTGGTTTCGATAAGTCGCAACTCCATGAAGAGTAGCCACAAAGTCGCATTTCTGCATGGAGAGTTCTGGTATCACTTGCATAGAAAACTATCGAAAGCTCGTTCTCGACTGCAACCTCTATCTAGGGCAATTAGCGTTTTTCAAATGTCACTAAGATCGCCGCTGGATAGAAAAGTGAAAAAAGCAATGGATGGTAAGCGACAATTGGTCACATCGAGCAGGGACAGGCATTCACCCACGTCCCTGCTCGATGCACATCAACAACCTTCAATCTTCTTCTTTTTGGCTGGCTTCCCTTTTATAGTTTTCATATAAGCGACCATGTTTGTCATGTCCTGAGACTTTGTATCGAGGGCTTTACCCTTCAAAGCCATGACTACACAAGTGTTGATGGCTTCCTCCAAGGTCTTATGCTTTCCTCCCGGCGTCTGCCATTCTTTCTTCTCCCCCACGCCCTCCAATCCCTTGCCGGCTGGATGGCAGGTGTTGCATGATTTACCGGATGTGCCTCCGCCTAGCTTCGGATCATTGAAAAGGGCCTTCCCCCTTTCTATGTCGCCTGCTGCAAAGCAAAATGACGCTATTAGGCTAAGAGCCACCATAGCCATAAGCCCGATTTTAATGCCTTTCATTTTTGTCACCTCCTTTCCTCTCGTCATGTGATCTGCGTCTATTCGCAGGCCCTGCCCTTAAGACTGAAGAAAAACTTGAGCGTATTTTTCACCTTGTCCGAAAAAATCTTCCCAGAAAAGTAGTTGCCCACAACCCTCTTGTTAATCTCAGCAAGGGTCGGATAGGGATGCACTGCACCGGCAAGGGCAGAGAGCTTTACTCCACCGTTCAGCGCAGCCACCCATTCACTAATAAGTTCCCCAGCATGGAGTCCGAGTATCTGCACGCCAAGCGGTTTATCCCTTTCATCGAGAATAAGCTTGATCCTGCCAAGTCCTTCTCCCTCAGTCAGGCCTCTGTCGTTCATTCTAAACTCCTCTGTCCATATAGAATACTTCAGTCCCGTCTCCTTGACCGCGTTCTCGTTCATTCCTATGCTCGCAAGCTCAGGATCTGTATAGGTGCACCAGGGGAGAAAAGTGTAGTTAACCTTACGAGGCAGATGCAATATCGCATTCGTCAGTACTACGCCACCCTCATAGCCTGCTGCATGTGTGAACTGATATGTCCCGGTAACGTCCCCTGCGCCAAAGATATGTTTCTGTGTTGTTCTGAGTCTGCTGTCAAGCTTGAGTCCTTTGCCGTCGTAAGCAACCCCAGCATTTTCCAGCCCCAGCCCTTTGAGATTCGGCTCGCGTCCGAGGGCGACGAGGATCGCTTCGGCTCTGATTACCTCGTTAGTTCCGTCTTTAGATTTGATCGTAACCTCCCGCTCTGAGCCAAGGTCTTTGACGGAGAGGATGGTTGTATTGAGATAATACTTCACTCCTTCAGCAGCAAGTGTCTGCATCACGGCGTCAGCCATATCCCTATCCTCTTTGCCGAGGATCTGGCCGCTGCGCTGAATAACCGTAACGTCAGTGCCGAGTCTGCAAAATGCCTGCGCCATTTCGGTCGAGATGGGACCAGCGCCAAGCACAATCATCGACTTTGGCAAGCGATCAAGATAAAAGATATCTCTGTTGGTTAGAAATGGTGTCTGCTCAAGACCTTCAAACTTTGGAATTGCAGGTGATGAACCGGTAGCAATGACCCAGTTCTTAGCTGTGATATCCTTCCCATTCAGATTAACGGTTCGTTCGTTCTTGAATGTGGCTACGCCGAATTCGACTTTTGCACCAAGTTCGCAGAATCTCTCCACAGAATCATGTTTTTGAATGGTTGCGATTACCGCCTTTATCCGGTTCGAGACATCCCTGAAATCAACAGGTCTTATCTCATGCCTTGGAAGACCAAAGCTGGTGGCGTTGTGCATGAGGTGATATACATGGGCTGTCTTTATCAATGTTTTGCTGGGGACGCAGCCATAATGAAGACAGTCGCCTCCGAGTTTGTCTTCTTTATCGATAAGTAGCGTCTTTGCACCGAACTGTGCCGCCCCTGCTGCAATCGTCAGCCCAGCAGACCCACCACCGATAATACCGATATCATAATCGTTTAAAGACATGGTACCCCCTTAGTTGTTTTCGATAAGGTTATCCGCTGAGAAGTGGGCAGCATACCACTTCTGTAACTCCTGATTACTTGTTAGGTAACGTCCTCCACCCCAAGACAGCCGACCGATTCAAACGAAGGCGCGAGAATCCACTGCTCGTGTCCATAATTTTCCAGTTCTCTTTTGCTATGACTCCGTACCTCCCTTGTCATTTCACTTATTCGATTTTGCATCACCATACTTCTTCTCTTTTCTGATCTTATAGATAGAAAGCATTTTCTTGACAACGAGAGGAAAGAGCCCCAGAAGCGCAAAGGAGATGATCAACCCCGGAGAAAGAATTCCAGAGAGCGAGTCGATCTTTGCTATTTCCTTACCTGCATTCACATATACTACGGTCCCAGCCAACATTCCAATCTGAGAAACCCAGTAGAAGGTTCTAAGCGGCATCTTCGTGAGCCCCATAACAAGATTGATAAGCCAAAAAGGAAAGATAGGGATCAATCGTAAAGTAAACAAGTAAAAATTTCCCTCCATCGCGATCCCCTCGTTGACCTCTTTGAGCTTGTCTCCAAACCTCCCCTGTACCCAGTCTCGTAAGACAAAACGAGATACGAAACACGCTAAGGTTGCACCGATTGTGCTTGAGAAGGAAACTACAATGGTGCCTATCAATAATCCGAAAAGCGCTCCCCCTGCAAGAGTCATGATTGCGGCACCTGGCAAAGATAATGACGTCACGAGGATATAGATAACCATATATGCCGAGATCACGATGAGGCGGTGATTGGCGTAGAGGACAGCCAAAGTCGCCTGAGACGCCTTGACATAAGAAAGGGTAAAATACTGTCCGAGGCCGAGCACCTTAAAGAGTACTGCCAGTCCGACCACGAGGGTTACAACTATTATCCTCTTTGTGATGTTTTTATTAATCACTCTTTTTGCCTTGACCCCTCATGATCGGGTAATCCTGGGCCAACATTGTCAATGCCCCGCCGAGCTCCCCCACAACTCCTCAAGCCGGTGGTCACGACCGCACCTGCCACGGTAGTATTTATAGCGGATCGGGTTCTTCTTATAATAATGCTGATGGTAGTCCTCGGCGGGGTAGAACTCAGTCGCTTGCACGATCTCGGTAACAATTGGCTCCTTGAAGGGTTTGCTCTTCTCTAATGTCTCCTTCGACTTCATTGCCAACCGCTTCTGCTCCTCATTATGATAAAAAATAGCGCTGCGATACTGATGCCCCGTATCGCAGAACTGCCGGTCCTTGACAGTCGGATCGATATTGTGCCAAAACACGTTGAGGAGCTTATCATACGTCACTTTTGTAGGATCATAAACGACCTGAACTGATTCGGCGTGCCCAGTCCCGCCTGCGGATACTTCTTTGTAAGTAGGATTTTTTTTCTGACCGCCAGTGTAGCCCGATGTGACTGAAATAACACCCGGAATCTGGTCAAAGGGGTGCTCCATGCACCAAAAGCAGCCACCAGCGAAGGTTGCTTTCTCAAGATTCCGTTCCGCCATGACCATCGTCATGGTTAAAAGCGCCGCCGACAGTCCTATTACCAAGATAATGAGAGTTTTCATAGTCGTTCCTCCTCAATAATTGTTACAAGTAAATGCTCTTCGAGCTGGGTTGCTATCAGACAGCTGTATTAATACTGGCGATTTCAACCCTGTTATTGAAAATATGGTCATTTAACTATTTAACTGTTCCGAGATAAGTACCAGCCTTCTTTAAGGCCCGTTCCATTTCCTCAATCGTAATCACTGCTGGATCATAATAGACGGTGTTTATTTCTTTAAAGTATTGAAAGCCTTTTTCGACCCTCGTCACTCCCTTCAGCCCTTCCAGGGCCTCCTTGCCAACGTCAAATCATTTGACATAGAAGATCACCTCAGATGTTACAGCATCCAGTGCGAGGGAAACCCCATAACCTGGAATGAGGAACATCGCTAGAACAAAAAGAGTCAGAGACTGAACGATTCGCTTCTTCATATCATCACCTTCCCTTCAGTTTACTCTCTAGCCACGTTGTGTCAAGTGCTCATAAGCTAATATCCATTCGCCGTGTTCGTTCAAACGAGGACCAGTCTAATCGAACTTAACGATTGTGATCTGAATAAAACCATGCAGAACTTTAGCATCAAGAAAAATATCATGAGGAGCTTGGCAAATCAACGTACTATGTCCAGAAGAATCAGATCCCGGTGAAACTCAAGCTCGAAAAATATAGCCTCATCTGTGGCAGCAACTTTTATCTTATCCATTGTCTTGATATACTTATATTCATGAAAAAGAATTATCTCATTCACTTGCTTATCGGCATCCTCCTTCCGTCAGTCATCATTATGAATGCCTGTTCACAGAATTCTGATCGGCCAGTAACGAAGGTCTCTGACACCGCATCAACAGTAGTCTCCGCCAAGGATGCTGCCAATGATCCATGGAGAACCTACGTGAAACCATCTAAAGAAGAGTTGAAAAAGAAACTTACCCCAATGCAATACAAAGTGACTCAGGAAAAAGGCACGGAGCCGCCTTTCAGAAATGAATACGATGACAACAAGAAGGAAGGTATCTATGTCGATATCGTATCCGGGGAGCCGCTGTATAGTTCAATAGATAAATTTGATTCAGGAACAGGGTGGCCGAGTTTTACAAAGCCGCTCGAACCCGGCAACATAGTCGAAAGAGAAGATCGTGGGCTTTTTACGACGAGGACGGAAGTACGCAGCAAGCATGCCGACTCTCATCTTGGGCACGTTTTCACCGATGGTCCCAAGCCGACCGGATTGCGTTATTGCATGAACTCAGCGGCCCTACGCTTCATCCCTAAAAAGGATCTCGAAAAAGAGGGATACGGACAATACCTGCAACTGTTTCAAAAATAGCCCCGAACCGCCTCTCGCCATATCTCCGACCAAACCACAAAACTCCTACTGAAAGTCTTTGATTTTACCAGTATCAGGAATTTGGTGACAGCTGTTAGAAATATTGATTCTGTGCTTTCTTTAAACAGGGCAAGCCTGCATTCAAGGGTATGTTAGTTATAAACAGTCTGTATGATCAAATTTTCTGCATATATCCCCAGCATGTTTACCGAACAACCTCTGTCTGGCTGCCTGTCCGAATGTGTTAGTTGCCGGCACTAAACATTCACACGAAATATCGAGACATACGTTTACCCCACCTCTCTAAAGCATTTTTTTTTGAGTGCTTTGGGAGGCAATCAACGGTCAGAAGGACGCTTTCGCACGTATCAAATGCGTCAATTAACATTAAAGGGTTTGCTTGATCGAAGTTACCGTAACTTCAAGGACACGAGTTAAAAAGGAGAATTTAGCCTTCATCATATCGAATTCTGCACCTGAGGATATGAATTTTGCAGTCCCCTCAATAAGGAAACCAGCACCAAGTCCTCTATGCCCATTTACTTCTTTACTCCCGACGGTGAGCAGAACTTTATTATTCTTAAGCACTTTCTTTTCAGTCTTTCTCATCGCATAAGCAGGAATGAGCAGCCTTCCGTCGTTTGGGATTACGAGATAGGTATTCCAGGTATTTACCACGTGCGCTTCATTATCAGCGCATGAAACTATAGAAACAACGCCTTCTTTACTTATTACCTCCAAAAACTTGTCTGTGAACATATTCACGCTCCCCCCTGAAATTTTATTATGGATATAATGTATCCATGATGTATAATATAATATGCTGAAAGAATAGTCAATACATTCTTTCATAAAAAAGTTATACTATTTTGCCGAAATCGTGAGAGGAGATAATAGATGCAATTCAGTGTTGGGGTTGAATATGCGTTTCATTCACTTTTTTACCTGGTTGATCTGCCTGAACACAAAACAATAGGAATCAGGGAAATAGCTAAGTTGCATGGAATTACCGAAACGTATCTCTCGAAGATTTTTGCAAAACTCAGAAAAGCTGGAATTGTCCGATCAGTTGCCGGTGTAAAGGGGGGCTACGAGTTAGCAAAAAGAGCGGAGGATGTCTCCTTTTGGGATATTATAGAGGCAATTGAAGGGACGTCTCATTTATTTCAATGTGCGGAGATTCGCAAGAAGAACATTTTTGTCACTGATCCCAGAATATATACGGATAAGTGTCCTTGCCTAATAAAGGTGGTCATACAGGAAGCAGAGGAGCTAATGCGAGACAAACTTAGGAAGAAGTCACTTCATTGGTTGTACAGACAAGTACATAAGGATTTTTCAGTGGAGAAAGAAAAAGCAATAGCTGGTTGGTTAAAAAAGTTATAACCTTTCAGCAATCGCTTCAACACGTAGCGGCTAGTTCATCATGTGTTAGTCATCAACTGCTCAGCGGAATGACGCTTATTCGGAATCGAGCCGGACACCTCAATGCGGCTAATGTAAGTATAGCGACATGGAAGCGATAGAACTATTCCGGGTGAAGTTTGAAGGGACTATCGATGATTTCCATTTCTACCCACCAGTGTAAAAAGGATACCCTCCGGTGTTGCTTCCTGTGAGCAGGCATTAAGCGTCGAGAAATTTCCCGATACAAGGTTAGCAGGCGAAATCATCGAAAGTAAATAATCGTCCACCATAGAGACTTCTTGGTGACATTGAGATACGACCACTGTGATGTGCTACTTAAAGTCATCGCCTCAGAGACACGGCATATCATACAAGCTTTCTTCCAGAAATCTATATTGAAGTTTTCTCCGATAAGGTGCGCTGTACACCTGATCATTGTCATCAGCATCCTATGCTCAAGACTGATGATTTCTGAAATAATCTGATACTTTCGTGCCAGTCATAAAGATGCCATGCTTAACGAAAATTGTGATCTATGTTTTTTTGCCAAATTAGTTCATGCAGTATCTACCTCGCTGAAGCACGAAGCCGAAAATAATGCCGTCTAGGATACCACTCGTCAACAATCTGTAATGCTCATGCTGGATTACCTCCATGTTGCATCTCCTTATTATTTCAATTCCGAGACAGATAGCGAAGTGTGCTGCCAGATATTCACTTTTTTTAATTTGCATTACAAATTCCGTTAAGAAATCTTCATAATTTATTAATCTTCTCTTAATAAAGTCGCGCTATAATAGTTGGTAATAATTAGATTATAGTCTTGCTCTTAGAAAACTTGAGTGTTGAAAAAGGCTACCTACCCGCGAGGATAGGGCGCAAAGATACGGGTCCCTCGGTATCGAAGGATTGCCGGTCTGCCATGACAATATTTCGATGCAGTTATGTACGCCCGCTTCTTCGGACAAAGGAGCGGGCTTTTTTGTACCGATCAATCGTATAAAGCATTAGAAGCAGAGGCACAAGCCTAAGCTTTGTATAGCTTATAGCTTTGCTCGGAAAATCTCCTGTGAGTCCGATCTGTTTTGCACTTTTAGATGTCGAGTACTTTTCCAGTTTGATTAGCTGTCTGCATTGTTTCTTGAGGTGTCCGAATGGCAGATTCTAATGCAGTAAAAAAGAGCAAACTCGGGATGAGATCTGGAAGATGTGCCGTAAATATCTTTTCCAGTCGTCATAAAAAGCTGGGATAGCAGTATGGATGAAACTTAAGATAATCTATATAAAACAAAGGTGCGTGCGGCTTTGAAGCTTCGGCCCAAGAACATGAATATAGCCAAAAAAATATTGCTCGGTTACGGGATTCTTCTAATCCTAGTCTTTTTCCATCTCGTTTATGCCCTTTCGAGCATCGATCAGATGGACAACATCAATACAACTATCACGAAGGTCAATCAACCCCTTCATGAACTCACAGGCGAGCTTGCCGAAAATCTCCTGGAACAGGAATTTTACAGTCAGCGTCTTGTAATCCTGAATAATGAAGAGAGTTTCGAGCTCTTGCAGATGAAATTCCGGGACTTTGACAATCTTCTAAATCAGATTGGTTCGATCAACAGCACTTTTGTCCCAGTCCGGAAGCTGTCCGAAAAGTGTGCAGTTTTCCGTGTCCTTTTGTACGAGCACTATGGCTCACTGAATGCGGCCCTTGCCCTGTCAAGGCAGAATATTGATCTTGTCGGTGAGAAGCGGGAGGAACTTATAGAAAACGCCAAACATGTCGGTACCGAGATACGCCGGGACCAGAACAGCAGGATCGAACTGAGCGGAGAGATCGGGACAAGGGCGTATCGGCTGCTTTTGGTCTTCGGCATTGGGTCGATCTTTATGGCAGCAGGTATCACATTCTTACTTGCGCGCTCCATTGCACGCGCCGTCGGTCAACTGAAACTATCGACGAGGCAGATCGCGGCCGGTAAGTTTGAGGAGGTCAGGTGCCTGATGCGTGCCGACGAGTTCGGCGATGTGTCGCGAAGCATTGCAGGAATGGCCAGGAAGCTTGCGCACCTCGAAAAACTTTATCTCGCTACCAATCCCCTTACGCTGCTGCCTGGAGGACTCGCTATCGATGATACCCTTAAATCACGCCTTGACGCAGGCGTGCCAACGGCTCTCTGCGTTATCGACCTCGATAACTTCAAGGCCTTCAATGACCGGTATGGCTACTCGCGGGGCAATGAAGTCATTCAGACTACAGCAATGATTATAACAGCTGCGGTCAAAGAGTCGGGAGCAGCCGATGACTTTATCGGGCACATAGGTGGGGACGATTTCATAGTCGTAACTTCGCCGGAAAGGTATGAGGACATCTGCAAGGTCATCATCAGGAGTTTTGATGAGAATATTCTTTCATTCTATGACCAAGAAGACAGGCAGGGAGGGACCATTGTCGGCGTGAACCGGCAGGGTGTTGAGGTAGTTTTTCCGCTCATGACCATATCGATAGCAGTTGTAACCGACCAGGGCGGGTCAATCAAGGAAACACATATTCTGAGCAGGCGGGCTGCCGAGCTGAAGGAACATGTCAAATCCATGTCAGGCAGCGTCTATGCAGTCGACAAACGACGTTTCAATGAAGAGAGATAAATTATGAATAAAGGCTTTTTCACGCATCCGCGCTGCACTGCCGGCAAAGTCTTTGCGGCAGTCCTCACAGGAATACTTATTCTGATAACCCTTGACGGGTGCGCGATTATTCAGCGCGTACCTGTTGAGAAGGACTGGGTGAATGAAGAAAAGCGATTGACTGAGAGTATCGCTGCTGAAAGCAATCCCGTCGTTCTCGCTGATTTCTATCTCAGTCGAGCCGGACTGAGGCTGATGGCCGATAACCCACAGATCGATTACAGCGGCGCACTGGAAGATTTGAAAAAAGCTGTCGATCTCAAGCCTGAAACAGCTACGCGCAAGGATGTTAGGGATTGGATGGCTGTGCTCGGCAGGCTGGCTCATCTCAATCAGGAGGTTGCTCAACTCAAGGCCAAGAATGATCAGACTGGACATCAGAACTGGGCGTTGCGGAGCAATGTCGAACAGCTCGCAAAGCAGGATCAGGAACTTCGAAAAACTGTCGAAGGACTTCAGGCATTGGAACTTCAGATGGAGCGGCGTCGACAGGAATTGCGTTAAAATAACGCATGACTTATCGTGCCGGCAAAGATCAGTTTGACCAGCTTATCGGACAATGCTGGGGGATTCTGCAGTTGTTCGATACGGGTCGGTTTCACGCTTTGATTAGGCGGAATGCACGCTCTACTTGCTGCTATCCGCGTCAGATGAATGTAATCTCTTGGGTGGCTGAGGCGATTACATAGCAGCGTTCGTTGTTCGATCTGGCATCCGCCGGAATGACGAAGAGCCCCTGGCGTCTAGGTTGATAACCTGGTGTGATTCCTACAAGAACTTCGCCGTCCCTGAACACCACCCTGATTCGGCGCCCAACCGGAGTGCAAGCTGGGTCAAACTCGTTCTGGTTGACGTGCTGCGGATCGCCTGCGAAGTCCTTCACAAAGAACAACGATTTCATATCCTTCGTGAAGATTTCGACAGGCTTCGCCCCGGCTGGTGCGTGCGTCACACTCACATGAAAAATATCTTTCCCCGGGGAGAAGTCGGCTGTCATGCCCTTGATCATCTGACCGTCAATTAACCTTACTACGACTTTGTTCATCGGTTCCTCCTCTCGAAAAGCTATGGCGACAACCAATTCTCATTCTTGCTCTGCTAGCCATCTGCCACCAATCCATGACAGTCAAACGAATGAGCTCACTGAGAGGCGTGGGCAGTTTTACGCCGATCCCTTATCCCTGCATGGTGGCTATCACAAGCCGAGGCTTCCGCCCGCTCACTTGGAGCATTGGGAGGTGAGCACCTCACATCGCTGGCCATGGTCTTTGGCGCACTCTTTCATGGCGACGTTTCGCGCCTCGCCTTGGGATTTGCCTAGACCCCAATAGCCGACCTTGGTGTCGCCGCGCACCACCACCGCCCCGCACTGGTTCTTGAACCACACCATCACTTCGCAATCGTTGCCATATTGACGACATTTCTGCATGGCCACGCTTTCGGCCTTAGCCCGACTGCCCCAGCCATGGGAAGTGCCATACGCCTGGTTGGCGCGGCCATAGGCGATGGCGCCAAAGTCGGGGGTGGCGTAGGTTCCCTTGTCAGTACAAGTCTGCGTATACTCGACGCATCGACCCTGATCATATCTGCTGCAGCTGGTCCAGCAATCTCGCCAGCCCCATGCCGGTGCGCTCCCAGCGAGCACGGTGGCCAGGCCGATAAGGAGGAATCGCCAGGTTCTCATTTTGCACCCCCATTTCATGTAAACATACCTTCCTTCATATTTATAAATGTTCTCTGTAATTAGCAGATTATATCAAATAGCAATGAGTAATATTATGGAAAGTTTAACAGGCAACAGATACTGTGAGATTCTTACGGAAATAAACAACCGGAGAGAATCGCTGGACTGCCGACTTCTTGGTGTTCTCGAAAACTAACCACTGGGAAGTTCGAATAAGCGTCAATCCGCTGCGAAGTTGCGGATTGACGTGTGAAGGACTAAGCCGCTGTGCGGATATGTCAATTCAATCGAAGATTATCCTTCCTTATACTATCGGCAGTGGCATCTTTTAGGATATATAGGAGCAAGTCTTGCTGAACAAGGCTGATAGGCAGCGTCTTTAATGCCCCTGTTTGACCTTTGCGATGATGTGCAAGGGCCGAAAGTGGCGTTTTCGGACAACAAGACCGTGTTGCGAAAAGAGATGTTTTTTTCGCGGGGCGATATTGAGGCGATTTTTGAAACGACCACGGTTTTCATCGGCATTGCTCCGGAGGATCGTTGCAGCGGCGGGGAGGCAGAATCTCAATTCGGCGCATCTTGCCTTTTTTGCAAACGGGGCAGGTGGTGACGTCAATGCCGCAGATCCTTAGCAGCTGTTCCTGCCAGGTCTCAGGCTTGTCCTGCTCTTTCATTACGGTGTTGTGACTGTCAAGAAGCTCGCGGCATGCAGCAATGTTATCTCTACGTTTCCTGTTTGCCAGCAGGCCGAAGTGCCTTATCCGAACGTATCGATTCGGCAGTACATGCAGAAGGAATCTTCTGATGAACTCATCGGCCTGCAGAGTCATCACCTTGTGCTTATCGTCATCTGCGTAATCACGCCATTTGAACGAGACCTTGCCGTTTTCGGCCTCGATTATACGATTGTTGCTGATGGCGATCCTGTGCGTATATCGGCCGAGATATTGCAGGACGCCGCCAACTCCGTCGAAGGGCGGTTTGCAGTAGACAACCCACTTCTTGTGATAAAGCTTTCTTCTGAGCATCTCGAAGGTATGGGAATCGCCGAGATGACTTATTCCTCCGGGAAAGATAAGATCACCCGCTTCAAAGATCCTTTTCAGATGATCGAGGAACTTTCCCCGGAACAACGCCGACATTACCCTGACCGGAATGAAGAAGCCTTTGCGGCAGGATACCCAACTGTCTCCGTCGCAAGACAGGCCGCCTCCGGTGACGACACAGTGGATATGGGGATGGTCCATCAGATTCTGCCCCCAGGTATGAAGGATGCTGATGAAGCCGATGCGGGCACCGAGATGCTTCTGGTCATTTGAGAGTTCGGTGAGAGTTTCGGAGACACAACGGAACAGCAGATCATACATGACCTTCTGATTCATTATGACAACCGGATTGAGTTCCGACGGGATAGTGAAAACTACATGGAAGTACTGGATGGGCAAAAGGTCCTGTTGTCTGGCCTCAATCCACTGTTCTTTTTTCAGGGTCTGGCATTTGGGACAGTGCCTGTTCCGGCAGGAGTTGTAGGATATCTCGACGTGGCCGCAATCCTCGCACTTGTCCCTATGGCCTCCGAGTGCTGCCGTCCTGCATATCTCCACGGCGTGCATGGCCCGCAGATGACGAAGAGGCAAGGAATGAGACTGCCGATAATCGGAGCCGTAGCGGCGTAAGATATCCGCCACCTCCACACCACGAGACTGGCGCATCTGGATTTACGGCTCAGAGTGCTACAGATATTTTTTAGTTGCTATGTCCAGCGGACTGACAACTTTTGCCAGATTCATCTTGCTGACATGAAGATAAACGGTCGTGGTCGTCGGTGACCTGTGCCCAAGAAGCAGTTGGACATGATGAAGACTAGTCCCCGCCTCGATAAGGTGTGTCGCAAAACTATGCCTCAGAGTATGCACGCAAGCATTCTTTGCGATGCCGGCGCGTTTCTTGGATTTTTGGAATATCTGGTAGATGGAGCTTATAGTGATATGGGTGTTGTCCTTCTCGCCTTCAAATAACCACTCCTCCGGGCGATATTCCCTCCAATACTGTCTTAAGCACTCAAGGGCAGTCTGCGATAAGATGGAGTAACGGTCCTTTGCCCCTTTTCCAAGACGGACATAAACCAGCATACTCTTGCTGTCGATATCTGTCACCTTCAGTCGCGCAGCTTCACTTATTCTCAACCCGGCAGAATAGGTGATCATCAGAAGCGCCTTGTGCTTGATGTTTTCAGTGACTGAGAAAATCGCCTGGACTTCGGACAAATCCAAAACGAGAGGCAGCTTCTTCTGGGCTTTCGGATATTGAATATTATTGACTACATCCGCACGATTCAGGGTCGTATTATAAAGGAACTTGATCCCGGCCACATAGGTTCTGTATGTCCCCCTCGTTAAACCCCTTTCTTCCATAAGATGAACCAGATACTGCTTCACTTCCTCTGTACTCAGTTCTTCAGGAGACTTGCCGAAATAATTCTCAAGGTTACCGACTTCCCGGAGATATTTCCTTTGGACACCAAGCGTAATGCCCTTCAACTGAAGATCCTGCAGCAACCGTTCTTTCAACGCGCTCATAATACAATCTCCTTTGAAACTGTTTTCTGCCAGCTCATGCCGGCAGCACAGCAAAGAGAGATTGTAAAAAGACTTCGATGGTTCAACAAAGAAATGTGATCAGGCAAAAGTGGCTATTCGAAAAAGATGGTACTACTACTGATAGGCCCTTGCTAATCGAATCCACCGCGCAGCGGTTTAGTCCTACTACTTAAAATCTCAATCGAGGCGCATGGTGCCTGGGGTAGAGATTATTCCTGGAAATCGTTGTGCAAGCAGCCACCCAAAGTTATCTCTCGCCGTCAATTTTCTTGACAATGGCGCCATTTTCTGCTGTAATGTGAGAAAACTCGGTAATAACAATGTTGGGGCAAGGATCAAAGAATGATCACTGAGAACGAATTAACTGAAGCCTTTGATAAGGCTCTGATTAAAGGACCAGAGAATTTGGATGGACGTGATCGTCAACTTTACCTCATTCAGGATTTCATACTTGAGTGGGAAAACGGGGCTTTTACTGGATACTTATATAATAAGATTCCAGATTGGAAATATATTAACGAGACAATTTCAGCCATGAAGACTCATGGGTTAACCGATCTGTCAAACATTGTAAAAGAAGCAGTCGACCTTTTTCAAAACTATGAGGAACCCTATCCTACAACCACTTGGTCAGGCGTTCTTAAATTGTATGATCCATCTGGCAAATTGCAGGATTTGGACGGCAAATGCAAGAATCTTACTAACTATGGAATACACTAATAACCCCAACAATTTGCTGCAACTGAGCGCAAAAAGCCGCGCTTGGTGAGCCCTATGTAATATTGTTTGTTTCTTTCGGCAATTATCGAATGCGTGATACTTGCGCTAGTAATGACTTCTTGGTGAAATTATTGACCCGATAGTCAAAAAAGGTGATCACCCAAATCGATTGTTTCTGCACGTACCCTTGATTGCCGGCTTGCTCTGTTTAAAAAAAATACAGTATCAAGGTTTCTAATGGCTATCACCAAATTCCTGATACTGGCAAAAGAAATGACTTTCTTAGTTACATCCAATGGCCGGGCTCCAATGATACCTCTGAGTCAGTATAGGCAGTCTATGCTCAAGAGTAGTGATTTCTATAATAATCTGGTACCTTTTGACATGCTTCGGCATATAAACCCAGTAGCGATACGGCAGTTAAAGTACAATCGTCGCTCTTAAACTCTGCAGACCTTGGCAATCGAAATTTAGTTTATGTTCCTATTTACCATGCAGAATGTCCATCCACCTGATGGCCTCGGTGTCGCTGATCTTTCCCAAGTAGATCTGGGTAGTTTTCAGATCCTGATGCCTGAGTAAGACTTTTGAGATGATCTCAAGTGGGACACCATTCCTGCTGGCATAAGTAGCTGAGTGCCTTCGAAGATCATGAGGCGATATGCTTACGTTCAACTTCATGCCGAGTCCGGTGACCAGGTTCCATACCGTACTGTAACAAACAGGAAACACCCTGTCGGACGGGGACAGTTTCTGACTGGCAATATACTCAGCTAACCTAACAGAGATATGTTCTGGCATGAAGGCCAACTCCTCGTCCTTGCCCGATTTGGGGCCTTGGATAATGATTTTCCGGCCGGAGACATCTGCTGCGCGAAGGTTAAGAACTTCCCCAATTCTTAGCCCGCAGCGCGCTTGAAGTTCCAGTATTAGCCGATCTCGGGTATTTTTGGACTTGAAGATGATCTCATCCACTGTTTCTTTGTCCAGAATCTTTCGGGGCCGATGTTGGGCCATTTTGAATGTTTTTGACAGTGATGCCGTACTGCAGGGACTCTTGATGTTCAAGTCGGTAGCTTCGATGATGTAGTTAAAAAACGATTTTATCTGAGCATACCGGAGATGGCGCGTGGACCTGCTCAAACGTTCGGTGCACTCCTCTAGAAATCTGCAGATGTCATCGGAAGATACAGACTCCACCGGTTGATCAGAAAAGCTCATCTGTAACTGGGTTAGAAACCCTCCGTAACTCCTTATGGTATTTTTCTTCACGTTACCCTTCTGATGCTGCTTGAAGAGTTCAACTGCCTCTCGGATAGTCATATCACACCTCCGTTGTTTAGCCAGGGTCTGCATAGTTTCAGTGTACGACACAATCAGCCATGTGGTATTATTGTGCCAATCATGAGCGAAAAACGCCCAAGAGTGGCAGTCAATATGATATTGGAAGAAATGCATCTTTAATAACAGTTATCCGGTGAGGGGGTATCTAGACATGGCCGAGATGACGTGGTCCAAGACTGAAAAAGAATTAGCACGCCGGATATTTGACAACGCGTATCGAAGGGAGTGTGATTCGATCGCCGCTAGGCTCAAGGAAATGATTGCATGGGTGTCCAAGCCATCCGACATGTGGGAAATTCATAACTATCTCACTGAGCAAAGGGACTTAACTGACGCCAAATACGATTACAGATATAGTAGGCTCATATTAGTGTTCGCACAACTCTTGGATGAGGGATGGATCAATGAGAAGGATCTCGAAGGGCTGCGCGAAGAGAAGATTGATAAAATAAAAAAGATGGCTGCATTTAGATAGTACTGGTCTCCATTCTGTAAAAACTGGATGTTGCCCCAAAACTTCTTCTGAAAGGCTTCAATGCGCAGAGTATGACGAAATCAATGATTATCAAAATTTATTATTGAAATCGGATTCGCGCTAACTAATTAAAATCTCCATCGTGGCACATTGGGTTCGAGGGAAAGATTATTTCTGGAAATCGTCGCTGCCATGGCACCCAACGTCATCTTTCGCCGTCAGTTTTCTTGACAATGTCGTCATTTTCTGCTGTAATTTTAAAAGCTCGTTAATAACATTCTTACGATATGTCAGCCGGCTCGAAGAAGATAATAATTTGAGTAGTCGGCATTTGTCCCTTCATCGAGCAAATATGCCGGCACAGTCATGAAGAGGTTACTTTTTTGCGCCGGCTTTCTTTAACATCTCGACCAGATATATGCGTTGCCAGGCAATAGCAGCTCTTAGAGCGGTAGTATTATTATTGCTCCTCGCATTAACATCTGCTCCCTTATCGATAAGGAGTTTAACAACTTTTTCCTGGCCTGCCGCCCTTGATTTACTCTTGGTCTCGGTGCATGCCAGCATTAATGGGGTAAGACCTCCGCCGCCCTTCGCGTTCAGATCCGCACCTTTGTCAATGAGGATCTTTGCCATATCGCTATTCCCCGCAAATGCAGCGTTCCCTAAAGCGGTTCCACCCGTATTATCTTTTGCATTGACATCAGCTCCATTATCGACAAGCAGTTTGACAACGTCTAATCGGCCATCTGCCGTTTCCTTGTCATCCAACAAACACGCCAACATTAATGCAGTATATCCGGCTTGGTCCTTCGCGTTCAAATCCGCACCGCTGTCAATAAGGATCTTTGCCATGTCCACCATGCCAGAATCTGCGGCCGCCATTAAAACGGTTTTGCCTTTTTTATCTTTAGCCTTAACATCGACACCTTTTGCAATTAGCATTTTTAAAATCTCGGGGGTTTTATTATTGTAAACGGCAACAAAGAGCATATTCATTCCTGTAGTGGGCTCTACAAAATTAACATCTGCTCCCCTATCAATAAGTAGCTTTACTATCTCTACGCTAGGACTGGTCGTCGTGTGCGTTTCTGCACCAGTAACATACTCATAAGACTTGCCGTTGACCGCATAAATTAAAGCCGTTCTACCAAAAGAATCTTTTGCATTCACGTCAGCCTTATTGTCTAACAGCAGTTTTACAATTTCTATCCTCTGATTAGTTATCGCGACCATGAGAGGAGTCATCCCAATCCTGTTAGTATCCTTATCGTTAACTCCAATGCCTGCTTTGATGAACAAGTCTACCGTTTCTTTGTTGCCAGCAGCGATCTCCTTCATAAAACTCGCGCGCGAGTATTGAAGCCCTTTTCGTTCAACATCCTTCTTATAGTCTTCACTGCCTTTACAACCACCTATCAGAAATAAGATGGAGCACAAGCACAATGACATCATTATTTTTACTAGCTTATTCATATGCGCCTCCTCGACTGTACCTCCTAAATGGTACTTGACAGCGAAACAATTTTCAAGGAAATCTTTTGAGTTAGATTCTTGGGTACTTTCGACCAGTTTATGCTTCCATTTTTAACTTTCGGCCAATTTATGAGTACAGTCATATTGTGTGCGATGGAAGTTATTAATGGCGCAAGCGCCACTTTTGACTTCCACTCTGAGCAGGCCTCTTGAATTCCGAAATTAATCGTCGAAATCGGATCCTCGATAACTACTTAAAGTCATTACCGCAGTGATACGGCTCATTACTCAAGTTTTCGTTCGGATGTCGATACCTGCGCTCGTCGGTTGAGAATGTTTGTGCCTACTGAAAGTCCGCACATTGCGATAGACCGTCGCAATGTGAATTTCTGAGAATAACCTTTATCAGCAAGGCAGTCTCGCTCAAAAGAGTGAAAATAAAAATATTTGTTGCCGACATGTATGCAAAGAAGTATCATTGTGTCTAGGATGGCTCTATGGAAGCAAGATCGAGTTGAGGGACGAAATATTATATTGCAGACCTGACCCCGATGATTATTCTTTCCCCCATTGCATGTTACAATGACTCATGAATAACGAAGGATCCATACTGATTTTTAAAGCACCCTCCTGTCCCTCGACCGGTCCAGCCTGCTGATTTGATATCTCTATGCTGACACCTCCATATCTTGTCAATGAACACTATGATGACCGTTACTTTGATGTTGTAAATGCCATTGAAAAGGCCAAGCATATCTATTTTGAGGGCACATGCATTATCGACATGCTTAAAAAACGCTCCGGGCTCAGCATTGGCGAAACGGGCTTTGGCGCTGGTCGCCTGCTTATCTCGCTCATGGATTATTTAGACGACTCCGACATGACTGACATTGCGATAACCTACAACTCCGCAGAACTGCATCCAATCTCCAGCGAGCGTATGGCATCCATACTGGAAGGATTCATTGAACCTGTCGGACATTTAATAGATCAGCTCGTGCGGGCATACGGCAGCATTGATACAACAAGATCCGGATGGCACCAAATACAACTGACCCAGCCTTTTGGCACAATTACCCTTAATCTCTACATCGGCGAAGCCCTCGAAATGGTCAACGCACTTGCAACGCGCTGCGACGCCTGGTTTTTGGACGGCCATGGACCAAAGAAAAATCCAGCCATCTGGCGGCCTGAGCTGCTTATGGCGATCGGAGAAAAAACAGCTTCTGGCGGGACTTGCGCCACATTTACAGTCGCGGGAGCTGTCCGCCGCGGCCTCGCATCAGCAGGATTCAGTGTTGAACAGGTCCCCGGCTTCGGCGGGAAAAAGGCTGTGCTTAAAGGAGTGAAGAATTAGAAATGAAAATGCAGGCAAAAAGGGGCAGACTGATATCAAGAACATTACGGTGTGTCCATCAAGAGCAGCACCCTTATCTATAAGAAGATTAATTATTTCGTTATCCAGGCTGTGAGCGGCATTATATTTAATGTGTGGAAATAAAGGAGAAATCATGATAGGCTTACAACAAACGACATCAGAATATTTTTAAGATGATAAAAGCGACTGTCACATATAGGATGAATCCAGTTATGAGCGAGGAGACAAAGCCAACTCGCGGCGACAAATAAATAATAGAAAAAATATACATCAACCATGGGAAGAGCATAATGATCAGCCCTTTGGCATAAGGTACAATACCCTTCTGTCCAACTTCATTATAAATAGTAAGGAATGTGATAAGAGTGATAACAGGCATAGTGGCAAGAAATGCTGCGAGAAGACTCTTGGTATGACTAGCAAAATAAGTAACGCTACTTATTACTATCCCACCGATTAAGAAGTAAAGAATATATTTTAAGGTCATACAATTTTACTTTCAAAATTAATGCATTTGTCGGCAAAAGCGAAGTGACACTCCCACGCGGCAAGCCGCGGGGCATCTTGAGCGCAGCTCAAAAGAGCTGCGCAGGCCCTTGCTCATCTTGACGATGATGCCTTATATACTTTTCGACAATTTGCCGAGTCATACGGTCTCCGACAGTTCGGGCGAAATATCTATCCTCCCACAACTGCCCGCTCCACAATCGTTGCTTGATTCGAGGGAACTCACGAAACAGCTCCCTTGCGCTTATACTTTTCAGTGCCCTAACAACTTGCCCAATTGAATACTTCGGATGAAACGACATCAGTATATGAACGTGGTCTACTCCGACTTCCATCTCCTGTATCTCAAATTCATACTCGTCGCTGATTTCACGAAAGAGCTGTTCCGCTCGTTGCCTAAGTTCAGCATCCTGAAATATTGTCTTGCGTCGTTTCGGACACCATACCAGGTGGTATGTCGTGTCGTAGACCACATGACTCGCCCTTTTGAGTGCCATACCATATGTTATACCACACTACGCAAGGGCCTTAGCGGATAAGGGAGACTCCCTGTCTCCCTTATAACCCTCTAGGCAAGGCATGCATTCATCCCACGCGGCAAGCAGGCTGTCCGACAATTATCAAGTTATCCGGTGGTAGAATATATTTAAGAACGATATCAAGGAGTACACCCGATGGCATACATTGAGTCGTATGGAGGGCAATCCTGGCTACTGCCGCCGAGTTTAGAAGATATGATACCCGAAGATCATATTTGTTTTCTCATTGAAGGATTGGTTGACTCCCTGGATTATGGTTGCTTCGATATCCGCTATTCAGGTGCCGGACATCCGGCATATCATCCAAAAATGCTGGTGAAGTTGCTGATCATGGGAGTTCTGGACAGGGTGCGCTCATCTCGTCGACTGGCACGCAATGCCAGAGAGAACGTGGTGTATATATATTTGGCGGAGAAGCTGACTCCTGACTTCAGGACTATCAGCGATTTCAGAAAGAACAACCCTGATCTACTAAAGGAAGTCTTCAAGCACACAGTTAGTTTTGCCAAAGAGGAAGGATTGTTGGATTTGTCGCATCTGTCGACAGATGGAACCAAAGTGAAGGCAAATGCATCAAACAGGCGAGTATTAACAAAAGAGGAGTTGGCGGTTCTGAGAAGCTTTGTCGATGGTGAGCTTCAGGAGTGGGCAGAGATTGATGAGAGTGAGGATCGGCAGTTCGGTGAACTACGGGGTAGCGACCAACTGTCCCGGCAGGGCAAAAAACTTGTTCAGAAAGCTGCACAGTACTATGTTAAGAGGGCTAAAGAAGAAGGGCATGTTTTTATAGGTCGACTCAGAGAAGGTCTTCAAGGAGCTCAAGACAAAGTTAATGAGGAAGGGCTAAAGCAGGTAAGCACGACAGATCCTGATAGTCGTTTTATGAAAAATAAGAAAGGCAGGATAGAGCTTTCTTATAATCCTCAGGTGACAGTGGATAAGGGTGGGTTCATTTTGGCTAGTGACGTGGGGCAGAATGCTGCAGATGTCAGCCAGTTGCAACCTCAGGTTATACAAACCACAGAGAATCTTGGCGGAATTGCTGATAGTATTATTTGGAGTTTTGATTCTGGATATTTTAGCGGTGAGAACATTGCATTTCTATCGGACAGGAAGATAGATGCATACATGCCTGACAATAGTGGGACGCGGGCAAACAACCCATACGACAAGAAGAACTTTACATACAATAAACAAAGGGATGAGTATATTTGTCCTGCTGATCACCCGCTAACATTCTTGGGCGAACATTTTGACAGACAGAGGGACAAGATGGTGAGAGTCTATCGTGGTCAGAGATGCTTGGGATGTGAGCATCAGCGACTGTGTACCAAACAGAAGGACGGCATACGCTCTCTGAAGGTGTTCCCTCACGAAGTTCACTGCAATGCGATGACTGAAAAAATGAAAACGCCTGCAGCAAGATATATATATAAGCTTAGACAACAGATTGTTGAACCTGTGATCGGCGATATCAAGGAGAACAAAGGATTGCGAACATTTCTGACGAGAGGAATTAATTCGGTAAGGTCGGAATTTAACCTTGCCTGTACGGCAGTAAATCTGAAAAAGATATGGGAATGCCTGAAGGGAAGAGGAAAGCCTCCGAAAGAGGGCAACTACTGCCATACGCCAAGGAAGCTTTTGCTGGAGATACTATGTATAAAGCAGATAGCCCCGTTATGTTTTCAGGATGGCGAGGCATCCGTCATTTGTCTCTAATTTCGATAATTGTCGGACAGCCTGCAAGCCGCGGGGCACTCTGCAAAGGCTTTCGGTAGTCGCCCTAAAATAGCAAGAAATGCAAGCAAAATAGCTATGACAATGAGAAAGATAAACCACCATTTCGTCGGTTTCGCGAGTGATCCTGAAGGATTCTTCACTAGACCGAAGGTTTTAATATTTTTCCCCATCCTTACATGATTAGTATAACCTATTGATGTCGTATACAAAAGCCATTGACTAGTATTTTGGGGACAACGTTCATCTACACCCGCAAAGCTTTATTTCAACCTAGAAACTTCTACTTATAATCGCGAGTCCGCCCGTTAAGCTACAGATACGATGGTCGAGTAGGCCGGTGGAATCGCACCACCAGCCCCTCACAGATTCCGTACGTGAACCTCTCGATTCATACGGCTCGTGTCAATCATCAAGTTGAGTCTTTGCAGTCTCAACCATACACATTGAGCGATAGTTCCTCCTGGTCACCCAGTTGACTGGTACTCTTTGTGGATTGACCCATCCCCTTCCCTCCACGGCTTATTATCACCGCTTCATCGGTACTATTGGACGGTCCGACCCCTTCACCTGCATCGATACTTTCCCCCTTCGTTTGCACTTATAGGGTTTTCTCTTAGCATCAGATGAAGAGTTCCCGCGTTCCACACAGGAGCCTAGATCAGCTTCATGCCGCCTCTATGCCGGACGCCGTTCAGGCAGTAAACAGGTATCTCCTGAACTAATCCTGATGCAAAGTAAGAACATCAGTTTTGACGTCGTCCTTTTCCTTTCGACACCTCATCAGCGGTTCGCTTACGCTCATCTCTCTGATCCATCCCTGACACGATCTAGTCGTGCCTTTTCCTTTAACGCTCACCACCGGAGCCTTTCGACTACAGCAGCTTAAGGTGGGTTGAAGCCTGCTCCTGCAAGCCGGCTTCGAGGGGCCAACCCTCATCTTCCTGTGCAGCCTCGTGGCGCACTTACGACCGGAAAGTATCTTGCTCAGTTCTCAAACCGAATCCTTTGCTGCCGAATGTCACAAGGTATAGCGACCTAGTCAGTTTGCGCCCGCTGGTTGGCCTTTCCTATCAATCCCCATGGAAGGGCTGCGATCATGCTTGCTTGCTCTCGCTCTATCAGCAATTGACCTGATTTCACCCAAAAAATCTTTCATTGCTATTTCAGTTTCGTTCTGAATACTCCCCATAATATAGCTGTTCGTTTTTTTAACAGCATCGTTGATAACTTTCAGTTCGCGCTGACCTTCCGGGGTTTTGTAATGCGCGATTGCAGCACGCATATCACTTTCTGGCAGCCCATCAACTAAGGATGCTGAATATATTCTTGCTGCCTCCGCCGAATTCCAGGAATTAGTAACTCTGTGACCAAACTCCTGCGCCGCTACTTTAAATTCTTTCAAGGCTGAGTCGGGTATATTCGGATTGGAGTTCTGAAGCTGTGCAATGATGCCATCCATTTGTCCCTCAACCATTTTGATTGTATCCTTGCGTACCGATTCTAGCATTGAATCAAATCCAAGAACCTGCATCAAATCTTTTGCTAGTTCCGTTTGGTCTGCCGCTAATGCAATATTTGATGTCGTACCAATCAGAATAACAACCACAAACATAATAATTTTCTTCATAATCATCTCCTTTTGTCTTGCCACTAAGAATCTCACTGGGAGGCGTGGGGAGTTTCACGCCGATCCAGTGAAGCGTGATGTTATATCGGCTTTATTATTGAACAGGCTTACCAATCCTGTCCCAACGAACCTCGCGATTCACTTTATCCCATGACCAATACAAACTCATGACCTTGCCCTCAATTGTATCCTTTGGAACATAGCCCCAGAAGCGGCTATCGTAGCTCTGATCACGATTGTCGCCCATAACGAATAATTTTCCCGGCGGAATGGTAACTGGACCAAAATTGTCTCTTGGGTCTCGAAAACTGCTGGAATCAGTATTGATCTTGTAAGGTTCTGATTGTTCTTTACCATTAATATAAAGTCTTTTGTCTCTGATCTCGACAATATCGCCTTCAACAGCAATGAGTCTTTTGAGCCAAGCACGTGAGGGATCCTCAGGATAGGGGAATATGATGATGTCGCCACGCTTTGGTTCTGCAGTTTTATATATTAATTTGTTCACCAGAATATGATCGCCGAGTAGCAATGTCGGCATCATGGCACCGGAGGATATGTTGTATGCCCGAATCAAATTGGCTTTTACGCCAGCAGATACAAGCGTTGATACCAAAAATGATAAAACAACAACGTAGCCAACATATACAAACCATCTGTTATATTTTGCTACTTCGTAGTTCTCTTTATGTTTTTTTGCGATTGATACCGCGTCGACGACACAAAAGACGATAAAAGCTAGGCCGCCAACTAACGCGAAGACCAAGGAAGCAGGGTTGGGTACAATGATAAGCACTGAAACTGCAAAGACAATCAATAAACATTGCTCAATACCGAATAATATCAGACCTCTTTTGGGGCTGCCCGAGTATAGGTGACCAAGACCCCTTGTCAGTAATGTTAGTAGTGCAGCGATCCATGGTCGCCTGGGCTTATTGGTCACAGTATGCCCCCCAATATTTGATAAATAACAATTATTAAGCCAACTTGGTATTTACTGCCAAAAGTATATCACATTGCAACGGAGATTAGAACAAAATCCATTAAAAGTATTTGTCACAATTGCGTTCGTGTGTTCTACTTATCATTGCGATTGCGTCACCCACGCCGCGGACGCTATGTTTCAGCTGATAATTGTCAATATTTGAGCCGGAGCATCGCAAATCTTAATTCCTCGACGCCCCGGCTAAGGGGAAGGTCTTGCTGCGTTGATCTCCTATGTCAGAACTCTGGATGTTGTTTGTCTGCTCCGCTTATTTCCTCTTTAAGCCAGGCGCCCTTAGTGCCAGTCTCGGTCTGATGGTGGGAACAACACGTTCAAACTGGCGGGGCCGATCTTCCTCTCGCATGTACCCTCTGGCAGTCTGGAATTCACCAGCCTCGGCAAAGGTAATAGCTAAAAACATATTTTCTAGATTCTTTCCAAATGTTTTCATAATAATCTCCTTTGGTACTTACATTTTGATATCGTCGATATTTACATAGCATTTATCATGCCGATTTGCATTCTGTGGATATATAAGGAATTAGCTCGGAATTAAACGCTCACAGGCGTTTCAATTTGTAATAATTTAATTAAGCATAGAGCACCCGTCTATGTAGGAATGGGCTTCCCTTTGTATGTTTGATGGCAAATATCAGATTAACGGGAGCAACGTTGCATTAATTATTTCCCCATTGCTAATTGCAACATACGGAGTGGAAATAACCATATTACTGATGCTACTGAATTAGCAGACTTGCAGATGGCATCGAGAACTTGCTCGTTCGGTGTTTCTACTTAAAATCTCGATCATGTCATTTGGGGCCAGAGCTGGAGAATATTTCTGGCAATCATCGCATTAAACCATGTCGAAATATGAAGCTAATTTGACCGAAACACCACGACGTGTCAGACTTAATCATTCCCGCATGCATTAGGGAAATCAACATTCTGGTTTTTGATGGTAAAGTAACAGTGCTATGAAAAAGCTCGGCCGGTCATTTTTTCATCAAGACGCGATCAAGCTTGCGCGCGCTTTGATCGGAACAATTCTCGTGCATCGTGTTCGGGGCAAGGAATACCGGGCGCGCATCGTAGAAACCGAAGCATATCTCGGCCCCAATGACCTTGCTTCCCACTCCTCCAAAGGCAGAACAAAACGGACCGAGGTCATGTTCGGCCCTGCTGGTCATGCGTACGTCTACCTCATCTACGGGATGTACAACATGTTCAATATTGTCGCGGGTGAAACTGGCAAACCACAGGCCGTGCTCATCCGCGCGGCCGAACCTCTCGATGAGTGGCGAGCTGATCTTTCCGGCCCTGGCAAACTCACGCGCGCTCTCAAAATCACTCGCTCTTACAATAGCATGGATCTATGCGGCGACAGGTTGTATCTTCTCTCCGGTTCCCGAATACGACTGCGGATAAAAAGAAGTAAACGTATCGGCATTGAGTACGCAAAAGAATGGAAAGATATGCTGTTGCGTTTTTATGATGCGGATAGTCCAGCAGTGAGTGGCAATGTAAGCTGCCGGACACGCCCCAGTAATGCCATGCTAATATGAAAAAAAAAGGAACAGTAACGGGCATGGACAACACGGAAACAAGCGCAGGCATTACCGGGCGGCATGCGGAGTCTAAGTGGGACGTCTCAGCTACCCGATCCTCGATAACTACTCCTACCCCAGTTAATTCATAAATTTTCAGAACTGAGCCGAATTGAAGCTGTTTCATCGCTGAGAGCACGGTAGAATGGATTGTCAGTCAACTTTTTGAGGTGACGAGAGGCTTGTGGTCGCATGCAATACGATGTATGGGACACTGCAGCCCTGTTTTGAGCGCACTTCACCCGTTGGAACTTTACTGTGCTTTTGGGCTTCGGGAAATTTCAGCAGGTATCAGCGGCAAGTCGTCGATATGCCAAGGCAAAGATGTCTTTCCAAGGATAGCCGCTCGCCAGGCGGAACCATACCCGTCTGGCTGTCTGAACTACTTGGCCGCCGATCTTTAAGATCCTTGTCCTGAGCTGCTGAATCTGCATCGATGAGAACTCTGTTTCAGCAAGCGCTTGTCTGAGCCGCAGTACGAGCCAATATGCAGCCATGTGCAGAAAAAGCCTGAACTGATTGGCAGCAAAACGATGGCAACTTAACCGATCCGCCTTCAGCCCGTTTTTGAATTCATCAATGCGCACCTCGCAAGTGCCACCGCGCTCTGTGTAGAACTCGTAGAGTTGTTTGGCCTCCATAGAAAGATTCGTCACCACAAACCGACGGTTTGGTCCCTGCGGCAGCCATTCGGCCTTCATGATTACTCGGCGTTCTTTTTCCCAGCTCTGTGCCTGATAAAAACCCTCTGCAAAGAGTCGTTGCTTCTGTCCTGTCTTTTCGTGGAGAGATTGTACCTTCTCAAGAAGTCTTTCGATCATTCGCTCCAGTACGTCGTTGCGAATAAGGCCGATTACATAACTCAGCTTTTCTTTCTCGCAGTACTCATATAAGGCCGGGATCGCAAACCCCGCGTCACCTCGTATGATGATCTCAGCATTGGGAAACGCTGCCTGGAGCTTCGCCACTATCCGCTTCAAGATTGAAACCACGCCATAACTTGCGTGTCGATTGCCTGCCCTCAATACTGCTGTGATCATCTCTCCTGTATCAGCATCATAGACCAACAAAGGATGATACATATACTGATCATAGTAGCCGTGAAAAAAGGTGAGCTGTTGGTCCCCATATGTAGGATCGTCGGTGCCGTCGACATCAATGATGATTCGCTTTGGCTTACGCTTCCGGTTGCGACGGACATACAGATCAACAAACCACTGCCCCATCCGATAAAGATCTTCTTGGGTTACGGTGTTCTCCAACCTCGACAGTGTAGGCTGCGATCCCAGTTCCTTGTCGCTTGGCATCCTGCCGCAAGCTGCTTTCAATGCGGGATCTTTCCTCAGAAAGTTCGCGTCATTGCAGTCTTCATAGCCTGCCACTATCTGATATATTCGCTGTCTCAGAAGAGTCAACAAGTCATGATCTGTGTACCGACAATCCCGCCGGTCTGTGATGCAGCTCGCCAATCCTTTCAAGAGTCCCAATGCTTGATCGGCCTGCCTGACAAGCAGAAGTCCGGAGTCAGATGTGATCTCTCCGCCTCCAAAATCCACCGTCAGTTTGCGCTTCCGCAGGAATGAAAATCCAAGCTGTTCTGTGTTACACTTTGTCATAGTAGCCAATGTCCTTTCTTGGGTTTTTGTTGCTCGCACCTTCAATAATACCAAGGTTCAAAGGACGTTGGCTATTTTTTTGCCGATTATTTATGAATTATCTGGGCTACACATCACCGCAGGGATATTGCTCATTATTCAAGCTTTCTTCCGGTAATCTAGACCGAAGCTCTTCCAATGGAAATCTTACCTGCACCTGATACACAACATTCGGCCATCTAAGAGACAGTGTTGGTTTCCAGTATAATCTGCTAAAACATTTTGTCTCAATTCCTTCCTGTACACCGCAAGAAGAGCACCATGTGAGGCACTGCGATTTTTGTCTGATAAGTAACGAGCCAAAGGAGATACATGAGATGCGACCTGCACCGGGATTATTGTGCTTGTCGTCTCATCCATTTGGGGCTATAGTGTTAGTACAAAGGTGAGTGGTGAGTATTGCAATGCACTGCAGTGAACTTAGAGGAAGGAGAAACACAATGAACCGGTCTATTAAAGAATTGACAAGGATCTTGTTGGTTGTTGCCATTCTTGCTGGTGGGACGCGGTCTGGAACTTCGGATGTCTTGGCCCAGGAGATTGATGGCAATGCCGCGAACGCCCAAAAGCTCGCCATGGAAGAATTCATAGTGCCGACGGCGGACCCCGGCATCAGTCTTTACCTGCGCAACAAGCATCCGCAAGGGGTAATGCAGTTCCCAGGCGAAAAGATCCTGCTCTTCGTGCATGGTGCCACCTACCCCGCCGAGACCACGTTCGATCTAAAGCTGAACGGCCTGTCCTGGATGGACTACATCGCGAGCCATGGCTATGACGTGTATCTGGTCGACGTACGCGGGTACGGCAAATCCACGCGCCCGCCCGAGATGGACAAGCCGGCTTTGGACAACGAGCCAATCGCCCGCACCGAGACCGCGGTCAAGGACGTTAGTGCGGCTGTGGATTTCATCCTTAAGCGTCGCGGCGTTTCGAAGATCAACCTACTGGGCTGGTCATGGGGCACCGCCATCATGGGCTGGTACACCGCGCAGAACAACGACAAAGTCAACCGGCTGGTGCTCTTCGCACCAAAATGGATCCGCAACACCGCAGCGCTCACGGATCCTGGCGGCAAGATCGGTGCCTACCGCACCGTGTCGCGCGACGCTGCGAAAGCCCGCTGGCTCACGGGCGTGGCGGAGGACAAGAAAGCGGCCTTGATCCCGCCGGGCTGGTTCGATGCATGGGCGGACGCCACCTTCGCGACCGACCCGGCGGGCTCGAAGCAAACACCCCCCGTGCTGCGCGCGCCCAACGGGGTGGTGCAGGACGAGCGCACGTTCTGGAGTGCGGGAATGGCGTTGTACGACCCTGCAGGGATCCGCGTCCCTACCTTCCTGGCGCACGCCGAGTGGGATGCCGACCTGCCGAGCTACATGCTGCACGCCTACTTCGCCAAGCTGACTAGTGCACCCTATAAGCGATACGTCGAAATAGGCGAAGGCACGCACACGGTCTTTATGGAGAAGAACCGCATGCAACTATTCCGGGAGGTTCAGCAGTTCCTCGATGAAAGACTCAAGCCTAACCAGTGACACTCCCCGTGGCTAGCAGGCTGTCCGACAATTATCGAAATTAGAGACAAATGACGGATGCCTCGCCATCCTGAAAACATAACGGGGCTATCTGCTTTATACATAGTATCTCCAGCAAAAGCTTCCTTGGCGTATGGCAGTAGTTGCCCTCTTTCGGAGGCTTTCCTCTTCCCTTCAGGCATTCCCATATCTTTTTCAGATTTACTGCCGTACAGGCAAGGTTAAATTCCGACCTTACCGAATTAATTCCTCTCGTCAGAAATGTTCGCAATCCTTTGTTCTCCTTGATATCGCCGATCACAGGTTCAACAATCTGTTGTCTAAGCTTATATATATATCTTGCTGCAGGCGTTTTCATTTTTTCAGTCATCGCATTGCAGTGAACTTCGTGAGGGAACACCTTCAGAGAGCGTATGCCGTCCTTCTGTTTGGTACACAGTCGCTGATGCTCACATCCCAAGCATCTCTGACCACGATAGACTCTCACCATCTTGTCCCTCTGTCTGTCAAAATGTTCGCCCAAGAATGTTAGCGGGTGATCAGCAGGACAAATATACTCATCCCTTTGTTTATTGTATGTAAAGTTCTTCTTGTCGTATGGGTTGTTTGCCCGCGTCCCACTATTGTCAGGCATGTATGCATCTATCTTCCTGTCCGATAGAAATGCAATGTTCTCACCGCTAAAATATCCAGAATCAAAACTCCAAATAATACTATCAGCAATTCCGCCAAGATTCTCTGTGGTTTGTATAACCTGAGGTTGCAACTGGCTGACATCTGCAGCATTCTGCCCCACGTCACTAGCCAAAATGAACCCACCCTTATCCACTGTCACCTGAGGATTATAAGAAAGCTCTATCCTGCCTTTCTTATTTTTCATAAAACGACTATCAGGATCTGTCGTGCTTACCTGCTTTAGCCCTTCCTCATTAACTTTGTCTTGAGCTCCTTGAAGACCTTCTCTGAGTCGACCTATAAAAACATGCCCTTCTTCTTTAGCCCTCTTAACATAGTACTGTGCAGCTTTCTGAACAAGTTTTTTGCCCTGCCGGGACAGTTGGTCGCTACCCCGTAGTTCACCGAACTGCCGATCCTCACTCTCATCAATCTCTGCCCACTCCTGAAGCTCACCATCGACAAAGCTTCTCAGAACCGCCAACTCCTCTTTTGTTAATACTCGCCTGTTTGATGCATTTGCCTTCACTTTGGTTCCATCTGTCGACAGATGCGACAAATCCAACAATCCTTCCTCTTTGGCAAAACTAACTGTGTGCTTGAAGACTTCCTTTAGTAGATCAGGGTTGTTCTTTCTGAAATCGCTGATAGTCCTGAAGTCAGGAGTCAGCTTCTCCGCCAAATATATATACACCACGTTCTCTCTGGCATTGCGTGCCAGTCGACGAGATGAGCGCACCCTGTCCAGAACTCCCATGATCAGCAACTTCACCAGCATTTTTGGATGATATGCCGGATGTCCGGCACCTGAATAGCGGATATCGAAGCAACCATAATCCAGGGAGTCAACCAATCCTTCAATGAGAAAACAAATATGATCTTCGGGTATCATATCTTCTAAACTCGGCGGCAGTAGCCAGGATTGCCCTCCATACGACTCAATGTATGCCATCGGGTGTACTCCTTGATATCGTTCTTAAATATATTCTACCACCGGATAACTTGATAATTGTCGGACAGCCTGCTAGCCACGGGGCATCTATAACACAGCGGAAGACCGCTGTGTAGGTTCTGGACTACGCCAGAACCTCAGAGGATAAGGGGAACTTCCAGTCCCCCTTATAACCCTCCGGCAAGGATGCCATTCATCCCACGCGCCAAGGCGCGGGGCATTCTGGCATGGCTTTGGTAATTGTAGACCGGACAAGCCCGGTATGGAAGTCGCGAACCGACACGAACGATGAGAGGGCTAACCACCGTCATGCGCACTGACGCGCGCAACAGTGGCTCCTGCCGGTGATGCGGAGTGTTATGCACTCAGCGGACTATATTTCGGGTAACCGCCTTCAGTGTATTCAGGATACCAGCCGGCGATGATTCCTGTGAGCATCTGTTGCCGCAATGACAACACCTCAGCCCTCTCGCTGATTATGTTTATAACTGAAATAACTATCGAAAGCAGATTCTCAGTAACTACTCATAATCTCGAGTCCGCTCGATATGGTACAGATACTAGGTTACGACCGGTAATTGTTACCCAGCTTAGATCATGGCGTACTTGCACTTTAGGCGTAAATCTACTTCTTCCGTTAATGATGATGCCTTTGGCCCGTCCCTGCTTTCAGCCCTATCATATGAAGAAGTAGCCAATATAACTCACCAATAAAACTAAGGGAGGCACCGCGATGGCTAAACGCGCAGTCAGAGAATTCAGTTGTTTACTCATCACTGCTGTTATGATATATATTGTCCATGTCGCTACTCCACACCAAAACATGGCACTGGCTAAATGAGTCCAGAGTTGCCAAGACTGAAGGTCGCCAATGCCTGCTTTATCCATCGCGGTATCCGCTCTATATATGGCATATATAAAGCAACCTATGCTGATGAGCTGAGTTGCCCACAGAATGAGAAAGACCTTCTTCATTTATCTATCACCATAACGCTAAATATGTGACATTATCTATTGTCACCTTTCTGCAAATATAGCACAAATTTAGTACTGCTTATTATCTCGAGTCCGCTCGTTATGGTAAAGAGACTAGGTTACGATCGGTAATTGTTAAGCCTTCCCACCCAAGTGACCAGATTATTGCCAAGGTCGTCCCGTCGGACTCCTTTCTTCTTTGATAAATCCGCACGGCACTGCTGGTTCATTTATTTAGTTGCTGTTGCTTGACTCTGCCTGTTTCGTGATAGAATTGAGAAACCATAGAATAATCTTAAAGGAGACTATTAGATCAAGGAGTTGATAAATGGAGAGAAATATTCAACGCGAATTTATGGCAGCGCCGTGGTTTGTCGGTCTTTGGGCAGTTTGGGGAGCTGCATGTTTACTCACTGTATTTCTAAAATTGCTAATGGGTAAATGGATAATTGCAACATGCTATTTAATAATGGCTTCCTCAATGGCTTTTCTTGTTTATAGATTTTTAAATAACCCAATAATTAAATTCCGCATTGACTCAATTGAAATTCTGAACGGGCCTATGTTCTCTGTGAGACATATCTCGAACTCTGATATTTCGCGTCTCGAAAATAAGAGCAATTCTAAATATAGGAGTCGAGTGGCGCGAGGGAATCTCACCCTCACGCTCTCCCAGATCCGGACGTGACAGTCTCCCGTCATCCGGCTCCTATCATCCAGCCTAAGGTTGAAACCCAGCAATCCAATGGGCGAACAGAGAAGGCTGTCGACAGGCTATCTGTCTCAACCATATTGTCGCCCTCCGGTTATTGGATTTAAACCATTTGTATTTCCTTTGCATGCATCGGACTAGAATACTATTGAAAGTTTTGAAGATCGGGTACAGTGCAGATTTGTAGTACTGACCATAGTAGTTGATCCAACCCCGAAGGACTGGATTACAGAAACGTGAAAGCTCTTCAAGGCTCTTGTCACTGCGCCGGTGAATGAACCAACTCCTCATGACTCCACGAATTGCACTGGACGCCTTATTACTCACAGCTGGGCTGAAGTTCACAAAGTAATTTCCAGACCGACTCTTTGATCTCCGGGGTCGAAAAGTGTACCCGAGAAAATCAAAGCTCTCATTCAGGTAACTCTCTTGTCTCAATCCATCCTTACAATAGACAATCTTTGTCTTTTCAGGATGAAGCTCCAGCTTGCACTGCGTAAGCCGCCGTCCAATCTCCGTTCTGAGCCATTTGGCTTGCTTCTCACTTTTACAGTGCACAATAGCGTCGTCGGCGTAACGCTCGAAAGGAATGGTTGGAAAGTTTCGTTTCATCCACTCATCAAACGCATAGTGGAGGAAAAGATTAGCGAGCAGTGGACTTGCGACACCCCCTTGGGGAGTGCCCTTGTCACGGCTCACTCGCGTTCCGTCTTTCAATTGGGCAGGGGCCTTAAGCCATCGCTCAATGTATAACAGAATCCACTTGCATTCAGTATGCTTTCTAACAGCACGCATAACGAGGTCGTGATCCAGATTATCAAAGAACCCTTTGATGTCTAAGTCCACAACCCAGTCATAACGCCAGCATCTCTGACGTGCTACCCCTACCGCTTCAATCGCTGACTTTCCCGGCCTGTATCCATAGGAATCCTGATGAAAATGAGGCTCCACTTCAGGCTCCAGATACATCTTAACCACCATCTGCGCAATCCGATCTCCTACCGTAGGAATACCCAGAGGCCTTATACCTCCGTTATCCTTCGGTATTTCCACGGTGCGCACCGGTGGCGGAAAGTAGCTCCCCGACGACATCCGATTCCAGAGCTTGTAGAGATTATCCTTAAGATTCCTCTCAAACTCCTCGATCGATTCCCCATCCACGCCAGCAGCACCACCATTTGCCCTTACCCGTCTAAAGGCTTCCAATACTACTTGCTTAGAAATACTAAACGGCTTTGCCTTACTCAATAGCTCCTCCCAACAAATGGTTGACTATTCAATAAAGCTGGACGATGTAGCCCCTTTGCTCCGGTCCCATTACGAACCTTCATCGCTACTGCTGGCTACTCCGCCTCTGTGCTCCGCATCGGTACTCTCATTCTCATGGGGCCACCACTTGAACTTCTCCCTTAGCATCGGAGCGACAGTTTCCCACGTTCCACACAAGAGCCTGGATCAGCTTCATGCCGCCTTTATGCCGGACGCCGTTCAGGCAGTAAACAGGTATCTCCTGAACTAATCCTGATGTAAAATAAGATACATCAGTTTTGACGTCGTCCTTTACCTTTCGACACCTCATCAGCGGTTCGCTTGTGCTCATCTCTCTGATCCTTACCTGACACGATCTTGTCGTGCCTTTTCCTTAACGCTCACCACACTGGCTCTTTACCAGTGCAGCTTAAGGTGGTTTGAAGCCTGCTCCTGTAAACCGGCTTCGAGGGGCCAGCCCTCATCTTCTTGTGCAGCCTCGTGGCGCACTTATCTTGGCAAATCATAAATCAATTGCACTTCCTATTAAATGGTTGAAAAAGGTGGAGCGCAAATTGGTAATTTCTGAAATAGAAAAAAGAGTTACTAAGACGGTCAGTAAAAATGTCGGATGATTTTCCCAATAAAATTATACGCTTGGCAATCTTCACTGCTGTTGACTGCAGCTATCATCATTTGGTGGGATCGAGAACAGACCACTGAAAATTCCTACTTAAAATCTCCATCTCTGCATATGAGGCGCGGGGTGGAGATTATTTCTGAAAATCTAGACTGACGCTCTTCTCCTAGAAATACCGCCTGCACCAAAGACACTGACTGAGACTACACAGTTTATACGATTTGCTCCGTTTTGAAGCCATTGGCTGTCGTTTCATAGTAAAGATTAAAAGGGTCCCGCTGACAATACCGGTTAATAATCCACTGGCTAGTGAAACAGTATAGTGATAAATAGATAGAACCAGGTCTGCGGTCTCTTTGCTTGTAAAATAGAACTTCATGGCTCCAAAAATAACGGATAAGAGTACATTCATCATGAAATAGCAGCTGAATCCCGTCAGGCCGGCAAGGACAAGCAGCCATGTTTGTGTCCTATCCCTTCGGGCCATACCAAGAGACAAGCCGATTCCACATCCCATTAATGCATGAGCCAGAGTTAAAGGGTATCCTGGCACCAACACCCAGGCAATACGAGACAGTCTCTCCGGATATAATGCATCGAGGATCAAGAATCCATAGGACATGCACACCATATAGCCTATGCCACAAGTTATCGCTCCAACCAAGACGGACAATTTAAGCCGGGGATTGTAATTGCGCTTTAGAAGATAAAATACGGTTAATGCGCTACCGACTGAGTAAATCGCACAACCCACATACAATGGATAGATCGAATGTGTCAGCCGGTAGAGGACCGGTCTTACGATAACCTCAATAACGGCCCAGAGAAGTCCTAACCCCAAACCGTCCGGATATAGATGTGTTGCAAGCTCTCTGGAGCATTCAGCAAGCCAAGCCCTCACAGATGGGCTCTGGGTTGCATCCATATCGACAAGTACCGGATGATTTCTCTGCTCAGGCAGGCTGCCTGTGCGCTCCAGCAGCGTCTCGCGAATGGCGTCAAAGGCTTCATCTGTCCATTCGTCCCTGTTGTTGCGGACCCAAATGGCTTCAATCTCCTCCGTCTCCATCCTGGCTATGCTGGCATGCACTTCCGATAAGTCGCTGTCCATTACTCCCTCTTTATCCCCGCACGTGAAATGGATTGCCCCGTGTTACGTTCCTGTATGAATATATGCCCATGCGACCTTCCTTTTATCATCTTTTCGCAACCTACAGCACAAATTTGTTCCTACTTATAACCTTTAAAAAAGCCTACCATGAGTACACTGATGGGTACGAGCGCAAATCTTGAGTGGTCGGTTAGCAATAACACCGACTTATTCTCAGTTATTGAAAGCTGCAACTACTGACGATTTGCGAGAGTACCACGCGGAAAGCCCGGCTTCAGGCGCGCAGCACTTGAGGCGCGTCGATCTGAAAGCCGCTGTTAGGTGGCAGCCCCATATGCATGTGCCTGGCGAGTGTCGGCTTTCGGCACATAAACAGTCAGTAAATCACAAGCGTTGCTGCGCTGTCCTTTCGACGCCGTTCTTTACCCTCAGGTGAACAAGCGGAGCTCCGTGTCGCGCTCAGCGCTTCCACTCGTCGTGTGCGGCTTTGATCGCACCCGGAAAGGCGACAACGTCCGACGGAAACACCTCGATAAACAGACTGTTTGCGCTCCGCCCCGCCCCCCCTTGCGGATACATGCCCCGGCGGAGCATCTTGAGGAAGGACTGCTCGTCGCACGGGATTGGGTTCTGCAACTTCTCCAAGAATCCCTTGCCTCGCCCACCGCAGGCTGCGCCCTTGCCGTTCTTGCCGAGCCACATGTTGGTCTGCCAGGCGACCCCCACGTTGTTGGCGCGCGCCAAGGCGACAGTTCGCTGGTCCGCAGGCTCATCAGCAATCAGGAAGCAATCCTGCACCACGAAGTGCCCCGGGAGAGCCTTCGCGGCCGTGCGAACCAACTCGTCGAGCAGTTGGTCATTGATCCCCAGCGCCTGAAGCCGCGGCCTCGGTCGCCCGTCTTCGCCAATGGGCGGGAACGCGAACTGGACGATAATGGGGAGAACGACCGCCGTGCTGGGGAAGTACCGTTCGAACGACGCGGCGATCCCCGCCATCGCGCGGACCACGAGCGATGGTCGATACCCGGCCTCTTGCCACACGCGCGGCTGGTCGTTGACGCACTGGCTTCTGGCTTCCGCGGGGGTCGCACCAGGCAGTCCGAGTTCCTCCGTGAGGGTTTGGATGCCCGTGAGCTTGATGAAGACGACGTCGCGGTCATAGCCCGTCTCCCGCAGGTGAGCGGCCAGCTGCTCCAGCATGCCAGCGAATGCCACCTGGTAGCCGGCATCCCAAGGTGGAGGCATCGAAATCCTCTGGCAGGGTTCGTTGCCACCATGGTAGTTCACGGCGAAATCGAGGCGCCGGAGGGCAAGGCCGTGCGGAGGCTTCTCGAACAGCCACTCCGGATTGCCTTTGCCTGCTATGACTGAGAGCTCTACCGCCAGATGGTGTGACCGCGCGAGCGCGAGCTGGCGGTCCATCGCCGTGAAGTCGTAGGTCTTTCGCGTCGGCGAAATCTCTGCCCAAGTGAAGTGCACACCGATCCCATCGACCCCCGGGACGGCGAGAGCTTTGTCGAAGTCGCCGTTCTGGATCATCCATTTGGTGGGCCACACGAAGATACCGCGGGCGGAGTCATTCCTGGGGTTCGGGTTCAAGCTTGCCCGGCATGCGGCCGAGAGTTCTGAAGAGTGTTGCTTGAGGCACGCGATGATTCGCCCCCCACCGGGCTGGACATCCTTGCATAGGGCTTGCGCTTCGGCCTGGCACGGCCAAGGCTCCGGAGTCGCGGCCCACGCTTGCGAGGCGCAAATGATAATCCCGACCATGATCGTAGAGATCGACAGTTCGATTCTTTTCATCGCCACTCCATCGGAACTTGCAAGAACGTGTTTGCTACGCGAGTCGTCCGTAGGCCCGCTTTGGGTCGAAAGCAGCCGCTCTACTCATCGGGGCACCGAACATTATTTTTTATGTCGCATGCGTCTTTTTGTTCATTATATCTTGCATGCCTTGTCCCGTCCTATTCCTGAAGTGATAACGCAAAAAGCCATGGGGCGCGGCAGTGTTATTCCTCGTCCCTCTTGCGCGTGTTAGGCGGAGATATTCCCCTTTTTTTCATTTCTTTAGTAACCGTTGCCGGAATGGGACGGCACCCGCAGTATTTTGCATGTTCACGGTGCCATTCAAGCCTTTGTTCCATTGTGGCTTTGGCAGGCATCCGGTTCTCGAGATGCCAATCTCTATTTAACTTTGACTCTTTCATGATTAAGGGTGGATCAACCTTCAATGCACGTTATTCCATTTGGAATTATGCCATAAGAATAATTCTAAATGGAATGATCCCTAAGCAGAGTCTCGACTCCTACTTAAAATCATCATCGTGAGGACACTGCTCATTATGCAAGATTTCTTCCAGAAATCTGATATGTATTAAACCTGTCAAGTGCTGATGATCAGCGTCTTTGTTTTTTTGTTATAACCTCCTTTTTGGATCATACATTTGGGTCAGGACAGCAGCGATAAACGACGGTAGATCACTCTGATATGCGCGGGTTGGATACCGCATGACTTGTCTTCGTCGTGGAGCTGCCTGTGTCTAGAGTCGAGGGTCAGCCTTTAAGAAGGCGCCTCTTAGATTTCCCGAGGGTTCTCCCAACCGGCTGCTATCCTGGCCAAAATGCACACCCGTCGAATCAATGTCCACAGTTGTCTAAGTTTAGAAGAACACATTTATGATTACGAAGCCACTAGGGGCAACAACTTTCTTCTACTGTGCATGTTTGCATGTTATGCAACTTTCACCGCAGCACTATTGTTCTTTCCCATAACCTCGCGACCAATAGCCCAAATAAACCCTGCCAACTCCCTTGCCACTGCAGTGCATGCCTGCACCTTTAGTTTTCCCTTTTGTGTCAGATGCCAGTATCGGCCGCACAAACGTTTTTGCGCTTTCCACGCAATTGCCTGTACCGCCTCACTTGCCTTTTCGGCCCTCCGTTGAAGATGAGCTGTTTTCCTAGCAGCAAAACGATAGCTCCAAGAAGCCTCTACAAGTAACCTGCGAACATGTCCATTGCCTGTTTTGGTAATGCCTCCTCTTTTTTGACGATTACCGCTTGAATCCTCGCTCGGTACTAATCCAAGATAAGCCATTAATTGTCGAGGACTTTCAAAACGGTTTATATCTCCAATCTCTGATACAATCGTCATCGCCGTTACAAGCTTAACTCCCCGTAATGCCATCAATGCTTCCACCACAGCTCCCAACGACCATCCCGCAAGCGCTTTGATCATCTGTTCTTCCAGCGATACCACGCGTCCCTGAAGGTGTTTAACTGCATCTATATACTCTTGAAAGACGATCTGCTGGATAGGACTTTCAAAGCTGATCTTTTCAAGCCAGCGGAAATGTGCTTGTGTCCATTTATTTTCGCCGGAGTAGATTCTTTTATTTCGCAACAAAAAGCCGTTCAATCGTTGCCGGGCACGCCGTTCCATGCTCTTCATATCTTCACGAATTCGTGTGAGGTCTCTAATCGCCTCTTGTTGCTGATCAGGAACCCACACCGCTGTCAGTTCATTTGCTCTAAGTAAACGCACCAGTGTCACAGCATCGCGCCGATCTGTCTTCACTCGATCTCCGGCTTTCTTCGGTATTAATGAAGGGGCTATAACATCGCATCGATGCCCCATGTCCGTTATTTGCCGATATACTCCGTATCCGCACGGTCCAGCCTCATAACAAAAAACAGCCCGACTTCCAGATGGCACTACCTTTTTTACCAGCTTCGTTATAGCCTCGGCTGTATTGGCAATCTCCCCATAGTATCGGGGCACTCCATGCTTCCCTGCCGTTGCTACTGCTATCTTTTCCATGTGTACGTCCATGCCGATAAATGTGCTAAAATTCTTCATAACCTGTCCTCCTTAATTGTGGCTCTGAGCCTTTGGTTTCGTTACCTTAAAGCTTAACCCACGTCCTTTAAGGTTGGACAGGTTTAATACATTATGTCTAGACTGAAGCTCTTCTCCTGAAAATATAGCCGACACTTGGATCGCCTATCCGCAGCAGTTGGCAGCAGTTGAAGGTCAGCACGAATGCGTGAGGGCTGAGGGCCATCTACTTGACCCGTTTCCAGACGCTGTAGTTGGTTCCGCCAATGGTTGTGGTGGGGTTAGTTCTCTTCAGTTCGTCTCCGATGACGGTAATGATCCGCGTCTGATCTTTACCATCCCAGTTGGGGAACGTACACCCGTCGATGTGTAGAATTACCGTGTGCTCCTTCTCGCTCGCCACCGCGTACGTGCCGAAAAAGACAAAGGACCCTTGGACAACAGCTTGGTTCTCCTCGACGGTTCCTTTCATGCGGTTGTTGGCAGCGAATTGCGGGAGGTTCGCTCGCATGATAATGTTTGCGAAGCGGCCATCGGGCGTAAAGATCATGGAGCCTTTCGGATTATTAACTCGGCAACTAAACAGGTCAATAGAATGTTAAGATATAAGCATGGAAAAGACCGATGCGCGAAAATTAAGTCAGGATGCACAGTATCAGATTCGGCGACAGGTAGTGAAGTTACGTCAGCGTGATATGTCATACGCCGAGATAGCCAACGTGGTAGGAGTTGCTTTATCTTATGCCTGTCGAGTCTACAAGCGATATGAGCGTGAGGGGCTGCAGGGGATATCCAAGGGACAGCGAGGTCGCAGGACAGGGCAGCAGAGGACACTTGGCACAGAGCAAGAGGCGGCAGTTAAGAAGACGATACAGGATAGGACGCCCGATCAGCTGAAGATGCCTTTTGCCCTGTGGACCCGTCAGGCGGTACAGGAGCTAATCAAGCGTGAGCACGGCATAACAATGCCAATCCGGACGGTTGGGGAATATCTTATGCGGTGGGGTTTTACGCCGCAGAAGCCAATCCGTAAGGCATATGAGCAGAGACCAGAGTGCGTTCAGAAGTGGCTTAAGGAGCAGTATCCCGAGATAACCAAGCGCGCAAAGGATGAAGGCGCTGAAATCAGCTGGTGTGATGAGACCGGACTGCGTAATGACGAAAACAGGGCCAAGGGGTATGCGCCAAAAGGGAAAACACCTACCATCCGGCTCAATGTGAATCGGACGAGTATGAGTATGGTTTCGGCAATTACGAATCAGGGTAAGGTGCGGTTCATGATATATAAAGATGCAATGAATGCAGATCTGATGATCCAATTCATGGAGAGACTGGTTCGGGATGCGGGACGAAAAGTGTTCTTGATAGTGGATAACCTGAAAACTCATCACAGCAAGGTCGTCAAGCAATGGCTTCAGGAGCACACAGAGCAGATCGAGGTTTTCTACTTGCCTTCCTACTCACCGGAACTGAACCCTGACGAATATCTGAACTGTGACCTCAAATACGCTGTGCATTCAGGCTTGCCGGCACGCAACAACAAAGAATTGAAACGGAAGATGGTCTCACATATGAGAAAACTTCAAAAACTGCCCGGCCGCGTTAGAAAATACTTTGAACATCCGAGGATAAGGTATGCAGCATAGTTTACATATTAAATTGCCGGGTTAATAGGACCGAACTGATCGATCTTCTTGCCGTTCTGCTCGTTATACATTGAGACGAGAAGCCAGGTTCCCTGGATCTGCTGTGCCAAACTGGGACCCTTGTCCTGGGCCCAGACATCAGACGCTCTAGACAGCGCCCCACTAGCAAGAACGGCAACAACCAACAAGACCTTTATCGCTTCCTTAATAGACCAGTTCATTGTGTTTCTCCTTCACTAAGTTCAGCACAGTCCATTACATTACCTTCCTGTTGCATAAAATATTCTTTGATTGCCTGTCCGCAGCAGTTGAAAGCCAGCAAGAATGTGTGAGGCATCTTAGTTATACTGTCTTTGTTCCATCACACAATTATACTCCTGGATGAGCGTATCATTTCAAGAACGTTACAACATAGCGAGCTTTCTTCCGGTAACATTTATCCATCTTCTCTGCTAAAATGGTGAGGAGTACAGACGTTTTTTCTAATATACAGTGACCAGTATAAAAGAGGAGGAATGATGGCTAACTATAAAATCAAATGTGAAGCTATCGACATCCGCGGTGAATCCGGAATTTGCCCAGGTTCAGCCAAATGCAAAAAGGGGGAAACTTATATCCTGACAGCTCGAACACCTGAAACCATAGGAATGTGCGGGCGAGCATTTGCTGCCATACATCCAATGGCATTTGCCATGCGGTGGTCGGAGAAGATGGAGTGGGAGAAGGGTGACCACGTTAATGTCATTTGTCCAGACGGTTTCGTGACATACAGACTCTCGAGAATAAAAGAATAGGCTGACAATTTGATGGCAAGAAATCGCTGCAAATAACTACTTATAATCGCGAATCTGCCCACCACGTCACAGATGCTTTATTACAACCGGAAGTCCTCAGTGATTCAGTTCTCGGAGAGGCAAGGGCAGTGTTGCCTATCCAATTCAGTGCGGCGCCACATACGGGTTAGCTGGTCTATTGCCAAGAGTTTACGGCTGCTTCAGTCTGCTTCAGCATATCTTTCATCAGCTCACGCAGGCTATCAGCCATAGTCACCTTCATTGCTTGTTCGATGAATGTCACCTGCGATCCAGTATACTCCTTATCCGCGTCTGTGACTCCCTTCTCGAACTTCTGGTCAAGAAGGACTTTACCTTTCTGTTCGAACGTTACATGTAAGGAACTGATTCCCGCAACACGGATAATCAGAAAGCCGACTGACTGGGAACACAATGCATGAATTTCCGTCTTCATAATGACATCATCGGGTCCTGTGGGTGTGGTCGAGACCTCCGAGAATAGGTTCGAGGCCTGAAGCTCTTTTGCCAATCTCTGCTGGATTATCTGTGAGGCATCCGTCCCCCACAAAGGATCAGTTGAACAGCCCATCCATTTCGTACCAGCCACATGCTCACTATAGTGCAGGGAACGCTGATCAACTGGGGTTGATATCAAAAGGACATGAGGATAACTTGTCTTGGCTGTATAACCGGTTGGAGTCTCCGGAAACGATAGGGAGGCGCCAGGGACACGCAACGCAGAACGGTTACACCCGCAACCGAAAAATACGATGACTATCAAAAAAGCAGAAAAAAAAGAACCAGCGGATTTTGCCTTTGGCGTCATATTCTCTCCTTTCTTGATTCTACGGCTTTCCCCAGGTGGTTCAGTTACTATTTTGCTTAACCGTGGGAAATATTATCAATCAGCCTACTTATAACTACTTAAAGTCATCGCCGCAGCGATACGGTTCAAGGCTCAAGATTTCTTCCCGTAATCAAGAGGTATGCCTTTCCCAGTGAGAATGCGGTATACACCGACTCCCATTTAGAGGACACATGTCAAGTAACAAAACATCTGCGTTCGAAGTTTTTTTGACTTCTCTCATTGTTATGAGCTCCGATGATCATTACCATTGCCGTTTTTTCTTTGAGATTCGGCTCCAGTATTAACTGTGCCAGACTCCCATCAGGATCAAAGCCACACCCAGAGATCACTCCCCGAAGAGGGCCCCTTCCGCTTCATAGCGGTCCAGAAAACCTTCGGATCCGTGCCGGGTCCATTTCGAATTTGCTATTCTTATGGTTTTGATTCACCAGTCCTATAGGGCTCCCGGCCCAGCCAGTAAGGATACCGGTAACTCTTATGTTGCTGGGTGAGACAGTGTTCCAATCTAACCGTTGGTTTAGTTCCAGTCGGTGTACAGGTTAGCTGCTTCACCCAGTTCTTCATGCAAATGCTTTATCAGTCATAAACGGAACTCCATCCCTCATAATGTAATACGCCGCCCTCGCCAGTTTATGTGACAGTGCACTGTGCGCAATCGGTGCGTTTGTCCTCCTCAGCTTCCGGTCATAATAAGCCCTTGCTTCAGAGTCAAAGCGCCGTGATAGCTCTCCTGCCTCGGCAAATGCCCAGGACAGATACTTGTTGCCGTTCTTCCTGTTATTTGTCCCTTTCTTTTTGTCATTGCTGAATCTAGCGGCGGGGACCTTCCGGCAGTACGACACATAGTTGCCAACATCTGCAAAGCGATCAATAGGACCCGTCTCCATCATAATCGTCAACGCCAGGACCCTTCCAACTCCCGGCATAGTTAAAAGAAGATTATATGGCCGCTTGAGATCTATCTTTTTTTCTACGGCCACTTCTATTGCTGTGATCTGCCTTCTCAGTGAGTCAATCGCATCTTTACTTACCTTACCGACAAGGGATAGATCATCGTCACCTGCCAATAGTGGTGTCACCCGATCCTTCTTCAATGCCTTTATATCATTTGTCTTCATCTTTGCACCTATGTTCCTGGCAACGATGTTTTGAAGGCTCAAGATGAGTGATGTCCTCAACCTCACCAGATGCCCGCGCTTCCTCAGAAGATCTCTCAGAGGTCTTTGCTCCTTTGGATAAATGAATCCCTCAGGCAGTATCTTTAGTCTCAGCATCTCGGCAAGCCAGAACGCATCATCTTCGTCATCTCCATGCTTGAGTCCACAATACTGCTGCACTCTGGAGGGATTCGCCAAGTGGACCCGATAGCCTTCCCCCATCAGAAGATCTACCAACCAGTACCAATTGTATGTCGATTCCACAACAATCCCTTCAACATCCTTCTTCAACGGTCTGAGCGTCTCTAAAATCAGACTCGGATCGTTCCGGAGTTTCTTCTTCCATAGCCTTCGCCCATCCTCATCGATGATCCCCACATATGAATTGTTTGAATGAAGATCAAAACCTGTGTACAGTCTCATACAGCACCTGCTTAAGGTTAAGATTGTTTCTCTTACCTCAAGCATACCGCTAACCGATATGCTCGGGGAGGTCCCCTCTATATGATTATCTACTCTACACTGCGGATATTTTGCCACAGTAACAGTTACCGTTTGTAACCCTCGCACCAAGACCACAATTCAAAATGCGGTGTTCATGTCGTAAATCTCACCGAAGTAGATCAGCAGAGCCAGGTTAACGCCCCCACTTCAAGCAGTCAATAAGCACAATAAACCTGTGATTGCTAACGGTAGTAGGACATTTCCTCGGGGTCACCGTGGGAATGTTTCACTGTCAATCGCCATTTCTGCTACTATCTACTATGTCACATGCAAACAGTTCCTTAAGAGCGATTATCTATGCCTTGGCGGCAAATTTAGGAATTGCGGCGGCGAAAGGGCTTGCCGCATGGTATACGGGGTCAAGTGCCATGCTCGCGGAAGCCATTCATTCAGCAGCTGACTCTGCCAATGAGATTCTCTTGCTGCTTGGCCTCAGAGAGGCGCGGCGGCCGGTCTCCGATGAGCATCCACTGGGGCATGGAAAGGCGATCTATTTCTGGTCAGTCATTGTCGCGATCATGCTTTTTAGCATGGGCGGTATCTTCGCAGTGTCCGAAGGCCTGCACAAGCTGCACTATCCAAAGATGCCTCAGTCGCCGTGGGTCGCGATGGTGGTGCTGGTTGTTTCGATGCTGCTGGAGATCAGTTCTCTGCGTGGGGCCCTTGCAGAGGTTAGGAAGGTACAGGGCAAGCTTTCTTTAACAAAATGGTTCAGGGTGAGCAGGCAAAGCGAGCTTATTGTTGTGGTTGGCGAAGACATTGCGGCTCTCGTGGGACTCTCCCTTGCTATGGTAGCTGTTCTCACGACGATTTTGACAGCAAACCCACTCTTTGACGCGCTGGGCACTATCGCGATCGGTCTGGTCCTCGTGCTTGTCGCCGTTGCCGTCGGCATAGAAGTGAAGAGTCTACTGATCGGTGAGAGTGCAGACCCGGAAATGAAGGCCTCTCTACTGGATTTCCTTTCAGGTCGGCCGGAGGTCGACCATGTCTACAATCTCATTACTCTCCAACTTGGCAGCGAACTCATGATCGCAGTTAAGGTGAGAATGCATGAAGACGCAAGTGCCGCCAGACTGATTGCAGATATCAACAACGTTGAGGCTGCAATAAAGGAGAGATTTCCCATGGTGCGCTGGATTTTTTTTGAACCTGATGTAACCGATTAGGCCTGCTCAATATCCTAAACTCTCCCCCGGTGAGGCCGTAATAGTGTCTTGCCTCATGAAGTATGCTTGTGCATATCTTCTTATGCAATTTCTCTTCTTGCCGCCCCCCCACTGCCCGCGAAGATGAACCCAAATGTCGAACCGCAAACTTGATAAGTAGTAGACGAAGTCTTGCGGGATTAAACCTCGCTGAGACCTGTAGCTTTCACCAACAAGTTTCGATTTTCAAATTTCTTGCGGTTTGATGATTACCCTTCGTACCCTCCCTCACCGCCGATAATTTGACGAACGGGGGTGCATGTCGTAACCATCGCGGAGGCCATATCACGGTTGCCGATGTGGTTCTAATAAAATTTTCAGATTTCCGAGTACCACACATTTGATGATTTGCGGAATCAATCATCGTATCGAATGCTGCGACGAAGTTTACAAGAAAAACCTATCGTTTTTCCGAAATGTAGAACTCGATAAAGAAAGCTGTTTGCATGGGAGATATTCGTGTCCATAAAAGAAGTGTTTTATGAACAGTTCCCTTACGAAAAATATCTTCTTGATTAGGCATTAAAAAAGTAAATCGATATTCTATAGATATGTAAGTAATGCCTTCAATGGCTATTGGCGGTTACAGAACTTTCAACTAAAGTTCTGTAACTGATTAATAACTGGTGTGATTACACATAGACAATGAAAGGAGATCAATATGGCTGGAATACCTGATTCGACTGTAAAGACAATAGTTCTCGTCCACGGCGGCTTTGTGGATGGCTCCGGTTGAGAAGCAGTCTATAAAATCCTCAGGAAAGACGGCTACACCGTCAGCATAGTTCAGAATCCAACGATATCACTCGCGGATGATGTTGCCGTAACCAAGCGCGTTCTAGCGACGCATAGCGGTCCCGTGATTCTCGTTGGCCACTCCTACGGAGGAGCGGTAATCACAGAAGCCGGCAACGATCCAAAGGTCGCTGGGCTTGTTTATATCACCGCCTTTGCTTTGGATAACGGTGAGTCGGTATCGTCGCTTATTAAGGACCCGCCGCCGGGCGCTCCTGTGCCGCCGATACTGCCACCGCAGGACGGCTATCTGTTCCTCGACAAGGAGAAGTTCCCTTCCTCATTCGCTGCCGACGTAGATGCGGAAAAGGCCGCGTTCATGGCTGACTCTCAAGTTCCATGGAGCGTCGAAGCACTCAGTGGCACGATCAGTGAGGCGGCTTGGAGAACCAAGCCGAGTTGGTATTTGGTCGCCACCGAAGACAAGATGATCCCACCGCCGGCCCAGCGTTTTATGTCTAAGCGCGCGGGTTCGACGGTCGTCGAGGTTCCGGGCAGCCACGCGATCTATATGTCGCAACCAAACGCCGTTGCAATGCTGATTGAAAGTGCCTCTAAAGAAGCGAACAAAAAAGCTGGTTCCTAGTATTTAGCAAGTTGATGCATGGATTACAAATGCAGTGGAAATTAACCACTTAGAATTGAAGTTCAACGCCTACCAACGTGGAGTTATAATCTCCTCGCAATCAAGAGCGGCACCCTTTTCTGGAAAATGTGGGCTCCACCGACGAGTCTTGAATTTTACTTTCACCAGGCAGAATGATTTTCAGTTGTACTGTAGCTCACCGACAGAAAATTGACGTTACGTATAGCATGTCGAAATCATCGATAGTAAATAATCGCCCACCATAGAGACTTCTACTCCTACACATCAAATATGGTATAACCAGAGTATGGACGGTTGTTAACCGTTCATAAGGGGCAGGAGGACGTGGTTTCCTACAGGGTCAAGAATCCTTTAATAAGTCAGTCCCCTGTCTCCCAAAGCCATGATAAATTGATAGGGCTACGAGCTCTTGTAAAGATGGAGATATGGTTGGGAGGCATTCCTGCCTAAGGTCCTATGCGGGAGGTGGTTGGAAATGAGCAAAGCATTCGTTGGCATCGATGTGTCAAAAGAGCACTCGACTGCCCAAAGCATCGACAGTGACGAAAAGAAGCTTTTTTATTTAAGGTTCTCAATGGACTCAGCGGGGTTCGCAGAGCTTCGGACTGCTATTAAAGGATGCGGGGTGAACCCGGAGGATATTGTAGTGGCGATGGAGTCCACCGGCTGTTATCATATCAATCTCTTTTCCTTTCTATGTGCGGAGGGACTTCGTTGTGCGGTAGTAAATCCGCTTCTGATATCCAAATTTGTTCAGGGATCATTGAGAAAGACCAAGACAGATAAGAAGGATGCGATGACCATAGCGCAGTTTCTTCTGAACAATGAGAAGAAGCTGTGCGTGGTAACGTCATCCCAAGATGCGCAGGATCTGAGGGATCTGGCCAGGGAACGAGAGTCTCAGTCATGGATGATTGCATCACTTAAGAATGACCTCAAACGGCTGCTGCAGAGCACCTTCCCCGAGCTTGAGACACTCCGCAAGAATATTTACACTGAGACGATGCTGAACTTTGTTCGACAGTATCCATCGGCCAGATTAATCCGGGAGGCAAAGAGGAAAGATATCGACAAAGCACTCATCTGCCCCGGGGAGAAGCGCAAAAGAGTCCAGATTAGCGCCGACGATCTTATTGAGGCGGCAAAGCGTTCGGTGGGCTCAGCTGCTACAGCGAAGGAGCTTATCGTCTCTGAGAAGGCAACCACGATCCTGTATCTTCAGGAAAAGTGTGAGAAGATTACCGAGGCATTGGTGGATGCGTGTGAGGCAACACGGATCGAAGATCTTGAGATAATGAAGACGCTCGACGGGGTGAAAAACATCCTTGGCAGCAGCTTTCTAGCGGAGATGGGAGAGTTGTCCAACTTTAAATCATATAAGAGCTTGATAGCATACATGGGGTTCGATCCATCGACTCATCAATCGGGGAAGCATGTGGGGCCAAGCAAAATATCCAAACGAGGGAATCGTCATATGAGGCGCATCACCCATATAATGACACTCGGTTCAATAAAATCTGACAATATATTCAGAGAATATTATCTCAGAAGGATAGCCGAAGGATTGCCTAAGATGAAGGCATTAATGGCGACTTCTCACAAGCTAATAAGAGTGATCTTCTCTATGCTTACACATAGGATGCCGTTTAAAAAGGAGGTGGCTGCTGTATAGTTGACTTATTATCAACACCGCAGGGATATTGCTTATTAATCAAGGTTTCTTTCGATAATCAAGACAATTACTGTCTGCGTTATTGGATTGATTTCGGGATTTTATGGTATGTGTAACCGATATCCCGAAATCGGAAAAGCTTCTTGAGATAAGATTCAGCTCCTCACGCTTATCGACTTACTTTGGCGGCAACAAGACGATTCAAGCTTACTCCAGTTTCAGCAGATTCGATAGCAAGCAATCTGTGTGTTTCGGGTGTAACGCGAACCACAAATTTTCCACTGTAGTGCCGATTTGCGATCGGTTCTGGAATAGGCTCTCCAGTCTGTTTCATATCATTAACCGCCTCGGCGACAACTTTGCGGATGCCTTTCAGGGCAGCTTCGGGCGTTTCTGCTAACCAACTTAAGCTTGGAAATTCGGCACAAAGTCCGACATACTCCTCGTCGTCTGTCGACCAAGTCACCCTATATGTATAATGATCATTCTTCAATTCCATAATTCACCTCCAAGATCTCAATGGCTTTAATCACCTGTTTTACCTGATAGCTCTTAGCTTTCCCTTTAGCATTTTGAATGTTTATCCGCGGATCTCCCTGCCAAGGCGTTCTATATATTCTATGACTGCTTCCTTTTTGCCTAGCAGCGCCAAAGTAGTGGTCACAGACGGTGCATAAGTCAGCGAATCTGACATTGCCAGGATTATTCTTCATCTGTGAAACCATTTCAGCAATGTTTGGCATGGTTTAATTATAGTATCAATAATAGTACTATGTCAATGGCTGTCAATATAAATATCAACATTGCACTTGAAAATCTAAGGTATGACGAATCAGCATGATAATCCGACGGCCATTTATTTATTGCGGACGGGCGGATGGATAAACAATGGATGTGCCCAGTTCTCAGTAACTACTTAAAATCAATACCTGAGGGCTTCCTGAATGTACTTGTGAGTACGTGGAAATCATCGGCGGTTCAGTTCGCCCCGAGGCGTGGCAATTTTACACCGATCCACGAAGCGCTTCGTTATGGAGCCTTATTCTTTCTCATCCTCTGGATACCAAGTAAACCCTGGCTCAACTTTTCCGTTTAACCCGTCAAAACTCTTCAGTTCGACAATATCTTCAACATAAAACAGCGGCGGATCGTCTTCTTTATTATGAAGTTGGGTGTTAATGTCCTCTCTTCTTCTTATAGTCTCTATCGCCTTTAATGCGGCGTCATCAGGATTAGTCGCCTCAACCTGACATGATGTATAGAAACCATGTCTGGCATTCCCATTGCCAAGGTTTATGATGAAGTTATGACCATTTATCAATACGCGATATTTATTCATATTGTTAGGCATAAAGCTCAACGGGAGGCGTGTGAAGTTTCACGCCGATCCCGCGCAGCGCCTTGTTATGTTTCATTTCTTTTAATCGTACACGTCCCTTTGTCATCTTTCTGAGACTATAACACAAAATTACTTCTACTTATAATCTCCAATGCGGGGAAACTGCTCATTTTGTAAGGGTCGAGTAGGCCGGTGGAATCGCACCACCAGCCCCTCACAGATTCCGTACGTGAACCTCTCGATTCATACGGCTCGTGTCAATCATCAAGTTGAGTCTTTGCAGTCTCAACCATACACATTGAGCGATAGTTCCTCCTGGTCACCCAGTTGACTGGTACTCTTTGTGGATTGACCCATCCCCTTCCCTCCACGGCTTATTATCACCGCTTCATCGGTACTATTGGACGGTCCGACCCCTTCACCTGCATCGATACTTTCCCCCTTCGTTTGCACTTATAGGGTTTTCTCTTAGCATCAGATGAAGAGTTCCCGCGTTCCACACAGGAGCCTAGATCAGCTTCATGCCGCCTCTATGCCGGACGCCGTTCAGGCAGTAAACAGGTATCTCCTGAACTAATCCTGATGCAAAGTAAGAACATCAGTTTTGACGTCGTCCTTTTCCTTTCGACACCTCATCAGCGGTTCGCTTACGCTCATCTCTCTGATCCATCCCTGACACGATCTAGTCGTGCCTTTTCCTTTAACGCTCACCACCGGAGCCTTTCGACTACAGCAGCTTAAGGTGGGTTGAAGCCTGCTCCTGCAAGCCGGCTTCGAGGGGCCAACCCTCATCTTCCTGTGCAGCCTCGTGGCGCACTTACGACCGGAAATCGAGACCAGCGCTTGTCGGTAGAGAATGTTATAGCCACCTGAAAGTCATCTATTTTACCAGTACCAGAAATTTGGTGATTTCCCGAACAAACTACCATGACCGCTTAGTTGAGTGCTTCCTAGTTACACGCTGAGGCCCTCAATGCCGGTAAAATAACCGGCATTGAGATGGCAAACAGAATGAGATATCTTTTGAGCCCAGACAAAAAAAGGTCAGCGGCTCTCCTTATGGACCATTCCCCGCAACTATTGCAACTGCAGGTTGAACACAACGTTGTCTATCTTACTCGCCGCCTTGATGGTAAAGGTCATGGTCCACCATCCGGGCATACTGAACTTTATTCCCTCGACAAGGTAAGTACCGTCACCGAGGTTTTTGGTCACCTTCGGCTCTGTGGGGAGACCGTGGCCATGTTCCGGCATACCACCGTTGACAGTGATCTCTGCATCCTTTACTGGCTGACCATCAATTGTCTCGACCTTCAGTTTCCAGCTTATGATTTTATTTACAGGAATCACTTCAGGGTCACTGAAATAGGTGACCTTGAAACTGCCATCTTTAGATTTCATGGTTTTGGCATAATCATTATCAGAAGTCGGTTTCACGGTAGATACATCAGTCCCGACCTTATGGCACCTGCACTCACCCTTACCGGTTTTACAGTGCTCGCACGTGCAACCTGCGCCGCAGGAACAACCCTTTTCACCCGCCTTGCACTTACATTCGCCTTCTCCGGTTTTGCAATGTTCGCATTGACAGTTCTGACCGCACTGGCAGCCTTTGGCCCCCTTATCGCACTTGCACTCGCCCTTACCGGTTTTACAGTGCTCGCACGTGCAACCTGCGCCGCAGGAACAACCCTTTTCACCCGCCTTGCACTTACATTCGCCTTCTCCGGTTTTGCAATGTTCGCATTGACAGTTCTGACCGCACTGGCAGCCTTTGGCCCCCTTATCGCACTTGCACTCGCCCTTACCGGTTTTACAGTGCTCGCACGTGCAACCTGCGCCGCAGGAACAACCCTTTTCACCCGCCTTGCACTTACATTCGCCTTCTCCGGTTTTGCAATGTTCGCATTGACAGTTCTGACTGCACTGGCATTTAACGGTATCTCCAAAGGAGAGGTCAGAAAACGAAGCAGTGCCAAAAAATACTAGAACGCTGACAATCAAGCACGTCGAGAGAATTCTTTTCAACATAAAGACGGCCTCCTTTCACAAAGTTTATGGTTTTAATTGTAACAAATCCATTGTGCATTACACTACTAAAGTCAATTGGGAAGGTCAGGTTGTAATCAACGAAATTTTCATGATGCTCCTATGTTGCTTTTTGTGAGACCCAGATAGCGGCCAGGGCGCGTCTGTCTTTATAGACTTGTAAGTGTGGTCTGCGATAAAAAACGCAACATGATAGGTCGTGATATCTACTTAAAATCTCCAGTGTGCGGATAAAGCTCATTGCACGAGGTTTCTACTGGCTATCATCAGCTGTCAAGGCTGGCGTCTCATCGACCTACAAGCGTTTGGATATAGAACTTAGCTTTCGATACAGCCAAGGAAGCATTTGGAACCACTGGAAATAACCTATAGCTACAAAAAGCGGCCAAATACATAGACTAAACACAATACCGCCCGGAACAACGAGACCGGTAAGGTTAAACAGCATTTCGAAAATCCCTCCCAGTAGCGCCATTAAAGCGTACCCAGTAGGGAACGTTAAAAATAGCATCAAATAACAAAACGCGATATCAGCATCGGGGATCTCTCGTTGCACAAAAGCAAACACGAGGACGGCTAGGCAGCTACAGAGCCATAGTAACAAAAGGATGCGGCCAGGCAGTTTATGTGGAATCATCATCACTTGACGATTAACCGCTAATTTCTTTTATTTTCATCTTTCTGCAACATAGCACAATTTTAGGCATCAGAATGAATAGTAACTCCTACATATAGAATATCCAGGGGGGCTCACAATCTATCATAGAATCTTATAATCGCGAGTCGGCTCGCTACGCAACAGATACCATGTTACGACTGGTAATGCTCAAAGCTGAGTTGCCCAATTCGCTTAGTGTGGTTGTTGTGTGCACTCCTTTTCATGATCCTCCAGATAATGGCAACAGCTAACCGAGGCACAAGGCAGTTCCCCTTCCGGTGGTAGCCTCCGGGTGAAGCACCACCGGAGTGCGGCCAAACCAGAAACAGATAGTAGTATTGCCAGTAGTCCTACCCCGGCCAGCATAATAACTAGGCCGGCTGCCACTAGCTGTCCTGCCACTATCAGAAGCCTGATCGTTACTGACCTTGCCTTACACATAACCCACTTACTGCTGTTTTCCCCCACGCTGATCCAGCGCAGCTCCTAGTTATAGGTGCTTTCAATCCAGCGACTCCTGATCTGGCGTCTCTCGCTCACCAACAGTATTACCGAGGCGTCATAGTCCCGCTTGTGCTTTCCGTCTCATTGCTTATTTCTCTATTTCAGGCGGTATGCCAATTATCGGCAACTCGATGTCCGCTAAGTTTATTAGAATAATATTACTAAGCTTTGACATCTCTATGACACGAGCAGCACGTGCCGTTACTATCGGTCCAAAAGAATCTTTTGGAAGAAAGAAATCGCACCCATCCCATTGATCTAATCCCACATGAAGGCCTTTGTAGAATTTCCCAACTGGTCCATTTGGAAGCAGCCGTTTCTCAATAATAGCGGATTTATTATAATCAATTGGCCCGCAGCGTCCAGTGATACTCAACCCGTGAAACCCCGAAATCATCTCGCCATTTATTTTGCTCACGACAACTGGAAATACCATCCAACCAGTTAAACTATTCATCGTTAGAACATCTTTTAGTTTATCCGAAATAAGATACAAGCCTACCCGCCCAGTATCTAATACATCTCCTATTTTATGCCCATATTTATGCTTAAACTGTATTGGAAATTGAATATTCGCATAGTCGCCCATCAACAATGCAGCTTTGGCATATTTTCCGACTGTATGAACCTGAAAATTTGATGCTAGCAATTTGCTTCCAAAATCATAAAAATAGTTTATTTCTAGTTTCATTCCTATTTCGTGGGCCAGCACGTTTGCAATGTCATATATATAAATACCGATCACATAGTGATTAAAAGTGTACAGCGATATGCACATCCTTACCTATCTGATCGGGAGTGAACTGCCTTCTTATCTTCATTCAATCATAAATTCTTAATGAATGCCCACATTAGAAACAAGGAGCAGATTAAAGCTAGTGCACCAACTACCCTAACATTTATCAAATAGCTAGCCGATTTCACAGAGTTCTTAAGCATATCACTATGAGCGGTAAGTCCTTGATTAACATTATTGATCGCAGAGGCCTGAATCTTCTCTGGGAATATCAAACAGACTATTCCAAGTAAGAACAGTAGCAATATAAAGAGCAATAAGCCAATAGTTTTCATGATGTTCACCACTTACACCCAGAATTACCGGGGCCTTGGAATGAATAGTTATAGCTGCCTCCAAATTGAGGTGTGACTATGCCAGCACCTCTAGCAATTCCATTCCCCCGGAGACCCAGATACAGATGCGCCATCTTTCTGCAATATAGCACAAAATTGTTCCTACTTATACCCTTGATCCCGCCCGATATATCGAGGCTGCTTTGTTTCAACCGGCAATCATTAAGCTGAAACGCGCACAAGAAATCTAAACAGAAGTATAGAACGCTTGATTTACGTGTTTTTACCTGTATGCCGTAATCTTGCAAACAAGCCACCTGAGAGTGCGAGCAACATGGCGACCCAGACGAACATGAAGTATGAGACCAAAACACCCAGAAATGCCTTAAATTCCCCCTGAACTAAAAAAATACCGCCGACAACAACCGGATGATCAACGAATAAAACCAGAGCCCCAACAAGAGACGCTCGCCAAAGTCCGCGCTTCTCAAAATGCACCGCGACCCAGCCGGAATATACAACGATAGCTGCTCGAATTAGATTGAATGGAACTAAATAATCAAATGAGCTCCCACCCCCATGGGAGACGGATGCCGGCATAATGAGTCCAACAAGGTGCCAGAGCAACGAGTTCGCTGCTGCGACGACGAGTACCGATTTAACGGTTTGTAATTTGTCAAAGAGGCGTCGCACCTGGGTTACACAAGGTAAAGCTTACAGGGAGGTGTAAGTTTCACGCCGATCCCGTGAAGCGCGTCGTTGTGCTTTAGTCTATTTACTTTCATTCTTATCCTGCATTCGCTTGCGGTGGCATTCAGGGCACCACTTTGGTTCGTTATATATATTGCCTTTTTGGATTTCAAAATATTATTTCTGTTGTTGCGCGGTCCAAACCTCTTTTTTGCCGCAGCCTGCACAAGTAAAGTGAATGTCTTTATAGTAGAATTTTGCGGCATAACCGCCACCATGGGCTTGACTATCAGGATCAGCAGACAATACACCTTTCGGAATTTCTACGCCTTTTACAATAAGGCCTTCTCGCTCCAGCCTTGTAACGCGTTTTTCTTCGCGTTTTCTCTTGATCGGATTTTTAGAAACTTGCTTTCTCATCATTTTTCATATGCACAACAAGTATTAAACAACTTGGTCTTATCTGCCAAAAGTATATCACAATACAACAGAGATTATTCACGTATTCCTTTAATATCATTTCGTTATAAATTAACAACTTCGCATTAGCTGCGAATTACATGCAAATACTAACTTGGTATAACATGGGCTTTATGGCAAAAGGGCAATCTGGACCATGATTATTCCCAGTATCGACTGGCGAGATACGTGAAAAGTAGGGAGAAAAAGGGAGTCCTGAGCGAAGCCATATTTGTATCGGTAATCATCGATTCAGCAAAGCTGTGGAAACTAGAGGTTACTTGGTGAACCCAACAGTGAGAACCTCCACAACGCATTTCACTTCTAAGGAATTAGATGTGACTGACGGAGGGACTCAAGAACTGTCCGCTATGATCCAGAACCGGTGTCCGCGTTGCTCCGAAATAGGTTTCCTCAAACGCCGAAATACGCAATTACTAAACGCCCGCTGCAAGCCGTTACTACCGTTTGTTTATTTTGGGATTATACGTCCACAAGACTGTCGGAGAGCATTATGTCCACTTGATTATCCGCAAACGCTAACTTGCAGATTATGCCTATTTGCGGAAGAATCAGATAGAAATCTTTGCAGATCAGCAAGTTGCTTGAGCTCTAGAAGAACTGTCGGACATAAGCACAGTCTGCCCAAGCTCAGGAAAGATGCTAAGAATTTCATGAAGGATGCTGAAGATTATTCTGGAAGACAGTAGTTATGCATCATACAAATGCTCTTCATTTCATTTTAAGGTGTTTGTGGTGGAAGTACGTTCATTTTTAGTGATTCAATACGGCCTTTGAACATCTTGTAGGATTCTCCAGATTTTTTCCTGTTCAGCTCCATAATACCTCTGACGTTTGCATCTGCTGAGACTAGTATATCTTGAAGGCGCCGGTTTTCCTTCCTTTGACGTTCTATCTTCGCGCTTTGATCAACTTTTTCATCTTGCCCGCTAACCGATTTTGCCCTGGCAGCAATAGCATCGCTGATAAACCTGTCAAGATCACTTGAAGCACTGTTTGTATAAAAGACGCTCAATGGAACATCTACGACATTTGCGGATTTCTCCTCTGTAGCATCTAGAAATGAGTTTACGGATAAAGCTGCCTTGTTATATGAATCAATAAGATGTTTGCGGGTATCGTCGGAAAGGTCTTTTCTTGCGCTTGTTTCATCAAGCAGATAGTTTGCAAGAAGGATTTTCTCGCATGCAACCCTCAGTCCGTCAGTTCTTTTGACTTCGTAGCACCCTGCCAAAAGCAGGCATACTAAAGTAAATACAATACAAACTGTTTTCTTCATAGAGGTGCCTTCACGTTATTTGTGTGGTGTTTCGAAAGTTTTTACTGGTATGGTCTGTCCAGTGCTTCTTCATAGTGTCATTGCTAGGAGAAGCACGGCGAAGCAATTTTGCAGCAAGATTCTTCGCTCCGCTCTCATCAATAGACTTATTATAGTGATTTATGCTAATCATTACCACATTATACAATTTGATTAAACCCAATTACCCTATCAAAAATATAAACAAAAATGGATCGTTGCCTCATGTAAGCATAAAGTTATGCAATAAGCCTTGCCCATTGAATGCGCATTTAAGTGGTCGCGATGAGACATTCCAGAAAAAAGACTTCTCTGATATCTCACTGCTTTTTGTGGAGTACAACCTTGAATAATTACTCTTCTATCATACCTCAAAACGTTTATTTGTAGAGACTATGCTTGATTGCGAGCCTCCTGTGTTTTTCAGCAATTGATCTTTTTGCGAAGTAGTACCCATATAGAGGGCACGTGTCAAGAGAAAAAATATCCCTATCAAGAAAATCCTTCTTGTTTTTTTGTTTCAGTTATCATCGTCTATCACCAGTGCCGTTTTTTCTTTAAATAGTGTGTCAGCCTTCACTGCACCACGCACCCATCAGGATTAAGGTAATGCCCCAAAACATGTACTGCAAGGCAAAACCCTTTCCGCTCATATGCGGACCAGAAAACCTTCGGTACCGGGCCGGGTCCATTTGTTATATCTCAGATTGCATGGTTATTAACCAACCCTCACTGGCTCCCGACGCGGACAGTAAAGACGTCGATAACTTTTATGTTACTGCAGGGGACGGGTTCCAATCAGGTGCTTGGCTTATTTCCAACTACTCAGTAGGTTCATCGTCCCCTCCAGGTCCTTATTGAAATGCTTTATCCGGCATAAATATAACCCCATCCCTCATTATGTAATACGCAGCTCGGGTCAACTTGTGCGCCAGAGCGTTATGTGCAATAGGAGCGTTTGTTTGTTTCAGCTTGCGCTGATAATATTTTTGTGCTTCGGCATCGTGGAACCGTGCATGGTCTGAAGCTTCAGAAAACGCCCATGCCAGATACTTATTGCCGTTCTTCCTGTTGCCGGTCCCTTTCTTTTTGTCATTACTAAACCTTCCTGCTGGGACTTTCCTGCAATATGAAGCGTAGTTACCCACAGTCCGGAATCGTTCGATAGAACCAGTTTCTAACATGATAGTAGATGCGAGGATCTTGCCTACCCCAGGCATGCTTAGAAGACGGTCATAGGGATGACTTAAATGTATCCTTCCATCAATGATGTCCTCCATCGCCTTGATCTGTCTGGTCATGAAGTCTATAGTTTCCTTGCTCACTTTACCCGCCAGTGCAAGATCCTCGTTGTCAGCAAACAGAGGACTTACTCTGTCCGTCATCAGAAACTTCACATCGTTTGACTTCAGTCTACTGCCCAGGTTCCGTGCCACAATGTTCTGCAGGCTTACGATGAGAGATGTCCTCAGTTTTACTAAATGTCCTCTCTTCCTCAACAGATCCCTTATCGGCCGTTCTTCTTTTGGGTAAATGTACCCCTTAGGCAATATGCACAATCGAAGCATCTCGGCAAGCCAGAAGGCATCATGTTTGTCAGTAGAGTATTTCAGTCCAGCGTATTGCTGAGCTTTCATTACGTTGGCTAGATGCACCTGGTATCCCTCCTCCTTAAGTAGATCAACTAAAAAGTACCAGTTGTATGTCGACTCTACAACAATCCCTTCAATGTCACCTTTGTATGGCCTGAGCGTTTCCTTGATTGTTGCCGGTTCATTAAGGATCTTCTTCTTGAAAATCCTCTTTCCAGTTTCATCGATGATTCCCACATACGAGTTGTTTGAATGTAAATCAAAACCTGCGTATAATCCCATACGGCACCTCCTAAAGGTTAAGATTGGCGTCTTGCCTTTGAGCATATCAATATATGATATGCTCGGGAGGTGCCCTTTATATGATTATCAGGTGTATCAATCATCCGGAAGGTGTTAACCGCCACTGATAGTTACTTGGTAGAGTTATGAGCGGACCCCTGATGATTATCACTTATACACCGCAGGTTAATTAGAATACCTGTATGTGGTTGTTATTGTGAAAATTTAACATCAGCTGTTCACGTTAGTCTTTAAAGACCTGTTGGTGCAGTTAGCAGCTTCAGAGCAAATAAGCCATTGGTACTAGCCAAGTAATAGAGTAATTAACAGACTGTATAGTTTTTGTATACCAGACAGGAACAAACACGGGATAACACCGTGCAAGATGTTATCCCGTGAGTTTCAGATTATCAAGCAATATCAAACATTATCTACCAGCGGATGAAACACAGTATCTCCTTGAAAATACATAGCATTCAAGAGGTCGACGGTTCGATCCCATTCAGCTCCACTCTAGGATCTCTTTTATTCTCAATACTTTTGCTTGCCATTGAAATTCTCGCCCTTACCCGATGACTGCTTGACTGTATAGTTTTTGTATAGTTGGCCCTTCGTTCAAAGTTATATCGAGCATATCATCCGCCTATGTCATATGCGCCGCCGCATGATGAGCATACTAAGAATCATTTTGATATCCTTATGCCCCAAGAGTTCCTTTACTGTGGTATTTTTTACTCCCGCCATAGCCAAATGAGAAGCAAACGTATGCCTCAAGTCTTGAAATTGAAAAATCTGTAATGCCTGCTTTCCTGCAAGCCGTGTGAACGTTCCGCTTCATGTCTTGATAGGGGTTACCTGTTGCATTGTCAAGGAAGAAGTAAGGAATATCAGGCTGCCGTGTGACGCAATCGCTTGTTTTTTCCAGGAAGCATTTTTACTGTCCTGATACGCTTCAGGATTTCCTCTTCCGCCATATCCCATTCAACTGCCTTCGTGAACATATGGGAAATTCTCAATCTTTGGTGTCCACTTTTTATTAGCGCACCTCACCATTTACACGTTGAAATTCTTCTTCTCAATCTGACTTCTTTATTACGACCGTCTTTGAACTTAATCCAAGTTCAGCATTTGCCCGCGCTTGCTCTATGCCATTGACTAGTCGTTCAATCCTGCCTCCGCTTCCAATCTTATCTATTTTCTTCTTGGCTTCAGATCCTGCTTGCCGCTCTCGCATATCTCTGTCCTTCTGAATGATCGCTCGGTTATATTCTCGATTTTTTTCATCATCCTTTGATGTATAGTTTTTTAAATCCGCATTGGTAAATACTTTGCCGCCGACATCAGCAGCCCAAGATTGGGTGATACTTACTATAATTATCGCCACAATCGCTAGACTAATAATAGCTTTTCTCTTGTGTTTCATGATCTCACCATTACTCGCAATATGTTATCACAATATACATTCTATCGCAATTAAATCAACCCATGCAGTTTCTATGCAGTTCGTATCTGAAAAGATATGCAAGAAAAGCATATCATCTATTCTTTGTTATACGATCCCAGGTAAGTATTTGCACGGATTTGAAAGGATATAACATGTAACTTGACTGACTACAGCATACATGGCATTCAAGCGGTCGACAGTTCGATTCCGTTCAGCTCCACTTTCCAAAATGGCAACATACAAATTCTCGGCTCTCCGGGCCTCTTCCTATTGTCTGGCTCATTGCTGTCAGGGCTGCTGGGTGACAGCTCTCAGGCGTTAAGCTAAATGGTGGAAGTCTCTTCAGCATTTGTTCTTAATGCCTTATACATCATTGTAGTGCCACTAAAGGAAAACATTTCTTCAATGAAAAAGGATCATTCAGAAGATCCTCTTTTTTTCAACAGCTCGGCGAGCTTGCTTTTAGCCCTTTTCAATTCTTCAGGAGGCATTTTTATTTTCCTGATGGCGGCATCGATTAGGGCAATCGCTGCCTTCAGCTCACGATTCAAGTTATCCATACTCATAGTTTTATTATAATTAGAAATGCGTCCAACCCATAATCGTGAAATTTATAATATTTTCCCTTCATGTTCTATGCAGTAAATATGCAGTTCGTATCTGAAAAGATATGAAAGGAATGCACATCGTCTATTCTGTTTGGCAATGAGAGATGAAAGGATTTACAAAGATTTGAAAGAATATGGAAGGTAACTTGACTGATTAAAGCATACATGGCATTCAAGAGGTCGACGGTTCGATCCCGTTCAGCTCCACTTTTGAAATCAATAAGTCATGCCATACCATGATTGCCATGAAAAATATGTCTGCTAAACTGGCGGATGTCCATCATAACTAAGGTGCCAGGATTGTTTATTGCAGCTAAAACATTCAACAAACCAAAGATAGCAAGTCTTATTGTTAGACGAATCAACTATTGAATGCCCGACGATTTGATACTGCACATTTCTTCGATTACAGAATGGACAATCATAAACATGTGTATCCCTGGAATTTTTTTCATCCAAATGAGACATGTCCTGCATCTTGAATCCTCTCCACCATCTTCTTTTGCACCTGACAATAATTATATGAGCTGGCTATTTCTTATATTCATGCTAATACTATTTTACAGCACCCATCCTTCGAAAACAATAAAGCTCCGCGGGCTGAAGCCCACGGATTCTAGGGCATAATCGGAGACGGAATGGCCCTAACCGCGCCATTCCATCTCCGACTTAAAAGCCTCCGCTACGCAGGTGAAGACTTGCTCCGCTCCGGGCAGCCCTTTCATCCCCAGGTTTAACAACCTGGGGTTTTCTGGCAGTTTTGATAAAATCAGAGACCTGATCATTGAACGAATCACACACAAACTACTCATGCAATAGTGAGAATATTCTTTAGCGAGATAATCTCAGCATAGATGCGAGAAGCGAAACCCTTGAATCATAATCAGTAAAGTGGGGTGCATCCTGGGGAGCAAGAACAAGGTTAATTGTCTTCGCCTGAGAATGTTTTGACCCGTCTATATGCCGAATATCAGACTTGATGAGTTCCAATACTCTCCTGATTATCAAAAGGAATCCTCATGGGTTGAGCAGCCGTTCGTCTTAAAGTTTTCAGGCAGTACTATTGCAAAAAAACCTTTTTCCCAGCTGCGGATAGCAAATTTTGGCAACACTCTGAATCGGGTGGATCTTGATCAGATAGTTACACTAATCCGCCCTTGGTTTACCTCCCGAAGATTTCACATAGTATGGTAAGGTGTTTTCAGAGAGTAAGACGCCTATACTGTTACTCCCTAAAAAGTTGTTATTTAGGAATATAGGCGTTCAATCCTATGGTCAGCGGCTTACCGGAGTGCGAATTCCGGTGATGGCGAACAGTCGTACCGGAGGATGGCGAACACTTGTGAAACATAGCGAAGCCGTACCAAAACATCTTACGAAGAGCGTTCGCCTTTCGTCAAGTTTGTCTTAGTTTTTCTCATCGATTCCCCCTTCAAAGCTATCTTGTGTGAGTTATGGACGATCCTGTCGAGTATGGCGTCGGCTTTTGTAGGCTCTCCGATGCGATCATGCCATTTGGCGACGGGATACTGGCTGGTAATGATTGTCGCCTTCAGTCCGTATCTGTCTTCCATGACTTCCAGGAAGTGGCCGCGCTCATCTTCGGTCAGTGGGTCCACGGCCTAGTCGTCAATGACGAGGAGGTCCGTCTTTGCAAGTCTTCCGAGGACCTTGAAGAAACTGCCGTCAGCTTTTGCGATCCTCAGTTCCTCAAAGAGTCTTGTTGACCGGTATTGTACAGCAGTGAATCCTTCTCGGCAGGCTTTGTTTGCAAATGCCTCAGCAAGGTAAGTCTTGCCGATGCCGGTCGGCCCGGTGATGATCACGTTATGGTGAGAAGAGATCCACTGACAAGAAGCCAGGGATCTGACGACCGACTTGTCCAATCCCCTGGGGTGCTGATAGTCGATATCTTCGATAGTGGCATTGGTCCTCAGGCGTGCCGACTTGAGTCTTCTGGTGAGTTTTCTGTCTTCCCTGGAAGTCCACTCCCGGTCTATGATCATGGAGAATCTGTCCTCAAAGCTCAGTTTGCTAAGGGAAGGATTTTCAAGCTGCTCCTTCACTGCCGTTGCCATTGTGTAGAGCTTCATCTGTGAGAGTTTTTCGATAGTGTGATTCAACGCTGTCTCCTCCTTATAGTATGTTTGTGGGGTATACTTACCCCTTGGTCGATGCCTCTTAGTCGATTATTGGCTGTCCCATAGAGCCGATTTTCAACTGAAGTACTCTTTACCGCGGATATTGTCATGATATAAGGGCGGGGTCACCTCCTTTTGTTCGGTGATCGGAGTACGGTCGAATCCGGTTTCAAGCATCTACTTGACGCTCTTGTATGAATAAGCCTTGATATGGACCGCCCGCATAGAGGCTGCTTCCAGTCTCTCCGGCGAGTACTTCTTGCCGAGTCTCAACAGGCCTATGCAGGATTTGAATCCCTGCTCCGGATGCGGTCGCGTCGTCAGGATGGTCTCGACAAGCTTTGCTGTGGCAGCGCCGGTCTGCTCCGCCCAGTGGATGATCCTCGATGGAGTCCACTCAAGATGCTTCTGATGCGCTTTCGGCATGTGCTCAGCAATGGTCGTATATCCTCTTGCTTTGAAGCTGCGTTGATGAGTCACAATGCGATTGTTATTGTGGAAGATCTCCACCGTATCGACAGTGAGGAAGGCTTCTAACTTTTTGCCACGAAGCTGGTAAGGAACGCTGTAGTAATGATCCGCTACGTCGACGTGGTAATCGATGTTAACCGTTGGCCGCTTGAAGTCGATGTATCGATACCGCTCAACGGGCAAAGGCTTAAGATACGGCCTCTCAAGGGTCTCAAAGAGTTCTCTGCGGGTACTGTTTAGTTTCCTGAACTTCCGGGTATTCAAGCGTTCCAGAAGTTCCCTGATGCTGGCATTAAGCTCCTCGATACTGAAGAATGTGTGATTCCTCAATGCCGCAATGATCCATCGGGTGACCAGCAATACTCCGGCTTCCACCTTTGCCTTATCTTTTGGTTTATACGGACGTGCAGGGATAATGGCGGTACCGTAGTGCTGCGCCAGACTCAGATATACGGGGTTGAGGTCGGGTTCGTATCGGCAGGACTTCGATACGGCTGCTCGGATATTGTCCGGGACAAGGATTTGGCTCACACCGTGAAAGTATTCAAAAGCATTGATGTGAGCCTTGATCCAGAAGGGGAGACTCTGCGATGGGAGCGCTTCGACATAGGTATAGTTGCTTGCTCCAAGGACTGCCACAAAGATCTGAGCTTCGGTGCTCTCGCCTGTGAAAGAGTCGACGATGGGTATCCCTTTGCCGGCAAAGTCGATGAACATCTTCTCGCCGGCGCGATGCTCCTGCCGTAAACTTATCTCAAGGTTTTTCTCCCAGCGGTGATAATGCTCGCAGAACTGCGTAAACTGATACCCCTCAGGATGCCGTTCTTTATATTCGAGCCACAACAGTTGAAGGGTGACGCCCTTTTTGCGAAGCTCGCGATGAATCTCCTCCATTGGGGGCAGCGGACGAAGGGCTGTCTTCCGACTACTGCGTTCACTGAGCATAGCTTCAAGCTTTGCGTCATCAAGGTCCTCAGGAAGTGGCCATGAAATGCCCTTATCCTGGGCCTTCTGGACATAATCTACTACTGTGCTCGGCGACACTTTGCAGGACCGGCTTATTTGTCGTTTGCCAAGATGCAGCCCATAATACAGTCTTAAGATTTCTCTAACCATCCGCATGGATATACCCCTATTAGCCATCGCTTCTCCTTCGTCAAAGTTCGTAGAAGAAGGACAATGGCGTATTTGTGTGGAATTTATCCAGCTTCGGCTATGTTTATTTCGTCAGGTAGTCTGAACACTTCTATTTCGGTCTCATGGCGAACACCTATATCGGGATTACCCAAAAGTGTTCGCCATGACTCCGATATCAGTGTTCGCGTTCAGACCGAAACAGGTGTTCGCTTTGCTCCGAAATGAGTGTTCGGCATGGTCCGAAATTCGCACCGGAGACCATACAGTCGGTACGCATATTGCCACACGTACTGGCTACGACAAGTGTCTTCCCGGATGCGCTCGGTTTTGGATCCTCCAAATCACATGTGATTATCAGTTTCTTTCCTTCTACTTTCGCTTCAATTGCCATTTTCACTCCCTCCTGCGTTAGGCGCCCCTGTTCATTCACATTATGTTCAATAATAATATGGTCAGAAAGTCACTCGCTTCTATCAGTTTTCAGGCTCACCCCGTAATAAGCCGCGCCCACGCGGTGAACGCAAAAACAACTTTCAGTAATTTACCGGTATACGCATTACATACTGGTAAGGTGGTGTCTCGTAACCGATCAGTGCTGGATTCAGATCTCTTATTGCATTGACCGTAGTGCTATAAAGCCTGGCTATTTTCCCCAGACGGATACGCTTCAGTGTGATTACTTCTTTATAGGTGACAGTTTTGTTTTGAACCGTATTGTCCGATGCAAAACCATACTTCTCAGGTTCCTCTGAGATTGTAAAGACGGCGAGCAGGCGAGCAATGTACCGATTGATGACAGCCGGGAACCGTGGTTCGACCGAATTATTTTTCGCGATAATGCGCTTTATTTTCCCTTCACCCGCATTATAGGCAGCCAGTACGATGTCCCATTCACCGAATATGGCATAAAGGTCTTTTAAATAATCAGCCGCCGCATAAGTCGATTTGACGGGATCCTTTCGCTCATCGACATAAGCATCCATCCTCAGACCGTACCTCGCTGCCGTGCCTTTCATGAATTGCCAGAGTCCGACTGCATCTCTAGGCCCCACCGAAACAGGCGAAAAGCCGCTCTCGATGAAGGGGAGATATGCCATTTCATGGGGAATCTCTTTTTTGCCGAATATCGTCTTGATGAAATCGATATACCTGAAGGAATTGTTGCGCCGTTGCTCGAATTCACTAGGTATCTTACTGGTGAAAAATTCCACGGCGCGTTCGTACATTCCACTGATATGTTCTTTCTCGCTGATTTCCTGAAACATCTCGCCGGAAATGCCGGTAACCGGCAGCCCTAAAAGAAAAATTAGCAATGTTGCGGACATGACTATCTTAATCATATTTCACGACCTCTTAGTAAGGTTATCACTGGAATTGAAAAGGGGTTTGGGCAGATTGCTTCTTTATGTGAATTTACGTTTGATGTATTAATATAACACTTTTGGGGTCTGGAATGATAGTCGCACGTACACTCCCCCCCCTGACTCCGACCGTCGATGTGCATGATCCTTGCATGAATATCAGGTAGACTTGATTATAATAGATTGAAGATTTGACGTAAATCATAAGTTGTACTCTTCACTTATTAGCAGCATATCAGCGATGTGGCAAGGAAGGAATATTGCAGAAAGACGCTTTTGCCAGACCCTTCAGCTTTCGTCCCGTACTATGCAAACTATGCAAAAAGTTTTGGGCCTGCCGGAAAGGTGTTCATTTGCAACAGTACTCTGTAAGAAAAGCGGGGTGTCGGAAGAATGCTATGTCTGTAATCTTCCACTCTCGTGAACGTGAAAATAGGCAAGCTCTCTTTGGTAAACGCAAATCTGTAGATAATTTGTCTTAATATCTCATTTACTGGACTATACCAGGCTGGCTGCAGTATATTTCCCCTTAAAACATCCTCCTAATCGTTGATACCAAATGATCAGGTGCGCTTTCTTTGGTCAGATATCCAGAAGCTCCCGCCTTAAGCGCCTTATCAGCATACTGTTCCGGGGCATGCGTGCTTAAAATGAGGACTGGAAGGGACGAAAAACTTTGTTTCAACTCCTTTAGTACCTCAAACCCGCTTTTTCTAGGCATTGTAATGTCTAACAAAAGTAGGTCATATGTCTGTTTTGATAGCATATCGATTACTTCCTGCCCATCACAGGCTTCTCCCGTCACAACCATATCGGGTTGCTTATTGACTATCGATCTAAGCCCGTGACGAACAATCTTATGGTCATCAGCGATAAGTATTCGCAGCATCATGCCTCCGTTAATCAAATACTGTTAGCTATAGTGTATTCACATGTGAGTGATAAATGAAGTGGTTTTTCTCTGATTCTAGTGTAGGTGATTGGCTTACAAACGAATTTGTATCGGAATAACGAAGCAATACCCCAACGTCAATTTGCTCAGCTAAGACAGAAATAAAGCGGATCGCAATTGAAATGCTGGCTTACCCAATTGTTTGTTTCATCGTGCATAACTCACGTTTCTGGGCTAAGCTGCAGCAGGATTTGGAGTTGCAGATGTGAACATTCTTCAATAGTTCGTTCAAGGGAGACACTCTACGAGGAAGCGTTTTCAATATTTCTGCTGACTAAAACGACGGTCATCCTCCGGACAGAATTTACCGGATCTCTTGACTGTAACCTTTTTGCTCTCTATACCGTCTATAATTTATGCTCAATATAGTGTGACTAGGTAGCTCATAAATTCAATGCTTATTATATTCAGCAACATTTGAGTATGGAAATGATATTCATCTATCGAGAGTAAAGATCTCATAAGGAGGAAATCAATGACAAATATGGTAACTGCTTTAATCTCTCTATCACTTTTATCAGTATACATCCTTGCTGTCTCTATGCCGATACAAGGTAAGACCTTGAGACAATTAAATCATACAGGGGAGATTGATACTAAAAAGCTGAAAGGGGAAAGGCATTCATCAAGGGCAAGCCATTGGATCATTGGCACCGTCATTTTAGTCTTAACGGGATATGCCGTTCAAACAGTAAGTTCTTTGCTCCACTTACTGTTCTTGTGATCATACGAATATACAATATGATCGCAGGAATTTCTGTATCATAATTTATATTACTCTCTTTATATCACATGTATTGGTAGGAGGAAGAACTGTTGCAGCAAGCCCGGCTTTCACAACCAATGCAGTTCCGCCGGACTATGCAGATGATCATTTTGAGGCGAGAACAACCAATCCTCGCGAATTGCATCTCCTGCCACGCCATATCTGTCTTCCTTAATATTATCTTAGTATTACTCTTTTTTTATAGTTAGGCCTATGATCAAGCATAAGACACATTGGTAACAACGCTCGTGACGTGTAGTCATCTTAGTAAGCCGACTCCGAATATTGTTGCTCACTCAACTTCACAGTCACAGTCAAGATCGGCACCGTTAAGAGAAGCACAACCGCCATCGATACCGGTCCGTAGATGACCGTTGCAAAGCCATGCACGAACCGGATAACAATCGGCAGGTTATCGCGATAGGCAAAAGGCATGGGAGACCCTTGCGAAGAAACCCGCTGAACAGAGCATTGCAAAACGTGTGAGGATATTGTGGATCGCGTCTTTTACTTGGATGCCTTAGCCACCAAAACCGCGCAGTGTGCGAGTCCTATGACCTTCTCCGTCGAGCTTCCCATAAGAATTTTATCGAGTCCGGTCTTACCGTAGGTGCCCATGACAATCAGGTCAACCCCTCTGCCGCCCGCCACCTCAACAATGGCCTCGTATGATCTTCCGTGAGGAGTCAACGACTCAACTGGTACGCCTTCTTTTTGTGCCATTGACACAATTTTAGCAACATTGGCCTTTGCTTCTGCCAGTTCATCATCTGACCGAACTGCACAAAGAGCAACAAGCGAGCTCCCACAGCGCTTTGCGATGCCGATACCGTCGGCAGCTGCCGCTTCACTGTATTTCGATCCATCGGTAGCAACCAGAATGTTCTGGTACGCTATTATCGCCTCTTTGGGAACGACCAACACTTTACAGGGAGCACTCTTTATGACTTTCGCCACAACTTCTCCCATCATCAGTTTCATAAGTCCTTTCGCACCCCGCTTGCCCATAATTATCATATCGACTTGTCTGCCCTCCGCCTCCTCAACAATACATTTGTCCGGCGAGTTGTCCGAGCAAATGAAAGTTTCGCAAGGAACCCCCTCTCTCTGTGCTCGCAGTTTAATCGATGCCAGATGCTGGATTCTCTCCTGCTCTTCCAATTCGATATGCTTTTGCGCAATGGATTCGTACTCAACATCCATCTCGATTACCGTCATAGCATAGAGAGTACTCGAACACTTCCATGCAAAACTTATTGCCTCTCGTATAGCACCCTCGCTGTATTGCGTTCCGTCTGTAGCCAGAAGCAGTTTCTCAGCTTTTCCAACCGGACAATATGTAGCTCCGCTCATTTTGTTTCTCCTTTTTGTTCATTAAAGTTTATGAACAATGTTCTTCAATCTATCCGTTCACAGCCGCTTGGTTATAAAATTATAACAACATTTTCCATATGTACCCTGCACAAGCCGAGCCAATAATCACCGGGATCATCGGCCAGTGGCGGTACTGTATTCCCCAAAAGGTTATCACCGACGCGCCGAGCGCGTACCATTCGATGCCACCACCCTCAGGCAAGATTGCATGATGAGTAAAGATAACACCGAGATTCAACACCACACCTACGACTGCGGCTGTGACCGCAGCAAGAGCCGTAGAAAGCAGCGCATTCTTGCGGAGCACCTCTACAAATGGCGCAAAGAGGAGTATCATTAAGAACGAAGGGGCGAAGGTTACCCATGTTGTAAGGAGACCACCAAGCAGTCCGGCAAGAATAGGATTGAGATCACCAGGGTTTAGGTAAGCAGCAAGGGAGCCGACAAACTGGTTAACCATGATGAGCGGTCCCGGCGTGGTTTCAGCGAGTGCAAGCCCGTCCATCATCTGCTCGGGCTGAAGCCAGCCATAGTGCTGCACCGCCTCCTGTCCGACATAGGCGAGTACTGCATAGGCTCCTCCGAAGGTTACCAATGCCGCCTTGCTGAAGAGCATGCCGATGTCCATAAAAATGCTCTTTCCTTTCCAAAGAGCCACTACTACGAGCGGTGATGCCCAAACGGCCAGCCAGATTGCTGCGGTAGACAACGCCGGACGCCAACCTGTTTCGCGCATTTGTGCCGCCAGCCCGCCTATTAATGTGTGCGCGTCTGCCTGCGTCGTCTCTGTACTGCCGAAGAGCTGTGGCGCCCGCTGTTTTGCGACAAAACCTACAGCTGCCGCAGAAAACACGATCACGGGGAATGGCACAGATAGCGAGTATATTGAGACAAACGAGGCTGCTGCTATCACAACTAAGAACCAGTTTTTTAGAGATTTTCTTGCTATCCTGAAAACCGCATCAGCTACAATGGCGACTATAGCCGGTTTTAACCCATATAGGAGCGCAGCAACGGCTGGGACGGTTCCCATTGAAGCATAAAGCCACGAAAGCCCCAGCAGGACAAACACCGACGGCAGCACAAAAAGTGTTCCAGCTACAATGCCTCCCCATGTGCCATGCATCAGCCAGCCTATGTACGTCGCGAGCTGTTGTGCCTCGGGTCCGGGAAGGAGCATGCAAAAGTTGAGTGCCTGGAGGAAATGGTTTTCGCCTATCCACTTCCGCCTATCCACTTCCGCCTATCCACCAGTTCCTTGTGCATCATTGCTATCTGCCCTGTCGGTCCACCGAAGCTGATACAGCCGAGCTTGAGCCAGTAGCGAAAAGTTTCCCCAAAGGACGGATGATCGGGTTTAGTGCTGTTCATTCGTTCAGTCCTCTCACGTTTTGCTTATGTAGAGCATTTCGAACACCGCAATCCCATTTTCAAGCGCCTCTGAGTCATCTTTTGCCGACTTCCTTATGCCTGAGAGGATATCTTCCAGTCCTTTAGCTCCAGAGGCCTTGTATTTATCGTCTCTCATGTCGAGGTCGTGAACGATTTCCGCCATCTTCCTGAGAATCTTATCCTTCAGCCCAAAAGCCTTGATCAGTACCTCAAAGGTGCACAAGTCACCCGAGTGAGTAAACTCTCCTCCCCTGATATCAAAAGTGGAGGAATTCCTATCAATGTCATCGATCTCCTTCTCGTCTATAAAGCCAAATTCAGCCTTGCTGTCTATGAATTTCTTAATCAACCAAGCTGAGGCCATGCGGTCGATGAAGGGCTTCTTCCTTGTGAGCCATAGCCGCCCATGATATTTTGTAATGTCTCTGGTCAGAATAGGACTATCTTTTTTTACCTCGGCGCCAGCGAACACCACGATCTGAGTCTTCACATCGCGTATTCTTTCAATCAGCCTCTTTCCCCCGATTGAATGGAAAAAATCGACCGCCGCGATGCTGTCGTATTCCTTGACGAGCTTGTCGAACTGCTCGGAAATGACCTTGATATCCTGTACCCTGGCCCCTTTCTGTATACTGCCGAGCCTCCTCTCAAGATCATCGAGGGATTTTCCGATGTCCCGGTAATCAGATCCCCTATGCTCATTAAAAAGATCGATTATTTCTGAATCCTTCATTGTTTCGATCTTCTCTATTCGCGCAAAGGCACCTTCGCCCTTCATCCCGGAAATTTCAGACACAAGCCATTGCAACAATTCATAGTGCTCCTCGGTATCGGGCAATATGTAAACGGCTCCTTTTAACTGAGCTGCTCCAACCTTCATCAGCCTTCTCCAAACCCTAACCCTGTTGCTCACTGGCTTTGAGGGCACAGAGTAGAAAAAAAGCAGCCAAGAAAGAGGCTGTTTATCAGCGGGGGTTTGTTTCTTCTTATTCATATTATGTTCCTCTTTCTATCCGGAATTTACGATTCGTTTTCCCATGCCTCAAGACCGCCTTCGATTAATCGGGCTCGTATGCCTTTGCTTAAAAGCTCGTCAAGAACACTGTTGCTGACTGAGCCACCCCTAGCGCAATAAATAACGACATCCCGGTCTATAGGCAGTTCTCCCGCCCAATCTAGCACAGCGTCAGGCTGTTTCCGCAATGCGCCTTCGATCCTTTGTGGTCCCGTAGTTAAATCCACTTCACGGCGGACATCAACAATGATGACGTCCTTTAGCTCCTTAAGCTCTTTTGGTTTTATCGATCTTTCCATATAGTACCCTCTAAACACCTACGATTTATCTGTTGACACACGATGTTTGCAATATGCATACAGTGCATCATAGACAATGAACTCACGTTCCAGTATCTCATGATCCGACAGCCCGAGCATGCTGAATCCTAGCGCTAACGCAAGCAGTCCCGGCGCTTCAGGCCTACCGTATAAATCGTTTGAAACGTCGGCCCCATGTACCATTTTCGCGAGCAGGAGCAGTACAGGATCCGTTATTTTATACTCCGTCACAAGAGCCTCAAAGCTGCATCTTCCCTCATGATGTCAATATTTGACACCTGAAATGTCATAGGGGATTGCCTTCTATACCTCAGCTATCGGAAGAACGCTGTCTGTAGGAACAAACAGGAACTCCGCGTCTGGATCGATGAACTTCTTGATAAGCCATGGATAGGCAACTCGGTCAACTTTTACTTTTTCGCGCGTTATCCATTTCATGATCTATCTCCTTTTATCTGCTACAGGTGCCGAATGCTTTAGCATCCTTTTTCCCAAATGATAGCGTCTGTTTTCCCATGAAAAAGAGGAAAACGAGAGCGATGACCACGAGCAGTCCTCCTGGCGCGATAAACGCATAACTGAATCCAAAATAGCCGGCGACAATGCCTGCAACAAGTGGACCGGTCGTATGGCCGATATCCATAATTGATCCCAGTACTCCCATTGCTGACCCTCGCTCCTCACAACGACTTGCATCAGCAATGAGAGCTGATGTTGCGGAGGTCACGATGGACAGGCAGAGGCCGAGCAAAATGCTCGCTGTAAACATTGTTTCAAATGAGGGTGAGAGACCAAAAGAACTTATGCAGAGTGCTCCCATCAATGCTCCATAAAAAATCTGCGGCTTCCGCCCGTGTCTATCAGAAAAGCGTCCCATGAGAGGCTTCGTAAGAGCTAATGTCAGAACCTGTGAAGAAAGCATAATCCCGATTGCCGTTGTGCCGATACCAGCTTTTTGTGCGGTAAGCGGCACGAAGGTTTCAAAGGTTCCATAAGCAAAGAGTATTGAAGCTTCTACGATACTTGTGATAATGATGGTGCGGGACGAAACCACAGCCAGGAAGCCCTGTCGGATTCCATTCCAGGTTCTTCTTTCTTCGTGGTGCTCTTCAACAACCGGCATCCGCAGAGTCAGCCAAAGGGTAACGACACCCATAGCACCACAGAATGCGTAAACTGCTTCGAAGCGCATATCGCCTAGCAGTGTAACGGCACTCAGGATGACACCCCCGATAATCGGAGCGCAGAATCTACCCAGGAGGGTTGCCGTAGAAAACCAGCCCATCTTCTCGCCGCGCTGCTTAAGAAAAAGATCCGACACAAATGCCATGCCTACTGGCACAAATATGGCTGTTCCGAAGCCATGTAGGAAACGCACCAGTGCGAGCTGCCAGATCTGTTCCACTAACAGATACATAAAAGGTACAGTCGAAAACACCAAAGAGGAAAGAATCAGCAGTCTTCTGCGACCAAAGCGATCGGCCATCAAGCCGGCTGGAATACTGAACAGAACTCCGGTCAGGGCTGATACTGCAGCGACCATGCCGATCTCAGACGGGTCAGCTCCCAGATGGGCAGCGAAGAGCGGCAGCACCGGGCTCTTCGAGATCGTCGAACTGAAGATCGCAAAGAACCCGGTTATGCAGAGGAATCGAAACGGACTCATCATATCGGACTTTCCTCATCCAGAGTACACGGGTGGCGGTTTCTGCGGAAATTGCGATAGAAACCACCTCCTGTGTCCTTCAAACATCGTATCTTCTGATTCAAATGTAACATGCGTTACTTATTTTGTCAAGCATAATTATTGAACGTTGTGCATCTCCCTCACAGACCACAAAATACAAAGACGTCTGCCTTACATGCTGTCCACGTAACGCATACTTGTGTATTCTGGTAAACATTAGTTTACTTGTGTGCAGTTCCTAGTGCACTCTGGCAAATGAGAGCTGCATTGTAGTCACTGTTACCTCATGCTTTGGTCATTTGTCCCGCTGACAATTACTGATTACAATATGTGTATCTGGTATACGGAGGTGCAATATGTCTTTCACGAAAAATACCCTCACTGAAATAATAGCCTCCCTCCGCCCTCGCTCACTGCAATTCATCAGGAGCCGGCGCGCAAAGACCATTGGAATAATCGCCCTTATCTCTTTCATCCTCTTTTCCATTATCGGCTTTTTCGTCCTGCCGCCCTACATCAAGCAAATCGCCATTGAGAAGCTAAGTAAAGAACTCGCCCGTGAAGTAAGCATAGAATCGATTAGCCTCAATCCCTATACCCTTTCGGCCACAATCAAGGGAGTTGTCATTAAGGAGCCCGACAAGAGCCAGACTTTTGTTTCTCTTGGCAGCCTCCACCTGAATCTGGGGATGATGTCCCTTATCAAATGGGGTCTTGTTATCAAAGAGATCAAAGTCGAAAAACCTTATTTCCATATCGTCCGGACCGCTGCGAATTCCTATAATTTTTCCGATATCATGGAACATGCTAATAAGCCTGCTGACACTGCGCCGCCTTCGAAGCCCTTGCGCTTCTCTCTGAATAATATCCAGATCACTGATGGAAGCATTGACTTTATAGACAGACCGATGGGAAAGGAACATGCGGTGCGCGCTCTCGCAATTTCCATTCCCTTCATCTCGAACCTGCCATCCTATGTAGACGCTTTTGTGGAGCCTTCGCTCAAAGCCACTGTCAATGGGACCGATGTCGTCTTCAAGGGCGACACAAAGCTCTTCTCAGACTCGCATGAGACGTCGCTGAACCTCAACCTCAAAGACTTCAACCTGCCCTTTTATCTGACCTATTTGCCCGTTAAGCCGAAGGCAAACATACGCTCTGGTCTTCTGGACATCGGCATAGTCCTCGCATATCGTCAATACCGAGACCGTCTTCCAACGCTTACGATCTCCGGTGATCTGCTGCTCAAAAAACTTGACATCGTCGATCTCAAGAATGCACCGGTGGCGAGTCTCGATTCTTTTGCCTTTTCGATTACGTCGGCTGAACTTTTTGATAAACGCTTCTCCTTCTCAAACATTGTGCTCCAGTCTCCCCACATCACGGTCACCCGCGATAGCAGTGGAACTTTGACGCTTTTCAGCCTGCTCCCCGAGCAGTCCACCCCAGTCCAGAAGCAGGAAACCTCTTCGTCCACTGAAGCAAAGGTATCCGTGGAAGCGGGTAATGTCGAGGTCAGAAAGGGCGTCATCTCCTTTTCCGATGCGAGTACCACGAAACCCTTTACCACAAACCTGAGCCAGATAGAGGTGCGCGTGGCACACTTCAGCAACGCGAAAGACAAACAAACCACATTCTCCTCAGCCTTCATCACAGAGTCGGGAGAGATCGTGAAGGTGGACGGCGACTTCGGCATGGACCCGCTCTTTTGTGAGGCGAAACTCTCATTAGCATCTCTTTCACTGAAGAAGTATATGCCCTATCTCGCAAAACAGGTCCGCTTTGACGTTGTTGGCGGGAATGTCGATTTGATGACCGGAATCAGATACCGTGCGAGCGGCGAGAAACCGGTGATGCAACTTACCGCCCTCGAAGCATCCCTTAAAGATTTCCGTGCCGCGATGAGGAATGAGAAGGCTGATTTCCTGAAAGTCCCCGCATTTTCGATCAAAGATACCACCATCGATCTTACGGAACAGAAGGTTGAAATCGGTTCTATGTCTACGGACAAAGGATTTATCGTTGTCCGTCGGGATAAGGATGGTTCTCTCAACCTTGCAAATCTGATGCCTCCCAGTCCGCACCCCGCAAAACCGCTTAAGCCCAAAGCTAAGGAGGCGAAGCCGCTGCCTTGGCTTATTACCATTCGTTCCCTGAATGCTGATCACTATGCTGCCAAGGTCGAAGATCTCTCGACGGCCGAACCCTTCAGGCTCGATCTCGACGGGATCGCGTTCAAGGCGGAAGGCCTCTCAACAGCAAAAGATACCAAAGCCACGACCTCCTTTTCGTGTCGCGTCGCCAAAAAGGGAACAGTGACAGCATCGGGGAACGTTTTCCTTGAACCGCTCAAAGTAGCGCTGTCCATCAATGTCAAGAACCTGCCTGTTGCGCCTTTGCAACCTTACGTAGCGGATAAGGTCAAGGTGTTAATCGCTGGTGGCGCCGTCAATGCCGGCGGGAGGGTCACCGCCTTCATGTCCCCAAAGGAAGGCCTCAAGGCTTCGTACAAGGGTAAAGTCTGGATAAACCACTTTGCCACTGCGGACCGCGCTACCGCTGAGGACCTGCTCAAGTGGGACACACTCTACCTCGGCGAAATGGATGTCCGTTATGCTCCTCTTTTTGTTCATATCAATGAGATAGCCCTTACTAATTTCTATTCACGCATCGTCATAAGTGAGAACCGGACGATAAATCTGCAGGAGGTCTTCAATACCTCCCAGCCTCAACAGCAGGCTGCCGTTCAGGGACAACCGGCGCAGACAGCAACGCCGCCCGCTGCCAGCGCTCAGCAGGCTCCTCAGCAGAAGCCTGAACAGAAGAATATAAGTATCGACAAGATCACACTCCAGGGTGGTACTATTGACTTCACCGACCATAGCGTCAAGCCTTCCTTCAGCGCAAACCTCCTCGAAATAGGCGGTAGCATCTCTGGGTTATCATCGGAAGAAAACAAGTTTGGCGATATCGATCTCAGGGGCAAGTATGACCGTTATGCACCACTTGAAATCACCGGCAAGATCAACCCGCTCAGAGACGATCTTTATGTTCAACTAAAAGCTGACTTCAAGGATATGGACCTTACCGCGGCAACCCCTTATTCAGGCCGTTATGCAGGATACACTATCCAGAAAGGTAAGCTTTCCTTTCAAGTCGAATACCTGATCGTAAAGAGCAAACTGGATGCCAAGAACACCGTCTTTCTTGACCAGTTTACTTTTGGCGAGCACGTCGAAAGTCCGAATGCGACAAAACTACCGGTAAAGCTTGCTATCGCTCTGCTGAAGAACCGAAGAGGCGAGATTAAGCTCGACATCCCTGTAAGTGGTGATATCAACGATCCGAAGTTCAGCATCGGCAGCATCATTCTCAAAATCCTCCTCAACCTTCTTGCAAAGGCAGCTACCTCGCCATTCGCCTTACTGGGAGCCGTATTTGGCGGCGGCGGAGAGCAGCTCAGCTATATCGAGTTTGATTACGGAGTATCCACATTTTCAGATGAATCGAAGAAGAAGCTCGACACACTCGTTAAGATACTCGAAGATCGACCGGGACTCAAGATGGATATCGAGGGTCACGCCGACCTTGAGAAAGACCGCGAAGGACTTAAACATTATCTTATAACGCGTAAGGTGAAAGCACAAAAGATTAAAGACCTCACCAAGAAGGGAAAAGAGGCACCATCCCTTAATACCGTGACGGTAACAGACCAGGAGTATCCTGAATACCTGAAGCGTGCCTACAAGGAGGAAAAGTTTCCCAAGCCTCGGAACCTTATCGGCATGGCCAAGGACCTGCCGGTGCCGGAGATGGAGAAACTAATGCTCACCAACATGAAGGTGACCGATGAAGACTTGAAAGCCTTGGCATCTGAGCGTGCAATGGCGATCAAAGATTACCTTTTGAAATCGAAGGAGATCGAACAGGAGCGCATTTTTCTCATCGACCCCAAGTCACTGCAGGCCGAGAAAAAGGAGTCGGCGAAAGCAAGCCGGGTGGATTTCAAGCTTAAATGATCCATAAGGAGGATAGACACATGAAGACTGCTGTAATAGCAATACTGTTTCTGCTAATAGCCTACCTTACCGGGGCTTCAGCCGGATTGTTCGATGATGCCCTGAAGGCCGTTGAGCAGCCGTCGCCAAAGGCATCGCAAAAGTCTCCCGACGAAAAAACGACCGCCTCAGGCCTCCAAGAGGCACTTACTATCGGGACCAAGAACGCTGTCAAAGAGGTCTCCAAGGTCAACGGATATTTCGGTAACGAGGCCATAAAGATATTGCTGCCCGACAAGATCAAAAAGGCGGGCGATATGCTTAGCACTATCGGCTTCAAGAAGGAAGTGAACGATTTCGTCCTGAGCATGAACCAAGCTGCTGAAAAGGCGGCTCCTAAGGCATTGCCGATCTTCGAGGACGCAATCAAGCATATGACCTTTGACGACGCGAAGAAGATCCTACAGGGTGGCGATACAGCAGCGACCGCTTTTTTCAAGGAAAAAACGCAAGTCAAACTGTTCGACGAATTCAAGCCAGTTGTTACCGGAAGTATGGAAAAGGTCGGCGTTGCGCAGTCATACAAGAAAATGACGGCAGGATATGATCAGTTGCCTTTCGTGAAGAAAGAAGATGTGGATCTTGATCAGTATATTACAAATAAAGCCCTCGATGGACTGTACTACATGGTCGGGCAGGAGGAGAAAAAAATCAGGACCGACCCCGCTGCACAAGTTACCGACCTGCTAAAGAAGGTGTTTGGAAAATAGCAGGACAAAGCACAGTTGATTTGCCGGCCACACAGGATGATCAATGGATACCCAATGGGATATGTCCATGTATATTGTCGGGATAGTTACTGATGTTCTGAACTCCTTACGAATACATGCCAGGCACAGTGAAAAGACGAACCACTAGCCCAACACATGAGGTGGCAGCAAGTGCGACTTTGGACAATCCATCCGAAATATCTCGACCTCCGTGGTCTAGTAGCAGTATGGCGAGAAGCCTTGCTTGCCCAAAAGGTGTTGCGTGGGCAAACCGTTGGCTATCGGGCTCATCCACAACTCATCCGCTTCCGCATCCAGCCGCGCCCGGTCACTTCCATTGCACAATATCTGCTGGGTATCTATGCGGAGGCTGTTGCAAGAGGGTATGGATTCGATCCATCCAGGATCGGACGCAGTCGATCATCGCAAAAAATCGTCGAAACCGACGGGCAATTGCTTTATGAGTGGCAACTCCTTAAGGATAAGCTGCAAATGCGAAGCCCCGACGAGTTTATGAGGATAAGACATGTGACATCGCCCGAACCGCATCCTTTATTTACTATTATTCGCGGCAATGTGCGCGAGTGGGAGCGCGTCAGGGTCATCGGCTCAAGTAACATTAGTAGAAGCAGTGAGTTGCATAGCTGAATTTAAACTACCGGGAAAAAGTTAACGATAAACATGAAGGTATCAGTCATTCTTGCTCATCCTCAGAAGGGCAGTTTCAATAGTGCCATAGCGTTAACAACCGTTGATCAGTTAAAACGGAATGGTCATGAAGTCCGTTTCCATGATTTGTACGAGGAAAAGTTCGATCCCATTCTCAAGGATACTGAAATACCGAAAAATGCTGACTTGCCGGGATCAGTAGCCGATCACTGCAGGGAAATTGCTGAAGCAGAAGGCATAGTGATTGTCCATCCAAACTGGTGGGGGCAACCTCCGGCAATTTTGAAGGGCTGGATTGACAGAGTTATGCGCCCGGGAGTTGCGTACGAATTTCTTGACAACGATGCCGGAGAAGGCATACCGAACGGGTTACTCAAGGCAAGCGTTGCCATTGTGTTCAATACGTCGAACACCGAAACAGTAAGGGAAAAGATCATTTTTGGCGATCCTCTAGAAACAATATGGAAAAACTGTATATTCGCGCTTTGCGGTATCGGAACTGTTTACCGGCGGATGTTCAATGTCATTGTCACAAGCACGGAAGAGGAGCGGAATATCTGGTTAGACGAGGTTAGGCAATCGGTTAACGAATTATTTCCATACTATCGACCCCCTCAGTAAGCCTCACCTTACAGTCAGCGGTTTGGATTGCTCAGCTGATTTCGGGTATTCTATAACCATATGATTAAAGATATCACCGAGAGGCTCTATTCCGATATCCCGAAGGAAACCCTCTATCACTATACCACGTTTACGGGCCTGCTTGGCATTGTAAAAAGCGGAGCGCTATGGGCTAGCGACATCCGCTATATGAACGACTCGGCAGAGATGAAACATACTGCTGATCTCATTGGCACCGAGATTGCTCAACGCATAGCCGGCGGACACTCGAATCCTAATTTACTGAACCAGTTTATGGACTGGGTATCGCACCGGTTCACCAATGGACATATGTTGTTCGGCGCATCATTCAGGTCCAATGGTAATCTGCTGAGCCAATGGCGCGGTTATAGCTCACTTGGCAAAGGTGTGAGTATAGGCTTTGATCCGGCCCATTTATTGAAGTGCGCTGTGCGACAGTCGTTTCAGGTCGGTAAGTGTATCTATGCATCTTCGGAACAACTTGCACTTATCAAGCAAGTGGTTGATGCGGTAGAAATTCTTGCGGAGGAGCGTGTCGGGAATGCCGACGAGTCAAAAGGGCATACGGCTCAATCTTATTACGAGGTTTTTGAAAAAATAGAAAGTGATCTTCTCCGCATCGCGGCCATATTAAAACACCCATCGTTTCAGGAGGAAGAGGAATGGCGCATTGTATCTCCGGTCCTGACTGATTATGTAACGTCCCCGGTCCTGTTCCGGGAAGGCACCTCGATGCTCGTGCCGTACCTTGCGTTCGGTCTCCTGCCCGAAAAAAAAGGTCCCATACCTTTGGAGCACATTTTCCTCGGGCCGACACCTAACATCAATCTTTCCATGAATTCACTGACTATGTTTCTGTCGCAGAAAGGCATCAAGCCCAGGAATGGGATAGCATACTGCCAGATTCCTTATCGTCAGCGGTAACAAGGCCCGACTTGGCGAGGACCGTGACTAAGGCTTTTGTTCGATATACTCTCCCGAGTCGACAAGTATAGAGTCGCGTAAGGGCTGAATGTGAAAATAGATCCACGCGTCAACGCTGCTTCCATCTTCGAGCTTTACGGGAACGAGCTCCCTTTTATTGATGCGCGGGTGCCCCTGGAAACGGTCGATTAACATCAGCATCTCTTCAGTCACAGAGTAGACCTCGCCCTTAATCTTCGTTACCGGACGCTTGGTTACCACAGGTTTATTCTTGATGATGAAAAGTGCATAATCTTCTACCGTGCCGGCACGCCCCAGTAAAGTAGCACCTGATATGAGCCCGTTATTACGGCCTCCCTGCCGAAGCGTCCCGTGAGCGAACAGATAATGCATCTTTTATACCTCCCGAATTAAGGTTTTTCAGGTCTGCCCGTCGCACCACTCGCGGGCGTTCTGGAATATCCTGAGCCAAGGCGAAACGGAGAGAGTCCGGTGCATCTCCTCGGGCATCCATGCCCAGTTCCACTTCTGAGACGTCCTCTCAGGATGGGGCATGATGGCAAAGTGACGACCATCAGGTGAGCAGAGCGCGGCGATGCCCTTCGGGGAACCGTTAGGATTGAAGGGGTAGACCTCGGTCGCAACACCTGTATCATCCACAAAGCGCACCGGGGCAAGACCTTTGGCCAAAACGTCATTCAAGATGACCTTATCGGGGAAATGGGCGTGCCCCTCGCCATGGGCGACCCAGACTCCCAGCACAGAACCTTCCATCCCCTTGAGCATAATGGCCGGGCTCTTGTCGATACGTACAGTTGCAAAGCGCGACTCGAACCGCCCCGATAGATTATGAATGAAACGTGGTTGCAACTCGCTGGCTATACCGCGCCACGGCACCCATCCCAGAAGGGCCATAAGCTGGCAACCATTGCAGATACCAATGCTGAAGGTATCGGGACGATCATAAAAGGCCTCGAACTGTCGGGCAAGATTAGAATGAAAGAGTACCGTAGCTGCCCAGCCCTTGGCAGAATCCATGACATCGGCGTAGCTGAATCCTCCCACCATTGCAAGGCCCTTGAACCGTTCAAGGGTTATCTTTCTGGCCAACAGGTCTGACATTGTCACATCATAGGGGTCAAAGCCGGCATGATGAAAAACAGCTGCCATCTCGCGGTCGCTGTTACTTCCCTCTTCGCGCAGAATGGCTACGAGCGGCTTTGATGCGCGCGTCAGAATAAGTTCCGGTGTCGGCGCAGCATCGAAGGTAACGGCAAACGCAGGACCGGGCCTGTCGTAAATAGCAGCCTTCTCCTGTATGACACAGTCGGGGTTCGCCTGAAGGAGATCTAGGCGATGGCTCGTTTCTTCCCAGAGGGCCCTGAGTTCGGGCATATCAGCATCGAGAACCGTTTCCGTAGCTATCTTTATCACGATCCGCTTCCCGACAGTCGCTGCGCCGATGAGGGTAATGGGAACATTAAACTCTTTAAACAGGGCAAGGACCCGATTTTCGGCGTCGGCAGGATACTCAGCGATGAGGCCAAGCTCTTCGGCGAAAAGGATCGAAAGAGCATCGAGGCCCGATCTGGCGGGCAGGTGCACATCGAGGCCGCAGTTGCCAGCAAAGGCCATCTCGAGAAGAGTAGTGATAAGGCCGCCATCGCTCCGGTCGTGTCCCGCAAGGATCGTCCCATTGCCGATGAGTTCCTGCATCGCGCTAAAGGCACGCTTAAGAAACGCCGAATCAATCACGTCGGGGCAAGAGTTGCCGATCTGTCCGAAACATTGGGCTAATGCTGAGCCGCCAAGACGGTAGAACCCTGCGCCGAGATCGACATAAAGTAGTCTGCTGGAGCCAGGCCGCTTGATGTCCGGGGTTACCACTTGGGTGATATCGGGGCAGGTGGCATAGGCGGAGACAACCAGCGTCCCCGGAGACTTAATCACTTCATGTTCACCCGAAGGATGGGTAACGCGCGCCGCCATAGAAAGGCTGTCCTTGCCACCGTCCACGGCAATACTCAGTTCGCTCATCAACTCGCTCATTGCAATGGCAGCATCGTAAAGCCTTGCCCCCTCCCCCGGAAGCTTAGGTGCCCACATCCAATTGGCAGAGCAGCGAATATCTTCGATGGCACTAATCCTCGCCCAGATTATATTAGTAAGCGCCTCGCCCACACTCATCCGCGCCATGGCAGCGGGATCGATGAGACCCTTGATGGGCTGCTCGCCGATAGCGATAGCCGCACCGGTGAGTCCGAGATGACTCTGAGCAATCACAGCAACATCGGATACCGTAAGCTGTAGTGGCCCCGCACACTGCTGCCGGGCGATGAGCCCTGTTACTGAACGGTCCACCTTGTTCGTAAGAAAGCGTTTCGAACCGACGGACACTAGCCTGAGTACCCTTTCAAGTGCTTTGCGCACAGTGAGGTCCCGCGGCAGTTCGAGCGGCTTGCTCCTCAGGGGCTTCCGTGTCAGATCAAATGTCTTCTGAGGCATGTCGCCCAAGACCTTTTCGAGATCGAGGTTTACCGGAGTCTCTATTCCCCCCTCGGCCTTCACATCGAACAAGATAATGCGACCATCACCGATGATATCGCCGATCACCGCACAGGGCACCTTCTCCCGTTCGCACAGGTCGCGGAAGAGAAGCTCCTTGTCTTTATAGATAAGCAGGGCATCCTGCTCCTGATACTCAGCACCCCATATCTCGACCACCGAAAGTGTAGTGTCGCCGAGCTGGATGGCACGAAGATCGATCTTCGCACCGGCAGGATAGATTATCTCTTTTACAACATTGCAGTTGCCGCCGGCACCCTGATCATGAATACTCCTGATGGGGTTTGCATCGCCGAGTTCAACGCAGGCGCGGATGACACGGTTGACTTTCTGCTCCATCTCGGCATCGCCACGCTGGACTGCATTGAAATCGAGCTCCTCCACATTTTCGCCCTGAATCATACTGGAGGCCGCTCCCCCACCCATTCCGATGCGATAAGCGGGGCCGCCGACTTTTATGACCACCATTCCGCGCCGGGGCACTTCCTTTTCGATATGGCGGGCATCTATCTGGCCCACGCCGCCGGTGAACATAATTGGCTTAATCCACTCACGACGCTCGCCATCCGACAGCGTGAGGCCGAATGAGCGTGTGAAGCCCTGTATCAGGGGTTCGCCGAACTTGTTGCCATAATCAGAGGCACCGTTGCTGGCATCGATCTCTATCTGGAGGGGCGAAGCGAGGTTGGCTGGATATACATAATCATTGCTCTCCCAGGGAAGCTCATAGCCGGGTATCCTTAGATTTCCGACACAATAGGCCGCGGTTCCGGCGATTACATAACTGCCCCTACCTGTAGCGTGACCATCGCGTATGCGTCCGCCCGTCCCGGTTTCAGCGCCGGGGAATGGCGCCACTCCCGAAGGGAAGTTGTGCGTCTCAGCTGTAAAAATTATATGTTCCGTCAATTCCCGCTCGCGCATAGCCGAGGGCATACCGGGCTTTTCAGGCATGAGCATGGTGATCGAATAGCCCCTTATAGCGCTCGAATTGTCTTTGAATGCAATAACGCTGTTGTTCGGATTGAGCTGCCAAGGCTGCTTAACAATCTGCATGAGCGTCTTTGGCATCTCGGCGCCGTCGATAACGAGACGGCCGCCGAAGAACCAGTGGCGAGAATGCTCGCTGTTAGACTGGCTCAGGTCGAAGCACTCTACATTAGTAGGATTTCGTTTGATATCGTCGACAAAAAGGTTGTAATAATAGTCGATATCCCAGTCGTCGAGTCCCAGACCCATGGAGCGGTTGATCTCGACGAGGGCCGTCTTGCCCTCCTCGATGAGTGGCACTATAGTGGGCGGGTGAGGAACAATGCCAGTTTCGAAACTGGCAAGCGGCGCGGGATAAGCACACTCGGTCATGCGGTCATGGACAAGATCGAGAAAGGACTTAACCCGAACTTTATCCGAAAATGCTTTTCCAGCACCCATGAGAAGGTAGCGCCTTGAACGTTCAATACGCAGGATTTTTGTGAGGCCACATGCGTGGCAGATCGAGACAGCATTCGTGGACCAGGCCGTCGAAAAGTTCATCCGTGGCCCGACTTCGAAGAGCACTGCATCCGGCATATCTTTTTTCAGACCATCGAAAAAACTGGAAACGGAAAATAAGTGGGGTTCGAAGGTCTCAGCCATGAGCCACCGAAGGATACTTGCTTCATTTTCGTTCAAGGGCGCCGACGTCTCAATATTGAAACAAAACTCTGTCTTCATTTCTTTTATCGCGGTATCTACACTCCGCGAGATTTTGCCGAGCAATACGTTTTTCTTAAAATCGGAAAGTGCCGGAGTCCGGTAGAGGTGCATCAACTTGTCCCGTGGCATAAGCTCTCCTTTGCACGTAATAGTGTTTCATTTTAGCATATCCATCTGTCCTTAGATGAAATGTATGGTAAAATATGCCGATAGATTTATTTATTGAATCTTTGGAAGGAGAGATCTGCGCTGCGCAGCCTCATAATACGATGGAATTAAGATTAACCTCAAACGAAGTCATCGCCCTGAATAGTGATGAAAGTATCCTCTCCGCACTCAAACGAGCCGGAATCTATCTGGTAGCATCTTGCGGCGGCAAGGGCGCCTGCGGCAAATGCAAGGTCAACGTCATCGAGGGCGATTTCAAAGCCATTGTCTACGGAAAGCTCACCGCTGCGGAAAAAGAAGCTGGTACCGTTCTTGCCTGCCAGACCTTTCCATTGGGCGATTTACTCCTAGCAATACCCAAGGAATCGCGTCTGGTCATAGGCGACCAAATCGCCGTATCGAAGACTAAGGACCTTGTTCATTACCTTAGATCATATGGCTTCGATATCAATCCTTTTGTGAAAACAATATCCGTTGACCTTCCACCACCAACCATCACCGATAACATAAGCGATTTGGAAAGATTAAGGAGGGCACTGGCGGAGAAGGGAATTGATTCAATGGTGTTCCGCCACGGCTTCGTTTTACCCATGGGTAAGACCTTGAGACAAGCGGATTGGAACGTTCAACTCTCCTATATAGAAGACCAGGATGCCGGACGCGAGGCAATAGCCCTTTACCCCCGTTCAAGCGGAAGCTACGGATTGGCGGTAGATATCGGTACAACCACCGTCGTTGTCTACCTCACCAACCTGAAGACGGGTGAAGTGATCGACATCGGGTCAACCTACAATTCGCAGATAAAATACGGTGACGATGTTATCACAAGGATCGTCCACGCAACTGAAGGCAGCGGACTACAGGAACTGAAAGATGCCGTCCTTTCAGATATCAACACAATCGTCGACTCGATCACCGAGAGACACACCATCGACCGCATGCTGATTCACTCTGCATCAATTGCTGGAAATACGACGATGTCGCATATATTCTGGGGCCTTAACCCAGGCTCAATTCGTGAAGAACCGTATATCCCCCTCCTAAACAGTTTCCCGCTATGGAGGGCTTCAATGGCCGGACTTTCGATACATCCCGAGGCCAGAGTCTATACGGCACCTTCCATAGCCAGTTATGTCGGGGGAGACATTGTTGCCGGAGTTCTTGCCTCAAAAATGCACCGCAATGAAGAATTGGCGCTCTTCATGGATATCGGCACGAACGGCGAAATCGCTATTGGCAATAACGAGTGGATTATGACGGCTGCTTGTTCCGCGGGCCCCTGCTTCGAGGGGAGCGGAATTCGGTGCGGCATGAGGGCCACACCGGGGGCAATCGAGTCGGTCAGTATCGACCCCACCACTCTCGAACCAGCCATATCAGTTATTGGAGGGGGAAGCCCTCTCGGAATTTGCGGTTCGGGTATGATCGATGCCATTTCAGAGATGTTCCTTGCCGGCCTAATCGACCAGAAGGGGAAATATCTCGAAGGGAAATCGTACCGGATACGCCGCGGCGAAGACGGACTTGAGTATGTGATACACAGCGACAAGAGGCTCAAAAAGGATATAGTGCTCACCGAGGTGGATATCGAGAATCTTATCAGGGCGAAGGCTGCCGTCTATTCGGGTATTTCGACACTGATTACCGAGGCAGGTCTCACTATGGATGCGATCGAAAGGGTATATATCGCCGGCGGATTCGGCAACTACCTCGATGTGGATAAGGCAGTGCTCCTTGGCATGATCCCCGATCTTCCCGCAGAGAGGTTCACGTTCATGGGCAATACCTCGATTACGGGCTCTTATCTATGCCTGCTATCAGAGGACTTACGGAAAGAGGCCGAAGATATAGCAAGAAAGATGACCTATATAGAACTCTCCGTTTCGAGAATGTTCATGGACGAATATATCTCGGCCCTCTTTCTGCCTCATACCAACATAAACCTCTTCCCGACGGTAGCATCCCGTCTTATGAAGGCAATGACCCCCATGAAGTTCTGGCTTATGACCAATCCTGATGAGTAGCACGCTGAGAGCATCGCACATCCATGCCCAATTTTTTATTGCACACTTTCGGAATTTGCTTTATACTTATTACAGAAATTCAAGATCAATAGGAGGGACCACGTTATGAAAAAGGCACTCATCATTATAGCGACAGTTTTGTTGGTATTTACTGCTACTCTCTCTTTCGCCGCAACAGATAACCAGGACGCAGCAATGATCGGTGACATTCTTATTCTAAGACCTGTGGGACTCTTGGCAACCGTACTGGGCGCTCTTGTCCAAGGAATCGGCTTGCCCGTGTCGCTGGCGGGCGGAAATGCAAAAGAGGCTGGCGATGCACTCGTTGTTGCCCCCGCGAAGTTCACCTTTGCAAGGCCCGTGGGAGATTTTTGACTCGACAGTTATAATTAATCCCTAACTAAAACGGGCGGCAGGTAATTATTACCTGGCCGCCCGTTCAAACTGTTATTGCTTGATAGTTTAGTTCACGCCCAGTTCTTTTTTGAGCCACGCCTCGACCGTTTTGTTGATAGGATACATCCCGAAGTAATGTTTCTCCTTGTTCTCTTCAATAGCCTCGCGCAACAATTCCTTCGGTATTTCTTCGATCTGCGCCACCGTTTCTCCATATTCCTTGGCAGTATGGCGCATTAAAAAGAGAATGGGCTCGTCGCCCATCGTTTCGATATAACAAATATACCCCTTTATTTCGCCCCTTGCCTCGGTAGTCTCTCCCATTTTTTTGAATCTCGATTCCATAACGCTCTGCGGCTCGAGGTCCCATCGAATATTCTCAATTACATAAGGCTCTTTCTTGATATCTTCTAATGTCGAAAGCTGTTCAAACATGTGGTTTCAATCTCCTTTGTTATGCCTGTCTTTCCGGCGGCCTTCTTTCGGACACGATACGGCGTTCTATAATGCCCTCATTCCAATCTTTTGAAACATAGAGCCCGCAATAGCAGCTTCCGTAATCCTTCACGTCCGGATCTTTGTATACACAAGGACAGATAATATCCTGATCCTTTTCCTTTATCCCCAATGCAAGTCGGCACGGACAGGACCGGTAGCCATATCTTTCTTCATTTTTGAGAAGACCGGTGAGAATACCGATTACAAATTCCCTGTCTCTGTTGAGCTGCTGACCTTTCGATTCAGCATATTTCGAGAGGATTTCGTACAAACGTTCCGGTGTCATTCTATACCTAACGTCTGTTTGAGAAGGGGCTCGTCAAAGCCCGTAACAACCTCCTCGATTACGACTGTCGGATATGAGCCTGACAGGTTGTATTTCTTAAGCTCTTTTGATGTAAGCCACTGTTCCCCACTATCGAGCGTATCTACCACGATGTACTGATAGTCAATCTTATGATCGTCAAGGAACTGCTTGACCTGTTTGCACGCGGCACAAGTACTGAGGGAATAGAGTCGTACCTTTTTCTTCTGCCCTTCCATACCTATGCATTACCTGCCGGACCGTTAGGAGTACTCTTCCGGTTAAGCTCAGCAGCTGCGACTCCCGCATCCTCAAGCATTTCCAGGCTTGCAACGCTCACCTTGCCCACCGGGATATTCAACACTCTGGCAACCTCACCGAGGGAGACCCCCTTGCCGTAATGCATTTCAGCTATCATGATCTTCAGTGCGTCGTCGAGAATACATTTCTTTAGTTCCTCGTCTTCGAGCTTGATCGTATCACACGCCTTGTCAAAAGCGAGTCCGTTTTTCATCTCTTCTCTGATCGCAGCTATTGATTCAAAATAGATCTTGTCTTCCTCAGGACTGTATTGTTTGTATTTAACATTTCCCATGAAAACTCCCCTTTAAAGTGCTTTATATTAAATTACCACATACCATGGAGTTTTATCTATTTATGAAAAAAAGAGACCACCCTCTCCCTAAGCTCGTCCGCAAAGAATTGATATTGATCTACAGTCGTCGGCTTTGCCTTCATATCGATATTGTTGATGCCGAACGGCTTACCGAAAATAACCCTGATCTTGGCGGGCCTGAGAAATTTCGCTCCTCTCGGCAGGGCCTTCGCAGAGCCCTCGATATAGACAGGGACCACAGGTATCTTTTTTTCCAGAGCGATGATCCCCACTCCCTTTTTGAAGGGTAGCACTTCTCCACCAAACGACCGGCCTCCTTCGGGAAAGATGCATAGAGACTTCCCCTGACTCAGCACATAGGATGACATCTGGAGCGCTCTGTTCAGGTATGTTTCGGCATCGATAGGAATTACATGGCTCATTCTCGCTAAATTTCCCTTAATGGTTCCTGTGAAGAACCTGCTGATACCCAAGAAACAGAGGTTCTCAAAAGTCGAAAAAGGGATTGCGGCGGTAACCACAAAAGCGTCTATATAGCTTGCGTGGTTGGCCGCTAGCATATATGGCCCTCTTCGGGGAATGTTATCCCTGCCCTGTATCGACATCCGGGAAAAAAGACTGAAAAACAATTTCAATGCCATGACCATCAAATAAATAGTAACCTTTTCTGTTGGACCGTGGCTGAAACCCACCTTTCGCAGGTCTTCCTCAGGGGGCTCTTTTTCGAGTATATCTTTCCAGGTAACGGGTCCGGCATGCTCTCCTTCTTTTCCCTCAGCATATTGTTTCAGCAGCGAAACTACATCGCTGACTGTCTGTGCGTCGGAGATAAAGGTCTCGGGAAGGCTTACTGAGAAAGCTTCCTCAAGGGATGAGATAAATTCTATCCTCTTCAGCGAATCGAATCCGAGGTCGATTTCGAGGTTGTCATCCGCCTGAATAGCCGTCATTTCTTCCATGACTGAGTTGATGCAGCCCACAACCTCACGACCGACCTCGTCCTCAAGAAGCGCTTTATCACTGACCTCGCCCCCTTTTTTCGCCGACACGGCTCCGGCCACTATGTCCTTGAGCATGAACCGCCTCAGCTTGCCCAAAGGAGTGCGCGGCAGCGGCTCGGGATACAGCATGGACCCTCGAATTCTCATATACTCGGGCAGCCGAGAAGTGACCTCGTTGAGCTCCCATTTCAAAGTCTCCGCAATATTTCCGATATTGCAGTGCCTCGCATAATCGAGATCAGGTACGATAATCGCCTGTATGGACTCGACAATGCCATTCTTATCAATACCGGTAATGCCAATCTCCTTAATGAGTGGGATATGCAGGTATGCGTTTTCGACATCCTCAGGATAGATGTTCTTGCCGGAGCTAAGAACAATAACCTCTTTCCTGCGGCCGGTGATAAAGAGATATCCCTCCTTATCGATCCATCCCAGATCACCGGTATAAAACCAGCCATTCTTGATTACCTCTGCCGTGGTCGTACTATTTTTGTAATAGCCCGCCATAACCATATCCCCCCGCACGGTGATCTCTCCATTGTCGATTCGGAGTTCTGCTCCCGGCAAAGCTTTTCCGGCCGAATTCGGTTTTCTTTTCGCAAGCGGATTAAAAGTGATCACAGGAGAAGTTTCGGTCAGTCCATATCCTTCTAGCACCGTAAAGCCAAGGCCTTCCAGGTCCTCCATTACTGCTGGATCCAAGTGCGCTCCGCCGCTGGCGAAGAACCGCACTTGCCTGAAATTCTGATGGACGGCCCGAAATATGATTTTCCCCAGGTTGACATCGACAGTGCGCCTGATAGCCGAACACATTTTCAGCATTCTCATCAAGAGCGATGCAAGAAATCTCTTCTCTTTCATCTTGCTTACAATTCCGTTACGTATCATCTCGAAGAGCCGAGGCACGCCTAAAACGATTGTGACTCCCCCTTCCTTGATGGCCAATATGAGTTCTGCAGCCTTCAGGCCTGGTCCAAAGGTTATGGAAGCGCCAAGCAAGACCGGCACGATAAAGGTACACATAAAAGGATACGTGTGGTGCATGGGAAGTATCGACAGTACATTGTCACTGCCCGAAACAAGACCAGCCTGGCTGACAGCGCCGGCGTCGGAGCAGAAATTTCTGTGCGTAAGCATGACTCCCTTCGGACTTCCCGTTGTGCCCGATGTATAGATGATCGAGGCAACGTCATCGGGAACCGCATCAACGGCGACTTCAACAGACTTCGTGCCAGGCTGCCGCTGACTCATGGAATCGAAATTGATGCCAGTGACCGGACTGCCTTCGATGGCCTTTAAAACATCGGCGCCGGTTTTCGAACTGTAATAGACGATTTTCACTTGGGCATCGGAGAATATGTTATGTATCTCTGCCGGTCCGAGTTGCATGTCGACAGGGACAGCGATCCCCCGACAAAAAAGTATGGACATATATGCAGCGCACCATTCCGGCCTGTTTTCTGACACAATAGCGATCCTGTCTCCAGAAATAACTCCCAATTCGACAAGATCCGCTGAGAGGGCTTTTGCACGCGAAAGGAATTCTCCATAAGTTACCGTTTTCCAGGACATCTCAAAATAACGAAAGGCTATGGCGTCCTGGTTCTTTTGAGCTGATGCTACAAATAGCGACGGTATATTCTCAGGCATTGAGCAGTTTCAGGGCCGCATCGTGAAGCCGCTTATTCCCTGAAGCAAGAAGCGGTGCGCGAGTATTTAACCCGACGATGGTCTTATCAAGACTCTTTCCTGCGGTGTCGGTAATGATGCCACCCGCCTCCTTTACCATAAGATAGCCTGCGGCAAAATCGAAGCTTCGTGATGGCGCTGGCGTCACAAAGACGCTAATGGCACCATAGGCGAGAAGCGCAAGATCGAGGGCTGTAGCCCCGAAACAGCGCGTCCGCCTCCCTTCCGAGAGAAGCCTCACGATCTTCTGAACGTCCCGCCCTGGGACTTGTGCTTCGTAAGCTATGAGATAGAAAAGGTCATCGGCCTGGCTAAATATGCGATCGCCATTAAAAAATGCTCCCATCCCCTTCTCTGCCCAGAATTCATCCCCTGTCAGAAGATTGATGACATAGGCAAGGGAAATATCTCCAAACGTCGTTCCGTTGCCCATGGCTATCGACGTGCAATAAAAAGGGATACCGTTCACGGCGTTCCTGCTTCCGTCAATCGGATCGATAATAACCTGATACCCGCCACCAAGGACCTCCTTAAGCCCGTATTCTTCCGATACGATATTAAGCGGCTCTTTGAGGTCCTCAAGGCTGCCAATGATGATGTCCTCGGCTTTCTTGTCAATTCGATAGGTCTTGTCGCCGCCCGCGCCTCTGCCAATAGTCTCTGATGCGAAGGGCCTCAGCCGTGTCGTTCCCAATTCCGAAAAAAGTAACTTCCCGATATTTCTGAGTTTTTGAATATTCATTGCACCTGTTATACCTCGCAATCAAAGCATTGACAATGGTTTATAGTCGATATATTATAATCAATGATGAAAAAAGGCAATTTATCAAAATTGATACGCCCGAGCGTCCTAGCACTCAAAGCGTATGAGGCAAGGGAGATTCCCTGCGCGGTAAAACTCGACGCCAACGAGAGCCCATACTCCCCACTACCGCTGGAGAAGGTCTTTTCGAAAAAAGATATCCTTGGTTCGTTGAACCGGTATCCCGACCCTGAAGCCAAGGCTTTGAAAAAGGCCCTTGCCAAAGACCTTAAAGTTACCGAAAAGAACATCCTTTTCGGCAACGGTTCCGATGAATTAATTTATTATCTCATCACAACTCTTGGTGGTCCGGTGCTTTTTCCGGTGCCGACTTTCATCATGTATGGCGTTATAGCACAGGCCCTCGGTGAAAAGGCGATCTCCATTCCGCTTGACGATGACTTCGATCTAGATATTGACAGGATGCTCGCCATTATTAAAAAGGATAAGCCCAGGCTCGTATTCCTCAGCTCACCAAATAATCCTACGGGTAACTGCTTTTCGACAGACCGAATAATGAAGATCATCGAGGCGTCAAAGGGGATAGTCGCGGTGGATGAAGCGTACGCGCCCTTTTCGAGCAGCCGAGGATTCCTGCCGTTGCTCAGGGATTATCCTAATCTCATCATTCTCCGGACCATGAGCAAGATCGGCTTTGCCTCGCTGCGTGTCGGCTATATGATCGCCGACGAAGGGCTGATTCAGGAGGTCAATAAGGTAAGGCTTCCGTATAACCTTAACTCCCTCTCTCAGTCGGTAGCGCTCGAAGGCATAAAGAATAAAAAGATTGTCAATGCCCAGATCAGGATTATTACCAGTGAACGAGACCGGTTATTCGATGAACTGTCAGCCATCGAGGGTATAAGCCCCTTTCCTTCCGAGGCAAACTTCATACTCGTTAAAGTACCTGATGCGGGTAAGATATCCCAGGGACTGCTGAAACAAGGTATTCTTGTTAAAAATATGGACAAGATGGTACCCAATGCCATCAGGGTAACCGTCGGCTTGCCTCGCGAAAATACCCTATTTATAGGTGCGTTGAAAAAGATCCTGCCAAAAATGATCATCAACCCGGAGATATAAAGGAGGCATCATGCGGACCGCCAAGGTTCAGAGAAAAACAAACGAAACAGACATTACCATCCAGATAAATCTCGACGGTAAGGGTGAATATGACATCAACACGTCGATCCCTTTTCTCGACCACATGCTCAATCTCTTTTCTTTCCATGGCATGATAGACCTGAAGATCAAGGCCACGGGTGATATCGAAGTGGATTACCATCACCTCATGGAAGACCTCGGGATCACTCTGGGAGAGGTGATCAAAAAAACCCTGGGCGATAAAAAGGGAATCAGGCGCTACGGTCTCGCCACCATCCCTATGGACGAAAGCCTCGCAACGGTCGTCATCGATATAAGCGGGAGACCATATCTGGTGTATAACGTAAAGCCACCAAAAGGCTCGCTCAAGGATTTGGAGATTTCACTCTTCGAAGACTTCTTCAGGGCATTGACGACTCACGCCATGATCACGCTCCATGTAAACATGGAATATGGCCGTGACCTGCACCATATTATCGAGGCCATATTCAAGGCTTTTGGTCGGGCACTCAGGGAAGCGGTTACTATCGATAAGGGAGCTAAGATTCTTCCTTCGACAAAAGGGAAGCTCTGATTCAAGCAAGAAGCGGCCGGCCACATCACCTGTCCTGCCGCTTCTTGTTTTACTTCTCTATCTGCTATTTCAGTCAGCGTAACTTTCAACTCCTCTGAAAAAATCCCTGACTTCCTTCATCTTTCCGCAAGAATATTTTCCCTCCGGACACTTTCCTTTCAGACAATCCGGTCCGGCCTTGCAGAATATTGTCGGAGCGATTCTTTTAACGACCTTGAGCATCTCTATCGCCATGGCCCTAATCTCCCACTGTGCTCTGTTGCAGCACCTCTGTCTGAAGAAGTGGATAAGTTCCCTCGCATTCATCGTCAAGATTATCTTCGTTTCACAAGCATTAGGAAGGATAAACCGGGCGTCCTGATTGGCCTCTTCATCTTTCAGACCTTGCTCCTTCAGTCTCTTGACCAGGTGGTTGTAAGCCTCCTGGGCCTTACCCATAAACTCCTCGAAATAGAGCGCAAGCTCATGGTCTTTTTTCATGGAAGGAGGAAGCACATAATCGAAGCCGGATTCCTCGCTCACGTACCTCTGGCTCTGTTGGGAATATGAGGCAAGTCTGTGTCTCACAAGCTGGTGTGAACACGCACGAGATATTCCCTCTACGGCAAAGGTAAAAGAAGCATGCTCGATGGGCGACATGTGACCCATCTCCATAAGCTTTTCAACGAATTTCTTCTGATCCTTTGCAGCTATCTTTTCTTTCAGTGCTTCGATGTGCGAAGGGCTGTAGCAAAGTTTTGCAGCCATAGCAACCGTCGCTTCAGGGTCAGGCGTGTGCTTCAGTAAGATAACTTTTAATTTTGATTCCATGTGAAAATCCCTCTCGCGTTGTAATGTGTCTCATGCAAATTATTCACCTTATTATAAACGCCCTGTTTCATTTGTGATTGGTTATCTTTGGCCTTTCATCGTTCGTATCCGGGCAAAATCTTCCTGGTACCCATAGATGTGAGCCCCGGCAGAGTAAGCATACATATAGCCGGATTTCAATCCTGCCTCCTGGGCGACAAGCTGCTTGAACAGTTCAAGACCGGCGAGATTTGAAGGGAAGCCAGCCCATAGGTCCCAACTTCTGAAATATACTGTTTCCGTAAGAATGTTCTCAACTGGATTACAAGGTGCATCGTTATCTCCGAACACCCTCCCGCATGAACAAACCTTACCGATACCCGCTTTATGCACCCACTGGTGACGAACCGGGATTACTTTGAAGTCGATAAGGCGCAAACAGGGAGGATCCAACTTTTGATCTTTCCCATAGCACAAATCATGGTCTTGCGGGGATCCAACCTCGATCACCGCCTGATTCGTATAAGGTGATTTTCTAAGCATTGCTACTACCCTGTCGAATTGTGTGCCGAGTGGAGGTATTCCCATATCGACGTTACCAGGCATGGGGTTATGGATCCTACTCGAGTAGCGGTACGTCTCGTTTTCGGACACTGTTGGGTCCATTATGTAATCTGCAAAGTAGCTTTCGACGTATTCCATCGAGGTCGGTGACGGTATCCCAAGCGTAGGAGGAATTATCGGAATCATGTCAAGATTAGGATGCTCAATGAATACTGCAATCCCCGGATATTGCAATCGGTATTGCTCATTCTCGAAGGAGCCGGCCTGAATGTTCTGCGTATAACAATTATCAAAAATATTCCAGATCAATTGAAACCATGCGTCCGAAATGGTCTTGGCATTTATTGATACGATCGGGGCCGAATTATTCATGTTATTCCTCCGATAAGTCAGCTAAGGAAGCGATCACATTCCCTTAGTCTGAGTCAATCTTGAATCACCGCATCACGAGAGTCGACATGGAGCACCCCACTTATGAGACTCGTCTTTGCACCCCTATTTATCCAGCACTTCTCTCACTCTTCGCAACAGGTCGCTGCGGGCTGGCGGCTTGCTAGGCAAATTAATATTCCCTGTACGCAGAAGATCATCAACACCGCCCCTTTGAAAAGATCACGGTTTACGGTCCAACACTTCCACTACCGCATCGACCATGAGTTGCACAGCCTTTTCCCCTTTCTCGCGCGAAGCTTTGCCCGGATTGCCCCAGACACCCCCCTTCCAATACTTCATTTTGTCTTTCACGATGAAAGGCTTCGGTATCTGGGGATATTCCAGGGGCGCCCTTGCCTTGACCAGATCAGGCGCCAAGTAGAGCATGATCGACGTTTCTATCTCTCCGGCGTGGGAATCGTTGGGTGTTTCGGCGAGTTCAGCAAGCTCCTTCCAGAGCAGATCATAGGGTGAAAAAACAGCGATCTGAATGCTCTTCAGCTCACCAACCAGCAATTCAGCGCTCTCCTTGAGGGCAGACATGTGAAGGCTGCCGCCGTGACCGGAGATGAGAAGAAAGTTTCTGAGCCCTTTGCGATATGCGTCTTTGACAAGGTCTGCAGACAACCGTCTGAGCGTTGCCGGGGTAATGCCGATGGTACCCGGATGATCTCCCGTTGTTGTACATACACCATAGTAGACAAGGGGGGCCAAAAAGAACTCCCTTGTTTTTGCTGCCTTTTTCAACACCTCCTGTATGATGAGCGCATCGGTGTTCAGAGGCAAATGGCTTCCATGCTCTTCGATAGTACCAAAAGGGAAAACGATGGTCTTTGTCTGCTTCAAATACCGTTTGAACGCAGACATAGTGAGATATTGCATTTCAATCATATTCTTCTCCTCAGATGGTTTCCTCCATTTTACAGGGAGAAGACTATAAATGGAAATATGCGTCATCGAGGTCAAACAATAACATTACTTGATAACAAAGCCATCGTTCATTCGCAAAATTTGATATAATGATGGAAAGTGCAATGGTGAATAACTTATGTTAACTTTAGACCATATAGTAGAGCGCATCGAAAAGAAGAAAGCTGACTATCAGCACTATAACTTTTCGGACACAGAAAACAGTGCCCTCAAGACATTCTTCGATCTCGCACAGGAATTTGACTCGCTTGATGCCTTTTATCTGCTCTCCGTGGCTATCCCGAAAAGCTTCTACGGCCTGAACGCTCGGCTATATATCATCAGTCCTAAGACCAATGCTCTTTCCCTTGCCGCAACTACCGTTGAAAACGATGTCCCTCTGCATACGCCTCTTCCGGTGCATATGCAACCCGGTGATAACCCGTTCATCACCGGGGAATATGTTCTTACTCTGACCATCAGGGGTAAGAGGTCTCTTATAGACCAGCTCCCCTTCAAGACAAGCAGGAATGTCATAGGCTTACTTGAGATTTTCCCCTTCAAGGACAAGACCGTCAGTGAAGAGTTCTTTTTCGAGAAATATGCCAACCGGGTGGGATATAACGTCCACAACCGCTTTATCGCGCAAAAGAATATCGAACATCTCAAGTTTATCCGCTCTCTCGTTGCCGATATTGAGCATAACATCATCGTGCCGAATATCATCTACAAGCTCTATCTTAGAAATCTGAAAAATAATATTAATAAGAATATCGTCATCGAACAGATTTTGAGGGATTGCCTAAAAGAGATGCGCATTGAAGACCCAGTCATGATTAGCACCCTCTCTGAACTCATGGACGTAAACCGGGGTCTGGTGGGCGAATACGATAATATAGAAAAGCATTACAAGAACATGAGCCTATTTCTGGAAACACTGCTCAGGAGGAGCCATTTCGATCAGGGCAGGCTTACGCTTCGGACCAGACAGTGCAATATCAACAAGGAGATCGTACAGCCCCAGCTTGAGCGCTTTATCGAGAGGTTTCAGGAGATGGAAATTGAGATCAACGACCGTTTCAGCGGTATCCCCGACGAAGATGTCATCAGCGTCGTGGATATAGGCCTGATGTCTCAGGTCTATGCAAACCTTTTCTCTAATGCACTTAAATATACTCAGGAAGTAGTGACCTATACAGGGGAGACCAAAAAGTACATGTCATACGGCAGGCAGCTTATCCCTAATTTCTTCGGGGAAGGTCGGGATGGAATCAAATATAACGTCTTTACCACCGGCCCGCATATACCACCCGGAGAAAAAGAGAAGATATTTGAAGACGAGTACCGCGGCTCAAACGCGGAGTTGAAACCAGGGACAGGCCATGGACTCTCATTCTTAAAGAACGTTATAGAGATTCACGGCGGAGTGGTGGGCTACGAGGAAACTCATAACGGAAACAACTTCTATTTCATCCTACCAAAATCAACGAAGTAGCGATAAGGCCACCCTACGTACTGCTATTGCCGATGCTTGCGCGCTAACTCATCGAGAGCTGATTCGAGCTTAGTCGACTCTTCTACAATGATTCGAACATATTGCCACTCGTCGGAAGCGGGATCAAGCGTTTTTTCCAGTTTTCTTGCGAAACCGCCTATCGAGGTGAGGGGATTTCTTATTTCGTGGACAACAGCCTGAACGGCTTCATTGACCGGAGTGTGCTTTGCGCTAAGCCCGGCAAAAGTGGGCAGTGCAAATTTCGAATCTGCCTCATTCATCTGGATCATTCTTTCGGAGAGCACGCTTAAGGCCTTATTGGCCTTCTCCATGAGACCTAAAAGGTCCTGCTTTCTGTTCATCTCGATCTTGAGACTGGCAGCAATTTCCTGCACTTCATCGAAAGTAGACACAAGGATATCGGCCAGAATGTCGTGGTCAAGCTGGTAGGCCGTTTCTGCTTTGTCGAATAAGGGTTGCCATTCCATCGATTTCTCACAGATAAGCGCGGAAAATTCCCTTGCCATGTTGCAGACAGAAACAAGTTCAGGGGCACCCGATTTTTTAGGTTCAATGAAGTAATGACTTTGGCAGTCGATTATTGACTGAGGGAATTTCCAGTATCTGAGTGTGGCTTCTCCAATCTGACGGTGATTTATGCCGTAACGTTCCTCTTCCCAGTGGAGGAGCGGGACAAGCGGCTGCAACTTTATACTATCCACCTCACGATCCTTCTTTATATACAGGTCGAAAAAAATTGGGAGCCCGATTTCAAGGATAAGTCCCCCCACAAAAGCTTCATCCGGTTTGCAGGTCCCAAGCCTTTCGGCGAAGGATTTAGCCAATAAGGCCTGATATAGGGAAATCTTCCAGAATTCCTCGTAATCGAGCGCCCCGACACGACCCATTGGGAAGGTATCCCTCAGTGATAGCGAAAGGGCCATGATTCTCAACCGATTCAGTCCAACCATCTGGATGGCCTGGCCGATGGTGGTGATAGGACTGCCGGTCCGAAAAAAAGCGCTGTTGGCCAGCCTGAGAAGGCGTATAGCAAGAGAAGGATCTTTTTCGATCACCGAGGAAAGGTCAGCAACGGAGATGTCATCAATGGAAGCCAGTCTTATGAGCTTCATTGCAATAGGAGACATAGCCGGCAGGGAGTATCCGGAGGTTATTTTATCAAGGATTTCAGCCTGTTGTTTCTCCATACTTCAAATTAACAGAAACGGCAGTCTCTGTCAATGTGTACGACTGCCGAAGGCTGCTGTAAAGAAAAGTAAAGCTATCCCGACTGTCAGAGCTGAGTCAGCAATATTGAAAGCGGGCCAGTGGTATTTCCCGACATATACGTCGAGGAAATCTATGACATGCCCGTAAAAAAGCCTGTCGAGCAGATTCCCGGCTGCGCCACCCAGCAGAAGTGAGTACGCGATCCTGTTACTCACATCCTTGACCACAAGAACCGAAAGTACAATGATTGCAACCATAGAAACAACGATGAAAAAGGTGCTGCCGAGCGCCTTGAACATCCCGAAGGCAGAGCCTGTATTTTCAGTATAGACGATATTAAAGAAGGGCAAAACACGGATAATATCAAAGGGGCCAATAAACGTTTTGATATAATACTTGGTCGCATAATCGAGGGCAAGGATGATCAGGGATAGACAGAAAAAAGAAACAAGCTTTTTTTTCATTTGAGTACGTTATGGCACCTTTCGCAGATGCCGGGACGGTCGCTGAAAGAGCCGACTAGTGGGCTACGGTTCCAGCAGCGCTCACACTTGTCCCCAGGGGCTTTCCCGACTTTGATGAAGAGCCCCTTGACCTCTGGACTTTCATAGGCATCGGCTATCATCGCTACTTTGGGTTGTATTTCGACCTTCGAGACTATGAAGAGGGCCGGTAAAAAGTCCTGGTATTCAGAGAGCAGTATGAAATCCTCCTGCTCAAGAAAAAAAGTAAGCTCAGCCTCGAGGGCGTTGCCCAAGAACTTATCCTTTCTCTTTATCTCCAAGGCCTTATTTGCCTCGTCCCTTATCTTGATAAGCCTCTCCCACTTCCCTTCGAGGGCGGTGTCAATGTACTTTTCTTCAGCTTCGGGGAATCCAGCCAAGAATATGCTTTCAGCCTTTGCTTCAGATTCCTGACTGCCGACTCCTGACTTCTCTTTATCCGGCAGGTATTTCCAGATCTCCTCGGCTGTGAAAGAAAGTATAGGAGCAATAAGCCGCGCCATATCGGAAACTATCCGATACAACACCCACTGAGCCGCACGTCTCTCTAGAGAATCAGTCTTGAAGGTATAGAGTCGGTCTTTCAGGATATCGAGGTAGAAGGAGCTCATATCAACGACACAGAAGTTGTAGACGGAATGAAAGATCTCATGAAAATCGAATCGTTCATAGGCGGCCGTGGTCCTCTTGATCAGGCCATTGAGCCTCGACATCGCCCAGCGATCTATCTCAAGAAGTCTCACGCTATAATCCTTTCCGTCAAAATCAGATATATTTCCGAGAAGAAACCGCCCTGTATTCCTGATCTTTCGGTATGCCTCGGTAAGCCTGCTGATGATCTCCTTTGAAAGCTTGATATCGTCACGATAATCTTCTGCAGACACCCACAGCCTGATAATCTCAGCCCCATTGGCTTTAATAACTTCCTGAGGAGCAATGACGTTGCCGAGGGATTTGGACATTTTTTTCCCCTGCCCATCAACAGTAAACCCATGAGTAAGGACTGTTTCATATGGGGCTTTCCCCCTCGTTCCGACGGAGGTGAGCAGTGAACTCTGAAACCATCCCCGGTGCTGGTCGCTACCCTCGAGATAAAGTGCCGCAGGCCACGACAACCTCTCGTCTCGTTCGAGAACCGCCGCGTGGCTCACCCCGGAATCGAACCATACATCGAGGATGTCCATCTCTTTCTTGAGCGAAAAGCCTCCGCATTTAGCGCAGGCCCGACCCTCACCAAGAAAATCCTTGACCTCCATCTCGAACCAGATGTCGGCACCTTTCTGCTCCGTAAGCGCTACGATCTTATCGAAGAGCGCATCGTCCCGGATAAATTCTCCGCAGTCGGCGCAGGAAATGAGCATGATGGGCACTCCCCACGACCTCTGGCGCGATATGCACCAGTCAGGCCTACCGGCAACCATGCCCTGTATCCTCTCCCTGCCCCAAGCAGGTACCCAAGACACCCTTTCGATCTCTTCCAGCGCCTTTTCTCTGAGGCCACCGTCGTCCATGGAGATAAACCACTGGGCCGTAGCCCTGAAGATCACCGGCTTCTTGCACCTCCAGCAATGGGGATAGGAATGCCTGATCTTTTCAACCTTGACAAGAGCGCCCTTCTCTTTCAGCAGTTCGATTATACCCTCATTAGCCTTGAACACGAACTGTCCCTCGAACTCTGGGACGAGTCTCGTGAATTTCCCGTGATCGTCGACGGGTGCGTAGATATCGAGACCGTATTTCAGTCCCACCTCATAGTCATCCTCACCGTGCCCGGGTGCTATATGGACAATACCGCTACCTTCTCCCACGGTTACGAAATCGCCGGGGATGACTATTGACTCCCGGTCAATGAAGGGATGCCTTGCCCTCAAGCCTTGGAGTGCACTTCCCACCATCTCGGCGACGACCTGTCCACTAATATCAAGCTTTTCCCTAAGGCCTTCAAGGTTCTCCTTTGCTACTATGAGATATTCGCCATCCTTTTCAACAGCCGTGTAATCCAGTTCCGGATGTACTGCAAGAGCAAGGTTTGCCGGCAAAGTCCAAGGGGTCGTAGTCCAGATGAGAATCGAGACACTCTTGCCTGCGAGTTTCCCAATAAATTTTACAACATCTTCATCAAGCACCCTGAATTTGACGAAGACCGAAGGAGACTCCTTGTCGTTATACTCGACTTCTGCCTCAGCAAGAGCGGTGACGCACGAAGAACACCAGTGCACCGGCTTTTTCCCTTTGTACACCATGCCATTGTTCACAAATCTGAAGAATTCCCTTACAATCGATGATTCGTACCCATGGGACAGCGTCAGATATGGCTTCATCCAGTCGCCGAACACACCAAGTCTCATGAATTCATCTCTCTGAATACCGACGAATCTTTCCGCATATTCGCGGCAAAGTTGACGCTTCTCAAAAACGCTCACATTGTCCTTTTTCTGTCCAAGGTTCTTGTCCACCTGGAGTTCTATCGGCAGACCATGGCAGTCCCATCCCGGTACGTAAGGCGAATAGTAGCCCTGCATCGACCGGTATTTTACGATGATGTCCTTAAGGATTTTGTTCAGGGCGTGACCGATATGGATGTTGCCGTTCGCATAGGGTGGACCATCATGGAGTATATAGCGCTTGTCGCCTCTGTTCTTCTCCTGAAGACGGTCATAGACCTTCGTTTCTTCCCAGAACTTAAGCATCTCTGGCTCTTTTTGACCGAGGTTCGCCTTCATCGGGAAGTCCGTTTGTGGTAAATTAAGGGTATCTTTATAATCTATTGCCATAGAAGAAAAAATTAACACTAAAAGCTTTCTCAAGTCAAGAAAGTCACGAAAAAGTATGGTCAAAAAAGACAAATTAACAACTCAATCGCCCAGACGACTTGGGATTCATACCTCTATTGCGGGAGGCGCTCACCTATCACTCGAGCGGGCCAAAGACCTTGGTTGCAACACGATGCAGATATTTTCCCATAACCCCAGGCAATGGGCGGTCTTCGATATCCCAGTTGAATCAGCGGCAGCATTCAGGAAATTGCGGAGGACCTATAATGTACAACCTGTCTTTATCCATACCTCCTACCTCATTAATCTGGCTGCCGGGGAGCCAGGCATCTTAAACAAATCGATTGAACTCTTAAAGCGGGAGCTTGACCTCGCCGATATCCTGGAGGCGGAGTATGTCATTGTCCATACGGGAAGCGCTTCAGGAGACAGTGCCATAGAGGCGCGGCGGAGGGCTGTTGAAGCCCTCAGAATAATTAGCGGGGAGCAAAGATGGAAAGCGGGGATTCTCCTCGAAAATACAGCAGGTGAAAGAGGTGACATCACCTCTCGGATAACCGACCTCGCTGAAATCATCGAAAAGGCCCGGAGCCCCCTTATAGCCGGCATTACCGTGGACACCTGTCATGCCTTTGCTGCTGGCTACGATATTCAGCATACTGAGGGATTATCTGCACTCATCGATGAAACTCAATCGCGTATTGGACTTAACAAAGTGAAACTTATTCACTTGAATGATGCAAAAAAAGGCCTCAACTCAAGGGTCGATAGACATTGGCACATCGGACAGGGAGAGATCGGCCTTAAAGGTCTTCGCGAATTCATCAACCATCCCGCGTTCGAAAATGTCCCACTCATTCTCGAAACGCCCAAGAAGAGCGAAGAAGATGACCCGAGGAATCTAAATATCGCAAGAAGACTTCTCAAAATTAAACCATAACGGCAGCTGTATTTTGAAAGTATCTTCAATTGTATGTTGTTGTCTGCCGTGTGCTCATATGGGCAGCGGTTGCCCATGCTGCGGATGATTTGTGCATGAATGCGGAAGCTCTACTCCTGCCGCATTCCGATTACTTTACATACCTGCAAAAAGGGGCTATTATTGTATTCAACAAGCTGCATCAGCTAAATTTTAGGAGAAAGATCATGAATGAAGTGATTGAGGTCATAAAAAAAAGGCGGTCCGTTCGGTCATATGATGATAGGCCTGTCCCCAAATCCATTATGAACGCAATAATAGAGGCCGGCAATGAAGCGCCCTCTGCCATGAACAGCCAACCCTGGCGATTTGTCGTAGTGGAAAATCAGGATACCAAGCTGAAACTCCTGCATGCCGCAAAACCGAATGCTAATAAGATCATCGACATGATTAAAGATGTCGACCCCGAAAGATATGAGGCGATCAAGCAGCGTTTTGCCCAATTGCCTGATCCTGTGTACTACTCTGCTCCGGCGGTTGTCTTTGTAATAGGTTCCGGGCGGTATGCAAGTCACTCATGCCCCTTAGCTTGCGAGAATATGATGCTTGCCGCTTATTCGTTGGGACTCGGAAGCTGCTGGGTCGGATTCGGAGCCATGGTAACCGATGATGCAGGAGTGAGATCAATCCTTGAATTAAAAGAAGATGAAACTATTTTCGGGCCTTTGCTTATCGGGTATCCCAAGGAGCATCCGGACAGACCGATTAAAAAAGAACCGCAGATAAAGTGGCTTTGATCCCCCACTTAAGCCGTGTCTGAGATCTGTAATCCGAAGAGGGGAAAATAGTAGTATCAGACATAAGCAATCGCCATAAAAAAGATGATTAGATTATGTCCGGTATTATCATACATGTCTGCGGGGGAAAAAGCATATTCCGAAGATGATTCGAAGTTCTTTAAAGACATCAAATCCAGCGATGGAACCTTGATGGATTGCCTTGAGAAAAGGCAAAGAAGTCCCTGCGATGCGCATTCGATATTCAATGCATTATGATAAAGAGATGGAAAAGACCAAAATACTCATAACGTGCCCTAAAGGGCTTCCACCCTATCTGAATACGGAATTATCAGTCCTTGGCTTTCCTGTACTAGACGAAACCATTGCCGGGATTGAGACGGAAGGCACCCTCGATGATACGATGATGCTGAATCTTTCACTGAGAACAGGGCACAGGGTTCTCTTGCATCTTATGAGCTTTATCGCGGACGATGCCTATGATCTCTACCTGAACGTATCTCAAATCGAATGGGAACGCTTCATACACGAAAATGAATACCTGTCGGTCCACTCTTCAGTCGATAATCCGACAATTACTAATCCCCTTTTTGCTAACGTCAAATGCAAGGATGCGATTGTCGACAGAATAAAGGAAAAGTGCGGGCGGCGACCCGACTCGGGTCCTGAGATGACCGGTGTTGTAGTTTTCCTCTACTGGAAGGGCAACAGGTGCAGTGTCTATCTCGATACCTCCGGTGAACCTCTTGCAAAGCGCGGCTACAGGAAGATTCCTTTAAAGGCGCCGATGCAGGAAACGCTCGCTGCCGCGGTGATTATGGCGACCGGGTGGGTCGGGAATGGAAACTTCATAAACCCCATGTGCGGTAGTGGCACACTTGCTATTGAAGCCGCCCTAATCGGCCTCAATCGGGCACCCGGCATCCTGCGCAGCAACTTTGGGTTCATGCACCTCAAAGGTTTTGACAAGGCAAAGTGGGAAGACATGCGAACGAGTTCCAAGGCTACTGCGCGAAAATCACTGAATGGTAAAATAGTGGCTACCGACAACAACCCTGCTGCAATCCAGGCCGCCAAGAACAATGCAGCTACGGCTGGCGTCGAACATATCATCGACTTTCAAGTATCCGAGTTCCATGGAACACCTATCCCCGAAGGCGGCGGGGTTGTCATTCTCAATCCTGAATACGGCGAAAGGCTCGGCAAAATCACATACCTTGAAGACACTTACAAAGGGATAGGCGATTTCTTTAAACAGAAATGCAGTGGCTATAAGGGATATATCTTTACGGGAAACTTTGAACTGGCAAAGAAGGTTGGCCTGCGCACAAGACGTAAGATTCAATTTTTCAATAGCAATATAGAATGTAGATTGCTGGAATATGAGCTTTATGCGGGGAGCAAGAAATTAAAATCAGGAAGCGTGTAGTCGAAATAATAGACGAAGAGACGCTTGTCGAGGGGATAATAGAAGGCCACTAATTTAATATGAACAACCTCGCGTTTCAAGAAAGAGACAGAGTACTTGTCCTTGGCGCTACCGGTTTTATAGGAGGCCGGCTTATACCCGAACTCCTGAAAAAAAACATCAAACTACGCTTGCTTGTCAGAAGTCCGGAAAAGCTCTCACATGTTATACACGATAATACTGCGATTGAAGTCTATCAGGGCGATCTCCTAACAACGCAAGGGCCGAATGCGGCCCTCGGGGGAATTCATTCTGCTTACTATCTTGTACATTCCATGGGCGGGAAAAGTATCTTCAAGAATACTGAATTTGCAGAAAAAGACAAAGAGGCAGCAAGAAACTTTATCACTGCTGCCGGCAGTGCAGGGCTGAAAAGGGTCATTTATCTTGGCGGTCTTGGGGAAGCAGAAGATCGCCTCTCGGAGCACCTGAAAAGTCGTGCAGAGGTTGCCAAGATATTATCATCTGGTACGCCAGCAGCAACTACCCTGCGTGCTGCGATAATCATAGGAGCAGGTGGTGCATCGTTTGAGATGCTCAGGCACCTGGTTGAGCGCCTTCCTGTCATGGCATGTCCGAGGTGGATAGACACCCGAATCCAGCCAATTGCCCTCAGAGATGTCTTGTCCTATCTCATTGGATGCCTAATGAACCCTGAAACGGCAGGCGAGTCCTTTGACATCGGAGGCCCGGAAATACTCACCTACAGGGAAATGATGCAGCAGTATGCGGAAGCTCGGGGGCTCGCCCGAAGGATAATAATTGGCGTGCCCTTTCTGACGCCGACCCTCTCAGCTTACTGGGTAGACCTCGTCACGCCTGTGCCTTCAGGCATTGCCCATCCTCTTATCGAAGGAATGATAAATGAGGTCATATGCAGAGATAATCGCATTGATAATATTGTCCAGATAGAGAAGACCCATTTTAAGGAAGCTGTGAAAATGGCCTTTTCAGAAGAAAAGAGCGGGCCAGGAATCCATGGACGGGAAAATAAGTAGATTAGCATAAATCTACCGTACCAGCGATCGTGACCGTCAGACCACTGATGATATTGGACTGTCCTTGTTCTTTGAAAGAGATTCTTTTGGCGCCATTATGGGGTTGAATAACATGAAAAGCAGCATTAAGCAAGACGTAATTAAGCTTCCTTCTTGAGCGGAAGTCTATCTCATTATAGCTTTTTCATATACCATAGTCTTTTCACAGAGAAGAGCATGGAAAAATAATGGCAAGCAAAATTGCATCAAACTCAATTTCTGAACCGCAATGGATGATTCAATGCGACGTCATTAGGTATAATCTGCAGATCCGTCAGGATTCAAAGGAGCAACTCAAGAAGGAAGCTTTAGAACGAGAGATAGATGTGAGTTCTTACATTTGCGATCTTTGAAAATTCCAGTCAGGTTTCCGGGTAGGAGCAGCGATTGCTCGCCACTCCCCCCACAGACCCGGACGAGCCCGATTAAGGCATCCGGTTCGTCAGTAACAAGAGGCATACAGCCTCTGGCTAACTAAACGGATTCGACCCGTTTAGCGCATAACTTTGCTGACCTGCATGGTTTAGATATCATGGACTATTCGGGGCGACGGCAGTGGGAACAGCCGCTCCAGCTTTGGGAATTCATCCTCCCAATTCATCGATCCCTTATTGCTGCGACGACTCAGCCAGTAGTGCCACGCCTTCCGTACATGCCTGTAGACAAGCAGCAACTTACGGTAATTGCCTCTGATGCCGTAATATTGGTAGTGACCTTTTAACTTAAGGGTTAGAACACGACATTGTTCCTTAAGCGGCTCATGTCGGTGTTCCCGACACCACTCCCAAGCGCGCTTCATGGCCCGGCGCAGCCTTTTCTTGGCTGTTTGCCGCTTTACTATCCAGTACCCCCGCCGCGTCTTCGCCCAGTAGTGCGTAAAACCCAAAAAGTCAATGCTCCCATTTTCCTCAGGGTCGCTCTTGCCTTTTGGCCTTCCGAACCTAACCAGCTTCGTCTTTGTCGGGTGTATCGTTAGCCCGTACTGTTGAAGTCTCTCAGTCAGAACGGGCAATATCCATTGTGCATCAGATTCGTGTTCGCATCCGATTAGAAAGTCATCGGCAAAACGAATCAGAAAGCTCTGTCCCTTAATGCTGGGCTTCACTTCCTTGACATACCACTCATCCAGCACATGGTGTAGGAATATATTGGCCAGAATCGGCGATATGACTCCGCCCTGCGGCGTGCCCTTCTCTGGGTATGTCAGAGTTTCCCCTTCTATTACCCCGGCATTCAGCCATTTGCCGATTAGCCGTATTATTCCTCCATCGTTGACCCTTTGCCTGATTATTTCCAACAGCCTGCCGTGATCGATATTATCGAAATAGCCTTTGACATCCGCATCCACTATCCAGCCGATGTTCCCTTTCACGCATTTCTGTTGAAGCTCGCTTAACGCCTGATGCTGGCTATGGCCGCGTCTGAAGCCGTGAGAGAAGGCGAAAAAGTCGCTCTCATACACTGCCTCAAGGAGCATCGCTACCGCACGTTGAACTACTTTGTCTTCAAACGTCGGAAGTCCTAACGGCCTTTCCCCTCCGTCATCCTTAGGTATCCACACCCGGTTTACAGGCGGAGCATGATACCGTCCTCCCTTGAGTCGTGTGTGCAGCTCCCGTAGATTTTCTTCGAGGTTTGATGCGTATTCTTCTGCTGTGACCCGGTCTATACCGGGCGCAGCGTCTTTTCGGGTCAGCCTGTAGGCTTCCCGCAAGAATTCCACATCTACGTGGTGCGCCAGCGTAGTGAACACCATCTCCGGATACCGGATGGCCTGCGCTGCAATCCACCGAAGTTTCGTTGATACGGTTTGTGAGTTCGAAGCCTCTCCCATATTTCCTCTCGGTGAAACGTTATACCCGGCCTCGCCTTCCCTTCAGTGGGTCCCTTGGTCCTCGGTTCCCCACCTTCCCGGCCCGCTGGGGCCTTCGGTACTATGCTCGGCTAAGACTGCCTCATGTCCATCCCTAGTCTCTTCGTTTGTCACTCGATTCCCGGTACCACGTTTGCTCTCTGTCTTCGTTCGTCGATGTGCGAGAGCCCTCACCGACGCCTGGGGCTTTTGTTCTTCCGGTCGCCCTCTTCCCTTCCGGTTCTCAACGTGGAGACATGCGGCCCTCCCAAGTTCCCGATCTATCCCTTTGAATGTATGCCCTGCTCTCAGACCCCGGTGGTGTTCTGATGCTCGCCATTGCGCATTCAGAACTGCTGTCTTCCAGTTGTCCGAGACTGTCGACTTTCCCTCCAATGCCCTGAAGGTTATCTTACTGACCACAATGTCAACGATTTCGGGGCTCACTAACACGGCCTACATTCTCGCTACACCCAGCTCCGCACCTCCCCTCGCGAGGACGCACGCGGGTTCGCTTCCGACCTGTTGGCTAAGCTTTGGCCGGATGGGACTTGAGGTTTTCCGCCTCTCACCCATTGGATAGCAACAGCAAATTTCATCTCCTTTTCGCGAGATTCCCGATGCCTTGGATTTACCTTGGCGCGACGGCCACTTATTCCAATTTAGTTCGGATGCCGGACAGACTTATTTAATATGGCGATCATATTGCGCCCCAGAGAATGCGCCATCTCAGGTCTCCAGTACACTTTATAACCATGCATACGGAAACTTCTCGACAATCAATGACTAGCTGATATGTATTAAACCTGTCAAGTGCCGATAGTCGGTGTTTTCTTATCATGACCTCCTTACTGGATCATGCATTTGGGTCAGAACAGCAGCGATAAACGACGGTAGATCACTCTGATATACGCGGGTTGGATACCGCATGACTTGTCTTCGTCGTGGAGTTGCCTCTCTCTACTTTCGTGGGTTTGCCTGTAAAAAGGCTCCTCATGCAGTCACCGAGGGTTCTCCCAACCGGCTGCTATCCTGGCCGAAATGCACTCCTGTCGGATTAATGTGCATAGAAGCAAATTCATGCTTCCGGAGCACTGATAAATAACAACTGTTCTATTATTGTAAGCATCATTATGTTATGCGACCGTCACTGCAGTGTTGCTCTTTCCCATAATCTCACGACCAATAGCCCAAATGAATCCTGCCAACTCCCTTGCCACCGCAGTGCATGCTTGCACCTTTAGTTTCCCTTTTTGCATCAGATGCCAGTATCGGCTACATAACCGTTTTTGGGCTTTCCATGCAATCGCTTGTACAGCTTCACTGGTCTTTTCTGCCTTTCGCTGGAGGTGAGCTGTTTTTCGCGCCGGCAAACGATAGCTCCAAGACGCCTCTACAAGTAACCTGCGGACATGTCCATTGCCTGTTTTGGTAATCCCTCCTCTTTTTTGGCGATTGCCGCTTGAATCCTCGCTCGGTACTAATCCAAGATACGCCATCAATTGTCGGGGACTCTCAAAACGGCTTATATCTCCTATTTCTGCTACTATAGTCATAGCCGTTACAATGCTCACTCCCCTTAATGCCATCAGGGCTTCCACTACAAGCCTCATCGACCAGCTCTCAAGCGCTTTCATTATCTCTTGTTCCACAGCTGTCACTCGTCCCTGAAGGTGTCTTACTACATCCACATACTCTTGAAACACGATCTGCTGGATTGGACTTTCAAAGCGGACCTCTTCCATCCAGCGGAAATGTGCTTGGGTCCATTTGCTGTCACCGGCATAGACCTTCTTGTTCCGCAATAAAAAACCGCTTAACCGTTGCCGTGCGCGTCGTTCCATGGTCTTCATATCCTCACGCATCCTGGTTAGGTCCCGCATAGCCTCTTGTTGTTCATCCGGTACCCACACTGCCGTCAGTTCATTCGCCCGGAGCAAACGAACCAAAGACACTGCATCGCGTCGATCTGTCTTCACTCGATCTCCCGCTTTCTTCGGGATCAATGAAGGGGCTACCACATCGCACCGATGCCCCATGTCGGTTATTTGCCGATAGATGCCATATCCGCAAGGCCCAGCTTCATAACAAAAAACAGCCTTACTTCTCGCTGGCACTACTTTCTTTACCAGCTTCGTTATAGCTTCGGTTGTATTGGCAATCTCCCCATAGTATAGGGGTGTCCCATGCTTCTCGGCGGTTGCAACTGCTATTGTTTCCTTATGTACGTCCATGCCGATAAATGTGCTAAAATTCTTCATAACCTGTCCTCCTTAATTGTGGCTCTGGGCCTTTGGTTTCCTACCTTAAAGCTTAACCCACGTTCTTTAAGGTTGGACAGGTTTAATACATCATGTCTACTTAAAGTCATCGCCACAGAGACACGGCATATCATACAAGCTTTCTTCCAGAAATCCAGACCAACGATCTTGTTCCAAAATCTTACGTGCACCTGAACCCCATCGATTTTACGAGTGTCATGAATTTGGTGATTAGTCAAAAAAAAAACAACATTAGGATCTCTACATTTACTTACAAATCGCCGATCGCTCCAACACGATTAAGACGCTCCATTGCAATCGGCAATGCTAAGTGTTTGGTTCTTAGTGCTGCCTGTTCTTAATCGCTGAGCCGGCCAGAGTCTAAATTACCGACAGCTCATGCATTTAAATAAAACGCTGGATCGAATAGGAAGATATGCAAGACCGTCACCTTTGATTCTTTTCAACATGCATTAGATTAACCACGCACAGTTATGTATCTTTTTTTACTGTTTGATTTGAACCTGTTATAATGTGTGAAGCGATTATTAAACAGGCTAAGATGCTGGAGGAAGAAACTGTAACTAAGTTTAAGCATTAAGTCGAGAACCATTTTGAAGCACTCAGAGAACCGCTATGGCTGCGAACAAGAAATCAGTTAAGAAAAACTCCAATACGGAGACGGGGAAAGACAGGAGATTGGAAGCCAAGAGGCCGGATGTTTCTTCAGACCTGCGCCAGCGAGCTGATGAAATGCTAGTGAAACGACGCGAAGAACTCCACCAAGTGCCATCTGCTGATTTGCAGCGCATATTACACGAGTTGCAGGTGCACCAGGTCGAATTGGAGATGCAGAACGATGAGCTGCGCCGGACGCAGACGGAACTGGATGACGCAAGGGCTCGTTACTTCGACCTCTACGACCTGGCACCGATCGGCTATTGCACCATCTCTGAAGAGGGGTTGATTCTGGAGGCCAATTTTACTGTCGCCACTCTGCTGGGTGTCCCCAAAAAGGCGCTTTTACGGCAACCAATCACCCGGTTCATTTACAGGGAAGACCAGGACATCTACTACTTGCATCGCAAGAAACTCGTTGAGACCGGTGGGGCGCAGTCGTGCGAACTACGGATGCTTAAGACCGACGGAGCACCATTCTGGGCATATCTGGAGGCCACCGCCACGCGGGGCGACGGCGATGCCCCCGTGTGCCGCGTCGTGTTGAACGACATCAGCGAGCGCAAGCAGGCGGAGGCAACCCACCTGTTCCTGTCACAGTACAGCTGGGCAATATCAGATGATGATTTTTTCAAAGCACTGGCAGAACACTTGGCTGCGAATCTTGGGACGGATTTTGTCTGTATCGACCGGCTGGTCGGTGACGGACTCCGTGCGCGTACACTCGCTGTGTACTTCGACGGCAAGTTTGAGGACAATATAGAATACGCGCTGAAAGATACTCCGTGCGGTGCAGTGGTTGATCAGAAAATCTGTTGCTTTCCCCAAAAAGTACGTCACCTCTTCCCCAATGATGAAGTGCTGCAGGAAATGATTGCCGAAAGCTATGTCGGAGTTACACTTTTCAGCTCTGAGGGCAAACCGATAGGGCTGATAGCCCTCATCGGAAGAACCCCGCTCACAAGTCCCGACCGCGCAGAGCAAGTGTTAAAGCTGGTGGCTGACCGGGCGGCAAGTGAACTGGAGCGTAAAGATATCGAAGAATCTCTAAAGCAAAGCGAGGCTTTCAACCAAAGCATCATTGATAGCAACTCTGACTGTATAAAGGTTCTCGATTTGCAGGGAAGATTGCAGTACATGAGCCCAAACGGACGCAAGATTCTCGGCATAGTTGATATGCAGCCCTTTGTTGGAATGCATTATGCAGATTTTTGGAAGGACCCTGTAAAGGATGATGTGTATCAGGCCATTGAGCGGGCAAAGGCCGGAGGTCACGGAAATTTCACTGGCTATTGCCCCACATTGGATGGTACACCAAAGTGGTGGGATGTCAGTGTCACACCAATATTAAATACGCAACAGGATGTACAAAGCATACTCGTTATTTCGCGGGATATCACCGACCGCAAGTGGGCAGAGGAGCAAATCGAAAGACTGAACGATGACCTTCTTGAAAGAAACGATAAGCTGGAGTTGGTGAACAAAGAACTCGAAGCGTTTAGTTACTCGGTTTCGCACGACCTTCGGGCACCCTTGCGGCATATGGCCGGTTTCGCAAAAATGCTCCAGAAGAAACTAGTCGACGACCCTGACGAAAAAACTCATCAATACATGGTTTCGATAATAGCGGCTTCAAAAAAGATGGAGAGGCTCATTGACGATCTGCTCTCGTTTTCTCACATCGGGCGTGCCGAGCTACAAATGAGAAAGGTGAGTTTTAACTCCCTCGTGAACGAGGTGGTCGGCGAAATTAAGGACGAACTGAAGGAACGACAGGTTAGGTGGGAAATCGATGAACTGCCTGACTTACTCGGTGATCGATCACTATTAAAACTTGTGATTGTCAACCTTGTCTCAAATGCAGTTAAATTCACAAGCCCTCGTTCACAGGCTGAAATCAAGATTGGATGCACTGAAGAGGCTGATAGATTCACCTGTTCAATCTCGGATAATGGAGTAGGGTTTGACATGAAATATGCGGACAGACTCTTCGGCGTATTCCAGCGTCTTCACACCCAAGAGGAATTTGAAGGTACAGGCATTGGCCTTGCGAATGTGCAGCGCATTCTATCGCGCCATGGCGGAACAATCTGGGCCGAAGGTGCTGTGGGACAAGGCGCAACGTTTTACTTTACATTGCCAAAAATTTAAGAGCTTCGACCTTAAACAGAATAAAAATGGATGAGAATGTGATAAAGAAAATAAAGGTAAAACCCCCTAAACCGACTACCGCGGTGAAGAAGTCTTCATCTAAAACATCCAAACCAAAATCTCAAAGATCTCTTGTTGGGGAACATGCCTCTTCAACGCTGCAATCCAAGAAGGCAGCGAATCGCTCACAGCAATCTGAAACAGAAGTCGTCGGCGTGTTAGCCTCCGCCGGCAATATCACTTCGCGCAAGCGCATGGAGATGGCGTTGCAAGAAAGCGAAGAGGCATTTCGGACTTTGGCTGAAACTGTGCCGCAGATTGTCTGGGCTACCAGGGCCGACGGCTGGAACGTCTTTTTCAATAAACGGTGGGTGGAATACACGGGGTTGACGCTGGAGGAGAGTTACGGCCACGGCTGGAATATTCCCTTTCATCCTGATGATAAGAAGAGAGCGTGGGATACCTGGCAGCAGGCCACGAAACATGGTGCCACTTATTCTCTTGAAGTACGCCTGCGACGAGCGGATGGCGTCTATCGCTGGTGGTTGGTTCGCGGCATGCCATTGCTCGACACGACAGGGAAAATTATCAAGTGGTTTGGCACCTGCACCGATATTGATGATCTGAAGCAGGCGGAACGTCGTCAGACTCTTTCGACTGATATCCTGGGCATTCTTAATAATCCACCTGCACTGGATGACGCAATCAGCAAAATTATCACAACACTTAAACGGGAAACGGGGTTCGATGCTATAGGGATTCGCCTGCAACGTGGTGATGACTTCCCGTATATTGCTCAAGACGGTTTTTCTAAGGAATTTATACTCGCCGAAAATACACTGGCTGTTCGTACCCAGGATGGAGGAGTTTGCGTAGATAAGGACGGCAACGTTTGCCTGGAATGCACATGCGGCATGGTAATTTCCGGAAAGACTGATCCGGCAAATCCCATTTTTACTCCAAAGGGAAGTTGCTGGACCAATGAGTCATGTGCAAGACCAGACCGCCCTATTGAAGACAAGAGACTTCATCCTCGCGATCGCTGCACACATGAAGGCTTCCATTCCGTTGCGCTTATCCCACTGAGGGCCGGAAAACGAATTATAGGCATACTGCAACTTAACGACCGCAGGCCCAATCAGTTCACACTCGAAATGATCTCTTTCCTGGAAGATTTGGGCGCACTTATTGGTATCGCGGTTGCCCGCAAACGAGCAGAGGATGAGATGCACAAAGCAAGGAAACGGGCCGATACTCTGAACTTAGAGCTCGAAGCCACCAATCGGGAATTGGAGGAACGGGTAGCCGCTCGTACCGCCGATCTCAGCAGGACCAATGAACAACTCACGCAAGAGATCGGTGAACGGAAACGGGCCGAGGAACAATTGACTCATGCATTGAAGGAAGCCAAGCAGCGCGCCGGCGAAACCGAGGCAGTACTAACGGCGATCAACGACGCAGTTCTAGTATATGACGCCGACATGAACGTCGTACGTACAGATCGCGGATTTATTCCTGTGTACGGGTTTGATCCCGTTGGGATGAACGTCCGCGAGATCATCGAGCAAACCCAGTGTCGCTACCTCGATGACCGTCCGTTTCTCTTTGAAGATCAACCAATACCGCGCACCCTGCGCGGTGAAAAGGTTCTCAATCGACAGTTCCGGATTACGCGGCTCGACGGCCAAGAGCGCATACTTGAAACCTCATCCACCCCCTTACTCATTGGCGACCGCCTTGTCGGCACTGTTACCGTCTGGCACGATATCACAGAGCGCAAGAAAGCAGAAGAGGCGCTGCGGGCGAACGATGAACAGTTTCGTGCTCTAGCTGATTCCATCCCGAACCTTGCGTGGTGGGCAAACGGTGATGGCTACATCACATGGTACAACCGGCGTTGGTATGAGTACACTGGCACTACGCCGGAGCAGATGGAAGGCTGGGGGTGGCAGCGCGTACATGACCCCGAAGTGTTGCCCGCAGTCATGGAGCGATGGAAGGAGTCGATTGCCACCGGTGAACCGTTTGATATGGAATTTCCGCTGCTTGGAGCTGATGGGCTATTCCGCCCCTTTCTCACGCGTGTCTTGCCATTGAAGAATTCGGCAGGCCAGGTGCTCCGGTGGTTCGGCACTAATACTGACATATACGAGCTTAAGAAGGCAGAAGAGGCGCTAAGAAGGAGTGAAGAGCGACTAAAACTGGCTCTGGATGCAGCGGAATTGGCAACCTGGGACTGGCACGTGCCGAGCGGCGAGGTCATCTGGAACGAGCTACATTACAGAATGTTAGGCTATCAACCAGGAGAGGTAAAGCCAAGCTACCAAGCGTGGAGCAGCCGAGTTTATCATGAGGACCTCGCTGCCACAGAGGAAGAGATCCGCAGATGCATGGACGAAGGTTGCGATTATATGACTGAGTTTCGAGTGCAGGCTCCTAATGGGACTGTGCGGTGGATTGAGGCGCGTGGCAGATTCGAACAGGACTCGTCCGGAAGAGCCGTTCGTTCATATGGCGCTATGATGGACATCACAGAGCGCAAACTGATCCAGGAAGAAATCAAGAGACTGAATGATGACCTGCTTGCAAGGAACGAACAGTTAGAGTTCGCTAACAAAGAACTCGAGTCGTTCGTGTACTCCATAGCTCATGATCTGCGCGGGTCGCTTCGACACATATCCGGGTTTACTGACATCCTGATGAAGAACATTGCAGAGAAGCTGGACGAGAAAGACAAACGATATTTTTTCAAAATCCGTAATGCTACCGAAAAGATGAGTCGTCTTATCGACGATCTTCTAACCCTTTCCACGATCTCACGACAGGAGCTTCAGCGAACAGAGGTTAATGTGAGCGAAATAGCAGCATCTCTCGTTGCTGGACTACGCGAAGCGCATCCAGGCAGGAGCGTCGAGGTTGCCATTAAGGGAGGCCTAAACACCTTTGCCGACCGTCGATTGATAGAGGTCGTCCTCGCGAACCTGCTAGGGAATGCCTGGAAATTCACCATGATGACCGCGCATGCCCGCATAGAATTGGGAACTGTCGAGCGGGATGATAAAATCGTTTATTATGTTAAAGATAATGGTGCAGGATTCGACCAGAAATATGCTGGAAAGATGTTTTGGCCTTTCCACCGACTCCATTCGGAGGAAGCGTTTCAGGGTACAGGGATAGGCCTTGCTATTGTCGAGCGAATCATCCGCAGTCATAGAGGAAAAGTTTGGGCAGAGGGTGCAGAGGGAAAAGGTGCTACGATCTATTTCAGTTTAGCCTGAATATGGCGATAATTAAATAAGTACATGGGATAGTGTATTTCTGGCTATTCCGATATTGTTACGCAATTCGGGGATAAAGAAGACAATGATATATATTGTTGACGATAGTCCGACTGACATAGAGCTTACGACAATTGCGCTAGAGGCGACTGGACGAGAAATAGTTGTCCGCTCTGCAACTGACGGCAAGTCCGCGCTTGCAATGCTCAGAAATGGACTTGGGGTGCCAGCCCTAATATTGCTCGATCTGAAGATGCCTGGCATGAGCGGCATCGAAGTGCTCCATGAAATACGTGCCGACGATCGTCTTAGAGGTCTCCCCGTTGTGGTAGTCACGTCTTCAGCACTGGACTCAGACAAGATGGAAGCAATTGCTGCCGGAGCCAGCGACTATATTCAGAAGCCTTTGGCGTTAGCCCAGTTCAGCAAAGATTTGGATTCTATTCTGCGTCGCTTGTTACCGAATTAGTTTTTGGTGCCCTCCTTCAAATTCCTTCACCGATGATTTTCGCTGGAAATATTCTACGCGATCAAGCGTATCAATTTTAGAGATTTCTCTGAGAAGAGCGTGCATATCGAAATTTCTAGATGCATGATTATTAATTAATCTTCCCCCCGCATTCAACGACAGAATGTGTGAATAATTTTGGTACCTGACTATGCCAGATGCACATGGCAGTCCATAAGGGCCGGAATGATAGTGCAGTCTGACTAATCATAAAAGTTATTTAATGAAGGTGCTTAATCTCAAATTTCTTTTATCCTGCCGTTCGCTATATAGATAAACAGGTTTCTCTTTGCTTTATCTCCTGTCCCGCCTGTCAGCCATCCGCATTTACTAAGTAGTGCATAAGTAAGGCCTCATTATGGTATACTAGTATGCATGAATACCACTGATGGCAGGAAACTCAGACATGAGGTTTTAGAGGCGATTCGAATTAGGGCAGTCAAACAGGTTGAGGCAGGGGAGAGCCCTGAGGTGGTAATTAGGGCCTTGGGGATGAACCGACGCTGCATCTACAAATGGATAGCGAAATATCGAGAAGGTGGCGTAGAGGCGCTGAGGGCGAGGGTTCTTTCGGGGAGACCGTTAAGGCTAACGGGAAGTCAACTGCGCTGGATATTCAGGACTGTTACGACAAAGAACCCTCTGCAATTGCAGTTTCCTTATGCCTTGTGGACGCGGGAAATGGTCAAAGAGTTGATTAAGAGAAAATACAGGATCAAGCTAAGTATCACCTCTGTCGGGAGACTCTTGAAGAAACTGGGGTTAAGCTGTCAGAAGCCTTTGATGAGGGCTTTTCAGCAAGACGGGGTTCTTGTGCAACAATGGGTTGAGCAGGATTATCCGAAGATCAGGGCAAAGGCAAAGAAGATTAAGGCAGAAATATATTTCGGAGACGAGGCAGGGATGCGGTCTGATTACCACCGTGGCACAACGTGGGGATTACGCGGAGATACCCCGATCATTGCAACGACAGGAGCCCGTTTTTCAATGAATATGCTGTCCGCCATTACAGCGAAAGGCAAAATACGGTTCATGACTCATACGGGAAAGATAAACGCAACGGTATTCTGTGAGTTTCTCAAGCGTCTGATGCACAATGTTGATAATAGCGTATTTCTGATTCTAGACAGTCATCCGGTGCACAGATCATCAATGGTTAAGAAGTTTGTGGAGACACTAAAGGGAAAATTGCAGCTGTTCTTTTTGCCACCGTACTCACCGGAACTCAACCCTGATGAGCTAGTATGGAATAGTGTTAAGCGGAGAGTGAGTCGTTCTTCGGTGAAAGGCCCAGATGATCTTGGGATGAAAGTGCGCGGCCACCTCCGGCTTCTGCAACGGAATCCAGAGAAAGTCTGTGCATTCTTTAAGGAGCCGAATGTTCGATATGCAGCTTAAACGGGGCTTTACTTATGGCCTCCTTAGTAAGTATGTCAGTCATTATCTAAAATTCCCTTAAGTTCTCTTCTTAATATCTCCAGCGACATCATTGCAAACCAGCGTTTAATTCTCATTCTGGTTTCCTGAGATGATCCAAGCTGACGGTTTGCTGTTTTTCTGCGTTTTGTAATTGTTTTTTCCGGGGTTGCAAGCCCAATGCATACTGTACCAACAGGTTTTTCGTCTGTGCCGCCATCAGGGCCTGCAATGCCGCTTGTTGCCAGTGCATAATCTGCTCCGGAAATTCTGCGTGCTCCTTCTGCCATTTCGCGTACAGTTTCTTCGCTTACAGCTCCGAATTTTTCTAGCGTTTCCTGCCTTACTCCAAGCACCTTCATCTTTGCATTATTGGAATAGGTTACCCCTGAGAACAGGAAATATTCCGAGCTGCCCGGAACATTTGTTATTAAATCAGATATCAGACCGCCTGTGCAGCTTTCCGCAAGAGCAAGAGTAGCATTTCTGGATAATAGTATGTCACCTATGACTTTTTCGATTGGAAGACCGTCCATCGAAAAAACATATTTCCCTAACTGTTCCTTTATCCATGCAGATGCTTCTGAAAGTACTGAGTCCAGTTCATTGCTGTTGCTGCCCTGTGCATACAGCTTTACCTGTACTTCGGGAAATGTTGCGCGCAGTCCGAGTTTAACATTAAACTTATCAGTCACGGCTGCTGTTTTCTCTCCGACTGTTGACTCTCCAAGTCCAAACGTGCTAATAGTTTTTACTGTAATTATCTGCTTATTATCCTGCAGTTTGGCAATATCCGGAAGGACATAATCTTCCAGCATTCTTTTCATTTCAAAAGGAACACCGGGAACAAAATAGAATCTGCATTTTCCAATTTTCATGCTGAAGCCAGGAGCCGTGCCTGAGGAATTTTTTAATATACTGGCTCCAACAGGAAACATTGCCTGCTTCCTGTTGGATGAGCTCATCTCCCAGCCGGCTTTTTCAAAAATTGCTTTAATATCCTCCAGGGCTGATTCATTTAATTCAAGTTTTACTCGGGCTGTTTCTGCCGCAGCCTCAGCTGTTATATCATCAGTAGTGGGGCCGAGTCCGCCTGTAACGACCGCAATATCAGCGCGGGAACCGATCTCTCTAAGAGTATCAGTCAGTATTGTCATTTCATCGCCAACGCATTGATGACGCAGCACTTCAATACCTGCTTCCTCAAGTTTTTGTGAAATATATGCTGAGTTGGTATCAACCAGCGTTCCTGATCTGATCTCGTCGCCTGTTGCTAATATTTCGGCAAACATGATGTTCTCCTGATGAGTATATATTTAGTTTTTTAATGTTATTTTATATCCTTTACGTGGGGCATCAAGGACATACCACTGGATGTTGCTACTTAAAAGTCATCGCCACAGAGATACGGCATATCATACAAGTTTTCTTCCAGAAATCGAGACCAGCGCCCATCGATGGAGAATATCGCTATCGAGTTAAGAGGGAAGTGCTTACAGTTCCGCATTACCGGTGCGCCGCTCTTGTGCGCGTCAGTGATGCGGGGGGTAGGCGGTTCACAGTTCCAGTCGGTTCTGCGACGTCCACACCGGGCTTGTCCGATCATCTCTCAGGTGATATTAAAACAAAGAGGGCGAACAATTAATCAAGGCTTTTCTGCTTATTTATTCCACGCAGCGTTTCAACGCTACTCTCAAAACATTGAGTTGCCCATAAATGAGTCAAGACAATGAGGCATCCGTTCCTTGGACAGGATCCTGCCAGGCAACTCATAAGGCGCAGCAAGAACTGGAGATCATATCAGCCTCTTGACACCATTAGTTCCAGGTCCTCGAGGAGTGACTGTAGATCCTCTTCATGCTCGATCTCCTGACTGAGTATCGTCAACGCCATATTGTAGGTGATGATATCGGTATCTTTCGTCTTTTTGAGCAGATCGTTGTAATAGCTAATTGCACAGCGCTCACCTTTTATGTTCTGACTGAGAATAACTTTGACGTATTCATCATCAGGCGGTTCATACCCGCACCCCGTCACCTCGTACCACTTCTTCGGCTCGGTAATCGGCTTGCCGCCCAGTTGGATAATGCGCATCGCAACCATATCCGCGTGCAGGAGCTCCTCGGTCGCATGCTGAAGAAGTTCTGCTGCCACAGCATCCTTCATAGGGCCTCGGACAACTTTGGCGCCAAGCCAGTACTGGTAATAGGCAAACCACTCATCCGCAAATGCCTTTTTAAGCAACCCGAGCAACTCCTGTACGTCCATACCGACAATTTCAGTTCCTCGTTTTCCCATAGTTGAAACATCCTTTCTAACTATTGTTAAAGACTGCAAAAGCAGTATTAATTTAGAAAGATTATAGTAATGAATAAGGCGCTTGTCAAGAATTAGCAGCCAACAGAATTAGCAGCCAAAATAACGGCATGCTCACTACATTTTCGTCTATTTCACTGCCTTCTTTAATGCGGCCCTGAGCTCGTTAGATCCGTCATTACTTACTTCATTTCTAATAAGGATATCGACCGGTGTCACCTGTTTGCCATAATAAGCACCATTAAGGCTATCCCTCACATTTACAATCGATCCTTCGAGATTGATACCAGCATAAAGACCCTTTGATTTTGCAAAAGAGACGAAATCAGCGATTATATTTTGTTTAGCACCGAAGCCGACCGGGCCGAGAGCAACCGAGGTATCTCCTCCAAACTTAAAAGACGATGTCAACAGCGAATCGACGGCTTTCTGGCTCATTACCATCACAATTATCTGTGACGCCTCACCCCCGATCTGAAGGCCAACGGTCGCCGAGCCGATAGAATAAAACGCGGGTTGACTCCAATCGCCGGTTTTCTCATCTCTCACAACGAGAACGCCGGTCCCGCCTGAGCCACCAAAAATAAAGCCCCCCTTGATCACCTGCGGATACATAAGTAAGCCTTTTGTTCCCTTCAGATTTTCGTGAAACCATGCAAATTGCGTATCGCCCATAAATTCGTTAAACGTGATCCGCGCCCTATCTACAAGCATCTCGGCATCGGCCATATCCGTCGCGCCGGCAGGCATTACCATTGCCATACATAACACGACAGAGATGAGAGTTGCTATGGCTGCCTTTACAATGCGGGATATACTGTCACTTATTCTCATTTCAGTTCCTCCTTGATAACAAAATCTTTTCCATGCCCGCAAAAATCTTCATCTGGCGACTGCAACACAGAATACTTCTTCTTCCACTATATCAATTTCACGACAGATGTCTATCTAATGTTGAGATGGGGCTTGCCTCTGATATGTTTCGGGTCTTTAGTGCCTTAGGCGATGATTTCCGTGCCAATGCCTTCGTTCGTGAATATTTCTAAAAGGAGACTGTGCGGGACCCTGCCGTCCACAATATGCGTCTTCCTGACACCGCTCTCAATAGCACGCATACAGGCCTGGACCTTGGGAAGCATCCCCCCCCCGATTATGCCCTCATTGATGAGTTCTAGGATTTCGAGTTTGTTGAGCGTTGACATCACGTTGCCATCTTCATCCTTTATACCCGGCACATCGGTGATGAGCAGGAGCTTTTCGGCCTTGAGTGAGGCAGCAATAGCAGAGGCGACATAGTCGGCATTTATGTTAAGCGCCTCGCCGGTGCGCCGTACGCCGATGGGCGAAATAACCGGTATGAAGCCATCCCTCTCAAGCGTATTCAATATTGCAGGATTTATTTCCTGCACCTCACCGACAAGCCCGATATCAATCACCTCTTGGTCCACGTTCGAGGATTTCTTCAGCAGTTTCTTTTTTGCCTTGATAAGTCCGCCGTCCTTGCCGCTCAATCCGACAGCCTTGCCGCCATGGCTGTTGATGAGGGACACGATTTCTTTATTGATAAGTCCGCCAAGGACCATCTCGACGATATCCATCGTTTCTTTGTCGGTGACCCTCTGACCCTGAACAAAGGCAGGCTCCTTGCCCATTTTTTTCATCGTCTCGCTGATCTTTGGTCCGCCGCCGTGGACGATGACTGTCCTAATGCCGATGAAGTTAAACAGAACCACATCCTGGGCAAAACACTTTTTCAGTCCGTCATCGACTTGCGCAGCACCTCCATATTTGATGACAAAGGTCTTGCCGAAAAAGTTGCGGATGTACGGCAACGATTCGATGAGTATGCTCGCCTTTTCGAGTAATTTTTTCATCCCCTCTCCCCGACAGCCATTATATCTGCTGCTCGTATTTAGTGATAAGGACGCTATACCCTTCATGCGCAAGCGTATTGGCTAGCTCGAGAGCATCTCCGCTGTCTTTAAATTTCCCTATTCTCACGCGGTGATACTTGTCCTTGCCGATGTTTGCCTGCATGATATAGATATCTTTATAATGCAGTTCGAGTCCCCTTTTGAGCCTTTTTGCATTTGACTCTTCCCTGAACGAGGCAATCTGGATTGTAACCATTGATCCCATCACATTGCTATATTTAACCTCCTTCACATACCTCGTGTACCTACCAAGGGGTTCGACGTCAACCAGTGCAACGCCTGGCCCGATAAGACCTATCCTCTTGGCCGCGGCATAGGAGAGGTCTATGTCCCGTCCACTGACAAAAGGTCCGCGGTCATTAACGATACACTCGACCTGCTGGCTGTTGGAGGGATTGGTAACCTTTACCTTCGTGCCAAGAGGATAATCCCTGTGCGCGCACGTCAGAGCGAACATATTGAAGTTTTCACCTGAAGCCGTGGGCTTCCCATGGAATTCCCGTCCATACCAAGAAGCAGTGCATGACTTCTTATCGCCCCTGATCTCCTCATACTCCGATAGGCGTTCGGCCTGGCTGATTTCAGGTGGACCGACCTTGGTTGACGGCAGAGAAGAAGAAGCAACGCCTGGCGTTGAAGGCTTCGTTGTGGCGCATGCGGAAAGCAAAAACAAAGTCAGGACGCAGGCAAAAAAACCGCATCCACTTTTTCTGTAATATAATACTCCTGATTCGAGGTATCCTTTACAGTATATATCTACTGAGATCTTCATCTTTCACCACATCTGCCAGCTTTTGTTTAACATAGGCCCTGTTGATAATAATAGTCTGGTCTCTCATCTCCGGCGCATTGAAGGAGACATCCTCGAGCAGCTTTTCGAGCACGGTATGAAGCCTTCTTGCCCCAATGTTCTCGGTCTTTTCGTTGACCGTTGCAGCGATACCAGCCAGTTCATCGACTGAGTCCTCTTCAAAAATCAGTCTTACCCCTTCAGTTTCGAGGAGGGCGACATACTGCTTGATGAGGGCGTTATGCGGCTCCGTAAGGATCCTCACAAAATCGCTCTTCCCAAGAGATTCGAGTTCGACCCTGATCGGAAACCTTCCCTGAAGCTCTGGAATAAGATCCGAAGGCTTTGAGATATGAAATGCACCCGCGGCGATGAAGAGTATGTGTTCAGTCTTGACCACTCCATGTTTTGTCGTGACGGTGGATCCCTCGACAATCGGCAGAAGGTCTCTCTGAACCCCCTCTCGTGAAACATCCGGGCCTTGGCCATGCCCCCTGCTGGCGATCTTGTCGATTTCATCGACAAAGACAATCCCCGATTGTTCAGTCCTTTCGATCGCTTCCTTCGTAACCTTCTCCACATCTATTAATTTGTTCGCCTCTTCCTGAGTAAGAAGAGCGAGGGCCTCGGGGACCTTGACTTTCTTTCGCTTGGACTTCTCGGGCAGAAAGCTCCCCATCATCTCTTTCAGATTGATTTCAAGCTCTTCAAGTGCGACGTTTGAGATTACACCGAAAGGCATCGACTTTTCCTTCACCTCGATATCGACGTATCGGGAATCGAGTTTGCCCTCCCTCAATTGCACCCTTAGTCTCTCCCGTGTGTCCTTGTAGCTTTCCTTATCTTCGGTCTCTTCGGCACTCCTTGCCGATTTCGTCATGGGCAAAAGGAGGTCAAGAACACGATCCTCAGCAAGAGTCTTCGCCTTCTCTCGGACCATTGCCATCTGCTCGTTCTTGACCATATTCATGGCAAGTTCGGTGAGGTCCCTAATGATGGATTCGACATCCCTTCCGACATAGCCGACTTCGGTGAATTTAGAAGCCTCCACTTTGATAAATGGAGCATTGTCAAGCTTCGCGAGCCGCCGTGCTATTTCGGTCTTGCCTATGCCGGTGCTTCCGATCATGATGATGTTCTTGGGCAGGACTTCATCTTTAAGGTCAGCAGAGAGCATCTGTCGCCGCCAGCGGTTCCGCATGGCGATGGCAACAGCCTTTTTGGCTCTCTCCTGCCCGATGATATACTTGTCCAGTTCTTCGACGATTCTTTTGGGAGTTAAGTTATCCATCAAGTTCCTCGAGCGTGATATTTTTATTGGTATAGATACATATGTCCGCAGCTATTTCCATGGCCTTGCCGACAATGTCGGTGGCTTTGAGATCCGTACTTTCGATCAGCGCACGCGCTGCGGCCTGGGCGTAGGGACCGCCCGATCCGATGGCAGCAATGCCACTTTCGGGCTCAATCACATCGCCCGTGCCGGAGAGTATGAGGGTATGTTCTGCATCGGCAACGATGAGGAGCGCTTCGAGTCTTCTCAATATCTTGTCGGTCCGCCAATCCTTGGCAAGCTCCACCGCGGCCCTGGTAAGGTTTCCTTTATAAGCCTCGAGTTTTGTCTCAAACTTTTCGAAGAGCGTAAAGGCATCAGCAGTCGCGCCTGCAAAGCCTCCGAGGACTTTGTCATTATACATCCTCCTAATCTTCTTTGCGTTATGCTTTAATACCGTATTACCCAAGGTCACCTGACCATCGCTGGCCATCGCTACCTTATTGTCGCGCCTCACACATAAAATCGTCGTACTGTGGAACATCTATTTCTTACCTCCTCGTTCTCCCTCTGAAAAGGGATGAGCCTTGTCGTATACGTCGATGAGATGCCCTATGTCGAGATGGGTATATTTCTGGGTGGTCGAAAGGGAAGAATGGCCCAGGAGTTCCTGAATGACTCTCAGGTCAGCGCCGCCGATGAGGAGGTGCGTCGCGAAGGTGTGCCTAAGCGTATGGGGGCCGATCTGCCCGTCGATGCCCGTAAGCCTCGCGTATTTCACTACTATACGCCTTATTTGCCTGTCGGTCAACCGTTCTCCGCTTTTGTTGAGAAAAAGGGCCGCATCACTGTCGGCAATGGCTTTCCTCTTTTTAAACAATACCCGCTCTATCAAATATGACTTCAGCGCATCGATCGCTTTACCACCGACCGGTACAATGCGTTCCTTCTTCCCTTTCCCTCTGACCTTCACAAGCCCTTCCCTGATATTGAGATCGTCAGTATTCAGTCCCGCAACCTCGCTCACTCTGAGGCCACTTGAGTACAGCAGTTCGAGGATGGCCCTATCGCGCACCGGAAGAAGCCCAATCCCCTCGGGTGCTTTAACAAGTCCAAAGGCGTCATCCACATCGAGAAAAGAAGGAAGATGCTTAGGCACCTTTGGTGACGGTACCAGCTTCGCGTAGTTGATTTTTACATACCCTTCCTCGTAAAGATACTTGAAAAAAGACCTAAGCGTTGCAAGCTCCCTCGCAACCGATGATTTCGCCTTGCCCGCTATCATCTGGTTTGAAAGAAATCCCCTGATGTCGACCATCTCGATATCACCAGGATCAGACGGACAATACATCGCAAAATCCTTGAGGTCCTTCGCATAAGATCTGAGGGTATGTACAGAGACATCCCTCTCAACCTCAAGGTATTTAAGGAATTTCTTTATGTATGGGTCTAACCCGTTACCGGTATCTGGCATGTCACCTCTTTTTTAAAGCCAGGGAACACCGCCCCTGCGATCATCCTCCGAAATTATACTCTCTTTTGAGCATCTGAATATACTCTGTCCAGTTTTTCAGCGCGGTCTCAGCGATTTTTTGTCTACGCAGTTTTTTATCCCTGACACGGGGCGTTCCATCATCTGCAGGTAAAAGTCCAAAGTTTATATTGCTCGGCACGAAATGATTTGGGTCCGATTCGGTGAGATGAGCCAGAAGAGAACCGTGGGCCGATGAGCGTGGAGGGGGCGGAAAGTCCTTTCCGACTGACCTCAAAGCAGCGCTCGTTCCAGCGAGAAGCCCGATGGCCGTTGACTCAATATATCCTTCCACGCCTGTAATCTGTCCCGCAAAATAAAGCGATGGGGCTTCCTTAAGAGACATGTCCCAGTTGAGATGCCGCGGTGAATTTATATAGGTATTGCGATGAATGCTGCCGAACCTGAAAAACTCAGCATGCTCAAGTCCCGGGATGAGACGAAACACCCTCTTTTGCTCAGGCCATTTCAGCCTTGTCTGGAAACCCACCATGTTATAGGCCGTCTGTTCCCTGTTTTCAAGTCGCAACTGGACAACCGCATAGGGAATTTTGCCAGTCGCCGGAGTCGGAAGCCCTACGGGCTTAAGTGGGCCGAACCTAAGTGTGTCCTTTCCCCGAAGGGCCATCACCTCCACAGGCATGCATCCCTCGAATACCTTAGCGTCCTCGAAGTCCCTCGCAGTAACGGAATCAGCCTCCAGCAATGCCTCGAAAAAGGCCTCATACTCCTCTCTATTCATAGGACAATTAACGTAGTCCTCTCCGCCCTTGCCGTACCGCGACATGCGATATACTTTGGCTTCGTCGATGCTCTCCGCGTCGATAATCGGGGCGATGGCGTCATAGAAATGCAGGTGCTCCTCTCCGACGACCGCCTTGATAGCATTGGCCATGGGACCTGAGGTGAGAGGACCTGTTGCAACAATGGTAATCGGGCCTGCCGGACTTGACAGTTCTAAGGGGAAAGAGATCACTTCTCCCCTGACAATCTCGATGAGAGGATGTTTTTCGATAGCATCGGTCATATATGCTGAAAAGAGCCCGCGATCGACTGCTAGAGCAGATCCTGCGGCGACTCGGGAACTATATGCTGCCTCCATGACCAGCGAGTCCGCGATTTCGAGCTCTCTCTTCAGCAATCCAGGTCCGGTAGATAATTCCCACGATCGTAACGAATTGGAACAGACGAGTTCAGCAAACCCGGCCGTTTTATGGGCCTCAGTCATCTTGACCGGTCTCATTTCATGAAGCCTGACTTTTACCCCAAGCCGTGTTGCCTGCCAGGCCGCCTCGCACCCCGCAAGCCCGCCACCGATAATGGTAATTTCTTTCGTCATGCCTTATTGATGGCCTTTCTTGAAAAAGAGGGAAGCTCTCCTTTTTCGTCATTGATAATTGACAGCGTCGATAGACTATTGGTATAAATAATAACTTATGGACAACAAAACTGAAAAGATTTGGATGGACGGCAAGCTGGTTCCCTGGGACAAAGCAAGCGTCCACGTGCTGACGCATACCCTGCATTACGGCCTCGGGGCCTTTGAGGGTATCCGTTGTTATAATACCCTGAAGGGTCCGGCCATCTTCCGACTTGACGAGCATGTGTCTCGTCTTTTCCAGACTGCTCACATCTTTCTCATAGATATCCCCTATTCGCAGGAAGAAATCAGAAACGCCATTATCAAGACTGTGAAGGTGAACAAGCTTAAAGAGTGTTATATTCGGCCGCTTGTATATATCGGCTATGGCGCAATGGGGCTCTATCCGAACGACAATCCAATTAAAGTTTCTATCGCCGCATGGCCGTGGGGCGCCTATCTCGGAGAGGAAGGACTCGAAAAAGGCATAAGTGTGAGGGTTTCGTCCTTCATCCGGCATCACGTCAATTCAAATATGTCACGCGGCAAGGTCTGCGGCTACTATGTGACTTCTCAACTCTCCAAGAAAGAAGCAATCTCGGGAGGTTTCGACGAAGGCTTGCTCCTCGATACCGAAGGCTATGTCTCAGAAGGCAGCGGTGAAAATATTTTTATCGTACGCAACGGAGCGATAAAAACAACCCCTCTCACTTCCATTCTCGAAGGCATCACCAGAGACAGCATTCTCGCCCTTGCGCGAGATTTTGGCATCCCTACTGAAGAGCAGCGCTTCACCCGCGATGAAATATATATCTGCGATGAAGCCTTCTTCACCGGCACTGCGGCAGAAGTGACGCCTATTCGTGAACTCGACAATCGCATGATCGGTAAAGGCACTGCAGGTCCTATCACAAAAAAACTTCAGGCTGCATTCTTCGATATCGTCAAAGGGAATAACAAGAAATTTGAATCCTGGCTCACTTACGTTTAAGCTCCTTTAATTCAGCCATTAAAAAAAGGGGTGAACGATCTGATTCGCTCACCCCTTATCTTTTGTATATAGAGTCTACTTCAGTTTCAGCGCTGCTGCTGCGCCCTTCAGGTCTTCGTCGGTAAGCGGTTTGTGCATACCCTTCTTCGGACCGTCCCTCAAAGTCTTTGTGAGATCGGCGGCCGTGACAACCTTCGCCCTCTCTATCATTTTGTCCACGGTCTTGTCGCCCTTGTGGCATTTCTCACACTTCTCAATACCTGCCGCAAAACCAAAAGAAGCAAGACCCAGAACAAAAATCACTGCTACAACTATGGTTACTATCTTCTTCATCCTTTTCACCTCCTTTCAGAATCAGAATTTTTAGCAGATGTTTGACTCTGCGTTTATTAATATTATTCTGTTATTAATGTTATAGCAACTATCGTACCAATAATTTAACCATATTATTCATAGTTTTTGCTACTAAAGCTTTTCTAAGTATCCTCTTTTGCGGAATTTTCTCCCCATTTAAGAAAGGGATTTATTTACTTAGTTTCTGCTTCAGTAAATCATTGAGCACCTTTGGATTGGCCTTACCCTTAGTCGCTTTCATAACCTGCCCGACAAAAAATCCGATCAATTTTTCATCACCGGATTTAAAACGTTCTACCTCTTCAGGATGCTTCGTGATGACTTCATCGACTGCCCTTTGAATCTCACCCGTATCACTGATCTGAACAAGTCCTTTTTCCCTCACGATCTCGCCAGCATTTTTGCCGGTCCGGTACATTTCATCAAAAACCATCTTGGCGATCTTACCGCTTATCGTACCATCTTCAATCAGTTTAAGCATTCCAGCCATCTGCTCAGGCTTAATGAGTATTTCGTCGATTGATTTATTCTCTTCGTTGAGCATCCTCATTAGTTCGCCCATCATCCAGTTTGAGACTATCTTAGGATGGCCGCCCGATTGAACAGCCTTTTCGAACCAGTCAGCAACTGCCTTTTCAGAAGTAATAAGTTCCGCGTCATACTCGGGAAGATTGTGCTGTCCGATAAAACGATTCCTTTTTTCGTCGGGCAATTCCGGCAGCATTGATTTTATTTCATCGATCCATTGCTGTCCTACTAGGACGGGTGGGAGGTCCGGATCCGGGAAATAGCGGTAATCATGGGCTTCCTCTTTTGAGCGCATGGATTGCGTTATGCCGGCGGCGGAATCCCAGAGTCTCGTTTCCTGCATAATCTTTCCGCCATCTTCGACAATCCTGGTCTGCCTTTTGATCTCGTATTCAAGGGCCTTTTCGACGAACTTGAACGAGTTGATATTCTTGAGCTCGGTCCTTGTTCCGAATTCCTCTTGTCCGACGGGCCTGATGGAAATATTGGCGTCACACCGAAGGGAACCCTGTTCCATATTACCGTCACAGACCCCGAGATACCTCAGGATGGCCCGCAGCTTTTTCATGTATTCTGCTGCCTCCTTAGGGCTCCTGAGATCAGGTTCCGAGACTATCTCCATCAAGGGGATCCCGGTCCGGTTCAGGTCGACAAAACTGTAATCGCCCCGGCCCTCATGAATATTTTTCCCGGCATCCTCTTCCATATGTATCCTGGTAATACCGATTCTTCTGACTTCGTTATCCACGAGGATCTCGACAAAGCCGCCTTCGCAAAGAGGTAACTCGTACTGACTTATCTGATAATTCTTCGGAAGGTCGGGATAGAAATAATTCTTCCGCGCAAATCTGCTGTATGAAGCGATTCTACAATTCATCGCCAGTCCTGTCCTGATCGCATACTCGATCGCCTTTCTGTTCATAACCGGCAGGACACCCGGCATACCGATACAGACCTGGCAGGTTTGTGTGTTCGGCTCGGAGCCAAACTTCGTCGAACACCGGCAGAACATCTTCGTCTCGGTGAGTAATTGGGCATGGACCTCCAGCCCGATGACTACTTCATATTTCTGAGTTATCTCACTTGTGTCCACCCCGCTGTTCATAGGGAAGGTCTCCTCAAGTGCCATTCGGTGCTCTGCTCGTAGGCATATGCCGTTCTCAGGACCGTCTCTTCATCGAAATACTTTCCTATGATCTGGAGCCCAACAGGCAGATTGTCCTTCGTGAATCCGCAGGGGACCGAAATGCCGGGCGCCCCAGCGAGGTTCACCGAGATGGTAAAGATATCGGAAAGGTACATCTGGAGTGGATCCGTCGCCTTTTCCCCAATTTTGAAAGCAGGCGTCGGAGAAGTCGGTGTGACAATCACATCGACCTCTTTAAATGCGTTATCAAAATCACGCCTTATCAGCGTTCTCACCTGCTGGGCTTTTTTGTAGTAGGCGTCATAATATCCCGAAGAAAGGGCATAGGTGCCTAGCATGATCCGCCTTTTGACCTCTGACCCGAACCCCTTTGCCCTCGTGTTCATGTACATCTCGATGAGATCCTTTCCTGATTCCCTGAAGCCATACTTCACTCCGTCATAGCGGCCAAGATTAGACGATGCTTCCGAGGTGGCGAGAATATAATAAGTGGCTATTGCGTAGGCTGTGTGAGGGAGCGACACTTCTATGGCTGTACCGCCGAGGGTTTCTATTTTCCTAATGGCCACGTTCACAGCTTCTTGGACATCCTTATCAATGCCTTTAATAAAGAATTCCTTCGGAATGCCGATGCGAAGGCCTTTGATGTCTTTGCCCAAAGCGCCCGCATAATCGGGAGTAGCGACGGGTGCCGATGTCGAGTCTAGAGGATCGTGCCCTGCAATAACCGTAAGCATTGCAGCGGCATCCGAGACATTCTTAGTGATCGGCCCGATCTGGTCGAGAGAGGACGCAAAGGCAACTAGCCCGTATCTCGATACGCGACCATAAGTCGGTTTCAGCCCAACAACCCCGCAAAGCGACGCCGGCTGTCTTATCGAGCCTCCGGTGTCGGAACCTATAGCCGCGATGCATTCACCTGCAGCCACTGCAGCCGCAGACCCCCCGCTGCTGCCGCCGGGCACGCAAAGGGGATTCCAAGGGTTTCGAGAAGTATGAAAGCCAGAGTTCTCGGTGGAAGAACCCATGGCGAATTCATCAAGGTTCGTCTTGCCGACGAGGCAGTATTTCTGATCTTTCAGTTTGCCAGTAACCGTACTTTCATACGGAGGAACAAAATTATTGAGAATCCTCGACGCACACGTAGTCAGAATTCCTTTGGTGCACATATTGTCTTTCACGGCAACAGGAATGCCGGTAAGAAGCGACATTCGGTTTGAAATAATAGCATCCTGGGCCTCTTTAGCCATTTGGCATGCCTCATCCTTTGTGATGGTTATAAAGGCTTTGACCGTATCTTCGACAGCAGCAATTCGTCTATAGACATCGTCAAGGACTTCCCTAGCGGTAACATCCCGGTTGTCGAGCAGACGCCTCAATTCCAGGATGGTCATCTCATTGAGTTTCAAGCAGTCCTCCTGATGTGAATATAATTACCGTCTTTCTCAAATTGAAATTTTATCACTCTGCTATACTATTTGTAAATAACGTACCTTATAAATCAATGGGTTACAAATGGCATTTTAAGCCTCAAAACGGGGTTAATTGATTGTTCTATAAGGACAATGGTGCAACTGTCACCAGATAAGAAAAATACTGGGTTGCGGGGCATAGAAAAAAAGTTCATCTACTGCACAATTAGTGGAATATGTTGAAACACATTTTGAAGGCGACGTATGTCATTAGAGAACAAGAGAGAAAACGGAGAGCCTATAAGAAAAAAAATGGCATTCAAGAGGTCGACGGTTCGATAGTTAGTACAAAAAAAGCATACCTCAATGCTACCTGATGATACTGAGACCCGCCTTATTGTCTTCGACCCAGACCACTTTTGCCTCTACGGAGGGGCGAATAATGTTCACTGTATTACCCGTAGCGAGCGGAACACTCGTAACAACGCTTAAGCCGCTTTCGCTCATATCGACTATTTCGCAGCTCCAGGTGTTTCCCTTAGGATCGGTAAATTCGGTCACTACGGCGCATCTGCGTCTCGACCTATGTCTTTTCTCGCAATGGGAGTTTGCCGGTTGCTTATTGAAAAAGCGTCTCCACATTGCCATAATCAAATCCTAGCATATTTTGCGCCAAAAATACATACTAAGCATGAAATTTATTAATTTGGTGATAACGATCGATAGCGTCAAATATCTCGTCAGCATGCTTTTCTTGTAATCTTCCAGTCTGGAGAGATCTCAAAATCCGGCTTTAACTCGACTGTAACTGACCTCGAAGTCAGAGCGTTGGAGCACTTTTTTAATTTAGCGACGAAGACGAAGAAATATGATTTGGAAGAATGTTATAAGAAGTGATGCAGCGCTGAAGTGGACGGCTTCAATAAATGCCTCTGCCGCCATTTCATTATTATGTCTTATTATCGGGAGTAAATCCTCACGCTTTCTGTGATCGTTATCACCGAATCAATAGATTCCTCACCTTTAGGTCTTTGCAGACGTAAATATGGGATTGATTTCAACTATAATTTAGGTATAGAAAAGTCATGGATTGCGATCAAGATGCTTATTTTTATCTCTTCTGTTGATCGCATTATGGCACAGTAATCACTCTCTGCAGTTAAGGAATAAAAGCTTATAAAAAAGGTGAGCATCATGTTTAGAAAATACATCAACAGGCGTAAGGATGCCCGTGTTCATACTCAAAAGGCAACGGAGTTTGTCTTTTGCAAACGCAGATTCGGTGCTATAATGCTTGACACATCAGCATCCGGTATGAAATTATCCTGCGACATACAACTAGGGGTTGGTTCGATTATTCATCTGCCTCACCGCTCAGTTTTCGGAAAAATTGTCTGGCGAGACGGTAAGAAAAATTCTATGGGCATCAAGTTTGTAAAAAATACTCCGGTGCGGAACGATTTGCCTCTTATCGTTGGGGGGGAGTGAACATGAGCAGCAAAAAACGCATATCGGAAGAAAAGAAAAAACCTAACTCTCGTCAGTCGGTTGTCAAAAAAGAGCGACGCGAAACGCCGCGTGGCGAGCCTCAAAGTCCAACTGAAGCCCAGTTCGACTACAGCGGGAATAAGTACGCTGACCGCATTCTCGAGGTGTCGCCCGGTGGGTGCAAAATAACAACTGATGCCCCGCTTAGGGTAGGTGATGTCATCAAGTTCAAAGCGCCGGCCGCAATAAGTGGGCGCGTAGTCTGGAGCCGGATGGGTTCTTTCGGAATCGAGTTCATCGATGAGACCGCGACAGCATAGAGAAATGAGATAATGCCTTGACACGTTAGAGGTCAGGGGTCGGATCCCCCCATCGCCTACCATTCAAACCCTTAACTATCGATGATGTTCAGAAAGTCGGCGCTGTCACAATGCTTCGGCTTTTTCTTTTGAATTACAACCCTATCCTACGGTGATATGCGGTTTTGCGGGGTACGTCAGAAAAGTTCACCTTCGGTTCACCATGGGGTCGTCACCTCAGCCGTCCATAGTCCTAAAATATATTGATAATTCCTTTACAGAGGAGCAATATATCTTTAACTGAAGGATAATGCGCAAGTTGAGTCTCAAGGCAATTGGTAAAGTTCAAATGACTCTTCGCATACCTGAAAATCTAATCAAAAAAAACTAACTCTGTCACCAGACTGTCACTGGAAGAAAATCAGCTCTTAAATTATCCCAATAAAACAACATGATATAAGGTTATGTGATATACTATTTGTAAATTATGGGAAAAAGTCCAGCACAGGGAACCAAAGAGATTAAAGTGCTCGCCGTCAGCTTGGATAACAAGGCCAAGAGACTTGATATTTTTATAGCCGAAAGTATCGGAATCACCCGGTCTCAGGTGCAGAAGCTAATCAAGGAAAGACTCGTCTCAGTCAATGGAAAATTTGAAGCTCCCGCATACCGAGTCCGTCTGTCCGACACGGTAGAAATATCCATTCTCAAACAGTGTGGTGAAGCTCTTATTCCTGAAAAACTTCCCCTGAAAATATTTTTCATGGACGATTACCTTGCCGTTGTCGATAAACCGGCTGGCATGGTGGTGTATCCTTCTGCGGGGCATGCCGGCGGCACCCTGATGAATGCGGTGGCGTATTATGCGCCAAAACTTGCATCGATCGGCGGCGGCCTGCGGCCTGGCGTCGTCCATCGACTTGACAAGGATACCTCCGGCGTGATGGTAGTTGCGCTGGATGACGCCGCTTACTATGATCTCATCGAACAGTTCAAAAAAAGAACGATACACAGAAAATATGTGGCCCTCGTATCAGGCCGTTTAAAAGATGATTCAGGAGAGATTAAGCTCAAGATCGGCCGATCAGATACGGACAGGAAAAAGATGTCAACGCGCACAAGGTGCGGAAAGGAAGCAATGACGCGCTGGACGGTGCTCAAAAGACTCCACCTGGCAACTTTAATTGAGGCAAGACTCGGAACTGGAAGGACGCACCAGATTCGTGTCCATTTTGCAGCTGTAGGCCATCCCGTGCTCGGAGATCGCACGTACGGCAAAATAAACAGTGTCGAATTACGGGCTAAAAAAGTCTTTATCCCCCGTCAGATGCTCCATGCCGAGACGCTTGGATTCACCCATCCTTACACCCAGCAGTTCCTTGAATTCTCTTCGCCGGTCCCTGATGATATCAAGGAATGCATAGAAATTATGAGTTGAAGGGTGAGGTGTATGTTTCCGCGCCTGTTCATACACTTTTCTTCGTCGCCGACATAGACCATTTTTTTTCGACTTTCATTGATCTCCCTCACAGGATGTAACATGGACCCTTGTCTCTCGTGTGTCTCTTTCTCCACAATCAGCCTTTCGCTGATATTTGTGACTAATATCACCAAAATTGCATATTCCTCATTTTGGGTCTTTTATTGTGGATGATTTTTTGCAATAATAAAGCTGGAAAGTAAAGTGTATCGCGCTGTGATGGGTTCCTTGAAATTAGCCGTTTGCTAGAGTTACTAATGATGCAAATAACGTGCGGCGAAACAAACTATACGTCGCCTTGATCTGGTGGTTAAGATAAGGACAGCGTGCACAATGTTAATCACATACTCAATATGGAGAATGAAAAGCCGGGGTTCAGAGTGTCTGTGCCCTGCAGGGAATCAAATGCAGATCTTCATTTGATTCCTCAAGTGCCCTGAATTTGATTTTACTTTATCATTAATGTATTTCAGCAAACAAATGTCGGTGTTCATCCTATAGATGAGTTAGATTTTTTCCTACATAAAAATAGGTATATTGCTGATAAAAAGTTGGACTGCAATCAGTTAAAATTGTACATATGGAGGTGAATATGTTTAACGCAAATGCGATTCAGACATCTGAGCAAAGAGTTTCCTTCTTTCTGAACACATCTGAAATAAGCGTGCCCAGAAATAGCAACAACATTCTCATTGTGGATGATGACTGCGATATACTGGCTAGACTTTCTCAAAGTTTTGCAATGTGCGCAAAACACTATCACATTTTAACCGCAAAAAATGGGAAGGAAGCATTAGAAGTGCTCCAATCATTTCCGGTGGACATTCTGCTGACAGCTCTTGACATGCCTGTCATGAATGGGTTCTCTCTCACGAGTTATACAAGAATCTATTATCCTGCCACGCGGACATTTGTCATGTCGAGAGATGAACCCTCTGCAGTAATAAATAAATTACCTGAATCCGGAATTCACGGATATATCAAAAAGCCATTCGCCATTGAAACGATTTATAGTACTTTACGACTTTAAGGGTGCTTATTTCGTGTTATGCAGTACCATGCCGATAAGCAGTCCCTACTTTTTCTTCTCTACAAAAAAGTCGTGGACTTTATTATGCAGCCGTTCCTTTCATTGATGCCTGTATTCCTTTACTGAACTCCGTGGGAACAGTTGTTGCTCTTGCCGCGAGTTCCCTATCGAGCATCATTAGTCCATTGGGATCATCCCTGATAATCTTTAACTGGGAGATGATTTCATTATCGTTGCTCTCCTCTTCGACTTGCTCGGTCACATACCATTGCAAAAATATCTGCGATGCATGATCCTTTTCAGCAAGAGCAACTTCCATCAAATCATCAATGGATTTAGTGATAAACTGTTCATGATCGAGGGTTTTGTTAAATGCATCCAGGGGAGACTCAAATTCTGAGGGTGGCTGTTGCAGCGCTTTTAAAAGGATGCTGCCTCCCTGGAGATTCATGTATTCATAAATTTTCATAGCATGCATCATTTCTTCATGATATTGAACCATGAACCAGTTTGCAAAGCCTTTAAGACCGTTATGAGAAAAATGGGCTGACATTGACATATAAAGATACGCCGAATACATTTCTCGATTCATTTGCTCATTCAAGGCGTCTTCCATTTTCTTACCGAGCATAATTGACCTCCTGATGTTTTGCCGGCTTTATAGCCGTTATTTCAGACCTTCTCTTTCCCACTTCATGCAAGGGCTTATTAAACAAGACATAATTAGAAAAAATACTTTTTTGCAGCTGCATTTTTTTAGTATATCATATGTGCTGCGAGCTGTCGTTACAACTTTCTGAAGCACTCCCGATTTAATATGTAACTCTTACGCTTTCATGCTTCCTTATGGTATTATATTACTCTTAAACGCGCCCATAGCTCAGCTGGATAGAGCGTCAGACTACGAATCTGTAGGCCGGGGGTTCGAATCCTCCTGGGCGCGCCATTTTCTCGCCTCCTTCCATTTCCCTGTTGAAAGCACCAGATTACAAGGACTTTCCTTGACAGCGGCGGTGCTGAATTGGTAAATTACCACACTATTTAAATCTATATATAGAGAGGGGTGAGTTACGAATGCCCTCTGTTAAAGTCAGGGACAACGAATCGCTCGATTCGGCTCTCAAGCTTTTCAAGAAGCAGTGCGAGCGTGAAGGCATTCTTTCGGAAGTAAAGAAGCGGGAGTTTTACGACAAACCGAGCGTGAAGAAGAAGAAAAAGATTATTGCCGCCCGGAAGAAGGCTTCCAAAAAACCAAGGTCTTACGCTGCGAGGTAATGGTTGGCTTTTCTCGACGATCTTAACGCGGTCTTGAAGGAGGCCTTAAAATCCAGGGATGATCTCAAAGTTTCCGTCATCCGGATGATAAAGGCCTCCTTAAAGTATAAAGAGATCGAGAAGATGAGCAGTCTTACAGATGCCGATATCCTATCGGTCCTTTCAACCCTCGCAAAACAGCGACGGGAATCTATCGAGCAGTTCTCCGCTGCTGGTAGGACCGACCTTGCCGACAAAGAAACAAAAGAACTCGAAATCATCCGGTCGTATCTTCCCAATCAGCTTTCACTGTCTGAGCTCGATGATATCATCCGCTCTTCGATCAGTGAGTCTGGGGCAACGACTCTCAACGACCTTGGTAAGGTAATGAAGGTCCTCATGCCGAAGGTCAAGGGTGTGGCTGACGGAAAGATAGTCAATCTGCGTGTTAAAGAAGTCTTGACAACAATTTCTCAGTAGCAAATTTCACCATATAAGGAAGACCCTCTATGAAGCTTTCCGAACTTTACAAGAAAGCGATCTCTACCGGCATCGACAACGATCCCCGCGGCAGGGTCGCCGTCATCAAAGAACTTGAAATTGCAAATAAAAAATACGAAGATCTCAAGCCGAGGGAAAAGGAAACCTTCGATAGTGAGACCCTCATTAACCCTTACTCCGATTCACGGATACTCTTCGGGAGCGGTGACGAAGATATAACTAGCATCATGGTCGGGATCGATATCGATGTGGGGGAGATACTTCTGGCAGAAAATCTGCGGGGTAAGAATACAGATATAGATCTTCTTGTTTCGCATCATCCTGCAGGACGCGCATTCGGAAACCTTTTCTCCGTCATCTACATGCAGGCCGACATTCTTCGGCGCTTCGGCGTTCCTATCAATATCGCCGAGAGCCTGATGGAAGGACGGGCCAAAGAGATTGAACGACGTCTCATGCCGGCAAACCATGCACGATCGGTCGATGCGGCGCGGCTCCTAGAACTACCTTTCATGTGCCTTCACACGCCTGCCGACAATATGGTGGCCAACTATCTGCAAAATCTCTTCGCCGATAAAGAACCCAAGCGACTTGAAGATATCATCGAACTTTTGCGCGATATTCCCGAATACATGCACGCTGAAAAATATAATGCTGGGCCAAAGGTCCTGCTCGGCTCTGACACAAGAACGGCCGGTAAGATCTTTGTCGACATGACCGGCGGCACCGAAGGCGCAAGGGATATAATAAAGAGCCTCAGCCAGAGCGGCGTTAATACCATTGTCGGCATGCACATGAGCGAGGAGCACAGGAAGGAAGCCGAACGTCATCACATTAATGTTGTCATCGCCGGACACATCGCAAGCGATACACTCGGACTGAATCTTCTCTTCGATCGGGTAATTGACGACGGGAAGATCAGCGTGGTGGAATGCTCGGGGTTCAAAAGAGTATTGAGAAACTAATCCCCAGCCCCGAAACAGAACAGGCAAAAGCACATGAAAAATGACGGACAAATCGATGAAATAAAATCGCGGATCGACATTCATGACCTGATCGCGGAATACGTGGATCTCAAACGCTCAGGCCAAAACTATAAAGGCCTATGCCCGTTCCATTCAGAAAAAACACCCTCTTTCATGGTAAGTCCCTCAAAGCAGATATTCCATTGTTTCGGCTGCAACAAGGGAGGAGATATCTTCTCTTTCATCATGAATTATGAGAACATGACATTCAGCGAGGCCCTCTCATTCCTCGCTAATAAAGCCGGCGTTCAGATTGAAGTCATGCGCCATGATGACCCCGACAAGGGCATTAAGGAGGCCCTCTTCGCAATTCATGAGGAGGCCCGGCGCTTCTTTACTGCCAATCTAAAAAGCTCAAAACATGCCCTAGCCTATCTCGCTGAAAGAGGTATAGAGCCGGAAACCATCGAACAATTCTCCCTTGGATATGCAAAAAACGAAAGGGATTCTCTGCTGCGACATCTCAGGGCTGCGGGTTTTTCCGACCGACAGCTGAAGTCTTCGGGCCTTGCCTATTTCGGGGAAACAGAAGTGCACGATTTATTCAGAGACCGACTGCTTTTCCCCATCTTTGATCTCAGGGGCAAAGTAGTGGCCTTTGGCGGAAGGACTCTATCGCCATCGAAGAATATTCCTAAATATCTCAATTCGCCTGAAAATCCTATTTTCAGGAAGGGCGAATCGTGTTATGCCCTTAACATCGCAAAAAAACATATTGCAAATAAGGGCTACGTCATTATTGTCGAGGGGAACTTTGACGTGATCGTCTGTCACCAATTCGGGTTTCCGAATACTGTGGCGCCTCTCGGAACTGCCTTGACTGCCGGTCATCTGAAGAAGCTCAAGAAATGCACAAACAAGGTGCTGCTCACCTTCGATGCAGACCCCGCAGGGATAGCCGCAGCAAAAAGGGTGATTGAGTTGGTGTACGCCGAGGGTCTGATTTCGAAGATCGTCCTGTTGAGCGAAGGAGAAGACCCTGATACCTTCCTGAGAAAATACGGTGCTGAACAATTCAAGAATTTTCTTGCAAAGGCGTTATCGCCAGTTCGTTTCTTTCTATCCCGGGCTGGCAAGAGCAAAATAGACGGGGTACGCCAGTTTCTTACGATACTTTCATCCTGCCATGACCCCCTTCTCAGGGATGATGCACTCAGGGAACTTTCGGACCTGGCAAGTGAAAAAGTGCTCCGGCAAGAGCTGGCAATTATTGCCCGGAAAACGTCCGAGGCTAACCGCCAGTTCCGTGCTTCTAGTCCGGAACAAAGCGCTCCCTCCTCAACCGGTGAAATGACCAAGGAAGAGGAGATCTTGCTCAACATCACGTTTTCGCTTCCGAGATTGGCACGCCGCATAGCTGAGCGCGTCGACATCGCGAACCTCGAAAATCCGCTCGCAAAGAAGCTCTTCGAGAAGATCCTTGCTTTCCCACAGGATGATACACTATCGATTGATATTTTTTTGACAGACTGCAGCCCAGAGGAACGGACTCTCATCTCTAAATTATCGATCGACCCCGGAATCGACATGAATGAAATTGCTCAGAACATCGATGATTGCATCAACAAGATCAGACTCAAGAGTATCAACAAGAGGATTTTCGTCGCAAAAAGCATGGGAGACGCTGACTCCCTGCGCATGCTTCTTCGTGAAAGGACAACGCTCATGCAAAAGCCTGTTGAACTTTTTCAATCAAAACGCACACAATAGACGAGGAGGTTTCTTTGAAGGATCCCTTTGATAGATACACGGAAGACTTTGGCGGCGACGATGACGATGAGTCCTCTGAGGACCTTCCCCAAAACCTCGCAGAGGTTTCCGGTGAAGATTCGTTCCATGAGAGCGATGCTGTCGAAATTGGCGAACCTGCGGGCGATTCTGATCAGGAGTTTGATCCGCTCAAGTCCTATCTGAAAGGCATCAGTGCGATTCCCTTGCTCACTAGAGAAGGGGAGGTCGATATTGCCCGCCAGATCGAAAAAGGAAAGGAGCGGATAGAGAACACCCTGTTCATTATTCCCTTTGTCATACGGAAGCTCATCATGCTTGGCAAACTCGTTGAAAATGGTGAGGCCCCCATCATCGACCTGATCCAGGATAGCGAAGATCTCCTAGAAGAAGACCTTTACGAAGAGAAGCAGCGTTTTTCCATAATTACGATGGAAATAGCCGCTCTCGTAAAGAAACATCAATTATTAGACGATTCAGCTTCTTACAACAAAAAAATCCGAAGTCATCAGGTGGAGAGTCACACGCGGGGAAACAGCACAATAGCGGAGAGCAAGGCCCGGATCATTGAAAAGATCAAAGAGTTGAACCTCAGGGGTGATGTAGTCCTCGCTTTTTTCGAAGAATTGAGAAAAATGGCAGAACAGGTGGAAGTTCTCCAGGAAAAAGTCCGATCTCTTAAGAAATCGCGAAGTGATAAAGAGGTGGCTGAATACCTTGCAGAAATTGCCCGGATAGAAGATTCCTTCGGGGTAAGCAGTCCTGAAATTAGAAAAATCTCACAGGAAGTGCTTGATGCCGACCAAGCGGTCATCATTGCCAAGAGCAAGCTTATCGAAGCCAATCTCAGATTGGTTATAAGCGTCGCCAAGAGATATATCGGGAAGGGTCTCATACTGGGGGATCTGATTCAGGAAGGGAATATCGGGCTCATGCGCGCCGTCGACAAGTTTGAATACCAGAGGGGCTACAAGTTCAGCACCTATGCTACGTGGTGGATACGGCAGGCTATAAGCAGGGCACTTGCCGACCAGTCACGGACAATCAGGATTCCAGTCCACATGATCGAGAACATCAATCGAGTCAACAGAACAGCAAAACAGCTTGTGCAGGAGGCAGGCTCGGACCCCGACCCCGAAGAGATCTCGGAGCGGTCGAAAATCCCCGTCAGCCGTGTGAGAAATATCCTAAAAATAACGAAAGAGCCCATCTCGATTGAAACCCCCATCGGTGACGAAGACGATGCGATGCTCAAAGACTTCATCGAAGACAAATCCATCCTGTCGCCGCTCGATAACGCAATACAGGACGATCTCAAATCCCAAATCGACAAGGTGCTCTGTACCCTTTCACCCAAGGAGCAATTAGTGATACGGAGGAGGTACGGCCTCGGCGAAGACACTCCCCGTACACTTGAAGAAGTGGGGCAGGAGTTCGATGTGACAAGGGAGCGGATAAGACAAATCGAGGTAAAGGCAATCCGCAAGTTGAAGCATCCATCCCGGAACAAGTGGCTAAGGGATTTCCTGAATAAACCTTGATTCCGGCCTTGACTTGTGGGACTCTTTGAGTTTATAGTAAACGCTTACAAGCGTAGACACCGCGCCGCTTGCGGCATGGGCGGACCATCGATTCGTCTGCTTAGCGCGGGCCCATAGCTCAGCTGGTAGAGCTACCGGCTCATAACCGGTTGGTCCCAGGTTCGAGTCCTGGTGGGCCCACCAAATATTTTCAGTTAGTATCCCGGTAGCAGGCCGGACAGCCCCAGTTAAGCGGATGGAGAGGAGTATTCGTGGAACAAGAGTTGCACCTATTGGTTGATTTGCAGAAGCTTGACTCAAATATCCTTGCCCTCCGCTACAAGATTGACTCGATGCCTTCCCATATCGCAGCCGAAGAAGCCCCGTATAAAGCAGCGCTTAAGGCCTACGAAGCTACACACCAGCAGCTCCTTTCACTCGAAAAGAAAAAGAAGGATAAGGAACGTCTGATTGAAGACTTGGCGGATAAGATCAACAAGCTCAGGGCCCGTGCCTCGGAGATCAAGACAAACAAGGAGTATCAGGCTCATTTAAAGGAAATTGAGTCGGTCGAGTTAGAGATCCGTTTGGCTGAAGATGAAGTCCTCTCGCTGATGGAGGTCATCGAAAACGTATCTAAACAAGCGGAAGCCGAGAATGCCCGCCTCACGGATACAAAGACTAAAGCGGAAGCGCTCAATAAGGAGAGGGACAAGGAAATCGCATTTATTGAACAGGAGTTGCAGGCCTTAAAAGAAAAGAGACACCTTCTTGCAGATAAAGTCGATCGCGAGTTGTACACTCGCTACATGAACCTCCTCAAGACGGGAAGGGGTTGTGCCGTGGCTGAAGTAAAGAAAGAGGTTTGCCAGGGCTGTAATATGAACATACCGCCACAGCTTTTCGTCGAGATAAAAAGCAGCGGCACTCTTTTCCAGTGCCCGCAATGCAGGCGAATATTGTATTACGCCAAGCCCGCTGACGAACCACAGGAAACTGCAGATGGGAATTGATACCTGCCGCCCTTAACTAACCTCATCTCAACGCTTTTGCCCTCCTTCAAAACTCGCTTGCCATGCCTAATTTACTTATAAATAAAGTTTATGCTATATTAAAGCTATGGGAATGGAAGATCATAAACTCAAAGTTTTCTGTACTGTTGCAGAAACGAAAAGTTTCTCAAAGACGTCCGAGATTATTCATCTGACACAACCCGCGGTAAGCCTTCAGGTGCAGGCTCTCGAAGATATCTATGAGACAAAACTTTTCGACCGGACGAGCGGTTCTATTCACTTGACCGTGGCAGGTGAGGTTCTGTACAAATACGCCAAGGACATACTGGCCCTTTACGCCCTTGCCGAAAAGGACATCTCCAAAATCACGGGCCTCGTAAAAGGGAGCATCAAGATCGGCGCCGGTACTACTTTTGGGAACCATATCCTGCCGAGCGTCATCGTCGATTTCAAAAACTCCCACCCCAAAATCGAAATCGATGTATTTATAGGGAATACGAAGCGGATCATGGATCTCCTGCATTCGGGCGCCGTCGATGTGGGCATCGTCGGAGAAGTACCCTCGAAGAGCAAGGTCGTCGTGGAACCGATAATGGCTGATGAGCTTTTTATAATCGTGCCGCCCCAGCATCCGTGGGCAAAGAAGAAGTTCGTCTCCATTGCCGAAATCGTGAAGGAGCCGATTGTTTTCAGAGAGGAAGGCTCAGGCACCAGGCAGGTGATCGAAAAACATCTGGTTGACAACGGCATCAATCTCTCCGACCTACAGATTGCCGTTATCCTCGGCAGCACAAGCTCAATAAAAGAGGCAGTAGAAAGGGGCATGGGGATATCAATTGTTTCCAAGTGGGCTGTTAGAAAAGAGGTGTATCGGGGCCATCTTAAGGCAATTTCGCCAAAGGAGGGCAAGATAGCCCGGGAATTCTCGCTGGTAATTCCAAAAAATACGATCCTTCCCCATGCGGTCGATGAGTTCATCGTCTTTCTTAAGGCGTATTCCTATGATAAGATGCTCAACGAATACAAAATGGCTTGATTATGCAACGTTCACCTTTCCGGACCCTTTCTCAACTTTTCCGATAACTGCAAAAAATACCGAGGATTTTTCAAAAAAACTCACATCGTCACCTTTCATCGTTATCAAGAGTCCCCCCGACGTCTGAGGATCGGAAAGCAGGAGCTTATGCTCTTCGCTCATTCCCGCCCGGAAGGCAACCTTTCCGTCAAGATAGCGAAGGTTATGATAGGCGCCTTCTGGCACCATACCGGCATCAATCATCTCCTTCACTCTGTTCAAAACAGGAACACGGTCGTTATGGATGACAAAATCAAGGCCCGTTCCGGTGACCATGTTCAGAGCATGTCCCAAAAGTCCGAATCCCGTGACATCAGTGCACGCAGTCGCCCCGGCACTAACCGCAACCATCGAAGCCGCTTCATTGAGTGTCAACATCCATTCGACAGCAGGGATTATATCGTCGTCAGACAGCTTGCCACCTTTGAGAGCGGTAGTGAGTATGCCGATGCCGAGAGGCTTGGTTAAGATGAGCACGTCGCCTTCGACAGCGCCGCCCACCCTCAAGATATTGTCCTTGTTGACAACGCCCGTGACGGAAAGACCGAATTTTATTTCATTGTCTTCAAAGCTGTGTCCGCCTATCAGAACTGCACCCGCATGCTTCAACGAGGCGATAGCTCCTTTAAGGATCTCTTTTAACACGGCCGGCTCATAATCGCAGGAAGGAAAGCCGGCAACGGCCAATGCTGTGAGGGGCCGTCCCCCCATCGCATAGACATCGCTCATGGAATTAGTGGCGCTGATAGCACCGAAAGTAAAAGGGTCGTTTACAACCGGAGTGATTACGTCGACGGTCTCCACTACTGCCTGGTCTCCGATCAGATAGACCCCGGCATCATCGCCAGGACCAACAAGCACGTTGGAGGCGCCGTTGCAGCGGATATCGCTGATTATCTCTTCGAGGTCCGACGGACCTATCTTTGCCGCTCAGCCTGCGGCCTTCACCTTTTCTGTCAACCGATAGTTCATAATATTATTAGTATACGAGTCTGAAGATAAAGGGTAAAGGGCACACGTTTCAAAAAGGTAGTCCCTTAATTTTCATATCAAACACACGACAAAAACTGCTATCTGCTGAGCAAAAGGGTTGTCATAGTGTTCCACATCTCTATCATCCGTCGGGTTGGCTATACATACTTTTCACCCACAAAGTAACAGTGCTGATCAGTGATGAAATGATACCATGGATGTCAGGCGTAAATTTCCTTGCGAGGGTTAGTAGCCGCTTCCCTCCTGTTTGCAAGCCTGAATGCAGCGATTAAGTCGATTAACAAAGACGAGATCTACCGTCTTTCCGCAGAGCTCTACGACGATTTCGAACTTAGTTTCGCCGTGAAGGCAGCAATCGAAGAATACAAATTAGAAACAGAGAACCGGAGCCTTCTGACTATCGTGAGGCAGCAAGCCCTCAACCTTCTTAAGTTCTCAAAAAAGAGTATGCCGGTATCGCGCAAGTCCACTACGATGAAAAAGGTCGGATCATCATTCAGGATATGCCCGATATAGAGATTCAACAAATTGTCGCCGATTTGTAGCAGGACACGGGGCATAACCGCCCGTAATTCCGAAACACCCTCATATTGACAAAGGCTGACACATTGTGTATTCTATGAAAGAGTTCACTGATTCCCCCCTTATCAGGGTTAGATCATAATCAACGTATTTTACCAAAAGACATTCACTATTGAGGAAAAATCCGCAAACACAACTTGCAACGGCTAGCGATACTTTCTATCATCCACCCGGAGAGGAAAAACGAATGGAAAATTATATTTCAATTTCAGAATTGAAGCAAAAGAGCGTTGACAGCCTTACCCGCATTGCCAAAGAACTAACTGTCGACGGCACAGGAGGGATGAGGAAGCAGGAGTTGATTTTCGCCATCCTTCAGGCCCAGTCCGAAAAAGCCGGCAACGTTTATGGGTCGGGCGTCCTGGAAATCCTTCCTGATGGCTTTGGCTTTCTCCGTTCGCCTGATTACAGCTATCTCCCCTCCCCTGATGACATATATGTATCTCCGTCACAGATAAGAAGATTTGCCCTCCGGACCGGAGATTATGTTTCGGGCCAAATACGCCCGCCCAAAGAGAGCGAACGTTATTTCGCGCTGCTTAAGGTCGAGACCATAAACACCGAATCACCCGATGAAAACACTAGCCGCCCGCTGTTCGACAACCTTACCCCCTACTATCCAACGGAAAAAATAAACTTGGAGTACAGTCCGACCGATTTTGCGATGAGGGTCATGGATCTCATTACTCCCATAGGAAAGGGTCAGCGCGGACTTGTCGTTGCCGCGCCGCGGACGGGCAAGACTATGCTCCTGCAGTCGATCGCCAAGGCGATCAAAAAGAATCACCCCGAGATACACCTGATCATACTCCTGATCGATGAAAGGCCTGAAGAAGTCACCGACTGGAAGAGACAGGTCAGCGGCGCCGAAATCATCAGCTCGACTTTCGACGAACCGCCGCAGCGTCATTGCCAGGTCTCAGATATGGTCATCGATAGAGCGAAGCGGCTGGTCGAGGAGAAAAGAGATGTCGTTATCCTTCTTGACAGTATAACCAGGCTTGCCCGAGCGTATAACGCCATTACCCCGGCCAGCGGAAAGGTTCTGTCCGGCGGTCTCGATGCAAATGCATTGCAAAGACCTAAGCGGTTTTTCGGTACAGCAAGAAATATAGAAGAAGGAGGCAGTCTCACGATCATGGCCACATCACTTGTCGATACCGGCAGCAGAATGGACGATGTCATATTTGAAGAATTCAAGGGAACGGGCAACATGGAGTTGCATCTTGACCGCAAGCTCGTTGACAAGAGAATATTCCCCAGCATCGATATAAACGCCTCCGGCACAAGGAAGGAAGAGCTCCTTGTGGATGCCGACCAACTCAACAAGATGTGGATATTGAGAAAGGTTCTGAACCCTCTGAGTACCGTGGAAAGCATGGAGTTCCTCCTGAGCAAGTTGAAGGGAGCGAAGAGCAACAAAGACTTCCTCGAAATGATGAACAAATAGTGATCTCTTAACTCCTCAGTGTGCTCTGCTTATGAATATTGTTGATGAGAGCCTTTGTTTCGTCTGCGGCAAGGCCAATGAGCGCGGGCTGAAGCTTGCATTCCGCTCTGCGAAGGGCACGACTTTATCCGAATTTGCTCTCCCGAATGATTTCCAGGGCTATAAGAACATTATTCACGGTGGCATCATAGCAGCCATTCTTGATGAAGCAATGATTCAGGCGGCCATGGCCGAAGGCCACAAGCCGGTGACCGCAGAGATCACCGTGCGATTCAAGCAACCGCTCTCAGCTGGCCGGACGGCGATTGTCGAGGCGGTGGTGACACAAAATGGACCAAGAATAATTAAAGCGCGTTCGCGCATATCCGACAAAACCTCAGGAGTTCTTATCGCTGAAGCGACGGGGAAAATGATACCGCTGAAAGAGTATCCTCAAACTTATTCAGGATCGAAATAATATTGCTATCTTGTTCGATCCCGATTTAGCTGAGTCTCTCGCTGATAAAGAACTCCTTTGCCCGTTATAACCCTAGTCATCCTCCCACTTAAAAAAGAGGCGAAGTGAGGGGGCACGTAAAAACTACCAAACGTAAAACGTGCTCTCACAGGTGTCGCTTGAAGTCGTCGCTTGGATCGTCGTTCTGACCCTGTACGTTCCCATTTTTGCATCAGAGGGCAGGGACAGCGGCACTGTTGAAGTATACGTTCCTCCCGGCCTCGATACCGCAACTTCGGGATTACCTATAATCTGCCCCGCGTGAGTGATTTCCCGTTTTTCGATAAGATCGATCTGGGCTTCCCGAAGGAACTCCAAGAACCGCATAGGTTGCTTTTAGATCGACTTGAGCGCCAGCTCTTCCGTCAGTCGGATATGTGGAAGTGTCCTTGATCCTGATGGATACGGCCAAGGACTGATAGTTATACCAACTGTTGGTTATCTTCGGTCCTCTTTTGATCGACCGCATAGTGCCCGCTCGCGCCACCAACAAGTACACCAGCAAGTCCACCAAGGATTGCCATTTCAGTCTTTGCCCCGTGACTGCCAGTAGCGATCCGCCAATTACAACAGTTGCCGCGCCGGTCGCGGCCCCCTTATGCTTTTCGGGAATGGAAGCACAGCCAATGACAAGGAACACCCCGACAACCAATAGAACAAAACCCTTGGTCTCATACGACTCCTCCGGAGCACGTTAAATACACTCACAAAAGAGGACATTATTTAAACGCTTTCAGTATACGCCTGCCATGCCATAAAATTATTGACAGGTCCAACACTGTAGGTCATTACGTTCCTGCAACGGGATTTTCACGGTTATCGTAGTCCCTTTATTCAACTCTCCTCCGATCTCGACCGCTCCGCCCCATGCGAAAACCCTTTCCCTAATACTGCTAAGACCGTATGACTTCGGGTTGTAAATGAGCTCCTCCGCTATTCCCACCCCGTTATCTTTCACTTCCATGACAATCCCATCCCGCTTTTTCGTAAAGACCACACTCACTTTTGTCGCCCCCGCATGAAGTTCGACATTTTTCAGTATTTCCTGGAATATCCTGAAAATGGTCGTCGATAAGTCATGTTCAAGCGAGACCTCTTGAAGGTTGGTGCTCAATTCACATTCTATTGCCATCCGTTTGCCAAAATCCATCATCTGCCACTTTATCGCTTCGGCAATCCCCATATCGTCAAGCAACCATGGCCGCAATTCAGTGCAAATCCTCTTGACGGCCTGTATGCTTTCATCGATGATACTATTCATCACTTCGGTCCGCTCAAAGAGCACCGTCTGTTCCTCTTTAAGCTTATGTGACAGTGAGGCCAGCTCAAGTTTCAAGGCAGCAAGTGGCTGTCCAATTTCATCGTGAACGCGGTGTGCCATCTCTTTTCTCTCGGACTCTCTTACCATTTCGAGATGGGATGCGAGGTCCCTCAGTTGCTCACGAGAATTACTCAACCATTCCTCTTTCCGTTTATACTCAGTGACATCAGAGATCGAACTCACCAACCCCTTCATCTTGCCGTATTCATCATAAAAAGGTGCGGTAAGCACCATTGCATGAAATTTCCCTCCATCTCGTCTTAGGAAGGGCAATTCGACCATACCAACCGCTTCCGCTCCCGCGAGCATGGCATCAAAAATAGCTGCATTGTGTGTCAGTTCTTCTTCCGGCCAATAGGGGAAAGGAGGGCGAATCCCGATAAGCTCATCTTCGCGCCATCCAACAATGTTGCAAAAACCCTGATTGATATAAAGTTGCCTGCCCTCCATATCGTACGCAACTATCCCCGGTCGAACAGCATCCTCTATTGCTTTGCGGAAACTGGCCTCTGTCGTAAATGCCTTCTCAGCCTTCTTCAACTGAGTGATGTCAGACGATATGGAGACAAGTGAAATAGATTGAGCACGATCGTCCCGCAAAACCGAATTGCTCAAATACACGGAAAATAATGAGCCGTCTTTCTTCTGTGCCACAATCTCCCCTTCCCAGAAGCCCTCGAACAGGACAGAGGACGACAGTTCTTCAGCCTCTATCTGGTTATTTCCAGGAAGTATCAACGGGAAAAAAGCTTTTCCTGCCACCTCTGCAGACACCCACTGGAACATTTCTTCTGCGAATTTATTCCAGTATTGGATACCGCCATTCATATCGGTAACAACCACAGCATTGCGCACCTGCGCTATAATTGCAGCTTGGAAGAGAGACTGCTCCAGGGCGGTCTTCGCTTCCTTAACAAGATTGAACATCAGCTTTGCGCTGCACCCGCCGATGATTTCGGGCTGCGGCGCTATGGTCCGGAGAATATCATCTTCAACATCCTTCTTTCCGGTTAAATTGATGATGATATCTGTTTTTTTCTTCAGGAATTCATGCACGTCCCGACCGGTGGGAATGTTAAGATGCTTTGCGAGTACTATTCCCTTCGCGGATTCGTTCCTATCGACGACACCCGTGATAGTAATATTACTCTTCTTGGCAAGAAGCTCAAGAAGTGCCGAGCCGCCAACACCGGCACCGATTATGAGAATACGTGTCATTTTTCCTCTATCTCTCTTCACCTATCGCTCCCGGAATCCCTCCCCAAAAAATTCTGCGAACCTGTTCGAAGAACAAGCTAAAGGATTCTACAAATCGTTTGCTTATAGTATAGTGAGAGACAGTCGGTCTCACAACCTTGGGAACGATGCCCTATTGCCACTGTGCACTAAATCTGAAGAATTAATTTGATCCCATTCCGAAAGTTGAGATAACCACTGTCTGCGGACTATTCCAGCTCACCTTGTCAAACCCGAAGTTGACGTTGCTCAACGTAGTAGCATCAGGCAGGAAGCAATGATTTACCTGCTGAGGTGCTGCCGAATCATTGCTGTGCATGTCGTTGTCAGTACCGTAGTCTATCCAGACTTTGACATAAGCATAAATATTTCTAGCTGTACCGCAGACGCCGTACACGCCGTTGCACTGAGAATTTACCCCACTCCTCGTATGGGTCCCGGTTTGGCCGGCTCGACTTCAAGGCTTGCCGTTATCTTGTTGCTGGACAAAGCCCCTTTTAAGCGAACTCATTTCTATCTATAACAGCGCGTAAGACAGTCATACATAGAACATGACAAACTCAGGGTTAAACTCTCCTACCAGTTCGACATAGCCCCCGCGTTCACGGTCTTGACAAGTTACGGATTTTTTATTTATGTTAGTAAGTACTTACAAACTTTGGTTGTCCTATTCTTTAAAGAGAGGTTGTGACTATGTCGGAAGTTCAACAATCAACGAGGGATAGAATACTCGAAACGGCCCTTCATCTTTTCTCGGCAAAGGGCTATTTAGGCGCAACAACAAAGGAAATTTCGGCTGAGTCGGGCGTTGCCGAGGTAACTCTTTTCAGGCATTTTCCCTCAAAAGAGATTCTCTTTGAAGAGATGCTGTCGAAGTATACTTTTCTCCCAGCTCTCAGGGAAATCATGCCATCCATCAAAACATTTCCCTATGAACAGGCGCTGACGAAAATAGCGAAGAAGTTTCTCGAGACACTTACCCAGAGAAAGGATCTGATAAAAATTATGCATTCCGAAGTTCACACATATCCTGAGAAGATACGTAAAATCTATCACGCTTTCATTCAAGATATATTTTCGACCTTGGCGGCTTATTTTGATGAATTGCAAAATAACGGGACATTAAAACCCTTTGATTCCATAGTCGGTGCGCGGGCTTTCCTGGGAATGTTTTTTGCCTATTTCATCTCAGCACATATATTCATGTTCAAAAAATGTCGTCCCGATGAGATGGACCCGCTTATCAGGGAATATGTGCAGTTTTTCGTGCACGGGACGATACGGGAGGGGACAAAACATCATGGCTAATGCCGGAGCAAGAGGCATTTTTTTGGCAAACACAGGGAGCTGCACTTACTTTCTTACATCAAGAACGTGCATATGTGTCTCACTTATTACGTTCTTTATTCTGTCGTTCAGCCTGTCTGGCTGTTCGCAGCAGAAAGCTGCCCCTTCAAAACCAGTGGTGCCCGTCACAGTTGCAACGGTTGTTCAGAAAGCCATCCCCTACGAGATTCGGGCCATCGGCAACATCGACGCTTTCTCTAACGTAGCGGTGAAAGCACAGGTAACGGGACTGCTCGCCAAAATACATTTTAAGGAAGGGCAGTTCGTAAGAAAAGGTGCGCTCCTCTTTACTATCGACGCTCGCCAGCAGCAGGCTGCTATTCGCCAGGCCGAGGCTGCCCTTATGGGCACGCTACCGATCGCCCTCGGCATAGGCACTGGGGCACAGTCGCGTCGCCCCCTCGGACTGGCGGTTGTGGGAGGCCTTCTGTTTTCGCAGCTCATAACACTCTATCTGACGCCGGTGGTATACACCTATATGGAGTCATTACAGGGCTGGTTGGCCAAAATGCGGACCCGTCGCATGGCAAAAAAAATCGCAGCGACAGATGAGATATTATAAGCAAGCACCTATCCAGGAGGAGTTTATGAATAAGTTTATTTCATTAATCGTATTTGCGTTCTCTCTCCTGCCACTTGTATCGGGGGCACAGGAGTCGCTTAAAGCCGATGGAGCTATAAGAGTAGGAGATATGTTGACGCTTGACCGATGCATCGACATCGCGTTGCAGCAACAGCCAGCTCTTATCGCCTCACAGTATAATATTAGGGCAAGCGAGAGCAGGGTCGGGGAAGCACAGTCGGCATATTATCCACAAGTAAGCGTGTCGGGAGGCTATAGCAGGATCAAGTCATCTACCGTCAGCTCTAATTCTTCATTATTGAGTGGGGTCGGGAGCTCGGGTGGAGTTGGAAGCTCGGGTGGAGTTGGAAGCTCGGGTGGAGTTGGAAGCTCGGGTGGAGTTGGGAACTCAGGTGGATCCGGCTCATTTGACCAATATATAGGAAGCGCAACCCTTTCCCAGACGATTTTCGATTTTGGCAAAACCCCCGCGCAGGTGAGGATACAGAAGCTGAACCTCGATGCGTCCCGTTCAGACTTCGATGCTACACGTTCGCAGACGATTCTTTCGGTGAAACAGTCTTATTACGGAGTGCTTCAATTCCAAAGAAATGTTGATGTCGCGAGAGAGACGGTCACCCAATTCTCTCAACATCTCGATCAGGCAAAGGGTTTCTATGAAGTCGGCGTAAAACCGAAATTCGACGTGATCAAGGCTGAAGTGGATTTGAGCAATGCCAAGTTGAATCAAATCACTGCAGACAACGCCCTGAGAATCGCCCGTGTTACGCTCAACAATGCCATCGGGCTGCCCGATGCGCCTGAATATGAGATCGTGGATTCCATGAGCTATGCAAAAAAGGACATCACCCTTCCACAAGCGATCGAAACCGCCTTTAAAAACAGACCTGAACTCCAGGCAACTGATCTCAGGGTCAAGGCTTCGGAGGTATCAATCGCACTTGCAAAAACGGGTTATTTCCCCGTTGTCACCGGTAATGCCGCTTATACCCGTTCATCAATAACGGATACCTCTTTTCGAGACGAGGACTGGACCGCAGGTGTAACTATCACATTTCCGATCTTCAGTGGCTTTCTTACTCGACATCAAGTCGCTGAATCAACCGCAGTATTTAATGCTGCCAAGGCGAATTTCGATGTGCTTCGGCAGAATGTAATCCTTGAAGTCCAGCAGGCAGCCTTGAATCTGCGCGCCGCCGTAGACCGCATCCCGACCGCTGAACTTGCAGTTCAACAGGCCACCGAAAACCTTGACATCGCCAATGGCCGTTATACTGCAGGAGTAGGGAATCCTATAGAAGTGACCGATGCCGAGGTTACGTATACGAATGCCAAGACGGCGTATACTCAGGCACTCTATGATTATAACGTGGCCGCAGCGAACCTCGACAAGGCAATGGGGGTAAGATGAAACGCGTAAAGTTGAAACAGGATACAGTCTTATGCATCGCAGCTATCGCCATTGCGGTCACGCTTTACCCTTTTACGGGACATTCCCAGGATACGCCGCAATTACTTTCCCTCTCTGAAGGTATCAAGATCGCGACTGAAGAAAGTCGCGTCATGAAGATCGCTGCTTTTAACCGGGATTTGGCGTCGCAGGATATATCGATCGCCCGTTCGCGTTTCTTCCCTACAATCAATGCCCAGGCAAATTATACAATGCTGGCGTATCAGCCGGTGGCCATTTTCGGTTCTTTCAGGGCTGCCACTGCGGACAAAGATTATCCATCCTATGGAGTAAATGCCCATCAGACCTTATTTGATTTCTGGGCTCGAGAATCGCTCTATGGTGCTTCCAGGGAGTCTCTTGAGTTGACTAAAACGGACATCTTCAGGACGAAAAACGTCGTAGCCCTCGACTTTGTCACTGCCTACTTCACCCTCCTTGAATTCGACAGAATGGTCGAGGTTGGACAAAGGGAGGTCGAGTCCCTTGAGTCACACCAGCAGGTGGCGAAGAACCTCTACGATGCCGGCGCGATAACAAAAAACGATCTCCTGCAGGCTGAGGTCCGGCTCTCGGACTCACGGCAAAGGCTCCTGACACTGAGAAATCAAAGGACTTTCAGTTCATCGAGGATAAATACTATTCTTTCGAGACCCATCACCCTTGAGATCGCTCCGGTAGAAGTTTCTGAAGACCTTCCCCCCGCGCCTGTTTTTGACAATGTCTGGGAAGCTGCCCTGCTTAAGAGGCCCGAAATTAGGATTGTAGACAAGGAACTGAAGATCAATGAACTCCAGGAAACAGCCAAGCGGTCTGAGTATTTGCCGACCTTCTTTGCTGACGGCAGCTATAATTATTCAAAAAACGAGTTTATGGTCCACGACGACAACTGGTCCCTTGTCCTGGGCCTTAACATAAATATCTTCAATGGTGGGGCCACAAAGGCTGAACTATCGAAGATAAAAATACGTTCGGGACAGATACGTGAAGAGAAGAATAAACTTCTTGAAGATATCAAGCTCGAAATCGAGCGTTATTACCTGGACGAACGTAATGCACGTGACAATGTGATCGCAACAAAAGATGCCATACGCCAAGCCGAGGAAAACCTCCGAATCAACAAGGTCCGCTATGAAGAGGGAGTGGGCACAGCTACCGATGTTTTGGATGCTATAGCGTTGCTCTCCATGGCCGAAAAAAATTACTACAAGGCCTTATATGATATGCGACGCGCCCACGCAGGTCTTCTCTATTCGACCGGAGAAGATTTAACGCTCGCCTATAAATAACATCCACTCGCAATGGAGTAATGAAATGGAAGAACCCAAGAAAGAAAACGGCAGTACCAACAAAAAGAAAAAGATCGCTGGCGTCGTTTTTGCTGTCCTTCTGATTGCCGGAGCAATCACCATATTTTTTTACCTGAGCTACAAGGCAACACATATAAGCACGGACGACGCCTTTGTGGACGGAACGACGTACACCATTGCGCCCAAGATATTGGGAACCATTAAAACGGTGTATGTCGTCGATAACCAGCTGGTCAAAAAAGGAGATCTCCTTGTGGAGATCGACCCCGCCGATTACGATGCAAAAATGAAAGAAGCTGCCTCATCGGCAGATTCCGAAACTGCCAAAGTCGGCGAGTACAAAGCGAAGGTCAAAGCCGCTCTGGCTCAGCTTGAGCTTCAGGAAGCGAACCTTCGGCAGGCCGAACTCGATATCCGACGGGCCGAGATACTCTTCAGCAAAGATGCCATCTCGAAAGAGCGCTACGAAAAGACGAAAACCAGCTATGACGTCACACGGTCGGAATTAAAGGCTGCAGGTCAGCAGTTGCGCCAGGCAGAGTCATCGATAGCTACGCAATCCGCGGTGGCACTGGAGAAGAAAGCTAAACTGAAGAGCGCGGAACTCAATGTGGGATACACAAAAATATTTGCGCCCGCCGACGGGCTCGTTACCAAAAAAAGTGTCGAAAACGGAAATCAGGTCCAGCCGGGGCAGCCGCTTCTGGCACTAGTAGCGCTCGATGACATTTGGGTAACAGCCAATTATAAGGAGACACAACTGAAAAAGATACGGCCCGGGCAGAAGGTCGTGATCAAAGTAGACACCTTTTCGGGAGAGACTTTCTCCGGCAAGGTTGACAGCGTAATGGCTGGCACGGGCGCAGTATTTTCACTTTTCCCACCCGAAAATGCGACTGGCAATTATGTCAAGATCGTCCAGAGGATACCAGTCAAGATCATCCTCGATAAAGAGAAAAAGGACAATCCGTCACATGTACTCCGTGTCGGCATGTCCGTCGTTCCGACAGTCATCGTCCAAAAATGAACAAATGGATCATAGCACTGACCGTCATGCTGCCCACGCTTATCGAGATCGTGGACACGTCGGTCGTCAATGTTGCTCTCGACCACATCCGCGGCAGTCTCTCCGCGGGCATAGACGAATCGACATGGACCATTACTTCCTATCTCGTTTCAAACGCTATCATCATACCAATGACAGGATGGCTGAGCAGGCTCTTTGGCAGGAAACGATATCTTATCATCTCCATAACGCTCTTCACCGTTAGCTCGTTATTATGCGGTGCGGCATGGAGCCTCCAGAGCCTCGTCTTCTTCAGGATTCTCCAGGGTATAGGAGGCGGCGCGCTCCAGCCTATTTCTCAGTCCATACTACTGGAAACATTCCCTCCGCGTCAGCATGGCATCGCGATGGCGGTCTTCGGCGTCGGCATCATGTTCGGTCCAATTATCGGCCCGCTGCTGGGTGGATGGATCACGGACAACTGGTCATGGCACTGGATCTTTTATATCAATATCCCGATCGGTATCATATCGATACTTATGGCCATGATGTTTATCCAGGACCCTCCCTATATGCAGCGTATGAAGATGAAGATCGACTACTGGGGCCTCGCTCTGCTCACCGTCGGTCTGGGCTGTCTCCAGATCGTACTCGACAAGGGTCAGCAGGACAACTGGTTCGAATCGAATTTCATCGTCTGGCTCAGCATGATATCAGCAGTCTCCCTTATCTCCTTTGTGCTCGTCGAATTATTCTTCACCGAACAGCCTATCGTAAACCTTCGGACTTTCAGGAATATCTCTTTCAGCACCGGTTGCACCGTCATGTTCGTTGGCTTTTTCAATCTCTTTGCGAGCATCGTCCTTCTGCCCATCTACTTGCAGACGCTCATGGGATACACATCATATCTCGCCGGGTTCGTTCTCGGACCGGGTGGACTGGCAACGCTGATATCCCTGCCGATAGCGGGAAGGCTGGTGACGAAAGTTAATCCAAAGGCCCTCCTGTCCTTCGGCATAGTGGTCAATGCCTATGCGACTTATCTCATGTCGAATTTCACCCTCGACGCTGACTTTGCAACCGTCATCTGGCCGAGGGTCGTCCTTGGAATCGGCATGGGGTTCTTCTTCATCCCCCTCACCACCCTGACGATGTCGAGCATCCGCAAGGAGGACATGGGAAATGCATCGGGCATCTATAACCTCCTCAGAAACCTCGGTGGCAGTTTCGGAGTGGCGTTTGTGACGACCATACTGGCGCGGCGTGCGCAATATCATCAGGCGCACCTTGTCGAGAACCTGACTCCCTACAATACCTCTTACCAAATGGCAGTTCAGCACGGCACGCAGGCGCTCAAGTTCAGAGGATTGGAGGGTTCCCAGGCGCAGCAGGGAAGTCTCGCGAACATTTATCATGAATTGCTCCGGCAGGCCTCGATGCTCTCTTTCAATGATGCCTTCCATCTCGTATGTATCATAATGCTCGGCATCCTTCCCCTCGTCTACTTCATGCGGGCGGGCAAGGGTTCCCCCCCTGCTGGCATGCACTGAACGTAACGCTACTGTGGTATAATTTCAATATGCAGAACCTTTTATTTGAAAGTATTCCGGTTGAGGCCGCAAACAGGATCCGCCCCTTTTTTGAGGCGATTCTGGGAGGGTGTCCCGACAAGATCCAATCTCTTTATGTGACTGGCAGCGCGGTCACTTCCGATTTCAGCGAGAAGACATCGGATATCAATTCCCTGATCGTACTTGATGAAATACACTTCGACTTTTTCAAATTCCTTGCGCCTCTCGGGAAAAAGTTCAAGTCAAAGGGCATCGCCGCCCCTCTTGTCATGACACCTTCATACATCAATGAATCTCTCGATGTATTCCCCATGGAGTTCCTGGAACTCAAGCTCATCCATAAGACCGCCTACGGTAACGATATAGTAAAAGATCTGGAGATCGACCCTAAACTCTTGAGACTCCAGTGCGAACGCGAAATAAAGACGCGTCTCATCGGGCTCTGGCAAGGCTATATATCGTCATTTGGCGAGACCGATATTATCGCGTCGCTTCTTTGGCGCTCAATAAAGGGATGCATGCCCCTTTTCAGGTCGATCATTTTCTTAATGGGAAAAGAGCCACCCCTTAAGAAAATCGATGTCATTAACTCCCTTAACAGTACTACTCATGTTGATAAAGAGGTGCTCATTAAGGCCCTCCTCCTGAAAGAAAAGCGGTTCAAAGATCGGGAAGAAGTCCTGTCACTCTTCGAGAGCTATTACGGAAACTTGGAAACTGTTGCCGGAATCGTCAATGCACTTTAGCCGTAGTACAAGAAGCATATTCAATGCTGCCATACTTTTTATCCTCGGTTGCATGCTATGTGGCGTGACTGCTTCTTTTGCCGTGACACCGCAGCCTCCGTCTACCCCCGATAATTATGTCATCGATCTTGCGGGCGTTATCCCTGCCGATGTCAAGAACCGTCTCAATGCCCATCTGAAAGAACTTGAACAGAAGACCACCGCACAGATGGTCATTCTTACGATCACCAGTCTCGACGGAGAGAGTATCGATGGATTCTCGATCGGGATGGCTCACAATAAATGGAAACTCGGTCAGAAGGGCAAAGACAATGGCCTTCTCCTAGTCGTGGCAGTGAATGACAAAAAATACCGCATCGAAGTCGGGTACGGACTTGAGGGAATACTTCCGGACAGCATGGTGGGTACGATCGGCAGGCAGTACCTTGTACCGTATTTTAGAAAAGGGGATTATGGTTCCGGTATATTTAACGCATCCCTCGCGATCATCAAGACCGTTGCCGACGCCCATGGAGTTGAAATTACCGGAATGCCTGGGGCCGCTGCCATAAAGCCGAAGACCAAAAAAGGGATTGGCTTGAATGATTTGATATGGATCGGTATTCTTCTCGTGTTCATCCTCCCCTTCTTTCTTTCCCGCCTCAGGGGAAGGTCATCGGGAGGTTTCTGGGGAGGACCGGGAGGCTTTGGTGGTGGCGGATTCGGCGGGTTTGGAGGAGGCGGCGGTGGAGACGGTGGATTCGGAGGCGGCGGTGGTGGCGGTTTCGGCGGTGGTGGTGCTTCGGGAGATTGGTGATAAACAAGGTCGCAGAGTTTAATCTTCGGTAATAAGTAGAGGACGCGATATTTCAGCTTGTCGGAAATCTTTTTTTAGATGAATATCGGACAAAGCGGAATAACAAAATATATTGTAAGTGGCCCGAAACTGAGGACATAGTAATTTGAACTTTCATCAAGGAGGATTTCATGGGTAATGGAGCAAAGATTGCAATTGCAGTATTAGCCGTAATAGCCCTACTGGCAATAGGCATGATCGGCTGGGGCGTCGGTCAATACAACAAGGTAATCGCCCTTGACGAGCAGGTCAAGGCGCAGTGGGCGCAGGTGGACAACCAACTTAAACGTCGCTATGACTTAATCCCTAACCTCGTAGAGACGGTCAAGGGGTATGCAACCCACGAAAAACAGCTTTTCGAGAATATCGCAGAAGCGAGGACAAAGTATTTCCAGGCACCGACCGCCACACAGAAGATACAGGCGTCCAATCAGCTCGAAGGGTTTCTTTCGCGCCTTCTCGTCTTAAAGGAAACATATCCGCAGCTCAAGGCAAACGAATCATTCCTGAAACTGCAGGACAGCCTCGAAGGGACGGAAAACAGGATATCGGTTGAAAGAAAACGATACAACGAAGTGGCTCAGATCCTCAATACCTACCGAAGAACCGTATTCGGGAGCGTCATCGCGTCCGTAGCCGGCGTACAGCCTGCGGCCTATTATGAAATACCCGCAGCAGAAAAGGAAGCGCCGAAGGTGAAATTCTAAGACAATTGAGGGGGCAAGGAGCCGTCTGGCCCCAGATTTCTAATTATGCCGAATAAAATAGACGTCCCAATCACAGGAATGACGTGCGCCGCATGTTCGTCGGCTGTCGAACGAACTCTGAAGAGGCTTGAAGGTGTCAAAAACACTGTCGTCAACCTTCCTCTCGAGCGGGCAACGATCGAATTCGAAGAGTCCGACATTCCGGCTATGTTACCTGCGATCATCAATGCCGTCAAAAGCGAAGGCTATGGAGTCGGTACAAACAAAATCGATATCGCTGTAAGCGGCATGACCTGCGCTGCCTGTGTCAGCGCGGTCGAAAAGGCTTTGAAAGGCATCTATGGGGTTGTCCATGCGACCGTGAACCTCGCGACTGAAAAAGCGTCCATCGAATATGTGCCCACAATTACTGGCTTTGAGGACTTCAAACAGGTGATCGCGGATGCCGGCTATTCGGCCCACATGGTAACGACAGAATTTGTAGATACGGAGCGCGAAACCCGCAAAAAAGAGTACGAAGGGTTAAGAATGCGCTTACTCGTCAGCGCAGTGCTCGCGGCTTTCCTAATCGTTGGCAGCATGATCAGCATACCACTCATTTCCAATTGGATTATCTTGTTTCTGCTCGCTACACCTGTCCAGTTCTGGGCCGGAATGAGGTTTCACAAGGCAGCCCTTTCGGCAATCAGACATGGCGCGACGAATATGAATACCCTCATAAGCGTCGGAACCAATGCAGCTTATTTCTTCAGCGTTGCGGCAACCTTCGCCCCTGATTTTTTCTCCCGGGGCGGAGTTGCACCGCACGTTTATTTCGATACTTCGGCAACAATCATCACGCTTATTCTCCTCGGCAGGCTTCTCGAAGCGAGGGCAAAAGGAAAGACTTCAGAAGCGATCAGGAAACTCATGGGCCTGCAACCAAAAACAGCAGTTGTGCTGCGAGGCGATAAGGAACGAGAGATAGCCATCGAAGAAGTTACGGTGGGCGATATCGTCGTCGCACATCCCGGAGAAAGACTACCTGTTGATGGTGAAGTTATAGCCGGTGATTCGACGGTCGATGAATCAATGCTTACTGGAGAAAGCCTTCCGGTCGAAAAGAGTCAGGGCGCAATGGTCTTCAGCGGAACCGTCAACAAGGTCGGCAGCTTACGATTCAGGGCACTGCGCGTCGGCAAGGAGACCTCACTCGCAAGGATCATCAAACTTGTTGAAGAAGCACAGGGGAGCAAGGCGCCCATCCAGCGACTCGCCGATCAAATAGCATCCGTATTTGTCCCGGTGGTAATGGCTATCGCTGCCACTACCTTTATCGTCTGGCTTGTTTTTGGGCCACAGCCGTCCTTTGCTCTAGCCCTGATGAATTTCATCGCCGTCCTTATCATTGCCTGTCCCTGCGCCCTTGGACTCGCCACACCGACTGCGATAATGGTCGGCACCGGTAAAGGGGCCGAAAATGGCATACTCATACGGAATGCGGAGGCCCTCGAACTTTGCCATAAAATAAAAGCCGTTATCCTCGATAAAACAGGCACTATTACCAAAGGAGAGCCTGAGGTAATCGATATTGTTGATATAAAGGAGCAGGTGTCAAATGCCGTATCCGACATCTTGCGCATTGCTGCTTCGGCTGAGAAATTGTCCGAGCACCCTCTCGGGAAGTCAATCGTCAAAAAAGCTATGGGACAGAACATCAATATCCCTGGTCCCGCAGCATTCACTTCCGTGTCGGGCGGTGGCGTGAAAGCAACGATTACCGAAAACTCACAGAACGTTGAAGTAGTCATCGGGAATGAAAGGCTCTTGACAGATGAAGGTATCGACCTCACGTCAGCAAAGGGCATGGCAGAAAGATTCTCTTCCGAAGGCAAGACTCCGGTATTCATGGCCACAAATCAAACATTGACGGCTGTCTTTTCCATAGCAGATGCTGTCAAGGAAGATTCAGCCGCTGCTATACGCGAACTTTCTTCGATGGGAATTGAAGTGATAATGCTGACCGGTGATCACAGGAATACCGCCGAGGCAATTGCCCGGCAAGTGGGCATCATGAGATACTATGCCGAAGTGCTCCCTGATCAGAAGACTGAAATTGTAAAACAGGTAAAGTCTGAACACAAGATAACTGCAATGGTGGGCGACGGGATTAATGACGCACCGGCCCTCGCCTCAGCGGATGTAGGAATCGCTATCGGCACAGGCACCGATATCGCCATCGAGGCATCAGATCTTACCCTGATAAAGGGGAGTCTTCAATCCCTCGTGGATGCTATCAGGCTGAGTAGGCTCACGATAAGAACGATTAAGCAAAACCTTTTCTGGGCTTTCATCTATAATATTATTGGCATCCCGGTGGCTACCGGCATACTCTATCTTTTCGGCGGTCCTTTGCTCAACCCGATGATCGCATCGGCTGCCATGTCCTTCAGCTCGGTTTCAGTAGTAACGAACTCACTGAGGCTTAAACGGAAGAAGCTCTCGTAATAACCCTTTACAAAGAAATAGAAATAATATATTTTATTGGGATTAACTATGCATTCACCTCATGATCTTAAAGACACCGGCTCTCTCCTCATCATCCCTCTCGGGGGCGTCGAAGAGATCGGACTCAATATGACTGTCTTTCAATATGCCGATGACCTCATCATCGTTGATGCTGGACTCATGTTCCCTGAAGAGGAGATGCTCGGCGTCGACATCGTCATCCCGGACTATTCATATATTCTTGACAACAGGGAAAAAGTAAAAGGGATTATACTTACCCATGGGCACGAAGACCATACCGGCGCCCTGCCCTTTCTGCTCAAAGAGATTAACGTACCGGTCTTCGGTACAGCCCTCACTCTGGCCCTCGTCAGGGAGAAGCTGAACGAGCATAACCTCCTCGATATCCAGCTTATCCCCGTTAAGCCGCGCGACATCATAACCCTGGGACAATTCAAGATCGAATTCATAAGGGTCACCCACAGCATTGTCGACGGTGTAGGATTGGGAATACAGACCCCCCTTGGCAGAATCATCCATACCGGCGATTTCAAACTCGACCCGACCCCCGTCGATGGTGAACTCATGGACCTCCACAAATTTACTGAGTACGGGGAGAAGGGGACCCTGCTGATGCTGTCCGACAGCACCAATGCTGAAAAAGGGGGCTTCACCTTTTCCGAAAGGGAAGTGAGGCGGGCGTTTGAAGATATATTCGCGAAAACGAAAGGCAGGATTATCATTGCAACATTTGCCTCGAATATCCACAGGATTCAGCAGGCTATAGACGTGGCGGTCCAGTATGGCCGCAAGGTGATTATGTGCGGCAAGAGCATGGTATCTAATGCTGGTATTGCGCTCGAGCTCGGCTATTTGAAGATGCCGCCCGACATCTGGGTCAAGATGGAGGCACTCAGGGACTTACCCGATGATCAGGTGGTGATAATCACCACCGGCAGCCAAGGTGAGCCAATGAGCGTGCTTTCACGGATCGCGATTGACGAACATAAACAGATCAAGATCAAGGAGGGCGATACAGTCATCCTTTCGGCAAAAATTATCCCCGGTAATGAACGCTCCATCGGTAAAATTATTAATCACCTGATGAGAAGGGGCGCCGACGTCAAGTATGAGAAGGTTTCGGATATCCATGTCTCGGGTCATGCATCGAAAGAGGAACTGAAGTTGATGATTAACATGGTAAAACCGAAGTATTTCATGCCTATCCACGGCGAGTATCGCCATCTGAAGTATCATTACAAACTAGCCGACAAGTCTGGCATACCGAAAGAGAACATTTTCATCCTCGAAGACGGCATGGTCCTGGAGATAACCGCCCACGGCGCAGCAACAGGCGGGAAAGTTAATTCCGGTCGTGTCTTCATCGACGGACGGGATGTCGGCGGTGTCGAGGATATCGTGCTCCGTGACCGGAGGAGGCTCGCCCATGACGGGATCGTGATCATCCTTGTCGGAATTGAAAAACTGACGAAAAAGATCATATCCGGACCGGAAATTATTTCGAGGGGTTTCGTCTTTGAAGATGTCTCTCAGGAAATCATCAGTGAAGTCCGCGATCTTATGGCCGACACTTTGACAAACATCGAAGACGATATCATCTCCGACACGTCTCTAATCCAAGCAAAATTGAGATCGACCCTCAAGAAGTATCTGAGAAACACTATGGACAGAAGACCCATGATCATGCCCATCATTATGGAAGTCTAGAGTAAAAAAAAGGGATAAACTTAAGGTATAATATTTAAATTATCTATCGGTACCAATTTCATTTTTTTTGGAGATTGAAATGGGGACAAAGATCCACGGATGACATCACCTTTAAAAATCCTGAACCTGGGAGACAATCCTCATGACGTGAATTCCATCACATCTGCCCTTGAGGAAGTGGGGATTCCCTGCAATACCTTTCAGGTAGCAACACTTGATGAGCTTACCTCAGCGATCGAGCAGGGTGGATTTGATATAATCTTTACGGACCATACACTGCCTGGTTTTGACGGTCTGACCGCACGCGCCGTCGCTAAAGAAAAATCTACCAAATATACAGTTTATGTGCACTTTGGGGACAGGAAGAGAAAAGAATGAAGAAAGTAACTTTGATTACCGTATTGACAGTAATTGCTATGGTACTGACCGGATGTGCCCATGCGAACCGCTCGCAGCGAGAAGGGGACAGTAATGTTTATCATCTTACGGGAGTCCCGAAGCCCTACTCAGCAGGCGTCCCTGCATCGGCCAAGTACAAGGCATATGTAGCTCCCTATGAGGTGAATGAGGAGCGACACGGAAAGCAGGAATTCCGCACCGTCAATTACACTGAGTTCATCAAAGCGGCGCTCACCAAGAGGTTTGGAACGAAGATCACCTTTGTTGATGACCCCAAAGGTGCGGACATTGAGATCTTTGTCAAACGCAAGATAAGCGGATACGATCTGAAATCCTCCAACTTTCACTTCCTAACTGCACAAGTAAACGGTGTTATCGTGACAGCAAAGGGGCAAGCATACCACCGCAAGCCTCACTGGCCGCCTACAGCGGAGGATGTTGCAGCTGAGATCGAGGCTGCTACTGAGGCCCTCGTTTCCGTTCTCAAAGAAACTCCCAATGGCTCAATTGAAGTGGCTACTCTCAATGTCTACGCAGATAATGAGATCCTTTACTACAAGGAGAGCAACGGAGTATCCGTGATGGAAGGCCCCTTAGGGTATAACGTAGAGAAGCGTATAGACGTAGATTGATCTTTATGACGAAAGGGGAGAGAAATCTCGAGCAGACATTTAGCCATGGGTAGTCCAAAGTACGTACCAGCATCGCGGTAGCCTCGAAAATACCAATTACTCTTGTAGTACTGCCCCTAAATACATCCTCAACATGCATACAAAAACTAAGTTGCTTTTCTGGGATTCATTGTTACCTATCAATGGTCATCTTAATATAGTGGCAAGGGCATTCCCTGGCACACAAGCCGCATCCCTTGCAAAAATCGTAATCAAATTCATACATGCCTGTAGCCGGCGATATCCTGACGGCGTTGTCGGGGCAGTACATGAGACAATTATTGCATTGGAAACAGAGTCCGCAGCTCAGACAACGGCCTGCTTCACTGATAATATCCTTGCGGTCAAACGGCGGATAAATCTCCTCAAAACTTTTCAGTCGTATATGAACAGGCACAGATTCCTTATTGAATCGGTTCGACGGTTGATAGTAATAAGTATTTAAATCCTTTGAATAGACTACCGGTGGACTTGCCAGACGGTTTTGGGTCTGGTCTTTGATATAGTCTTCGATGGCGTAAGCGGCGTGCATTCCCTGTCCTATGGCTGCAGAAACGGTCTCGAGTCCAAGCACTGCATCCCCACCGGCAAATACCCTATCCATACTAGTCATTCGTTGACTGTTCACATCAATCCATTTGTTATCTCTTTTATGGATATCAATGCCTTCATAATCGACTGCCTGTCCTGCAGCTATAATGACGGTATCAGCAGGGATAACTGACTCAGAGCCAGGAATTGGCACAGGCCTTCCCCTGCCGCTGGCATCCGCTTCCTTTAATTCCATCTGTACGCATAAGATACCAATAACACGGTTTTCATCGGTAACTATTTTGACTGGATTAGTGTTATAACGGAACATGATGCGTTCTTCCAACGCCTCATCGATTTCAGCGGTAATAGCAGGCATTTCAACGCGTGTACGCCGATAGACAATGCTCACATTACCTCCCAGCCGCTTGGCAACTCGGGCGCAGTCCATGGCCGTATTACCTCCGCCGACAACTACAACTTCTCTGCCGATATCAATTTTCCTGCCGCTGTGAACTGCCTTTAAAAATTCCACGCCGGTGAAGACGTTTCGGGCATCGTCACCAGGAATGTTAAGTGAGCTTCCCTTCTGAGCCCCAAGGCCCAAAAAGAGAGCATTGTATTCGCGCATTAGTTGGTCCATTGGTATGTTGATGCCTACTTTTACATTGCATTCCAGCTCAATGCCGAGTTTTAATATTGATTCAATCTCGCGACCCAAAACATCCTTTGGCAAGCGATAGGCAGGAATGCCCCAGCGCATCATCCCACCAGGTACACCTTCCGCTTCAAATATTTTTACCTTATATCCTTTTTTTGCGAGGTGAAAAGCGCATGATAACCCAGCAGGCCCCGAGCCTACTATGGCAACTTTCTCTTTTCGCTCTGATGTGATGACCTTTTTGTGCTCCAGCCGATTTTCAATACCGAAGTCCCCAACAGAGCGCTCAGCGCTGTTGATATCAAGGGGGGTGTCAAAATCCCTGCGATTGCACCCTTCCTCACATGGATGAGGACAGACCCTTCCGCACGTTGCAGGCAAGGGATTTGTACGGGTTAATATATGCCAGGCTTCTTCATAGTCCTGCCTGACCGCAAGCGTTCGCAGAAAACCCCGAATATCATTGCGGGCCGGGCAACCATGAGTGCAAGGCGGGGTTTGCATAATGTTTAAAGGCTTTTGTGTCCGCCATGAACCGGTCTTATAGGGAGTTACATTGCGCAAATCCAGCGCTAGTCCTAAGGGTAATTTTTCGCTCATAGATTAAACCTCTCTATATTGCCGTCAGCAATTTTTTGGATTGCAGCCACCTCGGCAGTCGGGGTGCCCTTTTTAAAAAGATTTCTAAATCTACCCTGCAACTTAAGGTACTCTTCTACCGGCTTTTTGACAGGGACCTTATGAACAGAGATTATCTTACCTTCCCTGATCTCGAAAACAGGGAAGATACAGGTTTGTTTGGCCAACCGACATATCTGTACTGTCAGATCGCCGGCATGTCCCCATCCAAGAGGACAAGGGGCAAGTATATGAAGGTATTTCGGACCCTCTATTGAAAGCGCAGTCTTCACTTTGCGCTGCAGGTCACGATAATCATCAACTGTAGCTGTAGCCACATAAGGGATGCCATGATCGGCTGCAAGCAGGGGAATATTTTTTTTGAGTCTTTTATTGCCGCCGGGTGTTGTGGTCGTCCTCGTCCCAAAAGGTGTGCTGCCGGAACGCTGCACTCCGGTGTTCATGTATGCTTCATTGTCATAGCAGACATAGAGCACATTGTGGCCTCGCTCGAACATGCCGCTCATGCACTGAAATCCTATGTCGGATGTGCTGCCGTCACCGCCCTGGGCAATGATATTTACTGGTCCCTTGTTTAAGGCCTTGTATGCGACCTCCACTCCTGCGGCCACTGCGGCAGCGTTTTCAAAAAGGCTGTGCAGAAAAGGGATACGCCAGGAAGGATCGGGGTATGGCGAACTAAATACCTCCAGACACCCGGTGGCAACACAAGCTATGGTATTTTCACCTGCGGCGTCGGCTACAAGGCGGGCGGCCAACGCTTGACCGCAGCCGCCGCAAGCCCGGTGCCCACTGGCGAAAAGGTCTTTTTTTTCAACCTTATCAACATTTTCTATCATAGGTCTTTCTCCGCTATAGTTTCTTGTCTTAACCCGAGGAACTCCAGTTCGACTGATTCTCTTTCCACTTTTTCAACCATGTACCGCAAATCGTCAAGGGAAATATTTCGTCCGCCAAGCCCTGCTACAAAACTGCTGATTTTGCGCGTTATTTTTTCACCCTTCGGAAAAGACCAGCGGATATCGCTTGCCAAAATGCCGCCCCTCCCCAATGAAATGGACTTTTCAAGGACAACGATATTGGTTTTATCCTTAAGAGTTTCATAAATCTCCTTCCTCGGAAAAGGCCGGAAGGAGCAAATTTGCAGCAGTCCGACCTTCTTTCCTTCCGTTTCAAATCGGTCAATCAGGTCTTTAATGCTTCCTACGATAGAACCCATCGATATAATTACAACGTCCGCATCCTTAAGTTTGTATGTCTTGAATAATCCTCCGCTCTCCCGGTTAAAGGCCCGGCTGAAATCAGCACTCACCTGTTTAATGGTTTCTTCAGATTTTTCCAAAGCACGGTGCTGGATATATTTCGTTTCCATGTAGAAACGCGGATCCGCATACAACCCGAGTCCCCTCGGCCAGCGTGGATCAACGATATGAGTCGGTTTAAATGGAGGTAGAAAATCGTCGACCTGCTTTTGATCAGGAATGTCGACCGGCTCATAGGCATGGGTAAGAATGAATCCGTCCATGCAGACCATCACTGGCAGAGACAGTTGTTCAGCGATTTTATATGCCTGGATGTGTAAATCCGCAGCCTCCTGATTGTCCTCCGCATGCAGCTGGATCCACCCCGCATCCCTCACAGACATAGAGTCCTGATGATCGTTCCAGATGTTCAGCGGAGCAGCTATTGCCCTGTTGGCACATGTTAAAACGATAGGCAACCGCATCCCCGCGATGCAATATATTACCTCGTTCATCAGCAACATCCCCTGTGATGTCGTCGCTGTGTATGTGCGTGCACCGGCGGCGCTAGCCCCGAGAACTACCGAAGCGGCTGCAAATTCACTTTCGACATTGACAAACTCCGCCTTCAGACGTCCCTCGCTCACAATTTCTGCCAGATCTTCCACAATATGAGTTTGCGGAGTGATCGGATAAGCCGCGATGACATTTGGACGGCATAAAGCTACTACGTCCGCAACAGCCTGCGATCCTTCAATTTGTTTAAGCATAGAGCTTCCTCTTTTGTATGATTTCATGCGCTCGCTCAAGGGCTGCCACATTGTTTGAACCAACATTGCCCGGAAACTTCTGCATAATTGCTTGCTGAACTGCTTCCAGGCTCACCAGCCCGGTAATGCTGCAAAACGCGCCAATCATTATTGCGTTGGGAATTGGCCTTCCTATGATTTCAAGAGCTATCTCAGTGGCCGGTATAGTCTCGACCGTAGCCGTTGTATTCAATTTCAGTTCCTCGGGAGACTTATCCGTGTTGATCAGCACAAGACCGTTCGGTTTCAATCCCTCCAGAACAGGGACGGTTTCGATCAAATAATAGTCCTGAACTATGAGATAGTCCGGACTGCGGACTTCTTCCCTCAGACGAATTTTTTTGTTATCGATTCTCACAAAGGCCTGAACAGGCGCCCCAACCCGTTCAGCTCCGAAGGAAGGGAACGCCTGAGCAAATTTCCCGTCACGAAACGCGGCGATAGCTAAAAGCTCTGCCGCCGCAACGTTTCCCTGTCCACCCCGCCCATGAATTCTTATTTCAATCATCCCTATCACCTCTGTTCCCAGGAATAAACATGATACCCCCCCCGTTCTTATGAATAAATTGCAGAGCAGACGTATACACAATTATACACCTTTATTTTACAGGGAATATCATTAGTGTCCGGTTAAAAATGAATAAGCAGCCCATAAGCATATGATTAACAATCGCAATCTGAGCAAAAAAGGTGGTGTCGATTTGAAATTGCATCTGCATATCAGTGATGGTTTCGGAACATGTTGTTCCGGAGGCACCAATGAATACAGGCAAGACCCTTTTTGCTCAGATTATGGACGTTCTCCCGTGGAGCACTTTTCATCGTATTGTTCAGAAATACAGCGGCGACCATCGTGTGCGCTGTCTTCGTTGTGCCGAGCAATTTCGAATAATGGCTTTTGCGCAACTTACTTATCGGGAGAGTCTCCGCGATATCGAAGCCTGTTTGTCGGCTCAAGCTGCAAAACTTTATCACATGGGCCTTCGAGGACCAGTCAGTCGCTCGACCCTGGCCGATGCCAACGAATCTCGCGATTGGCGCATTTACGCAGACTTCGCTCAACGGCTGATCGGTCAAGCAAGAAAGCTCTATGCCGGAGAGAGCTTCGGTGTGGATATCTCCAATACCGCCTACGCTCTGGATTCTACGACCATAGACCTCTGCCTGTCGATGTTTCCTTGGGCTCCTTTTCGGACTGCCAAGGCTGCCGTAAAAGTTCATACGCTGATGGACCTCAGGGGTTCTATCCCAAGCTTTATTCATATCTCCGATGGCAAGCTTCACGATATCAATGTTCTGGACCTGCTTATTCCAGAAGCCGGGGCCTTCTATGTGATGGATCGAGCATATCTCGACTTCGAGCGTCTGTATGTCCTGCATCAGGCCGGCAGCTTTTTTGTTACCCGAGCCAAATCCAATCTGAATGCCAGAAGACTTTATTCCGCCTCTGCAGATCGAACTACAGGCGTGATCTGCGATCAGACCATCGCCATGAATGGTTATTACAGCAGCAGACACTTTCCGGGCCATCTGCGCCGCATCCGTTTCAAAGACGCGGAGTCCGGCAAAACATTGCTGTTTCTCACCAATCACCATACCTTGCCAGCATTGACCATATGCTCACTATACAAGAGCCGCTGGCAGATCGAACTGTTCTTCAAATGGATCAAGCAACATCTTCGCATAAAGCGTTTCTACGGCATTTCAGAAAATGCCGTCAAATCCCAAATCTGGATCGCTGTTTCCGTTTATGTTCTTATCGCTATCATCAAGAAAAGGCTCAATCTCGATGTTTCGCTCTATACGTTGTTACAGATCCTATCGGTCACCATCTTCGAGAAAATGCCCTTGCAGCAAGCGTTTCAGGAAAATGGCACAGCATTAAATGCTATGGTAAATCGTAACCAATTGAATCTATATGATTCTTAACCGGACACTAGTGAGGGAATATATGAACAAAAAAAAAGAGAATAATGAGAAAGTCGATACTTTCGCTCCATTAGTTATTCTCTGTCAATGCATTATTTAATTTTATCCAAACGTGCCCTGCGTATATTGCCCGCGCGTACAAAATATCTCCCTACAGGGCCCCCTCCCATTTGCATCCACTAACTCTCACAAATCATCTCTTCTGCAAACCACCATACAATTCTTTAACTTTTGCTCGGTCTGCTGTACCGTCGCTTCGAACTGGAATTTTCGATATAAACTCCACATACTGAGGCTTTTTGTAACTGGCAATCTTGGAAGCGACGAATGTGACCAGCTCTTTGACAGTCAGGCTCATTCCTGTCTTTAACTGGCATACAGCTTTGATACCCTCTTTCCATTTTGGATCCGGCACCCCGATGACCACACATTTCTCAACCGCCGGATGTTGGAGTACAGCATTTTCGACTTCTGCCGGATAGACGTTTTCACCACCCGGTTTGATGAGTTCTTTCTCTGGCTTGCGTCCCATATACCATAAAAAGCCTTCATCATCAAAGCGGCCGAGGTCTCCCGTGTGGTGCCAGCCGTTGCGAAAGGTGTAGGAATTGTCATCCGGCAGGTTCCAATACCCTCGAAAAACCATTGGACCTCGCATGATTATTTCTCCCGATTGTCCCGTGGCAACCGGCTTATCAGCATCGTCCACCAAATGCAAATCTCCGAGAAGAATAGTTTGCCCTGCCGTGCCTGGGCGATCATTATAAGGACTGACTGTCGCCAGACATGAAGTCTCAGTCTGACCATACATGCAGTAAAACGTCCCTCCAGAAATCTCCTGATATTTCTCTATGGTGTCAGGAACGTCCAGCCCGATGACGGCTCTCAAAGAACAAATACTTTTCCCCGATTTTACCTGCTGCTCTAAAATGTTGGAAAGTATAGGTGTGAAGTCGAAAAGAAAAGAGGCTTTCTTTTCTTCGATGAGACTCACCGCCTTCTCAGCGTCAAATCTGCTCATATTCACATTTAGTGCCCCGGCATGAAACGCACTAGTCGCAGTGCACAATCCGGCAACGTGAAACATGGGCAGCAGGTTCAGATGTACGTCGGCAGGGGTGATTTTTAAATAGTGATTGAAATGCATGTTAGAACACAACACATTATCATGACTGAGCAACGCACCACGAGGTCTTCCAGCAACAGCCGCGGTATGAATAATTACGAAGCCGTCATCGGAAGAAGTATCTGCCCGAGTAAAATTACCATTATTAGCTAGCAGTACACTGAAATCCTCAAACCCCTCAGCTCCGGACTTGAGGCTGCAAAAGGTCTTCACCGTGAAGAGTCGATCACGGCATTCATTGATCGTGGCATGATATTCTGGACTGGCAAAAATGATTTTGGGTTCGCAGTCATTCAGATTGAACATAATTTCATTGACGGAAAGTCTCGAGTTCATCGGCAGCATGATGGCCCCAATAGCTGCTGCGGCGCCATACAGAAGAAAGTATTCCATATTATTTTTACTGAGAACACCTATGCGGTCCTTATGCTGAATCCCGAGTTTCTGAAGGCCGCAGGCGAGACGATCCACTTGCTCTTTATACTGAACAAATGTCAGTTCACGGTTGTCGTCAACTTCACTCCAGGCAGGTTTGTCTTTATAGCAGACTGCGTTGCGACAAATCACATCGTAAAACGTCAAATCGTAGAGTCCCATTTTTTACCCTCGCTTAACTATAAATATTTATGTTCACTGTATATACGGCTTCTTGCGAAGGGCCTCATCGAGGAGCTTGTCCCTCCCGTAGATGTCATTTCTGAACTGCAGAGTGTCTCCCTCATCAACCCAGGCTGTGAGGTACAGGAAATGAACATTTACTGACTGAGGGATCTGGACGATTTGCTCAGTACCTTTATCCATCGCAGCGATTAAGGTATCCCTTGTCCAACGAGGATTGTCCCGCAACAGATACTCGGCCAGCTCTACGGGTTTTTCAATGCGGATGCATCCGTGACTGAAAGTACGCACATTTTCTGAAAATAGTCGTTTGGCGGGGGTGTCATGGAGGTAGACATCATAGCTGTTTGGAAGCATAAACTTGAGCTGCCCAAGGGCATTCAGAGGACCGGGCTTCTGGCGAAACCTGTAGCGTAAGGCCTGTCCAGTCACCTTTGACCAGTCTATGGTATTCGGCTCTATTTCACGTTCTCGAGGTCCCCTGCCCTCCAAGACTTCAATGTTTTGTTCAGCAAGATAAAGAGGATTTTTCTCGATCTTTTTCAGGATCTCCTTCCGTGCAATGCTATCCGGAATATTCCACGAAGGATTGATTACGATGTATGTCATCTTCGCTGTAAAGATAGGAGTGCTCTGGTAAGGCTTCCCTACCACTACTTTCATGGAGAGGATCGGCTTATCCCTTTCAATAAGATACAGTTGAAAATCCGCGATGTTGACAATAATATAGCGCTCCTCTAGGATACCAAGTATCCAACGCAGCCTTTCCATGTTCAATTCCATTTGACGTATCCGTTGCTTCAGGGGAACGTTGAGAGCATTGCGTGTATCTCGCCCTACAACGCCATCGGCTTTAAGTCCATGGCGTTTCTGAAAGAGGGTTAACGACTGTTCCAGCCTGTCATCAAATATAGCACCTCCTGTTGCCTCATCTGCCCTTAGATCGCCAGAAGCAGCAAGCCTCTTTCTCAGTTCTACAACACGATCGTACTTAAACCCCTTTTTCATAGAGGGGCCGGCCGATAACAGTGGCCATTCGCCCTTTAATGCCAATTCCCTATAATGTGCAAGGGCACTTCTGAGTCGGGTATAGATGCCCTTTTCAGGGCGTAGCCCTATCAATGCCTCACGTATCTGTTTCTTCTTGAGTGCCTGCTCAAGTACAGAAGAAACATCAACCTTTCCACCTTTTGCAAACCATTCTGACGCAACCACCACAGGGTTCACACACCCAGCGGAAAGGTGACACCCGAGAGTAATAAATGCATCTGTGAGAAGTAAGTCTAGATCGGCAAGACGGTTCGGTCCAAGAGATAGTTCCCCACCGGCATTATCCACGAGAGACCTTATACGGGCAAGGTGATAATAAGCAGGCGACAGTCCATCACCATAGGCTTCATCTACCGCTGTCATGAGCATCTCAACTTGCATCAGGTGGCTATCATGGCTCCATGCGGGCTGATAGTTTCTTCCCTTATAGAAGCTCTCCACTAGGACCGCGGAGTATACTTGCTCTCCCCAGATAGTTTTTTTTGAGTAGGCAATTCCTCGGGTTATTCTCTCTTTTATGTGCAGGGCAACTTCGGTATCCGGAACCGGAATATATGAATTTAGTTCGGAAGAATCACTGTTAGTGCACAAAATAACGATTACAAAAATAAGTGCAGCAATTCCCTTATTTATTAGAAAACTCACCAGGTTCTAAATCTGCCGGAATCCAAGTGGACAAAATTTGATTCCTTATAATAGCCAACACCACCCAATTTCAAATTAAGTGCCTCATCCCTGAGTTTGCAGAGGTCCACACCGGGTATTCTTATATCAATTGCTTTCCCCGCTAAATGCAAACTGTTTTTAACAACATGTCTGCCCTCATTTATTAGAAGCTTATTATATTCGGGTGACCTGAAGCCGGAAATTATGTGGATTTCGTTATGACTTCCACATCTCTTAGCTACTAGATTTACGAATTCAATCATATCCGTATCCATATTGAGTTCTTGTCCTGTATAATGACACCTCAGAATCCAGTTGAGCTGCTTTAATGCATCAGCATCATATTCGCCCGATGAGTTTCTAAACTTTACTGTGAGTTTGTCGTTAGTGTGAATATTCAAAAGCGTAAGCTTCCCTTCGGGTAACGTTCTTCTTGCATCAGAAAAAGCCGGGCTAGCACATAGCGACGAAAAGGCGACGAAGGATGCTTTTAGAAAAAACCGCCTATTACATAAGTGATCAAACAACGTTTTTGAGTAAAAGTTCATGATTCTCCTCCAAGAATGATGCAATCATATCATTTTAAAAAAAGCTAGTTTCAACATATGCTATTTGGTTATTATGACATACATGTTACTCATAAGTTAAATCATAATTATTTCAATCCTTAAGTACCCATTGGTGAGTAGCATCCCAGAAGACCGTTCACCTTAGCCTAACACCACCGCATCGAGTGTCAAGCTGCCAATATGTCTGAGTGCGACAAATTGTGCCAATAGTTTGCGTCATCCCAGTCCAAAAGCCTTGTATACTATCGTTTTGCCCTTGCTGCTATAATACTAGTATGGCTGACAGGATAATTAGGGAAACAGAAGAAGAGAGCGCTGCTACAACACCCCGCACCAGGACACACGCACCAGGCGGTAGAAACATCAGCGGCCAAGGCCGCCAACACCGCAAAATAAGTGTGATCATCGGCGTCCTCGCGATACTGGGAAGCATTTATCTCGCCGTTGCTCTGGGTTCCTTCAATAGATGGGATCCCTCGTTCTCTACCTTTTCGAATAGATTGGTTCAAAATTACGGCGGCATTGTCGGCGCTTATCTTTCGGATCTGATAGTGGAGACCGTCGGATTTCCGGGATATCTCGTTCCGGTTTTCCTGTTCATTTTTGGAATAAGAAAAATCCTCGGTAAAGAGCGAAATCTCTTCCATAGCCTGGGGACGCTTCTCCTCATTCCAGCCCTTGCGATGCTGGTGGAACTGATTTCGCAGACAACCTCACGTTCTTTCGATCCCTCGGGAGGGCTCATCGGACTGCTCCTTTTCAACATCTTCGAGGGATTGCTGTCGATGGTCGGTGCTTACATCTTTTGTGTTGCGCTCATTGCCGTTGCTCTAATCCTCATTAGCCCCGTCTCGATCTTCTCCTTTATCGTCGAGAGGAACAAAGAAAAGAAGACGGAGGAGAGGCATGTTGTAGAGCACGATGAGCAGGAGTTGGATATCGAGGAAGAACATCCCGAAGAATTTACCATACGTGAGACGAAAACAAGAACGGCGATCCCCCTGCGTCCGGTAATCAGAAAGGCCGACGAAACGGGGTACCAATTGCCGCCTCTCGAATTTCTTAAAGACCCAGACGAATTTCCCGGTCCCACAAAAGAAGAGCTAACGTCCGCGGCCTCGGGACTCGAACGAAAGCTCGCCGACTTCGGCGTCATGGGCAAGATTAAGCAGGCCCATCCGGGGCCCGTGGTTACGATGTTTGAGTTCGAACCGGCGGCCGGCGTAAAGATAAACAGGATCGTCTCACTCGCCGATGACCTTGCTTTGTCGCTCAGAGCGCCCAGCATCAGGGTCTATCCCATCGCCGGCAAGGCAACGATTGGTCTCGAAGTGCCCAACCGCCAGCGTGCTTCGGTTTCGCTCAAAGAGATCATCTCATCAGAAGTATTCCAGAAAAGTTCGTCGCTGCTTACCCTCGCCCTGGGAAAGGACATCTTTGGTAACCCGGTTGTCACAGACTTGGCACGAATGCCCCACCTATTGGTCGCCGGTGCTACCGGTTCCGGGAAAAGCGTTTCCATCAATGCAATGATCACAAGTATGCTTTATAAGGCTACGCCGAACGAAGTCAAGATGCTAATGATTGACCCGAAACTGCTCGAACTGTCCGCCTATTCGGATATACCTCATCTCATCTCGCCGGTCATCACGAGTCCGAAAGATGCCTCGGATGCCCTGAAAAAAATGGTGCTCGAAATGGAACGGCGTTACCGGCTCCTTGCGGAACAGGGGACAAGGAACATAGAAAATTTCAACCGTCAAGTCTCTCCTTCGGAACGACTTCCTTACATCGTCGTCTTCATTGATGAACTTGCAGACCTCATGTTCACCGCACCTGCAGATGTCGAAAACGCGATCGCGCGACTTGCCCAGATGGCGAGGGCGTCCGGGATTCATCTTATACTCGCGACTCAGCGGCCTTCGGTTGATGTTATAACGGGGTTGATCAAAGCGAACTTCCCGGCGAGGATATCGTTTCAGGTCACTTCCAAGATCGATTCGCGCACTATCCTTGACTCCATGGGTGCGGAGAAGCTTCTCGGTATGGGAGATATGCTCTACATGATTCCGGGCGTCAAGATAGTCCGTATACACGGCGCCTACATCAGCGATACGGAAGTGAAAGAGATAACGAATTTCGTAAAAGGGCAGGGCACTCCGGACTATACCTCTTTCGAGAGCATCACCGTCATCGATGGCAAGTTGAGTGATGATCAGCAGAATGAGAGGGACGAGATGTATCAGCGCGTTGTTGACTTTGCTGAATCTGCTGGCGAGGTATCGATCTCTTCTATCCAGAGAAGGTTTAAGATTGGATACAATAAAGCGGCCACCATTATGGAGCTTCTTGAGGAAGATGGTTTCGTGGGACCGCCCAAAGGCGCAGGCAAACCAAGGGAATTTTTAAGGAGAAGATGATATGAAAATAGAAGTCGGACTCCCCATACGAAAAGCTGGAAGTTATAACCGCCCAGGAAAGTTTATACTTTTTCACTCGTTGTTCGCCGCACTATTCACGGTGATGTTCTTCACGCCTTGCCTGGCGCAGGAAGATCAAGTAACGAAAATACAGAAAGCCTATGAGGATATAAAGGATATTAGCGGGAACTTTGTACAGAAGAGTTCTATCAAGGACCTTAAACGGACCGATACTTACATTGGCAGGTTCTTTATAAAGCCACCCAAGATGAAATGGGAATATACTGGCGAAAAGCCTCAGGTCATCTACATCAAGGGAGACGAAATATTAATCTATCAGAAGAAAGAGAACCAAATCATCAAATCGAAATTTGACCGGGCCACTTATGGACAGGCGCCAATTGCACTTCTTGCTGGATTTGGCGATATCAGACGGGATTTCGTCGTCATCTCAGATTCTCCTGACCGCCTTATGATAAAACCCCGGAAATCGATGGGGAACATAGATTATATAGAGGTCACGCCCTCCGACAATGCTTTTCCAATCAAGGCCCTGATCATCGTGGATAGCCTTTTGAACAGGATCGAGATTACGCTGAAGGATGTAAAGACAAATACCGGCCTCAATAATTCGCTCTTTAATTTCACTCCGCCAAAAGATGCGACAATGCTGGGGCACTGAACCGTACTTAACCCCAATGGATATTGCACAACAAATCAGATACAAAAGGGCTTCCCCGTCTGATTATGACGGCATTCTCAATCTACAGAAGGGGAACCTACTTGTGAATCTCAGCTCGAAGCAGGCAGAGGACGGCTTTCTGTTCGTCGAATTCAGTGAAAAGCAAATTGATGAAATCAACCGTGACCTGTGTGTAATTGTCGCAGAATCGGGAAGTGAGATCGTCGGTTACCTCTGCGGGACATCCTGCCGATACGGCACACAATTCCCTATTCTGCAAACCATGATAGGCAGGCTCAACAAGTTGGCTCTTGATGGGAATCGATTGACGGAAGAAAATACCTTCATCTACGGACCCGTCTGTATAGGAAAACCTGCAAGAGGCTCCGGCATATTAAACGGCCTTTATCAGGCGCTGAAAGAGATTGCGTCTTTGAGCTATGCTTTCTGCATCTTGTTCATATCGGACAAGAATCCGCGCTCGATTAATGCACACCTTAAATTAGGAATGAACCGACTTGGAGTTTTTGAATTCAACAATGGCCTGTTCCACATCATGGGCTCATCTCTCAACAGATGATATTTCTTATGTCATCAAAACGCATTATTCAATAATCTCTGAAGAATTCTATTTCCTCCAAAACTGGACCTGGCAGTGACCGCACTCGTTGATGAGAGTCCATCAAGACAACTCGGTCCACATAAACCAACTCTCAGATTGCTATGCAAGAAATCCTAATTACGTTATCAGTGTGCATCAAAAGGTCAAAGTGACCGTGCTAAAAGTGGATTTGCAGCGATAAAGAATCGCCCTTTCCATGAAGAAATGATCTCCATTTGTAAAATCAAACTAAACACTTTTCGGCAGAATGAAGCAGAATCTACTTCCTTTTCCAGGTGTGCTCTCGACCCAAATGTTTCCTCCATGGGCCTCCACTATCGTTCTGGCAACGGCGAGGCCGAGTCCCGATCCTTTCTGCACTCTGTCGGCCCTGTAGAACGCATCAAATAAAAAGGGGACATGTTCAGCAGGTATACCTTCACCCGTATCCTCAACTTGTATAAGGAGGTCCTCTTTCCTGTCGAGAACTCTTACGGTAACCACCCCACCCGGGCTTGTGTACTTTATCGCATTATCGATCAGATTGGTGATGACCCTGTTTACCATGTTCCTATCGGCTGTGATCAGCGGCAGCGATTTTCTTGGGATTTCTAGAAATATCCTGAGGTCCTTCTGGTCGGCCTTCACTTTCGCTATCTGGATCTGTTTCTCGATCAGCGGTCTCATCTCCATTCGACAAGGCACCAAAGAATATTCTTTCAGATTAAATCTTGCAAACTCCATAAAGTTTGTTGCCAGGTAATTGACCGTTTTAAGCTCGTCCTGCACTAATTGCAGATTTGCTTGCAAATCTTCTGTTTCACCTGAAAGGATTTCGCCCAGAATATGAATCGAGGGGACAATGGAATTTTTCATGTCGTGTGCCAGCATGGAAAGAAGGTTGTTTCTTTCCCTCTCAAGTCTTGCTATTTCTTTGAGTCTGGTTTCGAGTTCCACAAGCAGCTTTTTGCGGTGTATGGAGTAACGAATCGCTTTCGACAATAACATCGCATCGACACGTCCCTTTACCAGATAGTCTTGAGCGCCCTTCTGCACGGCGTTTACCGCAAACTCTTCATCAATAAGCCCAGTCAAGACGATTACAGGAGTATTGTCAGCGTGATCACGGACACGACAAAATGTGTCAATGCCTTGGCTGTCAGGCAATCCAAGATCGGATAGGATGACGTCGAACTGCTTTAGGTTAAGACGTTCAAGTGCCGATGACATCCTATCCGCATGAGTTACTTCAATCTGAAGATCGGCCTCTGACAGGATTTCACATATCAATTCAGCATCGCTAGGATCGTCCTCGATCAGCAAAATCCTTATATACTGTTTCTCGTCCACGTTATCTCGCCAATCAGTTACTTGTTGTTTGAAGCGGGCATGTCCCCGCGACCAAGAGGAAGTTTGACAACGGTAAACCAGAAGTCTTGGATCGTCTCGACGATCTTGATAAACTCCTTAAGACCGATGGGTTTCGTTATCCAGCAGTTGGCTCCCCATTCATAACACCTTTGAATATCCCATGCATCCTGGGATGTCGTAAGTACCACAACAGGAATTGTTTTCAGAGCTTCGTCCTCCTTGAGTTCCTTCAGCACCTCCCGACCATCTTTCCTGGGGAGGTTAAGATCGAGTATGATCAGGTCAGGTCTCCTCGCATCCGTGTAAGGCGCCTCTCTCCTCAGGTAGTGCATCGCCTTGATGCCGTCGTCGACAGCTTCCAGATGGACTAGCATCTTCGAATCTTTCAGTCCTTCGCGTGTTAGTTCGACGTCAGCTGGATCATCCTCAACAAGGAGGACATCCACGCTCCTGATAGGGCTCATGATTCATTCACCTCTTTCTCGTTTTTCGGTAGTTTAAAATAAAAAGTTGAACCTTTGCCGAATTCGGATTCCGCCCAGATAGAACCTCCATGCCGTTCAACGACCTTCTTGCAAATTGCAAGGCCGATGCCGGTACCAGGATACTCCTCCTTCGTGTGAAGCCGTTGAAACATGACAAAAATACGATCAAGAAACGCCTTTTCTATCCCGATTCCGTTATCGCTGACCGAAAAGATCCACTCATTTCCCTCACTCCTTGCCGAAACATGGACCCGTGGCATGTCGTCGCGGTGGAACTTTATAGCATTGCTGATGAGATTCTGAAAAACCATGCCTATCTGTAACTCGTCCGCCATTACTAAAGGCAATTTATCGAAGGTAATCACAGCGCCGCTCTCCTTGATCCGATACTGTAGATCGTCAAGGGTACGCTTAAAGATATCGACGCAATCAGCCTTTGCGAATTTTCTTGTGCTTGTTCCAATGCGTGAAAAAGCGAGCAGATCATTGATAAGCAAACTCATCCTTTTTGCCCCATCGACAATATAGCAGATGTACCGGTCGGCATCGGGTCCCAGTTGCTCTTTGAATCGTCGTTCAAGCAACTCGGTGAAACTCACGACTTTGCGCAATGGCTCCTGCAGATCGTGTGAGGCGACATAGGCAAACTGTTCCAGCTCTTTGTTGGAACGCTCCAGGTCGACCAGCGTCCTTTCCAACTTCCGCTCTGCCTGTTTTCGCTCACCAAGTTCGGCTTGGAGTTTTTCTCTAATTTCCCTTTCAACCCTTTCCTTTTCCTGTAGCTGCACGGATAGAGAGCGGATCGAATAGAACAGTTCCATTCCGTCGTAAGCAATGACTGAGCCAATCAATATGGAGATTCCGGTAAAGAGAAAAAGCCCGATAATTACTTTTTTCACTGGTTCCAAAACTTCTTTTTCGGGCCTCTGCATAACAATACCCCATCCCCATTTCATGGGCTGGAATGTCAAAACTACAATCTCTTTGCCGACAGAATCAATACTCTTTTCAGAGCCGGTAAGCCCCTTTTTAACTTTACCCACCGCGGGGACGCCGGAGAAGTCATAGACCCTGTCCAACTTGTAACCGGGGTGATAAAGTAGATGGCCGTTCTTGTCAACCATGTAGACGAAACCCTTTCCGATATGCATGCCGCTCAATACGTCCTTGAAATAGTCCTCATTCGGGTGAAAGACCAAAATCCCCACAACGTTTCCGGATCGTTCTTTCACCGGCACCGCCATCGCAAAGATATACCGCTTTGGTTCCGCCGGCCTAAGAAAAAAGTCGGAAACGTAAGGTGACCAATGCGCGGAGACGCCATGGTACCAGTCTTTATCGGATAGGTCCATCCTGACCAAGGCTGGGTCATGGGGATATGACGTTATGTTGATACCCCGAGGGGTCGTTACGAGAACTTTTTCAAAGGAAAGTGAATTGTCGATGAAGCTTTTGAGATGCATATCGATTTCTTTCGCATCATCTTTCTTCATCGCGCTGATCAGCAGCGGCCTATCGGCAAAGGTTTTGGCGTTCGAGATGTCGGTATTTATCTTCTCTTCGATATGATAAGCCGTCAAATTCAACAAAGTCTCATTTTCCGCCAGAACGATATGCTGAAATTCTGAGGTGACCTGCGAATAGATGAACATCGAAAGTGCCATGAGAGGAGCAACAACCGCAAGAATTCCGGAGACGATGATCCGCCACCTTTTTTCGAGAAGCCATACTACTACTTTACTGTCAGCATTAATTACCAATCTACTCTCCGATAAATCATTCTATCATTTTAGCACAATCCTGATCGAAATCCGAGTAAGGTCCGGATGCGAAAACCAAAGCATACGAGACAAACAAGTCCATTTATGATTATAATTCAAGAGTTGCTTAACGCTATGGTAAGATCAGGAAAAATAGCGATAACGATCGGCGATCCGGCTGGCATCGGTCCCGAGATTGTGCTCAAGTCACTTCTTTCTGACGAAGTTATGCGGGCATGTAGACCTCTTATTATCGGCTCGCGGAGCGTCTTGGAGACGGCATCGGAAAGGATGGGAATCCCCTTTCACCCCGTTGCTTATGATGTGCTCAACACTGGCGAGATTAAGAGCTGTGATTTTGCAAGAGGACACGTAACGGCCGAAGGTGGCAGGGATTGTGTCGAGTATATCAAAAAGGCCGTGGAACTCGCAATGCTCCGGGTGGTAGATGCGATTGTCACGGCACCCATCTCCAAGGAAGCCTTGAAGATGGCCGGATTCGGATGGCCGGGGCATACGGAGATGCTAGCCGAACTGACCGGCACAAAAGACTACGCTATGGTTCTCTGCGGAGGCCCGCTCAGGGTCATTCTGACTACAATTCACACTGCACTCAGAAACGTGCCTGACATGGTGACCAAAGAAAAGGTACTACAAACAATAGTTCTGGCGAAAAAAGCTTGCAGCATGATGGGCATCAAGGAGCCAAAGATTGCAGTGGCAGGCCTCAATCCGCACGGGGGTGAAGCAGGCATCTTTGGAGAGGAGGAAATACGCCACATTACGCCCGCGGTCAGAGAGGCGCAGGCTGCGGGGATTGCGGTCTCCGGTCCTTATCCTCCAGATGCGCTGTTCCACAAAGCCTATCATGGCGACTTCGATATTGTCGTCTGCATGTATCACGATCAAGGGCTGGTCCCGCTGAAGATGATAGCCTTCGACAAGGGAGTGAACATGACCGTAGGGCTACCCATCATTCGCACCTCTCCCGACCACGGCACGGCACACGATATCGCATGGAAAGGTATCGCAGACCCCTCCAGCATGGTCGAAGCAATAAAACTTGCCGCTCAACTCGGAGGTACTCAGCAGCTATGAAATTGTTCGAACCCTTCTCATTTGCCGGACTGAATCTAAAGAACCGGATCGTCCGTTCAGCAACATATGAAAAGAGGGCTGACATTGACGGATTCGTAACGGACGCACTGATCGCGCTTTACAAAGACCTGGCGCTCGGCGGCACCGGCCTGATCATAACCGGAAATGCTCTGGTTGATCTTTCGGGAAGATCAATCCCGCAGTTAATTTGCATACACAATGATCATTATGTTGACAAATTACGGAAACTCACCGATACAGTGCACAACCTTGACGGCAAAATCGTGATACAGCTTTCTCACGGCGGCAGACAGTGTTTCCCTTCACTCTTGGGGGGTAAGCAGCCCATTGCACCGTCTGCGGTCTATGATCCTTCCACGAAAATCACACCGCGCGCAATGGCCAACGATGAAGTGTGGGGAATTATCGATGCCTTTGCCGATTCAGCAAGAAGGGCTTTTTATGCAGGATTTGACGGGGTGCAGATCCATGCGGCTCACGGATACCTCGTGAGCGCATTTCTTTCTCCCCATACGAACAGGCGGGACGACTACTGGGGAGGCGATGAAGAGCGGCGATTTCATTTCATCGAGGAGATTTACGAAGCGATGAGAAAAGAGGTGGGCAGCGTTTTCCCGATCATGGCCAAGATGAATGCAGACGACTTCATCGAAGGCGGACTGAGACCATCCGAAAGTTTGCGAATAGCGAAGAGGCTTCAGGCAATCGGCTTCAGTGCCGTCGAAGTGAGTGGCGGTATGTTTGAATCAGGAAAGATGACAGTCAGGCCCAATATCGAAAGCGAAAGCCAGGAAGCATATTTCAGGGAGGCTGCGGGGCCTTTTGCAAAAGAACTAGAGATACCGCTAATGATCGTTGGGGGAATACGCTCAAGGAGCATCGCAGAAGATATTGTTCAGAAGGGAGACGCAGACCTCATCTCGTTTTCACGGCCTCTCATAAGGGAACCCGACCTACCGAATAAGTTCATCGCCGGCAAAGACCGGGCCGACTGCATCTCCTGCAACAACTGCATGCGCTTCCTGAAGCTCGATATGATAAAGTGCACTCAGATCAAGTCATGATTTGACCTCAAGTCCGTTCTAGTTTTAATATAATTACTATGCTCACGCCTGAAAAACAGCTTGAAATAATTAAAAGAGGCACCTTCGAAATTATCCAGGAGAAAGAGCTTTTCCTGAAGCTCGTAAAATCAATAAAAGAAAATAAGCCCTTAAAGATCAAGGCTGGATTTGATCCGACGGCACCTGATATCCATATCGGTCACACTGTTCTCATCGAGAAGCTGCGCCAGTTCCAGGAACTCGGTCATGAAGTCATTTTCCTTATCGGTGATTTCACCGGCATGATCGGTGATCCGACCGGCAAGTCGGAAACAAGAAAGCCGCTCACAAAAAATGATGTTCTCAAAAACGCCGAGACGTACAAGGAGCAGGTCTTCAAAATCCTCGATCAGGAAAAAACAAGGATTACTTTCAATAGCCTGTGGCTTGAAAGCCTGAGCGCTATTGAACTTATCAAGCTTCAGGCAAAACAGACCGTGGCCCGCATGCTCGAACGAGAAGACTTCAAGCAGCGATTTCATAGCCAGACCCCTATCGGCATCCATGAATTCATTTACCCACTTTTGCAGGGATATGACTCGGTGGTGCTTCATGCCGATGTTGAACTCGGAGGCACGGACCAACGCTTCAATCTCCTGATGGGCAGGGAACTCCAGAAGGAATATGGACAGGAGCCACAGGTGATCGTTATTATGCCACTCCTGGAAGGCCTCGACGGGGTCAAGAAAATGTCGAAAAGTCTCGGCAACTATATCGGCATCTCGGAGCAGCCAAAAGACATCTATGGCAAGACTCTCTCCATCAGCGACGAGCTAATGATCAAGTATTATGAACTACTCAGTCACACTGGCATAGATGAACTCAAGAGACTCAAAGAGGGGCTGCGTGCCGGCACGATTCATCCCAAAAAAGCCAAGGAAGATCTTGCCATGGAACTCGTCGATAGATACTGGGGAAAAGAAGCCTCACGTCATGCCAAGGAAGAGTTTGACAAGGTTTTCAAGGACAAAGGTCTCCCCGATAACATCCCCGTTTTCGAACTCATATGGGATGATCATGAGATCTGGCTTCCCAGAATCATGAAGGCATCCGGTCTCGTCCAAAGCACAGGAGAGGCCATGCGCCTGATAAAACAGGGTGCAGTGAATGTCGATAATGAGAAGGTTGACAACCCAGATGCAAAGCTTGCTAAAGGTGATTACATCATCAAGGCCGGCAAGAGGAAGTTCGTAAGAATCAGGCCACTGTGAGTAGCCCGCCTGTTGTACGTCAACATGGTAAAAGTCGAAACCGGCTATTCAGTCGCGTCATCCCCACGCGTTTCGTGAACACTGTGCAGCCGCAATGCAGTATTAAGGATAGTAGTCATGCGCGATGACTTACGAATACGAGGTAAGGATATCCAAATCGATACAGGCCGCTGCAATTGCTTCTATCGATTCCGCCGAGATATCTTGTAAATAGGGGATAACGCCTATGATCGGCACAGAACATAGCTCTCGCAGAGCCTTAGGATTGGTCTTTTCAGCGATAGTTCCCTCGGCCGGGATGTTAAAGTTGATGATTAGCCCTGCAACATCGACGCCCTCGTTAAGAAGCTGAGTTACGGTAAGAAGCGTATGATTTATGGTGCCGAGTGCCGGTCGAGTGACTACCACTACTGGCAGTTCAAGTTCCTTTATGAGATCGATGACGAAATAGCTCCGCGAAGTCTTGCTAGTCGTTTTGCCCGCCAGGGGCACAAGAACTCCGCCTATGCCTTCGACAACCATAAAGTCGTATTTCCTGGAGAGAGCCCCGTAAGCATTGAATATCTTTTCGAGATCCACAGGTATGCCCTCCACTTGTGACGCAATATGCGGAGCAAGAGGCGCTTCGAAGCGCACGGGCGTGATCAATTCGAGAGTATCGTCCATACCGGCAATTTCCTTTAATAACTTCCCGTCCGCCGGTTCGAGGATACCATCCTTACGATAGCATCCCGTTTCAATTGGTTTCATTGCCCCGGTTTTAATTCCGCGTTGCTTCAGCGCACGAACGATAGATGCGGAGGCAATGGTTTTGCCAACTCCTGTGTCGGTGGCTGTAACAAAAATACCTTTTGACATTTATTTCCCTTTCATTCGAGCCTGAATTATATCAACGTCTTCATTCGTTACCTATCAGAAAATACTCAAATTAAAGACGGGCGGGTCAAACGATCCTGCTGTCGAAGACGAAGGTCTGCCCGGTTATATTTTTGGTAGTGACGAGATAGGCGATAAACTGCGCCACATCACGCGGATCCGACAGGGAATGCAGTAGGCTCACTGCCTTTGCCTGCTCAAGAGAACCGAAAGCCGTGGTTCCCATCCTTGTGGACATATATCCGGGCAGAACAGCATTCACCCTGACATTATTGGGGGCGAGTTCAAGTGCTGCCGTCTTCGTTAGTCCGAGGAGCGCCGCCTTTGACGCACTATACGCAGCCTGCCCTTTGTTGCCCTTGAGTCCCGAATAAGAAGAAATATTGATAACATGCCCGTCCTGCTTCATGAGCGGCACGCAGGCTTTCATAACGTTGAAAGCACCTTTCACATTCACAGCCATGACCCTGTCCCAGTCCTCTTCACTCTGTTTGACAAGAAGATCATCACTGGTGATCCCCGCATTATTGACAATGATATCCATTCTTCCCCACAAATCGAAAATCCTGCGGCCCATAAACTCGACATCTCCAAAGTTACCGACATCAGCCTGTACTGCGATCGCATTGTCGCCCAATTCAGTGACGAACGCATCCGCCGCTTCGCGCGATCGGTGATAATTGATAGCGACCCGGCAGCCACTTTGAAAAAGGGCACTAACGATCTCCCTTCCCAACCCGACTGCTCCGCCTGTCACTAGGGCAACACGCCCGTTCATGGCCTTCGTAAATTTAGCATATGGTATAATGTATGATATTTTGACTCAAGCGGAGGCACTATGACAAGGTTTGAAGAAGTGCAGATGAAGCTCGCCGAATCTTCGAAGAACTTTCTCGAAGTTTATAATATACAGGTTTTTATCGAGCAGTTTTCACTTACTAGGGAGAGCAGGTTTTCATTGACCCTGCCTGGAATGGAAGACCCCTACCCTGTTTCCGCAACGGTCTCCTTCACCTATGACGTCTTTCAGACTGGTATGTCAATGTATGACGACATGAAACCCGAGGATGACAGCGTCATTGCCGAAAATACGCTCGAACTCGACATCCTCGTAAGACTTCCCATGATGGAAGGCTACCCCGATATAGAAGGCCTTCTGCGCGAGATAGAGGTCCAGTACCCTGAATCCGAGCCCGTTCTTGTGGTGAAGGAATTTTATGGTGCTGGTCAACCGACAAAGGAATATGAACTGTCTTATGGTTATGATGTTGAATCGGAGGATGTCCCGGAAGGTGAGGTATTGGATGGGGTTTTCGAAGAACTACGCGGTATAATGGAACTGATCTACGAGAAGACCAAGTACAATATCGACCAGTCATGGTACCGGGGCGAGGATGATCCCACTAAAGAATATTAAGTATGTCCTCCTCGATATGGATGGGACGCTCTTGGACAAATACTTCGACGATTACTTCTGGGAGCATCTGGTTCCCGAAAAATATGCAGAAAAGCATAATATAACCTTCGGCAGGGCCAAAGAGGAGCTTCTCTTAAAGTACCGGGCACACGAAGGAACGCTTAACTGGACCGATATCGATTTCTGGTCGAGAGAACTCAGGCTTGACATCCCGGCATTAAAAGAACAGATCAAACATCTGATCGACGTCCACCCTCATGTTGATGATTTTCTGCGTGCGCTTAGGAGACACAAGAAGAAGGTGTACATGGTCACCAATGCCCATTACAAGGTCCTCGACATAAAACTGAAGAAGACAGAGATCGGGAAGTATTTCGACAAATGCATTACTTCTAATGAGATGGGACACCCTAAGGAGCGAATCGAGTTCTGGGAAAAGCTCGAAAAGGTGGTCCACTTCGAGAAGGACAAGACACTATTTATCGACGACCTAGCGGAGATACTCAAGACAGCTCAGAACTACGGAATCAAATACCTCCTTCACAAAACAAGGGCAAGCTCTCAGAAGATCGATACCCCGCACTGCGGCTTCACCGCCCTCAAAGACTTCGGAGAACTCCTCGATTCGTTTTAGAAAGCTCCCCTTATCAGTACCGCTCGACTCTGACCGTATATTTTAGCAGATTTTAACGTCTGTCCCAGCATGTCTAACTTTCTGCCGTCCTTCAGGGCCGCTTTCATCTGAAAAATATGAGATTTATGAGTATAATAAAGATACAGACTTGTGAAAAGAGAGTATATAAAGGTTAAATAAACGGTATGTTGTATGGGTTCGCTTAATAATCATTTCAAGCATTTCCTCACTAGAGAGTCCAGATTGTGGCCGAGGCTCAAATGCAATTATACTACTGAATGCTTTAATAACTATGGAAACCGATGGGCTTGTAAAGTCGTTGATCTCAGCCACCGCGGGGTGGGGATCGTTTCGAGTGCAAAGATGCAGGAGGGTGATACAATAAATATTGCCGACCCGAGGACGAAGGCCATCGTTGTGTGGGTCGAAAAAAGCAGGGCAGGCCTCAAGGTCTGTAACTAAGGGTCATCACTGAATCCACTTTACTTCCAGGAGACCGTTCTATCTTTCCCCAGATTCTTTGCTTGATAAAGTGCCCTGTCAGCGTATCTGATAATATCCTCTTTCACAGCCCCACAGTCAGGATATGTCGCAATTCCGCTGCATATTGTTATCTGCTTTTTTTGATATCGCTTCCACGTGGGCCGGAGATGGCGCTTGATATTCTCTCTGATCCTCTCAGAGACCAGAAATGCTTCTGCCTTAGTCGTTTGTGGCATAATGATTGCAAATTCTTCGCCGCCAAATCTGGCGAGAATGTCATGTGACCGCACCGTACTAGACATAACGCGGGCCATCTCTATGAGAATACGATCTCCCGCCAGATGCCCTTCGGAATCATTGAAGAGTTTAAAATCGTCGATATCCAGGATTGTCAGAGAAAGGATAAGGTGGTATCTCTTCGCCCTTAAAAATTCCTCTTCAAGACGGATATCTAAGTATCGCCTGTTAAAGAGACCGGTGAGCGAATCAGTTATCGAAAGTTTCGTCACCTCTTCAAGGGTCTCATGATAGGAACCCAATTTAAGAAGAGTTGATGCCTGAAATACAAAGGGAGTAAGCATTGAAATATCACTGTGTGTAAAGGGGGCTCCCGAGCATTTATCGCTCAAGTTCAAGACTCCTATCATCTCATCATCTACCTTTAAGGGCAGACTCAATGAAGACAGGGTCTTATAATGAGATCTTGGTAAGTTGCCATATTCATTTATCTGAGCCTCGCCATTAATCAGGATAGGAGAGCCGCTTTCATAGACCCTCCCCGAGATTCCCTCACCTTTCCTTACTCTCACATTTTCCATGAACCGTCGGTTGACACCCTTCACCGCCCGAATCTCAAGCATCTCGTTATCATCAGAAATCATGAGAGAGCATCTCTCAGCATTGGCCAATTCTGATGCTTCGTTCACTATCCCTTCGTAAAGACGAGGGCGATCTCGATACAGTGCATAAAGCGATGACGTCTTCGTCGAAATCTCATTAAATCCGGCATATTTATTCTCATATTCATCCCTCATCTGCCTTACTTCGCAAAGATAGGATGTGAGTTTGCAAAGATCACTTATAGAATCTCGGGCGACTCTGTCAAGCGAGGAATTTATTATGACGAGAAGTCCGAATAAAGAAATCTTGGAAGAAAAAGGGAACAGATGTAGCGATGTTATCTCTTCAGGGAATCCGGTGTGCATGAGTTCGTGGCTGTCTGAAATCGAAACAGGCATTTCTGTCACATGCGCCTTTACCAATAATCGATTATTCTCAGCAATTATTAAATCTTGAATGATTTGACTGTTTCTCCCTTCAATTACTTGAGGAGAAAAGTGGCCGTTTGTTCGCAAAAATATTGAAGCTGTGTCTATGTCAAACAGAAAAATAACGGCATCAACGACAATCTGATAAATATTCTTTACTGAAAATTCTGAATTTATGTCCGACAGAATGCTGATAATAGTCTTTGCCTGCTGAGAGTATTTGTTCAGCTTTTCATTATCATTAACGGAAATCACCAACATCTGAAGAATAGACCGCATGTTCTCTAAATTTAAGGTCACCTTATCTAAAGGGAAGATGCGTATATCTTTAAGCCACTCATCTTCAGTTCTTTCCGTGATTCCAAGTACTCTCCCCTGCTCGCTATAATAGAATCTTTTGAAATCGGCCACGGAGATATAGTAAGCCTCTGCCACTACTATCATCGTCAATTCTTCATAATGCAGCGGGATGAAGGTATGGTGCTGCCCTGTAATGCTTTGAACGGAAAAAGGTTCTTTCCTTACCAGAGCAAGTTTCAGCTGTCGGTCAATAAAGCTCTTATATAGTTGATACGCCTTACTGTGCGTCGTTATAACCGCCAAGAGCGGATCTTGTCTTGCTGAAGTCAGCAAGATATTCTGATTATTGTCATAGAGCGTGAAATGAAGCCCTGTCAGGCTCGATAAAGAGTCAAATCCTTTTGTAAATGCACGATCATTTATAAACTTATGCATTGTCTCAACAATTAAAGAGGCACTCACGGGGCCCCTGGAAAGTTATTATAAACGCAATAGGCATAAAGTTGATTTTCAGCATGTTCATTCTGTTTTCTTTTAAAAGCTGTCGCATATGCAAACCTCATGGTCACGAGCGAAGAATCACGCCATTCCTAATTATAGCTGATAACGATCCCATAATAATGCCCTAGAAAGCCTAAAAATTCAAAATATAGTCATCCGGTGATGACGGTCACAAAAAGTTTCCGATAATTCTTAGAATTCTCCGCAGCGGTATCCACAGCGACCAATTTTCACGCACATTCATCCCTGAGAGATACTGTATGTAATTGCCGATTAACACTGACAATTACATAAGATGTGATTAATTACTAATAAAAGTTGTATCTGCCCGCAAAGTCGGGGTTTATCATTTCCCGGCTTTCCAGTATACTATTTGCATGGGATTTTTGAGCACGGTCAAGCGGGATTTTCAGATTATTTTTAAACTCGATCCGGCCGCACACGGCGCCCTCGAAGTGCTGCTTACGTATCCGGGATTTCACGCGATTTTAATGTACCGCATCGCCCACGCATTATGGGATCTTAAGGTCCCAATAATCCCGCGACTTCTTCAGCAGACCGCGCGTTTTCTTACCGGTATCGAGATACATCCCGCCGCGAAGATCGGTCCTGGCTTTTTCATCGATCACGGCATGGGTGTGGTCATCGGTGAAACGACTGAGATCGGAGAAGAGTGCTTGCTGTATCAGGGGGTGACCCTTGGCGGGACCGGGAAAGAGAAGGGAAAGCGCCATCCAACTCTGGGGAACCACGTCGTCGTCGGCGCCGGGGCGAAGATACTCGGTCCTATGCGGATTGGAAATTATGTTAAGATAGGCGCTAACTCCGTGGTCCTCATAGAAGCGCCGGACCACTCGATCATCGTCGGTGTGCCAGGCCGGATCATAAAGAAAAAGATAATTCGTCTGGAAGATGATGGACTCGTGGAACTTCTCGACCATGTGAGACTTTTCGACCCGATCGACGAACAGATGAATGAGTTAAAAGATCAGATCGAACGGCTTACAGAGAGGATCGACAGGATCGAAGGCAGAGGAGGAAGGATGAAAATATTCAACACATTGACTGGAAACAAGGAAGACTTTGTCCCTCTTGTGCCGGGCAAAATAGGAATGTATGCGTGCGGTGTTACTGTCTACGATTACTGCCATATTGGACACGCACGAAGCGCTATCGTCTTTGATGTCATGTCTCGATATTTCAGATATAAAGGTTTCGACATCAAGTTCGCCAGAAACTTTACAGACATCGATGACAAGATCATCAGGCGTGCGAACGAGGAGGGTGCTTCCTGGGACGCCGTCACGAAAAAATATATCGCGGAATATTACGCCGACATGGATGCTCTTGGCGTTGCGCGTGCCGACATTGAGCCAAAGGCAACTGATCACATCCAGGAGATGATCGCGGTGATAAGCGGACTGATCGGCAAGGGTTATGCCTACGAGATGCAGGAGGGCGATAACAGGAGCGTCTACTTCGCAGTGGAGAAATTCAGCGAATACGGGAAGCTCTCTAAAAAAGACCCGAAAGACCTCTTGTCCGGTGCGCGTGTAAGCGTGGACGAACGGAAGAAGAGTCCCCTCGATTTCGCTCTCTGGAAGGCATCTAAGGAAGGTGAACCCTGGTGGGAAAGCCCCTGGGGAAAGGGAAGGCCGGGCTGGCATATCGAATGCACGGCCATGGTCATAAAGCATCTTGGCGAGTCCATCGACATCCATGGCGGCGGGGCCGACCTCATATTCCCTCACCACGAAAACGAAATAGCCCAGTCCGAGGCATACACCGGCAAACCCTTTGCCCGCTATTGGGTACATAACGGCTTTATCACCATTGACAAGGAGAAGATGTCGAAGTCACTTGGTAACTTCTTCACCATCCGCGACATCCTCGATAAATACAGTCCCGAGGTTATCAGGCTCTTCCTATTATCGAGCCAATATCGGAGCCCCATCGAGTTCTCCCATGAACAACTGCGGGATGCCGAGTCTTCGCTTGACCGCTTCTACAGCACCGTGTCAAGAATGGACGATTTTCTTGCAAGAGCCACAGATGACGTCGGCAAAAGCATTTCACAAGGTTGTAGTCTCGAAACCATGCTCGCCGAGTTCAAAGCCCGTTTCGAAGAGGCAATGGACGACGACTTCAATACAGCACTTGCAATGGGACTGATTTTCGAGCTCGTGAGAGAGATTAACAGGTGCCTTGATTTGCGCCCTTCCGGCAGCGATGCTGCAAAATTGCTTATAAGGGCTAAAGACCTCTTAACACATACTGGCACCATTCTCAACCTCTTTCAAAGGACCCCCCATTCATGGAATATCGACCTTCTGAAGGTCAAGAAAATATCCCTTTCGGAAAGCGATATCGAAGAGAAAATCAGGGAAAGAAAAATAGCACGCGAAAATAAAGATTGGGTGAAGGCTGATGCGGTCCGCAAGCAGCTTGAGGACAGCGGTATTATCCTCGAGGATAAAAAAGATGAGACATCATGGAAGATCAAGATCGTCTAATAGAGACCAAACATCGGCCCGATCTCCTCAGAAGGAAGACCTCTACATTTACGGGCTCAATCCAGTTACCGAGGCGCTGAAAGCGGGGATCACTATCCGCAGCCTCTTTGTGCACGGGCAGACGGCGAAACATATGCTCTCTCTCATAGAACTAGCCGAGTCGAAGCGCATTCCGATAAAGTTTGTTGAAAAGGATTTCTTTCAAAGCAGGTTCGACAAAGGCCATCAGGGGATTGCTGCAGCCATCGCACCAAAGAAAGCCCTCGATATCGAGGAACTTATTGATCGCGCCTTCCGGAAAAGTGCGACACCTCTTTTTCTCGTACTGGATTGCATCGAAGACCCGCGCAATTTTGGGGCAATCCTGCGTGTTGCCGATGCGGCAGGAGTCGACGGCGTCGTCTTCCAAACCCGGAGGTCTGCGGGCTTAACACCTGTCGTCTACAAGGCTTCCGCGGGAGCGATCGTGCATGTGAATCTCGCTGAAGTGGTCAATATCAAGCATGCACTTACGCAGATGAAGGAGAGAAATATTACCATAATAGGTGCTGAAGCTGACTCACCGTCGAGTTTGTGGGACATCGAGATGAAAGTGCCGCTGGCGGTAATCGTCGGCTCCGAAGGCGAAGGCATACGGCGCACCGTCAGGGACATGTGTGACACAGTTGTGAACCTTCCGATGCAAGGGACGGTGAACTCGCTGAATGTCTCTGTTGCAACCGGTATTATAACTTATGAAGTAATGAGACAGCGGCTCCATCCATAATCTAGACTTTGTCCTTTATCCATGTAGGTTTCGGACCTTTTTTCATGCTCTCCACCTTCTCTTCAACGAACTTAGTCTGGAACATGATCCTCAGATCGTTCGGATTATATGAAGTACTCAGCGCGTCCTCCTTGGTGAGGGTTCCCTCCTTCACGAGCTGGAACAGGTGCTGGTTAAAGGTCTGCATTTTATAGAGTTTCGCCGACTCCTCGATCGTCTTGTCAATCAGGTCGAGCTTCTCTTCAATGATCAGCTTCCTGACGGTAGGCGTATTGATCATTATCTCCATCACAGCCGTCCTTCCTGAACCATCAGATGCCTTGATCAGTTTCTGGGCGACTGTCGCGACAAGGGACATGGCGGTCCTGATCCTTATATGGTTCTGCTGGGAAGGTTCGAAGGCATCGATGATCCTGCTTATAGATTGTTTGGCATAGGTCGTGTGCAGCGTGCTCATGACGATGTGGCCGGTTTCCGACGCCGTGAGAGCTGTGTGTATCGTTTCCGGATCCCTCATCTCACCCACCAAGATGATGTCGGGGTCCTGCCTAAGCGCATGCTTAAGTGCTTCGGAAAAAGAACGGGTGTCGCTTCCAACTTCTCGCTGATTGATAACACATCTCCTGTCCTCGTGAAGAAACTCGATCGGGTCTTCGATAGTCACGATGTGTTTGTCCACCCTTTTATTGAGATAATCCACCATAGCGGCCAAGGTCGTCGACTTCCCGCTTCCGGTCGGCCCTGTCACGAGAATCAGCCCTTGTTCCCTGGCAACCAGCTCCTTCAGCACCTCGGGAAGTCCAAGTTCTTCGAGTGTCGCAATTTTGATCGGGATGACTCTGAAGACGCCACCGATTTTATCCATCTGGTAGAAATAACTGCCCCTGAAACGGGCCAAATCTTCGATGAGATATGAGAAGTCAAGCTCGCGGTCTCTTTCGAGCTTCTCGCGCTGAACACCGTTAAGTATCGGCAGAAGCAAGTCTTCCATGTCCTTTCTGCCGACAACCGGAAACTCGGTGGGCAACAGATCTCCCCTGATCCTGAAAAGCGGCGGTCTTCCCACTTTCAAATGGAGGTCAGAGCCTCCCCTTTTGATCAGTTCCCTTAGATAAAAATTCAAATTGGGTTCCGACTTGGCTGTCGAGACTTTTCCGAGGGATGCCTTGCCCCCAGGCAAGTGTTCAGGAGCAAGCCTCATTACAGCTCCAAGCATTCCTTCCTGATAAAAAAGGCTACATCGAAGCTGGATAGTCCCCTGGAAATCATACGTGAAATCGACAGCCTTGCGGTTTTTGAGAATCTGCTTCTGATTGTCGGTAAGCATTGGCCCGATGAGTATTTCCAGTGCCCTCTGAGTGAGCGGCGGAAAGTCCATTTGTAGCGGATTGCCTTCGATCCGAATTATTGGGGGTCTACCCACCTTCAGATGCAGGTCGCTCCCTCCCTTTTCCATCAATACTTTCAGATAATCGTCAATGATCATTTAATCGCCCCCTTTCTACTGGGCCTTGATGCCCATGGAGGCCAATTTGAGCCTCAGGGTATCCGGGTTGTTTGTCTTCGAGAAAGCGTCGTCTATTGTGATCAGCCTGTCTCGCACGAGTTCGGCCAGTGACGTTTCGAGCGTACTCATCCCCTGTTTTGCACCTGTTTCGATCGCTGAATATATCTGGTGTGTCTTGCCTTCCCTGATAAGATTCGAGATGGCATGAGTTACGATCATCAACTCCCGTGCGGCAACACGCCCCTTGCCGTCCGCCTTCGGTAGAAGCTGTTGGCACATGACTGCCTTGAGTGTGGAGGCAAGCTGCACCCTCATCTGCTGCTGTTGGTGAGGGGGGAAGACGTCAATAACCCTGTCGACTGTCTGTGGCGCATCCTGGGTATGGAGAGTTGCAAAAACGAGGTGCCCCGTTTCGGCGGAGGTTACAGCAAGTGCAATCGTTTCAAGATCTCTCATTTCGCCCACAAGGATTACATCGGGATCCTGCCTGAGACAATGCTTCAGCGCATCGGAAAAAGAATGCGTATTCATCCCCACTTCACGCTGCCTGACGATACAGTTCTTATGCTCGAAAACAAACTCTATCGGATCCTCTATTGTAATGATATGTTCACGTCTTTCAGTATTGATGATGTCGATCATGCTTGCAAGGGTAGTTGATTTACCGGAGCCTGTCGGACCGGTCACCAGTATCAGCCCCCTCGGCAATTTAGTCAGCGCAACAGCTGCGTCCGAGAGTCGTATGTCCTTGGGCGATGGGATTTTGCTTGGTATAAGCCTCAATACCGCCTCGATCCCATTCTTCTGCGAGAGGACATTTACCCTAAACCTGCTCAACCCGGGCACGTTATAGGAAAAATCGAGTTCAAGTTTTTCTTCGAACCTGCCAATCTGATCCTGATAGAGCATGCTGTAAATCAGCCCCTTCGACATTTCTTCAGTTAAAACGGGAAACTGTTTTAGCGGGTGCATACTTCCGTTGATTCTGACCATCGGCGGTCTGCCTACCACAATATGGACATCGGAAGCCTTAGCCTGCGCCCCCGCCACCAGGATGTCAATCATCTCCATAACAGCTACCCTCCTATGATAGGCCGGCCGGCCCAAAACTATCTAAAACACATCTTAAATTATACCATAATAGCCGCCTTACAAATATCAATTGCTTGCATAAATCACCACTTTTTTCTAGTATAAAAAGATGGTTGATCTATTGAAGAAAATATTCGGTACCAAGAATGAACGTGAATTAAAGAGACTTTTCAAGGTCGTCGATGACATCAACGGGCTTGAACCCGGCATTTTACCCTTGAGCAACGAAGAGCTAGCGGCGAAGACCGTCGAATTCAAGCGTCTCCTTGGCGAAGGCAAAGCAGTCGATGATCTCCTGAACGAATCATTTGCCGTTGTGAGGGAAGCTTCGAAGCGTGTCCTCAACATGCGGCATTTCGATGTTCAGCTCATTGGAGGCGTTGTCCTTCATGAAGGGAAGATAGCTGAGATGAAGACGGGTGAAGGGAAAACGCTGGTGGCGACGCTCCCGGTCTATCTGAACGCCCTCGATGGCAAGGGTGTCCATGTCGTGACCGTCAATGATTACCTTGCCAAGAGAGACGCCCAGTGGATGGGAAAGGTATATCATTTTCTCGGTCTCTCAGTCGGGGTAATCCAGCACGATCTATCGTTTTTCTTCGATCCCGGATATCGTTCGGCCGATAAGAGATTTGATTTTCTGAGGCCCTGCAGCAGGAGAGATGCGTATTATGCCGATATTACCTACGGGACCAACAACGAGTTCGGCTTCGACTATCTCCGCGACAATATGAAATACGATCTCTCCGACTTCAGCCAGAGAGAACTGAATTACGCCATCGTTGACGAAGTCGACAGCATCCTTATCGACGAAGCGCGAACCCCTCTGATTATATCTGGACCTTCCGAGGAGTCGACTGACAAGTATTACAAGATAAACAGGATTATCCCAAGCCTCAAGATTGACGCCGACTTCAAGATCGATGAAAAGCTCAAGACCGTCACCCTGAACGAATCTGGAAACGCAAAGGTCGAGCGTTTGCTCGGTGTGTCCAATCTGTACGACCCGTCGAATATCGAACTGGTGCACCATGTGCTTCAGGCTTTGAGGGCGCATCACCTTTATAAATTAGACGTAGAATATGTGGTAAAAGATGGAGAGGTCGTCATTGTCGATGAATTCACCGGAAGGCTTATGCCCGGAAGGCGCTGGAGCGATGGTCTCCACCAGGCGATTGAAGCGAAAGAAGGTGTCAAGATAGCCAGCGAGAACCAGACGCTCGCCACGATCACCTTTCAGAACCTCTTCAGGATGTACGGCAAGCTCGCCGGAATGACAGGAACCGCCGACACCGAGGCGTCGGAATTCGCCCAGATTTACAACCTCGAAGTATTGGTGATCCCTACCAACAAGCAGATGAGAAGATCCGATCATCCTGATGTTGTTTATAAAAACCAGAATGGCAAATTTAACGCCGTCATCGGTGAGATCGAAGAGTGTCACAAGAAAGGCCAGCCGGTCCTTGTCGGAACGACCTCGATCGAAAAATCGGAGATTCTCAGCAATCTCTTAAAAAAGAAACAAATAAAGCACGCAGTCTTGAATGCCAAATTTCACGAGAAGGAGGCAGAGATCGTTGCCCAAGCTGGCAGATATGGCGCCGTAACCATCGCCACTAACATGGCGGGGAGAGGGACTGATATCGTGCTCGGCGGAAACCCGGACGGACTGGTGGAAGACATCCTGAAAGGCAAGGACTCTACTACCGAGGAAGAATTCAATGCAGCCCATGTAAAAGCGCTCGAAATCTGTCTACGTGAAAGGGAACAGGTTGTGGATGCCGGCGGACTCAACATCATTGGCACCGAGCGCCATGAAGCGCGAAGGATCGATAATCAACTCCGCGGCAGATCGGGTAGGCAGGGCGACCCAGGATCGTCGAGATTCTACCTCTCGCTCGAAGACGACCTCATGCGCATCTTTGGCTCAGACAAGATCAACAGCCTTATGACCCTGCTGAAGATGGACGAAGACATGCCAATCGAAAATAAGATGGTCACAAAGGCGATAGAGAACGCACAGAAGAAAGTCGAGGGTCACAATTTCGATATCAGAAAGCATCTCCTGGAATATGACGATGTCATGAACAAACAGCGCACTGAGATCTATTCCTTCAGGCGCGAAATCCTGTTAAGCGAATCGTTGAAGCCCAAGATATTCGATATGATCGAGGATGTGGTCGACGAGTTGCTTTTTGTCTATTGCCCTGAAGACCGTTACGACGAGTGGGACAATGCTGGCCTTGCCGTCGCCCTTGAAGGCTCGTTCGCGATCAAACCATCCCTGAATGCTTTCAAAGGGATTGATGACCTGAAGAGTCTCATCATCTCGTCGCTACAGGACGCTTACGAGAAGAAAGAGGTTGAGTCAGGTGCCGAGATAATGCGCTATCTCGAAAAGATGATACTCCTGCAGGTTATAGACGCACAATGGAAAGATCACCTCCTGAATATAGATCACCTGAAGGAGGGGATAGGGCTCCGTGGGTACGCCCAGAAAGACCCTCTTGTCGAATACAAGAAGGAGGCATTCGAACTCTTTGCGGAAATGTCAGATCGCATTAAGTCTGAGGCCCTTATGCGGCTCTACAAAATACAGGTTGTACACGAAGAAGCCGAGGTCAAGATAAAAAAAGAACAGCAACGTCTTGTCTACAACAAGTCGGAGGGCGGGGACGGTCCAAGGAGGCCCTCTGCGAGGGAACAAAAGGTTGGGAGAAATGAACCCTGCCCTTGCGGCAGCGGGAAAAAATACAAAAAGTGCTGTGCAAACAAATAATTCATAAGATCGTGCAAAAAAGGAAGATCGGGTATGAGGGATACGAATCAACGAAAATTTGAAAGGGTTGAGACACATGTAAAAGTGAAATTGCCGGGTGATGTGGCTTGGACTGAATGTATCAACTCCAATGTCAGCGGTGGCGGTCTCTTTTTCGAAGCTGCGAAACCATTAAATACGGGGGATTTCGTTAACCTTCAGTTTATGCTCCAGGCCAGGTCTGGGACCCTTTCCAATGTCCATTTCTTCGCTTCCGCCAAGGTCATCAGGATCACGCCGGGAAACAAAGGGTTCCATGTCGCTGTCGAATTTATCGTCGACGAAGATGTGAGAAAAGAGATACTTAAGCTTATTGAGAAGATAAAGAGCGAGAGCCTCAAGGTCGAGCGTCCGACCACCCACGATGCCGTACTCCATAAGCTCAAGCCGGAATAATCTTTAATGGCTCCGCCATCCTCCTCTGAAGCAAAGAGGAGGCACCAAGTGATTATGATTCCACTACTTTACTAATTTTGGCTTGTCCCTTTTGGCCTTGACGATGCAAAAAAAACCGAACGGTTCGTCATAAGGATTCGACAGTTGATGGACACTATTCGGGGCCAGATAGACAGTGTCGAGATGCTTTATTGTGTATAAGCTGTCGCCTATAAGGACCCTGCCCCGCCCCCTGATGCAGATGACCACATGCTCATGTCGGTGCTTTTCCCTGCTGCTGAAGCCTTTCGGCGCTATCTCGAAGTATCTCAGGTGAAATGTCGCGCTCTCGCCGCTCTTACCGATGAGCACGTTACGAGTAATGGATGACCATCCGCCGTCCTGTTGTTTATAACGCTCTATGCTGACACCACCCCACCTGCACCCGCCTTTGTGCCGGTATATTTTATCAGTGTTGACGCGGCCTACTGTTCCTTGCTTAGGAGGATTCCAGTCACAGGTTAGTGCGCTTTTTACTTTTTTTGCTCCTGCAGCTTCGTTCTTCTTTTTTGGCATAGTCTATTATGTCAAACCTGCTCGCCCATTGTCACCATGATCTAAAATAGCGGATTAGGACGATTAAGCGGGACAAGACAAAAGCACCACCGGTCTCTTCAGGCTAATAACAGCAGAAGGATCATCGGGATTACGAAACTGAAAGATTCTGATGATATGCTCCTGCTTCTTGTGGATCTTGAAAATGTCATATCTAACATGAGGGCACTCGAATGCAAAAAGAAATAGTTATTCATGAGTTAAAATAAGACCAGTAAAAGGATAATAAGCAATAGCCTCACAGCCGATGATGCTTGGGTTACACGGGGGACACTCACGGATTCTATCCCACCCTTCTGTTGAAGAAGCATCACGCTTCGTGCTGAGCTAAAAAACGATTAGACTTTTGAGAGAAGTTTTTGCCTCCGAGGTAAGCCGGTAGGCTTTATCTGTTTCATCTATTGGAAATCGGTGAGTAACTAATTTTTCTGCGGTCACTATTCCCTTCTGAATAAAAAGAAGCGCCTCCCGCGTATCGTCGGGACCGCAGGAATAACTCGTAGAGATCCTAACGTCTTTAAAGTAGAGTTCATTGGGATCGATAGTGAGTAGTTCACCGGGCTTGGCCGGCGTGAAGAGGAGAACAGTCCCGCCGCGTGCAACCGTTGTCAAGCCCTGCTTCATGGCCTCCACGCTGTTGGGCCCCACGATCACCGTATCGGCCATCATACCCTTTGTAATTCTGTGTACCCCGTCCGCCAAGTCCTCCTTTGAGACATCTATGATATGGTCGGCCCCGAATTCAAGCGCTTTTTGGAGCCTGAAAGGCACCATATCGACACCGATGAGCCTTTCGGCACCAAATTCCCGGGCTAAAAGAATGTGCATCTGGCCCATAACGCCCAGACCGATAATGAGCACCGTATGGCCTTTTTTTATCAGAGACCTTCGGAGCGATTTAACCACACAGGCTGCCGGTTCGACAAGCGTACCATCTTCGAAACTCATGCCAGCGGGAAGGACAATCGTATCATTCTTTAGGTTCGTTCCAGGAACCATTATGTATTCGGAAACACCGCCGGGGATAATCCTGGTTCCGCGCCACGTTGCGCACTGAACATAATCTCCCCTCAAGCAGTATTCACAAGTCAGACAAGGAGCGTGGTGATGAACAAAAACCCTGTCGCCCTTCTGCAACGGTCCCAAGTATTTGCTGCCGAGTTCTGCAATCTCTCCGGCAGGCTCGTGCCCTAGCACAAGGGGCGCTTTTTTCTCTATGTACCAGGGCATGACATCACCGGAGCAAACACCGCAGGCCGCCGTCTTAATGAGGGCATCCTGCTGCCCCACCTCAGGGATTGGTATATCTTCAATCCTTATGTCGTCGAAGGTATAAAGCCGTGCAACTTTCATTGAATCAGGTATTAAGTCAGGAAGGCTTCAAGATGAGGCATGAGAGCGGTGGCAGAATGAGTTTCAGCGAGTATTTCCTGCCATAAACCTCTATCTCATCAGCGGAAACCCCGCCGGAATTGCCCATGTTACTTCCCCAATAAAGTGCGGAATCGCTGTTCATCAACTCGCGGTACGACCCACCTTTCGGGACCCCTATGCGGTAGTCTTGCCGAGGCACCGGCGTTAGATTGAGGACAAAGACGAGAAAATCGTCTCCCTCCTTGGTTTTCCGGATAAAGGACAAGACACTATTGTCGGCATCCCGGAAATCAATCCATTCAAACCCGCGCCATTCATAATCGACTTCATACAATGCCGCCTCTGTCCTGTACAGGGCATTCAGGTCGGTAAGATACTTTTTTAGTTTGATGTGTTGCTCATATTGTAGCAAATGCCAATCGAGGCTCTTGTCGAAATTCCATTCATCCCACTGCCCGAATTCCGCGCCCATGAAAAGAAGTTTTTTACCAGGGTGTCCGTACAAGTAACCGTAAAGAGCCCTAAGATTGGCAAACTTCTGCCACATATCTCCTGTCATCTTATTGAGCAGGGACCTCTTGCCGTATACCACCTCGTCATGGGAAAAAGGAAGCACGAAATTCTCTGTAAAGGCATAGAGCATACTGAAGGTGAGGTCGTTCGCATGGAATTTTCTATGGATGGGATCGTTCGAAAAATATTCGAGTGTATCATGCATCCACCCCATATTCCACTTCATGTCGAATCCGAGGCCTCCGAGGTACGTCGGCTTCGATACGCCAGTCCATGAAGTCGACTCCTCCGCAATAGTGAGCACTCCGGGGTGGTACTGATGTACAACCTCGTTAAATTTCTTTATAAAATCTATCGCCTCGAGATTCTCGTTGCCTCCATATTTATTGGGGATCCATTGCCCGGGCTCCCGCGAATAGTCGAGATAAAGCATGGATGCGACGGCATCGACTCTGAGCCCATCGATATGGTATTTGTCGAGCCAGAAGAGGGCGTTCGAAATAAGGTAATTCCTCACTTCGTTCCTTCCGTAATTGAAGATCAGTGTTCCCCAGTCCTTGTGTTCGCCCTGTCTGGGGTCGGCGTGTTCATAGAGACATGTTCCGTCGAAGAACCCCAGTCCGTGGCCGTCTTTCGGGAAGTGTGCAGGCACCCAGTCGACGATGACGCCGATGCCGTTCTGATGGCAGGCATCAATGAAGTGCATAAAATCCGCCGGCTTCCCGAACCTGCTGGTGGGAGCGTAATATCCGAGTGTTTGGTATCCCCACGATGCATCAAAAGGATGTTCGGTCATCGGCATGAGCTCGATGTGCGTAAAGCCGAGTCCCTTCACATACGGGACAAGGTTTTCCGCCAGTTCAACGTAGGTAGGGAACCTGTCGCCCTGCTCTGGCACCCGCATCCATGATCCGAGATGTACTTCATACACTGACATGGGGGCCTGCAACCAGTTTTTCTGCGTCCTGGCTGTCAACCATTCAGAATCTCCCCACTTATGCCGGTTTTCGATTTCATAGACGATTGCAGCGCTTTTGGGCCTCACCTCGAAGCAGAAACTGAATGGATCGGCCTTGAGCTCCTGGTGTTTATAATATTTCGACTTTATTTCGTACTTGTAGACAGTCCCCTCGTCGAGGCCCGGGATGAATATCTCCCAAATTCCCGATGAACCAAGACCCCGCATCGGATGGCACCTACCGTCCCAGTTGTTGAAGTCTCCCACGACGCCAATATTTTTGGCATTAGGCGCCCAAACCGCAAAATGCACGCCCCTTATGCCGTCGATAGTCTTCACATGAGAGCCGAGCTTCTCATAATTCTTGTAATGGGTCCCCTCACCGATCAGATGAAGGTCAAAATCAGTAAGCACCGGAGGAAAGGAATAGGGGTCATGGAATTCCTTTTCTTCATTGTTGCGGGTGCGTATCCTAATCCTGTACCTGAAAAGCTTTGTGCCCTCGATTTCGACCTCAAAAAAGCCTTCCCGGTGTATCTTCCGCATTGCATATGCTTTTTCTTCTTCCGCATCCCGAATTATCCATGCCACCGTCACATCGGGGAGAAAAGCTCTAATCGTGATGCAGTTTTCAGTTACATGCGGCCCAAGAAAATCAAAGGGGTTGCCATAGTCGGCCTTGAGAAGTTTTTTGATATGTCTGGAGATATCCATATTTTATAGTGTATACATATTTTAACACAGGCAATAAATTTATTGACGACATGAACAGTAACGTTCTATTCTAAAAAATGCTCTCGAAACTAAGATTTCTCACTGCCGGCGAATCTCATGGCAGGGGACTCATCGCCTTGCTCGAAGGAATACCCTCCGGCTTGTCGCTATCAGTGGATGATATCGACAGGGAATTGAAGCGAAGGCAACAGGGTTATGGACGCGGCGGGAGGATGAAAATCGAGCAAGACCGAGCGACAATCATCTCTGGGGTTAGGTGGGGCAAAACTATCGGATCGCCCCTCTCGCTACTAATCGAAAACAGGGACTGGAAAAACTGGAGGGAAGGGATGTCTCCGGATGCCGATCATGAAGGTTCGATTCCACCCGTCACAAAGCCGAGACCGGGGCATGCAGACCTTGCCGGGTCTTTGAAATACAACCATACTGATGTAAGGAACAGCCTTGAACGCTCCAGTGCGCGCGAAACAGCAGCGCGGGTCGCGGCAGGCGCAGTGGCGAAGAAGTTCCTCTCCGAATTCGGCATCACATTGGGTAGTTATGTTGTCCGTATCGGAAGCGTGGCCTTGAGTGAGAGCGATTTCGACGAGTCCCTCGATGCGTTTACCCGCGCAGAAGCCTCGCCGGTACGTTGCCCCGATGAAGAAACCTCAGATAAAATGGTCAGAATGATCGACTCAGCTATTCAGAATGGTGACACTCTGGGTGGCATCTTCAGAGTTGTCGTATCGGGTGTTCCCGTAGGACTTGGAAGCCACATCCAATGGGACAAGAGACTCAGCGCCCGTTTTATGATGGCGATTTCGAGTATACAGGCGATAAAAGGAGTAGAGATCGGGCTGGGGTTTAAAGCCGCTGAAAGATTCGGATCCGAGGTAATGGACGAAATATTTTATTCGAACTCACGTGGGTTCTTCAGAAATACGAACAACGCCGGGGGAATCGAGGGAGGGATTTCCAACGGCATGCCTATTGTCATCAGGGCAGCCATGAAGCCAATTCCAACTCTTAGGAAACCCCTGCGTTCCGTAGATATGAGGACCGGAGAAGCCGTCGAGGCCGCTTATGAGCGGTCCGACACATGCGCAGTCCCCGCCGTTGCGGTCATCGCAGAAGCGATGGCGGCTTTGTGTACAGCCGATGCCTTGCTCGAGAAATGCGCTGGAGACAGCATTGACGAAACAAAAAGGAATTTCGGTGGCTACATGAAACATCTTAATTATTGTTAACCCTTCACGGATGACGAATTTCGATCGCATAATCTTCTTTTCTCTGGTAATCGTTCTTTGCCTAACGGGGACATTGCGCGCCGCTGCAGACATGCCTGCGGTAACCGGTTTTTGCGCCCCATCCTGCATCGTGAACGGCAAGACAAGTCTTGAAAGGGGAGATTACGATAAGGCGATCGTTTTACTTACAGCAGCTTATGATGAAATGCCTTTCTTGGGCGACTATATACTCTTTTGGAGAGCACAGGCCTTCGACGGAAGGTCCGAAACCGAAAAGGCGCTCGAAGACTTGCAAATCGTAATCTCAAAATTCCCCGATTCGCCTATCATCAAGAGTGTCAGATCGCGGGAGATTGAGCTTGCCCAAAAAAAGGGCGAGAAAAACCTTGACGACCTTTTTCAGAAATTCATCGCAGACTACCCTTCGGAATCGAGGGCCAAATTTATCTACGCTGCTTATCTGAAAAACGATAACAAAAAAGACAAGGCAAAGGCCCTTTTCAGAGAGATATTCGTGTCGGTCTCTCCCTTTTCAAAGAGCGCGGGAGAGGAGCTTTCATCATCGGACATAACGGCGGCCGATCTCCTGAAACGGGGAAAGAACCTTAACAACGCCTGGCTCTTCGCGGAGTCGGAAAAGTGCTTCAGGGAGGCCCTGCGTCTGAAGGATGCGAAGAGCCATAAAAAGGAGCTTACCGAAGGGCTTGCCTATTCCCTTTTCAGACAGAAAAAGTATAAAGAGGCTGCCGGGCTTTATGCAGACTGCGACGATCGATACTGGAGGGCTAAGTCTCTCTTCCGGGCCGGCGACTTCGAACGGTTTGAAGCTGAGATTAACAGACTCTCCAAGCTCAATGACCCTCGCTCAGCATCGCTATTCCTTGCATACGCCTCGAAGAAAAGGCGCAGCGGGGATATTGAACACGCCCTGTCCATTTATAACGAAGTGTTGGCAAAGTTCCCAAGCGCAAAAGAAGATGCACTCTGGCAAAAGGGATGGACATATTATCGAACCGGGGACTACCAAAGAGCACTCGATGCCTTTTCATCTCTTCATAAAACGTACGGCGGCGCACGCTATCTTTATTGGAAAAACCGAAGTCTTGAGACCCTGGGCACTACTGAGACGCTGCAGGCCATATCACTGATTCCCAATGACCGGAACAACAACTTCTATCTGTTTCTCTCATCGTTCAGAAACAGGGTTCCGGTGCCGGCCTTTGCCAAGAGTATGGCCGATCGTTGCATAAACTACGCTTTACCCAAAAGAATCCAAGTGCTTGAGGATCTCGGATTTAAAAGCGAAGCCCTCTCCGAGATTATCTTCACCGCAAACAGGAACCTTCCTGAACTGGAGATCGCCTGCCTGAGCTTCTATGTAAAGAAAATGAGCGACTTCAAGACGTCGATCTCAATCGCCAACCGTATTACCTACCGGGAAGATCTGCACGAACTATATTATCCGCCAGCGTATTGGGAGGTAGTCGAAGAAGCCGCACGGACAAACGATATCGACCCACTCCTCATCCTTTCGATCATGCGCGAAGAATCTCGCTTTGCGCCCGAGGCCCGATCAGTTGCCGGCGCCCTCGGGCTCTTGCAACTAATGCCTCAAACCGCTTCAAGAATGAGCGCACATGCCCACGTTTCGCTGAAACACTCCGAAGATCTTTATGATATAAAAACGAATGTCTTTATTGGCACATACTACCTGAAGTCCCTTATTAATCATTTTGATTCAGTACCCCTTGCGATTGCCGCATATAATGCGGGTGAAGAAGCCGTTAAGGACTGGCTTACAGCAGGAAGATATAAATCGGCGGATGAATTCATCGAAGACATTCCCTATGATGAAACTAGGAATTACGTCAAGAAAGTGATAACAAGTTATTTCGAATACATGCGTCAGAACGGCAGGAAAGAGGTACCCTCTCTACTCATGAAAGCGGGGAATCCTTAAAATTCAATAATCGGTCATACAAGTCATAGACCTAAAAAAAGGAGGGATTACGAGTATGCAGACAGTCGAAGAAAAAATCGCCCAAGTAATAGACAAGGTGAGAAACCTCAAGGAAGAAAAAAGCACCGTTGAGAAGAGAAACGGTGAACTTGAAGAGGCCCTTCGAGTGAAAGAGCAGGAGATAGAAAAACTCACCTTTGAAAAAAATACCATTAAGAACCAGATTGAGGACCTTCTCAAAGAACTTGAAGGCTTCGAACTCAAATAAGATTGCCATGGAAAGCTTAGAAATCACGATACTCGGGCAGAAATACCTCATCAAGGGCAACTCGTCGAAGGAATATATGAGGCAGCTCGCCGATTTCGTGGACAGCAAAATCAGGGAGGTCTACCGACGTTCGCCGGGCACGACTCCCCTGAAGGCGGCCATTTTAACCGCCCTGGTGTTGTCGGACGAACTCCATAAAATCAGAAAAGACCATGCTTCGGTAACACAAAGCATAAAAAAGATAGAAAATGGTGCGGAGTCACTACTAAACCTGATTGACTGACAAAGGGTGAAGTGCCTATTTCTTCCTGCGGTCCATGCGAAAGCAGCTTCCTGAGACCGACTTACTGCAATGTTTCATTTCCGCAGCGATCTGGCTAATTTCGCTATAATGGGCAAAACTGCGGTATTTATTGTGGCTGATGCCTATGGATAGGGTCATGATTGGAAAAGTCTTCTCCTTGCCCTCTCGGTCAAGCGAAGCGATCCGCCCCCTTTCCCTGTCGACGGTGTCATAAAACGTGACAATCAGTTTGTCGAAATACTCCGTTATCCTGCGCGATGCCTCTTCGACCTCGTTGACCTCCATTATAAGAATAAAATCGTCGCCTCCCACATGTCCGACAAAGCTCCCATGAGGCTGCTGCTCCTTGACGATATTGAGGATCAGCCGGCCGACCATCTTCAGCACCTCATCGCCCCTGCTGAAGCCATACTTATCATTGAATGGTTTAAAAAAATCGATGTCGGCATACCCTACAGCAAAGATGTCACCCCTGTCGATCCTGTTCTGAATCTGCTTCGTGATCGTTATGTTTCCGGGCAACCTCGTCAGCGGGTTGAACTCGACGATCCGCTCGGCCCTAAAAAAACCCAGTTCGACCCTTTTCCTAAGCTCGCTCTCAACCCTGGACCTCCTGACGTAATCGTCTGCAAGGAGGTGCTCCCATGATGGTATCTGAAAATCCTCTGAAAACAGTGCAATAACCGGTATCTGGCCAAAGATAGGATCGCTTTTGAGATCGTTGAGGATGCGGATGTCCGAGGGATCATTTTCTGACAGATCGAGGATAAGAAAATCGGGCTGGGAATTATAGATGAAATCGAGTGCTGATTTAAAATCTCTGAAAAAAAGCGGGCGGCACGTTTCATGGAGCATCTTGTCAATAATGCTCGTCAGAATGATATCACGCGATATGACAAGAACAGACTTAAGTAGATCCATCGCCAATAAGGAAATCCCCCGCTTCATGAAGCGTATGGTCCATTTCATCGATGACCTCTCTGAGGTCGGCATCCGACAAGTTGAGAAGTTCCCATGCGGCAGGGTTTACCTGAGGCACATAATTGTCACCGGCAAATCCAAATCCCACAGACCTTGTCAATATGTCTGATAGATGAACGATAGCGGAATGAATAGGTACAGTCTTAGAGAGACTCGGCTTATGATGATATTCGATGACCTCAACGAGCGAGAGGGGAAAGTTCCATTTCTTGGCTACCCAAGCGCCGCTCTCTGCATGGGTGATCCCGAAAACCTCCTTCTCGGCTTCCATTATCAAAATATCCTTCGCTTCAGCCTCTTTGACCACTCTTTCATAATCCTCTTTGAACCGAAGGATTAGGACGACCTTTCCGATATCATGGAGCAGGGCCGAGACCGAGATCTCTTCGGGTTCAGGGAGATTCTTCTTTTTCGCGAGTATCCGCGCAGTTACGGCACAGCCCAGTGAATGTTCCCACAGCCCCTCCATCGACTTTTGCATCACTTCGAATACCGATACCCCGAGCAAAAGGCCGCGGACGACGTTCAGTCCGAGCAGAATTAAAGCCTGCTGTACGGAGGATATCCTTCCGGGAAACCCATAAATCGGCGAATTGACCATCTTAAGTACTCGTGTAGTCAAGACAGGATCGTTGGAGATGAAATTGCCTATCTCGGTAAGCGAGATCTTCGGATTTTCAATGACGGCTAGGAGTTTTCTCAGGATACCCGGGATAGTCGGCAGCGTATCGATCTGCTCAATCTGTGCTCTAAGGAGTTTAGGATCCATAGGCCGCTATTGATAAACCTCCTCTATCCGGGCTTTTATGACGCCCTTTATCACATCCATATACGGTTCCTTCCCGGTCTTTTTAAACCGGCGGTCAAGATCGGAAAGCAACTCTGCCTTCGACTTATCGGATGATGAAGCCCCCTCAATATAGATGTGGCTCAAATCCATTCTTCCCAGCCTTGCTATGAGGCTGTCGGTCAACGTGGTGCCTTCACTCAGAAGGACCATACCGGACTCATTGGTGATCGCCTTCGCCACCACCATTCCGCCCTTGAGTTCGCTTAGAGGAATTCTCTGCACTGTATCGCTCCTTTAGTGTTTAATTATATCACAGGAGCAGTATGAAAACGTGTGTCGACGAAAAAAGTTTTAGCTCTTAAACGAAGTTTCCGTTTTACGGATTTCCTGCCGATTTTGTATCATAAGCATGTTATCTAAGAGGGACAGAGGAGAGACCACATGAAGATACGATTCCTTGGCGCTGCGCGAACAGTTACCGGCTCCTGTTTTCACCTTACCCTTAACGAAAGGCAGTTCCTCGTCGATTGCGGGATGCATCAGGGCAAGGATAGTTATGTCGTCAACAAAACGCCTTTCCAGTTCAATCCAGAAGAGATAGAATCCATATTTTTAACCCACGCACATATCGACCATTCGGGGCTCATCCCCAGGCTCATCGATAAGGGATTCAGAGGTAGCATAATCACTACAGCTGCTACAGCTGATCTTGCTTCGGTAATGCTTCTGGATTCAGCTCATATCCAGGAGAAGGACGCCGAGTGGCTCACGAAGAAATCATTCCGGATCGGTGAGGACATCGTTCATGAACCGCTCTATACGAACGAGGACGCGAGGGCCGTCATTGGGCTTTTCAAGAAGAAAGGCTACGGCAAGATAGAACAGTTGGGAAAAGGCCTCAGATACCGTTTTGCCGACGCAGGGCACATACTTGGTTCTGGTTCCCTCGAGTTATGGTATCGGGACAGCCCAGCCGAAAAGAAGATTGTCTTTTCAGGCGACATCGGGAAAAAGGATAACCCTATTATCAATAATCCGCAGCGCATCGAGAAGGCTGATTATGTGGTTATGGAATCGACTTACGGGAATCGTCTGCACAAGGGCATGAAGGAGAGTGTCGCCGAACTGACGGAAGCCATCAAGGTCACCTTCAAGCGCGGCGGAAACGTAATCATCCCATCGTTCGCGGTGGGCCGAACTCAGGACGTCCTCTACATTCTGAACAAGCTTGTCCACCAGAGGCGCCTGCCATCTTTGAGCATCTACGTCGACAGTCCTCTTGCTGAAGAGGCAACAAAAATTTACCTTGCCCACCCGGAAGTTTACGATAGAGAGGCCATCAAGATGTTGGAGGAGCGAAATACCAATGGAATGAAGCTGCATTTCACCGAATCGGTTGCTGACTCCCAGAAAATCAACAGCATAAGATCAGGAGCTATCATCATCGCGGGCAGCGGTATGTGCGAAGGTGGCAGAATACAGCACCATCTAAAACATAACCTCTGGAGGCCCGAATGCAGCATCGTATTTGTCGGCTTCCAGGCTGAAGGGACCCTCGGCAGGGAAATCGTCGACGGCACCAAGACCGTCGCCGTCCTGGGCGAACCGATAGCAGTCCGTGCCAGCATTCACACCATCAACGGTTTCTCGGCCCACGCTGACAAGAAAGAACTTCTGGATTGGCTCGGTGCCTTTACGAACAAGCCGGAAGTCTTCATCGTCCATGGAGAAGAGGACGTCTCGCTCGACTTTTCAGAAACCGTCCAAAAGGCCTTCGGCGTCACTACCCATGTCCCCCATATGGGCGATGCATTCGAGATTTGACATACTACTTCATTCGATTATATGAAAGCAACGATGCAACCCTCAAGTCACTTCTCATCAGAAATCAGAGGATACCCAATATCACGGCTTCCATCCTTTCAAGGTTTACTATTGCCGCAGTAGGCTTTCCATAGAGCCATCCCGAGACCTCACCAGGGTTTATAATTAGTGTATGTTTGATCCGCCTCATGAGGGGTTCGTGAGTATGTCCGTAAACAATGAGATCGAAATGGCCGCTGTCGGCGAGTGCTTCGACTACATCAGGCTCATGCATTACGACAATCTTTCGATGATGCAGCTTGAATATGTGGGGCTGCGTAAATATCCTACCCTGAAACGTATTGCTTAGAAGGACCTTGTCGCCGTCATTGTTGCCGAAGATGCCAGTGAATCCTCCGGTAAAATGTTTCAGCACCCTGTAAGTAAATGGCGAGGTGTAATCTCCCGCGTGGATAATATGCTCTACTCCCTTTGCCTTAAATAAATCGAGGGCCTTTCCCAGATTATCCAAGTTGTCATGGGTATCCGAAATAATGCCTATGATCATGGGAACCCTCCTTGGGAGACGTTCACGAAGTTATTTTTATGCCACTAGCTTTCCCAACGGCAAATATGCCTTGGGGTTAAGTTCCATGTCCACCTTCTCTCCGGTCATGCAATGATGATGTCCCGCAGCAGCGATCATTGCTGCGTTGTCGGTGCAGAGATGTCTTGATGGCAGAAACAGTTCTATCTCCTTTTCGCCGGCTAGCCCCGCCATCCTTGATCGTAATGCGGCGTTTGCAGCAACTCCTCCGGAGATCGTCACCCTCTTGATGCCCGTTTTTACTGTGGCCCATTCCACCTTTCTCACAAGAACGTCCACTACTGCCGCTTGAAATGATGCAGCTATATCTTTTATGAATTCATCGCTCAAATGTTCTCTGTTCAACGTTCCCCTATTTGACTCTTGGATCTTATTCCTGACCGAGGTCTTAAGCCCGCTGAAACTAAAATCGAGCGACTCAGGAAGATAGGCCCTCGGGAAATTAAAGACTTTCCCATTTCCTACAGACGCGAGCTTATCTATTACTGGTCCTCCGGGATAGCCGAGACCCAGAAGCTTTGACACCTTGTCAAAGGCCTCTCCCGCTGCATCGTCCCTCGTCCTGCCAAGTTCATAGTATCTTCCGAATTCTTCGACAAGGTAGAGGCTCGTATGGCCTCCGGAAACCACTAAGGACAGAAAGGGGAATGCAGGGCTTTTGTGTTCAAGAAAAGAAGAGAATATATGGCCTTCAAGGTGATTCACCGCAACAAGCGGTATCCTACGCGCATATGCGACTGCCTTTGCAAAACCGCATCCAACAAGAAGCGAGCCGATGAGTCCGGGCCCGTGGCAGACTGCTATAGCATCTATTTTATCAAGGAGAACTCCGGCTTGGACTAGCGCCTCATCGACAACCGGCCAGATCATTTCGATGTGTCTTCTCGATGCGAGTTCGGGTACAATGCCCCCGTATTTCATGTGGATCTCGGTCTGAGAGGATACGATGTTCGAAAGTATGTCCCAGCCATCACATACAACAGCTGCTGACGTGTCGTCACAGGAAGTGTCAATACCAAGCAGATTCATATCAGCGTAGAAGCTCGAAAACTAGAAAGCAAGAAAGTTCAGAACCGTGGTGAAGCATCAAAACCAAACTTAATAAATAATTTCTCTGCTTATTTTCTGCACTTATGCCGTTCCTAACTCTCGTTCTTCCTATATTCCTCACTATTGCATGCTGCCATACGAATGGAGTCCGCTCAAGAGCAGGTTGACTCCGAGATACGTGAATATAGTGCTGACGAACCCTATGACCGCCAGGATCGCTATCTTCTTGCCCCTCCAGCCACGTATATGGCGGGCATGGATATAGAAGGCATAGACGAACCATGTGATAAGCGACCAGGTCTCCTTCGGGTCCCAGCTCCAGTACTTGCCCCAGGCCTGGTCTGCCCAGATAGCGCCGAAAATAAGGCCTCCCAAGGTGAAGATCGGAAATCCGATCGCGATAGTCTTGTAAGTAAGATCGTCAAGCACATCGGAGGTTAAAGAGAAGGAAATGATCAGCTTCTTAAGCAGATATCCGTACCTCCATACAAGGAAAATAATAATGGCAAGCGCTGCACTGCTGATCGCTACTATCACGCCAGAGCCACTGCGAAAGGTGGCCTTGAAGAGATAATTCTGGATGAAAGCCTCCGGCGACTTGGCTGTTATCCTTAACGAGATTACATCTATGCCCATAGCTATCAGGGAAGTCCCAAAGATGGCAAGGGTTACCGTCCAGAAAAAATAGGAGAGGCTCTTTCGGTCATCAGCAGTCACGGCGAGATACATGATCGCCGTAGCAAAGGATATGGCGAACGCAGCATACGCAATAAAGCTCATCGTCACATGAGCGAGAAGCCAGTTGCTCTGTAGAGCAGGTACGAGGGGCTGGATCTCCGCCGATATTCCGCCAATGCTTATGAAGGCAAGTGTCATTCCCGCAAGCGGCGTAACAAACGCCCCAAAGGAGCGAGTTTTGTATTTCCATTCGATGACAAGGTAGCCCAGTATCAGGCACCAAACAAAGAATACAAGTGATTCATAGAGGTTCGTAAGCGGGACCGATCTCAGAAAGCCGAGTTGGCCGATGGTAGAGAATTCCTTCCAGCGCATGCCGAACGCTATAGTCTGAGATATAAAGCCAATGACCGTCGCGGTGGTTGCAATAATTCCTATCGTCGACTTCCTAAACGCAATGTAAACTATGTAGGCGACCATAGCCAGGATATATGCAATTGTGGCAACGCCGAAAAAAAAGGAACTGTCCATAAAAATCCTCCGTTACTCTTTACAGAATCTAAGGCTTCTCTTCCAGATGTTTGACAAGCCTCTCGAGTGTCCGATCAAAGGCAATCCTGTTTTTATTGATGGATGAGCCGATAGTGAGCCTAGTCGCGCTTTTTTCTTCTGTGAGCCTTATCCATATCCTCGCATGGCTCATAAAAAACGCAGCATACAGTCCTAACGCCATGATTATGCAACCCAGGTAAACAATCCAAACCCCAGGGTCCTTTCTGACCTGTAGTCCCGTGTATTGAACTCCCCAGAGGTTTTTGAGTTCGATAACACCCACTGGGGATTTCCAAGTTTCCGGATATCGTTCCAGTATCCACTGTCTAAATTTAGGCTTTCCGCCTTCCGAAATTTCGACAAAAACCGCAGGATTAATCATCGCTTCTGCGAAGGTAAAGAGTTTTCCCGATTCGTCAACAGCCAGTGCGGGACTGAAGTCAACTACCATACCGACAAGGCTGGTGCCTTCAATGGTGAAAGGCTGGTTAAATTTTGCAGCAACAGCCTGGCCCTTTCCGTTTGTGGGGGTGATGACGAACTTGAAAATAGCATTCTTATTTGGTGAAAAGCCGTAACTCGATTGATAAAACGTGATGCCCTTATAGGTGAGAGGTGTATTGACTTCGATCTCCTTCTTCAACACCTCATGTCCCTGTTCGAGAACGGTGAGCATGCTTTTATACGATTTGGGACTGTTGGAATTCGGATAAAATGCAACCTCAAAATCATCACACCGTATTTCGAAGCCCAGAGGAATCTCCTGCCCAGCTCCTTTGTAAGCAACGGCGGAAGACGTGCCTTCCAGAAGGTTCAGATTACCGTTGAAGCCCAACTTCATGCCTACGACAGCACCGATCAGGATGAGGAGTATGCTCAAATGGGTAACATAAACACCAAGCCTACTGTATCGCCCCTTTTCTGCGCAGATCTGTGTCTTTCCCTCTGCTAGCCGAGCAATGCCCCTGAATCCAATTTTTTTTAGGCCTTCATTCGCTTTCTGCTCCGCTTTATCAATTTGACACTTAATAACAATTTCTCGTTTGGAGGTCATGGAATTTAACCGTTCCTCGCTCAAGGGCTTGACCGGTTCTTTAACAATCTTCCATATCTTCGGAAGACGGTCAATCGAACAGATGACAAGATTTGCCGCGAAGATGAATAGCAGGGCCATGAACCACCATGAGCTGAACATGTCGGTAAAGCCCATGGAATCGAGTACCTTGAATACCGAGGGCGCTGTCGCATCGCCGAAGAATTTCGTCAGCAGCTTTATGTTGCGCTCAGGCTCGGCCTGCTGTTCAATGATCGTGCCGACAATGGAGGTAACTGAAATAATCATGAAAATGACAACAGCTAGGGATACGGAAGTAAAGAGACGCCACACCCTATCAACAATGCCCTGTTTCCCTTGTTCTTTTCGTTTAGCTTCCAATATGCACTCCTTTACATCCGGAGATTATCGTGATGATTTTTTATTATAGATGATATTCATCAATTTCTTGTGAATGCCTTCTATAATATTAGACTTTAATGTTAACAAAATCCGTCCTAATGTTCAACACGTGTAAAATTTATAGCGGGTGCCTTTCCGGCCAACAGAGCTACGAAATCTTTTCTGACCGGAGAGTTTCAGCAGCATGACCGTTAACGGGAATGGTAGCTTCAACAAGAGATCCTTTCTCTGGCTTGCTGTCTATCGAGATCCCGCCTCCCATCAATCGGGCAAAGTCCCTGCCAATGCAAAGGTCGAGGTATTGAGAGGGATAGCTCTCGTCTCTCATTATCCCTTGGATAGCCTCTGCATCCATTCCCCTGCCAGTGTCAGAGACAGAAAGTTCCATGTATTCCGTGCCGTCTCTGACGACGAAATTCGCTAGAAGAGTTATCGTCCCAAGCTTGGTCAGTCTTAATGCGTTCCGAAGGAGCGCTGAGCCGAGTCTTTTTATTAATCTCCTGTCGGTAAAAAGCGTCCTTGCCATCGCGCCTTCAGGACATTCCACTATAAGTTCTATTTCTTTTCCGCCAATGAGACTGCAGAGGGCTTCCTCGACTTCCTTCAGAATGTCGCAGAGAGTGCATTCCTTTTGCGATAGTTTACTTGCCCCGTCCCTCAACTTCATCAGAGCAACGAGGTCATCAAGCGTCATAACGAGTCCCCTTATTTCAGTCGTAGCATCAGTAACATCTTTTTCAGATCCAGCGATTCCCTTCATAGAACCACTTGGGCCATCAAGACTTTTCGCGATTTCCTCGAGCCGTGCTCTCACCTCGACAGTGAATATTTCAGTCAGTGATGGCTTTGGCCGGGTCACGTCTGGGGCACTGGTTGAGCCCCCGAGGGGTGACCATTTTTTACTCAAGACGACAATCATCTGAGAAAAACTTTCTGCAAGTATCTGCAGTTCTCCGGTATACCCCTTTCTAAGATTGACTGCGCGCAGGTCACCATTGGAAATCGACTGTGTTGCTTTTACAAGCCTCACCAAGGGCTTTTCGATGAGTCTCGGCGCAATAAACACACTCTGCACCAGTATCGCAACCACAATCAGACATGCGAATGAAAGATAAACTGCCAGCAGTGGCTTGAGAGGCTTCGCGGCCTCAGCCGAATCGAGCGTGGCTATCAAACTTAATTGTTCATTTTTCAGCGTTGAGACAGAATAATACAGGCCTTCCCGGTAATCAACGCCATCAAGACTAGCTGGCCGGACATTATACCGCACCGTGCCGACATCGGTCATATCCTTTGCCGCCACAACACTGCCTGATCCGTCTATAATCGATACCTTTCCTGTTTCATAAAAGCCCTTCTCCACCCTTAAACAGGCTGCGAGATCCGCAGGGTTCGGTTGAGCAATAATTCTTGCCGGTATCTCTCGTTCTCCTTTAATTAGGACGGGTGCTACAAAAAGGAGACCATCGGTGCTTGCTGTCGGACTAACCTTGCCCGCTACGACGTCAGCGTTCCCGAGGCCCTTGCTGAAGATTTTTTTATTCGGCCATTCCCGGCCAATCAATTCGCCATTAGTGCTCCAGATAACCGTCCCTTCCTCCGATAGAAATGAAATCACCCTAAACTGGCTGTAATTTTCTAAATATTTGGCAAGCCGCTGTCCAGCCTCTGCGCCGGCATCCGCGACCCTCTTTTCCCCCTTCGCCTTCTCTGCAATGTCACCGGTCCCTTCCCGTGTCGCCTGACCCTCAATGATCTGCTGCAGGTTAACAGCCACTGTACCGCTTTTGGCGATCTCATCAAGGGCCTTCTTGCTGACATCCAACCATAATTCGACAGAGTTCTTCTTGTCCGAAAGCATGGTTACCAGTTGCGCAGCATGGAAGTCTTTTAGCACGTGGGTAGCACCGGAGAAATAAAACCATATGCCGATGCCGAAATAAGCCACTAGTATGAGGAGGACCGGTATGACGAAGAGCCAAGTATTGAGTTTCGTGATAAAATTAAGTTTCATGGGTCCTGATTCCATCCGGCATATGGGAGAGCATCACCTTGTTTCTTCCCGTCGCCTTGGCCTCATAGAGTGCATGGTCGGCCCGTATAATAAGGCTGTCGGGGAGAGGATCAGAATTGCCATCTGTCGATGATACACCGATGCTGATAGTAACAGACAGCTTGGTCCTATCCTCCTCGCAAAAGAAATCGTTTTCCTGCACAGCGACCCTTAATTTTTCAGCTACCGTTATGGCCTCCTCGGGACCCGTATTGGCAAGCAAAACAACAAACTCCTCGCCTCCATACCGGGCCACAACGTCATGAGCCCTCAACGTGATAATAAGTATCTTTGAGAGCTGTCTAAGGACCTCGTCGCCGCAGCTGTGCCCGTAAGTGTCATTGATTTTCTTAAAGTGATCGATATCAAGAATAATGAACGACATCGGTTCGCCGTACCGGCCTGCCCATGCCAGTTCTTCACCGAGCCGCTCCATGAAAAATTTACGGTTATAAAGGCCGGTTAGGTAGTCCCGCACAAGAAGTTTTTCAAATTCCTTCATTTTCTCGCACACATACCCGATGTTCCGAATCCTCGCAATGACCTCTTCTCTAAAAAAAGGCATTGAAATATAATCATAGGCCCCAAAAGAGTAACACTTTGCCATCTTATGGACCGACTTTCCCGCAGTTATGATAATAACCGGAATGTCCCTTGTTGAGGGTGCTGACTTGAGCTTTGTAAGGATATCGAGTGAGGATGGTTTTGCAAGACTTATATCGAGCATGACCATCTCGGGTGTTTCGTGATAAATGGCATCGATGATCTTACTGCTTTCTTCTATGGTCACGCAATTGTGACCTTCCTCCTGAAGGATACTTCGCAGTTCCATTGCCGCATTTACGGCTTTGGTGGCGACCATAATTTTCATGTTCCTATAATATACAACAATTCCGCACTATTTCATACCCGTTTTTTTGCCAGCTTATTCAATGTGTTCACAAGGGCCTCCGCCTTTTTTAGGGTCTCATAATACTCCCTTTCAGGGTCAGAGTCGGCTACAATGCCAGCACCTGCCTGTATATAGGCGCGTCCCTGCTTGACAACAAAGGTCCGAATGATGATATTTAAGTCCATATTCCCCGAAAAGCCGATGTACCCTAGTGACCCCGTATAGGGTCCTCTTCGGACCGGTTCGAGTTCATCTATGATCTCCATGCACCGGACCTTGGGAACACCAGTGATCGTGCCGCCGGGAAATGAAGCTCTTACAACATCGAGGCAGGTCATGCCTTCATTGATAAGACCCCTGACGTTCGACACGATATGTATGACGTGGGAATAGTCCTCGGTTATCATCAACTCGTCGACGATCACACTACCATATCGCGAGACCCGACCGATATCGTTTCTTTCAAGGTCGATGAGCATGATATGTTCGGCTCTCTCCTTTTCGTTCAGGAGAAGTTCCGCGCGCATCAAGAAATCTTCATCACAGTCCTTTCCCCTTGGCCGAGTGCCTGCTATGGGCCTTGTTTCGACGACATGTCCTTTTACCTCAATCAGCCTTTCCGGCGATGAGCTGACGATCTGGTAGTCGCCGAAGTCCGCATAGGCTGCAAAAGGGGAGGGATTTACCTCGCGGAGAACCTCATAGATCGGCCATGGATCATCGCCCCCAACTTCCGCAGAGATCCTTTGCGAAAGATTCGCCTGAAAGATATCTCCAGCAGCAATGTATGCCTTAGCCCTACTGACCATATCCATGTACTGATTTTTCGACATTTCATAAGTGACGGGAAGAGCACCATTCATCGACTTTTGAACATTACCTACCTTTTGGGGATAGAGGATTCTACCCCTGCTTATTGCCTCCAGAGAATCATCATATGCCTGCGCCCAGTCGATGTTGCTTATTTCACCATAGCCGAGCCCGGCAAAGCGTGCTCCCGGGGCACAGATGATCCATGCCTTCCTCAAGAGATGATCAAATGCATAGACAGTATCGAAAAAAAGAAAATGAACATCTGGAATTTGAAGATCATCACGGGCATGAGTCGGGAGTTGCTCGATATATCGCGCAAAGTCGTAGCTCAATAGCCCGACAGCGCCGCCCTGGAATGGCGGCAGTCCGGGAATCATCTTTTGAGGATAGACTTCAAGGAGTTCATTTAATCGCTCAAAAGGTTTTCTAAAAGAAAGTGTCTTGCGTCCAGTTGAAGTATCCTCGATCTCCACTTCACTGTCTTTAAGTCTGAAGATGAGATAGGGATTGGCAGCGATAAAAGAATATTGGGCGATCTTCATCGACCCCTTAGCGCTGTCTAGGAAGATGGTGTTTTTTCGATCATGAATGGAACGGTAAAACAGGATCGGATCCACATAGGGGACCTCCCTGCAAAGAGGCGGTATCCGCCCATGCCCGACCTCCTCGAGGAACTCTTGCTTAGCCAGATTAATCATCGTATTGATGTGTGGACATAACGCTATACATTTTCAAAGCCGGTACACTACTATATTACACTATGACTGTTACGTGGAGGGCAATAATGAGATTTTTCACCTATAGTTTTGTCGCGCTTATGCTCTCTCTCTCTTTGTTTGGTACTATGTTGTCTGGGTGCGCCGGGCCTGAATATAGAAGCATTCCTACCCTTTCTCACGATGATATAGTTACCTCCGTCGCTTTTTCCCCAGACGGCACAACAGCAATATCAGGAAGTTGGGACGGGACTATCAAGCTCTGGGCAATAGCCGATGGCAGGATGCTTATGATCTTCAGAGGTCATGCAGACCGTGTTACCTCTGTTGCTTTTTCCCCCGACGGCAGCTCAGTGCTTTCAGGAAGCTGGGACAAAACTATGATCTTGTGGAATTTGACGACCGGACGGCCATCCATAACCTTCACCGGCCACACAGCCGCCATTACTGCCGTCACTTTTTCTCCTGACGGTAAAAAAATACTCTCAGGGAGCACGGACAAGTCTGCTAAATTGTGGGACGCTAAGTCAGGCACCGAAATCAGGTCGTTCGCAGGCCATCTCGATGTTGTCACTTCTGTGGATATCTCTGCCGACGGGAAATTTCTGCTCACCGGCAGTTCCGATACAACCATGAGACTCTGGGACGCCGAAACAGGGACTGAATTAAAGATATTCGATGGCCATTTCAGTGTCGTCAGTGCGGTTCTTTTTTCAAGAGACATAAAATGTGCCTTTTCGGGAAGCTGGGATCATACCATCGGCATTTGGGATCTATCTTCGGGCAGGCTGATAAGAAGATTGATAGGGCATGAATACTGGGTCACCTCTCTTGCGTTATCACGCGATGGCCGATATCTACTCTCTGGTGGAGGCAAGGACCTGACTATCAGACTTTGGGATATCGCTACAGGCGAGACACTTCAAATGTTCAAGGGGCACTCGAACTATATCACTTCAGTTGCCTATTCCCCGGATGGTCGCTACGTAATTTCGGGCAGTTGGGACCAATCTGTAAAAGTCTGGGATATCAATAGCGGAAAAGAAGTATTCTAATAAAATAAGTCACTAGGGAGCAGTCGGATGCCCACTTTAAAAAAATCTTTCCCATAGGACATGCAATACTGGACGGTTCCTAACATGGGCGGTACTGCCAGCTCAATAATCGCTCCCTGAATGAACCTGTGCTTGGATATGATGCTTACGCCACCAATGGACAGATCACCAATTAGGCCGATATGACTTTGCCCCCCGGTAGCGAATCTGATCTTCTTGCATATCGGCAAACGCTTGTGCGCTCTTTTTTCATCTATAAGACCGATCTCATTATTCATAGAGTTGAGCACTCATTCAATATATACTTCAATAATATCATAATACTGCTTCATGTCAATAATCACAGACCAAAGAGATAGAAATTATCGGGAGAAGTGAAAAGCTGTTATGACGGTATGCTCATAAATGCTGGACTGCTGGTCACAAACGAAATACCATCAGAATAAGTTGCAGGTTTCATCGCAATGCGCGTATTTCTGATGAAGATCTTCAGGCAAGGCCTATTCTTCCCTCTTTTATCGCACTAGCAACCTTCGCCACTCTTGCGACCTCTTTCACATCATGTACCCTTACAATATTTGCGCCGTTGAAGATCGCTATTGCTACGGCAGCGGCAGTGCCTTCTAATCGATCTTCGGGGGAGGCACCGTCCAGGATTTTACCAATAAAAGCTTTTCTTGAAACTCCCAAGGCAATGGGTTTCTGAAGCAGTGTGAATTCTTCGAGATGCTTAATTATCTGCAGGTTATGATTGAAGGTCTTGCCGAATCCAATCCCCGGATCGATTATTATCCTGTGTCCCTCAATCCCCGCATCAGTGGCAATGCCGATACTTACCCTCAAGTAATCCATAATCTCGGGGATGAGGGCTTCATAGTGGGGATTGCTCTGCATATCTCTGGGCGTACCTTTTATGTGCATAATAATGACAGGAACGCCATGCGAGGCAACGACTTCTGCCATGCAGTGGTCGAACCTCAGTCCGCTGATGTCATTAACTATTGACGCGCCGGCGTCGAGTGCCCTTTTGGCAACCTCTGATTTATAGGTATCTATAGAAATCGGTACCCTTATTTTCGACACAAGAGCTTCAATGACAGGAATGGTACGCTTCAGTTCCTCATCGAGGGAAACAGCTTTGGACCCCGGCCTCGTTGATTCTCCCCCTATGTCGATGATTCCAGCCCCGTCTTCGACAAGTCTGAAGGCATGATCGACAGCCCTGCCCGTATCGAAGTGAAGTCCCCCATCGGAGAATGAATCAGGGGTTATGTTGAGCACTCCCATGATGCACGTCTTTTCTGAAAAATCAATAGTATGGCCGGACCATATAAGCTTCATCAAATCACCAGGTAGGCTTTCTTCCCGCAGGTATTATGAATGAAATCGTGCTTGCTTTGCGGGGCTTACTTCGGATAAAAAACGGTATGACAACAAGAGCCGTTATATCTTAACAGCCCTTACATCTTCGACAATCTTATCAAGCTCGGAACCATCTATAGTTTCACGTTCAAGGAGTGCATTGGCGACTATCTCAAGCAGATCAACGTTCTTCCGCAGCAGGGTCCGCGCATTGTCATATGCTTCAATGACCATCCGCTTGACCTCTTCGTCTATATCTTCTGCAGTCTTTTCGCTGTAATCCTTGTGCCTCGCGATCTCACGGCCCAGGAATATCTGTTCCTCTTTTTTGCCGAAGGTAAGAGGGCCGAGTTTTTCGCTCATTCCCCACTCAGTCACCATCTTTCGTGCGAGATCAGTCGCCCTTTCGAGATCGTTACCCGCTCCTGTAGTCATATGGCTGAGAGCAATTTCTTCAGCTGCTCTCCCGCCGAGAAGCACATTAAGTGCCTTCAACAGGTAATCCTTGGAGTAGGTATAACGGTCGTCGAGGGGAAGCTGCTGTGTCACCCCGAGCGCTCTTCCCCTTGGAATAATGCTCACTTTGTGGATTGGGTCGGTGCCAGGTGTCAGCTTGGCTATCAAAGCATGACCTGCCTCATGATAGGCCGTATTCTTCTTCTCTTCATCGCTCAGCACCATGCTCCTGCGCTCAACTCCCATAAGCACCTTGTCTTTGGCGAATTCGAAGTCCACCATATCGACTTTATCTTTTGACCTTCTTGCTGCAATAAGTGCGGCCTCGTTAATGAGATTTGCCAGGTCAGCCCCTGAAAATCCAGGTGTCCCCCGTGCGATCTTTTCGAGTTCCACGTCAACTGCAATAGGAATGTTTTTCGAATGAACTTTGAGTATCTCGATCCGTCCCTTTACGTCAGGTACCGGGACAACGATCTGGCGGTCAAACCGTCCCGGTCTAAGAAGCGCAGGGTCAAGGACGTCAGGCCTGTTTGTTGCAGCGATAATTATAATGCCCTCCTTGCCTTCAAAGCCATCCATTTCGACAAGTAGCTGGTTCAGTGTCTGTTCCCTTTCATCATGCCCTCCTCCGAGGCCCGCTCCCCTGTGCCTTCCAACAGCGTCGATCTCGTCGATGAAGATAATACAGGGCGCACTTTTCTTTGCCTGTTCAAAAAGGTCTCTCACCCTTGATGCCCCGACGCCCACGAACATCTCGACAAAATCAGATCCTGATATCGAAAAGAAGGGCACCGCAGCTTCTCCGGCGATCGCTTTTGCTAAGAGAGTTTTACCGGAACCCGGAGAGCCCACGAGGAGGACACCTCTAGGGATCTTTCCTCCTAACCTTGAAAATTTTTGAGGGTCCCTGAGAAACTCAATAATCTCTTGCACTTCGTTCTTCGCTTCCTCAATTCCTGCAACGTCCGCGAACGTTACTTTCACGGATTTTTCTGAAACAAGTTTCGCCTTAGCCTTGCCGAAGGACATCGCCTTATTGCCACCCATCTGCATCTGCCGCATGAAGAATACCCATATCAGTATTATGAAAATAATGGGCCCCCAAGATAGGAAAAGAGTTATATACCACGGGCTCTGGTCAGGCGGCTTCGCAATAATCCTGATGTTCTTGTCCTTAAGCTCCTTCACCATGTCTGGATAAAAGGCAGAATATGTTCTAAATTTGGACCCGTCCTTCAAACGGCCCGTGATATTATTTTCTTTTATAGTGACCTCTTCGACTTCTCCGGTATCAACCTTTTTAATGAAATCAGAGAATATCAATTCCTTGTCGGCCTTCTGCGGTACGTTGAAAAGATTGAAGAGCAGCAACATCGATATACCGATGAGCAGCCAGATAAGCAGGCTCTTATACATTGAAGCTTTCCCTTGCATCATTTTAATATTCTAACATATTCGAAAGGAATATCTCAGTCTGAATTTTTATAAGTTCGCCGATACCCTTTTCGGCGAGACTGAGCAGCTCGTCGAGCATCGCCCTTGAAAAAGGGGCCGATTCTGCGGTCCCCTGAATCTCGACGATCTTGCCGCCTCCCGTCATGACGACATTCATGTCCACGTCGGCAGCGCTGTCCTCAGCGTAGCAAATATCAAGAAGAGGCTCGCCGTGCACAATGCCCACGCTTACAGCAGCGAGACTATCGGTAAGAGGGTTTTTCGTGATAATACCTCTTTCCATCGCGACGCGGATAGCGTCATTAAGGGCTATATACGCGCCAGTGATAGACGCCGTTCGGGTGCCCCCGTCGGCCTGAATGACGTCACAATCAAGCCATATAGTGCGTTCACCCAGCAACTCTGGGTTTATTACCGCCCGTAATGCCCTTCCGATGAGCCTCTTGATCTCCATAGTCCTGCCGCCCGTCTTGCCGATGGTAGACTCGCGAGCAGTGCGCACTCCCGTGGCGCGAGGGATCATGCCGTATTCAGCAGTTATCCAGCCTTTTTTCTTTTCCCTGAGAAACGGAGGTACCCTTTCCTCAATTGTGGCGGTGCATATGACCTTCGTATCGCCCATCTCTATCAGGACTGATCCTTCCGCCGGTTTGATATAATTCCGCTTGATCTTCACCTTGCGCAGCTCATCTTGTTCCCTGCCATCAGTCCTCATTTATCCTCCGATGAAGCAATTATCTTACAATTGTATCCTTTTTATTTCCCTAATTCCCTGCCCAAGAAAACGCTCGCCGACAGCGACGAATTTTTCGGTCGAATCGGTGACAAAAAATCTGTGTGCTCCTTGAGTTTCTGAGGTGTTGAGAAGGGGGCCTTCACCAAGTACCTCCTTAAGTGCTTTCCCCGTTTCAACAGCAGAATCGATTATCGAACTACCGTCAAGCACTTCACGGATCACCTTTTTCAGAAGGGGATAGTGCGTGCATCCTAAAACGATAGTGTCGATCCCTTTGTCTTTCAGGGAAACGAGATATTTTTCAGCCACCAGCCGAGCGATGTCGCCGTCGGTCCAGCCTTCTTCCACAAGGGGGACAAACAGAGGACAGGCCAAGCCGAAGAATTCGATAGAGTCATCCAAATCCCTTATGGCCCTGAAATAAGCGCCGCTTTTAATAGTTGCCTCCGTACCGATGACACCAATCCTTTTGTTTTTCGTTGCCGCCACCGCAGCCTTTGCCCCTGGCTCGATAACGCCGATCACAGGGATTGTGACTCGGTCCCTGATCTCCGGCAGGCTGATGGCCGATACTGTATTGCAGGCGACAACCAGGACCTTTATCTGTTTGCTCATGAGAAAGTCGGTACACTCGAAGGAATAGCGAGCGACTGTCTCGGCTGATCTTATGCCATACGGAACCCTCGCTGTGTCGCCAAGATAGAGGATGTTCTCAAAACGGAGCATCGCGCTCACCTCTTTGAAGACAGTCAGTCCTCCAATACCTGAATCAAAAATTCCTATGGGATGGCTGTTTGACATTGCCGAATCAAAACCAGACGGACTCCTTCAAAGGTATCAGCGTCTGCATATGCCCGCCGACACTCTCGATCTCCCGTCCTTCCACGAGTAGCTTTATGTCGCTAATCCCCGAGATGTTGGTAACAAGCGTCTGGTAGAGAGATTTAAGGAGATAATATTCAGACCGGGCGTCGCCCGAAAAGTTCCTCCGAAATTCATCCGAGAGATCGACGTACAGAACCTTGTTACGGTCTTCATAGACCCCGCGCACCACTGTATTTTTCAAGTCGGATTTGAAGCCCCTGAAATATTCCTGGAGTATCGTTTCGGCCAGTTTCACCGGTAGCGAGCTACCCGTAATCGTCCTGTCCTCTTTTGTTAAACCAGCATCTCCGGGATAGAAAAGAGTCACCGGCACCTTTATCTCGGACGATGGAATCATTGCGAAATCCTGCTTGCTTTGGCGCGCAGAATCTTCTATAAGCGGTTTTTCGTTTGAGAAATAATATCTCGAACTCAGCCATCCCGCAAGCGCGGCCATCAGAAGGACCGCTGCAACGATAGCTATCTTTTTTCTCCCGGACATCTTATTGCTCGACTTCGTATCTCTCATGGCCTATTCAGGCTTGCTCGCGGTTTTTTTCTCATTCTTATTCTCAGGCCTATTATCGGGCTTAGAGAAAGGCGCAGGCAGCTTCTCCTCCTTTGTCCCGGCGGCAAGCCCTCTTATAATTGCTGACAAGAGCCGTTCCTTGTTTTTTTTCTCATAGCTGAATTGTTCGGGATTCGGCAATTCGATAAGAATAGCCGGGGCCTTGCTTCTCATCAAGAGAGCTAGGGGGAGTGTTTCCCTCGCTACGGCTATCGAGAATTCTTTTTCGATGTTTTTGGCAATTGCGTCGGCAACCCCTCTAGCCATCTCAGTCTTCTTCTGATCGTTGGTCTTTTCTTCCATAGGTCCGGCGCTTCCATCCGCCCTTTCCGGAATGGGCGGAATCGTGTATATCGTTGGCACTTTGGTCGAAGAAATATGCAAACTGATGAGAATGTCGGGGGGCTTTTTATTGACCAGATTAATCCTTTCGGATATAGAAATGACCTGATCGATCTTCCGAGTAAGGATTACCTCCTTGCCGCTTTTTGTGAGTATGCCTGACAATTCTCGCGCAAAGGCTAGAACAAAATCCTTTTCCACGAAATGGGGAGTCCTAATACCGTAATCGTACCCACCATGACCGGCATCGATCACAAGATATCTAAAAGCTATTTGCTCAACCACAGGCTTAATTACCGGAACTGATGAGGCGGTATCCTTTGGCGCTGCGGTAAAATAAGCGTCTATAACGATCCTCGATGGGGCCTGGAGCCTCAACACCTTGATAGTCTCAACGCCCGGGACGGTGATGATACATGAGTCACCCTTCACGGCGAGACTAACCGACTTAATGATCTCAATCGGAATGTCACTGATATCCACACCTTTTTCGGTTTCAAAAGAGAGGACCTGTTTTTCCTTACTAGCCGTCGTAGCCGCCTCCACCGACCGAAAATCGATTTTGACGGTCTTATTTTTTGTAAGTATTACTGACGCGTTCCTTAGCACGAAGTCATCACTTGTAAAAACGACCCTGATATACTCCGGATACTTAGCGGCACGCACTTTGATAACCAGAGATGTTTTTTCCTGTGCATTAGAAACAGGGGTTCCGAGTGATGCCGAAAAACCAAGAACCAAAAAGCATATCAGCAAGATTAATCTTTTACTCATCATCATTTCCATTATAGAGCATTTGATGTTTAAACTATATATTGAACCACATATATAAGGGCTCAATCAAGGGGGATCGTTCTTCTCCACCGCTGCACTCTCACCACCGAAAAAATAAAGGACTTGACCCGTTTCGGCAATTAGGAGAAAATATGATAAGTTATAGCATATTATAAATTCTTTTTTAAAAGAAGGGATCATTATGACATCCAAATATGTTCTGTTTTCTGTCTCCATTTGCTTTGTGCTTCTGTCGTCATTTGCTGCCGCTTCGAACTGGATACTATTTGCCGCCCAGCAGCGGGATGGTTCAAGTTGGTATTACGACAAAGAAACCTTGGATTCTTCCAGCGGACTAAAGATTATCGGGCTGAAAATGCCTGTAATAAAAGGCAATATCCGAGAGATCTGGATCAAGTCTTCAGGGGACAAAGGGGAAAGGCTCTATCGGGCTGAACTGAATTGCAAGGAAGGTTTGGCACGACTGCGGGACGATAATGGAAAGACCCTCTATAGCGATGTCTCACTCAATTATCTCTATGACCGTCCGATACCTCCAGATTCTGTTCTGGATATGCTTCGTGAAGTGGTCTGTCATTAAGGTATTATTTTTCTCGCGACCATTATCACATACGCATTATTCGTATGTCATTTCGGCTTATCCTAGATCTTGCCTGCAGCTTGATTCCCGACATGCCAGATTGTAAGGTGTTACTGGCACTGACTTTGTCATGATAGCTTCTTAGTTTTTTCTCTATGTTCCTTAATTAAGTACTCAGTAGAGAACTTGACAAATAAACGCCGCATTTTCTATCATTGAGACAGAGTCTCATTTTCAGTTGTAATATTTAATATATTAGCGGAGGATATCCTGAAAACCGTCAAACAAAGACGCGGCACAAAACAACAGAAAGTTGCCCTGGACAAGATCACCCTTGTCGGGAATCCAAATGTTGGCAAAAGCGTTATATTCGGCCTTCTCACGGGCAAATACGTAACAGTCTCCAACTATCCCGGCACGACGGTTGAGATAACAAGCGGCAACATTGCGCTGGATGGCAAACGTGTGCTGCTCATAGACACGCCGGGTGTAAATAGCTTAATCCCCATGAGCGAGGATGAAAAAGTTACACGCGATATTCTTCTGTCGGAATGCCCTTCAGCGGTAGTCCAAGTCGGCGACGCCAAGAACCTGAAAAGGACATTACTCATTACGCTTCAAATTGCGGAGATGGGACTGCCGATGACCCTCGATCTGAATATGATAGATGAAGCAATGGACAAGGGCATCACCATCGACGTCGACGCGCTTAAGAGTCTTCTCGGAGTTGATATCGTCTCCACTATCGCCCCCCAGAAAAAAGGAATTAAAGACCTCAGGGAAGCAATGCTCTCGCCACGACAAGCGCTGATCAGTCTTAATTACGGTCCCCTTATTGAAGAATATATCGGCAAAGTAGCAAGACTTCTACCGCAGACATGTCTGTCAAAGCGCTCTATCGCGGTCATGGTCCTGTCGGAAGATGACAGCCTGAGAGACTGGCTCCATGCAAATGTGCGTGACAAAGACCTTGCGGAGATAGAGCGCCTCAGGGATGAATGCTTAGTCAAAGCCGTGGAACCACCGGCTTATCTTATCAACAAAAAACGCATCGAGACCTCCGAAGACATTTCTCAGAAAGTAATAAAAAAATCAGCGTCGTCAGGCGGCGCACTTCTTAATTTTATAGGCAAGATGAGCATGCATCCGGCTTACGGCATTCCAGTGTTACTCCTCGTGCTTTACGGGCTTTATGAATTTGTTGGTGTTCTGGGAGCGGGGACTCTCGTCGATTTCGTCCAGAACACCATCTTCGGACAATATATCAATCCTATGGCTACAAAAGTAGTCCAGACTCTGATACCCGTACCACTCATACAGGAGTTGCTTGTCGGTGAGTACGGTCTTATCACGGTCGCGCTTACATATGCGATCGCCATCATTCTACCCATAACCGTTACCTTCTTTATCGCCTTCGCCATCCTTGAGGACAGCGGCTATCTGCCGCGGCTCGCAATCATGAGCAACCGGGTCTTCAATTTAATAGGGCTGAACGGCAAGGCCGTGCTTCCCATGGTGCTCGGCCTGGGGTGCGGCACGATGGCGGTTATGACATCAAGGATACTCGAAACTAAGCGGGACCGGATTATCACGACCTTTCTGCTTGCCCTTGCAATCCCCTGCTCTGCACAGCTAGGGGTCATCCTCGGCATCCTTGGTTCGCTATCGTTCATGGCGACTATCGTCTGGACATCAAGCATCCTTATTGTCCTGTTTACTTCGGGGTTCCTGGCATCGAAACTCGTGTCGGGCGAGAGGACCGAATTCTTTCTCGAAATACCACCGATCCGCACACCCAATATTATGAACATCATCGTGAAAACCGTCGGACGAGTCGAGTGGTATCTGAAAGAAGCAGTACCGCTGTTCATCCTCGGGACTCTAATTCTCTTTGTCCTGCACAAGCTCAATCTAATTGTTTTGCTAGAAAAAGCTGCGGCACCCGTGGTTGTGAATCTGCTCGACTTGCCGCCCAAGACGACGGCTTCGTTTATCCTCGGTTTTCTTAGACGAGATTACGGTGCGGCAGGTCTGTTCGACATGGCACAGCACGGAGAACTGACCCCGGTCCAGTCGGTGGTGAGTCTCGTGACGATCACCCTCTTCCTTCCATGCTTGGCAAGCTTTTTCATGATCGTCAAGGAGCGCGGCATCAAAACAACGCTCTGGATCGTCGGGATCGTCTTTCCGGCTGCCTTTCTCTTCGGGGGATTGCTGAACTGGCTGTTGAGATTCTTCAAGGTGAGCCTATGATCGAAAAACAGAAATTCCTTGAATTTATCTCAAATAAGGGTCTTAAACTTACCAGGGAGCGAGACGAGATCGCGCGAGAGATACTCCTTACCAGCGGCCATTTTGCGCCCGATGAACTCTTCATACGACTAAAGGCCAAAGGCTCAAAGGTTTCTCGGGCTTCTATCTACCGTACCATTCCTCTCCTTGTCGAGAGCGGGATGATTGAAGAGGTCGAAAGAGTCGACAAACACGCCCATTACGAGAGAGTCTCGACGAACTCACACCATGACCACATGATCTGCATCAGGTGCGGTCGTGTCATCGAGTTCTACTCGAAGGGCCTTGAAATGATACAGGAACGCATCTGCCGTCAGGAGAACTTCAAGGACGTACGCCACTCTCTCGAAATTCTGGGCATCTGCAAGAATTGCGATGGTCAATAATCCCACGCTTTCTTTAAGAATCGGTAATGACCTGCATTGAACCGATAACTTTATACCCGACCGCGTTCTTTTTGTAGCAATGCTGATGGTACTCCTCTGCTTTATAAAAAACATCGAACGGACGAATTTCGGCGACAATCGGTTGCTTGAACCTACCTAATTTAGCGATGCTCTCCGTCGATTTCTCCGCAAACCGTTTCTGTTCTTCGGAACGATATAGAATATTGAATGATACTGCGTACCCCTGTCAACGAGCTGGCCGTTGCGCTCGGCGGGATCAATCTGCCGCCAGAGACATCGAGGATATTATTCATAGCTCACTTTCGACGGATCAAAAGTCACTAAATAAACCAGCATGGCCTGTAGGACTCAATGCAACCCGCTTGTATGTCAGATTCTGTTTATTTCCGTACGCATATCCGACAATCACGTCGATGGGACCATCAAGTTTTTCAAAGGGTGGTTCCCTGCACCCTAAGGACCCGCTAGCAATAGTGACACTCCCACGCGGCAAGCAGGCTGTCCGACAATTATCGAAATTAGAGACAAATGACGGATGCCTCGCCATCCTGAAAACATAACGGGGCTATCTGCTTTATACATAGTATCTCCAGCAAAAGCTTCCTTGGCGTATGGCAGTAGTTGCCCTCTTTCGGAGGCTTTCCTCTTCCCTTCAGGCATTCCCATATCTTTTTCAGATTTACTGCCGTACAGGCAAGGTTAAATTCCGACCTTACCGAATTAATTCCTCTCGTCAGAAATGTTCGCAATCCTTTGTTCTCCTTGATATCGCCGATCACAGGTTCAACAATCTGTTGTCTAAGCTTATATATATATCTTGCTGCAGGCGTTTTCATTTTTTCAGTCATCGCATTGCAGTGAACTTCGTGAGGGAACACCTTCAGAGAGCGTATGCCGTCCTTCTGTTTGGTACACAGTCGCTGATGCTCACATCCCAAGCATCTCTGACCACGATAGACTCTCACCATCTTGTCCCTCTGTCTGTCAAAATGTTCGCCCAAGAATGTTAGCGGGTGATCAGCAGGACAAATATACTCATCCCTTTGTTTATTGTATGTAAAGTTCTTCTTGTCGTATGGGTTGTTTGCCCGCGTCCCACTATTGTCAGGCATGTATGCATCTATCTTCCTGTCCGATAGAAATGCAATGTTCTCACCGCTAAAATATCCAGAATCAAAACTCCAAATAATACTATCAGCAATTCCGCCAAGATTCTCTGTGGTTTGTATAACCTGAGGTTGCAACTGGCTGACATCTGCAGCATTCTGCCCCACGTCACTAGCCAAAATGAACCCACCCTTATCCACTGTCACCTGAGGATTATAAGAAAGCTCTATCCTGCCTTTCTTATTTTTCATAAAACGACTATCAGGATCTGTCGTGCTTACCTGCTTTAGCCCTTCCTCATTAACTTTGTCTTGAGCTCCTTGAAGACCTTCTCTGAGTCGACCTATAAAAACATGTCCTTCTTCTTTAGCCCTCTTAACATAGTACTGTGCAGCTTTCTGAACAAGTTTTTTGCCCTGCCGGGACAGTTGGTCGCTACCCCGTAGTTCACCGAACTGCCGATCCTCACTCTCATCAATCTCTGCCCACTCCTGAAGCTCACCATCGACAAAGCTTCTCAGAACCGCCAACTCCTCTTTTGTTAATACTCGCCTGTTTGATGCATTTGCCTTCACTTTGGTTCCATCTGTCGACAGATGCGACAAATCCAACAATCCTTCCTCTTTGGCAAAACTAACTGTGTGCTTGAAGACTTCCTTTAGTAGATCAGGGTTGTTCTTTCTGAAATCGCTGATAGTCCTGAAGTCAGGAGTCAGCTTCTCCGCCAAATATATATACACCACGTTCTCTCTGGCATTGCGTGCCAGTCGACGAGATGAGCGCACCCTGTCCAGAACTCCCATGATCAGCAACTTCACCAGCATTTTTGGATGATATGCCGGATGTCCGGCACCTGAATAGCGGATATCGAAGCAACCATAATCCAGGGAGTCAACCAATCCTTCAATGAGAAAACAAATATGATCTTCGGGTATCATATCTTCTAAACTCGGCGGCAGTAGCCAGGATTGCCCTCCATACGACTCAATGTATGCCATCGGGTGTACTCCTTGATATCGTTCTTAAATATATTCTACCACCGGATAACTTGATAATTGTCGGACAGCCTGCAAGCCACGGGGCACTCTGCAAAGGCTTTCGGTAGCTTTTTCGTATTTCGTTTCGGCAGCCGCTTTTGCGGTCATGAACATGAGAATCATCCCGATGAATACTGGATGTATTCTTTCCTTGATAACACCTGTCGCCCTTCCCTCGGTCCCTCCTCTGCCACCTGCCAGAGAGGATGCTGCTATTAAGAGCAGCCGAGTAACTCTTCCCTGAGCATTGCTAAGAAGAACCCTAGTTTCAAAGAAGCCTATAGGCGTCAGTGCTTAATTGCGCTGATTCCATCCGTTCCTTTATAATGAAACCCATGGTCGCCGTGATACTAATAATGCTTCTTGCTTTTGCGATGAATATTCCCCTCGGCTCTCTGAGAACCCGGACCCGAAAATTTTCAACACGGTGGTTCCTCTATGTGCATATGTCGATACCTGTCATCATAGTTGCCCGCGTCCTCTCACATACCGACTTTCGCTTTATTCCCCTTTTTATTCTTGCTGCAGTAGCAGGGCAACTTCTAGGCGGTCGAATGGCATTGCATCTATGAAGGCTGTTTACCTGATGCAGCCGGGTACCGTCGAAGTGAAGGACATTCCGACACCCAACCCCGCGTTCGGTGAGGTCCTCGTCAGGGTCCGAGCAGCCCTTACCTGCGGCACTGACCTGAAGGCTTTCGTGAGAGGACATCCGATGATCCCGATGCCAGGCGTGTTCGGTCATGAATTCTCCGGGGTTGTAGAAGAAGCCGGGACAGGGGTACGTGGCTTCAAGCCTGGGGATGAAGTGATGTCCGTACATACAGCCCCTTGCCATAAGTGCCCCTATTGCGCAATAAAACTATACAATCTTTGCGAGAATATCATGCACACAAAGATACTCGGCGCATTTGCCGAGCATATCATCATCCCGCAGAACATCTTAAAGCAGAACGTATTCCATAAGCCACCGCACCTTTCCTTTGAAGAAGCGGCCTTCCTCGAGCCCCTTGCCTGCGTCGTTCACGGCATGAGAGGGCTCAGCATAAAAAAAGAAGACTCAGTACTGATCATTGGCACCGGGCCGATCGGACTTCTGCACCTGCTTTTAGCCAAGGTGAAAGGCGCCAGAGTGACGATAAGCGGCCTCGAATCTGACAGGCTTGAAACAGCGAGACAATTAGGTGCGGACAACATTAGCCTGCCTTCCTTGCTCGTTAAAAACATTGAGACGGCAACCGCGGGTATCGGGTTCGACTATGTGTTTGAATGCACAGGCCAGATTGAAGTGTGGGAAAACGCGGTAAACTATGTGCGGCGGGGCGGGACGGTCATTCTTTTCGGCGGGTGCAAACCAGGCTCGGTAGTCACATATGACACTTACCATATCCATTACGACGAGATCACCCTCAAGGGCATATTCCATTTCACGCCCGCAGATGTAAAGGAGGCATATAAACTGCTCAGCAGCGGCGTGATCAACGTCAAGACTCTAATTAGCGGGAACTATCCTCTTGAAAAAATTCACGAACCATTCGACAAGCTTTCGCGCGGCGAAGGCATCAAATACGCAATTACTCCATAAAGGCTTATCCGCCGAGAAACTTAAGCAATGGGGAGCTCGCCTTCGGTTAAAATGGGATTATCCTCAGCCGACTCACCCTGCCTCATTATCCAGATGGTGCTGAACTGACTGTCCTGATAGACTCGTACGAGGCCAAGGCGGAGTATTTCGAGCAGGGCAAGGAATGTGACGATGATCTGTACACGCCTCCTATCTTCTTCAAAGAGCAGTTCGAACCGTATTGCATCCTCCTGCTCCAATTTATTGAGGATCGTTGCAATACGGTCTTTTACCGTGAGCGTTTCCTTGGTGATCCTTACCTCTTCGGGCGGCGCCTTGCTCAGGATTTTGTTCAGCGCGCCGACAAGATCGAATAGATTGACCTCAAACAGGGCAAGCTCTGGCTCGATAGCAGACTTTTCGATTTCGAGGGGCTGTCTTGCGAAGACGTTCATCCAGACTTCCTCTCTCTTCCTAAGTTCGCCGGAGGCTTCCTTGAATGCCTGGTATTCAAGAAGTCTCTGAACCAGTCCCGCCCTGGGGTCTTCCTGCTCACCGCTGTCTACAATCTCATCCTGAGGCAGCAGCATGCGGGACTTGATAAAAATGAGGGTTGCTGCGATCACCAGAAATTCAGAAGCTATCTCGAGATTGAGTTCCGTCATGATCTCGAGGTATGCGAGATACTGCTTCGTAATCACGGATATGGGGATATCGTAAATATCAAGCTTATTTTCTTTGATCAGATGCAGAAGAAGATCGAGGGGTCCTTCGAAAACTGGCACCTTCACGCTATATGCACTGCTTGAGTCAGAAATATCCATGGTCAGTAAGTGTAACGCAGCCATCCGTAAAACTTCAAACCAGGACGGGCCATTGACAACCAGGATTCGTCGACCAAAAAGAACACCATCTGCCGTGTGCCGCCCGGGGCATTTGATTGATCACGCTCGCCGGGTGTCAGATTAGCTCTAGACTGCAGTCATGTCAGAAGGAGAAGAATAATTCTCCTGCTTTGAAAAGGCCAGGATAGCAAGGAAAATCAGGTTGACGATCGGCACAAGCATGAGGAGACCGAGCCATTTATTTTTTCCAACATTCTCAGTTATGCAAATCCATAGATAGATAATGGCAGCCAGATTAAGCAACCCGAAGATAATTCCCACGACAGAAATCAGAGACAATGCACTTAAGGCAGCAATAATTGCAAGCCACCACCACTCCCGGCCTGCCGCAGCAACAAAAGTCCACAGATTGACAAGAGGAATCCATGCCATCCAGGGATGAGGGATTGCCGTCTTTTTCGCAATGAGATAAAGACAGAGAGAAACATAAATATATCCAGCGAGAACAATAAGTAGCATAAAACCCGAAATCATGGCAAGAATCTTACTTGGGACAAAAGGTATTCCCTCGCCTTGAAGGGACATAGGCAATTTTTTGCGAATATCTTCGGGCAGTAAAAATATCTTGCCGGCGTCACGTTGCTGATCGGTTTGTTGAACTTCCGAGTTAGAGGTAGCAGATTGATTAGCCTGGGTCTGATTTGCTGCATTACCTGCTTCAGGTGCCTTTTTCTTTGCAGCCTTGGGTGGGGGATAATCGGTTACCCACGTATGGCCTTTTTCATCGACCCATTTATGGAGCGCAGCAGAGGATGAAGAAACATAAAAACAAAACAGAAAGACAATTAGCCACGATACTATCTGTTTCATTTGTCCTCCCTCTCGGGCTTTTTTACATCTTATCATAAAATTCTTGCTTGTTGATATATTATCCTCCTACAATCTCCCTGATTGTAGGACAATTACTTACATCTTAATCATCTGTACTCTTATGGATGAAATATCCCCACTCATGGTAAATTATAAGCTATGATTCAATGGCTGTCATATCATTTGAATCTAGAAACCATCCGAAAAGGAGCAAATTCATGAAAGTATTTATCATTGCAGCCTTAACCCTTGCCCTTTGCGCGGGGCAGACCGTTGCGGCAGAGAAAAAGGAAATGAGTGAGAAGGAAAAACTTAGTTACAGCCTTGGGTACACTCAAGGGTCTAGTATGGACGGTTTTTTCAAAGCCCAATCTATCGATGTTGATAAAAATATTCTTATCAAAGCTATTAAAGATGGCCTTAGTGGTGCAAAGCCATCGCTGACTGACGAGGAAATGCGAGCGACTATGGCCGCATTCCAGAAAAACATTATGGCAAAAAGAGCGGAGGCTATGAAGGAAAGCGCTGAAAAAAGCAAAAAGGCAGCAGAGGTCTACCTTGAAGCAAACAAGAAGAAGGAGGGGGTCGTAACGCTTCCTAGCGGCCTGCAGTACAAGGTGCTGACACAGGGCACGGGGAATACCCCCAAGGCGACTGATAAGGTTAAGGTCAACTATAAGGGCACCCTGATTGATGGGACTGAATTCGACAGCTCGTACAAGCGGGGAGAACCCTCAGTGTTCCAGATAGATAAAGTCATCGCCGGATGGACCGAGGCTCTTCAACTAATGAAAGAAGGCTCTAAGTGGGAGATATACATACCAGCCAATCTCGCTTATGGGGAGCGCGGGGGTAGCCCCTTGATAGGGCCGAACTCGACTCTCATCTTTGAGATTGAACTTATTTCAATAGAGAAATAAAGAAAAGGCGCCGGTGACATGCCGGCGCCTTTTTCTTACCCTCCGCAGTTTGTTTCGAAGTCTTTGCTGTAACCTCCACCACCTGCTTTTGTAATCCGTCAGAAATTCGAAGCTTTCCTGATTTGTTGGCTTCAACTTATGCTCGATGTCGCCGATAATTAAAGAAAGGAGCCAGAAATGAAACCGCGTAAAGTGATGAGAGAAAACCACGATGCTGTCATCTGTGCAAAGATGATCGAGTTACTTCACACTCAGGGGATAGAATCGGCCGAGGTCTGGCTCAGAGAGATCAGGAAGAATGATTTCTATGACCAGATTGAGCAAGAATACTTGAGCTCCAAAAAGATCATCTATATTAGTTAATTTCGCTTGAAGCTTCCCCATCCGGCAGCCAATCTCGCAACGCCTCTCTTGTCCTTATCGTTCTCCTACCTCAAGCCAGCCGCTGATCACGTATGTGCATCTGTGCGCTGGCTGCCGGAGAGTCCAAGTGAAGAACTCTTTGCACATTTGATTTCATTTCTCTGAGAGGATACAATTTGATAGTATATGTTGACAATACATGTTACTCTGGCAGGAGGAGACTTGACTGTGAAAAAGAAATCGACATTGTTGATCGCACTTTTCTTTATATTATTTGCTGCATTTCCCGCACAGGCTGCCGACAAAATTCCTGAAGAACTGGTAAGAGAGGCAAAAGCGGCCATCAAGGAGCTGTCTGTCGATGAAGTCAAAAAAATAGTCGATGATAAAAGGGAGACCGTTGTGCTGCTCGATGTCAGGGACAGCAATGAATTGGAACAAGGGATTATTCCTGGCGCAATAAACATTTCACGCGGTCAGTTGGAATTCAAAGTACGAATGATACTCCCGGACAGGAATGCCAAGATAATTGTCTATTGCGGACTGGATCTGAGAGGGCCTCTCGCAACGAAAACATTGAATGATCTTGGATACAAGAATGCGGTCAACATGTCAGGCGGTCTCAAGGCATGGAGAGAAGCCGGGTATCCTTTGGTCAAATAATACGTTAACAGATTCTTTCCATATCGATTATATAAAGAATTGCCCAAGCGTTTATTTATATTGACTATAGTACACTAATAAAAATATCTGTAGTTTGAAGGGGAGGATACTGATGAAGTTGCCTGAATACATTACTGTTGATGAAGTGAAAAGGGTCTGCAAAGAGCTGAAGCTCAGGGACTGGACAGCGTTGAAAGAGACCTCGGTCCCCATGACAGAAGCAAAGATTATTTTACCGCTTGTCAACACCGACAGCATGGACATCGATATCGAAGAATTTCGCAAAGGTCTTGAAGTGGAACTCGAACACGGCTTTGCCTTTACAAACTTCAATGTCACCAATAACCATCCTGTGCTCACTGCGAAGATTGTGATGGCCCACTTTATGGAGACCGCTGATTATTATAGGCTTCTCGATGTAGCGGAACTAGAGGGCGACCTTCTCAAGGCCCTAGTCGCGGGCAATATCGAAAAAGCGCGTTCGAAATATAAGAAACTGGCTGATGCAAGGTCAACCCTCGGCAAGGTAGAATCCAGTCGGCTTTCATAGATTTTTTGGCCACAGGTGCTGCGGTACAACACCTGTGGCCTCAGCGCTAGTATCATATTATTATTGGGTATGCAGTTGACCATCTTGTGACATGCTATCTTACTCATTGGAAATCGCGCAAAAGATTACTAAAATGATAGGAGAAACAAATTAGACAGGAGGGTCTCATGAGATATTTTATTGCGTTTATTATGGTCATTGTCTGGTGCACCGGATTGCAGGCCGAGGTCCTTACCAAGACAGTGCAATACCGGGACGGCAACACAGTCCTTGAGGGCTTTCTTGCCTATGACAACAGCACTCAGGGGAAAAGGCCGGGCGTTCTCGTCGTCCATGAATGGTGGGGATTGAATACCTTTACGATGAAACGCGCCGAAGAGATAGCCCGCCTGGGCTACGTCGCATTTGCAGTTGATATGTACGGTGCAGGGGTAGCAACGAACGATCCACAGGTGGCCACCAAACTTTCGGGGACTTACCGGAATGACCGCAAACTGATGCGTGAACGCGCGATGGCGGGGCTCCAGGTGCTAATAAACAATCCGCTCGTTGAATCCGAGAAGATCGCAGCAATCGGATATTGTTTCGGCGGGACAACGGTCCTTGAACTCGCACGTGGTCACGCTCCCGTTGTCGGTGTTGTGAGCTTTCACGGAGGTCTTGACACGCCTGCACCCGCAGACACAAAAGATGTGAAGGCCAAAGTCCTCGTCCAACATGGTGCAGATGACCCATTTGTCTCAAAGGAGCAGATAAATACCTTTATGGACGAGATGCGGAAATCGAGCGCCGACTGGCAGATGATATTCTACGGAGGAGCTGTCCACAGCTTTACGAATCCCGAAGCCGACAAATTCGCCATAAAGGGAATTGCATACAATGAAAAAGCCGACAAGCGGTCATGGAGTGCTATGCGCCAGTTCCTGAATGAACTGCTCAAGTAACATTCTTTAAAACCAGTTTGATAATTGTCAAGATAACAAGTCTTCAAATGAAGGGCTTGTTTCTCGAAGCATTTCCGTAGATGTTGCTAAAAGCGGCTCACTTAGTTCAGGAGTTAGTGGACATCCTCCACAACATAAACATCAGGGGGGGGACCCCGCGAAGCCACGAGTTTTTCTCGCCCAAGCAAAAGGGTCATCCCTGGATGCTGAGCCCAAACCGGATCGAGAAATACTAATTGGGTATTTTTCAGGTCGAAGGGTTGCCGAGTCAATGTTTGCGGGGTAGGCACGGAATCAGGCGTGGGACTCTTTTCATGTAATCCCGATAAGGCTTGCCAAAACGCAGTGCAAGCTCCTTTTCTTCAAGGGGAATGACAATCATGTTAACAACGATGAAGTCGGCGAAGGTCAGAATTCCGACAGCTGTCACGCCTGTAAAGAGAAACATGCCGACTAACATCATAGTGTGTGCAAGATAGGTGGGGTGCCGCACAACTGCGAAGGGGCCTTTGTCGATGAGTCTGGATTCCTTTGGGTTAACTATCTCTGGTATGCCGACGAGACTGCGAGGAGATAGGAGCACCCCCGTCCACATGTGAAGTAGAGAGCCGCCCAAAAGGAGAATCAGGCCTAAACTGGAAAGTAAAATGGGAAATTCGATTATGTTGAAGACAAAGAGATCGCGGTTCAAGAAAATAAAATATGCGATTGGGATCCAGAAGATCGCAGCAAATATATAGGTCAATCTGCCGAATCGCCGGAGGACCCCGGTTCCCAAGTGGACAGGAATCCAGAAAAGAGGGATCACCGGCCACAACATCAGTGTACCTAAGGCTAGGAATATCTTCATAGAGATAAATATATCGGTTGACGAAGAATATTGCAAAAGGGAGAGTGTGTACTTTACCGCTGATATGAGGTGCAAAGGGTTCTCGGAAGTGTTATCCTCTTAAAGTCACCTTTATGCAGTCCATTTTTTACATTATTTTAATCGTATCGGGGGCAAGACACTCATTACTCTCGTAAACACCCAGGTCTATGATTAGAGTGATTCGTTATGAATCAATAAATATACCCAAGCAGTGCTAATGAATACTTTCCCTGCGATGTGGACCCTCTCTACTTAACATCCGGAAAATCAAATATCGTGCCGTCTTGAATATCGTCCTTGCGTATTTTAATCTTGAGTTCCCAGTGACCAGTCATTGTAAGAGGTATGACAGCTCGGTACACGCCTTTCCCCTGTTCAATCACTGCTGGTGGCCATATTGTACCGTGTCCGTGTTCAGGCATCCACGGTATGATCTCAATCTGCGCATTTTCGACACCACTCCCTTTGTCATCTGTTAAGTACATATCGACTGCGTTTCTTCCATACTTGAGAAGTCTCTCCTTAGAGCTGAGTTTGATATGAAACAATCCTTTATCGGTAGTTCTTGTTGCATTACTGCTGCATCCTGAGAAAAAAACGAAGCATGCCATAGTTAATAAAACCAAGGTTTTCATAATGCTCTCCTGTTAAGAATGACGGTCCAATATCGCTACTTTGATCAATCATGTTAAAGAGGCTCTTACTCTTCGTTTCCAGATAATATGCATAATATACCATTTCATCCTCTATGGTGATAAATGCGTTGCACAGTCTGCAATCACTGGTGCTGCGAATATGCTGATCACGGCCAAGCCTTTTCCATATACTTCTCATAGAAGGTATGTAGCAAGAGCATCTCTGTGATGCACCCAGGATATCAACGTGCAGAGAAGTTGTCTAACACAACCTTGTCCCGGGAATCCGAAAAACGGTGCAGTAATCCGCAAAAAAATCAGCCAACTCAAATCCCGGATGCCTTTCGATTCTCTGTGCTTTTAGACCATAAAACGGCACAGCTGGCTGAATGACCGTTATAAAGATAATTATAGTCCCACATGCCAGTGATTCTCTTTCACACAAACACATTATTTGACATCTTCACATATTGTCCAATGCCTCCCTGATCTTCTCCCAATTCTATTAAGATTGGCAAGAGGGTCTTGACACTTGCAATTTAGAATATTATACTATTCTTAACATATCTGTTTAATAGGATTTGCATGAAAATCTCAAGAAGAACACGATACGGTTTCAGACTGATGGTCGAACTGGCTATTAATTTCGACAAAGGACCCCTTTCACTTAGAGAGATTGCAAGAAAACAAGGTATCTCCGAGAAATATCTCGAGCAGATTATCATTCAACTCAAAACGATGGGGCCTGTTACAGCTGTGCGCGGGCCAAAAGGTGGGTACATGCTTTCCCTGCCACCCTCACAGATAACTCTCAGATCGCTCTTCGATATTCTTGAAGGCTCCGATGGAATCGTAGAATGTGTGCAGGATCCTTCGTTGTGTAAACGAGTCGGCAGCTGCATCAGCCGTGAATTATGGGTAACATTAGAGAAGAGTATTCGCGAAACGCTCAACTCCACAACTTTGGAGGATTTGATAACAGGCAGGCTGGAACATCTGAATACTTCCAGATCCGGAATTACTAGGTCTGCCAAGTCCATTAACAGTCGTCGCAAGCCGACAACATGACGGGAGGTGAATTATTGAAATAACACCCAGGGAAGCTTAGACTATCAAGTAAGTGCATTTGGACATTATGTGCCAAAACACTCTGAGATAGTGTGGAGTATCAATTAACAAATTACGGAGGTCAAAATGAGGAGATTAATAATTACCCTTTCGTTCCTAAGTGTGGCAGCCATCGTTGGTTTTGTCTGTTTCTATGGCATTGTTGATAACAGCATAGCGGCAAATATGTCTGCGGATGATTGTTACACAATACCGGGTGAGGCTCTTGATGTAAAGGTGATTGATCCGCCCCAAAACATAACCTTTAACGGCATATCCTATATTGCCGGTCATGGTGGACATATTGCTGTCATTGATATGCGGACCATGAAGTCACCGACGGATCTCGAAAAAGGCAGGATTGTACTTACGGAGGCAGGATCCGAGATGGAAGGAAAGATAGCCGGCATGAGTTTTGAGCAAGTCAAGAAGTCAGGGGGAACCCACGGTCAGGCTCTGGTTACTGAAAAGGGGCAAAAGGTTCTCGTTGCTGGCACGCTGAGTGGAAACGTCTATAAAATAGATCTCGCAACGGGGAAGAAACAAGGTCCTTTCAAAGTCGGCGAAAAGTTCTGCGGTGCTATCGTAGGACCGGACGGGAAAATATACCTGGAGGATATGGCCGATGGTAATGTTTACATCTGGGACTCCGGCACACTGAAAACGGTTGACAAGATGCCGGTGGGCAAGGCCGTCTGTGGCATCCAATGGACGAAGAATGCCAAAAAAGCATACATAACTGACATGCCTACGGGTACAGTGTATGTATACGACTGGACAACGAAGAAGAAGATCAAAGAGATAACGAGTCCAGAAATGACATTTATACACCAGGCGAGGATGACTCCTGACGGGAAGTATCTCTGGGTAAGTGCTCCCAATGAATTTGATCCCGGCCTGAAACCCGGTACGCATAAGAGCCAGATTATCATTATCGACACGGCTAAGGACGAGATCATCAAGCGGTTTGTTCTGCCTGACGCACTTAGACCTCACGATTTTGCGTTCACAAGCGACGGCAAATATGCTTTAATTTCGTCCAGGACATACGGTGATGACAGCGTAATGGCTGTCATGGATCTTAAGAATGCACATATTGTCAGAGAAGTTTCAGCTTGCGCAAGCTGCCACAAACAATACGGTGTGGAGGTCAAAATTGATCAGGGATCTCCGCTTGTTTGCGGTATTGAAGTGGATTGGCTGGCAAAAAAATAGGATGTAGATAGCGGGACGTAACTGGGCAGTATGGAAAGGTGGGCATACTCTTAGCCCACCTTTCCATGTCTATTTCTCTAGCTGATCATGCCATAAGTATGAGTCGTTAATGGAGAAAAAGCGCTGAATTACTGGGTTAAGTGATTTATCGCGCTGGCGCAAGAGCGACACAAACTATATAATAGTAAAATAGCAATTGGATCTCTGAGGTCTTAAAATAAAGATCATGATGTCACGACTGAACATAACATCGTTTGCGATTAAAAACCTGAGAAGGAAAGTAATACGCTCCCTCTTGCTCTTCATGTCCGTAGCTGTTGTAACCGGCACTCTTTTTTCGGCGACCGTCTTCATCTCGAGCATGAAAAACGCTTTAAATATAGGGACCTACAGACTGGGTGCAGATGTTCTTGTCGTCCCCGAAAAGTACGCTGCGGATGCCCGATCGGCTTTACTTGCAGGAGAGCCCACAAGTTTCTATATGAATAGAGATGTTCTTAATAAAGTAAGAAAGGTTGATGGGGTGCGAAAAGCTTCCCCGCAACTTTTCATAAAACCGACCTCCTTCACTTGTTGTTATAGCGTGAATGCCTTTCTTGTGGCTTTTGATCCTGAGACAGACTTTACGATTACTCCATGGCTTGCTAAAAATCTAAAAAAGCCTCTCGTCGGAAACGAAGTCATCACGGGAAGGAGCATGCCCCTCATAGCGGGAGATTCTATTAGTTTTTTCGGCACGTTATTTAAGGTCGCGGGGACAATGGAGTTGACGGGTATAAAATTTTTCGATCAGTCCATCTTCATGACCATGGATGCCGCTTACAAAATGGTCGAAGATTCTAAAACTAAGTCGATGCAACCACTTAGCTTAGATAGAGATAGTATTTCTACTGTGCTCGTCCAAATAGAAGATGGAATGACCCCCGACAGGGTCGCCATCCGCATAGAGCATGATGTCGATGGCGTTCGAGCCATTGCATCGGATGAGGTCATTAGCACAGTAAGAAAACAGTTGATGGGTCTTCTTAAGGGTATATTTGCGATTAGCGCTCTGCTTTGGATTCTTTCTCTCGTTATGATGGGGTTTGTCTTTTATATGATCGTTAATGAGCGTCAGAGGGAGTTGGGCCTGTTGCGGTCAATGGGAGCGAAAAAAAGACATGTGTTCAGACTCATCATAACTGAGGCCGTTATAATTTCAACACTCGGTGGTATCGCTGGCTTGATAGGCGGCTCGGTGCTTCTTCTAGCGTTCAAGGATATTATACTTCACTACCTCAAATTGCCGTACTTGTTGCCTCCCGTGACGTTTCTGATCGAATTAATCTTTGGAGCCGTGCTGTTTTCCTTAATAACAGGGCTTCTTTCTTCTCTTTTCCCCGCCATTTTTGCAAGCAACATGGAGCCATATGAAGCAATCAGAAAAGGAGAATAGGATGGAGGTTCACCTATGAGAAAAATCCTTCAGCATATAATGCAAGGGGAAGTGCCGCTGGTGTTGATCATTATTCTTTTACTAGTTGTCTCATGCAAGAAAGAGGAACCGCAAACTAATCCGCCATCTACTCAGGTATTAAACTCGTCTTCAAGCGAGTCCGTATTTGTCGAGGTAAATAAAAAGCTCAAAGAAAAGCCTGACGATGCAGAGGCGCTATATCACCTCGCAGACATCTACGACCGTAATGAACAGTACGTGGAAGCTATTGACACATATAAGAAAGTTGTAGCAATAAAGCCGACAATGGGGTATGCATACCTTAAAATGGGTACGGCTTATGATCGCATTAACCAGCCTGACGAGGCCGTAAAAGCCTTCAAGAAAGCCATAGAATTGATGCCAGAAAATCCAGTCGCGTACAACAATCTCGGCGTTGCTTATGGAAAACTCCGCATGCTCGACAATGAAATAGCAGCCTTAAAAAAAGCTATTAAAATCAGATCCAACTACTCATCGGCCAGATATAATTTAGGCATGACCTATATTAAAACAGGGAATAAAAAGGCTGCATTAAAGGAATATGAATCTCTGAAGAAGCTAGATGAGGGGGCTGCAGAGTCTTTGCTGCAGGAGATTAATCGCACCTCATAGCAACATGGAGCAGACCGATGATAGAAGTTAAAGAGCTTATAAAGAGCTACTCGATTGACGGACAGATTTTTAAGGCCGTAGACGGTGTATCTTTTACAGTCAGCAGAGGAGATATGGTTTCGATAGTCGGTCATTCGGGCAGCGGTAAGACTACCCTGCTCAGTTTGCTAGGTGGCCTGACAAAGCCTGATTCCGGAAGCATTGTTATCGGCAGCGAAAACATCTTGTCCATGACCGATAATATCCTTTCAGAGTTCAGGAATAGAAAGATCAGCTTTATCTACCAATTTTCCAGTCTCATTCCTACACTTACTGTCTTGGAAAATGTTATTTTGCCGACCGTTTTCAGATCGCAGCGGCAAAACGTCGCCAGTCATGCTCTTGAACTCCTGAGCATTGTCGGCTTGCAGAATAAAATAAATGCTTACCCATCGCAGCTGTCTGGCGGGCAACAGCGACGCGTCGCAATTGCACGCGCTTTCGTGAATGATCCGGAACTAATCCTCGCCGACGAACCAACTGGAGACCTCGATGAAGAAACTGAGGCTGAGATGATGCAATTTTTCTCCTCAATGAACCGCGACAATGGGTTGACGTTTCTAGTAGTTACTCATAATACAGAACTCGCCAAGAAGATCGGCAGGCAACTGCGGATGCAAAATGGAGTTCTTCAGGAGGTAATTGGCAATAGCTGACCGTATATCCATGAGACCCCACTGTTCTACAATAAATTTTTAAGCGAAGTCAAATATACTGAGCATGATCGCCTGTTATGCATTGTCTGTGAACAAGCACGCACAATGTCTGCACTGAGGTTTTATCCTGTAGAGCTAAAATCTCATTATTACTCTTTCTACAGTCCCCGCAATACTTTGATTTGCGTGTATGTAACAGGCTGGGTGCAGGGATAAATCTCGTAGCAACCGGTGATCTATTAGAAAAAGCCCGGGCGGCCTGATAGCTGCCCGGGATGAGAGGAAAGGAAGAGATTAATCGCCCGCGAGTATGCGGTAAATCTTTCCGGCTTCATCGGTACTGATAGAGGATATTACTTCGAGATTAGGAAGCCCCGCTATTTTCCATGCCTTCATGGGGTCGATGAATTCCTCGCTAATACATTCCCGGGGTTTGTGGACATTCCTGCACACCGCGCGAAGTATTGGAAAAGAATTATACTGCCGGTAGTACTCCCTCATGAACCTGATGATGTCGATCCGCTCTCTAGTGAGTTCTCCAACCCCGAGGTGATCGGCGATGGCGCTGGCAACCTTTTCGTTCCAAGTATCCTCGTTTACAAGAAATCCGTCGTCATCAAGTTCGACCTTTACCGATCCGTATTCGAGTATGGGCATCGCTCCCTCCCGCGAGGCGGCTATTTCAGCCGTGCTTCTGAAGCCGCCCAGTTAATATTCTTAAAAAATGCCTCGATATAGTCGGCCCTCTTGAGACCATAGTCGAGCATGTAGGCATGTTCGAAGACATCCATGATCAGGAGAGGGACGCAGCCAGCCGGATGTGCCACATCGTGCTCATTGATCCAGAAATTAATAAGCAAGCCGCTTGCGACGTCCTGATAGAGAACTGCCCATCCGATACCACGCATCGCACCAACAGCTTTGAAATCCTTTTCCCATAATTCGTAACTGCCAAATTGTTCGGCGAGCTTCTTTGCGAGCTTGCCATTCTTGTCGATGCCGGCTTTGCCTCCGAGGTTCTCAAAATAGAATTCATGCAGCCGCATGCCGTTGAATTCCCATCCAAGCCTTCGCTTGAGCTCGGCAAATTCAGGAAGTGCAGTCTTGCCATCTTTGAGCATCGAGCTGAGAGTATCAAGGACCTTGTTGGTGTTAGTGACGTAACCTTGGTAAAGCGTGAAATGATTCTTGAGAAGGGTTTCGCTGAACCCTGCCATTCCAATAAGACCCGCAAAATCTTTAGCCGTATAAGCCATTTTGTGACCTCCCTTAAAGTTGAGTATATGACAGACAGGATACCCTGTCGACGGAACGGTAACTGCCGGTCTCGTCTTTATGAAATCAACCTGATGAACACGCCCATTTTTTAGGTGAGGTCATGCTCTATGTCAGGATGTCATCTTCTTTATCAGATTGACGACGCCTTCATAATCGGGATGGTTCGTCACCTCGGGCACGATCTCTTTGAGCCTGATGATATTATCCTTGTCAATAATAAAGATAGAACGGGCAAGGAGACGCAATTCTTTAATCAGAACACCATACGCAGACCCAAAGGAAGCATCACGATGGTCAGAGAGTGTCTTGACCCTGTCGATACCTGCCGCGCTACAAAACCGCGCTATCGCGAACGGAAGGTCCATACTAATGTTGATGACCACCACATTGTCTGAAAAGTTAGCAGCCTCTTGGTTAAACCTCCGCGCCTGTATGTCGCAGACCGGAGTGTCAAGCGATGGGGTTACGCTGATCACCTTGATGTTACCTTCGAAATCTTTTAGCCTTACCTCTTTGAGATCGCTGTTGAGTGCCGTAAAGTCGGGGGCCTTATCCCCTACCCTCAAGTCTGGCCCGACCAACGTAAGGGGGTTTCCGTGAATGGTTACAACGCCTATTCTTTCCATGCATCCTCCATGCTCTTATATAAATTTATATATACACTTTTCTGGATTCACGCGCAACCCTTTACCATTGCAATCCAGCCACCGGACCCCCTCAGCAGGCGCTCCTGCTTCTATTGACTATGGCGAGCTTTGCGATCTGATCCTATTAGGCTCATATTAACGAAAACTATCGAACAAGGATGCGTCCCAGAGTTCAGAAAAGGGCAGCCCCGCGTTCGCGTTCCCGGGCGCGTTAACAGCCTGCGACAGTTTTTCCTTCTTGGAGGCCTCTCTTGCAGGTGTTGCAGTTAGGGCTTTATCAGATACTTACTTGAAAGACCTAATATAGGCGACTATATCGGCCATGTCGGCCGATTTCGGGTCAATGGCCTTTCCATTGATTGCCCCGACAATACACGCATTAACCTGTTTTGCCAGACCGCCCTCTGTCTTGAATTCCGTCTTGTCAGCAACCTTTTCTAAGCCTTTACCGTTTAGATGACATTCGCTGCATGCCTTGTTACCACCAGCAAAGGTCGCGTCGCTAAAGAGCGCCTTGCCCTTGTCCGCATTCCCCTTCTCTGCAGCAACGCCGATGGAACATACTATCCCCAAGACAACAAGTGTCATCAGAACTACCCGTAATAATTTCATTCTCTTCACCTCGTCACGTGATATAGGAGCACCGGTGAAACGACGCGCTCATGGTCTAAAGTTTACCAATAAAAAGGGTCCTTCACAATGTCTTTAGCTGCAGCCAAGCATAAGATGCGTTCCGAACCGTCAGAACACCCCGTCTGGATTTGTTTGTCTTCTGGCTTTTTTACCTTTGGAGGTACTATGTACATCGATTGCAGGGGATGATCATTTCAACCGGCGCGGAGTGCTTCTACGATATTCATGCGGGCGGCGCGTATGGCGGGGAGGAGGCCTCCTGCAAAACCCATTATCAGGGCGAACCCCATTGCCTGAGCGGTGATCGGGATACTCAGGGTAAAAGAGAACGCAAGTTCCGAGAAGGTCTGGAAGTTCATCGTCGATATAGTGAAAAGCTGGAGAAATGATGAAAAAAAGAGACCGAAGGCCCCTCCGAAAAAACCGAGCAAGAGCGATTCGAGCAGAAAGGCCGCCAAGATGCTCTTTCTCCGAAACCCTAGTGCCCTCAAAGTCCCTATCTCACTAACGCGGCTCGCAACCGCTGCATACATGGTAATCATCGCCCCGATAATCGCGCCAAGAGAGAATATAATCGTCAGCGATATGCCGAGAATTCTTAGAAACTTCGCCATCATTTCGGACTGTTTTTCATAATACCGCGTCTCCTTCATTGCATCGATAGTAAAACGGGGATCACTCTCGATGCGTTGTTTGAGAGCCGCGAACTCCGACGGATCCCGGAGCTTAAAGATGACCGAGGAATAGGACTGCCTGCGGAAAGCCGGCATAAGCTGATCGACATCTCCCCATATCTCGGAACTAAAACCGGTATTCCCCGCATCGAAAATGCCGACGACGGTCCAGTCCCTCATGCCGAATCTCAAGGTCTCCCCTATTCCTCCGCCTTTGAACCGCTTCGCGATGCTTAGTCCCGCCATGATCTCTGAAGACCCCGGCTTCGGCAAACGTCCCAGAACCATCCTCAGCTGCGGCCTCAGGAGGAGGGAACTTTCCGAAGTCCCCCGTATAATTACATTTGATCCCTTGTCAGTCCCGCGTTTCGGAAGGACAATGACGACAACAACCTCCTTAGCAACCAGCGGCCGGCCATTCTCGTCTATTGCAACTTCAGGCTGTGTTTCGATGATGGATGCCTGCAGCCGGTCGACGCCGCTCTGTATCTCTGAGTCAGATCCCTTGCGGATGACCACAACATTGTCGGGCGAACCGGTTGCTACAAGCGTCTTTTTGAGTCCCTCGGCCAGCATCAGGACGGCGGAAAAGACAAAGACAACGAGGGCCATGCCGCTGATAGTGAGGGCTGTCGTAAGACGGCGCGTCCAGAGGTTTTTCAGGTTGTAGGAAAAGGGGATCACTACCCGATCCTCCTCAGGCCATCGGCTATTCTGATCCTGATGGAACGCCAAGTCGGAAAGAAGCCCGCCACCGTGCCAACGACCAGGGCAGCGGCGATGTCCATATAGATGGTCTCAGGAGCGACATTAAAGATCGGGAAAAAGGTGCTCAGCTCTTCACCAAAGGCCTTTGCAGCGGGGAAAGTGAGGGCGATACCAAAGGCGCAGCCGATCATACTGATGATAAGCGATTCTCCGAAGATAAGGACGGCAATATAACTGCCGCCAAACCCGAGGGTTTTGAATATCGCATATTCGCCGATCCGTTCGCGTGCCGTCATCGCCATAGTATTTGCCATTACCGCCATTATGATGATGATCACCACAAAAGATACGAGTTGTATCGCGGTGACTATCGCCTGGCTCATCGCGATCCAGCCCATCTGGAATGCCTTTTCGGTCTCTGTCAGGGTTTCAGCGATCGAGTTTCTGAACGTTTTGTCGATGTTGAGTACCACTTCGGCTGCAATATCAGGTTTTGTCACCCCGATCATGTAAAAGCCTATCTGGTCAGCCCGCATCGGCGAAGTCTTTTTCATCTTTTCGTTCAGGTAATCCCAGTGGAAGAAGAATGTCGTCTCGTCGACCGTCTTGTCCCGTCCCTTATAGACACCCCTCATTACGAAATCCCACTGTCCCGGGAATATTGTGCCCCTCAAAGTTACCGTATCCCCTAATTTCCAGCCGAATCTTTCGGCCAGCTTCCGGCCTGCCACGAATCCCTTTCGGTCCCTGAAAAAGGAGGCTTTTTGATCAGGGGGAAGAATGAGTTCCGGGTATAGTTCGAGGTAACTTGTCGGATCGACCGCGAAATTCGCGAAGAAATTCTTCTCATCAATATAGATGCCGCCGAACCAGTTTCCCCACGAGACAATTTTTACCCCTTCTATCTGGCGTATCCTGTCCTTGTAAGAAAGGGGGAGGGTGAAAATAATCGAGATGGCATTTCTCGTGACGAGGCGGCTCGATGAGGATGCCTCGACACCGGCGTACCACGCGCTGATGACGGTCCTCAGCAATCCGAACGCGAGTATGGCGATGGTGATGCCAAGAATGGTAAGCCAGGTCCGCAGCTTATGGCGGAAGGCGTTTTTGAAGATGAGCTTAAGAATGTACATCGATGAAGACACCTTTATCGAGTTGCTTGATGATACGTGCCTTTTCAGCAGCCCTGGCGTCATGCGTTACCATGATGATGGTCTTGCCGATCTCCCTGTTCAGCCGCCCCATCAGGTCGAGTATCTCGGCAGCCGAAGCGCGGTCAAGATCACCTGTGGGCTCATCTGCAACGAGGATTGTGGGGTCAGTGATAACCGCGCGGGCGATCGCAACGCGTTGCTGCTGCCCTCCGGATAGCTGTCCCGGGTAATGGTCCATGCGGTCCGAGAGGTTGACTATACTGAGAGCCATTTCGACGTGATCCCGTCGCTCCTTCCTCGAAAGCTTCGTCAGGAGCAGTGGCAGTTCGACATTGCCAAATGCGGTGAGCACGGGAATAAGGTTGTAGAACTGGAATATGAATCCGACATTGACGGCCCGCCAACGGGCCAGGTCCGTCTCTGAAAGGACAGTGATATCGACGCCGCCAATGGTAATAGACCCGCTGTCGACACTGTCGATTCCGGCAAGGAGGTTAAGCAGCGTGCTCTTGCCCGACCCTGAGGGCCCCATGAGGGCGAGGAACTCCCCTTCTGCAATGTCGAAGGAGATATTCTCCAGAACCGGGACAATCTGGCTGCCACGGCGGTAGGACTTGCTCACGTTCTTTATCTCGACGATGGCACGCCGTGCTTTCTCCGGCATGACTGTGTCCCTCATCACTTCTCTTCGGTTTGAATCTTCGACCCGTTATGGAGTTTAGCGGAGGGACTCAGGACAATCTTGTCCCCCGCTTTCGCGCCTTGCAAGATCTCAACCATATCCCCCATCTGTTTCCCTGTTGTGACGTTGACTTCTTTCACCCTGCCACCCTCAACTAAAAAAATCCTCTTCACTCCGTCCTTCGTAATCAGTGCTGTCTGATTGATTGCGGTAAATGATTTCATTTCTTCAGTTGCGACCTCCCGCGAGAGAAAAGCGACTTTTGCGCTCATCTCGGGAAGGATACGACTATCTCTATCGACAAAGCGTACCTTTACCATGACTGTCGCTTTTGACCGGTCCGCTGTCGGTACGATCATATGTACCTGCCCGCGAAAACGCGCATCGGGGAGTGCGTCAAGCTGGATTTCGCAGGGCTGTCCTGGCGTTACGTTCCTTATGTTCGATTCCGAAACGTCAACCTCTACGATAAGCGAATCCATGTCTGCCACCGTTACAACTGCAGACTGGACATTAGCGGTTGCGCCAATCGGCGTAACAATATCGCCGATGTCGGCGTTTTTGGTGAGCACGACGGCATCAAACGGGGAGCGAAGAATAGTGTAATCTATCGATACCTCTGCGCCCTTAAGAGCAGAGGCGCTCGCTTTCACTGAGGATTCCGCAGCCGCGACGGCGGCCTTTGCGTTTTTATAGCGCGCATCAGAAGTATCGAAGTCGGCTTGTGCAATATAGCCCTTTTTTACCAACTGCTGATTTCTGTCGAACGCAAGCGTTGCATCCTGAAGGTTTGCTCTGGCGCTCTCGAGATTTGAGCGGGCCATACTCAGATTGGCTGTGGCCTGGTCCCTGAGAGACTTTACATCATCACTTTCAAGGCGGGCAATAATATCATCCTTCTTTACCCGGCTTCCCTCCTCGACATTCAATTCGATGATGCGACCTGTGATCTTCGACGCAAGGGCTGCCTTTCGCTCGGCGACCACATAGCCGCTTGCGTTAAGAAGCGTAAAGGTCTGTGAAGGATAGGTTTGAGAGACAGAGGCGATCTGCACCTTGATTGCCGGGCTCAGGGCCCCGGTAAAAAAGAGAACCCCAATAAATACCACAATAGCAGTGGCGGCAACACCATAGATAATTTTTTTCCTGTTCTTCGCAGGCCCTTGAATAACGGCTGATTTATCAATCTTTAATTTCGACAGATCTTCATTACTCATTAAATACCTCATAAGGAATACCGGTGGTTGCAATATCGATAATTATAGCAGATTAGTGATTCAGCATTAAATAATAAGGTACTATATGATCGTGGATATTGTCAGATTTGCATTGATCCGGCCGGAATTAAGAGGATTATGGGATGGTCCTGCGTGGATGCATGCCGATATGCTGGAGCTTGCCCATTTCAGGCCGGAAGGCAGCAGGCATCGTCCAAAGACTTCCGTCAAACTTCTCTATACTGCTGAAGGTATCTTCGGAATATTTCGTGTCGAGGACCGTTATGTACGATGCATGCACACGCGATATGGCGATCCTGTTTATAAGGACAGCTGTGTCGAATTCTTCGTCAGACCAAAAGCGAACAAAGGATATTTCAACTTCGAATTCAACTGCGGTGGGGCATTCTTATGCGATTATATTACAAACCCTGAGAGGACCCCGGATGGTTTCAGGGAATTCGTCCCGATTCTGGAAGAGGAGGGAAGACACATCATCTTACACCATTCATTGCCCAGAGTTGTTGATCCTGAAATCAGAGACGCCATCACGTGGACACTGGAATTTTTTATCCCCATTGTTCTGCTCGAGAAATATGTCGGCGACATCGGCAATGTTGGTGGCAGCGAGTGGAAGGTGAACTTCTATAAATGTGGTGATGAAACTTCCCATCCGCACTGGGCCTCCTGGCAGCCTGTCCCAAGGCTCAACTTCCATATGCCGGAGTGCTTTGGGATAATCAGATTCGCACAGCGTGAGATTTAATCGGACTGACTGAAACACGTTAACAGGATCATTCGGGGCCACCAAACCACACAGTTGCCAACTGGATCAAATTGTTCTTGATCAGCTAGATGTATGTTATGCCAGCCTACCTGCCCATATCTTGTCGCTTTATGAAGCCATCCTCCCAAAAGGAGTTAAGGACTTTTCCCGGCATACACACGGTTAAGAGCCGGTTGCGTTACTTTTGCGAACCACCCATCCGAAGCCGACTACTCCGAGAAATCTTTCTCTCCGGAATGAGAAAATTCAATTCTTTTTTGGATGCCCGATCAGTCGAGTAATGACCGTTTATACACCTCTTTTCTGCAATATCACGTTGGAGTCACTCAAAGATTGCATAGCGCTTTATTTTTTCGAGCCTCTTCCCTTTTACTCCCACGTCTTCAAGCCGGTTGATTGTGCTCTCTCTTCGCATCCTGATTATCCTTTTTACAGTGTCGGGACCTAGACCAGGGACTCTCAGCAGGGTCTCCTTCTCAGCCTTGTTAATCCGGACGGGGAAAAACTCGGGATGGAACTCGGCCCACAGTTCTTTGGGGTCCTTATCAAGGCTGAGATTACCGGTCTTATCGAGTAGGATATCTTCGGTATTGAACCCGTAGCGACGCATCAGGAAATCCACCTGGTACAGGCGGTGTTCACGCATAAATCGTTCCCCGGGGCTTGTGAGAAACTGTTTTTCGCCGTGTATGTCGGGATTCCCGAGACCTTTCTGATAAGCGGAGAAATAGATCCTCTTGAAATTGAGACTATTGTAAAGTGACGACATCGATTGCACGATCTCGCTATCGGTTTCATCAGATGCGCCGACAATGAATTGTGTGGTGCATTTCACCCGTGAAAACTTCATACCCCTGCCGGATAGCCTGCCCATCAGCTTGATCGGTCTGATGATATCTTTATCGTAGTCCTTTTTCTCAGAGAGCGCAGTGCAGTGTTTCTTGCCCGGCGTCTCGATATTTAGAGAGACAGCACTTGCGAGTGAAAGGGTCTCCTCGATTGCCGCATCGGATGCACCGGGAATGATCTTCAGGTGAATGTAGCCTCTGAACTGGTGCTTATTTCTCAGAATGCGGGCTACGGTATTTATTCTTTCCATGGTGTAATCAGGGGTCCCGATCACCCCGGAACTCAGGAAGAGACCGAAAACCCTTTCCCCTTTCAGATACTCCATGAATATGCGGGCGACTTCTTCAGGTTGGAGCGTGCAGCGCCGCAAGTCAGTATCGGAGCGTAAAGGGCAGTATAAACAATCGTTGGCACATGCATTTGAAAGCAGTGTCTTAAGGAGGACGGAATGGCCTCCTTGCGGAAGGCTGACAGGATACAGCCACTTGTCATCCGCACCTCTTTTTCTTCGGTCATCATTGCCGGTGCCACAGGCGCAGGCCAGATCATACTGGGAAGCCTGGGACAAAACTTTGAGTTTTTCGATGATATCCATGAGTGATCTCTTTCAGCATTATATCACAGAATTGAGCTTGCAAAAATGATCCACATTGTTTTGAGTTTTGCCTGTTCATTGTTATATTTGACTTAAGAAACGAATTTATCACTGATCGGTTTGGCCGATTGTTGGTGAATGTGGTAGCGCAGCCTGAGAAATGAAAAATCCCTATCATGCGGAGGAATGTTATGAAGATCGAGCTTGACGGCACATTATTGACAATGACCCCTGAGAATGACCGAGAGAAGAAAGAACTCAATCAATTATGGACCATTATCATCGGATGCATTAACGAGGGGAAGAAACTGGTACCTGTCGGCCAGTATTTGCCGGGCGTCAAGGAAGTTGCAACGTTCAATATAGAGTAATATTTGTCACGATTCCAACATAAGCGGGCTGAATGCCCGCTTATGTTGGAAAGGCTTCGGAGCGCAACGGATATACTCATTCTTCTGATGTACTGGTCAACAAGATTGAACAACTAGGCTTGTGGTCATTTCCCACAGTAATATTCAATATACCACCCTGTGGATTATTTGCGGAGCTATTTATTGTTTCGCGATATCGGCTACTTCGTGGGCTGATTGGGAACACTGCTTCAGAAGGATATCTGTTACAGTCTTAAATTCGAACACACTTTTGCCCCTAAGGGCGTTGGCCACAACCCCAAGCTTAGCAAAAGGTTTGGCATAGGGGGTATCTGAAAAATCTTCGCACATTCTGACGATGGTATCGCAAATCATGGCAACATCTGTGTAAGGTGGATTGTGCAGAATTCCGGCGATGTCACGAATCGTCTTAAGCGGTGGTTTTTTCATGAGCCGGTTCCCTCTTTAAGCCTTGATTTCTCTTCTAGAATAGCAGGTACAACAGAGATTTTAAAAGGACATTCGTGCGCAGTTAATAAAAATCTTTAAAGACAGCTTCCATCTTCGACATATCGACAGACTGTTTCTGTTTGACTAGAGGCAGCTCTTTAATCAGGGGGACCCTCTCATCGAAGGTCAGGCGAGAATTCCTATAAATAATGCCAAGAGGTATGCGGTCTCCCCATTCCAGTGCCTTTTGGAACGCGCCGATCCTGTGCTCAGGATTGTAATCGGCTCCAACATGATATACCCGCTGTTTATACCATTCATATGTATTCACTTTATTAAAGCTTACACAGGGCTGGAATATATCGACTAACGAAAAGCCTTTATGAAGTATCGCCGCCTTGATCATTGCTTTCAGATGCACCATGTCCCCTGAGAATGTACGCGCCACGAAGCTGCAATCCATTGCAACGGCAAGAGCCATGGGATTGAGGCTTTCGGAGAGAACGCCATATGGGAGGTTTTTGGGAGAAGTACCCTCGAGACTCGTGGGCGATGCCTGTCCCTTCGTAAGGCCGTAGATCTGGTTATCGTGGACGAAGAGTTTTACGTTGATGTTTCTTCTCATGGCGTGAAGCAGATGGTTGCCTCCTTCGCCGTAACAGTCCCCGTCGCCAGCAACAGCAATGACGATCTGTCCGCTGTTGACAAGTTTCAACGCCGTTGCGACAGGGAGCGTTCTGCCGTGAAGGCCGTTAAAAGTATTGCACTTCAGGTAGTGAGGAAACTTTCCTGCCTGGCCAATTCCCGAGACAATCGTAAACTGGTGAGGTTCAAGCCCAAGTTCCACGACCGCCTCCTTGAAAGTCTTCAGAATGCTGAAGTTACCGCATCCCGGGCACCATGCTGGCGTCCGACCTTTATAGTCTTCCAAAGAAGCCATTGATCTCTCCTATAAGTTCTTCGAGAATGAAGGGCCTGCCATCGAAGCGGTTCAGCAGCCTGTTGAAGGCATACCCTGTTTCGGACTTCATCAGTCGGGCAAACTGGCCCGTGGCATTGTTTTCGAAGCATATGGTGAGTGACGCGTTGTTGAGGATCTCCAGATAGTTCAATTTTGCCGTGGATGGCAAGGGATAGATCTCGCTGAAATGGAGCATTGCAATGTTGTGGTCTCGGGCGAGCGAATCCACCACCTCTTTCATCAGCCCATATGACGAACCCCATCCTGCGAGGACGATTTCCGGTCTTTCGCTTCCGTAAAGCAGGGGGGGCGCAATCTCCTTTCTGATCAGCGGCATCTTCCTGAACAATCTTTTGTCAACCATATTATTGCGTGTTTCAACGTCGTCTACGATATGCCCTTCCTCATCATGTTCGTCGCTGTCAGCGACGACGACATGCCGTGAATCGCCTGGCACACCTAAAGGAGAGACCCCAGTGTCCGTAAAGGCATAGCGCCGGTATTCCGGAAGACTCGAAAACGCCTGCCCTCGCAGCCTGTAGTCGTGATAGACGGTCTTCCGAAGATCGAAGCCATCGAAAGTCCACTGAGAATCACTCAGATATTGGTCGAAAAGTATAATAACTGGCACCTGGTATTTCTCGGCGAGATCGAATGCCTTGTTGGTTAAGTAAAAGGCCTGTTCAGGGGTGCCGGGGGCGAGGATCACCCGCGGGAATTCTCCATGGGCGGTATAGAGAGCGAACTGAAGATCTCCCTGGTCTGTCCGCGTAGGTAAGCCTGTTGCCGGAGCGGGCCTCTGTCCCAAAGCGATTACAATGGGGGTTTCAGTCATTGCTGCAAGTGAGAGCCCTTCAACCATCAGTGCAAACCCTCCGCCGGCTGTTCCGGTCATGGCCCTGACGCCGCCGAACGAGGCGCCGAGTGCCATATTGATTGCTGCTATCTCGTCTTCGGCCTGCTCTACAATAATACCGAATTCCTCGGCCCGGGAGGAAATATAGTTCATGATCCCAGTGGAAGGAGTCATAGGATAGGCGGCATAGAATTTCACTCCTGAGGCAATCGCTCCCAAGGCTATCGCCTCGGTACCACCGATAAGCATCTTCGGTCGCGATAACGGAGAGGCGGTCAATGAGTAGCTCGCGCAATTCTTGGTCGCATAAGCGTGACCAGCTGCTGCTGCATCTATATTCGATTTAATTATGCCCTCGCCCTTCTTTTTAAATGCCTCCCTTATGACCGTGAAAAGATTTTCAATATCCATCCCGATGATACCGATGGCGGCACCAGTGGCGACAGTATTTTCTACAAGCACACTGCCGGTGTGTTCAAGAGCGAGGTGTGCAAAAGGAATATCCAGGAATTGGGGACCATCATGTTTTTCCTTCAATGTCTCCGAATCATAAACGATTCGTCCCCCTTCGGCAACTTCTGTCGCATGGCGGCTGATCGTTTCTTTATCGAGGGCTATGACGATGTCCATTCTCTCCCTTGACGACATGACCGGTCGATCTGAAAATCGAAGTTGATAAAAGTTGTGGCCACCCCGAATACGGGATTCATAATCCTGATGGGAAAAGACATAGTAGCCAGATCTGGCCAATACCCTTGTCAGAGCATCGCCGATAGTTTGCATACCCTGGCCTGCAGCCCCGCCGATTTTTATTGAATAATCCAGGAGATTGTCATCCCTTTCGTTAGTGCCATGAGAGTCTCAAGATAAATATAGTCATAAAAAAATGTCAACGCAAGAGCAGAATTTAGCTTATGTGAAAGGAGATTTGAGGGCGCCTGTCTGAGCCTTTACTTTCGCGGAAAAAGTGTGAACTATTATGCGTGGCTCATCGCGGGATAGAGACTCGGGGTTGGCCTGTCGTATACAACCTTGTTGCGTCCCGATCTTTTGGCAGAAAAGAGGGCGTTATCGGCGCGGAGAACCATATCCATCGAGTCCGCATCCATGGGCGTAATAGTGGCAATTCCTATGCTAATGGACATCTTAATTTTAGACGTTTTATGCAAAAAAATGCTCTCGGCAAGCTTCTGGCGCAGCCGGTTAAGGGGTAGAGAGGCCTGGCTTCCTGCCGTATCGGGAAGCAGGATCAGAAATTCCTCACCACCATACCTTACGACGACATCGCATTCTCTCAGTCCCGACTTAAGCGTTGTTGCAATATGAGTCAATACTTTGTCACCAATGATATGACCATAAGTATCGTTAATATTCTTGAAATGGTCGGCGTCAACCATTGCAACCGAAAACGTGGAGCCATTTCTCTTCGCCCTGGAGAACTCCTCGTTCAGTCGGATCAAGCCCGCACGACGGTTATAAACCTTAGTAAGTTCATCATAGAGATAGTCATTCTGTAACGAAGCATATGATAAAGAAAGTGTCGATTCGGTTTTGCGTACAAAATAGCCGTTGATGAAGAAAAAGTTGGCTGCACAAAGAAGAAATCCACCAAGTGCCGTGATTATAGCAATCTTTGACGTGTCCACGCCGAGACCGAGAAGGATAAAGGGGATGATCAGAGTCAACACAAGCATGTTAACTAAGATCATGCGTTTTAAGTATTTAGCAAGGTCATTTATTACTGTTGTAAACCCCATATGCCCTCCATGTTTCTTGTTCGAGGGTTAAAGAAGCAAAAAATGTACCAAAATAAAATGAGTTTGAAATATAACGATTAATTAACTATGAAGGAAGAAAGAGGGTTAGGAAGTGTCATTTTATTGGCATTATTTTCCGCGTGCAGGCAAAAATTTCCGGCAGCACCGAATGCTGGGGAGGCGGCTGCTCGGGTGCGCTCTCTGTTCCAGTATTGTACAGGCTGCTACTGAGAACCGCCTCCCACGTATCAAATCACAAATTTTCCGCCCATAGCCAAGTCTTCGAGGACGTTTCTGTCGAGGAGTTTTAGCTTTCTCCCCTGTACGGAGATTATTCCCTGGCTGCTCATTTTCCCCAGGATGCGAGAGAGCGTCTCGGGTATCGTGCCTAAAAGACTAGCGAGCTGCCCCTTGGTAATGTCGAGTTCGACCTCAGCTGCGCTGTCATTTTCCTCGCTAAGGTAAAGGACATATGCCGCCAGCCTGCCGGGCACCTCTTTCAATGAAAGCTCTTCCACAAGGCGGGTGAGTTGCCTGAGGCGGTGTGAAAGTTCGGCGAGCATATTCATGGCTAGTGAGGGATCTTTTCGAATAAGGTCAAGAAAGGCAGCCCTCGGGAAGAAGAATATCCGACTTTTCTCGATGGTTTCAGCGTTGGCCGGAAAGTGGCCGCCGGCGAACATCGGGACCTCTCCAAAGGACTCTCCAGCACCGACAATGTGCAGTATCTGTTCCTTTCCATCCGGAGAAAGCTTGAATATCTTGACCTTGCCCTGAACAAGGACAAAGAAGCCTTCGGCAGTTTCACTTTCAGACAGCACCGTCTGACCACGATCGAAGGTTTGGTCCGCCATGGTGGTGACAATCTCCTCAAGCTGCTCCCTTGGGAGGCCGTGGAAGAGAGGAATTTTGTTGACCATCTGCAGAAGTTCCATTTGTCTTTAATACCAGTTTTTTTGATTTAAGTCAAAGGATATTTTCAGACAAGCGAGATAAACTAAAAATATAAAATAGTATTTTTTAGTGAGGGAGGTCTTTTATGAAATGGACAGGCGCGGCAGAGGACGCGGTATCCCGTGTTCCTTTTTTTGTTCGCAACAAGGTTAAGAGGCGAGTAGAAGAGGAGGCCGGGCGGCTGGGAAGCAGCGCAGTAACCATTGAGCACGTGCAGACCTGTCAGACAAGATATTTGAACACCATGCATGAGGAAGTCAAGGGGTTCCAGGTAGAAGCCTGCTTTGGCCCCTCAGGTTGCCCTAACAGGGCCGGCATGGAGAATGGGTTGGCCGAGCAAATCGAGAAAGTGCTTGCAGGAAAGGACCTGAAGTCATCTCTTAAGGAAAAGGTTAAAGGCCCGCTCAAGCTTCATCATGAATTCCGGGTCTCCATTTCTGAATGTCCTAATGCATGTTCGCGACCCCAAATTGCCGACGTCGGTCTAATCGGGGCGCGTCTGCCTGCTGTCTCGGATAGCCCCTGCAACAGATGCGGTGCCTGCGTAAAGTCCTGCCGCGAAAATGCAATAATAATTGAGGACACGGCAGCAGAACCACTTATCGATTATATGAAATGCCTCTCATGCGGCAAGTGCATTTTCGCATGCCCATCGGGGACGCTCATGGAGACCCAGACAGGGTGGCGTATACTTATCGGCGGCAAACTTGGCAGGCATCCGCAACTCGCAAGAGAACTTACCGGTATTATCCCCAGTGACCAAGCGTTGCTTGTCATTGAGAGATGCATCGATTTCTATATGGCGCGCAATCTTGAAGGAGAGAGGTTAGGCGAAGTGATTAATCGCACGGGGGTCGAAGCGATCAAAGATTTTCTGGAAAACGGGCGTTTTTGATCTAAGTCAAGGCACAGAGGTGATCGCTGTTTTAAAATAATAAGTAAGAAAAGATTAAATCCTGGAGGACAAAATGAAAACACTGAGAAAGATAATTGAGATCGATGACAATCTGTGTAACGGATGCGGAGAGTGTATCCCTAACTGCGCCGAAGGGGCGCTTCAGATAGTGGACGGGAAGGTCCGGATGATATCTGAAATATATTGCGATGGGTTGGGGGCCTGTCTTGGCCACTGTCCTCAGGGCGCATTAAAAATTACCGAGAGGGAAGCCGAGGAATTTAACGAAGATGCGGTTGAGCACTTACTCAAACAGCAGGAGCAAAAGAATAAAGCACCTCAGGCTCCATTACATGCCGGATGCCCCGGGAGCAGGCTTCATACATTTAAGTCACCGTGTCAGGAGGCCAACAGCCCTGTGAGTCATGCAAGGGGGGGTTCGGCACTTACCCACTGGCCTGTCCAAGTCAGGTTGGTGCCGCCGACGGCGCCGTTTCTTAAGGGTGCTCATCTGCTTGTGGCGGCCGATTGCACAGCTTATTCTTATCCGGATTTCCATGGTGACCTGCTCGAAGGTAAGGCGCTCATGATAGGGTGTCCAAAATTTGATGATGCACAAGAATACGTTAACAAATTCGTAGAGATATTCAAAATCGCCGGGATTAAAAAAGTAACGGTTGTCGACATGGAAGTCCCCTGCTGTTCGAAATTGCCACTGCTCGTCAAGAAGGCGATGGAGATTTCGGGCAAAGATGTCCCTATGGAAGAGGTTATCATCGGCATCCGGGGAGATGTGCTTAAACGCATCCAGCATGCCGCGTAATGGCAATGAATGATCGGCTAGCTTCCTTATATTGTCACTTTGCAGCTATTGATGTAGTAAGGGGGGTATGGCACTTGCCGTAGCCCCTTACTGAATAAATAGATATGAGCGCAACCAGAGTTAACCAGAACACCGATGGTTATTGTGCTTGGTGGCTCTTGGCTGAGTGGAGCAAATCCACTGTCCGCACATATTCTTGGCCGGGCCGGATTTGTGATATGACGTATGTTGACGTGGCGGGTAAACGACGATAATTTTAGCCATACATTTCAGTTTGTCAACTTGGGGATTAAAGTCCACACAGAGGGATGATTCTGGTTCTAAAACTTCTTTCAAATCTTTAAAATACTAGTGGTGCAGGTACCGAGAGTCGAACTCGGACAGGGGGTTAACCTACCAGATCCTAAGTCTGGCGCGTCTGCCAATTCCGCCATACCTGCATCCATAATGTTAACACATTTTATTCAGGGGGTGCCCGCAGTGGGATCGTCACACCTTGTGCTGATGAAGGCAGCGGGGAAAGACTTGCATGCTTTGTATAACGCGACAATATCAGTCCCGTGCGTACTGGCATAGGACATCACTTTCTAAAATCAAATAATAGTTGAGTGATTAGGCTAGTTTCAGGATATTGATGAAAATATTATTGTTCCTGACAATAACCTTGTAATGGCTTCTCTGCTCAAACGATTACGATTACTCACAGACCCTGGGTTATTAAAAGGTAGAAGGCAAGTCCCCTAATCGGGTATGTTGTATCTGGACAGAAGCAATATACCGACAGAAGGAGGATTTGCCACGAATAAGGTTAGCAAACTTGATTTTGAGAGTCAACAGATTTATGTCGGGATGGATGTTCACGAGAAGAGCTGGAGCGTTAGTATCTTTACGGATACGTTTGAACATAAGACCTTTACGCAGCCTCCTGAGGTGGGCACGCTGGTGAATTATCTCAAACGCAATTTCCGTGGTTTATACGGCCTTCTAGGGCCTTATTTCAACAATCGTACCATTTGGCGCTAACTTGTCAATCTCCTCTATTTCTTCGTCTGTAACGGCGATACACCCTTTCGTCCAGTCAATCTCTGTGTGAAAATCACCGACCCACGAGAAACCATTCTTAATGCCGTGAATCATGATGTCTCCGCCCGGAGAAACACCAAGTTCTTTTGCTCGCTTTTTGTCTTTCTCGTTTGGATAGGAAAGGTGAAGAGATAGGTGATAACGGCTGTCCTTGTTTCTTGAATCGATAACGTAGGTTCCCTCCGGGGTTTTGTTATCGCCTTGCCTTTCCTTTGGACCATCCGGGTTCCCCCCCAAGGCTATTTTGTAAGTCTTGAGCCCCTTGCCTTTTGAGATCACTGTCAATCGTCGTTCTTTTTTTTCTATCAGAATCTTATCTGCCGTTCCCTTCTGTATTGCAAAAACCTCTTTTTGCAGTGTACTAATCTCATTCTCTTTGCTCTTCACCTCTTGTTCAAGTGCTTCAATCTTTTTTTGCAGTGTACTAATCTCATTCCCTTTGCTTTTAACCTCATGTTGGAGAGTTTCAATCTGTGTTTGCTGCGTAGCAATCGTCTTATCCTTGATAAGGACATTATTGATCTGAAATATCATCATCTCACTGTCCTTCCTGTACCCACTCTCCGGGTAATCCTTTATGAGTTTCTGGAAACATTCCAGAGATCTTTGATAATCTCTTTGCTCATTTCTAGGATACGCATAAATAATACCCATCTCGAAAAGAACCCTGTCTCCCGCCGTGGGATATTTTTCACTAATCTGCTCATATTTGCTCAGAGAGGCCTTGTAGCTTCCCTGGCTGAAAAGATCATTCGCTTCTTTGAAGGTTGCCTGAAATCCCTCATTAAAGTGACTGCATCCGCATATGAGAAGCGGTGTTATAATGATGCAGACAAAGAAAAAGTAAAAATGCTCACCTATCCTACTTTGCTTTTTACCCATATACGCCTTCGTGTTTGTGAATAATATGTTTGATGATCACAGAACTATTCCTCTTTCTGATATATCCAAAACATGTACCACATTATAAGTTAAATTCTGCAATGTTTTCATTATTACCGTTTGAAATGTAATATGGATCGGTATCGTGCTGAGAGCCTGATGCCCTGGTTTGAAAGATTAACTGCTTGAATAGTCCAGACAACCTTGAACGGTGAAAGCATAAGGAAGTGGCAGGGTCTCAAAACCCTGCCACTTCCTTTCCGGAGCAGTAAAAGCTAAAGTTAACAGCTCCCCATAAAATTGACTTACTTCTTCATTGATTTCTGGAACATGGCGTCAGTCTTCTTCGCCTTTTCATCTGCGATCTGCGCCTTTTCATCGGCGATCTGCGCCTTTTCATCTGCGATCTTCTCCCTTTCCTCTGCCATCTTTAGAGCATTTTCGGCGCGGGTTGCTGCAGCCTCTGCCTTTAACGTGGCCGCATCAGCTGCCGCCTTGGCAGCCTGCGCATCCTGCGCGGCCTGATCAGCTTTCGCACCAGTCATCATTTGCTGCGACTGAACTTTTTCGAGATCACCTTTTGTTGCACAACCTACCACAGTAACAGCAAGAACAAGCATCATTAAGATCACCAAAAGACTCTTCTTCATCGTCTAATCACCTCCTTTCTGTTCAGGTTATTTCATTATTACGCGGTGCTTCAACAAGCTATGTGGCATGAACGTGTAAGGAAAGACTGGAACGACTATCTCTTCTTGACAGGTTCAATCAACATACCATCTATTTCCAAGTCAATTTTCAAGCGTTTGATCGCATCTTTGGCCTCTCTGACATCATTGAAAGGACCAGCGACAACACGGTAGCTCCCGTTCTTTGATAACACCCTTGCCGGGATTTGTGGACCCTGATGGTTGATAATGGCGGCAAGCCTCAAGGCATCAATCTCGTCAGGCAAGTCAGAAGCCAAAACAGACCACGCATCTGATTTCAGTTCCGGTATTTCTGGTCTGCCATATAATTCCCCCGGGTGCTTGACTTCTATGGCTTCTCCAACCCCTTTTCCACTTCCTTGCCTGATCTCGAATATAGGGACAGGAATCCCCCGGGCCTCAGCCAATACTTGCTTAACTTTGCTCCAGTCAAGCGTGCGCCCCGATTCTTTTTCAATATTTCTCAATTTTGTATATATCTTATCAAACCCATCAGAGGCCAAGTCTTCCGCGGGCGCATGAACTTCCATGTAAAGTACTCCATTAGATTGACCAAGGAGATATGGCTGGTTAACGATGCTTACAGGTGTTTTCACCGGAGTGTTCTCATAAAGTTTCTTCACGTCTTCTGGATAGAGTCTTATGCAGCCATTGGTTGCCCTAAGACCAATGCTGGCCGGTTTATTAGTGCCATGCATCAAATAACTCGACTTACTTAAATATAGTGCGTATTCTCCCAAGGGATTTAGAGGTCCCGGCAGAACTGCGGCAGGCAGAGGATCTCCTTTTTTCAGATGATCCTTAGCAATTGAGGCAGGCACATGCCAGGTTGGCCGGGGTACCTTGTGCTCCACATACATTTGACCTGTGGGCGACGGTCGCTCTTCGGTACCGACACCGACCGGATAGGTCAACACCACCAGTGACTCACTATCTCCTTTAAATTGAAAAAGCCTCATTGCGGCTAAGTTGATCACGATGCCTTTTCTAGGAGCGTCCGGCAGGATAAAACTCAAAGGCAACAGGATACGTTGTCCGGCCTCGGGCACCCATATGTCTACTCCTGGATTAGCTGCACTGACCGCATTGATTCCCAGGCTGAAGTGCCTTGCAATATCCGGCAGCGTATCCCCCTTTTCAAGACTGATGAACGCTAACCGACCGATGACACCATCCCCTTTTGCAACTGAAAACTGATTGGGCTGCTGGTATTCCTCATGAACGATTTTCGTTGTAGTAGCACATCCAAGGAGAGATAAGATGACGATAAAAAGAGCTATAAGCCGAAGCCTAGTGGATAAGAGTGACAGGTCAATGATTCGGCACATGGGTCAAATAAAGGTCCTTTCTTTAATGAAGAAAATTTTATAAATCATTTTTCAGTACAGCACTGGATCGTATTGATGCGCAAAGGCGCCATCCCATCGCAAGAGCATGAGGGGAACCGACCTGCTCAGGATGGACTCGCAAAGATTTATTTCAGTTGTAGTGCTCCCGCTGCACCCTTAATGTCGTCGTCTGTAAGTGACTTGTGCATGCCATTCTTAGGCCCCTCTTTCAGCGCCTTCATTAGATCTGCAGCCGTACCGATCTTTGCCTTTGCAATCATCTTGTCCGGTGCTTTATCACCCTTGTGGCACTTCTCACACTTATCAAGACCTGCGGCGAACCCGAAAGAGGCAATACTTAGACTGACAATAACTGTTACAACGAATGCGAGACAATTCTTCATTCTGTTGCCTCCTATCAGAAATATTTAAATGTTTAAAGAGCAAACTCGGTCACTCTTTATGCTATTTAAGCATAAGGTCGGTTTATTAAAATTAAATGAAATATTTATGAAGATATCTTCATTTGAAACTCAATGCACAGCATATAGAAGAACATATCAAAGATGTATAGAGATTGATATCCACAACACGTCAAATCGAAGATAGCAGTTTCTTTTGGAAAATAACGTCTAGGCTGAGATGCCAAGGGTGCTGAGGTGCAGTCAATATGTGTCCCGCGAACAGCGTTAATCTAGACGACGTGGAAATATTACATGATGTCACTGTTCACAATACATCTGTCTTATAAAGTTTGCCTTAGCAAAAAATCTGCACCATCCGGAGGGGATGTACCTTCTTAGGCTTAATTCTGAGCAATTCCGTTAGAATCCAACCGCATAAGCAGAAACCCGCAGACAAGTACAAATGCGCTCAATACAAAAGGCAAAAAAGTCTTAAACGGGAAAAGAAGCCCAGCAAGTAGGGGCCCGCAAATAGTCGCCACCGACAGCACGGAAGACATAACACCCAGAACTTCTCCTCTTCTACGGTTGCCAGCCGATCCGGCTGTCCGGCTCGTCAGGACGACGCGCAAAAGCGACTGACTGAATACGTTCAGCAAAATTCCCGCTATAAAAAAGTAGATGGATGGGATTACAAGTAAAGAGAATCCGATTGCATTGCAAAGGAATGTCCAGACTTCCAAAGTCGACTCTTTAAAACGTCGGAGCCAGAATCCGCGTAACAAAAAAGTCTGGTTAAGAAATATGGCTATCCCCATGCCGGTATAAATTGTTCCAACCATAACGGAGTTAAACCCATAAACCTTACTCATGTAAAGTGCAAATATCGATTGCATGCCCGAAAAAGCCGTCCCAAAACAGAACCAGGCTACATATCTGCTTCTAAGTGACCTGTCGTAAGCCGCACTCAACAAGGGACGCACCGGATTAAATATTATTTTTCTCCCTCTATCCATGTGCTTATGGGATTCCGGTAGGAAGAAAAGCGCCCCGATTACATTAACCGTAGCCATAGCACCCACAAAATAAAATGGGAGTGCATGGGAAATAGAACTGAGCGCAGCTCCGACTGCAGGCCCTGCGATAAAAGCGATGCCAAAAACCGATCCGATGATCCCCAGGTTGGTTGTGCGCTCTTTTTCATCTCCTGCAATGTCCACCAGATAACTCTGGGCTATCGGCAGGTTCCCTGCCGCCATGCCATCGATTACGCGCCCCAGGAATAATACCCAGACAGTGTGCGCGGAAGCAAAAACAAACCAACCAATGGCTGTGCTGATTATGCTTGTGATTAAAATCGGACGCCTCCCCACTTTGTCAGACAGAGTCCCCAAAAAAGGTGCGCTCACAAAAGAGAAAAAAGAGAAGACGGAAAAAAGCATTGTCAGCGTGAGGGCCGATGCGCCAAAGCTTTCCACATAAAAAGGAAGCACCGGGATTATAATTGCCAACCCAAGGACGTCTATGAACACTGTCATGACAATAATGATTTTTTCTTTTGGTATTTTCATGATGCTATTAATAATAGAGGAAATTCACAGCTTGCCGTCAACACAATCTGACCAGTTTCTAGAGGCATTATGTTCAGAAAGTACATCTTGCTTAACACGTCTGCTCGAAAATAACAGTTTCTTTTGAACTCAACATTATTAGCGCGATTTCTGGAGTATTTGGTATCAGAGACTATGATAGATGGTTAAGTTTTTGTGATATAGCTCTTCCCGCGCTCTATTCTAAGAACTTAGCCTCTTGCCTGTCCGACAGTTGACTCACTCTATGCCGTGGCGGTAAACTATGCCAATGGAAAAAAAGATACTCAAAGCCTTTGCTGATAGCGCATTAGTGAAGGATAAATTCGTCAAATCCCATCTCTCTATAATCGCCGATGTTTCGAGTATGATCGCCGAGGCCTTCAGCGAGGGGAATAAATTGTACCTGTTCGGAAACGGAGGCAGCGCTTGCGACGCCTCGCATATCACGGCTGAATTCGTCAATCGGTTTAAAAAGGACAGGCCTGGGCTACCCGCAATAGCGTTAAATACCGATATGGCGGTCTTGACATCAATTGCCAATGACTATGACTACTCGGATATCTTCGCGCGGCAGCTCAAAACGTTCGCAGAGCCCGGTGATATCGCCATCGCCATCAGCACAAGCGGAGGCTCGAAAAATATCATTAAGGCAGTGGAAGTAGGGAAAAAGAAGGGACTAAAGACAATAGCGTTTACCGGGTTGAAGGGGACTAAGTTCGCCTCAAAGTGCGATTATGCCTTCGTGGTCCCCTCGGAAGATACGCCGAGAATACAGGAAGTCCATATAACCCTCGGCCACGTCATATGCCAGATCGTCGAGGAGATACTCTTTGAGGCCCCGAGGCAGGCGAGTTCGTCCAAGGGTGCGGCCGGAAGCCAGTAATGAAGATTCTCGGCATCGACCCGGGAAGTATCAATTGCGGGTACGGCCTCATCGGAGCTGAAGAATCAAGATCCCCGGGGAGTGCTGGCGGCCAGTCTGCGGGAAGCCGCTGCTTGAAAAGATTGGTCTATATCTCCTCGGGTCGTCTGACTATGGCAGCAACAAAACCTCTTCACGAAAGGCTCAGAGAACTTTTCAGGTCACTCACCGATATAATCTCGGAATCATGTCCTGATGAAATCGTCATCGAAAGGATGTTTTTTGCCAAAGGGATAAAAGCGGCCCTGAGTCTAGGGCATACTCGCGGAGTTGTCCTTCTTGCTGCCTCGCTCACCGGCACCCCAATTTTTGAATACACTCCACTCGAAGTCAAGCAAGCGGTGGTCGGCTATGGTAGGGCCGAAAAAAGCCAGGTGCAGAGCATGGTAAGTGAGATACTGAGCATCCATCATCACCTCTCTCCGGATGGTGCGGATGCTCTTGCGATTGCTCTCTGTCACGCGAACACACAGGGAACGCTTATAGGACTGGGACGAGACAAACGACAGCTTGGGATTGTAAAGAGATGATAGCATCTCTGAGAGGACGGCTACTTTCAAAGAGGCCCGATGGCGTGATTGTCGATGTCGGCGGTGTTGGTTATAGCGTCAGTGTTCCGCTCTCGACCCTCGCATCGTTGCCCGATGAGGCTTCCGAGGTCTTCCTTTATACACATACCCATGTACGCGAGGACATCCTTCAGCTCTTCGGCTTCCGTAGCGAAGAGGAAAAGAGAACCTTCACAACCCTGATAGGCGTCTCCGGCATCGGTCCGAAGATCGCCTTGAGTATCCTATCGACAATCCCAGCAGACACCTTTTACGGACTCGTCCATTCTGAAGATGTTGAGGCGCTCTGTCGTGTACCGGGACTCGGCAAGAAAACTGCCCAGAGGATCATCCTCGAATTAAGAGAGAAGCTCCCCACAATGAAGGAAAAGAAGGACGCACTTTATGACGATACGCTCTCTGCCCTTGTGAATCTTGGCTATAAGAAGAACATCGCTCAGGACGCGCTGGACAAAGCATACAACAGTGGGGCCAGGGATATTGAGAGTTTACTCAAAGAGACATTAAAATATCTTACGAAGGAATGAATTGCAAGGGCAATCACCGTGGTTGCCCCTCCTTGAAATTTGAAACAGGTAAAATAAATGAGAGTAGAAGACAGCGGATCGATACCCCTTTCTCCCGAGGTTATCCAAGAAGAGGTCAATTACGAGATCAACTTGCGACCGAGGAGCCTTGATGATTTTGTCGGCCAGGCGAAGATCAAAGAAAACCTGAAGGTTTTCATCGACGCGGCACTTATGAGAAAGGAGCCGCTCGATCATGTCCTCTTTTTTGGCCCTCCTGGACTCGGAAAGACAACCCTTGCCACGATTATCGCCAATGAACTCGGGGTGAATATCAAGACTACTTCCGGCCCCGTTCTCGAAAGACCGGGAGATCTCGCTGCCATACTCACTAATCTTGCGGACCGCGACATCCTTTTTGTCGATGAGATACACCGGATGTCGAGGGTCGTCGAAGAGGTCCTTTATCCGGCAATGGAAGATTACAGCCTCGATATCATCATCGGCCAGGGGCCGAATGCCAGGACATTGAAGCTCAATCTGCCCCGGTTCACCCTTGTTGGCGCAACGACACGCACAGGACTGCTCACCTCTCCGCTCAGGGACCGGTTTGGGGTGATCTGCAGGCTCGAATTCTATGATGGGGGAGACCTGAAAAAGATCGCCCATCGTTCCGCCCGTCTACTAGCCATCGAACTTCACGATGACGCAGCCGACGAGATCGCCCGTAGGTCGCGCGGCACACCGAGGATCGCCAACAGGATACTCAAAAGGATCAGGGATTTCGCTCAGGTGAAGGGTGATGGAATCATCGATATGAAGATAACACGGGAGGCGCTTGATGCGCTCGACGTGGATACTATGGGTCTTGATGAAATAGACAGGAAGCTGCTGCTCACAATTATCGAGAAGTTCAACGGAGGCCCCGCCGGCATCGAGGCGATTGCGGCGACTCTCAGGGAAGACAGGGATACTATCGAGGATGTCTACGAACCTTACCTCCTTCAGGAGGGACTTATCGAGAGGACAGCAAGGGGCAGACTCGCTACACGGCTTGCCTATGAGCACCTTGGGAAGAAGATACCTCAAGGGCTCTTCTAAGGATACTATTAGTGAAGATCGTAATGCATATGTGCTGTGCCAGTTGCGCCATCTATCCTGTCCAGACACTTCAGTTGCGAGGTTTCGACATAAAGGGCTTATGGTTCAACCCCAACATTCATCCCTATCTTGAATACAAAAACAGGCTCACTGCACTCAGGAAACTCCAGAGTCTGTGGGACCTCGATATCGACTATGATGACAATTATGGACTAAAAGAGTTTCTGAGAAGCGTCGTCAATAATGAAGATGCCCGGTGTGATTATTGCTACACGGTAAGGCTGGATCGGACTGCGGCCAAGGCAAAGGCATTAAAGGCCGATGCCTTCACAACCTCTTTGCTGGTAAGCCCCTACCAGAATCTTGATATGATAAGAGCGAGAGGGATCGATCTTCAAAACAAATATTCAGTCGAATTTTATTTTGAGGATTTCCGGGCAGGTTTCAAAGAAGGGCGTAGAATCGCCGGGGACCTTGACATCTACCGACAGAAATATTGCGGCTGTATCTATTCGGAAATGGAGAGGTTCAAAAAAGAGACATCAGGAGCCAGAAGAGAAAGGTAATATGGAACAATTCGGAAAAATATTAATAAGCATGGGTGCTATAACTATAGTTCTCGGAACGTTTTTATATGTATCCGGCAAAATCCCCTGGATAGGTCGTTTGCCCGGAGATATCATTGTTCACAAAAAGAATTTCACTTTCTATTTCCCGATCGCCACGAGCATTCTACTGAGTCTTCTGATTACCCTTATTTTATGGTTTATTGGGAGGAAGTGAATGGCAATAACACAGAAGTCGGAAGTCAGCACTAAGTTAATTGTCTCTGCTCTCTGTTCTCTGCTCTCTGTTCTTTGTTTATTCCCAACCTGTTGCTTGGCTGAGCCAAGTATAAGGGTTTTGCTCATGGACGATAAAGAGTTCAATGTGCCCACCAGAGATGAGCGTTTAACTCGGGTTGGCAATACCGCAGGCGACGTCCTTCTTAGCGGGATAAAATATTCCGGAGAAATCGAGGTTTGGAAGGGCGAGAAGGGTCTTTATGTTATCAACGATATCCCGCTCGAAGAGTATGTCAGGGGAGTTGTGGCGGCCGAAGTTGGGAAAAACTGGGACATCGAAGCCTTGAAGGCCCAAGCCGTAGTGGCTAGGACCTACGCCGTTTATCAAAGGCTTAACTCGCCCAGTGGTATGCCTTATCACCTTACCTCTACGGTCCTCGACCAAGTCTATAAGGGATCGAACATATTGCCCAATATCGTGATGGCAGTTGAGGGAACGAAGGGGGAAATATTGACGTATGGAGGAAAGCCGATCATCGCTTTTTATCATTCAACAAGCGGCGGTATGACCGAGGATGCCGCGGAGGTCTTTGGTAAAGACCTCCCCTATCTGAAGCCGGTCAAGACGAACTGCGAACTATCCCCCTATTACATGTGGGAAAAGATCATTCCCGTCGCAGAGATCGAAAAAGCCCTTGAGGTGCAGGGGATAAAGCAGATAAGTATTAGTTCTTACACGTCTTCTGGACGCGCAAAGGAAATAAAGATTACCCTGGAAACCGGATCCTCCGCCATGCCGGCGACTGAGCTGAGGAAAAAACTCGGGTGGGAGCGGCTCCCGAGCACATTGATTACCGGGATTTCGAGAAATAACAGCTTGGCGGTCTTTGAAGGCCGAGGATACGGGCACGGTGTCGGTATGTGCCAGTGGAGCGCTCTGCAGATGGCGAAGGAAGGGAAAACCTATCGGCAGATACTCTCATATTTCTACCCAGGCACCATTATCCAAATTTATGAAGACCGCTGACTTCGAGTTTAGTCTGCCCTGTGAACTCATCGCATTGCGACCCGCACCACGAAGGGACCTTTCTCGACTCCTGATTCTTCGGAGGGATGGGAGAACTGAACACAGGACGTTTACCGATATCGGGGACTATCTGACATACGGGGATCTTCTCATTCTCAATAACACGAAAGTCATACCGGTTAGGCTTATCGGATCAAAACCCTCGGGAAGCAAAATCGATATCATTCTTGTCAACGAATTTAAAGACGGGTTCTGGGAAGTCCTCTGCAGGGGCCACTACGCAGGTCCGGTATATCTCCGAGACGGTATAGAAGCTGAACTATTATTCGAAGACTCTCGGCCTACCGGCGGCGAAAAGAAAAAATGCCTAAGGTTCCTTAATGCGGGAGCAAAGCACATCGACGAACTGCTGGAGCGTTGTGGTTCGATGCCCCTGCCCCCCTATATTAAGCGACTGCCTGATGATGAAGACAGGGAGAGATACCAGACGGTCTATGCAGAAAAGACCGGTTCAATTGCCGCCCCGACAGCGGGTCTTCACTTCACCGACGATTTACTTAAAGGTCTCTCTGAAAAGGGAGTTAGAATACGGAGACTCACCCTGCACGTCGGCCCTGGCACATTCAAACCTATTAAGGCCGCGCACCTTAGGCATCATGCCATGCTCTCCGAGTATTTTGAGATCCGCACCGAACTTCTCAGCGAGATTGAGCATACAAAAAAATCCGCTAAAAGGGTTATTACCGTTGGCACAACCGCGACTAGGGCGCTTGAGGGATTCCTAAGCGGGAACTATCAGGCGACCGAGAACGAAGACGGCACTATCAGGGGCTATACGGATATTTTTATACATCCAGGCTACCAGTTCATGGGGGCAGATGCACTGTTAACTAATTTCCATCTTCCCCGGTCGACTCCGCTCATTCTCGCTTCAGCGTTCAGCGGCTTCGAAAAACTTATGCAGGCTTACGGTGAGGCAATCTCCATGGGTTATAGATTTTTTTCCTATGGTGATGCTATGCTGATTTTATGAAGGAAAAGGGCAGCGAAGCGTCGTCCTCTTCTTTGGTGATTGTGAGCAGGAGGATGCTGATCGCCTGCATCGCAGGTATTTCCCTTTTCAGCTTCGGTCTTGGGTATTTTTTTGGCTATGGCAGCAGCTCCACAAATAAAGTGGTGAAGCAGGTCGAGGCAGACAACAAGATCGCCGCCTCCGAAGAGAGGACAGTTCTTGATGCCTCAGGAAAGCCGACCATGGTGGCTCCCCAAGTCATTCCGAGTGCCGTGTCAAAGGAGCCGCCGTTGAAGCCGGGGATAGATGAAGGGAGCAAAACCCTCTCGAAGGGATCCGAGGAAACAGAAAAACAGAAGAAGCTCTCCGGCCCACCAGTGCCGGAAAAAAACAGTGAAAGTCTGTTGAAGAAAGAAGTGGCAGAGTCTGAAAAGAAAACTGAAAAGAGTACTGAGAAAAAGCCTGAGCATAAGCAAAAAATCGGTACGAACGACAAGCCCCATAAAGAGCGGAGCCAGTCTGTAGCAAAAGCAAAGAAACGGGAAGTGCCTCCGCCGGTTAAAAAGCTAACTGCAAAATGGGCAAAGGGAAACGCGCAGAAGGTTTATGCACTCCAGGTTGGTGCCTTTCAGGATCCCAAAAAGGCAGAACGTCTTAAGAAGGACCTTGGTGCCAAGGGGTACACAGTGTCGATCACCACTGTTTCCTCGAAGTCCGGCAAGACTTTTTCGAGGGTGCGGCTCGGTCCTTATGTGACTAAGAAGGAAGCAGAAGAAATTCAATCGAACCTTAAGGGCCAGGGTATGGAAGGTGTCGTCTTCCCCGGCGCCAAATACCAGCGATAGGCTGCCTACGGAGGCATTTACGAAAACGATCGAATGGGAACTTGACCAGGAAAAGGAATATCCCTTTATCCACGGCGGAGCCGACAAGGTTTTAAAATCAGTTGAAGAATCATTGGGCGTTACGATCAGTATCAGGGGCAGCAAGCTCCTTATTAACGGTGACGACGGACCTGTCGCAAAGGCCGAGAGACTTGTCAGTGAAATCCGCGAGGTCAACAGGAATGGTTACACGCTGCGGCCCGAGGACGTGACGTATGCCGTCAGGTCAATATCCGAAGGCAAAGAGGTGTCGATCAAGGAACTCTTTTCAAGCAGCATTCCTGTCTCTTCGAAAAAGCGCTTTATAATTCCGAAAACTGAAACACAGAGGCTATACATAGACGCAATTAACAGAAGCGATATAGTCTTTGGTATTGGGCCCGCCGGCACCGGCAAGACATATCTCGCGATGGCAATGGCCATCAGCGCCTTTCTCCAGAAGCAGGTATCGAGGATCGTGCTCGTGCGGCCCGCGGTCGAGGCGGGGGAAAAGCTCGGATTTCTGCCCGGCGACATCGCTGATAAGGTCAGCCCGTATTTGAGGCCGCTTTATGACGCACTGTTCGACATGATGGATATCGACAAGGCTTTGAAGCTTATTGAGAGGGGCACTATCGAAATCGCCCCCTTGGCATTCATGAGGGGAAGAACCCTAAACGACTCTTTCATTATCCTCGATGAGGCGCAGAACACCACATCCGAGCAGATGAAGATGTATCTGACGAGGCTCGGTTTCGGGTCAAAGACCGTTATCACTGGCGACATCACCCAGATAGATCTTCCTGCAGGAAGGATGTCCGGTCTTATAGAAGCTGTCAAGATACTCAGGGATGAAGAAGACATCAGGATCATAAATTTCACCGAGCGGGATGTAGTACGGCATAGGCTGGTGCAAAAAATCGTCCAAGCCTATGAACGATATGAACAACGGAACCAAGAAGAGTAGCGCACCGCGCACAGCCAAAAACATTCTTGCAGCCCTAATCGGATTGAAAGAGAAATATGCCGCGCAGTCAGCTAGCGTATCCTTTCTGACCGTTCTTGGACTCTTGTCGGCCCTCATCATTCAGGAAGAGGTCAATCTCAGCTTTTTTGCGGGCAGTTTTCTCATGTCGGTTGCCGTCTATTTTATCTTCTTCAAGGACATCAAACGCTATAAGCCAGCATACATCAATGAGCGCAAGATGGTCTATCTCCTGGGGCTGCTCCTTATATCTACGCTTCTTACGGGGAGAATCTTCGCCTTTCTTAACGCCGGACTCAGCAGGGGCCTTGGCTTCCCTGACAGTATTGCTACCATGCTCGGCACACCAATCCCTGTCGGCGCTATGCTTGTGGCGCTTATCTTTGATTTTCACACAGCCCTTATCTTCTCCCTTTTAATAAGCCTTCTCACAGGGGTCTGGTTCCATAATCCGTTCCTCCCCGTGTACGTTTTTATAAGCAGTCTCACTGCGGCCTTTAGCGTTATGAGGTGCAAAAAGAGATCGGCACTCATCAAGGGCGGGTTCTATGTAAGCATGGTCAACATTGTAATAGCTGGAATAATACTCCTGCTGACATCCCAGCTCTTTTCCACTGTTGCTCCTGCCGCGATATTTTTTGCGGCCATATCGGGTTTTTTTGTTGCTGCAATCGCATCCATAATGCTGCCGATCATCGAATATTTTTTCGGAATCAGCACCGATATGAGCCTACTGGAACTTCTCGACCTGGGACAGCCGCTCATGCGAAATCTGATGATCAACGCACCGGGAACGTACCATCACAGTATAATTGTCGGCAACCTCGCCGAGGCGGCGGCGGAAGCAGTTGGCGCCAATCCACTCCTTGCCAGGGTAACGGCGTATTACCATGATATTGGGAAGGTTAAGATGTCCGAATATTTTGTCGAGAACCAGCAGGGAGGGTTCAGCAAACATGAGCGCCTCGCGCCGCATATGAGTGGGTTGATACTCGTCGCCCATGTAAAGGAAGGCGTCGAACTGGCCAGGCAGTTTAAGCTTCCAAAGTCTGTTGTCGACATAATTCAACAACACCACGGAACGAGATTGATGAGTTTTTTTTATCAGAAAGCCAAGGACCAGACTGGGGCAGTTATTGAAGAAGAATACCGCTATCCTGGGCCAAAACCACAGACGAGAGTTGCGGCACTTGTGATGATGGCCGATGCTGTTGAGGCAGCAGCACGAGCATTGACAGATCCGACGCCGGCGAGGATTAGTGCCCTCGTTGAAAAGATTATCAACGAGATATTCCTCGATGGCCAGATAGACGAATGCGAGCTTACGCTTAAAGACATTTCTGAGATAAAGAAGCGGTTTACCTATGTCCTCATAAGTATTTTTCACAAAAGAATTGAGTATCCGGATATCGAGCCCAAGGGCACGCATCACCGTTCTGTACAGAATACGGACAAGCACACCAATAGTAATGGAAATAGCGGTAAAGAACTGCCAAAGATCGATAAGAATAAATCCCGCTAGCATCAAGCGGGTTGTGGAATCCGCCATCAGGCATCTCTCCTCCGGGAAAAGAATACGAGGACGCAACCTCGCTTCTGGCGTTTCCTTTGATCCTGCAAAGGCAGTTGTCAGCGTGCTACTTGTCGGGGATAGGAGAATGAGGGAAATGAACATGGCATACCGTGGTATCCACCGAACTACGGACGTGCTCTCCTTCTCTCAACTCGAAGGTCCCTTGTCGCAGCATGAATCGGCAGAACTCGGAGACATCGTCATCAGTCCCGCACAGGCAAAACGGCAAGCTGGTGAAAGGGGAACAACATTTGATCAAGAGCTTGTGCTGCTCCTGCTACATGGCCTGCTCCATCTGATGGGCTATGATCACGAGAAGAATCGATACCAGGCTGAGAAGATGAGAGAGAAGGAGGCGGATCTGCTCCATGCCATTCAGAAAGTGGTTCGATAGCGCGAATAACGCAATAGAGGGGGTACTTTACGCTGCTAAGACCCAGCGGCACTTGAGGTATCATCTCTATTCCGCTGTCACCGTTCTTATCCTGAGTTATTTCCTCGGTGTCCAGCGCCATGATTTCCTGATCATCGCGGCAACGGTTATCCTCGTGCTACTGGCCGAAATGATGAATACCGCCATCGAATTCCTTGTGGATATGGTCTCTCCCGACTATAGCGAAAAGGCGAGAATTGCGAAAGACGTGGCCGCAGGAGCGGTGCTGATTACTGCATTCGGCGCTGTCGTTATTGGCTACATCATCCTCTTCCCTTATGTGCATGACGCATTCGATTCGGGAGTGTATATCGCCAAGCATAGCTCCAACGAGATCGCCCTTATCTCTTTGATCATCGTTTTGATCCTTGTGGTCATGCTGAAAGCGCGCTTCGGAAAGGGCCATCCCTTGCGTGGCGGCATGCCGAGCGGCCATAGTGCCCTCGCCTTTGCTCTCTGGTCAGCCCTTACTCTTATAACGCAGAATTTTTCAGCATCCCTCATCGGATTTGTGCTGGCTGCAATTGTTGCCCAGAGCAGAATTGCAACCAAGGTACACACCCCTTTGGAGGTCGTAACGGGAGCTCTACTTGGCATGGGCGTAACCTTGCTGCTATTCGTAGTCTTCCGGTAGATAGGTCCCCAGATACGACCAAGATACTAACGGCTGGGCGTGAATATGGTGGATAAACGAGTTGCAGTGTTGCCGGCCGTTGCTTGAACATGCGTAGCTAACCCGGCACCCTCGATAGCTCGACGCAGTGCCGACAAATGATGCCTGATCATAAAATCCGTTGCAAGAGAGAAGATTGTAATAGCAGATCGAATAGATCAACTCTAAAATAATTTCGGCAAGCGAAAGAATTCCATTGAAAAGATATCCCACTCCCTTCATAAATAGAACCGCTGATAACCAACTATAAAATCTTATATTTAGTTATCTTGTAGTGTATCGCTCGTGCGGAAATACCAAGCATTTTCGCCGCTTCTGTTTTATTGTTTTGCGTGTGTGCAAGCGCATTCTTGATATACTCCTTTTCTAGATTTTCCTTAGCCTCCAGAAAGGGTATCGTGGCGTCTGTCAAAAACCCATCGCCTCGCTCCCTCGTGAAATCCGACCCGAAAGAGAGCTCATCTTCACTGATCACATCCCTTGACGTTGTCGCTACAACTCTGTGGATCGCCCATTTTAATTCTCTGATATTGCCGGGCCAATGATATGCAAGAATCATCTTCATAGCCGATGCCGTTACGCCTTTGATGTCTTTCTTGTAAGCCAGGTTGGCCTGATCTATAAATAGGGAGACCAAAAGTGGTATGTCCTCTTTTCTATGATAAAGCGGCGGCAGCTCGAATGACACGCCGTTGATCCTAAAGAAGAGGTCCTTTCTGAAGCGATTTATCGGATCGGCAAGATCAATGTGAGTTGCGGATATCAGACGGAATGTCACCTTGTGCTCCACTGCGTCGCCGACGCGATAGTACGACCTGTTTTCGAGTATGCGCAAAAACTTGGCCTGCACACCCTCAGGCAACTCCCCAATCTCGTCGAGGAATAGAGTGCCGCCATCAGCACGCTCTATCAGCCCTTCCTTATGAGTCGTGGCACCTGAAAATGCTCCCCTCGTATGTCCGAACAGTTCACTCTCAATAATATCTTTCGACAGCGCGGAACAATTGATCACAACCATATCCCCTTTAACTCCAGACAAGGAATGTATCCATTGGGCCAGCTTTTCCTTTCCTGTTCCTGTTTCACCTACAAGCAGTACCGGTATATCAAGCGGGGCGATAAGGGGGGCCTTATCGATAATAGGTTTCATTATTCCAGCGCCGGAGGTGATAAAGGGTGGGGATATTTTCTTGATAGCTTGGTCAAGATCCATGATCCGTTGCTGGAGTATCCGATTTTCAAGATACACATGTAGCTCTCGCTTCAATTTTTCGATATCTATTGGCTTAGTGAAATAATCGACCGCCCCATGCTTCAACGCATCTATCGCATTGTTCACCGTAGCATAAGCAGTCATCACGAAGACAACCGGATCGGAAGCGATGGTTTTGATCTCCCGAAGGAACGCTATTCCATCGCCGTCAGGCAGTCGCACATCGATCAAAATAGCATCCGGTGACTGTCGGTTTAAATAATCTCTAGCTAAGGCAAGCGTATTAACAGTGGAAATGTCGAATGCATCCTCAAGTGTCATCTTGAGAGACTCACTGAAATTCGGTTCGTCATCTATAATCAGAATATGAGGACTGCTATTATGGCTTGCTGTCATAATTCTTAAATCTTGCAGATGGCATACATAGTTTTATTCTAGCGCCACACTCTTTTCTATAGAGAGACAGTTCCCCATTGTGGGCAATGAGTATCTTCCGCACGAGATAAAGACCAAGTCCCGCTCCTGTCGACCTTAGAGTAACAAACGGCTTGATCAATTCGTCAAGTTTAATATCCGCAGGGAAACCGAGTCCGTCATCCTCAAAGTGAATCTCCGCAACCTCCTTCATCGCGTTTGCCTTAATCCCAATCTTCTTGGCCTGGGCCTGAATACTATTGCGTATAAGATTCTCAAAAAGCAAACCGAGATAGAAACGGTCTCCATAGATTTCTCCAGAGGTACAGTCCAGATGCACACCTGCTTTTTGTGCTAATCCCCCCACAAAATCAACCAGCGGAATCCATTCCGCATTGGTCAACCTGATATCTCTTCCATAGAATAAAAGGTTGTCGATAAGCTGCTGCGTCCGACCTAATTCCTCTTTGGCAAGCACCACAAATCGATTTGCAAAATTGGGATCGGCAGCTCTGGAAGGGAGCGCATAGACGAGGTTCGACAGCGTCGCAAGCGGAGTCTTCAATTCGTGGGCAAGCGTCGCGGTCATCCTGCCGAGCAATGCTAGGGCGTGTTGTTCCTCCAGTTCCCTGTTCAAGGCGGCTTTCTCTGATTGATGCTTCAACTGAACCTGCCGTCTCTGCTCCAAAAAAACTACCAGCAGGGTAAACATAACAAGGGTCGCAAAAACCCCCTCGACGAGCAGAGGCTTATCGAGTTCGAACATTTCTTTTTGCAAGTACGACCTTTTTACGTACATGTCTAGGCGCTTACCATATTCAACAAAAGCAAAAAGGAAAAGTGCGTCATTTTCCGCTGGGACCTTATCTCCTTGCTCCGGATCAACCCCCACAGCCTTATCCTTCATGACACTATTGAGGTATTCCTTTAAAAAATGCACCACCTCATCAGGTGTTTCATTCTCATCTGAGTCCTCGAACGCTTTTACGGCATTTTTGATCTGTCTTTCTGTATCCCTTTTCACGTTTCGTTCGATTACGTTATTTCCGAAACTTCCGACAATCACTGTTATTATTATGCCGAACAACAGAGATACGATGAGGTACCCTATCAACCTTATTGTCTGTAATGACGTTGTCATAAACCTAATATCAGTAGAATCCTTTTTTCCCGAAACCCAAGAGGAATACGCCTGCCGAAATGAGCACCGTGCCAATTATAATATTCCTCGTGATGATCTCCCCAATATAAAAATGCGAAGCAAAAGCAACAGTGATATATAGCACTGAAGCTGTCGAAAGTGCAATAAACAGCCGTGTGGTTTTCAATATCTGCATCCAGGAAATAAACGATACGATATAGAGGCCATATCCGCCAACTATAAATAAATTAAGAACATCCCCCGTCGCTTTTCCGTTCATGGCACCCTTTTTTAACAGCAGTTGTGCTGCTGTATCCGATGTTAGAAGGGCAAACCAGAGCAAAAGGATTATAAATGACTTATTTAAACGCATATCGCACGCTTCGCCGTTTTGATTTGAGCCGCTCCGCCATTGTTGTTTCCACTGAAGTATATTGTTTATTATACCTTATCAGACACGCTTATAAGGAACCCTTACAGCTATGACACCTTCGACAGAAACTCTTGTTCTTGATTTCGATCGTTCCGTCAAACTTCCCGGCAATACCTGCCATAAACTTGACCTGCATCGTTATGAAGAAAAAATCCGTTACTGTACCTCGATGCATATGATGCATGAGCTTGAATGCGAGATTATTGATGAAATAAGACGGCATCGAATTTTCCTCCTCGGCAACGGCGATTTTCATCACATCAGCTACCTCTTGATAAAAAACATGCCACATCAGAACCTGCATGTAGCCGTGTTTGACAATCATCCAGACAATATGTTCTTTCCATCTGGGATCCATTGTGGTTCGTGGGTTTATCATGCAAGCAAGCTCCCTCATGTAGCTGAGATCTCGGTATTTGGCATCGCTTCTGGAGATATGAAAGGCCTCAATATTGTTCAACATAGGCTTTCGGCAATCAGGTCCGGCAAAGTCAAATATTACTGTGTTTCTCCGGTCGGCCGTATCATGAAACTGGCCGGCAGTCCTCATATAAAAGAAATCGGTACAGATTATCGAAGCATTTTGCAGGAGGTGGAGAAGCGACTCCTTCCTCTAAATATCCCGATTTATCTCTCCATAGACAAAGACGTCTTAGCCTCCGATTACATACTTACAACCTGGGACCAGGGAAGATTGTCAGAAGACGATCTGATGAAATGCGTTGAGATGCTTTCCCCCAGAGTAGTGGCCGCAGATATTACGGGCGACATATCTTCCTATACTTTTCAAAGCCTGCTGAAAAAAATATTGCGTTGGGTTGATGGCGCAGCCCGAACCCCTGCCTTTACAAGGGAAGACTTGCAGAAACATCAAGCCTTAAACCTCAAAATACTTTCTTTTTTGACTCAAAAAAAAGAATTCTTAACCTAAAGATGCTTGCCTGATTCTATCCTCTCTAAGACCCTTTTATCGGCTTCAAAAAACCCGCTTGCTCTCTTGAGGCAGAATCTTTGAATCGGGTTTTTTACATATACTGCATGGTTCGTACTGGTAAATTCCGCCCCAAGATATGTCTTGATCTCAGGATCCGTCCATCCTGCTATAAACATTTGCATATTATTCTTAATACTGAAATCAAGATTATGGAACCAACTTAAGAAATAGAGATTATGCTTTCTGGCGTCTGGATAACGGAATCCTATATATTTATCGACAAGAAAACTTCTGAAAATGAAACAAAGATTGAAGGCGATGATGCCTTCCTGGTTTCGGTAAAGAAACACAATACCGTCACTACGGTCGTCCTTTAAAACCTTCCGGAAAAATGAAAGTGTAAGCTTGTCGAAATGGACAGAGCTGTTATTGTAGGTGTTAAGATAAAGCTCATAAAGCAATTCGACGTTCTCATCAGCGAAGAAATCATCTCCTGTCCGCAACTCCTCGACTGATATTTCGGAAAATGACCGGAGTTTCCTCTTGAGATCCTTTCTTCGCGACTTCGAGAACTTTTGGAGATATTCTTCCCTTGAAGCAAAGGTAATCGGCACATATGCTAGCGCCTGACCGGATACGAGGATGAACCCACTCTCCTCCAAGGAGGACATCAAGGATTTCGACAATTCGTTTTCATCACTTGCTAGAAGTGGGGAATTATAAGGCATATCTTTGACAATAATAAAACTGCTCTGTTCATCATTCATTTTTGATACAAGTAGTCCCTTAAGGGCGCACATTTGAATCTCTTTGGGAAGCAGCACATATTCCGAAACCGTAGTTCCCACGAACAGTGTCCTGGGTCTAAGGTTTATCTTGTTAAAAAATGGCACTATCTTGTTTAAAATGTGCACCGCCTTTTTTGCAATTGCAGGGGCGGTCGTGAGCAGGTCGAATTCCGTCACAAAAGCAGGAAGTTCCTCTCCACAAACCGCGATTTTAAGAGGATAAAACCCTTCGGGCGGTTCTGAATCAAAGGCCTGGATTAGAATTTCAGGCTCAAGCTGGTTAAAATATTCTTTCATCTCGCCATTCATATGGAGTCACAGGCCCTTCAAAAGCTTCACTACTGATCGCGCATCTGCCTCTTCAAGAAAAGTGCTTGTTGAGAGCGTTACAGTCCTCTCCGAAATATACCGGGCATTGGCACAATGCCGGTTGGATACAATGTCTTTTAAATAGCCGTAATCCGCGATCGCCAGGGCATACACGAATGATCCCCCATGCCCAGATTCTTCGAGAGCTCTGAGAGCCCTTGCCCTCTTCCCAGGATCATCGAAGATTAAGGTCACGAACGGATACGTTGCGATACTATCCTGTGGCTCAGAGATCAATTTAATCCCTTTGATACCTTCAAGGCACTTAATGTAAAATAACGCCTTTCGCCTCTGCTTTCTTGCTTCCTCATCTAGGCGGGAAAATTGACTGTGTCCGATCAACTGTCTTACTGTCGATACTGTATGGAGCGGAAAATTGAGATCAAAATCTTCCATGGCCGCCTTTATCGTATCCCCCCTCCAGATCCAATAAAGCTGTGGAAGTCTGAATACAAACCAGAACAGCAGAGGCCGGTAGAAGACAGCATACCCGAACAACTTTAGGATCATCGCCATTTCGGAAAAGAGATCCTTTTGAACTACTCTCTGTATAGTTCTATCGAGCAGTTCGGCATATTCTTTATTGCCTGTAGCGGCTATTCCGCCTTCATACGTGGTTAACCCTTTGCCGCGGCAAAGGCTGAAGAAGGAGAAATCCCCGCGTGTTCCGACCTTCTCTCCTTTATAAGACGCCCCTAGAGATTGGGCGCAATCCTCTATGGTAAAAACAGCATACTTTTTTGCAATATTCTCTACCGCATCAAACTCGACAGGTATGCCAGCAAGATGAACAGCCACGATAGCAAGGACATCTGTATTCGCTCTGCACAAGGCTGCAAGCATTTCTGCATCGAAACTGAAATCATCCTTATTGATATCGCAAACCTCTACATTAAGGCCGGCCTTCTTTATAGCGAGGGGGATGAGAGGACAGACAAAAGAAGGAATAATCACCGTTTTCTTCTTAGATAATTCTTTCAGGCTTTCGAGGATCAAGAAGAAGGCAGCGGTTCCGGAATAGGTCACCCTTGCAGATGCAAGATTCAGATAATGACTGAAATCATCCTCAAGACAATTTCTCCGCTCTTTAAGCGTAAAGACAGATAGAAAGTCTTTCGCATAAAGGGGGAATCCGGCAGTAGGCGGGATCTCTCTAAAAATGGCCAAGGGAGTGAATATTTTCCTTGAAAAACTTGATTGTTTCTTCTGCTACCCGATCCTTTTGGTTGTCCAGAGGCAACATGTGATAGGTATCATCCAGGAGAACCTTTCGAACCAGGTGCGTACCGATATTCTTCTCGATATAATTCGCGTTTTTTATGCTCGCGACATCATCCTCGAGTGCATGAAGGATCAGTGTCGGCACATTCACCTTGTGAAGGTTCTTCTTCACTATCTTTATCAGCTTGAAGAGTTCATGCATGCTTTGAGACGGGAAACTGGCATACGCAACCGAATTCTCCTTATCCTTAAGGGCTATCTCGACCTGCCTCCTCATGCGTTCGTTCTTTACGCCGTAGGGTGGACGTTCTTCATAAGAAGCAAAATATTTCAGGGGTGGCAGATAGAATACCGGCAGAATGAACTTATACCAGGGTAAGCTCCAACCATCGTAAAAGAGAGTCGTCGACAGGGTCGCAATGGAGGAAACCTCGTCTCCCTCTTCATAGGCTAGATGAAGGGCCAGGAGTGCACCCATACATAAGCCGGACACAGAAACAGTTTTATAGCACTTCTTCATTTCTTTAAATGTGTCACGGACTGTACCGTACCAATCATGCCAGGTTGTCGCCGTAAGCTGCTCCAATGTTTGGCCGTGACCGGCGAGGCCGGGTCCTTTTACCGTAAAACCGCTGTTGTGCAGTTTTTTTGCAAGCGGTTTCAATTCAAAGGGGCTGCCAGTAAGGCCATGAATTAAGAGGACCGCATGTTCACCGCCCACCAGGTCTATTTTATAGTTATTGATCATGGCTGGACGATAAATACTATACCCAGCGCTATAAAAAAAGCTCCGGCCCATTCGATTTTGCTTACACTTTCCTTAAGGACAAAGGCTGCAAACACTATCATTATTACTTCCTGAATCCCGGTAAGTGGAAAGGCTATAGCCAAGGGAATATACATGAGAAGCACTATCCAGAGGACCATTTCAACCAAGTAAATAAGGACACCGATAATAACCCATTTATTCCGAACAACGTTCAGAAAATACCTGACCCCGCGCACATCCTGGTGTTTCTGTGCGCCTTTTTTTAAACATAATTGCGTTGCCCCCTGAAGAACAGCTCCCATCATGAATAACGGCAGCCATTTAAGTATTGCCATGATCTGACTCGCTCGGCATCGTTATGCCCCACATCTCTTTAACAAGAGCTCAAAGAGCCTAACGAAAAGGTCCATCTCATCGAATGAAATAGTTAACGCAGGTGCAAGTGTGAACGCATTCTTATAATATCCCCCTACATCGAGCACCAATCCATAATGCTCTCCATCGACCTCAAGATTTCCTTTCAGCCCCTCCTGAAATATCGCGTCTGTAAGATCCCTGTTTGGCGTGTATCCGTCAGATTTTGTCAGTTCTATTCTCACGGCAAGTCCGAGGCCGTCAACATCGCCCATGACAGGATAATGCTTCTTCAGCTTTCTTAATGCATCAAGCAAATACGCACCTTTTTCGTTAACTGCGCTCTCAAAGTCATATTTTTTGAGAAGCTCCATCGTTGCTAGTCCGGCGGCAGTCCCCAAGGGATTGCTCGAGAAGGTGGAATGAGTACAGCCGGGCGGAAATATCTTCGGATTGATAAGCTCTTCCCGCGCCCAAAGGCCCGATAAGGGATTCATGCCGTTGGTTAGAGATTTTGCAAAGGCTACCACGTCGGGCCTAACTCCGAAGTGTTCCATTGCCCAGAGCTTTCCAGTCCGGTAAAATCCCATCTGGATTTCGTCATCCACCAATAGGATATTATGTTCCTTCAGAATCGCTGCAAGCCTCCCGAAATATTCAGGAGGAGGAATAATATATCCTCCGGTGGCCTGTATGGGCTCGACAAAAAAAGCTGCGTATTCGACATCCTTATCCTTAGCATCGATGACGCCGTAATATTCGGTCTCGAAGAGCTTCTCGAACTGCTTTACACACTCGTAACCGCATGAAGCACGATCTTTTTCGTAAAAGCATCTGAAGCAGTAAGGGAATGGGACAAACGTAGCCCTGTTGCCAAAGTGGCCATATCTCTTGCGGTATCTGAAACTGCTCGTAATCTCTGTCGCCGCCAGCGTTCGGCCATGGTACCCTCCCATGAAGGAGAACATGAGAGACTTGCCCTTTTTATAATTGCGCACCAGTTTAATACTGTCCTCGATCGCCTGAGCTCCGCCGACATTGAAATGTATCCTTCCTTTTTCACCAAACCTTTTTTCAGTCTCTTGAGCGATAGCAGAGGCTAGGAGGATTTTCTCTTTGTGTAGATACTGGGATGCCACCTGAGGGAGGGTCGCCATCTGTCGGTTATGGGCCTCTTCGATATCCTTGTTCCTGTATCCAAAATTTACGGCGGAATACCACATCTGCATATCCAAGTAAGGCTTACCGTGAGTGTCGAAGAGCCACGACCCTTCACACCGTTCAAAAATGACTGGCTTATCGGAATAATGGACCGTATCGCCATAGGAACAATACTTAGCTTCCAATTCCAATAGTTCCTGGTCCGTTAACGTGCAAGATTGCATATTTGCTGTCCTTCCTCGACATGATTAGCAAGATTTAAGCTGCCGGAAGCCGGCACGACCTCTATCCCTTCTTTAATCCATTTCACAATATCAGAAAAATCCTCAAAGGGCCGGAAACGCAGGCCAGCTTCCGCGCAGAAATGACCTAGTTTCCCCTTTGAAAAGATAAAAGCAGCTTTTTGAGCAAGACAAAAATCACTCCTGCCGTCACCGATCAGAATGACCGATCGGTCGCCGCTCAGATTCTTTGTCGCCAAGCATTTGCAGGTACCCGATGAGCATTGCCTGTTCGCGTAAGGGAAGACGGTTTTCAGTCCAATCCGCTTCTTTATCAACCCGTTTGCATAGATCCTAGGCATCTTCATAAAGCCGGCGTTTCCGAGGAGCCTCTCAATAAACACGTTGAATCCGTCACTGACTATAGCAAACGGTACCCCCATCTCATTTAATAGATGGGTGAAACCGAGAAAATTAGGATCTACTTCGAATCGATCAATGAAAGCAAGAACATCCGCCACAGATTCATTGATGAGGGACATCTGGATTTCCAGACATTCGCGGGAGCCCATCTGTCCCGCTTCCCACAACCTCTCAGGGATTTCCCATCCGGTTTTGGCGAACTGCTGTATGACGGCATCCGTAATATCCTGATCGACAATCGTTCCATCAAAGTCGATCGCCACAAAGAAATCCGATGTCATGAGACGTCCTGGTGGTCCTTTTTCATCTCCTGTTTCAGATCTGTTGCAGGGTTAACTTTCGTTTGTTCTTTATCACTATCATGATCATTATCAACTGCTGTCTTGTTCATGTCCGACATCGCCTTTTTGAATTCGCGAATACTCTTACCGATACCGGCCCCAAGTTCCGGAAGCTTTTTCGGCCCCACAACAAGCAATGCAATGGCTAATATAACCACCAAATGCATGGGTTGAAATAAACCTTCTAGCATAGCATTTATACCCCCTCTTCATTAACAAACGTCATATGACACAACAACTTTCATGCCTACATAATTTACTTTGTTTATCAACCTGACAATCATGGATGCAGATGCAACTGCGCAATTTTAGTATACACTTTTTGCAAGAACCGTCTCAAATACTGAAATTGAGATCCTCAATTCAATAGGAATCAAGGCAGATTTCTCAGCAATTAATGAGTGCAGATTATGACGTCGTGAGAATGCTACAGTCTAAGCCATGCACGCATCCTGATTATTATGAGTAGGGTAGTCTTGGGTAGGCACGAAAGACCTCATCTGTATCTACCCAGCGAGGGCCTTGCTATACTCTGCCCATAATCTTTCCTTTGACACTCCTATATTGATAAAGTCCCAAGGCAACACTTCATCAAATCTTTTTTCCCTGAATACATAATATGCCAGCTCTATTGCCTCATCGGTACAGGCCTTGCGATAGTCATCGGTTTCGACCATCCTTTCGATCACCGGGAACACCCTCCGGTCGCCAAGAGAAAATAGTCCTTGCATGTGAGCGAACTTGGGCACATCATGAAAGACCTTGATCCCTTTTGTTTCGAGAGACTTCCTTATCAGTCTGATCTTCCGCTTGACCGGTTCGAGCGGCATCATGGCATGCCACTGAAATGGAGTAAAGGGTTTGGGAACAAATGTGCTTACGCTTAGAACGACGCCCCTCTGAGTGCTGAGGGCTCTCACCTTCTTTACAAGCTCTATGATGCCAGCGATGTCTTCGTCGGTCTCAGTCGGGAGCCCGATCATGAAATAGAGCCTCAGTGTTTCTATCTCCGACCCAAAGAGAAGTCCGGCCGTCGAAAGTATGTCCTGCTCCGTCACCTGCTTGTTGATAACATTCCTGAGCCTCTCGGTTCCTGCCTCGGGGGCGATGGAAACACTCTTGTGGCCTTTCAACAACCCGACAAGTGCAGCGCTCCTATTGCTTGCCCGAAGAGAAGTGATTGAGAACCGCACACCCTCCATGCAAAGGATGTCTTGAATACGTGGATAATCGGACAGTGAAGGCCCGATGATCCCTATTTTCCCGGTGACCTTCTTGCCTTCCCCGATCTCTTCCCTGACCTGATCGATCTTTTTTTCCCTAAGAGGACCAAAGAAGTTGCCCACGAGACAGAAGCGGCAGCTCCACGGGCATCCCCTCATAATCTCGATGAGATACATGCCGGAAAATTCGGTTTCATTGGTGATGACAGTTGTATTGAGAGGAGCGAGTGAAAGGTCTTTGACGTATCTCTTCCGGACTACATCTGGTGCGCCATCTTTTGCGGTTCGACATGCTATCGTTCCGTCTTCACGATAGGATATCTCATATGCCGAAGGTACATATATGCCGCTAATTTGTGCAGCCTTTGTCATCAGATCGTTTCTCCCGACGGCAAGCTTATACAGTTGGATGAATTCTCCCAGGGACTCCTCTGCCTCACCGATAAAGATGGCATCGAATGCGGGTGCAATCGGTTCGGGATTGAACGAGACACAAACTCCTCCGGCAATGACCAGGGGGTGGTAGTCGCCGCGCCCAGTTGAACTGAAAGGTATCTTGGAAAGACTCAATATTCTTATAACATTCGGATAATCGTTTTCGAAAGAAAGGGAGAAGGCTATCATGTCGAAAGAATTCAATGGCTTCTTGGATTCAAGAGAGAAGACAGGGGTACAGGTCCGCCGATATTCGATGACATCGGTAGTATCGGGAAGAAAGGCTCTCTCGCACACAACATCGTCCCGCCGATTGAGAAGTCCATAAATGCCCTGATATCCAAGGTTCGACATCCCCACGTGGTAGGTGTTTGGATAGACAAGGCAGACCGAAATCTTTCCACCGGGGTCTTTAAAAACGGTGCCCCTTTCCTTTGTCAGAAGAAAGTCTGCCTTTTCGATGAGCTTGCGGTTCATGGATTCTATGACCCCGCTAATCCACTAAATCGTAATTCACGATTGCATCTTTTTTCTCAGGAATGTCGGGATGTCATATTCGTCTTCAGGCGGGATCGACGATTCTGCAAGAATCATGTCGCGAGTAAGGGAATCGACCAATAATGGCTTCTTCACAATTTCAGCCGCCTCAACTCTTTCGGCAAATAGCACCGTCTCATTAATTAGCTCAGGTATCGGCTCAGGTATCGGCTCAGGTATCGGCTCAGGTATCGGCTCAGGTATCGGCTCAGGTATCGGCTCAGGTATCGGCTCAGATATCGGCTCAGATATCGGCTCAGATATCGGCTCAGATATCGGCTCAGATATCGGCTCAGATATCGGCTCAGATATCGGCTCAGATATCGGCTCAGATATCGGCTCAGATATCGGCTCAGATATCGGCTCAATAGTTTTCTCGTCCTTGATCTCAGGAGAGGGAGCAGTTAATGCCGTATGCGGAATTTTATCTTTCTTATTTTTATTTTCCCTTGATGTCTGGGAAAGGGTATCGGAAAACATATCAATGCTCTTTGAAAATGTCTTGCCCGATGCCTTGATTGCGGAAGCGGGTACTTCTTTTTTCGGTGTCCACTTTTGCGTCTCGGGCAGTTCGACTTTTTCGGACTTTTCGTCGAGCCCTGTGGCAATTACCGTAACCCTAATCTGCTCATCCATCTCGGGATCGATAACCGCGCCGAGTATGATATTCGCATCTTCGTGAGCATTATCATGAATGAGCGAGGCGGCCTGCTGTATCTCGTCGAGAGAAATATTAGGACCACCGGTAATATTGATAAGAATGCCTTTTGCCCCCTCAATGGAAGATTTTTCGAGAAGGGGGTTCAATATAGCCTTCTTTGCCGCTTCGAATGCCCCACCCTCACCTCTGCCCATGCCCATACCGATAACAGCCTTGCCCGCCTTCTGCATTATTGCCTTGATATCTGCGAAGTCAAGATTGATGAGACCAGGCACCAGGATAAGGTCTGAAATGCCCTGAACAGCCTGCCTGAGAACATCATTGACCGTGGAAAAAGACTGGAGAAGTGATGTTCCCTTCTCCACCACTAGGCTAATCCTGTCATTCGGTATGACAATTAGGGTATTGACATGATTTTTTAGCTCATGAATGCCTTCTTCCGCATTCATCGCCCTCTTTTTGCCCTCGAAAAAAAAGGGCTTTGTCACTATGCCCACAGTAAGAATGCCCATATCCTTTGCCAAGCCGGCAATTACCGGAGCAGCCCCGGTCCCGGTACCTCCCCCCATACCAGCGGTGATAAAGACCATATCGGCTCCTTCGATAAATCCTTCAAGCACGTCCTTGCTTTCTAGGGCAGCTTCCCTGCCGATCACTGGATTGGATCCTGCGCCGAGTCCCCTTGTCAGGTCCGATCCTATCTGGATCCTGGCAGGTGCCAGCGATGCCTCCAGATGCTGTATGTCAGTATTTACAGCGATAAACTCTACGCCGTAAACCTGCGCAGCAACCATACTATTAATAGCATTGCCGCCTCCCCCACCGACGCCGATCACCTTAATCTTTGCTGCCGGTCTTCCGACATCTTCAATTTCAAACATGGGGACCTCCTATTTCTTTATACCAACAATATTTTTTAAAAAGTCTGTCATCTTCGTAAATAAATCTTCACTCAATGCTCCCGTCCGGTCGGCAGCATAGCCAGCACCGTATAGCACCAGACCAATACCAGCGGCATATTCAGGGCTGTTAAATTGTTCCTTCACTCCCGTGACAAAAGGCATTGAACCCATGGATGGAGTATCATTCTTAGGCGCCAGATCAGGATATCCTATCCTGACGGGCATCGAAAGAAGGTTCTCGGCAAGCCGTACAAAGGAGGGGATGAGCACACCTCCCCCGGTAAAGACAGCCCCGGTAACAGCGTCCTGTCCTTCCAGTCGAACTATTTCTTGTTTGATGAGTTCCACCAGAAGTTCCTCTGCACGGAGAAGCATAATATCAACGATAAGCTTTCTCGATATCTTTTTTACCATGTCATCGTTTCCGTCTAGCCCTATGACATCAATCTCTTCAGCAAGGTCAACGGCAGCTAAAGTACCGAACTGCTTTTTAACCCGTTCCGCTTCAGAAAAAGAGACTCTCAGGCCGACACTGAGGTCGTTGGTGAAATGGTTGCCTCCTATACCCAGAACCTTCGTGTGCTGCAGCCATCCGTCCTTGAATAGAGCGATATCGGTCGTCCCCGCGCCGATGTCGATTAACGCAGTGCCCATCTCACGGTCTTCGGCACTCAGTGTTGCCTCGGCAGAGGCGATCGATTGCAGAACAAGGTCCGCCACCTGAAGGCCAGCTTTTTCACAGCTCACTATAAGACGTTGCAACGGTTCGGCCGAGGCCGTGATTATATTAACCCGTGCTTCAAGTCTCGAACCGGGTATCCCGAAGGGGTCCTTTATTCCCCTTCCTCCATCAATAATGAAATCAGTCGGCAGCACATGTATAATTTCCCGCCCCGCAGCAATGGGAGTATTTCCAGCCGCATCAATAACTCTATCGATGTCGTCCTGTGAAACAGCCCTTCCGCTTACTGCAACCGAGGCCGTTCCCACGGAGGCCTGGATATGGTTCCCCGATATGCTAACGAGTGCTTCCCTGGTCGAAACGCCCGACTGTTCACGGGCGGCGACCATCGCATCCCTTATTGCAGTAGTAGCCGCTTCAACATCAACGACAACACCCTTTCTCAATCCGGCTGAGGGAGAAGACGTGATCGACAGGATATCGATCCCATCCCCGGTCATTTCCGCAACAACAACGCAGATCTTTGAAGTACCAAGATCAACTCCCGTGATAAAGGGGCCGGCCTTTTTTCTTCTCTTAACCGACATGACTTTTTGTCCTCCCTGCCGTCACTTTTTTCACCCCGTTTTTCTTTTTCACATTTTGCGGTTTTAATTTTTTTTGGGCATCGTCTGCCGCCCGCGTGGTCTTGCGGTCAGCCTTCTTTTGCTCGGACTTCGCCGGCATTACTACGATCTTATCGATAAACCTGAGATCGATATATTCGACTGCCATGTTCCGCTTATTAAGCTCGTCTCTCACAAAGTTGAGCTTCTCGAGCTTTTTCGTTAAATCGCCAGCGCCGATCCTGACCGGGATATTATCGACCTTCATGGTGATGTCCTCAAGCCGTGTACCAGAAAGCTCTATATTCCCCCCATGGGCCATCACTTTTCTATCATACAGAATGCCAGCCAGTGCAATGGCCTCATGATATGCTTCCCGACACGACGCTGGATCAATTTTTATCACCGGGAGAAAGTAGACCGGCTCAGCCTTTATTTCTTCAAGCCGCAACCCTTCCCTGTCAATAAGATAAGGTTTGTCGTCGGACTGCAATACAGCGATTGCAACCGCTTCAGTGATCTGGACAGTGACCTTCCCCGTAAGATCCTTTCGGACCATTGCATCCTTTATCCATGCAGAGGCCTTTATCCGCCGATATATCTCCCCAGTAGAGACCGCAAAAAGCCTGCTCTTTGGCGAGCATCCGATCATTGACAGAAGTTCCCCGTTCGTCAGGTGCCGGTTGCCGTAGAAATTGATTTCTCTGATACACAGATAATTATATCCGAGCAGAGCAATACCTGAAAGAGCGATAACGATCACTAATCCGGTAGCGACGACTGATACCCGCCTCGTTCTTTCCCTCGCCTTCTTTGTCTTTCTCGTTTCCATTGTTAATAATTTCTGTTTTCAGCGTTAGCTGCTTACATCAAGGGCCGACTTCAAGATATTTTCGATCAAATCCCCGAATTCGAATCCCGCGAGTTTAGCGATCTTCGGCAACAGGCTCGTCTCAGTCATACCCGGTATCGTATTGACCTCGAGCACATAGTCCTTGCGAGCCTCATCGAGGATGAGATCTACCCTTGTGGCGCCCTTACAACCGATTGCATTATGGGCGCGCAGAGCCGATGCCTTCAGTCTTTCATATTCGTCGACGCTCACTTCGGGAGGCAGAACATAGCTCGTGAGGCCAGGCGTATATTTCGCCTCATAGTTGTAGAATTCGAGCGAGGGTCTTACCTCCACGCCACCCAGTGCCGTTTGACCGAGGATACCAATCTGCACCTCTTTTCCTTTAATATACTGTTCAACGATGATCTTATTCCCATACCTGAAGGCGTCATTTAGGGCTGCTTCGACTTCATGGTCATTCTTCACGATATGAACACCAATGCTGGACCCTTCTGAAGCAGGCTTGATCACCCAGGGCATTCCGAAGTCGATTATCCTAATATCACTGGCACGGTCATCCTGATGAATAATCTGGAACCGCGGGATCAGTATCCCGTGATATTGGAATATCTTCTTCGATGCCTCCTTGTCCATGGCAAGAGCCGATGCAAGAATGCCAGACCCGGTATACGGTATCCCCATCACCTCGAGATATCCCTGAAGAGCACCATTTTCGCCATGCCCTCCGTGAAGGGCGATGAAGACGACCTGAACTCCCTGCGATCTCATGGATGCATACAAGTCGCCGGCGGTATCAATGAAGACCGCATCATAACCACGGTCCAATAGTGCCTTGTACACTGCACCACCGCTTTTAAGCGACACTTCCCTTTCCGCAGAGGTCCCCCCTGCCAATACCCCTATCCTCTTGGTGGTAATCATAAGGCCTTCAATATCTCCTCACCTATTTTATAAACGTCTCCCGCACCGAGCGTGAGCAGCACGTCACCCGGTCTAAGATCAGCAAGCACCGTTTTGACCATTTCTTTTCTATCAGATATATGATCTGCGTTCACGGACCCGACGTCGCGCGTTTTCTTCAGAAGCACCTCCGAAGTGATACCCTCTATCGGTGCTTCACTGGCAGCGTAAATATCCAGAAGATAGAGCCTGTCGGCAGCACCGAAGCTGAGCGCGAAATCGTCCATGAGATCACGAGTTCGCGAAAATCGATGGGGTTGGAAGATAACGACAATGCGACTGTCGCTGAAGCACTCTCGGGCGGCCTTGAGCACGGCTCGTATTTCGACGGGATGGTGCCCGTAATCATCAAACACCCTGATCTCTCTAGCCTCTCCCCTCAACTCGAATCTGCGCTGTATACCGCTGAAGCTGCGGAGGCCCATACTTATCTTCTCCAGCGGCACCTGCAATTCCATCGCCGTCAGGATTGCTGCAAGGCTGTTGAGCACATTATGAACGCCAGGCACCGGAACTGTGAAAATGCCGAGGGAATCGCCTTTGAATACAGCCTCGAAGACATTCTTCGTTCCCTCGTATCGGATATTCTTTGCATACATATCGGAGTCATGGGACAGACCGTAGGTAAGCACCCGCCTTTTAATCTGCGGAATAATCGTCCGCGTATGCTCATTTTCCTTACAGACGATCGCCACGCCGTAAAACGGCACTTTGTTGATGAAGGAGAGGAATGCACTCCTGAGGGTTTCAATGTCCTTGAAATAATCCATGTGCTCCCTGTCGATATTGGTGATAACGGCTATGGTTGGACTGAGCTTCAGGAATGAGCCGTCGCTCTCATCTGCCTCGGCAACGAGAAATTCACCCTTCCCAAGGTGTGCGTTGCTGCCGATCGCCTTGAGTTGGCCGCCGATGACCACCGTCGGATCGAGCCCTCCTTCGCCGAGCAATGTTGCTATGAGGGAGGTTGTCGTCGTCTTGCCGTGGGCGCCCGCGACCAGGATCCCGTACTTCAGCCTCCCGAGTTCTGCAAGCATTTCTGCCCGGGGAATAACGGGCACTGCGCGGTCCTTTGCTGCCACCACCTCCGGGTTTGTCGGAGAAACGGCGGACGAGATAACCACGACGTGGGCATTGTCGATATTCTTTTCGTCATGCCCGATAAATATCTTGATGCCAAGCTTCCTGAGCCTGATCGTCGTATCAGATTCGCGTATATCGGAACCGGTCACATCGTACCCAAGATTGTGCAGCACCTCGGCGATTCCGCTCATCCCGATGCCACCTATTCCTACAAAATGAATTATCCTATATTGATTGAACATGTCCTATCCCTTTCTCGTAAGACTCATCGAAAGATCAACAATCTTCTCCGCGGCATCGGTCCTTCCAAAGGCCTTCGATGCCTTCTGCATTTCCCTTCTCTTGTCAGGGTTGTTGTAAAGTTCTCTTATCGCCTTTGCCATCACCTCACCGGTCAGGTGCCTGTCGAGTATTACCTTTGCGGCGCCCATGTCTTCGAGTTTCCTCGCATTGAACTCCTGATGGTTGGATGCAGCATGCGGATAAGGAACTAGAATGGCGGCCTTTCCTATAGCGGTGATCTCTGAGAGAGTCGTTGCGCCGGCCCTACAAATAATGAGGTCAGCCACTGAATAGGCATCGGACATCTGATATATGAAAGGGAATCCCGTGCCGTGGAATCCGAGCTTTTTATATGATTCCGATACGTTCTTGAGGTCCTTCTCCCCTGTTTGATGAACAAACTGAATATTTTGTCTCATATCGAGGAGGTAGTGCAATGCCTCGGTCATCGCATTGTTGACCGTCCGCGCACCTAAGCTCCCTCCAAAGATGAGAACACTGAATTTATCTTTTTCGAGACCAAACGCCATATGTGGATCAGCTGCTTCTTTCAAAAGTATCTTTTTTCTCACCGGATTACCGGTCAGGAAGGTCTTTTCCCTTGGGAAGAATGAGATACTCTCCTGATAGGTAACCGCTATGGCATCCGCAAAACTGCCAAGGAACCGGTTTGCGAATCCAGGGACCGAGTTCTGTTCCATTATCATGGTTTTTATGCCCCTGAGGCGAGCAGCCACGACCATGCCAACGGAAGCGTATCCACCAACACCGATGACAATATCCGGGCGTACCGATGCGATGATCCTAAGCGATTGACAAATGGATACAAGAAACAAGTATGCAGCCACTATCTTCCTGAGAAAGTCCTTGCCGACCAGCCCTTCGGCGCTCAAGAACTCGATAGGATATCCTTCCCTCGGGATAACCCTTGCCTCAATACCGTGCTCAGTGCCCACAAAAACGACCCTAGTTGAGGGTGCCCTTTTTATAAATTCTTCAGCGACGGCGATTCCGGGGAAAAGATGCCCGCCAGTTCCTCCGCCCGCAATAATGACTCTCATGGTTTCTTCCCGTTCTGTCTAAAATAACGTGCCTTCGTGCGGTACTGGCCGTATCCCCTTCCCATAGCATACTGGTCTGCCTTCGGCGTCTCACCCGCAGATAACGCTTCGTCTTCAGGCGGTCTACTCCTGACATGGTATATTTCATGTCCCTGCTTTGCTGCCTCCCTGAAACGGGAGACATTGAGCAGCAGGCCGGCGGCAACCATACTGACCACAAGTGAGGAACCGCCGTAACTGATGAAAGGAAGTGGTAGTCCCTTTGTGGGAACGAGTCCTGTGACGACAGCAAAATTGAAAACTGACTGAATGGCGATCATGAGAGATATGCCAGAAGCGAGATAATAGGCAAAAGGCTCCTCAACCTTTCTCGCTATCATAAAGCCCCTGATGAATAAACAAAAGAAAAGAGTCACTACAACAGCGGCGCCGATAAACCCAAGCTCCTCGCCGATGAGAGAAAAGATGAAATCAGTATGGACCTCAGGTAGAAAGGACAGTTTCTGTTTGCTCTCCCCAAGACCGACTCCCTGCAGGCCTCCGCTTCCAAATGCAATAAAGGATTGGGTCAACTGGAAACCGGAACCCTGCGGGTCTTTCCATGGATCGAGAAAGGCGACGACCCTTTTCCACCGGTACGGTTCAGAAATGAGCTTGATTAAAACCGGGATTGCGACAAGTCCGAGTGAGAAGAGATACCTGAGCCTGATGCCCGAAAGAAAGAGCATCGCTACGGTAAGAACAGCAAGGCTCATTGTAGCACCGAAATCTGGCTGCTTCAAAAAGACTACCTGGAATGCAGCCATTACCAATAGGGGGATCAAAAATGAAAGGAATCTCTCTTTGTTGTAAGAAGCACGGCTCATGTACCAAGCCAGAAAAATTACCATCGAAAGTTTCACTAGTTCGGAAGGCTGAAAGCTCGAAGGCCAAAGCCTGAGCCATCTGCGTGCCCCTCCCGCACTGATGCCGAGGCTTGTGAAGACGAGGAGCAGAAAGATAAATGAGATTGCCAGAAGTGGGATAACCATTTTTTTCAGATAGTGCAAGGGAACCTTAGATGCCATAAACAGAGCGACAATTCCTATCAGTACGGTAACGAACTGTTTTTTAAGGTAGCTGAACTGATCGATAGAGCTGCTCAGCGCCTTACCCTTCTGTTGGAGGGAAGGTGAGATGACCGACGTCGAGCTGTAAACAGCGGTAAGCCCGATGAGTATCAGCAGTACAATAAGGACAACGATAATCTTGTCAAAGCGCTGGGTCATAGCTCCATCACCATCCTCTTGAACTGTCTCCCCCTGTCCTCATAATCCATGAACATGTCAAAGCTTGCGCAGGCCGGAGATAGGAGCACTACGTCTCCAGGTGCGGCAGCATCCTTGGCCTTTGAAACGGCTTCCTTGAAATCATGGCCTGCCATGATACACTCGGTTACGTCGCAGAGCGCTTGGCCGATCTTATTCGATGCCTCACCCACGAGGACAAGCCGCTTTACTCTCGCCTTAATAAGAGGCCTCATCAGAGAGAAATCGCTGTCCTTGTCCCGTCCTCCTGCTATCAGTATCACCGGATCTGTAAACCCCTCCAGAGATTTTAGCACTGCACCGACATTCGTCCCTTTTGAGTCATTGATGTACCTGACACCGTCAAGCTCGCGTACAAACTCAAGACGGTGCTCGAGACCGGGAAATGTCACAAGCGCATTCTTTATGCCCTCGATGCTACAACTGGCAAGATAGGCCATAAGCGCCGCGACCATGGCATTTTCGACATTATGTACGCCCTTGATCCTGAATGATCCTGGATCAATAGTCGTTGATGCAGCTGGCTGCACAAGCCCGCTCTCAAGCCTTCGAAGTTTTTCGCCTGAGAGGTTAAAGCGAATCAATCCGTTTTCATAATAGATGCCGTCCACCTCGCCCTTTCTGCTGAAATAGAAGATAGTTGGTCTTTGTTTTTGAAATCCGATAATCTCTAGCACGTCAGGCGTAGATGGATCGTCAGCATTTAGGACCAGGAAGTCCGATGTATCCTGATTGAACGATATCCTACACTTAGCCTTCACATACGCATCCATCTTATGATAACGATCAAGGTGGTCCGGTGTGACATTCAGAATGGTCGCGCCCTTGGGCCTGAAGCTCTCTACGGTTTCCAGCTGAAAACTCGACAATTCGGCAACGATATAACGTGCAGCCGTCTCTTTCCTGAGCTTCATGGCATCGAGTAATTCAGCCGCAAGAGAATTTCCGATGTTGCCGCCGAGGATTGTTTCTATCCCAGCGATCCTGAGCATTTCGTTGAGGAGTGCCGTCGTCGTAGATTTTCCGTTTGTTCCGGTAACAGCAAGAAATTCAGGACTTGCATTGATTGAGTTAACAGCCCCTGAATGGAGCGACTGAAAAGCCAGTTCGAGTTCGCCGATGATTTTGATTCCTTTGCGACGCGCAACGACCAAGGGTCCGATATCGGAAGGAACGCCGGGGCTTATAACGATTAGGTCTGCGTATTCAAATAGTTCAAGAGGATGATTTCCGAGGGCCAGTGAAACCCTGGGATCAAGAGCCTTTATGAATTTCTCGAGGAGTTGCGGGCCCTTGGTGTCGGTAACTGTAACCTTTGCCCCCAAAAAGGCGAGAAGGTTCGCCGCACCGACGCCGCTCCTCGCAAGACCCACTACGATGATTTTCTTTTCATAAAAAGCCGTCCCCATTATTGATGGAAATATCTATCTCCCCTGACTTAATTTTATTTAAGAAATCCCTTTAGCAGCATACCCGTTTTTAGCGCTTACCCCGTTGCTTTTTTTCTTCTTCATTTTCTTTTTAGATGGTTCGCTTTTCTTTTTCTTTGCTTTCCCATGCTTCGTGTCTTTTTTAGCGGATTTCGACTTTGCTACCTTTGCCACTTTCTGCTTCTTTTTCACGTTCTGGGAAGCGTAGACGACAGGAGTTTGAGAGAATGAAGTGTAATAGATCTCAGGCTCTCTCTTTTTACTTAGGACATCTTCTCCCAGCGCCAGAAGCGTGGAAGCGTCATGCCAAAGCTCACTTCGCACCGATTCTCCGAGCACAGCAGCGATTAGTACATTATCGCCTTTCTGCCCAGCGCAAACGAAGCAATGTTTCGCCGCTCTCGTATAGCCCGTCTTCCCTCCAACCACATCTTCATCGGACCAGAGGAGATGGTTCGTGTTCTTAACTGAGATTTTCCTTCCGCCCTCGGTATAGACCTGCTGGGCGCGTGTATTTATAATCTCCTTTATCATCGGATAACGGAGAGATTCCTTCATGATAAGGGAAAGATCGTATGCGGTGATATACTGCCCATCGCCGGGTAATCCGGATGCATTGACATAGCGCGTGTTTTCAGCGCCAATGCTGAGGGCCTTCTCGTTCATGAGTTTCGCAAAAGCCTCTTCGGATCCTGAAACGGACTCTGCGAGTGCAACAGCAGCCGAATTGACCGATCTTATCAGGGCGATATTCAGGAGGTCCTTGATTTTCAGCTTCTCACCGGTCCTCAGATGCGGAGAAACTGAAGGGGTTCTTGCCGCCTCTTCGCTGATCGTAACGACGCTCTCAGGATCCATCCTGTCGAGAACCACCATGGCGGTGACGAGTTTCGTCGTACTTGCGGGGAAGAGTTTTACATTCGGGTTTTTAGCGTAGAGAATATTTCCGCTCGCACCCTCGATAACAACGGCAGCCCGTGCACTAACATCATCGGCATACGAAGTAAGAAGCGAGAAGTGAAAAACGAGAAGTAAAAATAGAGCGGCAATTACTATTTTACGTATATTCACGTTGAACATCGAGCTTTGGACATTTCTTTTAATCATAGCCATTACCTCAATTTTAATGTTGCGAGACTGAAAAGTGCAAGGATTATCCCGGCGATCCAGAATCTCACGATCACTTTCGGCTCGGACCAACCCTTCAGTTCGAAATGGTGATGAATCGGTGCCATCCTGAAAATCCGGTTGCCGGTCAGCTTGAAAGAAGCTACTTGGAGCAGTACCGAGATCGTCTCGATAACAAAAATACCGCCCACGACAGCCAGCACAAGTTCATGTTTGGTCACAACTGCAAGTGTACCGAGCGAACCACCAAGGCTCAGAGACCCGACGTCACCCATAAAGACCTCGGCTGGATAGGAGTTATACCACAGGAAACCCAGTGAAGCCCCGAGCAGCGCACCGCAGAAAACGGTCAATTCTCCAGTCCCAGGAAGGTAGAACACCTGAAGATAGCGTGCGAATTGGACATTTCCCGAAATATAGACGAGGGCGCCATTGGCAAGTGCGGCAATGGCCACAAGGCCTATGGCAAGTCCGTCGATACCGTCGGTAAGATTTACTGCATTTGACGAGCCGACGATGACAAATATGGAAAAAGGGATATAGAATATGCCGAGGTCGAAGAGCCATCTCTTGAAGAAAGGTATGCTCAGCACCGACGCATACTGGTCCTTCGGGTTGATATACAGGAATACGCCGATGACAAGGGCAAGGGCAAGCTGGGCTCCGAACTTGTAAAGCGCCCTCAACCCTTTCGGATTCTTCTTGACAGCCTTGAGATAGTCGTCGATGAATCCTATAGCACCGAACCCAAGCAGAGAGACAACGACAACCCACACATAGACGTTTCTGAAATTTCCCCAAAGGGTCATTGCGCTCATTACAGCAGCGATTATGATAATGCCTCCCATAGTGGGGGTTCCCGCTTTGGAAAGGTGGGTCTTCGGCCCGTCGTCCCTGATCTGCTGCGTCATGCTAATCTTCTTCAGCCACTTGATTACATGAGGCGCTATAACGAGCGAGATAACCAATGCGGTCATGGCCGCCAGAGATGTCCTGAAGGTTATATATCTAAAAACGTTAAATGGAGAAAAATATGGAGAAAGACTGTAAAGTAATTCGTAAAGCACGGCTAGTTTCTCCCTTCCGCCGTCATGGGAAAAGGATTCCCACTCGCATGTCCGTCTTTGCCTCTATTTATCACTTCCATAGCCTTTTCCATCTTCATGCCGCGCGAACCTTTAATGAGGACGACATCGCGCTCCCTGATGAGAAAAGCAAGATTATCTCCTGCCTCTTCGGCAGTATCCATAGCGATTCCCGGTCTGCCGCTTTTGCTGAATTGAGAAACCGCCCTGGCCATAAGCGGGCCAACCCCAATGAACAGATCGATCTTGAGTTCGGACAGCATTTCTCCAAGTGCCTCGTGAGCCGCGATGCCATAATCACCAAGTTCAAGCATATCTCCAAGGACCGCGACAGCCCTGCCTTGCCCAGTCTTGTCAATCCGGCCGGCCGTCCTCATAAGTTCATGTATCGATGCCTTCATCGACGACGGGTTTGCATTATAAACGTCATATAAATAGGTGACACCTCCCAGCCGTCTAATCTCAAAGCGCATCTTTACACCACCGAATGCTTCGAGTCCCTCCTTTATTTTATCAAGTCCAACCCCGAGGGTGTGTGCTGCAGCGCACGCTGCAAGGGAATTATAGATATTGAAGCTGCCTGAGAGCTTCGACTCCACCCGTATCGATGCACCTGAAATGCACAGAACGAATTGATAGCCGTCTTCGGAAACTACGATCTCCCGGGCCGTTACATTGCACTCTTCATTATCGATCCCGAAAGTGATTATCTGACCTCTGAAACTCAGCGAGACGCCTTTGATGAGAAAATCGTCGTCGCCGTTGATCACCATCTTATTCACGTGGGGCAGTATTTCGAGTTCAGCATCCCTGACCGCATCCAGAGAGCCGAACCCCTCAAGGTGCTCCATCCCTATATTGGTGACAACACCGGTATCCGGTGAGGCAATCTTGCATAGCAGGTCTATATCACCCGGCCTGTTCGTGCCCATTTCGAGGACCATAATATCGGTCTTATCAGAAACCTTCGTCATGGAAAGCGGCATTCCCACATGATTATTGAGATTGCCCTCCGTCTTGAGAATGTTGAATTGGGTCCCGAGAATAGATGAGATGAGTTCCTTTGTCGTCGTCTTTCCGTTGCTGCCGATAATGGCGAGGACAGGCCCCTTGAACCTCGTTCTGATGTTCTGGGCAATATGGTGAAGTGCCTGCAGCGTATCTTCAACAACAATAACGGTCTTGCCCTTAATTGATGGAGAATGGGAATAAACCGACTGACGGCTTACGATTGCACCCGAGCCAACCCGGAGAGCCGCCTCAATATAATCGTGTCCGTCAAACCGTTCGCCTTTAAGCGCAAGAAATAATTCACCCTCATTTATTGTCCTCGAGTCTATGGATATATCGACCGACTGCCTACGCCCCTCTGAGACGAGCGTGCCACCCGTGGCTTCGAGAATGTCTTTTATCTTAAGCATTGCGCTGCTCCCGCGTTACGTTTTTTCGCCCTGCCTCGCTTGCTGACGACAGTGGTCTCGACGATTGCTTCCTGAAGGACCTTTCTGTCGCTAAAAGGATGCTTGACCCCCTCGATCTCCTGATAATCCTCGTGACCCTTACCGGCGATGACAACAATATCACCCGGCGATGCCAGCAATACCGCCATCCTTATGGCAGTGCGGCGGTCTGAGATTACGATATAATTATCTTTTCCCATCTCCGCTTCTATATCCTCAATAATGATGGCGGGGTCTTCATTCCTCGGGTTATCTGAGGTAATGATAACGAAATCGCTCAACTGAGAAGCGATGCAGCCCATTTTTGGCCGTTTGCCCCTGTCTCTGTTTCCCCCGCATCCAAAAACAGAAATAATTTTCCCCCGCGACGGAGTATTCGCTGCTGTTCCGTCGGAGAGACAGTCATCCAAAAGCTGCCGCGCTGTCGCTAAAAGTCTTTCAAGAGCGTCATCGGTATGGGCATAGTCGACGACTGCCAGAAAAGGCTGGCCGAGATCGACACGTTCGAACCTTCCACTGACCAAAGAAAGTTCGGCAATCCCATCCTTGATGACTTCCATCGGAACTTTAAGGGGAAGCACCGCACAGACGGCGGCTAGAATGTTGTAGATGCTCGTTTGCCCTACAAGAGGTGTAATAAGATCCAAGCAGAAAGGCCAGTCTTTCATTTTGAGGTTGAACGAAGTACCCCTAAATGTCGATCTAACGTCTATTACTGTGACATCGGCTTTCTGATCGAACAGGGCAAATGTTATCTGCCTCACTGATGGCCTCTGTTCTCTGAGAATTGTTGAGAGCTTCTGACCGTAAGGATCGTCAACGTTTATAACAGCAGTGCCGTCTTCGCTTAAAAGATCGAGGAAGAGACCTTTCTTGACGTTGAAATAATCCTCCATCGTTCCATGGAAGTCGAGATGGTCCCTCGTAAGGTTAGAGAAGACAGCAATCTTAAATTGTGTAAAGTCCGTTCTTTTTTGAGCTATGGCGTGGGAAGAGACTTCGGCGACGACATAATCACATTTTTTATCGGCCATTTCTCGCAAAAGGCGCTGGAAGTCGCTCGCTTCGGGCGTCGTGTGCGGGGCCTCAAACGAGTCATCCCTTATCATATATCTGATGGTTCCAATTAAACCTACACCTTTACCCCACTTTTCGAGTACAGATTTAATGAGGTAGCTCGTGGTCGTCTTTCCGTTTGTGCCGGTAATACCGATCATTCCCAACTCTTCAGATGGGTTACCATAAAACGCACTTGAAAACGCCGCAAGAGCACCCCTGCAATCATTCACCCTAATCCATGCGACTGCTGGATATTTCCCGATAAAGCCGGTCAGTTTCGGATGCCCTTTCTCGCAAACTACGGCTATCGCACCCTTGGCAATAGCACCCTCGATGAAATTGTGACCGTCGGTCGTCTGCCCCTTTATGGCAACAAAGATAAACCCTGCTTTAACGACCCTGGAATCATATGTGATCCCCCTTATCTCCTTTTGATCGTCTCCTATCAAGAAGTGATCATATTTAAGAATATCATTCAGTATCAATGTTTCTCCTCTTTGTTCGAGACCAAAAGCAACCCTTTGTCGGCCGCATTGTCCATCGGCACGGTCAGATACGAAAGGGCTTGGTTCGCGATATCTTTGAAGACCGGCGCGGCCACGATGCCGCCATAGATCTGTCCTTTCGGTTCCTTGATAACGACGATCATCGCCAGTCGCGGATTGTCCGCAGGAACAAAGCCAACAAAAGAGCCGATGTACCTGGTCTTCGAATAATGCTTCGTTACGGGATCGAAGAGCTGCGCTGTCCCGGTCTTTCCTGCCACCTGATTCCCTTCCACCGCTGCCTCTGTTGCCGTACCGCCCTGCTCGGTTACCGTTTTAAGAATCCCTCGGAAAACGGCAGCTGTTTCAGCAGAGATTATCTTCTGCGTCTTCGGTTCAATCTTCGATATGATCGTGCCGTTGGGGGAGCGTACCTCTTTAACAACATGAGGTGTTACAAGATAACCTCCGTTGGCTACTGCCGAATAAGCTCTCAGTACCTGAAGAGGCGTGACTGCAATCTCCTGGCCGATTGCCATGGCCCCTATCGATGTCCCCGACCACCTTTCAGCAGGTTTCACGATTCCGGAAATTTCTCCCTGAAGATCAATGCCGGTTTTATCGCCAAAACCAAATTTTTTAATATACTCATAGAACTTCGATTTCCCGACCATAAGGGCCGTCTTGATTGTTCCAACGTTTGATGATTTCTGTATGACCTCTCGAAAGGCGAGAACGCCGTGTTTGTGGTCATCTTTGATCCTTCTGCCGCCCACCTCAACAGAGCCTGCGCTGCAGTCAAATCGCGTTTCAGGATTCACTACCCTTTCTTCGAGGGCAGCGATACCTACTACTATTTTAAAGGTTGAGCCCGGCTCAAAACAATCCGTAATGGCCCTATTGCGTACCTCTGAGAGATTGACCTCTGAAAGCTCCCCCGGATCGAAGGTGGGCCTGTTGGCAAGAGCAAGCACCTCCCCAGTGAACGGGTCCATCATGATAGCCGTTGCTGATACGGCACCCCACTTTTTCATCGCCGCATCGAGGTTCTTTTCCAATATAAATTGTAAGCCCTCATCGATGGTAAGGACGATGTTATTGCCACGAATATCCTTAGTACTGCCCTCGGAAAGTGAGTTCCCTCTGGCGTCGCGCACAACATAGGAACTCTCTTCCTTCGCAGTAAGGTATTTTTCGTATCCCTTCTCGACGCCCTCTATGCCTTTGTTGTCAAGATTGACAAAGCCGATAACGTGGGAGGCAAGGGTACCCTTAGGGTACACCCTCTTCATCTCAGGGACAAGGCCGACACCCGTAAGGCGGAGATTATTAATCCGCCTGGCTTTCTCGGTTTCCATCTTCCGCTCGACCCAGCTGAAATGCTTGCCAGTCACAAGCTTCGTGTAAATGGCCTTTTCGTTTTTGTGGATATTCAGTGAGAGGGTGCGGGCGATCTGGTCTGCCGACTTTACTTCCGAGGGATTACAGAAGACAGATTCTGTTTCGACATTAATCGCGAGTTCGCGACCCAGGCGGTCGAAAATGATTCCCCGCTTTACCGGGATGATCTCTTTTCTGACCTGCTGGCCGCGTGCTTTAAGGAGGTATCGTTCATGGTTGACCAGCATGATGTCGACAAGACGGCAGAATACCGCCAGAAAACCTAACGACAACAGCGCCATCATAACAAGCGCTCTCTTCCGGTGACTGTTGTTTATTCCCGCCATCGCCCCCTGCTGTCAAAAAGATTATTGTGTGGTATATGAAGCCTTGTAGGGACCCTTTACATCAACCCCCTTAACATAGACAACCCGCTTTCTCTCGGGGAAAGAAAAACCAGACCCTGCGAAGTCAATCTTGTCGACCCTTGTAAGTGCCATAAGTCCCGCCTTCTGGGCCACTAGAGTCTTCTGGTCCCTGAGGGCTTCTGTCTTCATTTTCTCAAGAGTACTCAGCTTATATTCGAGGGATGTGACACTCGCTCTCAGCCAGACAACCGTGAAGACCGCGATGATGAGAAAGAAGATCGAAAGCACCTTGGCGATCGATACAATCTTGTTCTTTCTGTACCTCATATCTTTTCTACCCCCCTCAATTTCGCGCTTCGGGCTGCTGGGTTTTTTAAGACTTCCTCCCTGACCGGAGCTATGGGTTTTTTTGTCAAAATTCTGAGGACCCGTTCCCTGCTCAAATCTCTGAATGTGTTCTTGACAATTCGGTCTTCAAGTGAGTGATAGGCTATAACGCATATTCTTCCGCCCACCTTCAGCATGCCAACCGCCGCAGAGAGTCCATTTCTAAGCTCCTCGAGCTCCTTATTGACTTCTATTCTCAGGGCCTGAAATGTCTTGGTGGCCGGATGGGTTTTCCCCCTGCCGCCGTAGGCCTGAAAGACTAGCTCCGCAAGCTCAGAGCACGTATTGATCGGGGCCGACTGCCTGCTCATCACTATCTTCCTAGCAATCTTCCTGAAAAGCGGTTCCTCGCCGAACTCCTTAAGAATCCGCTGTAGTTCCTTTTCGGAATACCGGTTCACGACTTCCCATGCGCTTAGTTTTTCTGAAGGGTCCATCCGCATATCGAGCCGCGCTTCGGACATAAAACTGAAACCGCGATCGTAGTCCTTTAACTGGAACATCGACACTCCGAGATCAAAAAGCACTCCGTCTAGGCTATCTATCTTAAGGTCCGACATGATATCCCCTATCTCGGAAAAACGTTTTTTCCGAAGATGTACCCTGCCATTACCCAATCTCTTTGCGGCGGAAGTCAGAGCTTCTTCATCCCTGTCTGTGCCGATTAGCATCCCTTCGCTTCCCATCCTGTCAAGGATTGCAGAGGAGTGCCCGCCAAGCCCAACCGTCGCATCCAGATAGATACCATTTCCCGTAACTGCCAACATGTCAACAACCTCATTGAGCAAAACCGGCATATGAACCGCTCGGTTGCTAGATTCCATAGTCAGAAAGCTTCCTTGCGAAGGCCTCGACATCGACTTTATCAGGATTAGTGACGTCATCCCACCTCTGCTTGTCCCAGAGTTCAAGCCGGTCCATGAGGCCAACGATAACGATATCGTTTTCTATACCGGCATTCTGCCTGAGCTCATAAGGGACCATCACTCTTCCGTTCTTGTCCAGTTCACAAGGAACCGCGGCGGAAAAGACGCGCCTCATGAAATACTGTAGTGCCTTATCGGTCATCGGCTTGCCCTTAACCTTTTCCTCGAGAAGGCTCCATTCGGCCTCCGGGTAAATATGTAGACACTTGTCAAAGGAAGCATTTGTGATATATATTTTCGATGAGCCATACTTGGCAAATAGCACTTCCCGCAAAGGAGACGGTACGATGATTCTCCCTTTCGGGTCTAATGTGTAATAATATGTTCCAGTGAAGGAGGACATTTTATACCACTTTCTACCACTTTCTACCACAAAGATTAATAGAAATAGCTATTTATGTCAAGAGAGAATGCTATGTTTTTATTTATTGCCCACATAATGTATTTGCATTATGATGTCCTACACAACATGTAGTTAGTTTCGAAACAATAGTGGGGCAAAAAAATATGTTCGAAGAAAATATAAAGTTACTCAAAGAAAAAGGATTATTGAGACAAATATTCGATCGGGAAAGACTTGCCGAAAAGGCAGGAAGGGCTTCTATCCCTTCCTTGGCGAGGATAGTCATTGCGGGGACCGAATATTGTAACTTTGCCTCAAACGATTATCTTGGTCTGTCGGCCTCAGCAGCACTTACAGATGCTGCAAAAAAAGCTGTCCAGCTATTTCCGTTCGGTGCCGGCGCGTCGCGCCTTCTTTCTGGAGGTACTAAGTTCCATGAGGAACTCGAAAAAGCTGTCGCCGGCTTTAAGGCAACAGAGGCAGCGCTCATCTTCAACTCGGGGTATCAGGCTAATACAAGCGCCATACCTGCGATCGCTGGAGAAGGCGATGTCATTTTCAGCGATGAACTGAACCATGCGAGCATCGTTGACGGATGCAGGCTGAGCAGCGCAAGAAAGGTCATTTATCGACACAGAGACATTGACCATCTTCGTTCCGTCATTCATAAAGAAGGCGGCCGTAAAAAACTAATCGTCACCGATACCGTCTTCAGTATGAATGGTGATATCGCACCAATCCATCAACTTTATTCGCTTTGTGCAGGCATACCCGACATCATGCTTTACCTCGATGACGCGCATGGGACCGGAGTGCTGGGCGATGGACGGGGAGCACTGGCCCACTTTGATATCGCACCTGAGCCATGGATCATACAGATGGGTACTTTTTCGAAGGCGCTCGGATCGTTCGGCGCATTTGTCGCGGCCAGCCGCGAGATAGTTGACTGGCTCATCAATACTTCACGGGGGTTCATCTATTCGACGGCCCTACCCCCGTGCGTTGTCGCCGCTTCGGCCGCTGCAATAGCTATCATTAAGAGCGATAGATCTTTGATCGACAAGCTTTGGGTCAATCAACGAAGAACAATAGAAGGTATCAATAAATCCGGCTTCGACATCAAGAGCACTGAAAGCCCCATCATCTCAGTATCAGTCGGAGATCTTCACCAAACACTGGCCTTCTCGGAAGAATTGAAGCGACGCCGAATCTATGCTCCGGCTATCCGTCCTCCCACAGTCAGGAGTTCCCGCATCAGGATAACCGTATCCGCGGTCCACACGGACGACGATATAGAAACGTTGATCAATGCCTTCTTAGAGTTGAGAGAGTCAGCGCCGTTTGCCAAATAGTGTCGTTTTTGTATATATTCAAAACCTATGAGCTATATCGCAGTGATAGGCGCGGGAAGCTGGGGTACCACCCTCGCTTCTCATTTGTCCGAAAAAGGATACGACGTAACTCTTTGGACCCATGACACTGATCTTGCAGTCCGTATAAACCGGGAGAGGACCAACAGTACCTTCCTGCCGAACTTTACGCTGCCGCCGATGCTTCGGGCTTCCATCAACGGCAAGGAACTGTCTAGCGCCAGGTATATACTGAATACTGTCCCCACGCAGTTTATCAGGCCGGTATTTAACAGGATCAGGTCCTATATCGACGATCAGGCTGTCATCGTAAGCGCGTCCAAAGGCATAGAGAACAATACACTACTGACACCGTCGATGATTCTTCAGGAGCTGGTCGGCAGACCGGTCTCTGTACTTTCAGGTCCAAGCTTTGCACGGGAGGTAGCTGAAAAGAAGCCGACTGCTATAACCCTTGCAACCACCAATTATAAAACAGGTCTTCTTTTGCAGGAGGTTTTCAATACCGACTATTTCCGGGTTTATACGCATGACGACATCATCGGAGTAGAAATCGGAGGGGCGCTGAAAAATGTCATTGCAATAGCTGCGGGAATCTGCGATGGCCTCGGTCTAGGCCACAATTCGCGGGCGGCTCTTATCACCAGAGGACTGTCCGAGATGACCCGTCTCGGCCTTAAGATGAACGCCCATGAGGTCACTTTTTCGGGGTTAAGCGGGATCGGAGATCTAGTCCTTACCTGCACCGATATGCAATCGAGGAACTTCACCGTCGGACATAAACTTGGCAAGGGAGTGAAACTCTCCGCTATTGTGAGCCAGACTCAATCGGTAGCTGAAGGGATAGCCACGACGCTTTCGGCCCATGAAATGTCCCTAAGATATGGAATCGAGATGCCAATCACCGAACAGGTGTATCAGACGCTCTATAAAGACAAATCACCTGCCGACGCGGTAACGGACCTGATGAACCGCTCGCTGAAGTCAGAATTTCACGGATACTGACGAATGGATATCGAAAAAATAAGAACACTCCTTGAAAAGGTGGAACGAGGAAGGATCTCGGTCGATGAAGCCCTCGGCAGCCTCAGGCATTTGCCGTACGAGGATATCTCCTGCGCGAAGATCGATCACCACCGTGCCATGAGAACAGACATTCCGGAGGTGATCTTCGCCAGCGGCAAGAAAACTCCAGATATCGTGGCAATAGCTAACTCCATGATGAAGAGGAGCGGAAAATTTCTCATTACGCGAGCATCCGAAGATATTTATCGTGAACTAGATTTTAAAAAGGCCCGGTTTCATCCCGATTCGAAGATCATTAGTTGCGGTGAACCACGGGCTAAAAAAGGGCGGGTACTGGTTGTCACCGCTGGGACTTCGGACATCCCGGTTGCCGAAGAAGCTGAATTAACAGCCTCTTTTCTGGGATCTAAAACTGAGCGGCTCTATGATGTCGGCATTGCGGGGTTGCACAGGCTGCTCGACCACAATCATTTGCTGCAAAAAGCTCGAGTTTTTATAGTCGTAGCGGGCATGGAAGGTGCTCTACCGTCTCTCGTTGGAGGTCTTACCAACAAGCCCCTGATCGGTGTCCCCACCTCAGTGGGATATGGATCAAGCTTCGGTGGGCTTACAGCACTCTTCGCGATGCTCAATTCCTGCGTACCGGGAATTGCCGTTGTGAATATAGACAACGGCTTCGGCGCCGGATGCCTCGCTCACCGAATAAATATGATAGGACTTAAATAGAACCTACGGTTCAGAATTTAGGCCCTCAGCCACCCTGGAAGCCTCCTGATTTACCGTTACTGCAACTCAGAGAACATGCATTAAATGATGATATTTTCTTCTTTATGTCCCTGGATTGGCACTTGGGGCATTTGATGTTGTCAGCCTTCGCTGAGTGGATCATGGTAAAAGACTCGCCGCACTTCCGGCAGTCATATTCATAAATCGGCACTACTACCTCCATCAAATATCTTGTACTTATATTTATCCAATATCGGCAACTAAAGTCAAACAGAATATCAAAGTCCGAGCATCAAAATGCAGGCATCCTCCACCGGATTAATATAGTAATTTTTTCTCGTACCGATGTCGGTGAAATCCATCTTTTCATAGAACTGCCGGGCAGCGATATTCGAAGCTCTTACCTCCAGATAGAAGGCCCTGCAGCTGTTTATCTTCAGCCCACAAATAACGTCTTCCAGCAGCGAGCGGGCAATACCCCGCCGCCTTAAGTCAGAAAGGACAGCCAGATCGAGCAGGTGCCCCTCATCAAGTATCAGTCTCGTGATGATATAGCCTACTATGCGTTTCCTGATAACAGCAACCCTCGCTATGGAGTATCTGCCGTAAACTTCACTGTAAAATGAATTCTCAGACCAGGGCATGCTGAAAGAGGAACGCTCGATGCTGGCAACATCAGGCACATCTTCCGGACGCATATCTCTAATAGCTATAGCATCCATGATCTACTAATGACCGAATTTAATCTCGGCTTCGGACCTTCTCAGATAGGCAGGCACCGCCGCAAGAGCGTCGCTGTACTCGCCTCCTTCAGCCTTTTTCATGCAAAGAAAGGCGACATTTGCGGGAGAAGGAAACATCTGTGGCGGGCTGCCGAAAAAAGCCTTTTCCCCGAGTTCCCGCTCAATACTTTCCCTGTTGAGAATCGCACCCTCTCCCAAAAAAACAGTGGGGGCATCGATCATCGAAAGGAGTGTGCCTATTCTTAAAGCTTGTTCATCGATCACCTTAACAAACCCATCTCCCACCCATTTCAACGCTGTTGCGTAAACCTCTTTCCTCCTCGCATCGAGAAGGGGACATACCTGGCGGTCGCTAAACGGGACATTCCAGGCAAATGCCTCGAGGGTTGGCACTGTGACGAACTTTTTCCTAGTCGCATAGACCAGACCTTTCACTGTGCTCAACCCCACCCTCAATCCGGTAAACGAGCCCGGACCTATTGATATTCCGAAAACATCGATATCGCCGAGCTCCATCCCGGCAACAGTCAACACGTGATCAATCTCCTTCATGAGTCGCTCGGAATGGGTCACTCTCACATTAATTCTTGATTCAGCGACAAGTGTCGTGCCATCCATGATTGCAAGCCCTCCAAGCATCGTAGCTGTCTCGATGGCAAGCAATCTCATGCGATTTTCTCCTTATAACTTTTTTCGAACAAAATAAAAAATATGATACTGCTAAAGATACAAACAGCTGCAAAGATTCTCAGGGACTGAAGGGTCCCCAGATAGTGTGCAATAAAACCTATCATCGAATTGCCGAGTGGGGCAAATCCCAGGAACACAAGGGTATAAAGACTCATTACCCTGCCCCTGAGCTGATTTGGTACCGTCTGTTGGATGAAACTATTGCTCAGCGCAAGGAAACTTACAATCCCCCATCCCGCAAAAAAAATCAAAATAGTTGAAAGATAGAATACGTTAGACAGCGAGATCGCCATTATCGCTGTCGAAAAAACTATAGCTGCGATCGGGATAAACATCCCCTTGCCTTCAATTTCGCCCTTGAAGGCAATGATCATAGCCGCTGTGAATGAACCGATGCCAGCGAAAGACATCAGTACGCTTAATCCTTTGACCCCTTCATCCAGAACCTCGACCGCTAACACAGGTAGCAATGTAAGATACGGGATACCGAAGAGGCTGAAGATTGCTATCAGCGACATCATGTAAAATACCGGCTCTTCCTGGAGAACAAACTTCCATCCCTCGCCTACCCCGCTGATAAAACTCTTTCCGCCTCTCGCGGCAGTTCCGACCGCCTTGATTTTCGTCAGGGCAATAACAACGGGCACGAAACTAAGGGCGTTCAGAAAAAAGCAGGCTGGGATACTGAAAATTGCTATGATGAATCCCGCTATAAGGGGGCCGATAATCCTGGCCCCATTAAAGGCTGCGGAATTCAGGGCAATCGCATTCGTGATATCGCCCCTGCCGACCACCTCGGCAAGAAAGGACTGCCGAGCCGGGATATCAAAGGCATTGACCGTACCTAAAAAAGCGGCGATAACGCCCACATGCCAGATTGTAACGATGTTGCCGTAAGTAAGCACCCCTAATATAAAGGCCGGGATTATTGAAAGTACCTGGGTAACGATAAGGATATTTCTCCTGGGATACCGGTCGGCTACCGAACCGCCGATGAGTGTAAACAAGAGAATCGGAAGCGATGATAACGAGGCGATCAACCCCAGATAGAGCGGTGATTTGGTCATGGAATAAACGAGCCAGCTTTGGGCCATGGACTGCATCCAAGTGCCTGAGAGTGAGATGATCTGCCCGAACCAGAAGAGCCTGAAATCGCGCGTATATAAAGCGGAAAACCTATGTGCTTTTTCCATATTGCTATCATATGAGTATACCCTAAGGGTACGAAAAATTAGTATGCATGCTGGTCCCATTGCCCTCCCCCTGTAACCCCTTTCATCGAGATAGTGAGAAAATATGCGCGCCTATATCCCCATGTCGAAAGGGTCGAGGTGAAAGAAGTACAGTTTTTGTCGTGAAGTCTCGCGTGCTTTGGTAGGGAAGCCCCAGCAGTCAAATAACATTGACAAAACCGGTTTTTATGTAGTTAAATATATGCTCTTTTGGGCGGTTAGCTCAGCTGGGAGAGCGCAGCCCTTACAAGGCTGATGTCACAGGTTCGATCCCTGTACCGCCTACCATTAAGTACACGCAGCATACCGCTTGGGGCGGTAGTTCAGCTGGTTAGAACGCCTGCCTGTCACGCAGGAGGTCGCGGGTTCGAGTCCCGTCCGCCCCGCCATATAGACCTTTAATATCAATGTGTTGTAAAATTAAATTGTCCTCCAGGGCACCATTGGGGCACCAATGGTTATTTCGGAACCTATTATTGATCGCGACACAATCATTAGAACAAACGTGCGAGAGATACTCTTGAACATGCCGTGGAGGAGAAAGGGGAAACTGAGTAGTCGACTCAAAATTTCTACTGATACTCATCGATTTCACCAGTACCTGGATTTGATGATTACCAAAATAATCTGTCATTACTTCGTTTTCGAATGAATCCTTCGAACATGCATTAAAAAGGGAAATATTGGTTGAAAACAAATAGCCCAGAATGGATATGTCGAGGACAATATTAATACCTAAGGTGTTATCAGCTGCAAGTGAAATTTCGGACGATGTATCGTGTGCCCTGTAATGCTTTTACCGTCAAAAATAAATTTCGATTCAGAATATGAAAGACTGACCCGCTGATCATCTAGTTGTCCAGCACGTCTCTGATTTTTCTTAATAGATATTTGGGTGAGACCGGCTTAGATATGAAATTCACATTTTTCTCTACAAGGATGTCTTCGTCAATCCTATCAGCAGTATAGCCGCTTACAAATATAACTTTCATATCCGGCTTAACTCTTTTTATTGCATCATACACTTCCCTGCCGCTCTTCTTCGGCATGATCATGTCAAGCATTATTAGTTGTATTTTGTCCTCATTCTTAGTAAATTGTCTTATTGCATCGTCCCCATCACTTGCCAGGATTACTGTATATCCACTGCTTGAGAGAACAGTATGATATAGGTCTCTTATTTTCTCATCATCCTCTGCTACAAGTATTGCCTCAGCGCCGACTGCGGGAAGGGATTCATCTTCATTTTTGCTAACAGCCTTACTTCTTTGAGTAAGAGGCAAATATATAAGAAACGTCGTACCCTTCGAGATTTCACTTTTGACCTCGATATAGCCATCGAGCTTATTGATTATCCCGTATACCATTGCCAGGCCCAGTCCTGTACCTTTTCCTGTCGGCTTTGTTGTGAAAAAGGGTTCGAATATCTTCGATGCTGTCTCCTGATCCATACCAATCCCGGTGTCGGAAATGCTAATCAAAGCATAAGCCCCCGGTTTGATGTAATAGTTGCTTTCAAGGGATGTCTCGTCGAGTGTCACTATCTTCGTACTTAAAACAAACCGCCCTCCTTTGGGCATGGCATCCCGAGCGTTTGTCGCTAGATTCATGAGCACTTGATCCATCTGTGCGGCGTCAACCAGACATATAACATCCTCATCGGTAAGGTTGACTACGATTTCTATGTCCTCTCCTATGAATCTTGACAGTAATTTCACTGACTTCCTCAGCAGGTCATTAACATCCCATGGCAGAGGATTTATTATCTGCTTTCTGCTGAATACCAGGAGGCTGCGAGTTACATCGGCTGCCCTGTTAGCTGACTCAAGTATCTGCTCAACATCTTCTTGCAGAGGGTCGTTACGATCTAGCTTTGTCTGAAGAAGATAACCGTATCCGGTAATCGCTGAAAGAATATTATTGAAGTCGTGAGCTATGCCCCCAGCAAGCTGTCCCACAGCTTCCATCTTTTGCGCCTCTATGAATTGAGCTTCAAGATTCAGCTCACGAGTGATGTCCCGCTTGACCGCAACGTAGTTCTCAATAATCCCAGCAGAATCCAGCACCGGCGAAATAGTCGCTTCTTCAGTGTAATATGTTCCGTCTTTCCTCTTGTTAGTGAGACGTCCCTTCCATGTTTTACCTCCGGTGATGGTTTGCCACATCACTTTGTAGAAATTCTCGTCATGATTACCGCTCTTGAGAACTCGCGGATTCTGACCGAGAGCCTCCCTACGAGAATAGCCTGTGGTTAATTCGAATGCAGGATTCACATACTGAATGGCTCCCTGAGCATCGGTAACAACAACGACCTCAGCCGCCTGTTCAATAGCCGTAGTCAGAAGTTCGTGTTCAGCTTCAACACGTTTGCGCTCGGTTATGTCCTGAACCCAACCTATAGTATTGATCAGCTGGCCGTCTTTATCGCGAAGAACCGTAATCTGAGTATCAGCCCAAACAACTGTGCCATCTTTCCTAATATATCTCTGCTCCATATGAAACAGGGGGATTTCGCCAGAGCGCAGTCCAGTGCTTAGCGCCATCGAGGGCTCCCAGTCATCCGGGTGGAGGAGCCCTCTCGGCCCTAGTTCCATTATCTCAGCTTCGCTGTATCCTAGAAAATCACGATAGCATTGGTTAGTGAGAATGATCTCACGCTGCTTGCCTAGAAAAGCGATACCGATGGGGGATTCTTCAAATATTTTACGGAATCGTTCCTCGCTCACTGCAAGCGCCGTCTCCGCCACCTTGCGCTCGGTGACGTCCCGGAAACTCCAAACCCGCCCAACTATACCATCCTGCATCCACTGGGGTCTCGAATAGCGCTCGAAGATTCTACCGTCCTTGAACTCCAGCTCGTCGAAGCTCTCTTGTTCGGGATGAGCGTACAGAACCTCCACCTTTGCGAGAAATCCTTGAGGGTCTCGCAACTGATCTAAAACTAATGTAATTACTCTTTTGTCATCCCTGGATAAAAGTATGTCATGCGGTAAGTGCCACATCTCAGCAAAACGAGCGTTGAAAGTCACGATTTCTCTCGCCCTATTCACAACCAGAATCCCGTCCGCTGTGGACTCCAGAGTCGCTTGCAGGAGTGACAGAGATTTTTTTTGATCCTCATCGGCGAGCTTTCGGTCAGTTATGTCAAGGATCATGGCAAAGGCACCGCGAAAATGATGCTCCGCATCAATGATCGGTGTTGCTGAAACAATGGTCCACACTGCCTGCCTGTCTTTCCGACGCCATCGGCGTTCATAATGCTCCGCAATATCCCGATGCCGATTCTCCATCCTCTGTAAGTGATCTGGCAGATCCTCCTCAAAAATAAACGAGCCTACGTCTTGACCGACTATCTCTTCTGCTTCGTATCCCAGCATCTCAGCCATTTGAGCGTTAACAAAACTTATCCGGCGATCTTCATCCAGAGCCCAAACGCCCTCGTTGGCCGCATCAACCATCAGGCGGTATTTCTCCTGGCTCTGCCGTAATGCTTCCTCGGCCCGTTTGCGCTCCATGATTTCATGCTCAAGCTTCTTATTGATATCCGATATTTCCTTTGCCGACTTTTCAATATCCGCTGCATGACTGATAAGAAATAAAAAACGTGTAACGAGTCCTGTAAACGCCAATCCCGCCAGGAGGAATATCCAAGGGCTCCAGCTTTCCCTGGCGGCAATAAAACCCGGAGTGGCCGAATAGACTACCGTCCATTTGCGGCCTGCAACATCAAGCGTCTTTGAAGTTATTAAATCTGTATCAGGAAGTTCTTGGTTTAGCATGGGAACTTTACGAGTGCGAGATTGATGTGTATAGAGGAACCGTTCTTTCTCAGTCGCCGACGAATCATAGATAATAAAGTCCACGCCTACTGGGGTTAAATAATTTACTGCTTTTTCTGCGATATCACCAATCCTAAATACACCCAGAGCGAAGCCTTCAAGATTGTCCAATCGTGCCTGATCAGAATTTATCAATGCATCCTTCCTGTAGATCGGCGTAAAGACAATAAAACCGAATTGACTCTTTGTCTCCTGAACAAGAGTTATTCTTGCAGTGGCATGCATCTCACCTGTCTTTCGAGCGACTTCCAAAGCCTCCAGCCGTGTGGGATTAGAAGCAAGGTCAAAACCAAAGGCTTTCTCGTTACCCTTATAGGGTTCAACAAAATAGACTGGGAAATATTCCTTTCGCTTCTCCGCTCCTTCCATCTCTCCCTGTGCGACCAGTTCGGTGAATTGAAAATCTGGGAAGCCATCTCTTTTTGCGGCCTGCTCATAGGCCTCTCTCTGGGAATGCGGTACACGTGGTATCCATTCGAGGGCTTTAATGCTTTCATGCTGCTTCAGAATATGGTCTGTAAAATTCTGAAACTCAGATCTCACCACGGTTCTTTCCGAGGCATAATATAGGGATTGAAGCGATGTAAGCGCGGATATATCGCTATCGAGCTCTCTTTTCAACGCAGAATAGCGGTTATCCGCTGCTGCATTGAATTCTACCTCTATGAGTTTCTTGTTAGCATAATAACTCGAAGCAGAGACGATGATGGATAAGGCAACACCAAGCACCAGCATTACAGTGAATAGAATATTACGAAAGGTTTTATTGCGCAAAGTGTATATCATGATATTGCTATTGTCGTCCCTTGTCATACAGCGGGAGATGATATTTATAGCCGGCGAAGGTTTCGTTTTGCGCGGCTGTGGCCAGCAATTTTGGTCTTTCCATTATTTACCTCTATCAGAAGTATAACCATGAACATTATAGCAGATTCAATTGGTTGGCATTTTGAGGTAAATGATAGAGATCTTTTCGGAAGTCGAGACGAGCGTCGGTCGGTAAAGCATGTTTATGTCTACTGAAAGTCACGACTGTAAGCAGTCTGGCAAAATCAATGATAGCCGTTAGAAACATTGATTCTGTGCTTCCTTAAACAGAGCGAGCTGCATGCAACCGGAAACTAATACATTCGGAGAGGCGGCCCAAAAATAGGTTGCTTGGTGGAGTGTTGAAACGCCTCCCGATGATTATTGATTCTACCCATCAGGGTATTCAGGATACACTCTTTCGATGATTAATTGTAAGGATACGATCTGGCTAACCATGGGAATCTGCAACAACTAGTTTACTCGGAAAACATATGGCTTTTATCCTTCCATCAACAAGACATCAAGGGGGTTATTTCTTGAGAGATGCGCTGATGATGAGCAGCGTTACGCCGTCAGCTAGCAGTAAGAGGTTAAGCGTCATGCTCATAGCATGGAGTTTTCGGAATGTTTTCCTGGCGGGAGAGTCGTCCGGTAGCGATTGAAAAGAATGGACTTCCTGCTTGACGCTGCGGATTTCCGGATGGAGCTTGAAAGAAACAAACAAATTGATAGCGACGGCAATGACTGCCAGCACAAGGGACCAGAGGAATCCTGCCTGCCCGAAAAGATATCTGCAAAGAGGGAGGAGCAAGAGTACGAGTACCGAAAGGACCAAAGTGAAAAGGAAATAACCCGGGAAGAGCTTCCCCACGATCTCCCCCGCCTTATCTCTGTCGTATGACCTGAAGATTTTCGGAGTCACGATAAAAGTAAAGAGGCTTATCCCTCCTACCCATAGGGCAAGTATGATTATATAGACTGAATGAATGAAAGCTGTCATAATATTATCGCCTCTATTCAATTCTAACAAAGATGATACGCAAAGAAAGAATGAATAATACTGGCTTACTTCTAATAGATCTTCAGCGTGATTTTTTACAGCCTTCTGGACGGATGTTTGTTGGCAAAAGACAAGCTGATAGCGTGATTGAATGCTCTCAGCGCCTGATATCTTTTGCTCAGAGCAATGATCTGCAGCCTATTTTGATAGTGAATCAGTTTTCAGCCCATGATCGACTTGGAAACTTCTTCCGTCGTCATGCGGCTATTGCTGGAAGTGTGGGCGCTGAAATAGACCCAAGGATCGTACCACAGGGCTTCCCTTGTTTTACCAAAGACACGTCTGATGCATTTTCGAATACGGAACTTAATGATTTCTTGAGGGGACAGGGAATTACTCACCTTATTATTGTCGGTGTCTATGCGGAGGGGTGTGTTCTATCGACAGCAAAGGGCGCCATGAAACGTGGATATGAAGTAACTATTGCCTCAAATGGTGTTGAATCCAATAAAGAATGGAAGAAGCGATTGGCACTTTGGTATATTCAACGGAGAGGGGCACATGTTGTCAGCAGTACGGATATTCAACGAGACTCCACCTCCTAACCATCAGTACAGCCGATTTACTATGATCGATAATTCCCGATAGAAACATTGATTCTGTTCTTTCTTTAAACGGAGAAGCCTGCATTCAAAGGTTACGTGCAGAAACCTCCAGTTTTCTTGATCAACTTTTCCGTATATCCGGCGAGCATCTTCTCACAGAGTCTCCAAAACTGACACGCCTAATTGCATAGGATATTTCAAGTGGAAATGACGAGATGGTTATTTATCTATAACCTCAAAGAAACTACGACCAATACAAGCAGGATTCCAGGTGCTTTTATGTGAATAATACGAGCGAATAGTTTGCGGGGCGATAGAACTTCGGAGAAGGACCCATTTGCATCGCTTTCCAAGCAGACTCAGGCCCACACCTTTTCATCTCTTATTGGTTTAGGGTTGCCAGCTTTTCTTGCCGTATGGAATTCCAAGCTTGTTCATCCGGTTTCGGAGCGTATTTGGATGGAGCCCTAGTATTTGGGCAGCTCCTCCCGGCCCGTTGATCTTCCCGCCAGCCGTCTCCAAGGCTTGCCTTATGTGCTGTGCGGTCATCTCGTCCAGTTGGGGCAGATCTTGATTCCGGCCTGAGTTCTGAATCGGCGTGCGGACTCCGGAATGCGATACAGGTAAAAGCTTCTCAAAAGAAAGCGCACCTCCCCGGTGCTGGATCAGGGCCCGTTCAATCATGTTTTCTAATTCCCGAACGTTGCCCGGCCAGTCATAAGTGACAAGCCTGTCGATAGCACCATGGCCAAGCACAGGTCTCTCCTTGAGATTCAGCTCCTTGGTTTTGCGTTCGATGAAGTGATGCGCCAGCGCCCGAATATCTTCTTTTCTCTGCCTGAGCGGCGGGATTGTGATGGGAAAGACATTGAGGCGGAACCAGAGATCTTCACGAAATCGTCCGGAGGCAATCATCTCCTCAAGATTTCTGTGCGTAGCCGAGATAATGCGGATGTTCACCGGTATGGTACTTGTCCCTCCCACGCGCTCGATCTCTTTCTTTTGAAGGACATACAGCAATTTCACCTGAGCCTGCAAGGGCAGTTCTCCGATCTCGTCTAAGAAGATAGTCCCTTTGTCTGCCCGCTCGAACCGGCCCCTTTTCTGCGCGACCGCTCCGGTGAATGCACCCTTCTCGTGACCGAATAGCTCGCTGTCGAGAAGAGTCTCGGGAATTGCGCCGCAGTTCACCTTGATAAAAGGCCCATCTTTGCGGGGCGAAGAATAGTGAATCGCATTGGCGATGACCTCTTTTCCTGCACCCGTCTCCCCCAGCAACAGCACAGGGCTGTCAAGGGGGGCCACCTGCCTGACCATTTCCATCACCGGTTTTAGACCAAAATCCGAACCGATGATCTCGTCCCCCGAGACGGACCGCAGTTCGTTATAGAGATAGCGGTTGTCGTCAGCCAGCATGTCCTTGAGTCGAATAATTTCCTGATGTTCCAAAGCTTTTGACATGGCAATAGCAATGGGTCCATGGAGCAGTTGGAGTAAACGTGCATGCTCACCGGTATATTGATTCAGGCCATCGGCATATAGCGCAAGGGTGCCAATCTGATTTCCTTCAAGCTGCAGTATCAGGTTCATTAATGAGATATTAGCGTTGACCCCAAGTTGTTCCAGAATCTCCGGGAGGCCTGCCTCCTTGTCGGGATGAAGAATTAGGACCTTTCCTTCATTTGTCAAAAAATCCGCCTGTAAATCGGCTGCCCTTTTCCCCCGGCCTTTCTCGGGCAAGTGTAGGACTCGTTTATTCACATGGTTGAGACCGACTGATGCCACGAATTTCATAAGATTCAGATCAGGATCCAGTATATGCAGGGTCATTCCATTCGCGGGAATATAAGCTCGTATGTATTCAAAGCAGCGCTTCAGAGCCGTTACAATGTCGAGGCTGCTGCATATGCGCAGGGTCGCCTCTCGAAAAAAATCGTTTTCATCCACGTTCATCGTTTATTCCTCGTTTCGTCTGTCTTTCCGGGGATGACGTTCTTTCCGCAAATCAAATCGCCTAACAAGATGTGGAACAATTACTAAATATGGTAGCACGGTTTACCATATCCGGTAAACCGTGAAAAGAGAATTTATGTAACTGTCTGTATTTATATACATTTCTACCTTGGCACGAAACTCGCCAATAAAGAAAAAAATACAGGAGTAATTCAAAGAGGGAATGCTATGAAATGGGTTGAGATTATTTCATTACGTTGTGCTGCAAACATCGATGCGCTGTTCGTGAACGTAGTGAACGAACTTTTCAAAGCGATCAGCGAGTCTGATTCGGCGACGGATGCGCCAGAGCATCTGGTAGAAATAAGGGGATATCATCATTCCATAGTGGAGACCGATTTGAGCATCCATATCTATTGGGATGCTGAATCGGGGAGCCAGGACAAGAGTCCTCTCGGGCTAAGATTTTCTGCTGCTTTAAGAGATCTGGGACTGCTGAATCATTCCGTATGGGTTGAGACAGCGGCCCTCGAATTCCCTCTCAGTTATGGGAACCCCAGATCCCTAGACATCTTGGAATCGGATAGGAAGGACATATCAAAAGATTTACTGAGTAATGGGGGAAAATTCTGAAACAAAAATGAATCTTCTTGTTGATGAATTTGGAATATAAGTACTACCGAAACACGACGAGAGTCGATCAAAAAGGAGCGTAAAATGACGAAAAGAATAAGAGCAATCTCAATCATCGCCTGCCAATCAATCTTAGCGATTTCACTGGCGGCATGCTCAGGTGACGCCGACAAGAAGCAAGCAGACGGTGAACCCGTGCCGGTGGCAGTCGGAAAAGTTCAAAAAGTGCAGGAACGTGAAACGATATCAGTGAGCGGCACGGTCACCACGCCAAACTCACCGTCTAACGTATCGTTTCTCGTGTCTGGAAAGGTCGTCTTTGTAGGCCCGCGGGAAGGTGATTATGTCAGCAAGGGGCAGAGACTTGCATCTATTGACCCAACGGATTACCAGCTGGCCCTTGCTGCGGCTAAGGCACAGGCAGACATGACCGGAGTCGTGTTTAAACGTTCAGAGGATGAGCATCGGCGGATGAAGATGTTGTACGACTCGAATAGTCTTGCCCCGAACGATTACCAAAAATTCAAAGCTTTGTTTGATTCTGCCGCCCAGCAGCACGAGCAGACCGTTGCCTCAGAAAAGCTGTCCCGGAAACGTCTGACGGATGCGACTCTGTGTGCGCCCACCAGCGGCTACATCTCGAAACGGATGATAGAGCCGGGTGCTGCCGCCGCTCAGGGGCAGCCCGTCTTTGAGATCGTTCAGATGGATCCCGTCGAGGTGAATGTCGGCGTTCCTGAAACGGACGTGCACCTCGTCAGGATAGGACAGAAAGCGGAGATTACGGTTCCAGCTCTCCAGGGAAAGTCATTCGAGGGTACGGTTCGAATCATAAACGTTTCCGCAGATCCCAATACACGAACCTACATGACCAGGATCAGTGTGGCCAATCGCGAACACTTCCTGCGTGTGGGGATGGTTGCGGAAGCAACCATCCGCGGGGACCGGACGGTATCTATGGTGACGCTTCCGGGGGATGCGGTTGTACGTGATCCGCAGGGCGCGACGCAAGTATTCGTCTACTACCCCGACCAGAAGCGAGTATACACGAAGCGAGTGGAAGTAGGAGCGGTAGTCAACAAAGACGTCGAAATAAAGAGCGGACTTTCCGGCGATGAGCTGATCGTTCTTGGTGGCCAGACAAGGCTCAGAAACGGTCTGCCCGTGTCGGCAACAGAAAACCAGACCGAACGCAAATAAATCTATCCTGAGAGGAACAGCATTATGAATTCGATAAAATTTTGGCTTCGCTATCCCTCCGTAACCATCATATTGACAGCAATGCTCGTCTTCGTCGGCGTCCACGCCTTCCTGAAAATGCAAAGGACTGAAGATCCGACGATCACCATCAGAACCGGCATCGTGGCCGCGATGTACCCCGGAGCAACCTCCGAGCAGGTGGAGAAACAGGTTACTAAAACCCTTGAGAAGCACATCTTCAAGTTTCCGGAGGTGCGGAAGGAAAAGACCTATTCCACAAGCCGTCCCGGCGTGGTCATCATCAATGTCGAGTTGGAGGACAACGTCAAGAATTCAGACCAGTTCTGGGCCAAACTGCGCCATGAAATGAACCTGACTCGCGCCACCGAACTCCCCGCCGGCGTCATGGGGCCGGTAGTTAATTCCGATTTCGGCGATACCGTAGCAATGCTGGTAGCCGTCCATGGCAAACGGTACGGGTATCGGGAACTGCGCGATTTCGCGGACAAGATCCACGACGATATGCGCACCGTCCGCATGGCAGGTAAAATCGTAACCAATGGAAACCAGGGAGAGGAGATCTGGATCACCAGCAGCCTGGAAAGGATCTCACAGTATTTCGCCAACCCGGGCCAGATAGCGAATGCCTTGCGACAGCGGAATGTCATCCAAAGCGGTGGGAATTTCGAGGCGAACCAGTCGAAGATTCCTCTCAGGACCACCGGAGTTTTCAACACTGAAAATGAAGTGCGGAACATGCTGGTCGACGTTTCCAAGGACGGCCATCCTGTATACATCAAAGATTTCGCCAATGTGGAACGTCGCTATGAGGACCCGACATTTATGGTGCGTTACGACGGCGAGCCCTGCCTGCTCCTCTCCGTCGAGATGCAGAAAGGGAAGAACATTGTCGAATTTGGTGAAGAGCTGGATAAAGTCTTCCAGCGCCTCAAGGTGCTTCTTCCCCCTGACGTCCAGCTGGACCTAGTTGCCAACCAGCCGGGGATGGTCAAGGAGCGGATAACCAGCCTGAGCCATGAATTCTTGATCGCCATCATTGCAGTGGTTATCGTCATCATCCTGCTCCTCCCCATGCGGGTCGCTCTCATCGCAGCCCTGGCCATACCCATAAGCTTGTGCGGAACCCTCGGCGCCATGGAGGCGTTGGGGATAGCCCTGCATCAGGTATCCATCGCCGCGCTTATCGTGGTCCTCGGGATCGTAGTGGACAACGCCATCGTGGTAATCGACAACTACGTGGAACTCCTGGACCACAAGGTGCCGAAGGCCGAGGCGGCCTGGCGGAGTGCGAGCGACGTCTTCATCCCGGTGCTGGTTGCCACCATCACGATCATCGCCTCGTTCCTGCCGCTCCTGATCATCAACGGCTCCGCCGGCGAGTTCGTTATGGCGCTCCCCATCACGGTAGCCATCGCCTTGGCAGTTTCGTTCATAGTGGCTGTCTTCATAACACCTCTCCTCTGTAGCTTTTTCATCAAGAAGGGGCTGCATGACCACGAAGCCGCTGAGGAACACGGCAAGGAGAAGAAAGGGCTGCTCGACCGGCTCCAAGATGCCTACGGAGTCTGGATCAAGGTCTTCATGAACAGAAAGTGGCTGGCCTACACACTCGGGGTGGCTGCGTTCGCTTTCGGAGTCTTGCTCTTCGTATTCGTGCCGCAGCAGTTCTTCCCCTCGGCCGAGCGCAACCAGTTCGTGATTGATGTCTGGATGCCCCAGGGAACGCGCATCGAGGCTACCGACGCAGTTATGAGTCGAGTCGAAAAAGCCCTCGCCTCCCGCAAGGGTGTCGAACACTACGCCGCCTTCGTCGGTCAGAGCGCCCCGAGATTCTACTACAACGTCAATCCGCAGCAGCCCGACGGCGCCTACGGCCAGTTCATCGTCAACACCTCGTCGGTCAAGGATACCGGGCGGCTGGTGAAGGAACTGCGACCGGCGCTGGCCGCACTGGCGCCGGAAGCGATGGTGATCGTGAAGGAACTCCAGCAGGGGTCCCAGATGGAGGCGCCCATCGAAGTGCGGATCGCCGGTGACGAAGTCGGGGAGCTGAAGCGGCTGGGAGAAAAGGTGCAGGGGATTCTGGAAGGTGTAGCAAATACCACGTACGTGCACCGGGACTACTTCAACGACTCGTACATGGTGGACGTGAAGGTCAACGACGAGCTGGCAAACCGTCTCGGTTTAACGGATGCATCGGTGTCGCAAACCCTCTCCGGCGCATTCGACGGTGCTGCGGTAAGTACCTTCTGGGAAGGGGACCGCGCTGTCAGCATCAAGCTGCGGCTCGACCCGGCCTCCCGCTCATCCTTCGGGGACATCGGGAATACCTATGTCAACTCCGATATGACAGGTGCCAAAGTCCCACTCCGTGCCATTGCCACGTTGGAGCCGGAGTGGCAGACCAGCAGGATCGTCCGCAGAAACGGCGTGCATACCTTGACGATTCGGGCCTTCCCGAAGCCGGGGGTTTATGCCTCGAAAATCCTGGAGCAGGCAATGCCTAAGATCAAAGCCCTGGAGCTCCCTACGGGCTACCGGATCTACTACGGCGGCGATAAGGATAACCAGGACGAGGTGTTCCCGCAGATGATCGGCGCTCTTGCGATCAGCCTGGTGGCGATCTTCCTGGTTCTGCTGGTGCAGTTCAGGAACATTTCCGAACCGCTCGTGGTGATGGCCTCCATCCCCCTAACCCTGTTCGGGGCAATGTTAGGCCTCTTGGTCACCCACAATCCGTTCGGTTTCACTTCCTTCATGGGGGTCATCAGCCTGTGCGGAATCGTCGTAAGAAACGGCATCATTCTGGTCGACTACTGCAACGAAAGGATCGCTCAAGGAGCCACTCTGGAACAGGCTGCCCGGGAGGCAGGGGCGCGCAGGCTTCGGCCGATCTTCCTTACCTCCATGGCTGCCGCCGTGGGTATGGTCCCCATGATCCTCTCCGGGTCGAGCCTCTGGAGCCCGTTGGCGAGTGTTATGTCATTCGGCCTCGTTTTCTCCATGTGTTTTACTCTTCTGGTCATTCCTGTCCTGTTTGTGGCGGTCAAATCCCTCTCCCTCAAGGATATATCCATCAAGCACTGTGCTGCGGTCACAGTTGCGATCATGGCATGTGTTCTTTTCGCAGGAGGCAATGAAGCCTCGGCAGAACCGGTGAAGCAGTCCCTGATACTGTCGCAGGCGGTCGAACTGGCGCTTAAGCAGAACTCGGTGCTCAAAATCGCCCGGACGAAAGTGGAGGAGAGCGATCAGAAGATTGTCTCGGCTCGGGCCCAATATTTTCCTGTTCTTTCGAATGACACAAAGTATATGGCATTGTCGAACAAGCAACTCGTGACCATTCCGGCTGGGAGTATGGGAAATATCGGTGGGACCTCCTTTCCGAACAATGACGTGAAGATAAACCAGAGCCGCTCCACCATCCTGTATAGCGAGACAACGCTGGCACAGCCGATAACACAGCTTCTCAAAATCAATGAAGCCAATGAGATAGCCAAGGCTGATCGCGGCATTGCAAAAGCTGAAACGAAGAGGTCGGAAAACGATATTGTTCTTTTGGTACATCAGTTCTATTACGCCTTGCTGGTTGCTAACAAAGAAAAAGATGCCGCCGAGGCCTCGCTTGCTGCGGCGCAGGAGAACCTGCGTGAGTCGCAAGAAGCGGTGAGTGCCGGCAATGTTCTGGATGTGGCGGTCACCGCGGCGCAGGCTAATCTGCTCCAGCGCAGGCAAGCGCTGATTGTCGCGGATAACCGCATCTCGGATATAACCGCCGAACTCGACGACTTATTGGGTCTGCCCAGTGACGTAATCCTGGATGTGACCGAGACAGGTTTGCCGAAGATGAGAGAACCTTTAAAGATGCTTGCCTATGATCAGGCCCGTGCCGGAAACGGTGAATTGCTTGCAGCCCGCGAAACAGTAGTGAAGTCGCGCCACGCAGTCAGCGCTGCACGGGACGAATACATTCCCGACGTTACAATGTTTGCCAAGCACGGCTATCAGGACGGAGCGCCGTTCCTAGCGAAGAACGTCGGCATTTTCGGGTTCCAGCTGACTTGGAACATCTTTGACTGGGGCAAGCGAAAGGGAGAAGTCGGCCAACGGCTCGCCCAACAGTCGCAGGCTGAAGAGAACCTGGCGCGGATTGACAAGCGGATAGGGATTGAAATCGACAAGGCATACCGGAAGGTGGATCGCTCGAAAAAAATGATGGATGTCTCCAGCGAAGCGCTTTCTCTGTGCAGGGAAAATGCGCGGCTCAGCGAAAACCGCCTCAAGGCCGGAACCGTGACTGCAGCCAAACATGCTGAAACGGTTGCGGAACTAAAGAAGGCAGAGATGGAGGCACTTCAGACTTCTCTTGAATATCGTCTCGCGCTGGCAGAACTTGACAAAACAATCGGGTCGCTTGCGTCGTCGAATTAGGAGAGCAACGCTATGAGAATAATACCGAAAGCTAAGAGAAGAACGCAGAGGCATTGTCCATCATCAAGAATACATCGCAGTGAGCGGGAGTCGCAGGGTAGAAAATTCGCAATGCCCGCCGAATAAGAAAAGGCAAGGCGAATTAAGGAGACTAAAGGAGAAACCAATGGCACAAAAGAATAATAAGAGACAGAACTGCAGGAGAAATACCAATCCGGCTGAGATTGTATCGCTTCCGCAAGAACGTGACGACATACGGACGGGAACGAGCTTGGAGACACTGAAACGGGCCATACTTGACAATCTTAATTATATTCAGGGGTTAATTCCTGAACTGGCAACGAAAAACGATTGGTATATGGCGGTCGCCTACACTGTGCGTGACAGGATGATCGAGCATTTAACACGCTCGATAAAAAAGTTCCGGCAACCCGAAGTGAAAATCGCCAGCTACCTCTCTGCTGAGTTCCTTATGGGGCCTCATCTTGGCAATAATCTCCTGAATATGGGCCTGACGGATGGTGTACGGGAAGCGCTGAAGGAACTTGGCCTGGATCTGGACGACATCATCGAACTGGAGGCTGAGCCAGGACTCGGCAACGGCGGCCTGGGCAGGCTTGCCGCATGCTACATGGACTCTCTGGCGTCGTTAAATGTTCCTGCGATCGGCTACGGCATCAGGTATGAATTTGGCATCTTTGCTCAGGAGATCCGTGACGGATGGCAGGTCGAAAAGACCGACAAGTGGCTTAGTCTGGGAAACCCCTGGGAGATATGCCGTCCCGAGATAGCTTATCACGTAAATTTCGGCGGACGAACTGAGCAGTACCGGGACGAGGAGGGCTGTTTCAGAGTGCGCTGGGTCCCTGAGCGTGTCATAAAGGGGATAGCGTATGACACGGCGGTTCCAGCTTATCGGGACGAAGCAGTAAACCTGCTCAGGCTCTGGAAATCAGAGGCTGTAGAGTCCTTCGACTTTCAGGCATTTAATATCGGGGATTACTACAAGGCAGTGGACGAGAAAGTGTTTTCCGAAACAGTAAGCAAAGTCCTCTACCCTAACGACGAGCCCGAAATAGGAAAGACTCTTCGACTCGGCCAACAGTATTTCTTCGTCTCGTGCGCCCTTCAGGATATGATTCGTATCCTAGAGCTCCGTGGGAAAAAGATCGAGACGTTCCATGAAAGCTTTGCCATCCAGCTGAACGACACTCATCCTTCCATTGCTGTTGCAGAACTGATGAGGCTTCTTGTTGACGAGCATCTTATGGATTGGGAGCAAGCATGGAAGATCACCCAGCAAACTATGGCATACACCAACCATACATTACTGCCCGAGGCGCTCGAAAAATGGCCTCTGCAACTCTTCAGCCATATTCTTCCCAGGCACCTGGAGATCATATATGAGATCAACAGCAGATTCCTTGACGAAGTCCGACTGAGATTTCCCGGAGATGACGGCCGGGTTGCGCGTCTGTCCATCATCGATGAAGGTGGTGATAAGTATGTGCGAATGGCGCATCTAGCCTCGGTGGGGAGTCATTGCATCAACGGCGTGGCTGCGCTGCACTCAGACCTTCTCACCAAGACGGTTCTTAAAGACATGCATGACCTTTATCCCGATCGTTTTATGAATGTCACTAACGGGGTGACCCCGAGGCGCTGGCTGGCCCTGAGCAACCCTGGACTAACTGGACTCATCACAAGAACCATAGGGGACCGGTGGATCAATAATTTTGAAGATGAGATCAGGAAGATCAAGCCGTTTACTGAGGATTCCGCGTTCCGGACGGAGTGGGACATTATAAAACGTGACAATAAAACCAGGCTTGCTGCGCTTATAAGTGAAAGGACCGGGGTCACGGTTGATCCTGATTCGATGTTCGACATCCAGGTGAAGCGGATACATGAGTACAAGCGGCAGCATCTCAACATTCTGCACATTATTACCTTGTACAATCGCATCAAGAAATCCCCCAGTCAGCACGTAGTGCCCCGCACCTTTATCTTCGGAGGAAAGGCCGCTCCCGGCTACTTCATGGCAAAACTTATCATCAAGCTGATCAATTCCGTTGCTGACGTGGTCAATAACGATCCTGATGTTGACGGAAGGCTGAAAGTTGTCTTCTTTCCAAACTTCAACGTGAAGAACGCGCATCATATCTACCCTGCCGCAGACCTTTCGGAGCAGATATCTACTGCGGGGAAAGAGGCCTCGGGTACAGGCAACATGAAATTCTCAATGAACGGTGCTCTAACCATCGGCACCCTTGACGGCGCAAACATCGAAATCCGTGAGGAGGTCGGAGCCGAGAACTTTTTCCTCTTCGGACTTACCGCAGGGGAAGTCGAGGACCTGAAGGTCAAGGGCTATAATCCCCGGGGCTATTACGCCTCGAACGCAAACCTCAGGGAGGCGATCGATCAGATACGGTCAGGGCATTTCTCCCGGGGTGACAGGGAACTATTCCGGCCCTTGGTGGAAAACCTCATGAACTATGATCCTTTCCTTCTGCTCGCAGACTATCAGTCCTATATCGATTGCCAGGACAGGGTCAGCTCAGCATATCGTAATCGGGACAACTGGCTGCGCATGTCGATCCTGAATGTGGCCCGCATGGGTAAGTTTTCGTCGGACAGATCGATACGGGAATACTGCGAAAATATCTGGAAGATAATGCCAGGCGCAGGGGCGTGATGAAACAATGGTCAGGGAACAATTACCCGGGGGATGCCATGATTGATAGAATGCGGGGGAAGAGTTTTCCTCTTGGGGCGACCGTTTCCCAAGAGGGGGTAAATTTCAGCGTCTTCTCGAAGAGCGCTGCTTCTGTGGAATTGCTGCTTTTTGAAGACGCCGGTGATCCTGCGCCATTCCGTACAATTCTGCTCGATCCGAGGAAGAACAGGACATATCATTATTGGCATGCCTTTGTCCCTGATATCGGTCCGGGACAAATCTACGGATATCGTGTCCACGGCCCCAACGCCTCCGAGCGCGGCATGCGATTCGATTCCGAAAAAGTACTGCTTGACCCATATGGAAAAGCGGTTGTTATTCCAGAAAAATACAGCCGGCCGCTGGCGAGCGCTATTCTGGCACTTGCAGCTCCGGATAGAAGTTGAGGACATTGTGACAGAGAAGAATGTTGTGTTTTATGCTATAGTGATTGCGCTCGTATATCTGGCGTGTGCGATGATTTCGCCTTTCATCCTGGCTATCTTTTCGGCAGTGGTCTTTTCAATAGTTCTATCGCCTGTCTATGAGTTCATCGGTAAAAGGCTAAAGAATGCCAATATAGCAGCAGCAGTCGTTGTACTCATTGCCCTACTGCTATTTGTCGCGCCATTATCGTTTTTTTGCTACTTGTTGGTCGATGAAATAAAGGTAATAGTCAGTCTATCCGGCGGAAAAGACATCCCCACGCTCATTTTCGAGAATAGTAATCTGAAATCAGCGATTGCAGAAATGGCGCATCTTCTGAATATCCCGCCTGACGAATTAAACAGCTATCTAATCGGGCTTATTGGCGCTGTGAAGACCGGCCTGACCCGGATTGTTAGTGAAAATGCATTAGTCGCTATCAATGCAGTCATGAACTATTTCATAATGCTCTTTGCGCTCTTTTTTCTTCTTCGTGACCGGGAAGCTTTTGTTTCCGCAATACGCAGGCTTCTGCCCCTCACGGAAATACAGAAGGAAGGGCTGAGAAAAAGAATAGAAGAGGTCATTGTATCTACGATGTATGGCGGGGTCATGATTGCGCTGGTTGGAGGAGTTATAGGAGGGGTAGCGTTTCATTTTCTGGGCGTCCCCTCTCCTCTACTGCTTGGCTTTGCGATGTCGGTGTTTTCTTTTATCCCGATTGTGGGATCGTTCGCGATCTGGGGTCCGGTTACGGCATATCTATTTATAAGCGGCGAAGTAATAAAAGGCGTTATTATGGCGGCCATTGGTATACTTGTAATAGTCGGACTGGTAGAACACATACTGAAACCAAAGATAATGGGGCAACGGGCAAGGATACATACTGCACTGATTTTTTTTGGAGTACTGGGAGGAATACACCTTTTTGGTGTGATAGGCTTTGTTGCAGGCCCGCTTATTGTGGCGGTGCTTATGATGGCAATGCCGCTTATAGAAAAGAGGCTTGAGCAATAGCGTCGTAATCAAATGGCTGGCAGACTTTCGGCAAAATCAAGAAACAACAGAACGTATCAGCCGGGAGGAAAAAGTGGACTCTGACAAAGCGCTACAAAAAGCAGAGCTGTCGCTGCTCCGTCTTGCCGACGCCACGCTGACAGTGCGTCTATCTGGGGAATGGAAACTGGGAAAGCAGCTTCCGCAAGGTGAAGAGTTACGGGGCAAGATCGAGTCCTCAGATACAGTCAGCCGTATTACTATTGATACTCAGGCCATGACAGGATGGGACAGCGGCCTCATAACATTCCTTCTGTCTATCATCGAGATCGGCTCCGAAATGCATATTCCCGTCGAGAAAGAGGGCCTGCCGGCAGGCGTACAGCGGATCCTGACCCTTGCCTTTGCAGTTCCTGAAAGGAAGGGTGTGCGCAGGAAAGCAGCTAAAATCTCGTTTGTCGATAGGGTCGGCGAATCTTCAATCGCCTTTTGGCGTTCTAGTCTCGAAATGGTCGGGTTCATTGGGGAGGCCGCTGTCGCCTTTATGAGATTGCTCGTGGGAAAGGCCCAGTTTCGCCCCTCTGATCTCCTTCTCACGATGCAGGAGTGCGGTGCGCAGGCTCTTCCGATTGTCTCGCTTATCAGTATCCTTGTCGGGATCATACTTGCCTTTATCGGCGCCATCCAACTTAAGATTTTCGGTGCACAGATTTATGTGGCCAGTCTGGTAGGAATCGGGATGGTACGGGCACTTGCGGCTGTTATGACCGGGATAATAATGGCCGGCCGCACCGGAGCATCATTTGCCGCTCAACTAGGTACGATGCAGGTGAATGAGGAGATCGATGCCTTGAAGACCCTTGGGATCTCACCCATGGAATTTCTCGTGCTTCCGAGAATGATCGCCCTTTTTTTCATGATGCCTCTTTTGAGTCTTTATGCCGACTTGATGGGAATAATCGGCGGCCTGATCATTGGGGTTTCGATACTTGACCTGAATTTGATGGAATACTACAGTAAGACCAGCCAATCAGTGCAGCTGAATGACTTATGGGTCGGGCTCTTCAGTGCCGCGGTCTTCGGCGTCCTTGTGGCGCTTGCAGGCTGTCTCCGCGGAATGCAGTCCGGACGGAGCGCTTCTGCAGTCGGTGAAGCGACAACCTCTGCAGTTGTGACAAGCATAGTCAGCATCGTCGTGGCTATGGCCGTGATAACCTTCGTTTGTAATGTGCTGAATATCTAAGGAGTACAGAGTGGAGATAAGAGAGGCGGAGCCACATATCATTGTTGAGAACCTGACCGTGGCCTATGGGAGCAACGTGATCCTCCATGACCTCACCTTTACCATTAACAGGGGCGATATATTCATAATCATGGGAGCAAGTGGCGGCGGCAAGAGCACCGTTTTGCGGAGTATGGTCGGGCTACTTCAGCCGACAAAGGGACAGATCCTCTATGGCGGTCTGAGTTTTTGGTCAGCAGGGACCGAGGAACAGAAGAGCATTATGAGAAAGTTCGGCATACTCTATCAGGGCGGCGCTCTCTGGAGTTCTCTCACTCTTGGAGAAAACGTTGCCCTCCCGCTCCAGCAATACACGGACCTGAGCCAAGGTCAGATTGAAAAGATCGTCTCGCTCAAGCTCGCACTTGTCGGACTCGCCGGCTTCGAGGAGTACTATCCATCCGAGATCAGCGGCGGCATGAAGAAACGCGCCGGACTGGCCCGCGCCATGGCGTTAGACCCTGAAATACTCTTCTTCGATGAGCCCTCTGCGGGACTCGACCCGATCAGCGCCCATCTGCTTGACGAGTTGATCATTGAACTTAGAAATAGTCTTGGGGCCACGGTAGTTGTTGTGACCCATGAATTGGCGAGCATATTCGCGATCGGAAATAACTCAGTCTTTCTCGACGCTGACACGAAAACGATGATCGCCGGGGGAGCGCCCAGGAAACTCCTCGCCGAGTCAAAGGATCCCAAAATAATGAACTTTCTAACCCGTGGAGAAGGTCGTGTACAAGAAGAGATAAGGTAGAAATCGATGATTGAGGAGAAATAAAATGAGTAAACAGGCAAGCAAAACGCTCATTGGCGCTTTTGTCCTGGGCGCTTTGGTTCTCATCGTTGCAGGTGTGGTCATCTTCGGTTCAGGCACGTTCTTCAAAAAGGTCAATAGGAACGTGATGTTCTTTGAGGGCTCGGTTAAAGGGCTCCAGATTGGGGCGCCGATCATGTTCCGAGGCGTCCAGATAGGGCACGTTACCGACATCGCCCTGGAGCTCAATGCAAAAGACCTCACCGCTTTCATCCCGGTTTATACAGAAATCTATCCTCAAAAAGTCATTCCAATCGCGGACAAGCCAAGCTATGACCAACTGTATCTTCAGGCATTGATAGAGAAAGGACTGAGAGCCCAGCTTCAGCTGCAGAGTTTCGTCACCGGCCAGCTTATGGTCAATCTCGATTTCTACCCAGATACTCCGATCAGGCTTGTAGGTCTCGAAAAGAAGTATCCTGAAATTCCGACAATTCCTTCGAGTCTGGCGAAACTGACAAAAAGCTTCGAGGAGTTGCCGCTCAAGGAGATCGCCGACAGATTAAACGAAACCCTTGCAGGAATAAACAGCCTTGTCAACTCCCGGGACCTGCAGACAAGCATCAGCTCACTGAATCAGTTGCTCAAAAATACTGATGCTCTGGTGAAAAATCTTGACACAAAGATCGGGCCTCTGGCTTCAGATATCAAGGGAACGACGGATGCTGCACGAGCAGCCTTTGTGCAGGCCGAAAAAACACTCAGGTTTGATGAAGGTGCATCTGGGCAGATCGCATTGAGCGTTAAAGAAACCCTATCAGCAGCCCAGGCCACTCTGAAAGAAACAAACAAAGCCGTCGAAAATATCAACGGGATCGCTGCGCAAAATGCAAATCTCGGTTATGAGATAGGCAGGACGCTTGAGCAGGTCGCTGAGCTTTCCCGTTCCATCCGTGTTCTGGCGGATTACCTTGAACGCCACCCTGAAGCCTTGCTTAGAGGGAAGAGCCCTGAGAAAGGAGAATGAAAATGAGAACTATTCGTTTGGATCAGTGTGCGCTCTTTACCTTCGCATTAGTCGTGATGATTCTGACCGGGTGCGCCAGTTCTCCGTCCTCGAAGTTCTATCAGCTAAACCCGGTGCAGAACAAGACTTCGGTCACAGGCGATGTTTCCTCCGATCAAAGCCAGGTTATTGCGATAGGTCCCGTTCGCATACCTGACTATCTCGACCGGCCTCAGATAGTAACACGCTCCGGCAAGAATGAGCTCAAACTCTCGGAATTCGACCGGTGGGCCGGTTCTATTGAGAACGATGTCAACCGTGTCCTTGTAGAGGACATCTCCAGCCTGCTGCCCGCTGGTCGTTTTTCCGTCGTGCACTGGACCCCCTACTTAGGGAGTCAAGTTCCTGCTTCGTATAGAGTCGAAGTGATAGTGGACCGTTTTGAAGGAGCACTTGGTGATTCAGTGTTGCTGAAGGCGCAATGGAGAATATTCGCCAAGGACAGGAGTTTGATTCTGGAAAAGGGATCGCAGGTTAGAGAACAGGTGAACGGTAGCAGTTATGATGAGCTAGTTGCCGCGATGAGTAGTGCTCTTGAGCGACTGAGCCGCGATATCTACGTAGGAATCATGTCTGTTATCCGGCAAGAGCAGACAAGAAAATAGTTGCCTTATTGTGCGGCTGGTTACTTTGCATGTGTTAACTCCCCAAGCCCGATTGCAGGCAAAACATAACAATGAATATAGCTGACTTCCTGTAAAAAACGAAATGTGATAAACTGCACGTGAGTTGAGCACCGTTGTAAAAGGAGAACAAATGGAAAATCTGGAAGGACTTTGGACGATTTATTTTCGGTCAGGTTTTTTCGGCACTGGCGTGGCAGTTTTCAAAGATAGCCGACTATTGGGAGGTGATACATATTATTATTACGAAGGAAACTTCAGACTCCAGGATAACAGAGTCGATGCCACTATCATGGTCGTGAGGTTCAATCTAACAGGAGTGGGCGTTTTTGGCAACCTGGACTCATTCAATCTGAACGTTTCTGGTGACATCACAGGTGATGAAATGCAACTGCAAGGGGAAATGTTGGAACAACCCGATAAGAAAATAAGTATCCACTGTAAAAAAATGACCAGTTTCTGAACCCAGGTTGCGATAGACCTAAGCTATAGCTTTCAGTCATTTGTGGCACACAATGTCCGTATACGGTAGGGAGCATAAAAATGTCTGGTGAGAGATTCAAACAATCTTTTCTTCATGCGTATCCGCGGGAACTCGTGTCTTTTATCCTCGATCAATGGAAAGATCCATTGTTCATAGAAAGACTCAGTGTAGCTGGGATCGATCCTTCAGTAGAACTTCCCGACCGTCCAGCGCTTGAGCACGTAATCTCAACATGCTACCAGGCAAGTCTGCTGAGGGAGGAAGAACGGATGGTCATGTTTCGACTCATCATCCGAAACCATCACCTCTTTTCTCATGATGATGGCCCTCCCACAGGACTGCACCAGCTACAATTCGCCAAGATGCGCCCATTCAACGAATACGAACTGCGCCGTCTTGCTCCGGCAGCTGATTATTACAGGGCGCTGATCGGGATCGATCTTAGCCCTGAGAAGAGTGCGCAGATATGGGGGATGGTCTATTCCGGAACCCGATGGATGCAGCCTATAACCGGTGGTACTAAAACCGTTCCTCCGCTTCCTTCATCTCTTGTTGTTTACGTGAGAGGACCCGGCCGCATTGCCGTCAGCATTGGCTCGGAGATAATCGTCTCATTAAATGGTGGTCAAATCAGTTCGCAGTCTCTGGACATTTTTTCGGCATCGTGGCTTGCGGAGAGTTTTGCCTCGGTACGCTCTGAGATTGAAAAGATGCATGAGACTGCTCGTATCCAATCAAAGAATCCCTGGGCAAAACTTGACCCACATTTCGGCGGAATCCTCGGCCCGCAGGTCACACGGCGCATAGTCAGCCTGATCCGCAATTCTCGCCACGGCGGTATGTTGATATTCATTCCGACTGAGACGAGTCGAGACATCTCCGCCTTGAAGCGCCACATTTCCCTCAAGTATGAGTTCCGTGATGAAGAGCCGCGGCAGCGTTTTCGTACCCTCATGCTGAGGATTATGAACACTTTTGCAGAACTCCATGGAGAGTCGGGAAACTCCGATAAAGTGGTTGGTTGGCAGGAATACGTCAATAGTAAGAGCGACGCGATCGAACTTCTCGATGAGGCTTTTTTCGATCTTGCCCATCTTATTGCCGCCCTTTCAGCGATCGATGGCGCCGTAATCATGAATAGGCGTCTGGAAATCCTCGGCTTTGGAGGGGTGATTTCAGGGGACATCGATCAAGTGCAGACCATTGCACACGCTCTCGATATTGACGGGCTCCGCACACAGAAGGAACTCATCGAAGAGGGTGGCACCCGACACCGTGCTGCCTATCGTCTCTGCCATGAAATACGCGATGCTTTTGCTATCGTTGTCTCTCAGGATGGAAACGCGCGGTTAGTCAAATGGCACAACGGTTCTGTTACCTACTGGGACTTAGCAGCGGCAGGTGTGTCCGGATTCTAAGTTATTCTGTTTATCATCTGGCGGTGCTCACTTGCAGTAGCTACAAAGTGTGCTTGGTTTGTTAATGTGAAGTTTAGGATGAGCGGGCGCTGAGGGATCCTTTTTATAAAATTGTCAGATTATTGCGATAATCATCATTCGTGTGTGCAGATAAGAATTATTGGTTTTCAGGTTATATCGAGTCAGCAGCCTCGATATGGTTGTCGCGATGATTACGACATGCTATCAAGGACGTCAAATTACTGGCAACTATAAAGTGTACTTCCGGTAATCACTAAATCCCGGGTACTACTAAAATAGATACTTATCGGTAGACATCAAGTACCTATCCCTACACCATCTGCTGTAAACATTCTTTTTTTCTCATATTTCTTGATTCTGTCCTTGCTTCCTGATAAATATTATATATAGACAGCATAGTGGTAACTTCCGCAGAAGCTAAGGAGTTGCTGGCAGCTTCAGAGCTTATCCGGCCAGCAAACATGGAGTTTTTGCCTCAATATCATCATCAGCACTAATATGGATGTCATCAGTAGAGCGGATATCTGATTTAAAACACTTCAATTCAAGGAGGATGCCATGGGAGAAGTTGTTCATACTTCCCGTATAAAAATCGTCAGAGAAAATGGCCCGACAAGACGGGCAATGATAGAGGGGTTTTCTGAACCTATTTATTATGGAGTCCACGGAGGGATAAAACGATTTTACAAGGTGGAGCCCGAAAAAGAACACGCTGCAACACTAGACCACATTGTTGCCGCCACTGCTGCATGAATGATGGGGACACTGGCCAAGGTCTTGGCTGACTACAAAATCCGCACTTCTGAAGAGTTTTTCTGGGCAGATGTAGAGGGAGATATAGAGAATGTTAAGGGTGTTCTCAAGATTACAGTAATTCGTACTATATTCCACCTGAAGGTATCAAAGGACAAACATGAAAACGTCAAGACTGCATTCAGTTCATATCTGGTCATGTGCCCGGCTGCGCAGAGTATCCTGCCTTGTATTCAGATAGCGGATGAGCTAGTGCTGGAGGAACTTGGTTGACTTATCTACTTTGGGCTTTTATTGCCTCTGAAAACTAAGGAGAGGGAGTACTTCGTCGCGCGTTCGAGATGCAAGACCTACTCTCATGATGTGGCAATCAAGTGCGCCAATTGCTCGCACATTACATAAATAATGAAGGAACTTTATTTCGCTTTGTAGCCTGCGCTACAGAAAGTTCTTGCCGGATTAGTTAAAGTGGATTAAAGGAATATTGCGGAGGTCTATTCATGAAGGTGCTGGGCATTTCTGGCTCTCCCATCCCCAATAGTAATACTGATCGTGCAGTTAAGGCTGTGCTCGACGCTACAGGTCTTGAGACGGAATTTATCAAACTGATCGACTATACCATTGCCCCCTGTCAAGCCTGTCTCGGTTGTCTCGAGACAAACCGCTGTGTCATTGAAGACGATGGTATCATTATGGCCGAAAAGGCTAAGGAGGCTGATGCGCTTGTTGTAGGCGGCTATACAAGCTATTCCAGTCTCGATGCGCGCACCAAGGCATTCATTGAGCGGCTGTATCCGCTCCGCCATATCAATGGTTTTATGAGAGGCAAACCGGGAGGTGCTGTCATAACCTGTGCTGTCCCTGAAACAGCTAAGGAGTTGCCTCCCGCTTTCGATATGGGAAGCAACGCGATCATGTTCTACATGATGGAAGAGGGAATGATTTTTGAAGGCTCGGTAAGGGTTATGGGTAATCCCCCATGTATTAAATGCGGCCATGGCGATCTGTGCGATATGTCCGGTATAAAGATGCTCTTTGGACCCAACGCTACAATAGAAAGTGTCGGCGTCAATATTCTTGAAAGCCAGCAAAATGCTGTGACGGCAGCTATAGAGCTAGGAAAGAAAATAGCGCAGGCTCTTTCGGAGAAGTGATTAGAAGCAATACGGCAATGCGCCTAAGTATGTATTCAAAAAGGAGGTGAAAGATATGCCAAAATGCGGGATATGTGGGGGAGAGGCTCCTAAGCAGCCTTGTATCACGGAGGATGGCAAGTGCGACCTCTGTGGCAAAAAGGTCATCCTTGCAGAAGAAAAGAAAAAGTAATACTGTAAACATAGAAATGAATACACTATAAGTCTAAGCCGCGGAAGTCTGAACGAAGCGGGGGTATGTGGATATTGGAATGCAAGCACTGCATATCCCCCGCTTTATTATTTAAGCAAGGAGGCAATACTAACACATGGGATGTCTTTGCAATGATCTTGCTAGCAAGAATGCCTCACTTGCGTCCACCTGCATCGGCCATTTGTGGATGTTTGAGCACTTGCAGCCGTCCGAACTGGAAGCTCTTGTTTCTGCTGCCGAGCGGAGGCAATTCAAGAAGGGACAGGCTGTTTTTATGCAAGGTAATCCCGGCACCGAGATGTTCCTGATAAAGGCTGGGCGGGTGAAGCTGAGCAAGCTCAATGAGGAGGGTAGCGAGCTTACTCTGGACATTCGCAAAGCTGGTGACTTTCTTGGCGAACAGATCCTTAACGAGGAGTTCGACTATCCCCTGACCGCAACCTGCCTCGAAGATTCTCTCGCCTGTGGTTTCTCTCGCCAGGGTTTTGAGAAGCTGATTCTCGACCACCCGAACATCGGGCTTCAGGTGATCAAGAATCTGACCAGGCGTATCGAGTGGCTGACGAGCCGAGCCGAAACGATGACCACATCCAACCTTGAAGAGCGACTCTACCGAGTGCTTACCACCGTAGCCGCCGAACACGGAGTAAAGAGTCTGAAGAAAACGACCATCCAGTTCCCTCTAACCCATGAAGAACTGAGCTTTCTAGTGGGTGCCCATCGGGTGAGCATCACCCGCGCCATGAAAAACTTGAGGGATTCAGGCAAGATCATTCAACAGGGCAAAACATTGATACTTGTGAACTGACAATAGAGAAAGTATTATCAACTATTAGCAACCATAGATTCCCCGTTCTGCAATTGCAACGTCGGGCTGCCTGTCATAATTACAGCTGCTGTGGTTGCCGACGTCTTCAAGAACTCCCTTCGACTCATCTCTGCTGCCATGAATTAACCTCCTTCAGAGCTCTTATGCGGTTCCAAAAGGAGCCGCGATGTTAGACGCATTGCCCATAAAATAGTTTGTTATTAGGAACTAAAGTGTGCCTCTGTTGTTCAGCACTTTTTCAATCTCTTCAATCCGTTTGTTATATATCCTGCACTCTTCCTCGAATTCTGTCTGCATGTTCTGCGCCTTTTCAGCGCCAATATGAGCAGACGTTTTGTCGAAAAAATATAGATGCATATCCTCGCAATCGCAGAGACACTCTTTAAGCCTTTCAAGCTCGACTTTCAGTTCCTCGTCTGTCATTTCATCAGGTCTGATATCTGTTTCCATCATCTGCTCCGTATGTTGACGTGATAATTAGCATGAACACTCGCCGTAAGATTCCTTTGTGCTTTTTCCGTCACCTCCAGGGAGTATTGGAATAGTACAGACGACTGACATCATGGTTTTTCCCAGATTCTTGATCTGATGCGGCTCGTTCGACGGTACATATATCATGTCACCGGCCTTTAATGGCCTTTCGTTTCCCTGGCAGTCCACATAGGCAGGTTCACCATCAAGGAAATAAAATTCGTGCTCTTCCTCATGAGCGTGGAGAGAGGTGTGTCCGCCTGGTTCAAATTCCATTATCCGCATTGCATAATGAGGGCAGCCGTCTTCCTTAATCAACGCAAAACGTGCATACATACCTGCGAAGCCCTCTCTGGCAATTAGAGTCCTCGGCACTTCTGTGAAATGCTTCTCGATCATTTGTAGCCTCCATCTTAATTGAGTTGATTGAAGTCATGGGTTTGTAAAATCATATGATGCATGGATACCAAACATCATACGCAATAATGTCCTCCTCGATGTCGTGTGGCTGGTGCAGTGTTCCTTTGGGGATTCTTAAAAAAATCCCTTCGTGCAGTGGAACATCACCAAATCCCTCGACCCACATTTTTGCTTTTCCTCTCAGTACATAGAGAATGTCGTCGGAGTGTTCGTGAGAGTGCTTATCCGGTGCTGCTCCTGCCTGCAGATTAACCAAAGCGCAGGTGATACCGACAGCGTCAGTGTGATGTGAAACAAGATAAGCAACTTCAACGCCGGAGAATTGGGGGTGAGGTTCCCATCTTACTTCAGAAGAATGAATCACTTTCAGACCTTTCATCGCATTGTCCTCAATCACAGCAAACATTAACATACTTGACATAGCTACATGTTTAATACACTGACAAGTCCAAAAAAAATATAACCGCTAGCCCGTCATATTCCCTCCTTTCCCGAAATACAGTATTCCATCAAATTAGACGTGCAGATTTTTTTTAATCTGATCGTATTTCGTCACAAAATAGTTCAAAATGGATATCCTCATCTCAATATCTTCCTTCCAGTATTCCAGCCTGTCAATCCCGGCAGATGTCAGCTGGTAGATCTTCTTTGCCGGTCCAGGATTTGAAGTATCCCAAGCAAATGTCACTTCACCTTCCTGTTCCAATTTCTGAAGAGATCGATACACTGCGCCTGCATCCGCATTTTTGATGGGCATCTGTTTTGTCAAAATGGAAAATATCTCACCTCCATGGTTCGGCTTCTCAGCCAGTGCCAACAAGATAAAGGCAGGCAAGTGGCGATATTGTTTTTTCTTTTTCTTAGCGGCAATACTCACTGAAGATAGTATAGTGCACAATACATTTAAATGCAAGTATAATATTTTTCATGCTTACATTATCTTTTTCCCTTTGAATAAGTGTTACTCGACTGCGAACTTGCACACAGAGTTCTACCGCACAGCATGACAACAGCACCGTAGCGGGTCAAAAAAACAAGGCCGATTTTCCCGTGGTCGGTAATGACTTTTTTTGGCAATCACCAAATTCATGCTACGGCTAACCTCGATGATTTTTAGCAACCAAGTCAGTTGCCTCGATATTGCTGCCGCGATGACTTCGACATGAAAGCGATAGAACTAGCAGGGTGAATTCTTGAAACGACTAGCGATGATTTCCGTTTCTACCCACCAGTGTTTTCAGGATACGCTCGTCCGATAGTTACTCTGTAGATCGGAGTATAATATCAGACAAGCTGGGAGAAGGCACTCCATAGGCCTTGATAAAATCCTTGAACACAAAAAGGAGAATGCAATGATTAATGTAATTGCATCAATTCGCGTAGAGACAGGAAGTCTTTCAAGTTTTCTCGAAATCTTTAGAGCCAACATGCCAAAGGTCAAAGAGGAAAAAGGATGTATCGAATATTTTCCGTTAGTCGATATCGACGCCAAACTAGCATCACAAATATTGGATCAAAATGTTGTGACTATTATAGAAAAGTGGGAAAGCCTTGAAGCCCTCCGTGATCATCTTGAGGCGCCCCATATGCTTGCATACAGAGAAAAGGTGAAGAACATGGTAACAGGGCTATCTCTCAAAGTGTTGCGGGAAGCATGACATGCAGGGTGGAAGACTTTAGCAGATGCCAGTGCGGCCCAACCATACAGAACCCCTAATATTCCCGGCACACCATTTAATTCTCTTTTATTCACAGACAAAAGTTGTTGTTATTGAAAATATAGCTTGTTTTTGGATTATTTATCTGGGTTGGCAACATCAAGAAAGCGAAAATGTGGACAAAATAGTTTTGCTGAGAGTCGCGTCCGCCCCGCCATACTTTCTAAACTATTTCAATCGGTTGCCAAAGTATTATGTAAGGAAGTACCGTCACCAGTATGCCCAGGGAGATTGAGGGGACTCTTCCATCCAGCTAGCAATGTCATCTTTTGTGACGGTCGTCACCAAATCCGCAGTAACATCATTTTGGGTCTTATCTTCTGATACCAATAGGGCTATGATAAAAATACGTAGAGACTGACTTAGAAAGGGAGCAATAATGACCAAAGTAAGTTTTCCGCCGGATCAAATTTACGATAATATATGCAATCTTATTATTTTTTCCTCATATGTCGGAGAAGGATTTATCCCATGCTCGATCTCAATTGAGGCATTACAGGATCACTTCCAGGCCGATCTCCTTCAACCAATGCAGGCCTTCCTTTGTAATCGTCTCGCAATCGAGCACATTGCCGAACGCCTCATTGATCAACAACGCTTCGAAGCTGATGGCTCAGTGCTAATAAGCACTACAGACTGTTAGGGTCGCGTGGTCCCAACATTCGTCCGAGCGTCAAAATATTTTCAGGTTGCAAGATACCACTGAAAAAGAATCTTGTATTTGACTATCACCTCTATTTTCCTTGAAATGGGCCTTGTATGGGAGTGCAATTGCGGGGTAAGATGAAAAAAATATGGAAATAGTTACATTCCACAAGAAATTATCGAAATCGGATTCGCGATAACTTATAGTCATTGCCGTAGGGATAATGCTCACTACTCAAGCTTCCTTTCGAAAGTCGAGACCAGCGCTCGTCGGTTGAGATTGTTTGTGGCTACTGAAAACCTTGTTTTTGGATTTTTTTGCGGGATGATGATTGCCATTTGTACCCCTGCATTGTCGCCTGAACTTTGATGATCGTGGGTACATGTCGTAATCATCGCAGCAGCCGCATCAAGGCTGGCGACTTAGTCTCTACAAAAATCTTTGGCGCCTGCAGTCCCCGCCTATCGATGATTATGGAAATAATCTATCGGTGCCGTTTCGTTGGTTCACTTGTCTCACGCCTTGATCTGGACCGCTAGAGCCCATTTGAATGATATTGTTACTTGAACGAATATTGACCCCTTGTTACAATCTTATAGTGAAGGTCGAAACGTTCGCGAGCCCTAGCCGCCCAATCAGCAGAGTCACATTAAGCGAGAGGAATTACCATGAGCAAGGCACAACCAACCCCTCCTGACCGGATTACGCCAGAGGAGGTCTATCTCAAGCGGCGCGAATTCATCAAGAACGGACTCTTGATAGCCGGCACTGCCACCGTTGTCGGCAGCGGCCTGGTCGGATTGATGAAGATCGCTCCTAACTCAATCGATACCGGACGCGCAGTGATTCCGCCTACCCTGGTGGGTAATTCTATATCCACTGTGCCGGCGAGTACAGAGTATCCGAAGATCGGTGCTGACGAAAAGGCGAATTCGTACCAGGACATCACCACATACAACAACTTCTACGAGTTTGGCGTCGATAAGGCCGACCCGGTGAGGAATGCCGGCACCCTTCGGCCACGGCCGTGGTCGATTGCCGTGGAAGGGGAGTGTGCGAGGCCGCAGACCATAGATATCGATCAGCTGCTGAAATGGTTTCCGTTGGAGGAGCGCGTTTACCGGATGCGATGCGTCGAGGCTTGGTCTATGGTAATCCCCTGGCTCGGGTTTCCGTTGCGTGATCTCATCAAGCGTCTGGAACCGACGTCAAAGGCAAGGTACGTGGTATTCGAGACTCTTTTCGATCCCAATCAGATGCCGGAACAAAGAAAGTCGATTCTTAAGTGGCCGTATGTTGAAGGCCTTCGGATGGACGAGGCTATGCACCCGCTGACCCTGCTTGCGACTGGCATTTACGGGCGCCTGCTTCCGAATCAGAACGGGGCTCCCATCAGGCTCGTCGTGCCTTGGAAATACGGGTTTAAGGGCGTCAAATCTATTGTGAAGATCCGTTTCACCGAAGAACAACCGCCTACAACATGGAACCTGTCCGCGTCGGAGGAATACGGGTTCTACGCCAACGTGAATCCCGACGTTCCGCACCCCAGGTGGAGCCAAGCGACTGAACGCCGGATCGGCGAGTTTATGCGTCGACCGACGCTCCCCTTCAACGGTTACGGTGAACAGGTGGCCCCTCTGTACCACGGAATGGACCTTCGGAAATACTTCTAGCGCAATGAAAAGGAGACGTCTTTCCTGGTTGGTTACCGGTGTAGTGGCCGGCGCTTTTGTGCCTCTAGTCGTTCTTGCGGAGCTGGCCTGGTCCCGACAATTGGGCGCCAATCCGATCGCCACCATTCTGAATCAGCTGGGATTCGTGGCGCTGGTTCTGCTAATGGGTTCGCTGGCCTGCACGCCGTTGAAAACTGTTACCGGATGGAGGTGGCCGATCCGTATCCGCAAGCCGTTGGGCGTGATGGGATTCGTCTATGCACTGCTTCACTTTCTAACCTACATCGGGCTCGATCGACTCCTCAGCTTCAAGACAGTCTGGCAGGATATCTCACGACGACCGTTCATCATCATAGGATTCACCGCTCTGATGATGCTGGTTCCGCTAGCAGCAACATCGACAGCCAGTGCATCTCGCCGGTTGGGAAAAACCTGGAAGGGACTTCACCGAATGGTGTATGTGATATCACCACTGGTCATCATTCACTTCACCATGCGGATGAAGGCCGACATACATCAGCCGGTGACCTACGGGGCGGTGCTCGCAGTTCTGCTCGCGACACGCGTCGTCGCTGCGGCAATAAAGCGCAAAAATGCCCCGGCCTGGGACGGATATCGGATGTTCAAGGTAGTGAAGAAGGAACATGAGCCGGGCCAGGTCTGTTCGTTATACCTCGAGCCGTCGGACGGGAAAAAGCTTCCGCCCTACAAGCCCGGTCAGTATTTGACTATGAAGGTCAACGTTGGGGGGGCTGATGATTCAGTCATCCGCTGTTATTCCCTCTCCAGGCGTCCCGATTCTGATAGGTATCGCATCAGCGTCAAACGAATTCCGTTGGGGACTGCATCGAACTTTTTGCACGACCAGATCGTGGAAGGCACCGTCATTGAAGTCAAGGCACCGAAAGGAAAGTTCTTCGTGAAATCTTCCTCCCGGCGACCGGTGGTTTTGATTGGCGGCGGCATCGGCGTAACGCCACTGCTTGCGATGCTCGACGGGCTTACGGTGTCCGGTGCACGCGGTGTTATCTACTTTTTCTTCGGCGTTCGCAACAGCAGTGAACATTGCTTTCGCGATCAGCTGACTGCCATTGCCTCGCGCAACGGCGGCGTTAAGTTTCATGTGTGCTATTCCTCTCCCTTGCCTGAAGATCGCGTAGGGATAGATTGCCATTCCACCGGTCATATCACTGCGGCATTGCTTAAGGAAGTGCTTCCGAGTCTTGACTGCGATTTCTACGTCTGCGGGCCGCCCTCTATGATGGCTCAGCTTAAGGCCGATCTTGTAGCCGCGGGCGTCCCGGCGAAGAATTTCCACGTGGAGGCGTTCGGAGTGACTCAGGTAAAGAGGGCGGTAGGGCCGGGTGCGGCGGCTCAACGGTTTGTCGTCTCATTCGAGCTGTCCGGCAAGACGCTGGAATGGGACACGAAGTATGGCAGTCTGCTGGAATTCGCCGAGGCCAACGGGATTGAAATCGAGTTTGGCTGCCGGTCAGGCAACTGCGGCTCATGCGAAGTGGAGATCAACTCCGGCGAAGTGGAGTACCTGGTTGACCCCGGCGCCGCTCCGGAGGAGGGCGTATGCCTCACGTGCGTGACAGTGCCGAAAATGTCCCTGAGCCTGGAGGCTTAGGCCAGAAAAAAACTGGACAGTCCAGAGGATGGCGCTAATTTAAGCGCCCCCCGCATGATATCTACTTCTATGCAGTGCGATGATTGCTGAATGTACTCTCTCTCATTGCCAGAAATGTGACGATCTTGGTAGCATGTCTAAGTCATCGCGTCAGCCATATCCAGATGGCTTACTTGGCAGCTTACTTGGTTGCTAAATATACTGACCGAATTTATCAGTACGATCTCACAACATTATTTCTCGAAGTCAAGGCTAGCGCTTTGTGACGGATAATGTTTGAGCCATACGATTATCAAAACTTTGGACATCTTTGTAAAATTATTGAATGCCGAAAATCATTGTCGGCTAACGCAATAGTTCGGACTCGGCTTTCGCCACACTATCAATCAATTGTAGCCCATTGTAATAAGGTTCGCTCATTTTTTGTTACTCTCCGTTAGCATATCGGACCGGTTCCACCAGCCCCCGCCCAAAGCCTGGAACAGCGCTGTTGTATCAGAGTATCGGCTGGCCAGGGCCTGTACAAGATTGATCAGCGACTGCTGATAAGTCTGTTCAGCATTAAGCAACCCTAAATAACTGATATCACCAAGTTCTAGTTGACGGTGCGCAATGGAAAGAGTCTTCGCTGCAGCACGCTCGGCAGCGACAGCCACTTTTAACGCATCTGCATCAGATTGTATGGCGTGAAGAGTATCGGCCACATTCTGAAATGCTGTTAAAACTGTACTCTTGTACTGTGCCGCAGCCTGGTCATATGCAGCTTCAGCAGCGCGTTGCCGGTGAAGCAATGTGCCCCCCTGGAAGATAGGCTGAGTTATACTGCCGGCCAGGGACCAGAAGCCAGTGCCCGGAGTAAATAACTGATCGATTGCAAGGGCACTGCTGCCCAAATTGGCACTCAATGTGATATTCGGTAGCCGGTTGGCTATAGCTACGCCGATTTCCGCACTGGCAGCGTGTAGTTGCTCTTCAGCGGATCGCACGTCCGGTCTTTGCCCGACTAATTTGGAAGGAAGGCTCACGGGAAGTTCCTGTGGCAGCTCCAGCGATGCAAGTTCGAACTTCTCAGCCAGCGTCTCGCTCGGGAAACGACCTGCAAGCCGTGCAAGTAAGTCGCGTTGCTGTGCCAGTTGTTTTTCCAATGGCGGCAGTGCGGTTTCGGTTTGAGCCAGTGCTGCTTCCTGTGCCGTTACATCCAGAGTGGCAACCTGTCCAAGATCGTATTGACGTTTCAATAATTCAAGCGATTTATTTTGAATATCTATGGTCCGCTTGGTGGCAGCTATTTGTCCACGCAGAGCAGCCTCCTGTATTGCCGCTGTTACAACATTGGAAGTCAAGGTTAGATAAGCAGCTTCCAACTGGAAACACTGCGATGCGGCCTGGGCCTTGAGCGATTCTACCTGCCTGCGGGTACCACCGAACACGTCAGGCGCATAGGAGACGGCAACCTGCGCTGTGTGAAGACTAAAGATATTACTGCCATTGTTCAATGGACTGGAAAGCACTCCGGCTGTTTTCTGTCGCGTCGGAGTAAAACTGACTTCGACACTTGGAAAGAACGCACCTTGCTGTGCGTATACGCTTTCCCACGCGCCGCGCAGAGAAGCTTGAGCGGCCTCCAGGTCGGGATTGGCCCTGAGTGCTTGCTCAATGAGGTCATTGAGCGGCTTCGAGTGAAACAGCGTCCACCATTGCCCGGGTATGTCCATATCCTGCACAAAACGTTGAGCCTCTCCGCCTTTGATATCGACCGAAGCTGTTTGTGGAGGCAGAGCCTGTGGGGTATAGCCATCGACAGCAAGGGAATGTGGGCGTTGGAAATCGGGACCAACGGCACATCCAGTTACAAAGACTGCAACAGTGAACAACACCATTATGAAAAACAATCTATGCATCATGATTTATACCTCTTTTTCCGATCTCGGTTGTGCAGCAGTTTGACGGCGTTCCACCCACCTTTCCAGAGCGAAGTAACAGGTCGGCAGGATAAATAGCGTAAGGAGTGTTGCAATCATCAAGCCGCCCACAACCACAGTGGCTAGATTGCGCTGAACATCGGTTCCTATGCCCGTAGCCAATGCCGCAGGCAGCATTCCAATAGTCGCTACTGTTGCAGTCATGAGCACGGGTCTGAAACGCTCCCCAGCACCCGACAGAACGGCCTCATGCAGTTCTACTCCCTGCTCCCGCACCCGGTTGATATTGGCAATCATGATGATGCCGTTTTGCACAGCTACGCCGAACAGTGCAATAAATCCGACAGCTGTAGCAACATTCAGCGTCTTGCCAGTGACGTGAAGCGTGAAGAGGCCGCCAAGTGTTGCCAACGGAACTACTCCGAGGATCAATATTGTCTGGCGTATTTTGCCAAATTCTGCAAAAAGGAACACAGTCATCAGCGCCAATACGATGCCCATGATCAAAATTAGCCGGGCCTGAGCGCGCTGTTGATTTTCGAATTCCCCGCCCCACTCGATGCGATATTTATCGTGGTCAAAATGCACTGTTTGCTCTATCTTGTTCTGTGCCTCAGTCATGTAATCGGATAGTGCCCGGTCCTGTAGGTCAATCCTTACGAGCAGCACGCGATGACTTAGCTCGTGCGAAATGGTACTTTCTCCGGTCTGCATCTTGATATGGGCAACCTGGGAAAGCGGGATTTGTGCGCCACCGGGGGCTGTAAGCGGCAGGCTGCCCAGAGCTTCCGGATTGTTGCGTGTTTCTTTCGGGAACCGCACGGTAACGCCATATGTGCGGTCACTTACGTAGACTGTGCTGATAGGCGCTCCACCGACACCAGTCTGGATAAGGCTTGTGATGTCGGAGACGTTAATCCCGTAGCGGGCTGCTGCTGCGCGATCAATATCAACCGCGATCTGCGGGATAGGAGGTTCCTGGAAGATGGAAGCATCTGCTGTGCCCCTGACGCCGTGCAGTATATTGACGATCTCACCTCCTATGCGACGCAGTTCGTTAAAGTCGTTGCCGAAAATGCGGATAACCAGCGGGCTGTGTGCGCCGCCGATCGCATCTTCCACCATATCGATAATCGGCTGGCTGACGCCGATGGAAACCCCCGGCAGCTTCTGCAGACGGGCATTGAGCCTCTGCAGAAACATCTCCCTGGTCTCGCCTTTTGGCCATTGCTCGTAAGGCTTCAGGCCGACGGGTGCCTCGATGTGGGAGGGCGTCCATGCATCGGTGCCGTCATCGCTGCGGCCAAGTTGGGTTATTGCATACGACACCTCAGGGAATTCATGCAACGTGCGCCGCAGTTCCCCTGCCATCTCGCTGGCTTTGTCGAGAGATATCCCGGAGGGCAATTGCACCTGTAACCAAAGGTTGCCTTCATCCAGCTCCGGCAGAAATTCGCGCCCGGTTGTCACACCCAGTACTACCACTAACACAAGGGCCACTCCCACGATAATGAACGCGATCTTCGGAATGGCAAGCATCCGCTCCAGTAGCCGGCGAAAGCCGTTCTGCAGGCTTTCGAGCGGCCGGTTGTAGAATATCTTGCGGGGCTTGCGAAAGGCCATAAAGGCGAGCCCCGGAATCAGCGTAAAAGTGCATAGAAGTGCTCCTAATAAGGCATAACCTACAGTGTAAGCCATTGGAGAGAAAAGCCTGGCTTCGGCGCGTTCAAACGCGAACAGCGGAAGATAGGCAGTGATGATTATTAGCGTGGCGAAGAAGATCGGCCGGGCTACCTGGGTCGTTGTGGTAAGTATATCCTGTTCACTTAAAAAAGTAGTCGGATCCGCTTCTCGCTTCCGCATAATGGCCTCGGTGACCACAATGGCACCGTCCACTATAATGCCGAAGTCGATAGCACCAAGGGAGAAAAGGTTGGCTGGCATCTTTGTAAAATGCATCATTATAAAAACAGCGACAAGGGCCAAAGGTATTGTTACTGCCGTGATCAACGCGCTGCGTGGGCTGCCGAGAAAAAGAATCAGTACAATACATACCAGCCCGATGCCTTCCAGCACAGTATGAGAGACTTTGCGTATTGTCTCCTGTACAAGATCATCCCTATCTATATAGGAAACTATGTGCACACCCATCGATTTGAGTTGGTTATTCAGTTCTGCAACTTTAGAATGAATACCTTTAAGCACTTCCGAAGCATTTTGATACCTGAGCAAGTCTACAATGCCTTCAATAGTATCAGGGTTGTTGTCCTTGCCAAGTATGCCCTCGCGCTCCTGATGGCTGAAAGTCAGCTTGCCGAGATCGCGCACTAGGATCGGCACTCCGTTTCGCTGTGTGACGACTATGTTCCCGAGGTCGTCCAGTGTGCGAACCATGCCGATTCCACGTATAACATAGCCCTGTTCGCCGCGTGAAATGCGGCTGCCGCCGGCATTGGAGCTGTTATTGGTGATCGCTGTGACCACGTCGTTCAGAGCGATGCCATAACGTTGAAGCTGCAATGGGTCAAGCTCTAGTTGATACTGCTTCGTGAAACCGCCGAAATTGGCCACAGATACAACGCCGGGCACCTGCTGAAGGGCGGGCATTACGATCCATCGCTGGACCTCCGAGAGGTCCATCAGGTTTTTGGTATCCGACTCCAGCGTATACCGGTAAATTTCGCCTGTCGGACCGGCAAGCGGAAGAAGGCTCGGCATGATGCCAGTTGGCAGAGTGACCTGACTTATGTTGTCGGAGACGCGCTGACGTGCCCAGTAGTCTTCGACTCCATCACGAAATATAATCGGTATGATCGACAGGCCAAACGTGCTGCTTGAACGCATGGATTGCACGCCGGGTGTGCCTGCCAGTGCCCGCTCTAATGGAATAGTTATCTGTTGCTCCACCTCCTCAGCTGCAAGCCCCGGCGCTTGGGTGACGACCTGCGCTGTCACATCTCCGATATCCGGATACGCCTCAACCGCCAGTTTTGTCCATGAATAATAGCCAAAAAGGCAGAGCAAGATAGCGACCATTAGTACAACAAATCGCTTTCGAAGGCAGATAGCAATGATGCGATTAATCATTTAGAAGCACTCCCCCCCTGACTATGATATGATCACCCGGATTTAACCCCTGGTCGATGCGAGTGCTGTCGCCCTCTCCATAGCCAGGCACGACCGACTGCCTGACAAAAGTCCAGGGGGATTCCTCCACAAACACCGTGGTTCTGTCGTTGTCCATAAGCAGAGCGGAATTGGGTACAAATACAGCAGATTTCTGAGGTACGTTGAAACTTGCGGTAGCGAACATGTTGGGCTTGAATTTACCGTCGGGATTGGCAAAGGCAATACGCACCTTATCACGACGAGTGTCGGGTTCGACCACCTGGCTTACGAATGCGACTGCGCCGTGAAATATCTGCCCTGGATATGCAGCAAAAGATACATCCACAGACTGGCCTTTTGCAACGTTGGCGATTTCACTCTCCGGCACGTTTGCCGTGACCCAAACAAAATCGAGATTTGCAATCGTCATGAGTGACGCGGTCAGGTCGTTGACGAATGCACCTGGCGCGGTCGTTAGCGCCGTGACACTTCCGTTCATTGGAGCAGTGAGCGTCAAAAGGCGCAACCCGTCTTTGGGACGGGACGAAACTCCGATTTCGTTGAGGCGGGCTTCAGCCCGGTTGAATTCCGCCTTGGCCTGGGCATAGTCGCTCTCTGCCAGTTCTAAGTCTTTAAGGGCACCGGCGCCCGCCTCACGCAGACCTCGCACACGTTTTAGCGTGCTATCGGCTCGCTGCTGCGCATCTCGCGCCTTGTCGTCGTCTGCATATGCCTGGGCCAGATCGCCAGAATTAATCACGACGAGCGGTTGGCCCTTTAAAACATGATCACCCAAGTGGACCAAGAGCCTTACCACTCTGCCGGATAACGGAGACAGTATATTGACCGTTCGTGATGGGTCCGCCTCTACTGCAGCGGTCAACATAATCTTATGTGGACCGTCGTTGACGGTTACCTGCTGAACGACCACTTGCGAACGCAGCGCAGAGCCCTGCGGTATGATTATTTTGTCGCCCTGACGGATAAGAGCCGGCTGTGCACTTTCCTGTACTGCAGCATGTCCAGACGAGTTGAACAAGCGTGTGCCAAGCCCAACGCTTAGCACTACAATGATTGTTGTGACGCCGATCATGGCGAAGCGTTTTTGCGGCGGATAGTGATTAAAAATAGACATGCGATGCCTCCTAAAACTATATGAATTTGCCGATACGGCTATATTTACTCGTTCTTGTCGAGCAAGAATGAAGAAGCTCTTCTATTATAGTAATGATAATCATTATCATAATAACGGCATAAAAAAATATATTCCAACGGTTCCTTAGGGGTTAGCTGCAAAGAATTAAGCGATTCCCAATCCTAATGACCCAAATATCTTACCTGCATTTCCCGCACAGACCGTAAATCTCCAGTTTATGTTTCTGAGGTATAAACCGGTTAGCTTTAGCCAGCTCATCCTGAAGTCTTTCTATTCTTTTGTCATATACTTCTGTGAATTCTCCGCATTTGGTACAGATAAGATGATCGTGGTGGGCCTCACCCACTTTTTGCTCATATCTGGTTTTTTCATTGCCAATTTTTATTTCTTCGGCAATGCCGCTTTCACACATTAACTTGAGATTGCGATGAACCGTGGCAATCCCTATTTCAGGGGATGTTTTTCTAAGCTTGTCATAAAGATCGTCAGCCGTAATATGCCGTTCAGCGGCAAGAAAGCAGTCTACAATGGTATCACGCTGTGCAGTATGCCTCAATCCTTTGTTCCTGATGTAATCAGAAAACGCTTTTTTTGCTTGTTTTATATTCATAGTTAATAATGATAAGCTTTATCATTAAAGCATACGAACAGAGCTTTTGTCAAGAACTTTTTTTGCAAAAAACGTTAAGGCAGTATCCAACCGATACTGCTTCAGCTCGATATTTCCGTATGCATGATTGATTAGTAGCAATGAAGAATAGTAAATAAGTGCCTATATCGATGACTTCTTCCCGAAAGCAATACGATGATGGCTTTTCATTGATAATAATTTCAACAAAAAATATCTTACCAATGACAGAAAACCGGCAGGATCGATTATAGCATGTCGAAGTCATTGCGGTAGCCATATCTAGGCGGCTGTCGAGCTTGCTACTAAAAGTTATCGACTTCATCAGTATCAATACATTGGTGATTTATGAAAATAACCTTCATTCCCCCACGTGTTTTAAGGTTAGAGGTCGGGGGAGACCGAGATGATTCTTAAATTGAATAATCTCGAAGTTGTTGCCTTATGACTTTCCATATCAAAGGTATAGAAGCTCCACATCAAAATCTTTAAGTCCTTGCATATAGTGCTGACCTTCCCATTGATCTATCCTGCGAAAATGTCCAAATTCAGAAATACCTCTGTTGTAAATCGGGGTAAATCTAAGCAGCGACATCTTATCTTTTTTCAGGGAAACTGCGATTTCCCTGAAAATATTCTCTCTCGGCACGGCAAAAAATACCTTATGCTGACCGCAGAGAATTCTGAGTTTCTTTTGCAAGTAATAACGCACTCCCTCGCCACCTTCAATTGTCCTTTGACCGCTAGCGTTATAGAGAGAAGTATTGTCAGGTCTTCCGGGTACATCCCCTGTGACTGACTGTCCGTCGACGTTGACGAGGAAAGAATAGATTGCCGGCTTTTTGGATTCAAGCGGGTAATATCCGGGAGGTATTGTTTTGAACTGCGCGATGAGTTCAAGGTCACAGAATCCGGAAGACGGTGATTCACCATCTTTAACCTCGTAGAAGACATCTATGCGCTCGCTTATAGATTTAGCCTTAATTTCTCCTGATACAGCGCATCCCAACATCGATAGATATGAAAGCGCAATTATTATCAACAGAACCTTTTTCACTTTAAATCCCTCCCTATTTACATATCTCACTATCATACAAGCTATATGCAATACGTGGTTACCACAACCGTGCAGCTTCTACCGTCTGAGAAGCCTGGTCGCAATCCAGGCTATGGCGTAAAGTCCACCAAGGAGAACGACATCCGTAGGGCCGACTGGCAAGTCATATTGGTAAGCAATCCAGAAACCGAAGAACGCGACTGCACCACCAATCAGGGAGGCCAATATAGTGAACTGATTCATATTGCGCGCAAACAGGTGTGCCATTAAAGCAGGGATCAGCAGAAATCCAAACGCAATTAATGGACCGACGCTTAACACCGCCATTGAAACAGTCAGCCCGATCAGTAAGTAAAGCAGCATGTCCCAAAAAACTACTTTCTTGCGAAGTATAACTGCCATCTCACGGTCGAACGAGACCAAGAGCAATTCCTTGTGGAACAAAGCAAGTGCTGCGATAACGATAACAAGAGTTACCGCTGTCAACAAGAGATCGAAATTGGAGATGGTAATGACTTCCCCTTTAAGCATATCGAGCCAACCGATCTCACCATAAGGATTTTTTGACAGTAGCAAGATGCTCAATGCTGAGGCTACGACATATGCGGTGCCCAGTCGGCCTTCCGGCTGTCCACGCCCGCGCCGCTCCAGAAACGCTAGCACCAGAATGGCGGTCAAGGTGAATGTAATCGATCCGGCAAAGGCAAGTGCGTGTACGCTATGCGAACCGTGTTCGGTAAGATTGAATCCGAGCCACATAGGAAGCGAAAGCGCCACAGCAACACCTGTTGAGGAAATTTGAGGCAATGCAACGCCCATGAATACCAGCCGTCGCATCACGAGAAAGACACCAACTAGCGGGCAAGAGAAACCAATTAGCACACTCGTGTAAACCGAGTTCCGCAGTAGAAACTCGGGATTGAGAATCTGATAAAGCGTCTCCATATTAGTCGATCCCCCTTTCAAACATTTCCGCCATCCGTTCGGCTGAAAGAAGTTCGCGTGCTGTGCCATAGAATACCGCGCCCTCGTGAAGCCAGATGACCTGTTCGGCGTGCTGACGCACCGCCACAAAGTCGTGCGTGACAAGCAGAACAGTGATCTTCCTTTCCTTGCGGATTTGAGAAATGAACTCCATTACTGCATGCGTCGCATTGCGGTCCACTCCAGCAGTCGGCTCGTCCAGCACCAGGATGTCGGGGCGTGTTGTCAAGGCGCGAGCGATGAGCACACGTTGCTTCTGGCCGCCGGAAAGTTCGGCAAAACGCTTGCGGGCAAACTCCTCAGCGCCCGCTGCACGAAGACATTCTCGAGTGAAAGCTCGTTCGCGTGAAGGCACAATAAGGCCGGGGCGCACGCGTCCATAGGTGCCCATGAGGGCGACCTCAAACGCTGTCAGCAGATAAACTGCATCGAATTGAACGGACTGGGGCACATAGCCGAATATGAGAGGTACACCTTTCGATGCGGTATCGATATGGCCCGCCACCGAAGGAAGCAGTCCAAGCACCGTCTTGAGTAGGGTCGATTTGCCCGAACCGTTTGCTCCAAGAATGGCGGTGAAACTTCCACGGGCAATAGAGAGCGAGATGCCTGAAAGCACAGATTGATTGTTGTAGCCGATACTGAGGTTGTCCAGTGTGATAAGTGTTTTGTCCATGGTCTGTTGTGTGTCCGCTCGCATATTCAGGCGGACACACACTCCTTATCTTTATTTCCTTGATTGGACGGCAGTAACCATCGTGTGAATAATATAGTCCATCATCTTGATGTACGTTTCCGTATTCGGCACGCCGCCCGGCATGATTGGCAACGTTATCATGGTAGCACCGGTCTGTTCAGCGATCCGTTTGGGAACTTTTTCGGGGAACTGTGGCTCGCGCACCACGATGGGAACATGCTGTGCCTTCATTGAGGCGACAAGCTCCTCGATATGACGTGCCGTCGGATCGATGCCAGGCCTCAATTCAATAGTACCGAAATAGTCTATGCCGAAACGCGCCGCAAAATATGGCCAATGCTCATGATAGGATACGAACTTCACCCCCTTGAGCGCTTTCATTTCTTTTTCCCACTCGGCGATCTTGGAATTGAGCTTTGCGAGGTAAGCATCGCGATTATGCTTGAATTGAGCCTTGTACTGCGGCGCGAATTCCACAAGCGCGTTATAAATATTCTCGATTGCGATCTTGGCCGACACAGGATCAAGCGTATAGTGCGGATTGCCGTACGGATGCACATCGCCTGCGGAATGCCCGGTTGTTTTGGGAACATCGCGTGGAACGATACCTTGCGAACAGTCCACGTAGCCGGCCCTACCATATTGAATTCGTGGATTCTTGCTAGCCTCCAGCAAAGCGGGCAGAAAGGCGTGTTCACAATCAAACCCTACCAGTACCATCAGGTCTGCCCGGTTCATTATCGGTACAAAGCTTGGTTTCATCGGCACCCCGTGGGTGTCTTCCACGCCTGTGGCCAGGCTGTGGACCTCGACCAACTCCCCACCTACTGCCCGCGAAAAATCTGCCAGGTCGGTAAGTGTTGTTACAACACTGATTTTAGCCGCATAAGCCGGTATCACGCCCATGCAAAATACCCCGACCAGCAAGATGATCGAGCACAAACAAAACAGTTTCAATTTCATGTTGATATTCCTCCGTTCCATACTCAGCGTTGCTGCCAACCATGCGAGTGCGAGCCGATGATCCACGCCCATTGCACATAAACTGCATGATCGGGACTCAGACCGGATGCAGCGTTATGGTCGGTGTACGTATATTGAAGGCGCAGCTGGTTCCAGTGGCTAAGAGCCCAAGTGACATAAGGAGAGTACTCGTAAGTCTGGGCTTTGTTGTCCTGGGCATCCTCCACAAAACCATATAGGAACCCGGCTGACCACTGCCTGTGGAACTTGTAAGTGAGGTATGAATACAGGCCAAGTGAGCCGACAGATCGGTTGAACATCGTGCTGTCCGTGGAAATGACGTCATAGCGGTTGTTGCTGTGAAGCACTTCAGTGCCCCAGGTAAGGCTCTGGAACTGATTGTTACGGAGTGGCTTCCAGCTTAGCGCAAAGTCTGCTCCCACCAAGCGTCGCTCACGCTCTGTGAGCGTGCTGCCATCGGGTTGCGTAAGCTGGCCATCGCGGTCAATCGTCTTGGGATTCCACAGGCCTGAAATTCCTGGTTCGAATGAGATATCAGGTGTTAAGTCGAAATATGATGACAGGCGGCCCCAGTAGTTCCACCCACCTAAGTGACGGAAATCGCCGACATTATTCGGAGGCACATCTCCACCGAACTGGTTGCCCGCGCCCACAGTCAGGCTAACATAATGCTCGATGGGCACTAGCCAGTTGACCTGTATCCCATCAGTCCTGGATTCGCCGCCGATGTATTGGTTGAGCACTAGCGGTCGATTCACGAAAGGCAGCTCATGATCGTGGATATAGGCCAGTCGGCCGAACTCGCCAAAGAAACGGCCTGCCTTCACAGTCAGATTCCAGGGCAGCGACTCTGTCTGGATAGCTGCTTCTTCGATATTAAAAGTCGATTCGCCGGTGTGGGCATCGACTGTTGCGTTGGCCACCACGTATGCTTTGGCGAACGGGTCAACAGACGCTGCTGCGTTTAGTTCCACTGAACGTTGAAATGCATCAAATCCGCCGGGTCGGTCGCTGCCCGTCCGCGCTGATCCTTTGCTGCGATAGGAAAAGATTGTCTCACCTACGAGTCCGATGGAAGGATTGAACTCACTTGGCAAAACTTTTCTTTGCGCTTCTACTACCTGACCTACCTGCTCCTTCAACTCTTGAACCTGCTGCTTGATGTGTCCGGTCTCTGTCGGCTGATTGGCAACGGAACTCTCGGACGAAACAGAGGGTTGAGCCTGTTTGACTTCAGCTTTCAAGTCGTCAATCAACTTCCGTTGCTCAACGATAGTTTGATCTTGTTTGTTTAGGGTTTCCTGAAGAGATCTTAGTTCCTGGATCGTCTGCTCCTGCTTCTTAAGAGTATCCTCAAGAGTCCTTACTCGATCTTCCAGGGTTTCCGCAAATACGCCTGTCGAAAATGACAACATAAATATTAGCGTGATAAACGCGATCATGATTTTCATGATGGTTCCTCCACATTTCAGTTCTTCCGACGCAAATACACGCGCAAGACAGTTCGCACATGACGCGTGTCAATTGAATTGAATTATGTCTTAGAAGAAGTTAAGCAGGAGGTGGAGCGCGGCCGTATAGAGGTGAGTTAAATAATGCAGTAAAGGGAAATACCTTTGCTGATACGATCAACTCCGAAATGGCGTAGTTGATGTTGAAAGATATCGTATTGATGCTGGTTGAATGCGCGACATGAGCAGCTATACAGATTGGACAATCGGGATGATCGTCGCCATCGTCGTGATGATGGAAGGCTATTACAAAAAAACTAGCAAGGAGAAGCAACACTAATATAAGTGATAACTTTCTCCTCTTTCCATTGAGACGCATTGTTTTTATTCCCTTGACGATCCCCAGTTTGATGTTTCTATTATCGGTATGTTTTATCTATGTTGTCAAATATGGCCGAGCAGATTATACTCACCTATGTCATATCAAGGATGCCTGCAGCACGAAATTGACAACCTGCGAATCGCTGCCAAGAAGATGCTTATGCCTTTTCCCTCGGTCTCTGCCACAGGCGTGCCCGTGAGGCAGTCTGATAAGCGGTAACGCAAGCTAAAAAGAGCGCCACTACTGTCCTTAGATACATGGTATGCGTAATATTTCAGTGGAAAGTCGGGCCGCCTATGCTCTTTGGGAATAGGTCATCAACAAATAAATGTATCAGGCCCAGAACGCCGACGGTTTTCCCTGATCTGAATTATCCAGCTTTTGCAAAGCGAACTGGCATGCAAGGCACAGTCATTCTGAAGGTGCTGGTAAGCCGGGACGGAACTGCACTTAAAGTGGCGATAGCTCAGTCTTCCGGTCATGACATCCTGGATAAATCTGCTATTGATGCAGTTAACCAATGGCGTTTTGTGCTAGCCCGTGCAGGAGATTCTACTGTCGAGGAATGGGTACAAGTGCCTGTGTCATTTCGGTTGAATAAATGAATAAGAAAGCAAATGCCTGAGACATGGTTATGTTCTTCTCCGCCAATACAGGTACATCGACGGAGGCGAGAATAACCGCGATAGAATTCGGAATCTAAGCCAAGATTGCTTTAACCCCTTTAGGGAATGTGTAATCTGTTTGTATGCTCAATTCCACGTAATCCACTGGGTAGCTATTGTTACATTTTACACAGGTTGATCTCATATTTATTTCACTGAGAATGCCTTTAAAAGAACAATAATAAGCGTATACTCATATAATAGAACTCTTTAATAATCCGGCAATCATGATACCGCCGTAAACCAAGGGGGGACATGAAATGACAAGGATAATAGCGACGAGAGTGCTGCCAATATTTGTTCTGTTGATTTTGTTTTTTCCTAGTGAGGCACGCTGTCATGAAGGGACGCCTTCCGATGCAGCGGGCATAGCAGAAAAGACTGGGCAGGGTGTTCCGCTGGACCTGACTTTTGTCGATGAAGATGGCGTTGAGGTGAAGCTGAAAGATTTGGTTAATAAACCCACCATTCTGACGCTAGTTTATTATTCGTGCAGCGGGGTCTGTCCACAGATGCTGGGAGCTCTTGCTTCCGCCTTGGGAGGGGTGAAGCTTGAACCGGGAAAAGATTATGAAGTGGTGACTATCAGCTTTGACAAAGACGATACCCCTGCCATAGCAAAAGAAAAGAAGGTCAATTATATCAGGGCTGTCGGCACGTCATTCCCGGCCGACGCCTGGAAATTTCTGACGGGCGGAGAAGAAAGCATAGGTCTGATAACGAAAGCTGTGGGATTTAGTTTTCAGAAGGAGTCGAGTATTGGAACGGTCGGATTCGGCTCACGCAAAGAGTCCAAAGGGTTTATCCATCCTACAGCGCTGATATTCCTGGCACCTGACGGCAAGGTCATGAAATATATGTATCTTGAACAATCTCATTATGGGACGCTGTCATCGCTGTCATTTTCATCCTCAGAAGTTACAGTAGCGCTCATCGATGCGGCAAAGGGTAAAGTGCGGGCCGGATCAAACAATCCCATGCGTCTCTGTTTCCCAGGAATATCAGAGCAGCAGGAGCAATTCTATACACTTATGGCAATCATCGGCACAGCCACCCTTCTGTGTGTAACGGCCTTTTTCATTTACCTAATAAAGACGGGGAAACAGTCCGGTCGAGGTTAAAAGTAAGGCGAACCATAACCTGTGCTGGCCAAAGCTCAGCCGCTTCTATCATTTTTTACCGACTTACAATATGTACAACGCTCTTATTATTTACGATAGCTGCAAGCGTCCTCGCAATGTTTGCACGTATACCCCGATTCCATACAAACATTGAAACATTTGATATCCTCATATTGTTGACACTGTTGAGGCTGTCCCTTGTTACTGTCTCTATCACCCATGTCAGATTTGCAATGATCCTTACAGCACTTTTGGGTATTGCATTCCTTGCAGCACTCCATGCCACAGGATGCTGATATGGCACTAGGAGTCAACGTCACAAAGGCAAGTAAAACAAATATCAGTAGAAACATGGGTATAATTGGCAGGGGATCTTGCCTGATTGTTATTTTACGGTGGATCTTCGGTCCTTTTTTACAGTCTTCAGAATAGTCCGGTTCATATGCCGATGCGGTTGTGAAGAGATAATTGTTCATGATGTTCTCCAGTCGTTGCTATGCTAACAATATCATTGTGTTTTGTGTGTTGGCCGGGTCGGGCTGACCCGAATGAGCCGTAAATACAGCAAAGAGGGAAAGCACGACTCATATGATTAATACAATAGTTCTCATGGCAGAGACCTCATTCCAATAGATATCGGATGTTCTAAAAAAATATTCCTTATCAGCAGCTAGACTATGCTGATAAACAGTCAGGGCAGGAACATTAAGTCCTGCCCTGAGGAATCAGACTATTTGGAACCCGCTGAAGGCATCTTGGCAAGTAAGTCGATGACCTTCATGGCAGCTTCGCCATGCTGATGAGACATCGCCATCATTGGGTTGTCCATCGTCATGCCCTTTGCATGCATGTCCATCATCTCTTTGCCGCCCATTATGTCGGCTACCATGGGTTTGGCATCTTTCAGCATATCTTTCCCGTGCTCCACGGTCATTTTGTCGATGGCACCTGCCATGCCCATATCGCCAAGCATTACCATATTAGCTCCTTCGGCAGCCATTTGCAAGGCGTGGTTGATCATCATATGCATGTGGTGCATTGTCATCATATCAGGAGCGGACATGTCCTCCATGGACATCTTTTCGAGTATGTCAGCGACTTTTAGCATGGATTCGCCCAGTTGATGAGTATAGTCCATCAGTGGGTCCTTGGCAGGCTTCTTCATCATGGCTGTCATCTCCGGGCCATTTAGGGCACTAGTGATCAATTCCTTGCCTTCTTTCATCATATGGTGTCCGTGATGGAGCATCTTTTCATCAACTCCCGGCGCCATTTTCATCTGCGCAAGCATTGCCATATTCGAACCTTCGGCTATCATCGACATGCCGTGATTCATCAGCATATGGAAGTGATGCATGTGCATAGAGGCATCATGGCCCTTGTGCTTCATCTCTTCAGCATTTGCAGAACCAAACATAGCAAAAGACAAGATAACTGCTAATACAATTATCTTGTTAAGCCCTTTCATCATACCTTTCATAAATAATCCTCCTTTTTGTCGGTCTAAACCGACTTTCGGTTATCTTAAAGATAACGTGTAGCCATATAAAATATAGCTATGATCGATCCGTCAAACAACTTCACCGTAAGTTTATGCAAATCGCCTGTCACCATTACGTCCGCAGTGGTGGAAGAAATCACTGGATTATGTTCATCCAGTGACATGTCTGCCTATCCACTACTGACCGGGAAGGCAAAGGTGACATTGTCCTCTGCATTGTCCTTTTTAATCTTCAGCCTCATCTCCCAGCGTCCTTCCATCACGCTATATGCCGTCCCGCATTCCTTACAAGTAAAATGACCGCTACTAAAGGTGAAGCCAACCTTGGATTTACAGCTCACACATTTATCAAGAAAAGAAAGGACTTCGTTGTCGATTTTTATGACAAAGAAATTTATGTTCTCGTTCCCGGAATCATAAGTAAAGAATTGGGGAACATCGGGCTTCAGGCTTAGAACATCGATGTTCACCTCTTCGCCTGATACCGGCGCTTTTGAATAAATAGTATGCTTAGAGCAGGCAGCAAGAAGCATTATACAAAGCATCGCAAGATAGGGTATTCCTTTAGCGAAGTCAAGACTTCTACTAGTCCACATCATCCTATAATAAACGATTGTCTTTTCAACAGTCCACCGACAAGTCTATGTTCCCGAGATGTTAGAGATTCTATCATTTGCAATATAGTACGTACGAGGCTAGCGACTTCAATCGGATCCCGCTATCTGTATATCTGGACTTGTAACGGCAATAAACTGTCGCCTACAGTGACGCACCGTTTACTTCTTGATTATTATGAGAACACCCTATTGATGATTACCGCTATACCATTCAGTGTGTTTAGGATGCCCTCTCACGATAATTTATGTGAGCTATCAGAAGTGTCCCAACGTTTAATGACGGATTGAGTTTAACATATTGAAATAACATATGGAATTGATAATGGAGCACGAAAACGACTTGAAAAGAAGTTTGGGCATCCGTCATTCTCGTGGTAACAAACACGAGGAGCGTACCCATGTATACAGGCAAGCTGATTTTCTCTCAGGTCGTCGAACACATACCACTACCAGCCTTTCATCGGAGCGTCAACCGTTATCGTGGGAATTACAAGATCAAAGACTTCACTTGTCTGGATCAGTATCTATGCATGGCCTTTGCGCAACTGACCTATCGGGAAAGTCTGAGAGATATCGAATCGTGCCTTCGATCTCAAAGAAGCAAACTCTATCACATGGGCATTCGTGGCAATGTATCCAGAAACACCTTGGCCAACGCCAACAAGGTAAGGGACTGGCGCATCTATGCCGACTTCGCTCATTGCCTGATTCAGAAAGCCCGTGCACTTTATTTGGACGAAGACTTCGGCGTGCAACTGGATCAGACGGTATACGCACTGGATGCAACGACTATCGACCTGTGTCTATCAGTATTCCCATGGGCGCATTTTCGTCAGACAAAGGCTGCAGTCAAGCTCCATACGCTACTGGATCTTCGCGGCAACATCCCAACGTTCATTCATATAAGCGATGGCAAGATGCACGAAGTAAATATTCTGGATTGTCTTGTTATAGAGCCAGGAGCATTCTACATAATGGACCGAGGATATCTGGATTTTGCCAGACTGTATATGTTGCATTTGAGCAGGGCGTTCTTCGTCACCCGAGGCAAATCCAATTTCAAATTTCGCAGACAGTATTCCCATCCTGTAGATCGGACAACGGGGCTTATCTGCGATCAAAGCGGTACGCTAACCGGATTCTATTCGGCCTCTCACTATCCGGAGAAAATTCGCAAGATCAAATATCACGACGCCGAATTGGACAAGACTCTGGTATTTCTTACCAACAATTTCACGCTTCCAGCAATGACGATAGCTCAACTATATCGATGCCGGTGGCAGGTGGAACTCTTTTTCAAGTGGATCAAACAGAACCTCAGAATCAAGAGTTTCTACGGAACAAGCGACAATGCAGTCAAAACTCAGGTTTGGATCGCCGTATCGATATATGTTCTGGTGGCGATCATAAAGAAACGTCTCAAATTACAGGCAAGTCTCTATACGATTCTACAGATATTGAGCGTGACCATGTTTGAGAGAACACCTTTAATACAGATACTTACAGATACACAGATCGGCGATAACGACACGTTGTCCGAGAACCAGTTGATATTGTTCGATTAACGTTGGGACGCTTCTGGTCGGGTATATGCACTTTATCCTCCTCTAGAATTTGAATGTAATGCCTGCCAGTATTGTATTGTCAATTAGGACGTTGTCATTCCTCTGTACCTTCTTTCCGGTGAGACAGCTTGCGCTGGCAAATCATTTGTCTAGATGAAAAGAAATCGGTACATTCACCCATTCTTCAAAAGGAGTATCTCCTTGACGTGCCGCAATGAAACGCCATTTTTTTACCGCCTCAACAGCGGTTCTATCAAGTAGGTCGTGACCTGAAGACTTGCCCACATCAATCTTGAGAGGATGGCCTTCGCGGCTTACAAGCACCTTCAGCATTACCGTTCCTTCTATTCCCATCCGTCTCGCAAAAGCCGGATAAATAGGTTTAGGATTGTTTAAATAGGCAGCCCCAAACTGGGGAGGCGTGATTGACACGCTGGAGACGCTGGGTCCTTTAGCTGATCCCGCAGTGTATGCAGATGTTTTATTGCTGTTGTCTGACTGTACCCTTGATTCAGGTAGTGATACTGCTGGCGCGGCGGGAGCCGCCACCGAAGCTATAGCTTGGGGTTCAGAGCGTATTTGTTTGGGAGGTTGTGTTGCCGGTTGACGTATCGGCTTGGGAACTGACGGTTTAGGAATGGCTGTATGTTTGATGGATGCTGGTATCTCAACCAGTTGTGCATCTATAGGGTTGAGCGGTATTGATTGCTCAGCCATATGGCCAAGCAATAACCCGACTCCCCACATCATAAAACCCCATAGGATCAAAGATGCAATTAAGACGAAGGGGAAGCGTCGCCAGGGATTATCAATATCCTCAAATTGAAGCGATGACTGATTTCTATTCATTATATTTAACAGCTATCAGAAAATGCTCTGCTCCGGCAAGATGTGCCTGAAGCATGGCCTGGACTACCACACCCTGTGGTGCTGCATTATCAGCTGCAACAACAATGTTGCCATTTGAACTCTTGAGCATAGGCTGTAGAGTCCCCGCAAGCGTTTCGAGGCTAACGGGGGTGCTATTCAACAGGATTTCACTGTTCTTTGTCACGGTCAATGTTAAAGATGTCGTAGACTGAAGTGGTTCAGCCTTACCTTTGGGCAAATTGACGGGCAATGAATGTAGGTTTTGCAAAGAGAGTGATGCCAGCATAAATGTTGCTAGAAGAAAGAACATCACATCTATCATGGGTATGATTTCTATCCGCCCGCGTCGCGATTGTCGCGACTTACGCAGTTTCATGGAGCACAACCTCCTGTCCATTCTGATCCATGCGGATATGATCTATGAGTCGTGTGCCAAGTCGTTCCATCTCATCCATTGTCTTTGATTGCAGATGAGAAAAGAAATTAAATGAAAACAGGGCCACGATGGCTATGATAAGACCAAAAGTAGTTGCAATTAAGGCCTGAGCTACGCCACCGGTAATTCCGGTAGGATTGACCAGACCACTGCCTCCAATCAACCTGAATGACTCCATCATCCCGATAATTGTACCTACAAGCCCCAGAAGCGGCGCCGCCGTCACAATGGTTTCCAATACCCATAGCCCTCTATGCAGTGCTTTTTCTATCAATTGTGCCTCGTCAGCTGCCCGAGACTCGACCCACCATGCTGGGTTCACCCGGTTTGCAACAATTACCTGAAAGAAACGCCCGTAATAGCTTCCCGGGGCAAGAGACTTCATCTGTTCATCTAAGTCTGTCCATGAAAAACTATAGGTCTCAATCAGCAACAACAGAGATTCGGACATCCTGACATAGCGTCGGTATACAAAAGCTTTATCCAGAGAAATCACTAATGTTGCTACACCTAAGACAAAAAGCGGATACACCGCCATACCGCCAAATTGCAAAGTATTTAATGCGTTAAGCAAAGCTTGCATACTGCCACTCCTTCATGTCGTGTATTTTTAGTAAGGTTGGTCGGCAAATCGCGACAATTATCTCTATTATATAACGATCGGGGATACGGAATCTCTTTGAACTGTCTCTAATCACCCCTTTCTCTGTCTTGATGACAGAATCTTTGAATCCACTACTTTGAATTAATTCGAGCGCAGCTTCTAATATCCTGGTCATACTAAGCGCTATCAATACGCGTTAAATGCACTCTTATACGCGCCGGGAATCCCTCTTTCAAATGTGGGGTGCGCGCTGGAGTACGCGCACCCCAGGAGGAGGCAGCAGATGTTACCATCCGTCGCCTTAGGGAGCTCTGAAATTATAAGCATCTTTTTTGACACGCTGCCTAAAAGTTATATACGAGGCTTAAACGAACGTTGAAAGGTTCTACCGGTTTGAAGTGGATATCATTAACTGCTGCGCCCGCTGGTTCAGTAGACAGTCTGGATGCATAATAATATTCGATATCGCTGGTCTTTGCATTAAGCAGATTAAACCCCTGCAACGTTGCCGTCAAATATTTTGAGAATTTATATCCTACTTGCCCTTCCAGTGTAGTCGAGGATTTTGAACGTTGGCTATTGTCCTCAATAAGAGCATAGGGGCCGAGATAGCGCAGCCGAAGGGAACCGAAATAAGGCCCCAAAGCGTGTACCGATACGCCGAGGGAGCCAACGCCCTCATTCGCTCCCGGGATGTGATCTTTTATTGTAGGGTCCGTTGGATCCGGAGCAGTGAAGCGCGCCACAGTATAAGAAAAATCTGCGTCTATTGTCAGCCAACGCACAGGGGTATAATAATTGGCAAATTCAAAACCTCTGCGCCGGCTTGGCCGTCCAGGCGAGGTCTCACCTTTATCGCCGTCCCACTGAAGTTCTGAATCGAAATCCAGTTGAAAAAATGTCAGTGAACTCTGCAGCCCGGGGACTATAACAGTGCGCGCGCCAACCTCGTATCCCTTGGAGCGAACAAGCGGTTGTACCTTTTGATTCGGGCCTGCCGTTGGGTCGCTTACAGGTACCGAGGTATCGATAGCACTGCGACCGTCATTACTGTGAAAGCCTTCTCCCACATTTATGTAGAACTCTGTTTTTGCCCAAGGCCCGAATATCAGGCTTAACTTGGGACTAGCTATGCCGTCTGAGGTCTTACCTGAATTGGCTGTCGCAGCATAGTCGTTTATCCAGATGAAATCGCCGCGCATACCAGCAACTGTACGAAACTTTTCAAACCAATGAATAGTGTCTTGAAAATACGCCGATGCCATTTTTTCGATCACGTGGTCAGCCCGCCAGATTTCAAGGAGTTGCCTATTCTCGGTATGGTTAAGTCCGACAAAAATACTGTCATTTTGCAGTTGCATGCCTATGGTATTCTCCATGTCAAAGCCCGCCAACTTGTCAGTCCGCGTATGGCTGGCGTTAAATGCAGCCGTTATTCTCTTATCCCATTGTTCAAACTGATCTCCGTGTACCGGGTCATCCAGAAAATAGGTGAAGTTGGAAAACAAGGCCATAGTCTTGTCAATAATATAGATATTGGATTTGGTAATTGAATTGCTTTCAGTGTGCTTCCAGTCCGCAGAGAGGCTATAGCGACGGGTAAAGGAAAAGTCACTAGGGTCAAGCGTGCCCCACCGTGATATTAAACCGGAGTCTATAGCTCGTTCAGCAATCTGATTGGTTGCAACTCCCTGACTTGTGTACGCCATTGCAGCGATGGTAAAGTGGTCTTTCCCCTCCCCAAAACTGTATCGCAATACTCCGTTCCATTTCCGGAAGTCCGCTTTATTATCCCACGGACCATCGTTGTGTTCGTATTCAACCGCTCCCAGCAGGTTGCCGATCCCAAGCTTTATAGAATCCGCAAAGAGCGTGCGTTGATAGTTGCCGGTCCCCACAGTTTGTAAAGCTATCCCCTGCTTCAGAGTATCCACATAATTGATATCTACCGCGCCCACGGAGGAAAAATCGCCGTACTCGGCATAGTAAGGCCCCTTCCGGTATTGCATGTCGCTTATGAGTTCGGGGATCATGAAATTTGTATCGGAATATCCCTGGCCATGCGCATTTGTATGCTCATTGACCAGCATGCCGTCAACCGTAATCCTTATATCTGTCCCATGGTCAAGATTAACTCCCCTGAGAAAGTATTGGTTGGCCTTACCTTCTCCGCTGTGCTGGGTAACGATCAACCCCGGCACCACTTCCAACAGTTCTCCATTGCGATAAGCAGGTCGACTCTCCAATTGTTGCTTAGTTACAGTTCCTTCATTTGCTGAATCAGCGGTGCCTACCAGGTTTTCAATCGAGTCGGTTACTTCTACGACATCCAATGTCTGGATGCCTCCGGCGTAAGCGGGCGATGCAAGCAGTAATAATACAAATGATTGGAGACAATATTGAATTGGCTTTCTTATCAAACTCATATTGAACATTGTCAAAGTTCTCCTCATAAAAACACATGATTTATTAACCCTTTATTTCGCTTCAAGAGTGATATATTTCAGATTCTTTGCCACCAGTACATACTTACAAGAGCACTATCTTTCATCCAAAGATGATCTTCCTCGTACATGAGCTTATCACTCAAACTAATCTCCTCCCGACAAAACAGCGGACGCCCTTTTTTGTAAACATTGTGTTCTACTGCCTCGCCAAACGAATGATAAGCAAACGAGCTTTCAGTTTCGTATGATTTGGCAAACATAAGATCGTAGCTGTCATTCGGCCATTTAACTTCCAGATCCGGGCACTGCTCAGTTATAACAAATACGTTCTTCGGTTTCGCTTCGAAGACCCTCGCTGATGCATGATTGAAGCCGGATCCTGTGAGGCGGAGACTGTTGCAAGCCATGATCAAATCATAATTCGCAATATAGGGCAGAGGTACGTCTTCCAATTTCTCTTCGCTGACTTTAACCCAGTCAATCCCCCTGTTGAAAGCTTCTTCGTAGAGAAGGTTTCTCATTTCAACAGAAGGTTCCATAGCGGTAACATCGCACCCAATGGCACAGAGTGGAAGAGATAAAATACCGCTGCCAGCCCCAATATCCAGTACTCTCCAGCCGGGGGCTACCATAGTGGTGAGCGCATGGATAATCCGGTCGTGATAGTTGTTGTGTTCCATCCAGAGCTTGTACCACGGGGCATAACCGTCCCAGAAAGGAACGCTCGCAGCTTTTTTGCAGATTGTCTTTACCATGCATCCTCCTGTGGGATATATTTCTCCTTCGTGGAGGATCCAGCCTTCAAGGCTCGATGGTTCGGTAAGGAAGGTCAATAAAAAAGCCATGAATGACGCACCTTCGTGGCGCATGCCTTCATGGCTCAATTCGTAATGTAATAAATAAAACTAACCACGGACTTCTTGTCCGTGTGATCCATGCTACCTCAACTCATAATATCTTGTCAACTAATCGTCTCGCTTCTGCCCGTGCAGTTAATGAGTCACGCCGACCAATTAAGAGAGGCACAAATGTGTGATCTGCAAAAAGAGGCTAAGTCCTGTCTACTTACTTTCCCTTTTCTATAATTCTACTCGTTCACTTTTTAATGCTTATGGTAATGAGAATCTTCTTCGTGTTTGATGTGGTTATGATCATGAAGGCCGTGATCTCCGGTGTGCTCATGACGCTCTGCCTGAGGCGTATGCTCATGTGAGTGCTCGTGGTCATGCTCATGCGCGTGCTCATGCATATGTTCATGTTTTTGATTATCGTGGGTATGCTCGTGATTATGACTGTGATTATGCTTGTGTGAGTGCTGATGATGATGCCCTTGTCCTTCTTTCATTGCTGTACCTCTCTTATAACATTTAAATACGTCAATTTCTACGATAAGGCGGCGGTTCATCTGCTTAAATAAATTATCGTTATTATTCCTTTCAGTGTCAATAAGTGCCAAAGTTAAGAAGACAATTGAAGGCTGAGTTACTTGATGCATTAAAGCATGGATTAAATCACGTCCAATTAGATCCTTAATCAGCATCCCATGTCCTCTCAGAAGGACTGATCCGAATGTTTTCAGAAATCAAGGGAAAGACCCCCGAGAAAGTTCCTCGTCGGTGAGGGATAATAAGCCCTTTGTAGAGGGTACCCGCCTATGACGCCGTACTCAGAATATTTTTTGTTAGTCAGGTTATTAAGATTTAGAAACGCCTTAAAAGGCTTCAACCGATAAGTAAACTTTGCATTCAATAAAACATATGCGTTCTGATTGCTGAAGTCATTTGAGAAGTCGCTGATAAAAGGCCTTTCTCCTATATAGATTCCATTGAGTATTGCGTCGGCCTCTTTTGTGATATGGCATACCACATCCATAGTTGCCTTGTGCCGCGGAACATTGGGCACATTTTTCCCCTCAAACATACCTTCTTCAATCTTGGCCTTCAAGAATGTATATCCGCCCCTTACTGTAAGCCAATCAGTGGCTTTAGCTTCAAAAGATATCTCCATCCCCTCCCTGCGAGTCATACCATCCAGGTTTTCATTCTCGTAGAGCACCGGATTGTAAATAATCTCCCGATCGGTATCTATCTTGAAAACATTTAAATGTACAGATAACGCATCACTGAAAGAGTGTCTGACGCCGATCTCGTAATTATTAGCTGTCTGAGGCAGAAGGGCGGTATTGACCGTATTGGTAATAAAACTATAGAGTTCGTCAAGGACCGGATACCTGAAACTTTTTGAATAACTAGCATAGACAGAGGAATTCTTGAAGTAGGTATAAGTGATCCCTGCCGTATATAGGTCTGTCGACATCGAGATACTGCCAGGCGTGCTTGGGTTGAAGCTATAGTTCGCCCTCTCATGCCTATATCCTGAGGAAAGGCTTACCCCATCGCTGAGGGTAACCTCGTCGTGAGCGTATAACCCTACAGTCTTCTCTGTTAGCTTGAAGATGCCTAGAGACTCAAAACCGAAGAAGATGGAATCATCTACAATATCTTCATTCACTTTCTGATAGTCAATACCGGCAGTCAAGCTGTTTTTTATAGAGCTAAAATTATTTTTGATGATGACCTGAGGCGAAATGGCACTCGTCTTGATCGCACTGTCTCCGGAGAAATTCCCCCAGTCTCCCGAACTGAAAGAAAGAGAGTCCCTTCTTCTAAAAGATGTGTCGAGGCGGAAAACGTCTTCCCCGTAAAAATACAGCTCCGGTGCTAGCCGAAGGTAGTAATCCTTCGTGTCCGCGAAATCATTGGGAAATTTCGAATCTGTTCTCGAAAATCCGGCTGCAAAGTCGCTATCGGTCAGTGCCCCAGGAAGCCCCGTATGGTCTTTGTGATAGCCGCCGCTGAAGTCGATCTTCAGGTAATCCTTCACAGGGTAGACAGTATGAAAATCGAAATCTCTAGCCACGGTTTTGCTGTTGTCCCTGTATCCGTCGGATGCAAGATAATTCCCCGACAGATGCAGCGATAGATCCTTCAGACTCCCCGAAACATACGAAACAGCCTTGAACGTTCCATAGCTGCCTGCTGCGAGATTAGCCCCGGCTTTTAATCCGCCGTTCCCTTGTTTCGTGATAATGTTAATAACCCCGCCCGCAGCGTTATCGCCATAAAGAACGCTTCCCTGCCCCCCGCGCACAATCTCGATCCTGCTCACGTCTTCCAGAGGGATAACCATCCAGTCTACCCCGCTCAGGTCGGCCTGGTTGACGCGTCTGCCGTCAACGAGTACCAAGGTGTTCAATGGTGCAGTTTCGCCAAAGCCACGCAGATCGACCGTGTAAAACCTCCCGGTTCCATTGATATCGTTAACCTGAACTCCGACCTGATTCCTCAGGAGTGCGGGGACATTCTGTGCATTTGACTCTCTGATGTCTTTTTCTGTTATTACCGAAACGTTGGCGGGTATAACGGCTGTATTCTCATCATATCTTGTCGCTGTGACAAGCACCTCTTTAAGTGTGGTCTCTTCCGCTCTGACTTCTCGAAACAGTGATAGTAGCAGCACTGGCACAAATAACAGTATCCATATATTCTTCATAATTTATTCTCCATTTGTTTATAAATGATTATCAGCAACACAGTTGTCGGCAAGTTGATAGCAAAAGCATTTCTGTCATCCTGATTCATTGGAAACTACGGAACGCCGACATAAATCCATGCTCAGGAGGATTTCACTGTTTGTTTGACCTGGATGTCTTATCCAGTCCCATTAGTCTTTCTGTACCGTCTCATCCTGACCTCCCTCTTCCCTCGAAGGGTGTAGTAATTTTTGAGATATTCAGGGTCTCCTGACTCAGGGCAACCTACTCGCCCGCCTTCCCGGATTTGACACCAGTGGCTTTCACAGTGATAAACTTTCTTCTCGGGTACGTAACGGCTTTTCACCATGCTCCGAGATTTAAAGCCAGCTTTTCACTGATCGAAGGCTTTCGTTCCCTTTACAGTTGCGGGGCAGTTCCCGTATTCCACGGGATTCCCCTTGAATACCTCTGTGAAATTGCCTAAAGCAACTTCAAGAATATTGTTGCGTACTCTCCATCTCCACCGTGCCATTGGCAATTAGGCGCTTCAGTTCTAACCCTTCCTTTGATTGCCGCATGCTGCATCATGTCTAATAATTCTCCTCGAAACTTATGTATGCATCTCTTTCGCCTGCGTTTTTAATGTCTACCAACACATCAAAGGCCTCCATTATCACCGGGCGAGTCAATACCGCCGAGGGGCTGCCGATGCCGAGGATTCTACCACCTTTGATCACCATTACCTTCTCAAACCTCAGCGCAACATTGATATCGTGCAGTGCCATCACGACCGATATGTTTCTCTCATCCCTCAGTCTCCTCAGGAGCCTGACCAGCTCAATCTGATACTTTATGTCCAGATTTGCAAGCGGCTCATCAAGAAGGAGTAGCCCTGCGCCCTGCAGGAGGGTCATCGCGATAAAAGCCCGTCTCCTTTCGCCACCGCTCAGATCCGAGATATGGGAATCTCCCAAGTGACCCAGGCCGACCATATCGAGCGCATCGTCGATGCCTATCAAAGGAGGGATATCATAGGGATAAATCCCCATACCGACGAGTTCCCTGACTGTAAAGGGGATGCTAAAGTCGAGCGCCTGTGGAAGATAGCTGATTAGTTTAGCCCTGTCCCGGTCTTTGTAGGAACGAAAGGGTTTTCCCCAGAGCATGAGTTCGCCCGACTGAGGCTTGAGTATTCCGCTACCGAGCTTGAGGAGTGTCGATTTGCCAGAACCGTTTGCGCCGAGAAGGCCGATGAATTCTCCTTGCCCTATTGCAAAAGACAGGTTTGCAATAAATGCCGAGTCTTTCCCGTAAGAGAAGCTTATTCCCTTCGTTTCGAGTATCGCTGGGCTAGCTGGAAAGAACATTCTTCCCCCTGAGTAGGTAAAGAAAATAAGGTGCTCCGATTATCGCTGTTATTACACCGGCAGGTAGTTCCATCGGCGGCACGACCGTTCGACTGATCAAGTCCGCAATACAGAGGAGTGCCCCGCCGCTAAAAGCAGCCGCAGGGATGAGCAGCCTGCTATCGGAGCCGAGAAAGAACCGCACGATATGAGGGACGAGCAGTCCGATAAACCCTATCATGCCACCAAGAGAGACGGAAGCGGCAGTCATGAGGGCAACCGATACGAAGAGCAGAACCCTCTCGCGGTGCGGCGCAAAGCCGAGGCTGTGAGCAAATTCATCGCCGAGAATCAGCGCATTCAACGCTTTTGCGCGCATCGTCGCGACCGCGATTCCGGTTGCGACAAAGAAACAGCCATAAGGTACCTTAGACCAATCCGACATTGAGAGATCTCCGAAGATCCAGAGCATTGCCTTTCTCAGACCATCATCGCTGGAAATACTCATAAGAAGCATGAGAAGCGCCGAAAAAAGAAAACTGAGACCAACCCCGGCAAGGAGGAGCCTCTCCGGCCAAAGCCCTCCTTTTCTCCAGCCCATTATTCCGACTATGCCGCTGGTAATAACCGCGCCGGTAAAGGAAAGTACGGGGACAGTGAAAGTGCCGAGGAAAGAGAATCCCCCAAGGATACCGGCGGCGGCGGCCAGAGACGCGCCGCTCGAAATACCAAGGACGTATGGATCGGCTAGCGGATTCCTGAGCATACCCTGAAGGACCGCGCCGGACGCACCGAGCGCCATGCCCATTAGAACCGCAACAATGCTCCTCGGCACACGGATGGAAAAAAGAATCTCCTTGGAGGTCTCATCCAAGGCGAATGGGTTTATGATATGCGGGCCTGCGACAACTGAGAAACAGAAGATAATCACAGCAACCAATACAATAATTGCCATCCTCGCCTTCATCGTTCCTCCATATATCGCGCCAGTTCCTCAATTCCGGTTACCGTTCTTGGGCCAAGCCTGTAGAGGTAATCTCCAACGTAATAAACCCTTTTGTTTCTTACCGCCGGGACCTTATTCAGCCTTTCAAGTAGACCCTGCGAGACTTTTTCCATCATCCCAGTCCCCTTGCCGATAAATATGATGTCCGGAGATCTTCTGATGATTTCTTCTATTGAAAACTTTGGGTAAGCTATCCTTGTTTCATCCGCGATGTTTTGTCCGCCGACGATAGCTATAGCATCATCTGCTATACTGCCTGGACCGGCAACGATCAGTGGTTCGGGCCAAATAATAAACAGGATTTTTTTCTTTCTTGTGGTGCCTCCTTTAACACTTATCGCACTGATGCCCGCCCCGATGTGCTCTGCCAGTGTCTCCGCTCTTTCCTTTTGCCCAAGGGCTCCTCCAAGGTCTCTGATCCCTTGAGGCAGCTCAGAAATCCGCTTTGCTCTGAATACATAAGTTCTTATCTTGAGGGAGCGGAGCCTCTCTTCGAATTCCTTCCGGTTACCGTCAAGCGCCATGACTACGAGATCGGGTTTCAGCGAGATCACTGCCTCTATCGAAGGGTTCTGCATACCTCCGACCATCGGCTTCTTTTTTGCCTCAGCAGGGTAATCAGAGAAACTGGCGACCCCCACGATATTGTCGCCCAACCCCAGGGCGAAGAGTATCTCGGTCATACTCGGTGCGAGCGCAATGATCCGTTTTGGACTTTCGGCGGCGGCATTTGTCCACAAAAACAAGTGAAGACTAAAAAACAAAACAAATAGAACATGATATCTCTTCACCTGTCTCCCCCCAAATAATTCACTTTTAAAAGTTTCAGCATGTGGAGCGTAATAAATCTCCGTGTCGAATCATATTTCGATATCGTCGAAGTAGTGGAACCGATATACATGCACATATCAGTCCTGTGCAGTTTTCCGGAACAAGGTATTGTTTATTATTTCGAGTACGTAATCGTAACCCTCTTCAGTATGGGGTATGCTGCATCCTGAACAGTCCTTAATATCGTCTCTCATTACAAAGTCGCCGGAGCAGTCCAACAAGTAAAGCGGACACCAGCAAAAGAGACATGATTTCCAATCTCCAAGGTCGTGGCAAGGGTAAAAAAAGCAGTCGTTGTGAATGAAATATTTGTAATTCATATCACACCTCCGTCGTGGTTACTCGTTCTGGTTCCTGATCAGTCGCGACTCGTACCAGAAAATTCCCATCTAATCATTTCTCCGCTTTTTTGAATCCATTCTGTTTGCCCAGTGCCTCAACCACAGCCTCATAAACTGCCTTGCCTATCAGTTCCCCGAGCCGACTATGTCCGCCGGTGTATGTTGCCTTCGGCCCTATAGTGCCCGAAACAACAATGACACTGTCTGTACCGGTTCCCGTCGCCTGGACGGTTTTAGTGTAGGTGCTTGGCACCTTCAAATCCTCAAAGGCGGCCGTCTTGGCCTCGGTTACTGTAACGATAGCCCTCGCCATAGCCCCGTCGGTGAGACGTGCATTGGTCAAGATCATGATATTCACCGTGCCGTGCGGCTCCTCTCCCTCAATATTCTTACCCTCGTCAACACCGGTTCTAATGGCATTAGTTTTCGCTCCTGCGGTAACCAATGCGGTAACAACAAACGGCTTATACTCTTTTGTGACGACGGCAAGATTATCCATATCAGCAGCCGTGGACATCTGCGCCAGGTCCGTGCTTTTCAGTCCAAGATCCCTTGCAATCTTTGCCTGAACCTGCATGACATACTCCTTTCCGCTACAACTGTCTGCAGTCGTGCACTCTTTACTTAACTTTTCCCATAACAACGGATCGGCGGCGTGATTCATGGCCACCATTGCTTCAATAAAGCCATCGGTGGTGGAAAGAGTTCGGCGCCGTTCGGGAAAGCGGACAATCAGCGTCTTTTCCCACAAGCTGTCTCGTTCCGACTTGATGACTGATGCCGTGGCATTGAGGTCGCGTGTCAGGGGAATATCTCCAGCCAGCACCATCGCAGGGATCAACAAAAGGGTCATTATCGATACAATCAACTTCTTCATGTGATACCTCCTTATATTCCAAATTCCGTTCAGTGCCGCTATTTTATGCCACTTAAGGTTATCGTAAGCTCAGCCCAATAGAGTTCCGGGGTTACATCATATGCAAACCAACTGACGGAATAAAATGGAAGGTGCGCGGCAATAGTGAAGCAGCGTGGTGCACTTTATTCATTTTCTGCTTCTCCTGAAAATAAAAAAATCCCCAAGGCAAAATGCCCTGAGGATTGCACCCTGATTTACTTCATCCTCTTTCCTTCCAGCCATGGCAAGGAGGGTTGATGAGTGAATGTTGAGTGGGGAACGGGGTATTCTTTAGGAGTGCCCTAATGATCTTCCCGTCATCAGCAACATGTCACTGAGTATCACAGGCAGGTCTTCTGGCTATCGGATCTTCCTACTCACCAGCCTTCCCAGAGTTTTCCTCCAGTGGCTCAGTTGGCTTTCGTCCCCGATTACAGCGGCGGGCCCGCTCCCGAATCGGCGTTTCCGCCCCACGGGATTCCCTATTAATCCTTACGGCACCTGAGATAGTATTTTATAATCCTTAATTGGATCTTTTGTCAACTTAGTGTCAATCGAGATGGTGTCAATGGAGTGTGTAATCGAGTGTCATCGAGTCGTGGTGTCTATTAAATTGGGCTTTAATATCCCTGATCTGATGAATCATAATTATTAAAATAAACATTCATCAATGGATCCAGTCTCAAAGTTTCAGACTTTAGATGGAAAGTTTTTAATAGATTCCACTTCCTGAAACTCTTTGGTAGGAGTGGCTATAAACACCCTAAGATAGTTGCAGGAAGAATTTTTTTGCCGGGGATAGGGAGAGCAAACGCCCCATTTAAATTCTCTAATATGTGTTGTACAGGACATAATTAATACCCAGCTAACTATATTTCTGGTAGTAATCTCCAAAATTATCAGCATGAGCACTAGTGGTAATTACTGTGAAGCAAGTGAGTGTGCACCTCGATATTTCTGGATGCAAGGTTACGAATAAGCGTCAATCCGCTGCGAAGTTGCGGATTGACGTGTGAAGGACTAAGCCGCTGTGCGGATATGTCAATTCAATCGAAGATTATCCTTCCTTATACTATCGGCAGTGGCATCTTTTAGGATATATAGGAGCAAGTCTTGCTGAACAAGGCTGATAGGCAGCGTCTTTAATGCCCCTGTTTGACCTTTGCGATGATGTGCAAGGGCCGAAAGTGGCGTTTTCGGACAACAAGACCGTGTTGCGAAAAGAGATGTTTTTTTCGCGGGGCGATATTGAGGCGATTTTTGAAACGACCACGGTTTTCATCGGCATTGCTCCGGAGGATCGTTGCAGCGGCGGGGAGGCAGAATCTCAATTCGGCGCATCTTGCCTTTTTTGCAAACGGGGCAGGTGGTGACGTCAATGCCGCAGATCCTTAGCAGCTGTTCCTGCCAGGTCTCAGGCTTGTCCTGCTCTTTCATTACGGTGTTGTGACTGTCAAGAAGCTCGCGGCATGCAGCAATGTTATCTCTACGTTTCCTGTTTGCCAGCAGGCCGAAGTGCCTTATCCGAACGTATCGATTCGGCAGTACATGCAGAAGGAATCTTCTGATGAACTCATCGGCCTGCAGAGTCATCACCTTGTGCTTATCGTCATCTGCGTAATCACGCCATTTGAACGAGACCTTGCCGTTTTCGGCCTCGATTATACGATTGTTGCTGATGGCGATCCTGTGCGTATATCGGCCGAGATATTGCAGGACGCCGCCAACTCCGTCGAAGGGCGGTTTGCAGTAGACAACCCACTTCTTGTGATAAAGCTTTCTTCTGAGCATCTCGAAGGTATGGGAATCGCCGAGATGACTTATTCCTCCGGGAAAGATAAGATCACCCGCTTCAAAGATCCTTTTCAGATGATCGAGGAACTTTCCCCGGAACAACGCCGACATTACCCTGACCGGAATGAAGAAGCCTTTGCGGCAGGATACCCAACTGTCTCCGTCGCAAGACAGGCCGCCTCCGGTGACGACACAGTGGATATGGGGATGGTCCATCAGATTCTGCCCCCAGGTATGAAGGATGCTGATGAAGCCGATGCGGGCACCGAGATGCTTCTGGTCATTTGAGAGTTCGGTGAGAGTTTCGGAGACACAACGGAACAGCAGATCATACATGACCTTCTGATTCATTATGACAACCGGATTGAGTTCCGACGGGATAGTGAAAACTACATGGAAGTACTGGATGGGCAAAAGGTCCTGTTGTCTGGCCTCAATCCACTGTTCTTTTTTCAGGGTCTGGCATTTGGGACAGTGCCTGTTCCGGCAGGAGTTGTAGGATATCTCGACGTGGCCGCAATCCTCGCACTTGTCCCTATGGCCTCCGAGTGCTGCCGTCCTGCATATCTCCACGGCGTGCATGGCCCGCAGATGACGAAGAGGCAAGGAATGAGACTGCCGATAATCGGAGCCGTAGCGGCGTAAGATATCCGCCACCTCCACACCACGAGACTGGCGCATCTGGATTTACGGCTCAGAGTGCTACAGATATTTTTTAGTTGCTATGTCCAGCGGACTGACAACTTTTGCCAGATTCATCTTGCTGACATGAAGATAAACGGTCGTGGTCGTCGGTGACCTGTGCCCAAGAAGCAGTTGGACATGATGAAGACTAGTCCCCGCCTCGATAAGGTGTGTCGCAAAACTATGCCTCAGAGTATGCACGCAAGCATTCTTTGCGATGCCGGCGCGTTTCTTGGATTTTTGGAATATCTGGTAGATGGAGCTTATAGTGATATGGGTGTTGTCCTTCTCGCCTTCAAATAACCACTCCTCCGGGCGATATTCCCTCCAATACTGTCTTAAGCACTCAAGGGCAGTCTGCGATAAGATGGAGTAACGGTCCTTTGCCCCTTTTCCAAGACGGACATAAACCAGCATACTCTTGCTGTCGATATCTGTCACCTTCAGTCGCGCAGCTTCACTTATTCTCAACCCGGCAGAATAGGTGATCATCAGAAGCGCCTTGTGCTTGATGTTTTCAGTGACTGAGAAAATCGCCTGGACTTCGGACAAATCCAAAACGAGAGGCAGCTTCTTCTGGGCTTTCGGATATTGAATATTATTGACTACATCCGCACGATTCAGGGTCGTATTATAAAGGAACTTGATCCCGGCCACATAGGTTCTGTATGTCCCCCTCGTTAAACCCCTTTCTTCCATAAGATGAACCAGATACTGCTTCACTTCCTCTGTACTCAGTTCTTCAGGAGACTTGCCGAAATAATTCTCAAGGTTACCGACTTCCCGGAGATATTTCCTTTGGACACCAAGCGTAATGCCCTTCAACTGAAGATCCTGCAGCAACCGTTCTTTCAACGCGCTCATAATACAATCTCCTTTGAAACTGTTTTCTGCCAGCTCATGCCGGCAGCACAGCAAAGAGAGATTGTAAAAAGACTTCGATGGTTCAACAAAGAAATGTGATCAGGCAAAAGTGGCTATTCGAAAAAGATGGTACTACTACTGATAGGCCCTTGCTAATCGAATCCACCGCGCAGCGGTTTAGTCCTACTAAATATAATCGAGGTTGCACCTAACACAGTGAGAGGCTTTGTTTCAGTCGGAAATACTCAAATTTATTCCATTTTGCTTTAATGCTTATTCTAGCACTCCCAATCTGAGGCGCCAGTATCAGATATTCAATGATTTCCGGATTAATAAAACCTAGCGCTGCTTCGTGCGGCCTTGCTTCTTTGCGTAGAGAGAGGTTTTCGTTTTTTCAAGCGTCTGACTGGTTTGTCTCCTCACACGCCCCCGTTCGCTGCCTCCGCCGGCAAACAGCATTCCAGCCATCTTTTCTTTTCCCAGCTCCCTGAGTGCCTCCAACACCTTTTTGCGTTCATTAAGCTGGTTCCACAGCAGCAATGCCTTCTGCAAACCTTTTTCACGATCACTACGCGGGACATACACCTCTTTTCCGCTCTCGGGATTGATGCCAGTGTGGAACATACAGGTCGACAGAGTCCCAGGTGTAGGAGTAAAATCCTGAACCTGCTCAACCGTAAGCCCTAGCTTCTTTAAAGACAGCGCCAGTTCTAGCATGTCGGCCAGCGTACAGCCGGGATGTCCCGAGATCAGGTATGGCACAACCTGCTGCCTCTTGCCGATACGGTCATTCTCATCGCGGAATTTCCCAAGAAAGTTTTCAAAGGCTTTTCTACCTGGTTTGTGCATTAGCGCCGTGACATGCTCAACAAGATGCTCAGGAGCTATCTTGAGCATACCGCTGACGTGATGCGACACCAGCTCACTGAAATATGCCGACTGACACTCCATTAGATCGTATCGTACCCCTGACGATACCGCCACATGTTTAACGCCGCTGTGGCTGCGAGCCTTGCGTAACAATGAAACCGCACGCTTGTCATCCGTTTTGAGATTCTTGCAGATCTGCGGGAAGATGCAACTTTGCTTCCTGCATGATCTCTCAGCATCACGATTGCCGCACGAGAGGCCGTACATATTGGCAGTGGGCCCGCCGATGTCGCTGATGCTGCCACGGAACCATGACTTGCGGGTAAGCGCCCCGATTTCGTTTAGCACTGAGTTCTCACTGCGAGACTGTATCGTTTTGCCCTGATGCGTGCCGATGGAGCAAAAAGAACAACCACCGAAACAGCCACGATGGCTGGTAATGGAGGTCTTGATCTGCTCCCACGCCGGGATCAAATCATGATACGAAGGGTGCGGCGCCTTCTCAAACGGCAAAGCGTAGACAGCGTCCATTTCTGATTCGGTAAGCGGCAGCGCCGGCGGCATGCAGACTAGCATGCGGGCACCATGGCGTTGCACAATAGTTCGGGCGCAATGAGGGTTCTGTTCAAGACTTGCGAGGCGGAAGGCCTCGGCAAACTTCGTTTTGTCTGCGACCACCTCTTCGAATGAAGGGATTTCAAGGATGCTGCTTTCCTCTCTATCAGAAAGCGCAATTGATCGAATATCACGGCTGATATAGGCCGTTCCGCGTACATTTCGGATGTTTGTCAGAGACTCACCTATCTGCATCCGTCTCGCCACTTCCAAAAGCGGCCGTTCCGCCATGCCGTAAATCAACAGATCAGCCTTAGAGTCGAAGAGTATCGACCGCCGGACCTTATCTTCAGTGAAATCATAGTGTGCAAAACGGCGCAATGAGGCCTCTATGCCGCCGATGATAACGGGCACATCGTGCCAGGCTTCCTTCAGGCGAGTGGTGTAGATAAGAGTAGCGCGATTGGGCCGTGCCCCATGTACGTTGCCCGGCGTATAGGCATCGTCGCGGCGCAGTTTGCGGGCTGCTGTGTAATGAGAAACCATTGAGTCCATTGCGCCGGCCGAGACGGCGAAAAACAGTCTGGGCTTTCCGAGTGCTCTGAATGGATTATGGGAACGCCAATCAGGTTGCGCAATAATCCCGATCCGGTACCCATGATTCTCCAACCAGCGCGCTAAAAGCGGCACGCCGAAAGAGGGGTGGTCGATATATGCATCGCCGCTGACGAAAATAACATCTAGCTCGTTCCATCCGCGGCTACGAGCCTGCTCTAAGGTCATGGGAAGAAAAGACACAGTCATGTTACCGCTTTATATTTCCGAAAGAACGGCCGCCAATACAATTTCTCATAGATCCTTCGTTATGCTTATCCATTATTTATACGGTAGTCTGCAATTATGCTTACCGTATGCGTCATACTAGCGGTATACACATTTTAGATTAACACTTTTCAACTCTGCAATTATCTGCATCCTGCACAGACTGAGAGGTGTTAGAATCGACAGCACACCCGGAAGACGGTAAAGACACTTGTATCGAAGCGTTAAAGTTGCGCGTATAAGATTTCCATGTAAAAATGGAACGGCAACAGAGAATGTGTTAAGAATAATCTTGCTCACCAGAACACTTTAGGAGTCGTTAGCATCATAAACGCAAATGATGGGGCCAAGGTTATTGGCCACACCTTCGATTCAATATTCTAAATTACAGTTTTTCGGTTTAGACGATAAAATATCTAGAAGGAACGGTCAAATGTTGCAAGTGGGAGATGACGCAAATGCCTCCTACTCCTACACATCAAATATGGTATAACCAGAATATGGACGGTTGTTAACCGTTCATAAAGAGGCAGGAGGACGTGCTTTCTACAGGGTCATAGAATCCTTTTTTCAGTCAGTCCCCTGTCTCCCAAAACCATGATAAGTTGATCGGGCGATGAGCTCTTGTAAAGATGGAGATATGGTTGGGAGGCATTCCTGCCTAATATCCTATGCGGGAGGTGCTTGGAGATGAGCAAGGTATTTGTAGGCATCGATGCGGCAAAAGAGTACTCGACTGCCCAGGGCATTGATAGTAACGAAAAGAAGCTTTTTTACTTAAGGTTCTCAATGGACTCAGCAGGGTTTACAGAGCTTCGGGCTGCGCTTAAGGGCTGCACTGAGAACATGGATGATATTGCTGTAGCAATGGAGTCCACCGGCTGTTATCATATCAACCTCTTTTCCTTTCTATGCGCGGAGGGATTTCGTTGTGCGGTAGTCAATCCGCTTCTGATATCCAGATTTGTTCAGGGATCATTGAGGAAGACCAAGACAGATAAGAAGGATGCTATGACCATAGCGCAGTTTCTTCTGAGCAATGAAAAGAAGCTTTGCGCGGTAACTGCGTCCCAGGATGCACAGGACTTGAGGGATCTGGCCAGGGAGCGGGAGTCTCAGTCATGGATGATCGCATCAATGAAGAATGACCTCAAACGGTTACTGCAGATCACTTTCCCTGAGTTTGAGACACTACGCAAGAATATTTACACGGAGACGATGCTGAACTTTCTGAGACAGTACCCCTCCGCCAGATTAGTTCGCGAGGCAAAGAGGAGAGATATCGACAAAGCTCTCATCTGTCCCGGGGAGAAGCGCAAGAGAGTGCAGATTAGTGCCGACGATCTTATTGCTGCGGCAAAGCGCTCGGTGGGCTCAGCCGGTAGAGCAAAGGAGCTTATTGTCTCTGAGAAGGCAACCACGATCCTGTATCTTCAGGAAAAGTGCGAGAAGATTACCGAGGCATTGGTAGAAGCGTGTCAGGCAATGCGGATCGAAGATCTTGAGATCATTAAAACTCTCGATGGAGTAAAAAACATAACTGGATGCAGCTTTTTGGCGGAGATCGGAGAGTTGTCCAACTTCAAATCATATAAGAGTTTGATTGCTTTCATGGGGCTTGATCCATCTACACACCAGTCAGGGAATCATGTGGGGCCAAGTAAAATATCAAAACGAGGAAATCGTCATCTGAGGCGCGTCGTCCATATAATGACACTTTGTGCAGTGAGGTCTGACAATATATTCAGACAATATTATCTCAGAAGGAAGGCTGAGGGATTGCCTCCGATGAAAGCATTAATGGCGACCTCTCACAAGCTAATAAGAGTGATCTTTTCTATGCTTACACACAGAATGCCGTTTAAAAAGGAGGTGGCTGCTGTATAGTTGACTGAAAGTCAACACATTGGCTATCTCAGCACAATCGTTGATTTCCGAAAGTTAGTGCGCCACGAGGCTGCACAGGAAGATGAGGGTTGGCCCCTCGAAGCCGGCTTGCAGGAGCAGGCTTCAACCCACCTTAAGCTGCTGTAGTCGAAAGGCTCCGGTGGTGAGCGTTAAAGGAAAAGGCACGACTAGATCGTGTCAGGGATGGATCAGAGAGATGAGCGTAAGCGAACCGCTGATGAGGTGTCGAAAGGAAAAGGACGACGTCAAAACTGATGTTCTTACTTTGCATCAGGATTAGTTCAGGAGATACCTGTTTACTGCCTGAACGGCGTCCGGCATAGAGGCGGCATGAAGCTGATCTAGGCTCCTGTGTGGAACGCGGGAACTCTTCATCTGATGCTAAGAGAAAACCCTATAAGTGCAAACGAAGGGGGAAAGTATCGATGCAGGTGAAGGGGTCGGACCGTCCAATAGTACCGATGAAGCGGTGATAATAAGCCGTGGAGGGAAGGGGATGGGTCAATCCACAAAGAGTACCAGTCAACTGGGTGACCAGGAGGAACTATCGCTCAATGTGTATGGTTGAGACTGCAAAGACTCAACTTGATGATTGACACGAGCCGTATGAATCGAGAGGTTCACGTACGGAATCTGTGAGGGGCTGGTGGTGCGATTCCACCGGCCTACTCGACCTTTTAAAATCAGATTCTCACATTTAGTTAGAACTCAACAGTGGATGGCCGGGCTAATTGCTCAAATATTATCCTTAAAATAAACGTTTGCGGCCATGTAGGACAGGCGTTCTAATTATCCATGAAAATTGTTTATGGGCAGGGCCTGGGGAGCGCCATAGCCGCGGGGCACTCTGCAAAGGCTTTCGGTAGGACTTCTTAGCGGTCAGTTTGCATATGACTATTCTTGAAAGTGGCGAGAGAATTCGTGATACGCTTCAATAACGAGGCCAGCCGGATCGATCACCGGGCGTGCGTTAGTCACAGGCGCCGAGATACTAATGAAGTCAGCTCCCATTTTGAGCGCATCCGCTGGAGATACAATTGCCGAAGGCTGATGCAAGCCGGGATCGAGATTCCAAAGCGGATAATTGCCATAGACGATGATCTCAAAATTATTCCCAATTGCAGTATTACGGATAACCGATAGTTCACGCGTGGAACAGATGATCCTCCTAATGTCCACCCTTAAAGCATCCTTGTCAAGTCGAAGGATAACCTCGTCACAGGTTCTACCATTTCTCCTTAGACATTCTTCATCCGTTCCAATAATCCTCAGAGAAGCTATGGCGATTGTCATTATTCTGTGGTACAATGCCTGACGCATAGCATACTCATTACAACATCGAAATGTAATGCCCCATGGATTATATGGCTTATACATTTCAATACACTCATCAATAGCTGGAAGATACTCACCAAGACGAGTATCAATCATTACTTCGCCATGTTTCCTTATCTCTTCAATAATTTTGACAGATTTTTTCTGAAGAGTAGTATTTATTTTAAAAATTAGATTTCTATCTTTTGTTGCTTCGAATATTCGACTCCATTCGCCATAAGGAATTCGATCAAGGTTAATAATAAGTCCTTTACACCTCAACATTTGGGTATTCATGTATGACGTCCTCCCTTCCTAAAATTGAATTTCCTTGAAGTCATTCATTCCTCAGCCACGGCGTCTACGGCCCAGCGATCAATGAGGAGAAGGTATATCTTTTAGAGTCTGCCGCCTTCATGACAATCGATAAGAAGACCCTTTGGGGGATAGCCCTCATATTCATGATAACGGTACTACCATCTGTGCTCAGCAATACGGTGATCAGGATAATCACAGCAGTTTTAATGGCCTCTTTTGCAGGCTGGCTCGTCTATTATCTGATAAAACTGAAGGTATCTGAGTTCAGGAGGGTTTGCGAAGCAACTGAAAAGAAACGGCTTGCGGATTTTGCAGCGATCAGAGTGCCGGTAAGTAAACTGGCTCAGGAGCGGGCACAAATCATCCCGGTGCTGGTAGGTCAATTGAAGGAAGTCATTGAACAGACTGAGAACGCTGCTCTTGAAATCGGTGACAAATTCATGAGCATCGTCGAGCGGGTCCAGATCCAGGCTACAAAGGCATCGGTTGCTGTCAGCAACAATCAACACGTCAGATTTAGGTCTCTTTACCTTAATCATCAGTTGTTCCGCCTTCCAGACTTCTTCGCTTTTTTTATTGCTGACGTGTCTCATCGCCTATGTCCTGCCGTTTTATTCTGCACGGTAGAGAATAAGCAATATGGATGCCTGATTTGAACTGTTTGAATTAAAAGAGATAATTCGAAATAATGCCTTAGCAGGGATATGATAAAATGCAAACTCTAACGTTTTGTTATAACAAAACGTTAGAGTTAAATCATAAATCGAACATCTTTATTTTTCTAAGTAGGGTAGGATGTGAAATTCTTAATATTGCAGCGGCTCTTGTCCTATTGCCCTTTGCGTGTTCGAGGGCAACTCTTATGGCAATCTTCTCTGCTTCCTCTAAGCTCATAGGCAAATCTTGACTTTGCAAGTTTGACACCTCAGCCTTCCCCTGTTTTTCATTCGTTTCACACATACACTCAGAAACCATCTCCATTGTCAGCTCATTTCCATCGCAGAGCAGGACAGCCCTTCTTATAGGCTGGGGAGTATGAGCTGCAAGCTTGACACATTGCCGCTCGCAACAAATCATCTTCAAAGTATCGGGAGCACATGTTGATCAGGGGTCGACTCAAAACGTCCTACTGAAAGTCATTGAATTTACCAGTACCAGGAATTTCGTGATTACCTAAGATAACTATCAGTGTCGCTTCGTTTGTGAATCCTTGTATCACGCGGCGATCTGCAGATGAGAAATGCGGTATAGCACCCAGTACTCAATACTTTGAGGAAGAAAAGAAACTCACGCCGCACTCTGCGCGTCGCTCGCTACGGCATCACAGGGCATTAACCCCGTGGGTCAGCACGGGTCTCCGCTACGCTCCGACGCTCCGCACCCCGACGGCATAAGGTTCCCGCAGCAGAGACTGCGGGGTATATGAGCTTAATCAAAATTTCCCTTAATACTGCCTAATCATAAAGCGTCCGAGAGGTCAAGTAGTACCAGCTGTCATTTATATAACTAGCAAATACTATCCTATTTCTACCTTCTTCCTTCGCTTTATAGAGGGCATCGTCAGCAGATTTTACTAAATCAATCATGGTCGTGTCCCGGGTCGGTATTATTGAAGCAACGCCGATGCTAACAGTAAGATAATCGCTTATGCCGGACGTTTCATGCGGGATCTTCAGTGCCTCGACGTCCATACATATCTTTGTCGCGAAACGTATCGCTTTTTGCTCCTCCTGCATGGAAAATATAACCGCAAATTCTTCGCCACCAAAACGAGCAGCTATATCTCCGTGGCGCTGTGCATCGCGCTTCAGGGTCTTTGCGACCTGCCGCAAGCTTTCATCACCCTTCAGATGGCCGTAAGTATCATTGTATCTCTTGAATTGGTCTACGTCTATCATCATCAGTGATATTTTATACTCGCCTCGCTGAGCACGCTTCCATTCATCGTCCAGAGAGACGTCAAAAGCACGCCTGTTTGAAATGCCGGTCAGGCTGTCAAGCGTTGATGAACGCCACAGTAGTTCTTCCGCCTGTTTGCGCTCGGTGATGTCGTGATAGATTGCCGAAGCACCCGTGATCTTTCCGGAAGCATCCTTAATCGGTGACATCGTCAAAGACACATCTATCAAGGTGCCGTCCTTTTTCATGCGCACTGTTTCATAGCTCTCGACGCATTGTCCATTGACGATCCTTGAAATGATAACAGGGGTTTCGTCGGAATGATCTGGTGGAACCAGCAGTGAGATATAACGGCCTGCAACCTCCTCTTTGGTATAGCCGTAGAGCCTTTGCGCACCCGAGTTCCAAGTCGCTATAATTCCTTCGAGGCTTTGACTAATAATGGCGTCATCTGAGAATTCGACGATTGAAGCCAGTACTGCCAGTTCGCTCGCCAATCGTATTAACAGGCGGCCGATAATAAAAGCAACTATTAGGGAGACAGTAGCCGCAGAGATCACAAAATCAGAAGTGACCTCCCCATAGAAATAAATACTGCAGGGCACTACCAGGATCTCCGCAAGGATAACCGCACACAACATTGAGAAGAAAAGAAGAGGCAACGGCCTCACCTTGGTCAGCCGACTGATAAGAAGCTTTTCGATATCAGCCATTGAACGCATGTGATATAATGTTTCCTCTCTCACTCAGCGGCATAATGACCGGCGTATGATTTTTATTGCTAATGTCATGTGTGCGGTATTTTAGTGACTGAAAACACAGGTCGACCTGCCAAAAAGGTAGAGACTTCGAAGACACTAAAATGCTGACAAATATTAAGACCTTTCCTAACAGCTCTCTTTCTTTGTCGATGGCCGCAGCGGTTGGGATACAACCTACAGTACTTGTTGAGATTACCTGTTGGTGGGATAAGTCTACGATAGAAACCGAATTGGAAAGCTCGTTTGCAACTACTGCCTTGTTCGTATACTGGTTAATCGCGACGCTGTTAGGACCGAACCCGACAGGAATGTCGACCGCCTCTGCCTGAGAGTATCCAAACGGATTGATAAGGAAGAAGATAGATAAAACCAGAACTAATGGAATACCATTGACAACAGATTTCGTGGAAGCCCTCCGATGCGGCATTGTTTATAGTTCTGTCTATTTAGAATGCTTAGGTCTGATGCTCAATCCGACAGTCCCCAAAAAGGCCGCACTACCAAAGGCTAAACCTTCAGCAGCGCGGCCCTTTAAATCGAAAAGGTCAATCGCTCTCTGGCCCCTCCGCAGAAGGCTACAACTCAGATAAGTTATAATAAATCTACAACGCTCCCAAGAGTAGCATAGTATTTTTGTCATTGTCAAGAACGCGTGACTATTTTCATTATTGCAAAATCAATGAGATACATTTACTTTTATCGCGCAAAGGTCTGTATTATGTGTAAAAACAAATTCCATATTCTTGACATCTCGATGTCCCTGAGGATGGCCTTGCAAGATTGTCGGACGCCCCGTTTCTATCTCCTTCGCTTACGCATGAAAAGCTTTATTTAAACATTCGCTCTGGCAAGCATGCAAGTCAATAAATGATTCACCTGCGAGTCAGCATGATGTTCAGCATGTTAAACTATTAAACTAATTCTTCTGGTTAGTAAGATTGCCACGACGACTAGAGACACGGTTAGCGAATTGACTTTATTAACCAGTCCGAACTCAGGAAATTTTCTACGACTTCTGGGTCAAAATGTATCCCTGCCTGCTTGCGTATATATTCCAAGGTTTTCTCTTTTGTCCATGCCGAACGATATGGCCGGTCGGATAGTAGCGCGTCAAATACATCCACAACTGAGAAAATGCGAGCTGCAAGGGGAATCGGATCACCCTTCAGACCGCGTGGGTAACCCGTTCCATCCCATTTTTCATGGTGACAATATGGAATATCAATTGCCTTTCTAAGGAACGAAATAGGAGAGAGTATTTCGTATGCTATAATTGGATGTTTTTTCATGATTTCCATCTCTTCATCGGTTAGCTTGCCGGGTTTAAGCAGGATACCATCCGGGACGCCGAGTTTCCCGATGTCATGTAACAGTGCACCTCTACGGATCTGTACCAGATCTTCATCGCCAATGCCCATTGATTGAGCCATCTTTACTGTCATCTCAGTGACACGTTGTGAATGACCTTCTGTCTCTTTATCGCGGTAATCGAGGGCACGAGACCATCCTTCCAGAGTAGTGTCATATGCAAGAGCAAGCTCAGTATTAGAGCGTTCAAGTTCATTAAACATCTCTGCATTGTCTATGGCAATCGCCGATTGAACCCCCAGGGCTTCTAAGAAGTCCAGCCACTCTTGGTCAGCGTTGATAGCGGCGCGATGGAAGATTTCGAGTACTCCTTTTATATGCCCTTTGGAGCTGAGCGGGACGGCAAAGTATTCGACAAATCCTTCATTAGTCAAGAGTGGAGAGCGTGCAAACCCATCTTTACACACTGATAGATCTCGGACTCGAACGGTGCGTTTTTCATGGGCAGCAACGCCAGCGTGACCTTCGCCAAGTCTTAACCGGGTGTGTCTCAAGGCGCTGGTGTTGAAGCCACGTCCATCGACGTATTCCAAAGTTTGTGTATATGGATTGAGGAGGAGGATATCGCAAGCATCCACATGTAATTGATTAGCTACTTCGTTGAGGATAATCTTGATGCTGATGCGCATGTCAAGGCTTGAAGTAATAGCCATGTCGATGTTACGGAGGGCTGAAAGTCTTTGCATTTGAGTCTCAATTTGCTGCTCTGCCTTCTTGCGTCCGGTGACGTCCCTGACTATGTGTATCATACCAACCACGTGCTGACGGCTGTCAAACCGAGGGATGGCACTTATCTCAATGAACTTATTCAGGTGGGGTTCGAACGTTTCAGATGTGTTCGGCTCTCCTGTTAAGAAGCATTGGCAGCTCGGACATTCCTTGGGTGGAGAGCCTGTGCCATGGTAATGCTCATAACATTTTGCTCTCGAAACTTCCAGACAAGGAAGACCGAGTATCTTTTCGGCGGCCTTGTTTGACCGTATGATATTGAAGTCCTTGTCATGGACGGTGATCATGTCAGTTATGGTGTTAAACGTTTCTTCCCAGTCATGCGAAATTTGAAAGACCTTTTCTTCCATTTTTTTCCGTTCTGAGATGTCGGCAATTATTGCTACCAGTGCCTTGAGCTTCCCTTCGGGTCCCTCTACTCTCCTAGCAGAAACATAGCCCCAGAAATCGCTTCCATCTTTTCGAACGTAATGCCGCTCGGTGCTGACACTATCAATCTCTCCAGTTATATGTCGCCTCATGGTTTTTTCAGCAATCGCTCTCTCCGATGAATGCAAATGCTTAGAATAGTAAGTGCCGATAAATTCAGAAAGCGCATAGCCGAGCATTTCCGCCATACGTTGGTTGGCAAAAATTAATTTCCCTTCGGAATCAAATAGGACAATGCCTGCCAATGAAGTCTCAAAGATTATTCGCAGCTCCTCCTCTCTCTCTTGCAACGACTCCTCAGCACGCTTTCGCTCAGAGATGTCTTGCAGAGTTTCGATAACTGCAACCATCTCGCCTTTTGTATTCAGAATAGGTGATGCGTCAAAAATGATATATCTGTTCCGCCCATTTAAGTTCTGATACCAGCCTTCTGACTGTAATCCATTTTTCAGCAGGGTAGACTGCGCATATTTGCCGTAGAGCGAACCCATGTCGTCGAAAGTACCATCAATTATGATATCTGCAAGTACCGGACGTTTATGCGTATAAAATGGTTTCCATTGATGATCTGTATCTTTCATATAAGAGGCTGGAATACCTGTAAGTTCTTCGCATGCTCTGTTCCATAGAACAACCTTATGATGCCGATTCAGAACAAACGTGGCTACCGCTGAATTCTCTATTAATTCTTCTGTGAACCGCTCCTGTTCCTTTATAGATTCTTCCTCGTACTTCCGTTCTGTGTTCCTGGGCTCCAAATGAGCGATATTCCCGCGAAGAGTTATCAATTCATCGATGAGTTGTTTTTTCGTTTTAGCTTTATCTTCCATGCGTACCTATCAAAAAAAGAGTGCTGCTTATACGGAGCTTCGATTATAGAGCAACCTTATTACATCAGCGTAGAAAAACAATGCCGCAAAAAGGAGCAACAGTCAGTGAAAGCGCAGTGCTTTAATATTGCAACTTCTTCTCATCGTAATCTCAGCATATCGGTCCTTCTACGAAGTCTGTTTTTTTGCGGTAGAAGAATATCGCGTACCCAACAATTCTAAGCACAAATATAGTAGTCATCTACATTTTTCCCGTCGGTGCTTCGATAACAATGAGCAGTTATGCGTGAACCTAAAAATGGACTTCTCTTTTCCCGCATATTGTTCCACGTCGCATCATATTGTTCGGCAATAAACCAATCACCCTCAGATGTTTTACCCTCTTTTTTTCTGTTTTGGCAGTTTCCTGAACTTTATATAATAGACTGCATACCTCTACGGGTTCCAAGGATTCGCTTTCTCCTGCAGGCTGTCGGTATACATAGGCACCTATGCCTATGCCAATTATAGTAATGCCAAATAGTATCAGATAGAACATGAATTGTTGTCCTTTCTATTATTCTCGGCAAAAATCAGAATTTCTTGAAAATGGGTAGTAAGGTCTGTTCGTACACCTCAAGCCACTTGTGACACGTTCTTCCCGGAACTCAACACCTCTGGTGAAATGTCCTCGGTTAGGAGTATCAAGTGGACAGCGCATCCTTGCCAGAGAGGGCACGCCTCCCGATTACAGGAAGAACATCTCCGTGCATAGTTCGGCTAGAAGTCAGATGCCGAAGTTGGCGGTTTTACTCAAAATAAATGAGGTGTCCGAACTGCGCTGGAATATCCAGGTATGTCAGCTTGATAAAACAAGCAGGCCACAAAGGGGCGTACAACTCACCATTCTCCCCCCACCTCGACCATATATCTTTACCGATGGCGCACAGGAAGGTTTTAAATAGTTATAATATCAACAGGATGAAAGTTTGCAAACAGGATGAATTTTGTTATTGTAATGAAGGATGGAAATGGGGAGGATTCAATGAGATGGTTTAATGATTTGAGCGTAAGCCGAAAACTGATAGGGGTCTTCAGTCTGATTTTCATTTTGGTCGGATTTGCATCCGGCTTTACTTTGCTTCAATTGAAGAATATAAATGGAGATATCAAGAATATAATTAAGAATCAATATGAAAAGACATCAAACTTGAACGAATGGAAGGTTAATGTCCTTAAGATAGCAGGGCGTTCACGGGAGGCATTGCTGTTTGCCGAGAAAGAACAGTTGGATGCTGGGATAAAAAGGATCGAGGATTCTCAGATAATTATAGTCGACAAATCGAAATCCCTCGAACAAACAGTCAAGGATGACGAGGGAAAGAAATTGCTCTCTCAACTGTTAACGGCAAAAAAAGATTATGATCCTCTGGTTGAAACGGTGTTTAAGCTTATGAGGGAAGGGAAAAAACAGGATGCGCTATCTTTTATTACAGAGGATTTTAACGCTGCCCAAAAGATATATCTGGATAGTTTGGATGCGAACATCGCTTTTCAGAAAAGCGTGATGGACGTTATCGAAAGGGATGCTGACAAGCGGATCATTAATACTTTTCTAATCCTTTTTTTGATTGGCGCCATTTTCATAATAGTAAGTGTTGCAACGGTGCTTATTTTGAAGAAAGGGATAGCGGGCCCACTTTCGCGGGGGGTTGTCCTGGCCGAGGCTATTGCATCGGGTGACCTGACGAAAGAATTCACCACAGAGAGAAAAGATGAGGTAGGGGGTTTACTGAAGGCTTTTGAGAAAATGAGACGGAAGTTAAGGGAGAATATTCACCGTGTTTCGGAAACGTCCAATCTTCTTGCCATGACATCCGAAGAGTTATCATCTGCTGCAAGTCAAATCACCGGTAATATAAACGAGCAGGAGTCAATGGCGAACCAGATAGCTACGGCATCTGCCGAGATGTCACAAACAGTAATAGATGTTGCGAAGAACGCTTCCAATATCGCAGAGTCTGCAACGGAGACAGCCCGGATAGCAGAAGACGGCTCTTTAATTGTCAACGATACGGTAAGTAAGGTCAGGCAGATATCCGAAACCGTTGCGGCGTCAGCGCAACTCATGTCTTCTCTCGGCATTCGGTCAATGCAGATAGGCGAAATTATCAATGTCATAAAGGATATAGCCGATCAGACCAACCTGCTCGCGCTCAATGCAGCGATTGAGGCTGCCAGGGCTGGTGAACAGGGGAGAGGCTTTGCAGTTGTAGCTGATGAAGTTAGGAAGCTCGCTGAGAGGACCACAAAGGCTACAGCGGAAATAGGGGATATGATAAACGCTGTGCAGGATGAAACAAAGAGGGCTGTTTCAGCAATGGAAGAGGGCTCTGAAGAGGTTGAAAAGGGAGTGGCCCTCGCCACGCGGGCAGGAGAAGCGCTTGGGAAGATAGTTGAAAGTGTTAACGGATTACAGGCAATGGTGCAGCAGATTGCGACAGCGACGGAAGAAATGTCCGCAGTATCGGAAACTATAAGTCAGGATATAGAGCGCATTGCGAACGCATCAAAAGAAACAAACGATACTGCTGCCAAAATGACGGACACATCGTTAAACCAGGCCAAATTATCACTCGATTTGAAGGATGCAATCATGGGGTTTAGATTATGACAGCATGGAGATAATTCTAGGGACACTATTCTATGACAAAGAGTATACCATGAAAGATTTGTTCAGTGTTAGCAGGATTGGGTTGATAATCATTCGCGTGGCCAGTGCCTGAACTTTGATGATTAGAAAATAACTATCTTACCAGCAGTGTCGAGTGCTTCCTAGTATCACGCTGTGATCGGCATTGTTGATAAATCAGATGCGCACTGAGTATAAATACTTTCAAGAACCCAAACCCACGTCACGAGCAGAATCGAAAAATGAACGTTTTTGGCAAGATCTGGTGGCGTCAGTTATATAGTAGCCCGCAGTATCCCTGGAAATCGCACTTGCATTAGAGCCTCTGCAAAGTGAACGTCCGATCCTGTTCACATTCTTTCATAATCTCTTCATTGCCAGTTCATAGTTATCTGGTAAACTCGAATCAGATTAGAAAAGAGGTTTTACCTCGACAAATCATATTAACATTAGGAAGCTATCATGAAAAAGATAATCGGCACGATTCTCACGGGAAGCATCGTATGTATGTTCGCAGTCGCCCCAGCATTCGCCGCAAATAACGATCCCGGCATCGACCAGAGGGAGGTCAACCAGCAGAACAGGATTAACCAGGGGGTACAGAGTGGCCAGTTGACACCGAAGGAAACCGGCAAACTCGAAGCTCAACAGGCGAGGATCCAGCAGAGAGAAGATCGCATGGCGGCCAAAGATGGCGGCAACCTCACAGCAAAAGACAAAGCAAAACTCACTAAGCAACAGAACAAGGCTAGCAAAAATATCTATAAAAAGAAACACAACGACAAGACGGCAAACGTCGGCAAATAAAGCCGGCGATGGAGCGTGCGAATAAGAGATAATTGGTATCGGGGGCGAGTCAGACCGGACATATAGAGTCTAATCCGCTCATTAATTGGTGGCATATCGCCAGAATAAGTATACATCCATTGGTAATACTGAGGTGTATTAAATGACCAAATGTCCCATCTGCCATAAGACCTACTGGTACGATAGCACAGAGAAGTGCGACTATTGTGATGGCACGACTTTCATTGGGCTAAGAAGATGTTCTAAGTGCAATAATGGACAAGTTTCGATCCGCAAGCCCTGCATGATTTGTAATCCTAAAGAGGAGATAAAGGATAGGCAGACTATAATTTATTGACTATGACCTTGCCTATCTCTTTGGATACCGGATAATATTATTGAGAACTCTTTTTTGAGGGCTCCAAAATTTGATCACATGCATCATATATTTGACAGGAGAATCACATGAAGATTATTAAAGCTGTTTTGCTAGCGACAGTGCTGCTTTTGGTGCCGGGCTACGCCTTAGCTTCGAACTTTGGCTATATGCGAATAAGTCTCATTGAGGGTGACGTCCAGGTAAAGACACCCGAAGCAGGAGACTGGGGGCCCGCATCGATAAACGGACCGCTTGCCGAAGGTGATCAGATTTGGGTGCCAGAGGGAGGCAGAGTCGAACTTCAGTTGAACACTGGCTCATTTATCAGACTAGATCAGTATTCGTCACTCCAGGTATTGTCTATGGATAAGGACTCATCCCAGTTCTATCTCTCTCAGGGATATGCGTACATATTTTATGTTGCCCAAAGGGGAAGCGTAATCCAGGTCGATACTCCAGATGCGTCCACCCGAGCTTACGACAGGGCAATTTTCAGAGTTGACACATCAGAGCAATACAGCGATGTGTCGGTCTACAAGGGCTATGTGGAAACGGAGAACCAGCTTGGAAAGACAAGGATAAATGCCGGTGATGTGCTGGTTCTTGGGCAAGACACTAATGGAGAGGTTGCGCCTATGGGTCCTCCCGATGAGTGGGAAAGATGGAACAAGACGAGAAATGACTACATCTTTGCAAGAAATGATATTAGTTCCCATTATCTTCCTGCGGAACTCAGAGTTTATTCTTCCGATTTTAACAATAGCGGTAGATGGGTACAGGTACCCGATTACGGGTATTGTTGGATTCCCACGGTTGGTGTCTATACGGATTGGGCCCCTTACAGAAATGGCAGATGGATATGGAGAGGCGACGAATACGTCTGGGTTGGTAACGAGACATGGGGATGGACTCCGTATCATTATGGCAGATGGGCATTCGTGAATAGTGTGGGCTGGTGCTGGGTGCCGCCGGCAAGTGGCGATGTTTACTGGAGTCCCGGATATGTCGGATGGGTCAGGACAGGAGATTATGTTGCCTGGGTTCCACTGGCACCAAGAGAAACGTATTACGGCCGCGGGTATTACGGCCCTCACAGTGTGAACATCATCAATGTAAATATCGGCCAGATCAGCGTCACGAATGTATACAAGAATGTATATGTTAACAATGGCGCTACAGTCGTCAATCGCAGCACATTCAATACGGCTTCGCCGACCATTGTAAATGTGCATCAGAACGTAATACAGCAGAATATATTCGTAAGAAATAATATCAGTGTGGGCGGACCTCAGATACAACCGTCAAAGGCAAGCTACTTTGGATCTGATAAGCATATCGCACCTGCAAAACTTCCACCGCAGGATGTCAGAAACCTTTCAGTGAGACAACTAAAAGAGTCTCGTCCGTATACAAAAGATCCGGGCAGATCCGTCCTGAATCACGGTTCCAGAACGGAGACACTGCCGGTGAGCAAGGTAGCAGCTCCGCGGATAGTGCACGAGGGTAAACCCACTATTCGACAGGTACGGCCTGCTGAGACGGGAAAGCCCGCAGGTTCACCAGCGCCAATAGGCGAAAGGCCTCAAGTGAAGCCACAGGAGAAGGGACAACCTTCAGGCTTACCAGCACCAATGGGCGAAAAGCCTCAAGTGAAGCCACAGGAGAAGGGACAACCTTCAGGCTTACCGGCGCCAATGGGCGAAAAGCCTCAAGTGAAGCCACAGGAGAAGGGACAACCTTCAGGCTTACCGGCGCCAATGGGCGAAAAGCCTCAAGTGAAGCCACAGGAGAAGGGGAAACCCGCAAGCTCACCGACACCTCAAGGGAAGAAGCCTCAAGTGAAACCACAGGAGAAGGGGAAACCCGCAAGCTCACCGACACCTCAAGAGAAGAAGCCTGTTGTGTCTGAGAAGGAACGGAAAGGTCCAAAAGAGAATATAGAAGAACGCGACAGATAAACAAATCGCACTTAAGGGAGAGGGTACATTGCCTCTCCCTTAGGCCCAAACTTCTACTGACAACAATCAGTCCCGCCAGTGCCAGAAATATGATGACTTGCGAAATAATCTATCGTGACTGCTTTGTCGATTGAATATTTGTAACACGCAGCGATCTGCATCGCTGCGTGATGTGATGTCCAACTGGAAGTGCCCATGAATTAATGACCACGACCAACCCATAACTGTCATTTTTTGTACTCGGGGCGACAGGGATCTTAATTAGGCTTCATCTCTTGTCATTTTTAGGGGTCTTCATCTTTGTCTTGTCGAAATTGAACTGGAGCATGGCATATCCATAATCGATATCCTTGCCGCTACCCGATGCATTTCGGAAAAATTCTCCGGTGAAGAACCGGTCATAGGCCAGAATGACCGAGAAATCATCGTTTATCGTATAGGTCACGTTATAGTCGGTCTCCAGCCCCAGTCTCCGGCTAAACCCATTCTCCACACCATTGGTCATGAAATAGTGGGCGGTCGCAGTAAAATTTAATTTCTTAGTGATGTCAATTCCCCATCCCAAAGTGTAAATCCGCAGTCCGCTGGCGTGGTGTCCGGCTACGTTGACTCCTGAAAGATCCCCGATTACATGCATATCTCCCACGAGTGAACTATTGTTGTCGGGATTGCGGAATTCTTTATCGAATTTAGTGCCGTTTGCCGCATCTTTATTGCCGCTGCCGTAGCCGTAACTTAAAAAGAACTTGTTATGATATCCATGCAGAGTTGCTTCGACAGCCGCATCAATATGCCCACCGTATGCATTTATACTATCGTTTGCACCGGTAATGGGGTCGAGTATCCGCCCAGACTCATAGACCGGCTCAAATTCCAGAGCAAGAGGACCTAGCTTTGTAGTGCCGCGAAACCCCCATATATCCAGGTATTCCCCGATATGATGGTTAGCCGACCCGGTGTCCCTGAACATGTAGGCCTCCGCGGAATTCCCGTCTGAAAAAGCATAGGTCGCATGCCCCCCCGAAAGGTTTCCTCGAAGCCCGTCAGAGAAGGGAGTTGCGTATCTGCCACCCAACAGATCAATAGTCAAAGAATCAATGGGCTTAACCCTCAGTCTTGCAGCATCAAAAGATAACCCGTTAAAGAATGAATTTGTCCCAAGGATGAAGGTGCTTCCGTAGAGGAATTCCTGCCGGCCTCCCTTCAGGGCCAACCAATTCTGCTCCGGGATTTTCCCTTCCACAAATCCCTGGTATAGGGAATACTTGCCTGTGTGCTCAGCACCGCCGACAAAACCGTAACCTCGCCCCTCAAGATGGATGTCGAGATAATCAGTGGGATGCCAATAAGCATAAGGTTTGACTCGATAGAGGAAACGACCTTCGCTATGATCGGGTGCGAAGCTTATATCCCTCAGCTTAAAGTTGTTCACTCCTTCAGCACGGAGAAAACCGTTGACACCGACTTTGTATTCGAACGCCACTTCAGGTTTAGCCAGGATTCTTTCTATTGTGTCTCGTCTGAGCACATACTCCTCATATGTAGCCAATTCCGGTTTTAACGCCTCGTGGAGGGCTGCAATTCAGTCCAGGTCCTCACGGGGAATCGCTTCTCCACCCTCTTTCTGCTGTTTTTCCACAATTTTATCAAATATAGAAATGAGGCATTGACACAGTTCGCTTTTCGGGCAGCTCTCCCCTTCAGGGAGTTTCTTTCCCGCCGAGTATTTTTCCCCAAGCTCCTTTACTTCCTTATAGGTCCAATGCTCGCAGGGCACCTGTTCCGGAATTAGCGCAGTGCCGTTATCTTTTGCATCATCAGCTCCGGCAAGTGTCGTCGCTGACATGCTCAACAAAATAAAGAGTAACAGAAGTATCTTATTAAACATTCTCCATGAATCGATAGCTCCCAACCGATGTTCCTTATTGAAATATTCTAAAAGGATTTCCATCAATTGCACCTCCGCTTTTATCAATTATTCTTTTTGTGTTCTAATGGTCCCTGCGCCTCAACTTCTTCTCTTTGAAGAAAGTGAGAGGCGATTGTCTACGTATTGTTCTTTTCCTTTCTGACCAGGAGTTTAGAAATTGTATAAATCACTGCTGCAGCGATGGTGACGCCTATAAGGCCCGAAATCACATAGGAATACAGCTGAGTGCTCAGAGCAGCACCCTCTCCACCAAAATTGTAATCAGCTATTGGAGCTTTCCATAGATCGGCCATCTTTTTCATTCCCTCGGGAACATAACCCAGCATCTTTTCTATGGCCTCTGTTCCCCACTCACCCCATGCTTCTTCAGTATTAAATAGTTTGGGAAGGTACACACCGAGCGGCGAAAGGAATGCCATTACCAGAAGTCCAATCCATAGCTTTTTTTGAGATTTTGTCATATCAGACCTCCTTGACTGTAGAGACTAACTCAGATTCATTCTTCATGAAATACTTGAGTAGCATCGCAGTGACCAGACCTTCCATAATACCGAATATGGCGATATGCTCTATCGCCATGGCAGGAACCGCAATTGATAAGGGGTAAGGAGCGTACAGGGGAACACCATCCGGTCCTGCAGCTATAAGTGGCTGAATACCGAATTCAAATCCGGCAAGGATGGCGGCAACCGAGAGTCCTATATGGCCTGCAAAGAACGCGGCCAGATAGAATCTCACCCCAGCTTTTGCTTTGCCTTTGATCAGTTTGAATATCCAGTAAGAGACAAAAGGCATCACCACTGCCATGTTGAAACAGTTAGCACCGATGGCGGTAATACCCCCATCCCCAAAGATGATCGCCTGGATGATCAGCACCACCGATACAGCAAGCACGGCGGCCCATGGTCCGAGCACGATGGCGATGATCCCAGCTCCGACCGCATGACCAGTAGTGCCTCCCGGAACTGGGATGTTAAACATCATGATCAGAAAAGAGAAGGCGGCAGCCATGGCCAGATAAGGAATGTGCTTATGCGAAAGCTCTTTCTTGATTTTCTTGAGGGCAACTGTCCAGAAAGCAATCGACACCCCATACAACGGGATATAGGTTTGAGGGCTTAAATATCCATCGGGTATATGCATTTTATCCTCCTCTAAAATCTGAATATAAGGCCTGCAAGGCCTGTATTGTTCACTTCGGGTTTTGTCAGTCCACGTTCATATCCGGCATCTACGTCGATATTTTCAGTGATTGAATAAATAAGCATGACCAGCCACCTCTCAACCGCGATAGCGGTTGAGGCAAAGCTCAGACAGATCAGTAACCCGACAACACCGTAATCAACCAGTATTTTCAACCATTCCATATTTATGCCTTTCCGTAATTCCACCAGTACATACTTACAAGGGCATTGTCTTTCATCCACAGATGATCTTCCTCATATATAAGCCGATCACTCAAGCCGAGCTCCTCTTGGCACAACAGTGGACGTCCTTTTTTGTAATTATTGTATTCTACTGCTTCACCAAACGAATGGTATGCAAAGGAGCTTTCGATTTCGTATGATTTAGCAAATATAAGATCGTAGCTGTCATGCGGCCACTTCACTTCGATTTCGGGACATTGCTCGGTTATCACAAATACATTTTTGGGTTTCGCTTTAAAGACCTGCTCCAATGAATGATTGAAGCCTTGTCCTGTCAGGTGAAGACTGTTGCAAGCCATTATCAAATCATAATTCGCAAGATGGTGCAGCGGTGCGTCTTCCAATTTCATTTCGCTGACGCTAATCCAGTCAATCCCTCTGTTGAAAGCTTCTTCGTAGAGAAGGCTTCTCATTCCAATGGAAGGTTCCATAGCGGTAACATCGCACCCAATGGCACATAGAGGAAGAGACAAAATACCGCTGCCAGCTCCTATATCCAACACTCTCCATCCGGGCGATACCATTGTGGTCAGGGCATGGATAATCCTGTCGTGATAGTCGTTGTGTTCCATCCAGAGCTTGTACCAGGGAGCATAACCGTCCCAGAAAGAAACGCATGCAGCTTTTTTGCAGATTGTCTTTGCCATGCATCCTCCTGTCGGAATATATCTCCTTCTTGGAGGATCAAGCCTTCAAGGCTCGATGGTTCGATAAGGAAGGTCAATAAAAAAGCCATGAATGACGCACCTTCGTGGCGCATGCCTTCACGGCTTAATTCACAATGCAATAAATAAAACTAACCACGGACTTCTTATCCGTGATTCATACTATCTCAAAGCATAATATCTTGTCAACGGTCAGCGGATAATATTGCTTTTTTGCCTACAGACTTAGCTACCAGAAAATCTCGAGCACTCGGCGAAAAAAAACAGCCAGAAAGAATCGCCCACAGCATTCGTTACTTAGCGGGTGTGAGTGCCGCCCCCTGTACATTTCAAGTTGAAACCGCGATAGTTCAAGGCAAGTTGTCTAGTGTTGACTCCTGTGAGTAGGACTAAACCGCTGCGCGGTGGATTCGATTAGCAAGGGCCTATCAGTAGTAGTACCATCTTTTTCGAATAGCCACTTTTGCCTGATCACATTTCTTTGTTGAACCATCGAAGTCTTTTTACAATCTCTCTTTGCTGTGCTGCCGGCATGAGCTGGCAGAAAACAGTTTCAAAGGAGATTGTATTATGAGCGCGTTGAAAGAACGGTTGCTGCAGGATCTTCAGTTGAAGGGCATTACGCTTGGTGTCCAAAGGAAATATCTCCGGGAAGTCGGTAACCTTGAGAATTATTTCGGCAAGTCTCCTGAAGAACTGAGTACAGAGGAAGTGAAGCAGTATCTGGTTCATCTTATGGAAGAAAGGGGTTTAACGAGGGGGACATACAGAACCTATGTGGCCGGGATCAAGTTCCTTTATAATACGACCCTGAATCGTGCGGATGTAGTCAATAATATTCAATATCCGAAAGCCCAGAAGAAGCTGCCTCTCGTTTTGGATTTGTCCGAAGTCCAGGCGATTTTCTCAGTCACTGAAAACATCAAGCACAAGGCGCTTCTGATGATCACCTATTCTGCCGGGTTGAGAATAAGTGAAGCTGCGCGACTGAAGGTGACAGATATCGACAGCAAGAGTATGCTGGTTTATGTCCGTCTTGGAAAAGGGGCAAAGGACCGTTACTCCATCTTATCGCAGACTGCCCTTGAGTGCTTAAGACAGTATTGGAGGGAATATCGCCCGGAGGAGTGGTTATTTGAAGGCGAGAAGGACAACACCCATATCACTATAAGCTCCATCTACCAGATATTCCAAAAATCCAAGAAACGCGCCGGCATCGCAAAGAATGCTTGCGTGCATACTCTGAGGCATAGTTTTGCGACACACCTTATCGAGGCGGGGACTAGTCTTCATCATGTCCAACTGCTTCTTGGGCACAGGTCACCGACGACCACGACCGTTTATCTTCATGTCAGCAAGATGAATCTGGCAAAAGTTGTCAGTCCGCTGGACATAGCAACTAAAAAATATCTGTAGCACTCTGAGCCGTAAATCCAGATGCGCCAGTCTCGTGGTGTGGAGGTGGCGGATATCTTACGCCGCTACGGCTCCGATTATCGGCAGTCTCATTCCTTGCCTCTTCGTCATCTGCGGGCCATGCACGCCGTGGAGATATGCAGGACGGCAGCACTCGGAGGCCATAGGGACAAGTGCGAGGATTGCGGCCACGTCGAGATATCCTACAACTCCTGCCGGAACAGGCACTGTCCCAAATGCCAGACCCTGAAAAAAGAACAGTGGATTGAGGCCAGACAACAGGACCTTTTGCCCATCCAGTACTTCCATGTAGTTTTCACTATCCCGTCGGAACTCAATCCGGTTGTCATAATGAATCAGAAGGTCATGTATGATCTGCTGTTCCGTTGTGTCTCCGAAACTCTCACCGAACTCTCAAATGACCAGAAGCATCTCGGTGCCCGCATCGGCTTCATCAGCATCCTTCATACCTGGGGGCAGAATCTGATGGACCATCCCCATATCCACTGTGTCGTCACCGGAGGCGGCCTGTCTTGCGACGGAGACAGTTGGGTATCCTGCCGCAAAGGCTTCTTCATTCCGGTCAGGGTAATGTCGGCGTTGTTCCGGGGAAAGTTCCTCGATCATCTGAAAAGGATCTTTGAAGCGGGTGATCTTATCTTTCCCGGAGGAATAAGTCATCTCGGCGATTCCCATACCTTCGAGATGCTCAGAAGAAAGCTTTATCACAAGAAGTGGGTTGTCTACTGCAAACCGCCCTTCGACGGAGTTGGCGGCGTCCTGCAATATCTCGGCCGATATACGCACAGGATCGCCATCAGCAACAATCGTATAATCGAGGCCGAAAACGGCAAGGTCTCGTTCAAATGGCGTGATTACGCAGATGACGATAAGCACAAGGTGATGACTCTGCAGGCCGATGAGTTCATCAGAAGATTCCTTCTGCATGTACTGCCGAATCGATACGTTCGGATAAGGCACTTCGGCCTGCTGGCAAACAGGAAACGTAGAGATAACATTGCTGCATGCCGCGAGCTTCTTGACAGTCACAACACCGTAATGAAAGAGCAGGACAAGCCTGAGACCTGGCAGGAACAGCTGCTAAGGATCTGCGGCATTGACGTCACCACCTGCCCCGTTTGCAAAAAAGGCAAGATGCGCCGAATTGAGATTCTGCCTCCCCGCCGCTGCAACGATCCTCCGGAGCAATGCCGATGAAAACCGTGGTCGTTTCAAAAATCGCCTCAATATCGCCCCGCGAAAAAAACATCTCTTTTCGCAACACGGTCTTGTTGTCCGAAAACGCCACTTTCGGCCCTTGCACATCATCGCAAAGGTCAAACAGGGGCATTAAAGACGCTGCCTATCAGCCTTGTTCAGCAAGACTTGCTCCTATATATCCTAAAAGATGCCACTGCCGATAGTATAAGGAAGGATAATCTTCGATTGAATTGACATATCCGCACAGCGGCTTAGTCCTTCACACGTCAATCCGCAACTTCGCAGCGGATTGACGCTTATTCGCACCTAATGTTAACAAGCCCACTGGTTCCTTTAGAAACTTGTACTGGGAATCATCAACCGGAAGAAGTCGCCCGGACTAAATATTTCTTGGTGTTATTGAGAATTGATCACTGATCAATTCCGTTTGAAACAAAGCATCTTCACCGTGTCAGCGGGTGTCTGTCAGCGGCCGCTATGATTTCATTGCAACATATTTTACTACCGAAAGCCTTTGCAGAGTGCCCCGCGGCTTGCCGCGTGGGATGAATGCATGCCTTGCCTAGAGGGTTATAAGGGAGACAGGGAGTCTCCCTTATCCGCTAAGGCCCTTGCGTAGTGTGGTATAACATATGGTATGGCACTCAAAAGGGCGAGTCATGTGGTCTACGACACGACATACCACCTGGTATGGTGTCCGAAACGACGCAAGACAATATTTCAGGATGCTGAACTTAGGCAACGAGCGGAACAGCTCTTTCGTGAAATCAGCGACGAGTATGAATTTGAGATACAGGAGATGGAAGTCGGAGTAGACCACGTTCATATACTGATGTCGTTTCATCCGAAGTATTCAATTGGGCAAGTTGTTAGGGCACTGAAAAGTATAAGCGCAAGGGAGCTGTTTCGTGAGTTCCCTCGAATCAAGCAACGATTGTGGAGCGGGCAGTTGTGGGAGGATAGATATTTCGCCCGAACTGTCGGAGACCGTATGACTCGGCAAATTGTCGAAAAGTATATAAGGCATCATCGTCAAGATGAGCAAGGGCCTGCGCAGCTCTTTTGAGCTGCGCTCAAGATGCCCCGCGGCTTGCAGGCTGTCCGACAATTATCGAAATTAGAGACAAATGACGGATGCCTCGCCATCCTGAAAACATAACGGGGCTATCTGCTTTATACATAGTATCTCCAGCAAAAGCTTCCTTGGCGTATGGCAGTAGTTGCCCTCTTTCGGAGGCTTTCCTCTTCCCTTCAGGCATTCCCATATCTTTTTCAGATTTACTGCCGTACAGGCAAGGTTAAATTCCGACCTTACCGAATTAATTCCTCTCGTCAGAAATGTTCGCAATCCTTTGTTCTCCTTGATATCGCCGATCACAGGTTCAACAATCTGTTGTCTAAGCTTATATATATATCTTGCTGCAGGCGTTTTCATTTTTTCAGTCATCGCATTGCAGTGAACTTCGTGAGGGAACACCTTCAGAGAGCGTATGCCGTCCTTCTGTTTGGTACACAGTCGCTGATGCTCACATCCCAAGCATCTCTGACCACGATAGACTCTCACCATCTTGTCCCTCTGTCTGTCAAAATGTTCGCCCAAGAATGTTAGCGGGTGATCAGCAGGACAAATATACTCATCCCTTTGTTTATTGTATGTAAAGTTCTTCTTGTCGTATGGGTTGTTTGCCCGCGTCCCACTATTGTCAGGCATGTATGCATCTATCTTCCTGTCCGATAGAAATGCAATGTTCTCACCGCTAAAATATCCAGAATCAAAACTCCAAATAATACTATCAGCAATTCCGCCAAGATTCTCTGTGGTTTGTATAACCTGAGGTTGCAACTGGCTGACATCTGCAGCATTCTGCCCCACGTCACTAGCCAAAATGAACCCACCCTTATCCACTGTCACCTGAGGATTATAAGAAAGCTCTATCCTGCCTTTCTTATTTTTCATAAAACGACTATCAGGATCTGTCGTGCTTACCTGCTTTAGCCCTTCCTCATTAACTTTGTCTTGAGCTCCTTGAAGACCTTCTCTGAGTCGACCTATAAAAACATGCCCTTCTTCTTTAGCCCTCTTAACATAGTACTGTGCAGCTTTCTGAACAAGTTTTTTGCCCTGCCGGGACAGTTGGTCGCTACCCCGTAGTTCACCGAACTGCCGATCCTCACTCTCATCAATCTCTGCCCACTCCTGAAGCTCACCATCGACAAAGCTTCTCAGAACCGCCAACTCCTCTTTTGTTAATACTCGCCTGTTTGATGCATTTGCCTTCACTTTGGTTCCATCTGTCGACAGATGCGACAAATCCAACAATCCTTCCTCTTTGGCAAAACTAACTGTGTGCTTGAAGACTTCCTTTAGTAGATCAGGGTTGTTCTTTCTGAAATCGCTGATAGTCCTGAAGTCAGGAGTCAGCTTCTCCGCCAAATATATATACACCACGTTCTCTCTGGCATTGCGTGCCAGTCGACGAGATGAGCGCACCCTGTCCAGAACTCCCATGATCAGCAACTTCACCAGCATTTTTGGATGATATGCCGGATGTCCGGCACCTGAATAGCGGATATCGAAGCAACCATAATCCAGGGAGTCAACCAATCCTTCAATGAGAAAACAAATATGATCTTCGGGTATCATATCTTCTAAACTCGGCGGCAGTAGCCAGGATTGCCCTCCATACGACTCAATGTATGCCATCGGGTGTACTCCTTGATATCGTTCTTAAATATATTCTACCACCGGATAACTTGATAATTGTCGGACAGCCTGCTTGCCGCGTGGGAGTGTCACTACGGTATAAGAAACATTAGAAGATTCTGGGGCCAAGCAACCCTTACAACTTATTTTTCCTTTTGACACCGTTTTGTGGGTTCTGACCATTGTGCTTATTATTTTACTGAAATCAAAACCACCTGCGAGACATTCCGAACATAAGCAGCTTACATTGAATACAGCATAACTGCTAGGGAAAAAGTTAATGGTTCTCGATAAAGGCTCTAGAACCCCTGTTTGACTGTAGACCATACTGATGGAGATTTCCTTAACCTTGGGGAAAAGTTCAGACAAAAGGCCGGCATCAATTCTCTGCTGTTTCTTTTCCGCCTTTGCCGCCGCGCTTTTCACCCTGCGATTCAATATGTCTCCAACTAAGAAGGCTCCCTCGACTAGGAGGGAGCCCTTCACGGTTAATTACACCTTAACAACATTGATCGCTTTCGGTCCTTTAGGCCCCTTTTCAGTATCGAATGTTACTTTGTTCCCTTCTGTAAGGCTCTTAAAACCCTCTCCTTGGATAGACGTATGATGGACAAAATAATCGATCCCGTCTTCACCAGTTATAAAACCAAATCCCTTGCTATCATTGAACCACTTCACAGTACCATTGTTCATCGGTTTCCTCTTAAAGTATTACAGGGACGCTTTGAGATTTTTGCCGGCAGTAAATTTGACGGTCTTGCTAGCCTTAATCTTAATCTCCTGTCCGGTCTTTGGGTTTCTGCCTTTTCTGGCTTTCCTTTTTGCCAAGGAGAAAGTCCCGAAGCCCACAAGTGTAAGCTTGTTATCCTTCTTTGCGGTTTTGGCGACTGCCTCGCCAAAAGACTTAATGGCTGCCTCTGCCTGAGCCTTAGAAATCCCGGCGTCCTTTGATAACTTCTCTACAAGTTCTGCTTTGTTCATGTTGTTCTCCTATAAAGGTAGATGGTTGATGACAAAGAGTATACCATGAAAGATTTGTTCAGTGGTAGCAGGATTGGGTTCTACTCATTATCATTCCTGTCAAATATCTGCCGTGAATGAAGGATTCTATCGGAAACAATTGGCAATAAAAAATAGCCCCGGCAATGCCTTCGTGCAGTAACTATCGATTTGGGCGATTATTTACCATCGTTGATTTCTTACCTCTAACCTTGCATCGGGAAATTCTTCGACTCTTAATGCCTGTTCACAGAAAGCAATACTTGAGCTCATCATGAAAATTCCGATGAGTACTACCTGAAATATAGTCCGCTGGGTATTAATTACATCCCATACAAAACACAGTAGAAAATCTAAAAGGAGCGTTTACTGCTCCCTATAGGCAAGGAATGCCGCATTGGAATATTGCTCCGGGGGGGAAGGATCACGAAGACCGGTTTGGCGCCGGGCGAATAAGTACATCATCGATCCATTACAGACAGTAACAACCTATCAAGTCCGCTTCTATTAACCTCACCCATTATTCTGTAACGAACTACTCCTTTTCTGTCTATAATAAACGTCATCGGAATGCCAGTCACACCGTAAAGCCGAGCCGTCGATGACACTGGATCTAGGAGTATAGGATATGTAATCTTACCTTTTGCAATATATGCCTCAGCCGTCTCCTTAGTTTGTCCCACATTAATGGAAAAAGGTGCAATTCCTTTCGCCCTGTATTCATTGTTTAGTGATTCAATCGCCTGCATCTCCTTCAGGCAGTATGGGCATGTGCTTGCCCAAAAGTGGATGACGATAATCTTACCTTTGAAATCAGTTGGGAGTGTAATACTACCGCCTTTTATATTTTGAAGTGTGACCGCAGGTGGAGTATCTCCTGATTTGATCGTAGCAGTCGATGCATACGTATAGTTGCCTGCTGATATGACTAACAGGTGAACAACAGCAAGCATAATGAAAAACGGGACAGATAGAAAAGCAGTTTTAAATTTGTTTCTCATTACCTTAATCTCTGGAGCGGCCACTAATCATACTGCGATTTTCCAAAATCAACTTCTCCGTCTTATCCTTGATCCCCATCAACTCTTTCCTAAGAACAGCCCTTTCCCGATTAGTAAGAGTATCAGCCATTTTTTCCTGAACGCGGATTATATCCGACAAAAGTTGCAGCATATCATTCATCGACATGTAGGTCAGTATATCTTTCAAAGTTAATTCCTGGCCGTGATCCATCGTATGGCCCATAGAACCCATGGAACACATAGAGCACATGGTTCCCATTGACATCATGGGGCACAGCATTGGCGAAGTTTGCTGACCCTGTGGAACCACTTGAGCAACGGACTTAGCATCTCCTGGTTGTTCCTGCTCCGGACCGGGAACAACACTTTTAGCCGAGGTTTGTTGTATGGAATCAGCAGCAACGGCGAGTCCGCTTAAGGCTAATAGCAAACAAATTGACAATATAAATATCAGCATCCCGAATAAATTCTTTTTCATAACGTTCTCCTTAGGATTGAAGGATTGCCATTTCTTACTGGATAAACTATATCCCAAGCATGATATGGTGTCAACGTGAAATTTGTTTTTGTCATTTTTTAATAACCCTCAAGTTTGAAATGCGAAAATATAATCTGATACGTCGAGATGCCTGCAAAAACGGCATAAGAGATTAAAGATACCAGAGCAAGCCTGCGAACAATAGACGGGATGATTACTGCCAGGCTAAGCCTATTCTTGAAAGGCAAGAGAGCGCCCACACCAAGGCCAGATAGCGACCCACTTAACAGTAAGGCATAGAGAAGATAGCCTATATATCCATATTCCTTCTGCAGGATGCAGAAGGGACAATGATGAGTTGGTAGTTCATAAAAATAGAGGGAGATGAAAGATATGAGCGCTTCTAGAGCGATGAAAAAAAAGAGAATGCTCAAAAGAGAAAACAGGTACCCGCCTTTTAAGGTTCTGTAAAAGTAGATACCACACATGAGAACCAGCGCCATAGCAGAATAAAAGACAATCTTCATCGGAATGCTTGGGATTGCAGCAAGGCTTGAGGCCATACCTGGTGCTTCGGTGCTGAATAGACTTCCGCAGCATGAGGTAATAACGTTTGGATGCAACCCCTGAAAATACAGTAATTGCAGTATCGTTTCGGCGACAATGAATGGGGTAATTAACATAAGCAGAGAGTATTTTGTCTTTATCAGGGGATAATCGTATGCCTTGTTGTCGGTATAGTTCATTATGAGCCAACTGCCGGCTAAGAGAAAATTGACAACCTTCAGAATCAGAGTCGGATACCCGTAGGGATTCACATTAAGAGTACCAACGGCGCACATCGCCCCGACAAAAAATACGCATAAGTCATTGGCAGTATAAATAAACAGGAAAAAGGAAAGCAGCTGGAAGCCGAAGGCATAGGCGACGATTGTCGATATCAGGTAAGTCTTCCTCTCCAGTGCCAGCTGGAGTTCGCTGCCGCTTTTTACGTCCCAGTTTCTGATAATATTGATTGCATAAGAAGCTGAATAAAGCAGCATCAGGCTGATCAGGGAAGAGCCTAGAAGGAGCGCTAATACAGGTGGATAAAGTATCACAAAATCTCCCCAACGTCCACAACCGCCCCATCTCTCATCTCTACAATAGTGTCAATATATTCAGATGCATAAACAATGGGGTCATGGCTGGCTATAATGACAGTTCGGCCTTCTGTTTTGAGTCTTTGAATGATATCCATAAACTCATTGGAAAGCTTCGTGTCGAGGTGAGCGGTTGGCTCGTCGGCAATGACTACAGAAGGATTGTTGATCAAAGCCCGAGCGATGGCCACACGTTGGGCCTCCCCACCCGAAAGCCATTCTATTTTGGACTGTGCCTTATGACCCATATTGAAAATTTCAAGAATTGCCATTGCCCTTTGCACCATCCTAGAGTGTTTCTCCCCTTCCGGAAAGGCCGGCAGCATGACATTTTCAAGTGCCGTTATGCCCCTGATTAGATTGAATTGCTGAAAGATAAACCCGAAGGATTTCCGTCTTATTTCTGTCAGGAACCTCTCTGGAAGGCTCGTAATCTCCCTGTCGTGTAGCATAATCCTGCCCGATGTAGGCCTGGCCATGCAGCCGATCATGCTTAAAAGAGTCGTCTTGCCTGAACCGCTAGGGCCTCTGAGCACTGTGCTGCTGTTGATGGAGATGTTCAGGCTCACACCGTGCAGGGCTGTAAATTCATTGGGCCGGTTCATATTGAACACCTTCCTGACATCGAAAAGTTCAATCATGATCAAGTCCTCATAACGGCATCGGGATCAATCGTAGCGGCCCTCCATGACGGAATGATTGTCGCCACGGTATACGGCACAACAGTAATAAAAAAGACTGTGAAAATTTGATATGCATCTATGTAAGGGGTCAGCCTAAAATCAGGATACAGTACCGACCATCCCATCAGAAACGGCTCAAAGATAAATGAAGAGACCAGGAAAACATGCGCATACGCCAATAGAATCCCAAGCAAAAATGAAGAGAGGGATATCACTGTGCCCTCCCAGAACTTCAGCAGAATGACGTCGGATGTTTCCCATCCTATTGCTTTTAGGATGCCAATCTCCTTCTTTTCCTCCGCGCTCAATCCCGAAGCCTTGTCCCATGCGAAATTGATAAAAGAAAGGACAACGGTAAAAAGAATTATTATCATCGTCCCTCCACGCCAATTGAAGACCGCATTATATGTCCTCAGTATCTCGTCCCGGAGGATCGGCCTTGTGTCAGGCAGCAGCTGGCTTATCTTAAGGGCTATGGTGTTGAGTTCGCGGGGGTTCCGCACTCTGAGTGTAAGATCGGTTACAAGGGGCTTCTGTATGCCGAAGAGTTCACGGAAATCGTTCTCTGACATAAGAATCAGATCAGCTGAAACTAAAGCGGATTCCGAGGAAAGGGTTCTTTGCACCTGCAACAACAATGTGTCACCTGTGTATGACTTGAATGCAAAAAAGTCACCATTGTAGATCTTGCGGTTCTTTGAAATGCCATCTCCTATTATTATCGATCCGTCAGAAGGCTGATCATCCTGGGGGACCATCAATGTGTAATTAGCACCAACAACCGGATCGTAATAGTAGCCCCATAGACGTCCGCCTACCGACCCGATGCCCCTAATATCTCTTATCTTTTGCAGATAATCGGCTGGTATAAGATCCTGCCTGCCTGCCGTAAGTTTCTGCACAACCATTTCGGGTGTGCCTTTCAGAACAAGCGCCGCCTCCTTGCGGATCGAATGTGTAAAAAACATCACCGATGCAAAAAGAAAGACCACGAGTGTGTAAACGATTACCAGGGCCGTATTCTTCCATTTTCTCCTGAAAAGTGAAGATAGTGTGAAATCGAGGATGTTTCTTTGCGCCTCAATTTGTCTCATGTTTCTTTAAGTGGGGCGGAGGGGGCATTATTGAACCCGATGGGAAATGATCAAATGCCATCGGGGCATCCTGAAAAGCACTATGCATATCAGCCATCGCAGGATTCCTGGTATACCGCGCATCAGTGAATAGACAGAGATCCGTCAGTTCAAGCTTTCTCACTAGCTCCCCACTTTCCAATAGATGTTTTTTTGCTCGCTCGCGCGCATAAGAAGCATGATTAAGCATGAGGAAGACCAGGATTAAGCAGGATGCAACAAAAATAAGGTAGACGTTAGACTTTCGCATGAACACTAATCCATCTCCTTAAGCATGACTGATATGACTTCGTTGAATCTCACTAATGCCTTGCCGTTATGGTCCTTCATAAACTCCTTTGCATCGACCTCTTTTGCAAAAGGTATGAGTTCCCTGCCCATCGGGCCTGTGACGTCGCTACCGATCACGAAGTATGCCTTAAGCCCATCCACCGGTGAAAGGGTGTAATAATCGTTTACGTATACTGAGCTTATATCAGCCGTTGTTTTTGAGGGATTATATACCTTCAAGTTTAGATAATATTTGAACATGTCTTTCGGACCGTCGAACATCGCGTATGAGCCATCCTTGAAGATGATCTGTGCGAGGAAGTCGGTATATTTCGATACGAACATACCACAGACCGGACACTTGTCCTTCCCGGTAGGCTTGATAGGCTTTTCTGATGCAGCAATCGGTGATACGGTAATAACAATGAGGCATACCACTGAAATCATGTATCTAAAAAACACAGTTGTCTCCTTTACTTCTTGTTTCCCGGCTCTTTTTCTTTCAGCTGTTCAAGAACAATTTTTTCAAACGTCGACTTGTCTATTTCACCTAGAATCTTTCGCCTTATGATACCGTTCCTATCGAGAAAAAATGTTGCAGGAATTCCGGCTATCCCGTATCGCTTTGTCACCTCATTGCCGGCGTCAATAAGCACTGGATATGAGATATTGTATCCCTTTGCAAACTTTTCTACAGCGCTCTTGCCCTGCCCGATGTTAACGGCAAGAATTAGAAAATCGCTACCTGCATACTTCTTGTAGACTTGATCGATTTCTGGCATTTCGGCCACACAGGACTGGCACCAATCTGCCCAAAATCGTATTGCGACAATCTTGCCCTTCACGTCTTCAGGTGCTCTTATCGTCTTTCCTGTTATGTCGGTGAGTTCAAAAACCGGCGCGGGTTGACCTTCCCGTGTAATGACCTCCTTGTCAGAACATCCGCAAAGCAGAAAAACCGTAGAGACAATAATCAAGACAAGTGATAGAACAAAAGTGCATTTTTTTAAACAGCCTTTTACATTGAACTTTGTGTTCATAATTATTTTAACCAATGACTGATAATGCATTCGGAACAGTAGCTATCCCAACTTTTTTCCAATGGCGACACTCTTCCGATACTAACTGGGGAATGCGCCTTGCCTTATCCTTTAACTCATTCCATATCTGTTTTATGTTTCTCGCTGTGCCGACAGGGGGAAACTCAGTTCTGACCGATTTTACCCCACTGGTTAGAAATGCTGTGAGCCCTTTATTGGTTTTTATGACTCCTGAAACTGGCTCAACTGTCTGCCATCGAAATTTATAGAGTTTTTGAGCTTCCATAGTTTTCATTGCTTTCGTCGTTGGATTCCGTTTGTTTTCACAAGGAAACATATTTAGGTGCTTCCCCCTCTTCTGCTTTTGGTGCAGCCATTCATCACACGGGATGAATGGCTGCGTCTTAAAAACATCTCTAAAACATTACCTGAAAGCAGGCATTAAGAACCCATTTAGTTTTCAACTGAATGCCGTTAAGGTCCTGATAAAGCGGGATACCGCCTTCAACTCCGAAACTGAAGGGACCCTTTTGATAACTCACCCCGAGTAGTCCATCGAGTCGCTGACCACCATAGTTGCTTGGGTCAGCATCTGGCATCGGCGCCCCTGTCATAGGATTGAGTATCTCCTGGATCGCGGAATCCTGTCCTTTGATCCGTCCAGTATCGTTATAGGCCAGACGCAACGAGGGGGTGATGGGGCCTAAAGCACGCTGGATCCAACTGGTCACTTTGAAGTTGTCCCCATAGCTCCAACCGTCACCGTTTTTTGCAGTATGCCAGGTGTACTGTGCTTGCGCGCCCCAGTTCCATTTAGCGTCTTCGCTGAGCCCGTTGTAAGTAAGCGCAGGCTTAAGGTCGTATGTGCCCGAACCGAGTTGCATGTCATAGGGGGCGCGAAATTCCATGCCCATCATGTCTACTGTCTGCTTGATGCTGCCGGTCGGCAGGCTGAGACCGAGGCTGCCCACAAGATAATTGTTAATCTTGTACATTCCTCTCAGCTCGGTGTCACCAAAACCGCTCGTGGACATAGGGGGGCTGGAAAATGTGCCCATCATCGGGCCCATGTCCATTGTCATCTTCATCTTGTTGGACAGATAACTCGTCATTGCCATCACAGTCACCCGGTCGGTGATCCCATACATTGCCATCACCATCTGCATATCCATCGTCATGCTCGTGGGGATCATCATATAGTTATAGGGCTGGCCCCTCATCCAACCGACACTGTTATTACCTGCGTTATTTGTCCCGGCGCGCAACCCCATCATGTCCATATGCATGAATGAGTAGTTAACCATCCACATGCCAGCCGGGTGGACATGGTATATGTGATCACTGAAAGCCGGATTGAATAACATTTGGGATCCCGGCTCCATGACCATATGGCTCATGTCATGACCCCCGTGCCCCCCAGCCCTCGCGATCTCTTCCTCAGCTGCCTGCAGCGCCTCGTCGAAGGTGCTCACTCTGCCGCCGTTTTCTTTCATGAACGCCTGGGCTTCCTGCTGGTCAGCAAAGGCCCATTCCGGTAAATTGGTCATAACACCCGTTTTGATGCCACCAATGACCCAAATTGCGGTCTTTGCATCTATCAGCTTTTTAGTTTCATAATCAGCAACCATTATAGACTTGACCTGCTTATCTTTGTTTTCTTTCATCTCCTCGGCTGCACAGTGGAGACTGCAGAGCCCCACGGTGGTCCCATCGGCATAGACAATAAGCATCCGGCTCCGGTCATAAACGTTCCGGTCCATCCCACATACCTTGCAGGTCTTGGGACTCTCTATGGCATCCGCTTCGTTGCCGGCAAATGAGGTACGCACCGAGAATAACAGAATAAGAATAGATAGAATCGCAAAAGAGGTTGTGAACTTGCCTGGTGATTTCATCGTTCAAATTTCTCCCTTTTAAATCAGGCTTAAAGCCTTTATTATTTCGGTTCTTATTATTAACTTAGGTAGATTTTGCTGCAATTATCACCCGCCATGGAACCATCTGATTGCACACGACATACTTCAACCACACGCGTCTTAGGCAGTTTCTACGAACAATTGCGAAGTTAACTTGCAGGTTCTGGGGGAGGGTACTCTTGAAATACTATCAATAAAGGGCTGGGGATTAAACTCAATATTGTATTAAATCCTACAGAATGTAATGGACCAAACGGATCAGCACCTTCGATGACAAAGTCTGTGTCGATTACCTTCTGAATTCCTGCCGTTGGACCGTGGCAGACATCAAGCGTAACAATGAATGGTCCTGAAAAACTTGTTGGGGTGGATAGATTGACGTCTGACACTATTGAAAGGATGAGCCCGATTACGCTTATAACCGAGAAAAGTTTCTCGACGTTTGCAATGCTCAAGAAGCCTCGCAATATCTTCATTTGAATGATATCATAGCACCACGTTAACAAAGAAAGTCAAGAATGGAATTGATTTTGTCTCTTAGCGTGATAGGAAAAATGATTGGAATCAGACAAATATGTATTTTCCCCGAAGACTACCCAATATACTGTCAATTTATAAGGTTGTCTGCCCACGTTGCTTCCTAAGTATCTCAGACCGGCTCTTGTAACTTCAAGATGGGAATATAATATTTGCCATCTCTGAGCGTTCCAGGGATTCTAATCGGAGAACATGTTCCGATTCCATTCTTTACTTCCGAAACGCTATATTCGGTACCGCATTCCTTGCAAGTAAAATGACCGTGGCTAAAGGTATACCCAAGATTGGATTTGCAGCTTACACATTCATCGAGAAAAGAAAGGACTTCGTTATCGATTTTTATGACAAAAAAGTTGATGTTCTTGTTTCCGGAATTATATGTAAAAAATCGGGGGGCATCAGGTTTGAGGCTTAGAACATCTATGGTCACTTCATCACCTGACACTGTTGCTTTAGGATAAGTCGTATGCTTAGAGCAAGCCGTCAGGAGTATAATGCACAGCAACGCGAGATAGAACCCCCTTTTATCAAATCCCCACTTTGGAGAATTCTTTCCGTCGTATGCTTGCATGCTGTATCACCTCAACTCATCCGGTTCTAGAACTGTGAGCATATCTACTCAATTAACCGCGTATTATTATATCTTCTTTGTCTCCGATTGCACTAGAAATAGTTCTTTGACTTGCATGTTTCATCGGAATCAGTTCACCAAATTATATATGGATTCATTGGCAGATTCTAGTTCGAATAAATTTATATATGATACAATTGGAATCAAGCTCTCACGGTATACCAAATTGTCTATCTTTTTCGTTATCGCATCGCCTGGTGTGTCCTAATCTGAGCCACTAACTCTCATCACCGAAAAGTCACTTTGTGGCGGCGTTTCTTAGGTCAAACGACCCATGATGAGTACGGGATAAAACACACAAACCATCTTTAATACATTTTTTCGGAAACAAACACTTTCGCCGAAATGGCCGCACTGGAGGTTATCAGGAGCACCAATTGTTTTTGGAAAAGAGCGCCGGTATTGACTTCGGGACGAAAGCTTGTGTAACGAGCCGTATCTCTGTGGTAATGACTTCGACATGTATCCGAGCTCGCCAATTTATTGACTATGGTGTCAGATTTTTTTGGAAATAAATGGTGGCTCTCGTAGCAGATGATGAAGGGTACGTGCAGTAGGACTAAACCGCTGCGCGGTGGATTCGATTAGCAAGGGCCTATCAGTAGTAGTACCATCTTTTTCGAATAGCCACTTTTGCCTGATCACATTTCTTTGTTGAACCATCGAAGTCTTTTTACAATCTCTCTTTGCTGTGCTGCCGGCATGAGCTGGCAGAAAACAGTTTCAAAGGAGATTGTATTATGAGCGCGTTGAAAGAACGGTTGCTGCAGGATCTTCAGTTGAAGGGCATTACGCTTGGTGTCCAAAGGAAATATCTCCGGGAAGTCGGTAACCTTGAGAATTATTTCGGCAAGTCTCCTGAAGAACTGAGTACAGAGGAAGTGAAGCAGTATCTGGTTCATCTTATGGAAGAAAGGGGTTTAACGAGGGGGACATACAGAACCTATGTGGCCGGGATCAAGTTCCTTTATAATACGACCCTGAATCGTGCGGATGTAGTCAATAATATTCAATATCCGAAAGCCCAGAAGAAGCTGCCTCTCGTTTTGGATTTGTCCGAAGTCCAGGCGATTTTCTCAGTCACTGAAAACATCAAGCACAAGGCGCTTCTGATGATCACCTATTCTGCCGGGTTGAGAATAAGTGAAGCTGCGCGACTGAAGGTGACAGATATCGACAGCAAGAGTATGCTGGTTTATGTCCGTCTTGGAAAAGGGGCAAAGGACCGTTACTCCATCTTATCGCAGACTGCCCTTGAGTGCTTAAGACAGTATTGGAGGGAATATCGCCCGGAGGAGTGGTTATTTGAAGGCGAGAAGGACAACACCCATATCACTATAAGCTCCATCTACCAGATATTCCAAAAATCCAAGAAACGCGCCGGCATCGCAAAGAATGCTTGCGTGCATACTCTGAGGCATAGTTTTGCGACACACCTTATCGAGGCGGGGACTAGTCTTCATCATGTCCAACTGCTTCTTGGGCACAGGTCACCGACGACCACGACCGTTTATCTTCATGTCAGCAAGATGAATCTGGCAAAAGTTGTCAGTCCGCTGGACATAGCAACTAAAAAATATCTGTAGCACTCTGAGCCGTAAATCCAGATGCGCCAGTCTCGTGGTGTGGAGGTGGCGGATATCTTACGCCGCTACGGCTCCGATTATCGGCAGTCTCATTCCTTGCCTCTTCGTCATCTGCGGGCCATGCACGCCGTGGAGATATGCAGGACGGCAGCACTCGGAGGCCATAGGGACAAGTGCGAGGATTGCGGCCACGTCGAGATATCCTACAACTCCTGCCGGAACAGGCACTGTCCCAAATGCCAGACCCTGAAAAAAGAACAGTGGATTGAGGCCAGACAACAGGACCTTTTGCCCATCCAGTACTTCCATGTAGTTTTCACTATCCCGTCGGAACTCAATCCGGTTGTCATAATGAATCAGAAGGTCATGTATGATCTGCTGTTCCGTTGTGTCTCCGAAACTCTCACCGAACTCTCAAATGACCAGAAGCATCTCGGTGCCCGCATCGGCTTCATCAGCATCCTTCATACCTGGGGGCAGAATCTGATGGACCATCCCCATATCCACTGTGTCGTCACCGGAGGCGGCCTGTCTTGCGACGGAGACAGTTGGGTATCCTGCCGCAAAGGCTTCTTCATTCCGGTCAGGGTAATGTCGGCGTTGTTCCGGGGAAAGTTCCTCGATCATCTGAAAAGGATCTTTGAAGCGGGTGATCTTATCTTTCCCGGAGGAATAAGTCATCTCGGCGATTCCCATACCTTCGAGATGCTCAGAAGAAAGCTTTATCACAAGAAGTGGGTTGTCTACTGCAAACCGCCCTTCGACGGAGTTGGCGGCGTCCTGCAATATCTCGGCCGATATACGCACAGGATCGCCATCAGCAACAATCGTATAATCGAGGCCGAAAACGGCAAGGTCTCGTTCAAATGGCGTGATTACGCAGATGACGATAAGCACAAGGTGATGACTCTGCAGGCCGATGAGTTCATCAGAAGATTCCTTCTGCATGTACTGCCGAATCGATACGTTCGGATAAGGCACTTCGGCCTGCTGGCAAACAGGAAACGTAGAGATAACATTGCTGCATGCCGCGAGCTTCTTGACAGTCACAACACCGTAATGAAAGAGCAGGACAAGCCTGAGACCTGGCAGGAACAGCTGCTAAGGATCTGCGGCATTGACGTCACCACCTGCCCCGTTTGCAAAAAAGGCAAGATGCGCCGAATTGAGATTCTGCCTCCCCGCCGCTGCAACGATCCTCCGGAGCAATGCCGATGAAAACCGTGGTCGTTTCAAAAATCGCCTCAATATCGCCCCGCGAAAAAAACATCTCTTTTCGCAACACGGTCTTGTTGTCCGAAAACGCCACTTTCGGCCCTTGCACATCATCGCAAAGGTCAAACAGGGGCATTAAAGACGCTGCCTATCAGCCTTGTTCAGCAAGACTTGCTCCTATATATCCTAAAAGATGCCACTGCCGATAGTATAAGGAAGGATAATCTTCGATTGAATTGACATATCCGCACAGCGGCTTAGTCCTTCACACGTCAATCCGCAACTTCGCAGCGGATTGACGCTTATTCGTACCCAAGAATTTGATTTCAACAGTTATTTTCCGAAATCATCATTTTTGGTGAGATAGCCGTGGTGTTGACTTTCAGTCAACTATACAGCAGCCACCTCCTTTTTAAACGGGATTCTGTTTGTAAGCATAGAGAAGATAACCCTGATCAGCTTGTGAGTGGTGGCCATTAATGCCTTCATCTTAGGCAATCCTTCAGCGATTCGTCTAAGGTAATATTCTCTGAATATATTGTCAGATCTTATTGTACAGAGTGTAATAAGATGGCTGATGCGCCTCATATGACGATTCCCTCGTTTTGATATTTTACTTGGCCCCACATGCTTCCCTGACTGATGAGTCGATGGATCGAGCCCCATGTAAGCTATCAAACTCTTATATGATTTGAAGTTGGACAGCTCTCCCATCTCAGCCAGAAAGCTGCTGCCAAGAATGTCTTTCACCCCATCGAGAGTCTTCATTATCTCAAGATCTTCGATCCGTGTTGCCTCACACGCATCCACCAATGCCTCGGTAATCTTCTCACACTTCTCCTGAAGATACAGGATCGTGGTTGCCTTCTCAGAGACAATGAGCTCCTTCGCTTTACCAGCTGAGCCCACCGAGCGCTTTGCAGCAGCAATAAGATCGTCGGCACTAATCTGGACCCTCTTGCGCTTCTCCCCAGGGCAGATGAGCGCTTTGTCGATATCTTTCCTCTTGGCCTCCCGAATTAATCTGGCTGAAGGATACTGCCTAATAAAGTTCAGCATCGTATCAGTGTAAATATTCTTGCGGAGTGTCTCAAACTCAGGGAAAGTGCTCTGCAGCAGCCGTTTGAGGTCATTCTTAAGTGTTGCGATCAGCCATGACTGAGACTCTCTTTCCCTGGCCAGATCCCTGAGATCCTGTGCATCCTGGGACTCGGTCACGGAGTAAAGCTTCTTTTCATTGTTCAGAAGAAACTGCGCTATGGTCATCGCATCCTTCTTATCTGTCTTGGTCTTTCTCAATGACCCCTGAACAAACTTGGATATTAGAAGCGGATTGACTACCGCACAACGAAGTCCCTCCGCACATAGGAAGGAAAAGAGGTTGATATGATAACAGCCGGTGGACTCCATCGTAACAGCAATATCATCCAGGTTCACAGCGCATCTTTTAATCGCAGTCCGAAGCTCTGCGAACCCCGCTGAGTCCATTGAGAACCTTAAATAAAAAAGCTTCTTTTCGTCACTGTCGATGCTTTGGGCAGTCGAGTGCTCTTTTGACACATCGATGCCAATGAATGCTTTGCTCATTTCCAAGCGCCTCCCACATAGGATCTTAGGCAGGATGCCTCCCAACCATATCTCCATGTTTACAAGAGCTCTTAGCCCGATCAACTTATCATGGTTTTTGGGAGGCAGGGAACTGACTGAAAAAAGGATTCAATGACCCTGTAGCAAACCACGTTCTCCTGCCTCTTTATGAACGGTTAACAACCGTCCATATTATCGTTATACCATATTTGATGTGTAGGAGTAGCACCAATTCAGCGGCCTCGATATTGCTGCCGCGATGACTTCGACATGTATCCGAGCTCGCCAATTTATTGGCTATGGTGTCAGATTTTTTTGGAAATAAATGGTGGCTCTCGTAGCAGATGATGAAGAGTACGTGCAGAAAGCAATAGTTTGCTTGATCTATTTTTCTGTCTGTCCGGAGAGCATATTCTCACAGACCCTGGTTTATTATTGTCAAGTACTTTCCCTTCCCCTTCTATGGGAACTCATTGGATATCGCATTATATGTTCCTTATGCTTAATTGGTGTAGCACCTTGCCCAACACTGGTGATTTGAGGGTCTCTACAGAGCCCTAACCTTGCTTCATTGAGACTAAGATGCAAGCGGGGAGTTATGCATGCTACGAATGAGGGTCGGCTCAGCCGCCTTTGGGTCTGTGATGATAATCTCCCCGCCCTATGCGCCCAAAGTATGACTTATGCAGCCTCCTGTAACAATGTTATTGAGAAGTCTTTTCTGTACACGCTTTGATCACGCACGATGGCGAATATGATACCAAGAAGTTTCCTTGCAACGGCGATCAAAGCTTTGATCTTGGGCATTCCACGCTGGAGGTACTGTTGATATGGATGATGCATTATTCCTCCTCGGCGCACTGCATTGAGTGCGGCAAAGAACAAGAGTTTACGCAGAAGTGGCCGGCCTCGCTTGGATATGTGCCGTTTCCCCTGATGTTTACCCGAACTGATCTCATACAGGTCCAGGCCAGCGAGCTTCAGAATCTCTGAGAGGGTTCCAAACTTACGAAAATCACCAACCTCACCAATAAGACCGGCAGCTGTGACCTCCTTGATACCCTTGATCGACAGGATCGAATCACTGTATGGGATCTGTTTCAGGTAATAGGCCATCTCTTTTTCCAGACTCTCGGTAAAGGACTCAGCTGCATCCATGATAACAAGAAGCTCTCGCATCTCACGGATAATGCTTGCCATGCCTTCGGTCACGCCGACAGATGTTTGAGCGGCCTCAAAGAGGGCCTTGGCACGGTCTTCCTTAAGTTTTCCACGGCTTATCTTTCTGAGTGTTTTAGTCAAATTATCAAGACCATACTCGACAATATCCTTTGGTGCCGGACACAGCCTAAGTAGATATCGGGAGCTTAAGATTTTCATATCCTTCATGACATGCAAGAATTCCGGGAATACGATCGCAATCAGACTCTGGAGTTGATTCACTGAAGCTACAAAACGCTCATTGCTCCTTTCCCTGGCCTGCGTGAGCCTCCGAAGCTCTGCAGCCGGACCTTCCGGTATCACAACTGTCAGAGCGTGGCCAAGAGCCATGATATCGGCAATGACCTTTGGATCTTTTTGATCGGTCTTGTGAGGCGAATTGCCCTGCAAATCCTTCCCCCTCTTGGTGTGCATAGGGTTAACCTGTACCATATGCACTCCTCTTGCGCGCATGAAATGCACCAAAGGCTCTGCGAACGAACCAGTAGATTCGTATCCAAACACAATGTTATCAAGATTATAGAGATTCTTGGCATGCAACACTTGGTTCCAGAACTCTTGAAAACCACCGCCGTTGTTCCAGAAAGCAAAAGGCTTCACATCGGTTCCGTCCGGACAGCGCCAGTACCCAAAATGTTTGTCTTTGCTCATATCAACACTCACGATCAGGGTTTGTCCGTTGACTACTTTAATCTTTTTTGTTTTAATCTTATTCATGGCTATACTCCTTTCTTTGGTTCGGATTTAACCAACTCGCCAATTGGCTCCAAATCAAGAAAGAGTATAGCCTTTTTAAATGGCCATCACTACCCTTCTTAAATATAGCAAGCTACGAACCCACGTCTTCAAATACATGACCAAGGTAATGCAGCGTCTTCATTAATGAAGGCTGTCTGCTCATAGCGCCCACAACCCGGCGTATCCGGGACTGCGGTTTAAAGAAACATGCAGCTAGCTGCGATTTTGTGGCAATCTACAGTACTGCGCCGGCAAAGACCGATAGCTTCAATGGTGCGGATCTGCCCGTCTCATAGCGTGGTCCTGGGTCACGTCTGCGACATTGGTGAGTCCGGCTATGCCAGACATCCCGTTTGAGAGATTGATCAGAGTGACGTACCCGTACCGGCGTAGCATTCTGGTGAGATAACGGAGGGAACTGTGGGAAGAAGACATCGTGCTTTGACATTGAAGCATCCAAATGCTGCTGGTATCGATGTAGGTGCAGAAAGCCATTTTGTGGCAGTACCGCCAGATCGGGACGATGAACCGGTACGGGAGTTCAGGAGTTTTACTGAAGATTTACACCGCATAGCGCAGTGGTTGTCTAACTGTGGAGTGGACATAGTGGCGATGGAGTCCACGGGGGTCTACTGGATATCGTTGTATGAGTTCTTAGAGTCAAAAGGATTCACGGTATATCTGGTGAATGCGCGACATGTCAAAAATGTTTCTGGTCGCAAATCGGATGTATTGGATTGTCAATGGATACAGCAGTTGATGAGTTATGGGCTTTTGTCGGGTGCCTTTAGGCCTGCAGATGAGATATGCGCATTGAGAGCAGTGTCACGGCAAAGGGAGATGCTTCTTAAGTATCAATCTCAGCATGTACAGCACATGCAGAAGGCTCTTGCGCAGATGAATATTCAGATAGTCAATGTTATTGCAGATATCGTAGGGGAGACTGGACAAAAGATAGTGAGAGCAATAATCGCTGGAGAGCGTGACCCCTATAAGCTTGCAAGCCTGAGGAACTACCGAGTAAAAGCGAGCGAGGAAGAGATAGCAAAATCATTGCAAGGCAACTGGCGTCAAGAGCATTTGTTTGCACTTAAACAGGCCGTTGCATTATTTGATGCATACTCGGAGCAGCTTCGTCAGTGTGATTGCCAGCTCCAGAAGATGCTTCAGGAACTGAAGCGGTATGATGGAGAGCCTACATCTATATATAGTAAAGCGAGATCTCGCAAAAAGAACGAGCCTCAGTTTGATTTGAGGTCATATCTGGTAGGGATGTGCGGAGTGGATTTGACCCGCATTGATGGAATAGAGGTAACGACTGCGTTGAAAATAATGTCGGAGGTGGGTCCGGATCTGTCGCGGTTTCCATCCGTAAAGCACTTCACTTCATGGCTGGGTATATGTCCTGGCACTAAGATATCTGGTGGAAAGAAATTATCCGGGAAATCCAGAGCTGGCGCTAACCGTGCAGCTCAGGCGTTAAGATTAGCCGCTCATGCATTACGTGCGAGCAAGTCGGCATTGGGAGCCTACTATCGTCGTCTATGCTCCAGATTAGACAAAGCCAAAGCAATTACAGCTGCTGCACATAAATTGGCCCGACTAGTTTATACAATGCTTACAAGGGGAACAGAATATGTGGACAAGGGGCAGGAATACTACGAAGAACGTTATCGACAGCGTGTTGTCCATAACTTGAACAAAAAGGCTGCGGCTATGGGTTTCGTTCTTATGCCGGCTCCGGAGAAGGCCTGTGGAATGCCATGAGATTTAAAGCTGTTTCTTGAGAGAGAAGATCGGGTTTGAGGATGGCACCTGTTATAGATACATTGCAGCATACTACGCGGGGGTAGACACGGGATTAGAAAAGTCTTGCTTTTTTAACATAGAAGTAATTGAGATTAGACACTACACGGCAATTACGCTTCATTATAAACAGCAATCATCAGGGGCGTATCAAGACTGCACGGACTACTGCCCACCATTACTGCCCACCATATGGTTCTTGGCGGTCGCAAGATTTCCGATGCAAACGTGCGTGCCCCCCGCCTAAGCTCGCTTGTGAGGTTCCTCCAGAACCTTATCATATCAGAACAAAATTTTCTGACTGATCATCAAAAATGGGTTGACAAAAAAAGAAAATGGGCAGTAGTATAAACTCTGTTATGTTAACATATCATCGTTAAGGAAGCTTTAATGGGAATCCAACAAAAAAGGTCCAAGTACAGGGAGGAGTTTCGCAGAGAGATTCTGGCTGAAGCCCGTAAACTTTTTATAACTGAGGGCTACGAAAAGTTCACTATGCGTAAGCTCGCCGGGAAAATAGACTATTCTCCGCCCACCATTTATCTTTATTTCAAAAACAAGGATGATTTACTATTAGCTATATGTGAAGAAGTTGCGGAACAATATTTTGCAAACCTTAAACTTATAAGGGCGCGTTACACCGATCCTCTCCAGACCCTTCGTCAAGCTTTACTGTACTTTATAGAGTTCGGATTCAGTAACCCTCAACAATATAAAGTATTTTTCTCCATGAACCCGGATCTTTATGGCAAGAAAGAGGAGTTTATGGAAAAGGAGTCCATGGCGAAAAATTCTTATCTTATATTCAGGGAAATTGTGCAGGATTGCATTGATGCAGGCAGGCTTCAGGCGATGGATACAGATGTGATGACGCAGTCTTTTGCTGTAGCGGTTCAGGGTCTTGTCCTGATGACAATCTACAGAAAAAGTTTTCCATGGGCGGACCGGAATTTGTTAGCTTCTGCCTTGGTAGATTGTTTGCTTAGAGGGTACCTAAAGTAACTTATAACGTTGTTATGTATTTTTCACTCATGGAGGAAGTTGACATGACGCTTTTGGAGATGCTCATACTGAACAAGAAGAAATCCAGCATAATTGCTGTCACTGGAATACTTGCCGCATCTCTTTTTATTGCAGGATGCAAAGACCGGAGTGCTGCAGTCGGCAATGCGCAAAGCGCACCGCCCGAGGTAAACGTTGTCGCTGTGAAGCCTCATCGCGTGGCGCTTTCAACAGAGCTTCCGGGCCGAACGTCCGCATATTTTATTGCTGAGGTGAGACCGCAGGTGAGCGGCATCGTTAAGCAGCGGTTGTTTATCGAAGGTGCTGATGTGAAGGCAGGCGAGGTGCTCTATCAGATAGATCCTGCCACCTATCAGGCGTCTTTCAACAGTGCAAAGGCCGCACTTGATAAATCCGAAGCCAATCTTGTACCTGCCCGGCTTAAGGCTGAGCGGTACAAAGATCTTGTCAAGATCAACGCGGTCAGTCAGCAGGACTACGACGATGCAAGTTCAGCGCTCAAGCAGGCTGAGGCCGATGTAGAGGCAAGTAAGGCAGCGGTCGAATCTGCGCGCATAAATTTGGCCTATACGAAGGTAACTGCACCCATCTCCGGACGGATCGGCCGGTCATCGGTAACCAGTGGCGCCCTTGTGACGGCCAATCAGCCTGCCGCGCTGGCCACCGTACAGCAGCTCAGTCCCATTTATGTTGATGTCACCCAGTCCAGCGCAGACATGCTCCGCCTAAAACGGGATATAGCCAGCGGCCGTATGAAAAGCAGTGGCGTAGCGCAGACCCCGGTGAAGCTCCTGCTGGAGGACGGCAGTAGCTATCCGTTGGACGGAACCCTCAAGTTTTCTGAGGTCACAGTCGACCAGACAACAGGCTCCATCACCATACGAGCGGTATTCCCCAACCCAAAGAAGACCCTGCTCCCGGGGATGTTCGTCCGTGCGGTCCTGGAGGAGGGAGTCGATGAAAGCGCGATTCTTGTACCTCAAATAGGGGTCAGCCGGAACCCGGCAGGAGAAGCAACTGTCATGGTGGTGGGGAACGAAGAAAAGGCCGAGGCGCGCGTGATAAAAGTAGTCCGTACAGTCGGAGACTCCTGGCTGGTCAGCGACGGGCTCAAGACAGGCGACCGTGTCATCCTTGAAGGGATTCAGAAAGTGCGACCCGGAATGCCCGTCAAAGCGGTCGCATCGGCGGACAGGGCAGACAACGCTCCAGCAGGTTCAGCGAATACTGCGGCAGCAAAGAAGTAGGGCGGAGCGAATTCATGGCAAAATTCTTTATAAATCGTCCTATTTTTGCATGGGTAATCGCAATCATGGTCATGCTGGCCGGCCTCCTTGCGATCCAGAAACTTCCGATTTCGCAGTACCCGCCTATCGCGCCGCCCCAAATTGCCATCAACGCGGTCTATCCCGGCGCCTCGGCGCAGACGGCGCAGGATACGGTCACACAAGTAATCGAACAGAAGCTCAATGGCATTGACAACCTGATATACATGGCTTCCACCAGCGACTCGGCTGGGGCTGTCAGCATTACCTTGACATTCAAGGCGGGGACCGACCCCAATATCGCCCAGGTGCAGGTTCAAAACAAGCTGCAGCTGGCCATGCCGCTGCTCCCCCAGATCGTGCAGCAGCAGGGGATTCAGGTGGTCAAGTCAGGCCGGAACTACCTGCTGGTTGTGGGACTGGTTTCAGAAGACGGCTCCATGGACCGCAATTCCCTGACCGACTACATGGTTTCCAATATCCAGGATACCGTAAGCCGACTGAACGGAGTGGGTGAATTGATGGTGTTCGGGACCCAAAACGCCATGAGGATATGGCTTAACCCGGCGAAGCTGGACAATTACCACCTGACAACCAATGACGTTATGAGCGCTCTGCAGACACAGAACGTCCAGGTATCGGCTGGCCAGTTTGGGGGGACTCCTGCTGTCAAAGGGCAGCAGCTTAATGCCACTATTATGGCTCGCACACTGCTGCAGACGCCGGACCAGTTTGGCAACGTCATCCTCCGGACCAACACTGACGGCTCGACAGTAAAACTCAGGGATGTAGCCGATTGTAAGATAGGCACCGAGAACTACGACATCCAGTCGTTCTACAATGGCAAGCCGTTAGGCGGAATGGCCATACGGATGGACCCTGCGGCTAACGCACTGGAGACTGCAACCCGAGTCAAGGCAAAGATGGCGGAGCTCTCACAATACTTTCCACGGGGAATGAAGGTGGTCTATCCCTACGATTCCACCCCCTTTGTGAAGATTTCGATCGAAGAGGTGGTACATACCCTTGTTATAGCTGTTTGCCTCGTTTTTATCATTATGTTCCTATTTCTTCAGAATATTCGGGCGACTCTCATCCCCACCATAGCCGTGCCGGTAGTTCTCCTTGGGACCATGGGAGTGCTTGCTGCCAGCGGATTTTCAATCAACACCCTTACCATGTTTGCACTGGTCATAGTCATCGGCCTTCTGGTGGATGACGCCATAGTGGTTGTGGAAAACGTAGAGAGAATCATGACCGAAGAGGGCCTCTCCCCCCATGACGCCACCATCAAGTCCATGGGACAGATAACCAGCGCCCTGTGGGGGATTGCCACCGTCCTGACTGCGGTCTTCCTCCCAATGGCTTTTTTCGGCGGTTCTACGGGCGTCATTTATCGCCAGTTTTCCATAACAATAATATCGGCCATGATCCTGTCAGTGCTGGTGGCCCAAATCCTGACCCCTGCCCTCTGCGCCACCATCCTGAAGCCTATTGCAAAGGGGCATCATGCCGGCGAGACCGGGTGGTTTGCCTGGTTTTTCCGCTATTTCAATCGGGTATTCGATTTCTGTCGGGGCAAATATGAAGGGATTGTAGGCCGTTCTTTCAAGAAGATTGTACGCTACCTGATCATTTACGGCGCTATAGTGGCAGCCATGGTCTACTTCGCCCTCCGTCTCCCGACTTCATTTCTGCCGGATGAGGACCAGGGATTCCTGCTCTGCCAGCTCCAGCTGCCTGCCGGCGCCACCATGGAACGGACCCTGCAGTCCTTAAAACTCATTGAGCGGCACTTCCTGGAGGATGAGAAGAAAACAGTTGAGGGGATCATAACCGTGGCCGGCTTCAGTTTTGCCGGGCGCGGGCAAAACATGGCGCTCGCATGGGTGAAGCTCAAAGACTGGAATGTGCGAAAAACCTCGGACCTGAAGGCCCCAGCCATTGCGGCGCGAGCGATGAAGGCTTTTTCGCAGATTCGGGACGGTCTCGCATTTGCCTTCGCGCCGCCGGCGGTACTGGAGCTGGGGGTGGCCAACGGCTTTGATCTGCAGCTGCAGGACCGCGGAGGTGCAGGTCATGAGAAACTGATGGAGGCGCGCAACCAACTGCTTGGCATGGCGATGAAGGACCCGAAACTGACTGCGTTGCGGCCCAATGGCCAGGACGATTCTCCCCAGTTCAAACTCGATATTGATGACGTCAGGGCCGGGTCGCTTGGGATTCCACTGACCAATATCAACGATGTCCTTTCCACGGCATGGGGAAGCACATACGTCAACAACTTCATCCAGAACGGCCGGGTAAAGAAGGTTTATCTCCAATCGGATCCGCGATATAGAATGCTGCCAGAGGACTTCAACAGCTGGTATGTCAGCAACAAGGATGGCCAGATGGTGCCATTTTCGGCCTTTTCCAGTGCTCACTGGCAATACGGCTCGCCGCGACTCGAGCGGTACAACGGCCTCGCATCAGTAGAAATTCTGGGGCAGGCGATCCCAGGCGTGAGCACCGGCGAGGCAATGGCAGAGATGGAAAAGATGGCGGCCCAACTCCCGCCAGGGATAGGCTACGAGTGGACGGGACTATCGTATGAGGAAAGGAATGCAGGGGCACAGGCGCCGGCACTTTATGCAATCTCACTTCTGGTAGTCTTTCTCGCAGTAGCTGCATTGTATGAAAGCTGGACGATCCCATTTGTCAATCTGCTGATGCTGCCGCTTGGCCTGGTCGGCGCTGTCACAATGGTTACGCTCCGCGGCCTGCCCAATGACGTTTATCTGCAGATCGGCCTTCTCACGACAGTCGGGCTTTCGACCAAAAATGCCATCCTGATCATCCAGTTCATCAAGGAACAGATGCGGCAGGGGCACGAAGTTACGGAGGCGACGCTGAACGCTGTAAAAATCAGGCTCCGGCCGGTTATTATGACATCCCTTGCCTTCTTTTTCGGCACACTGCCTCTTGCGCTTACCAAGGGGGCTGGCGCCGGGGCTCAAAATGCAATAGGCACCGCTGTGACAGGCGGATTGCTCTCTGCCACCTTCATCGACTTGGTCTTCATTCCATTTTTCTTCGTGCTGGTATCGCGCTTGTTTAGCCGTAAAATAAATAAAGCACACGCATCGACACCAGCTGCCGACAGTGCCGTGGAGGATTGATTGATATGAAAGGACCTGCCATCTCAAATAAGATTCCAAACAAACAAGCCGGCGGGCATGGACTGCCGGAAGGCTTTGGATTTCTCACTGTAACTATTTGCCTTGTTTTGTTCGCTCTGTCAGGCTGCACCATGATTCCCCAATATGCACGACCGGGGACTCCCGTGCCAGCTGACTGGCCGAGCGGCCCTGCTTATATGCAAGACAAAGACCTGCCAACCGGCACATCTGCTGCCGGCATTAAATGGCAGGAGTTTTTTGTCGGGGGTCAGCTTCAGAAACTGATAGCACTTGCACTGGACAACAACCGGGACCTGCGGGTAGCAGCACTCAATATAGAAAAATCCCAGGCGCTTTATCAAATCCAGCGCGCCGATCTCTTCCCTACGGTGACAGCGGATGGCAGTGGACTTATCCAGCGAATACCTGCCAGCCTCTCTACAACAGGCCAGGCTGAAACATCCCATCAGTACAGTGTTGGTCTCGGATTTGCCGCCTACGAGATAGATCTATTTGGCAGGGTGCGAAGCCTTAAAGAGGAGGCTCTGGAGCAGTTCTTCGCTACCGCAGAGGCGCGCCGCAGTGCACAGATCAGCCTTGTGGCTCAGGTGGCAAGCGCCTATCTGACCCTTGCTGCCGATGAGGAGCATCTGAAAATAGCCCAACAGACCTTCGAAAGCCAACAGGCATCGTACAACCTCATCAAGAGCCGCTTCAAGGCTGGCGCTTCGTCAGAGCTGGACCTGCGCCAGGCAGAGACGAGTGTTGATTCGGCAAGGGTGGACATTGCCGCCTTCACAAGCCAGGTAGCCCAGGACGAAAATGCGCTGGCCTTAGTGATAGGGTCGCCGGTCCCGCCTGATCTTTTGCCGTCAAAGCTTGATGCGGATACTGCGCTTAAAGATCTCAGCCCGGGCCTGCCCTCAGAGGTGCTGCAGCGCCGTCCCGATATAATGCAGGCTGAACATATTCTCAAGGCCGCCAACGCCGACATCGGTGCGGCGCGTGCGGCGTTCTTTCCGCGCATAACTCTCACAAGCAGCATTGGCCTCTCAAGCGCTGATTTGAGCGGACTCTTCAAGGGAGGATCCGGGGTATGGAGCTTTGCGCCGCAGATCACTTTGCCAATCTTCGATGCTGGACGTAACCGGGCCAATCTGGAAGTGTCAAAAGTCGACCGCGAAATATTCATTGCCCAGTATGAAAAGTCGATCCAGAGCGCCTTCAGGGAGGTGTCTGACGCCCTTGCCCAACATGGCACACTTGGATCCCAGCTGGATGCACAGCAAGCTCTAACTGATGCCACTGACGCAGCATACCGCTTGTCGCAGGCGCGCTACAGCAAGGGTATATCGAGCTATCTTGATGTCCTTGTTTCCCAGCGCTCCCTTTACATCGCGCAGCAAGGACTGATTACCGTGCGTCTATCCCGTCTCACCAATCAGGTGACGCTCTATAAAGTGCTTGGCGGAGGGGCGGGCGAGTGAGAGCCGAAGCCTCTTGGTTGCATTCCGATCTGCGAGTCTGCCTGCCCCTATATTCGATTGCCCATTTAGGCATTTAGCGCAGGGTCTTCAAGGAAAGGAATTTTAGTGATAGTTTCAGGTGGGATTAGTGATTTCAAGGTATTGCTCATTATTCATTGCGATTGGTCAGCAGAAGATGCTATCTCAACCAGCAAACCATCGATGTAGTAGAGGTTTTAGATCTCTGGAGAAGCGTTCAAAGTCCAGGTCTTTATGCAAGTACCCATTTGCGCATGCAGCGTATGAGACATCTTCATCCGATTGGAGCGAGGAGGAAATAACTACTATCCAGGTACCATATGAAACTTGCCAGCATCTCGGATTTTTTGCAATGTCTCGATCCCTACCGATCCAGGCATTTTCAAGTCAAGTAATGACAGTGTAATCTTTATTGTGTGAATTCAGAATAGGGCAAAAAAAAGGCGCACCTCCTATAAAATGTAGTTACCCCTAACAACATTAAGGAGGCGCACCCGATGGAACTAAAATTTAGCGTACCAGAGTTGGTAAATTTGATCAAGGAGATTCAGGAGAAGCCCTCGCGGATATTCGAGATGGTGAGCATGAATGTACAAAAGGAAGTGGGACAGTATCTGAGTGGTCTTATGGACGCGGAATTAACGCATCATTTAGGGCGTCAGAAGTATGAGCGATTAGCCGGAAGGCGCAATCACCGCAATGGGGGTTATCAGAGGAGATTTTGCATCAAGGGAATCGGCGAAGTTGGCGTCAAAGTGCCGAGGGATCGTAACGGAGCCTTTCAGACACAGGTATTGCCGAGGAGCAAGCAATACGAAGAGCGGATAGCTGAAGATCTGTCAGTAATGTATTTGACTGGGATAAGCACGAGGACGCTTTCGCTTTTAAGCAAGAGACTGATAGGGCGGAGCGTCTCTCACGAGGAAGTAAGCAAGGCGAGCCGTGAATTGAAGGAGTCGGTAGAGAGATGGCGGAACCGTGACCTGTCGAAAGAACAGATAAAGTATCTTTACGTTGACGGGGTCAACTTCACCATGCGGACAGGAAAGAGCGTCGAGGCTGTGCCTGTGCTAGCTGCGATTGGTGTGACAGATGACGGGACGAAGCTGGTAGCGGGGCTGCAGAGCGGGGATAAGGAATCGGCGACTAACTGGAGAGAGTTCTTCAGGGATCTAAAGAGCAGAGGGCTCGATGGGTCACTGGTGAAGCTTGGAATCATGGACGGTCTGTCTGGATTGGAGAAAGTATTCAAAGAGGAGTTTCCAAACGCGAAAGTGCAGCGATGCCAGGTTCATGTGGCCAGGAATGTATTGGCAAAAGTGCCTCACAAACTGAAACAGTTGATAGCAGATGATCTGAGATCGATCTTTTATGCATCCTCGAAAGACAAGGCCGAAACCTTTTATAAAGGCTTTGTCGAGAGGTGGGACAAGGAGGTCCCCTCAGCAGTCAAGTCTCTGAGTCAGTCCATCGACTCCTGCCTGGCATTCTTCTCATTTCCCGAGGAAGAATGGATATCCTTACGGACAACGAATGTCATTGAGCGGCTAAACAAAGAGTTCAAACGCAGAACGAAATCAATGGAGATCGTAGCCGGCGAAGATGCCTGTTATCGGCTGCTGGCATTCATATCGCTGAAGATGGAACTTGGCTGGCGAATAATGAAGGTTGGAAAGGTGCGTCCCAATTTGCCCCTTTACCAAATTTACACAAAATAGTTGACACTATTCAAGTAATATTAGCGCGGGAGTATGTTTATTTTCTTGCAACCACTTAATAGATGCTTCCCCACTCGGACATGTTTCGATGTTTAGTCTATATCCCACTTTCTCTATAGCTATCTTAGTAAGCTCTATGGCTTTTTTCGACTCCTTTCTTACCTTTACACTCTTAAGCGCTAGTGCAAGGAAAGGAGGCATTTCCATCACGGCTTTTTCCCATCGGTAAACGGTGATTCTAGTAACGTCTAAAACGTCTGCCAGCCCTTCTTGGGCATAGCCATTTGCCCAGCTCCCTGCGGTTATTTTCCATAAAGTTTTTTAATATATTTTGATAGACAATTAATCTGTTTTATGGTACGTTATACTTCTTTGCATACATGTCTGCAACAAATATTTTATTTTCACTCTTTTGAGCGAGACCGCCTTGCTGATAAAGGTTATTTTCAGAAATTCACATTGCGACGGTCTATCGCAATGTGCGGACTTTCATTAGCACCAATTCAGCGACTTAGATATGGCTCCGTCAAAGATTACGACATGCTATACGTATTGTCAACTTTCCGGCAACGGTAGAGGGTACAATTGGCAATCATCACAACGCAAAAAATATGGGAATCAAGCTTTCTTGAGCAAATTATCGCGCTCCACTGAATCTCTGAATTCAAGGTAGAATCTTATGTGACTGCGTAGTGCGATTAAGTGCATACGAGATAAATACGAGATGCATCTTTTATAGTTATCTCAACTGATTGAAAAATAAAGCCGGGAATCAGATTTGAACCGACGCCCTGCTGATTACGAATTACCTTAGCTAACTGGTGACCATTGATATTAAACATTCTAAAGCCTTCATTCGCAACCACGTGGTTGCATCTCTCCCCAACCCTACAAAAATGCAGTTATATATAAGATCTGTCATTGGATAACATATGTATTCAAACTCATACTGAAACAAGTTGAAAATGAGATATAACTGGCTTAGTCCATAGCATTAGCCTATACTGTAAATATAGGGGGAGGTGAATCCTATGTTTGAAGGACTGTTCCAACCGATGCACCTGATCATAATCCTTGTGATAGCCATTTTAATCTTTGGTCCAAGGAAACTGCCAGAACTGGGTAAAGGACTTGGCAAAAGCATCAGGGAATTCAAGAAAGCTATGGAGGGTATAAATAAAGATGTTGATGTTACCCCTGAGGTTAAGGAAACACCAAAAGAAATAGCGCCCCCCACCTCGATGGAGATGAAGCAAGAAACCGCTGCAAAGGAAACGGTGGAAGCCAAGAAAGAAACTGCTGTATAAGGTATGAGGTTAGCCTTATGGACATATCCTTAGTGTTAGCAAGATTTTGGGGTCTCATTCTGGTGTTGCTGTGTTGTTCTGTGTTGGTCAACATCAAGTTTTACGTCAGCCTGGTCAAAGGATTCCAAGATGAATCAGTAAAATTCCTATATTTTTTTGTTGTGCTGGTAATCGGGGCTGTGAACGTTTCAGTTATGAACCAATGGACTTGGGATCAAAAAGGGTTGATAACATTGTTGGGGTGGGGTTCTTTGTTTAAAGGATTGTTTGGGATATTGCTGCCTGATTTATCAAACAAGCTTATCCAAAAGATCAACCTGAGTCCTATGGTGATTTATCCATCAGCATTGGTAATGCTGGTTGTCGGTTGTTATTTGTTGTTTTGTGGTGTTGTTGGTTGAACTCAGAAAAAGTACCCAGAGTTTCTATTTTCTATTTTTTGAATTAATCACTTTGATTCTCTTTTATTCACAAACAATTGTTGTTATTGAAACTATAGCTTGTTTTTGGATTATTGATCTGGGTTGGCAACATTAAGAAGGCGAAAATGTAGACAAATAGTTTTGCTGAGAGTCGCATCCCCGCCGCCAGCGCTGGTGGATTTAAAAACACCACCTCCTGTCCCCGCATAGACGACCTGGCTGTTGGACGGGTCGATGGCTAAGGCATATATTTCACCACCTTCAGGCCCTTACCAGTCCACTGGATGGCCCCTTCAGAAGCCTGTCCCACAGCCAAAAGCAGGCTGAATGTTACAATAAACGCTCTCAGCAGGTTGGTAAGCATTTTGGATATTTCTTTTCCGATAGAACTATTCAAGATCATGTTAATTCCTTCTCAATAATTTTTTTCATTGTCCATATCGTATCACCGTCTTTCTTTACCGCAAAACTACGGGTAAGTCGCCACTCATTCCAAAGGACGCACACACGTCCTCGACTCCATTTGCAGGGGCTCCACAGCCAACCCATGTGCCCGTCCCAGGATAGTCAAGATACCACGTCCCATTTCTAAAGACTCCTATCTTCGACTTCCCGTCGGCACTGCCGTTCCAGTTGCCCACTACCGCGATATCGCTGCCCACTCCATAAGTTATGCACGCAGCTTTCGTCGGATCTGCAGGCGCTCCGCAACCAACCCATGTGCCCGTAACAGCGTACGTCCCGGAGTAGTCAAGATACCACGTCCCGTTTCTAAAGACTCCTATCTTCGACTTCCCGTCGGCACTGCCGTTCCAGTTGCCCACTACCGGGATATCGCTGCCCACTCCGTAAGTTATGCACGCAGCTTTCGTCGGATCCGCAGGCGCTCCGCAACCAACCCATGTGCCCGTAGCAGCGTACGTCCCGGAGTAGTCAAGATACCACGTCCCGTTTCTAAAGACTCCTATTTTCGACTTCCCGTCGGCACTGCCGTTCCAGTTGCCCACTACCGCGATATCACCTGGCGCTCCAAAAAGTATCGAGGCGTCTGAAGCATCCCATGTGTCGTTTCCATTCATATCGAGGTACCACCACCCGTTTCTGAAAACACCTATACGCATGATTCCCTTTCCATCCCAGTCTCCCGTTACCGCCTGGTCTCCCGCCATGCCATATGTATAACAGCCGTCAGGACCACATCCGCTCCATACGAAATTTTCGTCACGGTCCACATACCAGGCCCCTGCGCGAAATACCCCTATCTGCGCCTTTGTTGAGGTTGTCCCTTGTATAACTGTGAATGTCTGACCCGCTATCGTTATCGTGCCGGTCCGCACTCCACCCGTATTTGAGGCAACCGAATACTGTACTGTGCCGTTGCCAGTGCCGCTTCTTCCTGAGGTGATGGTTATCCACGGCACATTGCTAACGGCAGTCCAGGCACATCCTGCCTTAGCAACGGAGAGATTCACGCTTGTACTGCCCCCTGCTGGCGCAACAGTGGAATAAGATGTGCCGAGGATAAAGTTACATCCCCAGTTGGTAACGAGTGCGTTTGCATCTACCGAACCGAGGCCTGTGCAGAGGTCATAGCCCACGGTGCCAAAGTAGCCTGTCAGACCCGGGACACTGTTGTTCCCCGAAATGGTGTCGTGGAATACGACCGTTCCACCGGCACCGTACTGGGCGTTGCCGAACTGATAGAAGCGGACGTTAGCGTTTCCCTGACGCTGCCCTGTCTCCTGCACGATGAGCGCCATAAGGCCAGCAAAGGAAACAGTGGATACCGACGTGCCGCTCACGACATAAAGCACCCCCTGAGACTGGATCAGGTAGGCATCATGGCCAGCCGCACTGAGGGATACATCAGGCATGTCGCGTTTACCATCTGCAGGAACACCCGGCGATACCTGCCAAGCAGGCTTGTTGTATAACGACGAGACGCCACCACCGGTAGACCACAGATTTGAGCCGCCGGAAACAGTGCCGCTCTCATTCCAGACTATCTCAGGTATGTAGCCGACAGCAGAGGTGTACCCCGATCCGTTAGTGGTATTCCAGTAAGTGCCGGACCCTTCATTAAACTCTGTTCCTCCTACCGCGACGTTGTAGGGTGTAGAAGCCAGCCCGTTAACCCCGAGACCCGAACCGATAGTGTCACTAGGATTATTGCAGCCTGCAGCTCCGGCGTCGCCCGATGCTACGAAAGAGGTTATGCCCTGGGCAGCTGCCTGCTGCCAGAGATTATTGTAAAAATTATTCTCAGCTGATGTCATAGCGGATTCGCATGAGCCGAAACTTGTACTCATCACCGGTGCCAGGTTATTGTCGACTATGTACTGAGCAGACAAGTCCACACCGTCCGTTGAATAGGTCGATTTCGAAACTACAAATTCAATGACTGCATTCGGTGCCACTGCTCCCGACCATTCGACGTCCAGATCAGCCTCACCATCCTCGTCAGCGCCGAGGTCTCCTGGGTCGGGGCCATTCACTATCACCTGCGGAGGATTGCTCGGCAGCCCCATCAGGCTGCGGAACGTTGCCCAGTTTGAACTGGACGGGTGGGTGCGTCCCACGATGGCTATGCTTGCGCCACTACCGTTGATTCCCGCGTTATAAAGTGAATTGACATTGTAGATAGTTGAAAAATCGCCGGGTGACAAGTAATGGGTGGCACCGTCAGACGATGTATAATCTGGCAACGCTTCTTTTTGAACAACAGGCTGTATCCTGTTGATCATCGACTTGCGTGGAAAGTCGTTAAGGGACGCAATCCCCGCCATCAAATTTATTAATCCCTGCGGCACTGATGGGTCCTGCACATTAGCATGGTGGAGCCGACCGTCGACATAATACTCATGGATTGCAGTCAGGAAAGTACGTTCAACATCAGCCGCTGTCCCGGAGAAAATAATCCTTGTACGCCCTTTGGCGACCTCCTCGACCACGAAACCGTTGGCAGTAAGCCATCGAGTGATCGCGTCAAGATCAACGGAGGCCAGCCCGAACCGCTCACCGAATTCCTCCGGAGTGAGCCATCTGTGGAAGTTGGGAGAAGCTGGATCCTGCTGTTCGGCAAGAATTTTTTCCAACTCGGCCTGCTTGTCGGGATTCAGTCGCAAAGCGAGGATCATTCGCTCCATCGGTAGTGAAGGATCTGTGGCGCCCACGTCGTACTCAGGCCGGGCAAGCGGGTGCACATTACCCTGCAACACTACCCTATCCACCATGGAGTTATCAGTCGGTTTCTCACTAGCAACAGTGGTCGCATAAGCTATTAGATGTGAACTCAAACCAAACACAAGCACCGCCACCACTGTAACAAGAAACTTTGATAGCGCTCTTTTGAAAGCCTGTTTCACAGACTTATATTCCCTCCGTAATCCGGCACCTTCTGTTGAAGGGCCAGCCAACCATATTGTCTCGTCCTTCATGGGTCATTTCAGTGTATTAATCCCCAGATTTCTTTAGCCTCTCGATCAACTTCAATATTGAGAACTTTGCTATTGCCGGCATCTACCTTGACATCGGCTATCTGGCGGTCATCCCGGACAATCCCGACCCGGTAGACAAGATAACCGTCTGCGTTCTCGAGTTCCACCTTAAATGCCTTTCCCGGTACCGACAAGAGGGCCGTCTTGACGGCAGATTCCATTGAGATGGGTGCCATACCGACAAAGTCGGATTCAGTGTCATTATTCACGTGGATGCTGCCGACAGGTCTTGCCTGGCGGGTAAATCCCCATCCTATAGCCGCATAAATAATAAGTACCATGCAGCTAATTAGCATCATCGCATGTTTCATTACCTTTACCTCCTGTTATGGAGCGGAATAGCAGATCCGTTCCCTGTCAAAAGCTTGTTGTAAGCAAGAGGCCGACACAACTTCAGAATCGTTACAATATCGACATCACACACCTGGTAGGCCGTCAGGTCCATGGTTTTCATGCCGTTCATTTTTCACATGAGCATGTCACTTAAAATGACACATTGTTTGAATCTTTGCCAAAGTTTTAATCCCCTCCTTAAACGATAAGGCAATATATGTCCGGTAGCAGGCATTGTTAACGAAGCTGCTACAGCAAATACCGAAAAATGACTAACCCTCTCATTATGCTTTCTTTATTGACAGCAGCTCTCCTATAAATGATAGACAAGAAATATAAGCAGGAGGTTACAAGCGTGAAGATACTGCAGGAGAAAAAGTTAAAGTGCCTTGCGAGACTACATTGAATTTACTGCTTAATGAATGAAAAGATATCCACCTCCCAACATTCTTGGTTTGCGTCGGGGTAACCACAAGATGGGATTCTATCTCCACAAGAGACATTTTTCGCATGAAATGATATTTTCTGCCCCATACGCTCAGCACTACGTTGACTGTTGTACAATGATTTAAGGCAGGTCACTGTGAACGTTTCAGTCATGAACCAAATGGACTTGGGATCAAAAAGGGTTGATAACATTGTTTTTGAATTAATCACTTTGTTTCTCTTTTATTCACAAACAAAAGTTGTTGTTCTTGAAACTATAGCTTGTTTTTGGATTATCGATCTGGGTTGGCAACATCAAGTAAGCGAAAATGTAGACAAAATAGTTTTGTTGAGAGTCGCATCCCCGCCGCCATTTTTCTTGCAGAGGAATAAAAAGCAAAACGCTCTTGCAAGCACCCTAAACTGGATATTCCTGATCATCACAGATACCCGTTACAGACGTTCGTTCGACAATACTATCCCATGACAGTTGTGTCTAAATCATCAAGACAGTATATTTCCGGGATGAAATCCACGCTAGATGATTTGTTAATATATTGACCCGTCCCCCGCCCCTATAAAAGTGCTTTGTGTTAATATTAATCATTAATTAGATGAGGTTTCCTTCGATAGAAAAAAGCAGTTGAAAGTGATAGGCTTAGGGGGTCTGATATTTAACTGTGAAACCTCGAGGTAAATTAGACACTGCCTCATTGTTACGCAAAAAAGCAGAAAAGAAGCTGCAAGATGAGAACAATCGCTTGCAAGACCTCTCCGCTGTTGACAGCAAGCGTCTTGTTCACGAACTCGCAACTCATCAGATTGAGCTAGAAATGCAGAACGTAGAGTTGCGAGAGGCCCAGCAAGAGCTGGAGGCGTCTCACATAAAGTATTCTGAACTGTTCGACTTTGCTCCAATCGGCTATTTCACCCTTGATAAAAATACACACGTGCTCGAGGTCAACCTCACCGGCGCAACCCTGCTAGGAATCGAGAGGCGTCTTTTGATAAACTCTCCGTTTGGTGCTTTCGTTGCCAATGCCGCTGACCAATACACTTTTCATGATCACTGTAGAGAGGTCCTAGAAAAACAGGAACTAAGGACCTGTGAACTCAGGCTTAAGAGGAAAGACGGCACCGTCTTTTATGCGCAGTTACAAAGTGCTCCCACGGAAGGCTTGAAGGCTGGCATCACGGGATTCAAAACGATGGTGAGCGATATCAGTGAGCGCAGGCACGCCGTGGACAAGCTAACATATGCAATGGCTGAATTGGCCCGTTCCAATGCAGAACTGGAACAATTCGCCTATATAACGTCGCACGACTTGCAGGAGCCGCTCCGAATGGTATCAAGTTTCGTTCAACTTTTGGAGAGACGCTATAAAGGCAGACTTGATCAGGACGCCGACGATTTCATCATGTATGCGGTGGACGGTGTCAATCGCATGCAAAGCTTAATTACCGATCTTCTTGCGTATTCACAGGTAGGCTCCCGGGGCAGACAATTCGAACCAGTGTCCAGTGAGGTCGCACTTAATTGTGCTCTGTCGAATTTACTGGTGGTTATTGACCAGAGCGGTGCGATTGTTACGCGGGACGCGCTGCCAGTAGTGATGGGGGATGACATCCAGCTTGTGCAACTTTTCCAGAATCTTATAGGCAACTCTATCAAGTTTTGTGGCGACCAGGCGCCCCGCATCCATATTTCGGCTGATAAACAAGGAGACGAATGGGTCTTTTCCATCCGTGATAACGGCATCGGCTTAGCACCCGAATATTTTGAGCGAATATTTTCGCTCTTTCAGCGACTGCACAACAGAAAAGAATTTCCGGGAACCGGAATAGGCTGGCTATCTGCAAGAAGGTGGTAGAGCACCATGGCGGAAGGATTTGGTTGAAATCGGAACCGGGCAGAGGTTCGACATTTTATTTCACGATACCAGTGTGTTTGAGTCAAGTATCATGACAAATATGAATCGGCCTATCAAGATTCTACTCATCGAGGACAATCCCGGAGATGTTCGTATTATTCAGGAGATGCTGGCTGACGAAAAAGGTGATTTCTTTACCGTGGAATGCCATGATCGGTTGTCTGGGGCACTACATAGGCTGACTGAGAATAGAGTGGATGTGGTCCTGTTGGATTTAGGGCTACCTGACAGCCAGGGGCTCGATACCTATGCAAATGTGCATGCTCAATTTCCCCGGCTGCCGATTATAGTCTTATCCGGTCTTCACGATGAGAACATAGCGGTCAGAGCGGTCAGAAAAGGGGCCCAGGATTATTTGGTGAAGGGACAGATCGACGGTAAACTGCTGGTCCGCTCTATGCGGTATGCTATCGAACGCAAGAGGGCAGAAGAGGCACTTCTCAGGGCCCGTGATGAATTGGAAATAAGAGTTAAGGCGCGAACTGCTGAACTGTTTAGAGCCAATGAGGCGTTGGAAGCTGAAATTCGGGAGCGCAAACGAATGGAAGAGATAATAAGACAGCAGGCTACTCATGATTCTCTTACCGGCTTGCCCAACAGAATACTTTTTCTGGACCATCTTACCCTCGGACTTACTCAGGCACGACGTAATCGCAATATGCTTGCCGTGCTATTTTTAGACCTCGATCGATTCAAGTTCGTCAATGATACTTTGGGACATGCTGCAGGCGATCAGTTGCTGATTAATGTTGCCGGGCGGCTGAAGACCTGTGTTCGCGAATCAGACACCGTTGCCCGTATTGGCGGTGATGAGTTCACCCTCCTGCTACCGGATATCACCCAGGTAGAAGATGCGGCCTTTATTGGAAGGAAAATTATATCGGTCCTGAAAGAGCCTTATGGACTTTGCGGCCATCAAATACATATAACGGTGAGTCTCGGAATCAGCATCTATCCGGACGATGGTGACAATCCTGAAAAACTGCTTATGAACGCCGATATAGCCATGTACCACGCGAAAGAACAGATGATGAACGATTGCTCATTCTTCAATTCGGTCATGAACAACAACAGCCTTGAGCGGATGAAACTGGGGAATGACCTCCGGCGGTCTCTGGAACGGGAAGAACTGATTGTTTACTACCAGCCTCTAATGGATAGCAATACCGGAAAGATGGTCTGTGCCGAGGCACTCGTGCGTTGGAAACATCCGGAACTGGGGCTGCTCGAGGCCTTACAATTTATTCCCCTTGCGGGGGGGATCGGGTTTCTCATGTCGATTGACCGATGGGTAATGACTACCGCCTGCGCGCAGAATAAGCAATGGCAGAATGCAGGATACCCTCCTTTCTGTGTTACGGTAAATCTCTCGGCCCATTGGTTTCATCAGGCAAACCTTGTAGAAGTCGTCTCCCAGGTGTTGCGGGAAACCGGCCTCAGCCCTGAGTTCCTGGGGCTTGAAATTACCGAGAGTACTGCCATGCAGGACGTGGAGCAGACTATTCTGACCCTAAACCACTTGATGGATATGGGTGTGAGGGTGTTGATGGACGATTTCGGCACCGGATACTCCTCATTGAACTGGCTGAAGAAATTCCCCATCCAAAAACTCAAGATCGACAAATCCTTCATCAATGAACTCCAAAAGAATCCGGATGACAAGGCGATTGTCAATGCGATAGTGACAATGGCCCATAATCTGAAAATGATGGTTGTTGCAGAGGGCGTGGAGACCGAAAACCAATTGTCGTTCTTGCGCTCAAGCGGCTGTGATGAGATACAGGGATTTCTTTTGGGCATGCCGCTGCCTCCTGATGATTTCAAAAAGATTCTGGTAAAACCTGAAAACAACTGCAAGAGTTAAGAATGTAATTGTATAATGCCGACAGAATCATAACCCCGTAAAATTCCTTGGAACCTCCTGATAATATTCTTCATTTTGGTAACTGCCATTACTGTCCTCGGATACATTTTTTTTGGAAGCCAGAAGGAGCACATGAGGAAGGAAAAGCAACATGATCTCTCAGCCATTGTGAATTTGAAGGTCACCCAGATCGTGAACTGGCGAAAGGAACGTCTGGGAGATCTGTCCTTTATTCTTAACAACCCATTGATCTTTTCCCAAATTCATGAATGGCTGCACAACCCGAGCAGCACCCGCCAAAGAGATAATATATCGACATGGATGAAATCCTTACGTGAACGCTACCAGTTTAACCGCATCATCATTGTAAACGCTGATTGTAGTGTTCTGCTTTTAGTCCCTGAAGGGCCTGATATTCTCGGACCTAATGACAAAAGGCTGATTGGCGAGGCAATGGAGACCAAAAGGCTGATCTTCTCAGATATATATGGCAGTAAGATTGCGAAGGCTACACGTCTCAGTATTGTAGCCCCGATCATACATCCAGAGCGGAATAAAGGTTTGTCGGATGGGGCCTTCCTGTTGCGTATTGACCCGTACGAGTTTCTCTATCCGCTTATCCAATCATGGCCCACGCTGAGTCCGACGGCTGAGACACTGATGGTTCGCCGCGAGGGCAATGATGTACTCTTTCTTAACGAGCTACGCCACCGCAAAAACACAGCTCTTACCCTTCGCTACCCAATAGAGGAAAAAACCCTTATTGCAGCAAGGGCTGCAAGAGGCGAGGTAGGCGTCGTCGAGGGCGTCGATTATCGTGGAGTTATGGTCCTTGCGGCAATTAAACCTGTGCCCGACTCGACATGGATAGTCATTTCTAAAGTGGACGAAGAGGAGGTCTATGCACCTGTTCGTAAGCTCTTCTGGATTATAGTAGCGTCAGGAGGAGTTCTCATAATAGCAGCGGGAGCAGGCATTGGTTTCATCTGGCGTCATCAACTAGCGCAGTTTTACCTTAAACAATACGAGTCTGAACTCGAAAATTTGGCGCTTATCCGGCATTTTAAACCTTACCAAGTATGCCAATGATATCATTCTCATGTCGGACAAAAATGGAAATATAATCGAGGCAAATGAAAAGGCGGCTGCTTCCTATGGGCATACGCGTGAAGAGCTGTTTCAATTGAAATTAACAGACATGCAGTCTCACGAGGTAGTCGATGAATATGTAGAACAAATGAAGCGACTTGAAGTCAGCAGCGAGAAGGGTGTGGCATTCGAAACAGTGCACCGGAGGAAAGACAATACGACCTTCCCGGTGGAAGTAAGTGCACGGCAAATGGAGATCGAAGGGACCGACTTTTATCAGTTTATCATTAGGGATATCAGTGAGCGGAAGCAGGCTGAGGAAAAGCTTTCACAGACAATGGAAGAATTGGTCCGTTCCAATGAAGAACTTGAAAAATTCGCCTATGTGGCGTCGCACGACTTACAGGAGCCGCTGCGCATGGTAGCAAGCTTTGTACAGCTTTTGTCAAAACGATATAAAGGAAAACTTGATTCCGATGCCGACGATTTTATAAACTACGCGGTGGATGGCGCCAACCGGATGCAGATCTTAATCAATGACCTTTTGGCTTATTCTAGGGTGGGGAGGCGAGGCAAAGAATTCAAAGAGATATCGTGCGAGAGGGCTTTAGATCGTGCTCTGTCGAATTTGAGGGTAGCCGTTGAACAGAGCGGTGCGGTGTGTTACTCGGGACCCGTTGCCTATCGTGACAGGCGATTACTCTCAGCTTGTGCAGCTATTCCAGAACCTCATCGGCAACGCTATCAAGTTTTGCAGGGACCGAACGCCCTGCATCCATATTTTGGCTGATCAGAAAGGAAACGAATGGTTTTTTCCGTCCGTGATAATGGTATCGGCATAGAACCTGATTATTTTGAGCGCATGTTTTTCATGTTTCAGCGTCTGCAGGACAGAAAAGAATATCCCGGGACCGGCATAGATCTGGCTATCTGCAGGAAGGTCGTGGAACGTCATGGAGGAAGGATATGGGTGGAGTCAGAACTGGGCAAGGGCTCGACTTTTTATTTCACATTACCTGCGCAAAGGGAGCTTAAATCATGAGGAGTGCTGATCAGCCTGTCGAGATTTTACTGGTAGAGGACAATCCCGGAGATGTGCGACTGACCTTAGAAGTGTTGAAGGATGCAAGAGTCCGCAACAACATAAGCATGGTCAACGATGGCGTTGCAGCACTGGCGTTTCTCCGGCAGGAAGGGGATTATGTTAACGCACCACGTCCAGACCTCATACTGCTTGACCTAAACCTGCCGAAAAAAAATGGTCTGGAAGTGCTGGCCGATATCAAAGCGGACCACGACCTGCGTGGCATCCCCGTGGTTATCCTTACAGTCTCTGGGGACGAAGAGGATTACCTGAAGTCATACGATCTATATGCAAACTGTTGTATTACAAAGCCGCTCGATCTGGACCAGTTCGTCAATGTAATTAGATCCATTGAGGACTTTTGGCTGACCATTGTCAAATTACCGCCACACAGCAAGAGATGAACAATAATCCGATAAAAATATTATTGATCGAAGACAACCCCGGAGACGCGCGCCTCATTAGAGAATTGCTGACAGAGGCAAATAGCGCCCCTTTTATACTGGAATGGCGCGACCACCTAAATGCAGGCCTGCAGTGGCTGACTGAATATGGTGCTGATGTAGTCCTACTGGATTTGGGATTACCCGACAGCCAAGGGCTTGACACCTATGCAAAAGTGCATGATCAATTTCCCCGGCTGCCGATTGTAGTCTTGTCCGGTCTTCACGACGAGTCCATGGCAGTTAAGGCAGTCAGAGATGGAGCGCAGGACTATCTGGTCAAGGGGCAGATTGACGGTAAACTACTATTCCGTTCTATGCGGTATGCTATCGAACGCAAGCAGACATCCGAAGCATTGCAACAATCTCATGAACAATTGCGTAGCCTTACAATGCACTTGCAATCGGTCAGAGAAGCAGAGCGGGCGAGCCTGGCTCGGGCGATACATGACGAATTGGGACAGTTATTGACGGGTATGAAAGTGCATTTGCTGTGGTTCACGAAGAAGTGCGCGGATCAGAAAGATATAGTCGATAAGGCGCAATTATTATTAAATCTTGTTGAATCAGCCGCAAAGTCGACCAAGAGGATGTGCACAGATTTGAGGCCGTCGATACTAGACCATTTTGGCATTGGAGCGGCAATTGAGTGGCAAGCGGAAGAATTTGAAACTAGGATGGGTATTGAATGCAAGGTCACGATAGTTCCTAAGGATATAGTCTTAGATGAAGAACGCTCAATAGCTCTATTCAGGATTTTCCAGGAAGCACTCACAAATATCCTCAAACATGCAAACGCAACAAAAGTAGTAGTAAGCCTGAAGGAAGAAGCAGATAAGATAACATTAGAAGTCAGTGATAACGGCAGAGGAATTGCTAAAGATGAGATTTCAAAGCCTCATTCTTTTGGGCTTCTGGGGATGCGCGAGCGTGTTTATCCCTGGAAAGGAAAAGTGAGTGTTAGCGCCCCACGCAGAGGCACCAGAATTGAAGTAATCATTCCGATGGAAAAAGTAAGCACATGTTAGTGGTAAGCCTTGACCTTGAATTTAATCTGGCAAAGACAGTTACCACGATCCAATCCAAAGATGAACAATAATCCGATAAAAATATTATTGATCGAAGACAACCCTGGAGACGCACGCCTCATTAAGGAAATGTTGATCGAGGCAAAGAGTGCCCCCTTTATACTGGAATGGCGCGACCGGCTGCATGCGGGACTACAGCGGCTGACCGAGTATTGTGCTGATGTAGTCCTGCTGGATTTGGGATTACCCGACAGCCAAGGGCTTGACACTTATGCAAAAGTGCATGATCAATTTCCCCGGCTGCCGATTGTTGTCTTATCCGGTCTTCACGACGAGTCCGTGGCAGTTAAGGCAGTCAGGAACGGCGCGCAGGACTATTTGGTCAAGGGGCAGATTGATGGGCGATTGATGGCTCGCTCTATGCGATATGCTATCGAACGCAAGAACGCGGAGGAAGCGCTTCAAGAAGCGCACGACAATTTGGAACGGCGTGTGAAAGAACGCACTGTTGAATTATCAAATTTAAATGATCAATTGAAAGAAGAAATAGAGATTCGGAAACGAGCTGAAGAGGGATTAAAAGAACTGACGAATGCGTTGAAAGTTACTAACACTGACCTTATGAATTTTACTCATGTGATCTCACATGATTTGAAATCCCCATTGCACACAATTGGGGGGTTCGCAAACCTGCTGGCAAGGCGTTATAAGGGCAAAATCGATGCCGGAGCTGATGAAATTCTTGATGACATCGTTAACGGGGTTAATAGGATGCAGGAGCTTATTAAGGGCCTTTTGGAGTATTCTCAAGCCAGAACGAAAAAGAAACAATTCAAGCCGATTGCGTGCACCTCTGTTGTCAAAAAGGCTGTTAGTAATCTGGAGGCAGTAATCGACGCAAATAATGCCTCAATAACCTATGATGACCTTCCGACGATACGGGCTGATTCTCTTCAGTTGATCAGTTTATTCCAGAACTTGATTGACAATGCCATTAAGTATCGAAAAGAGGAAGACCCGAGAATTCATGTTTCTGCTAAACAAAAAGGCAATGAATGGATCTTTTCTATTCGGGATAATGGCATTGGAATAGACTCAAGAGGCTCAGAGCGGATATTTGGAATGTTCCAGCGCCTAAGCAATGACCAATCCGGAACTGGTATCGGTCTGGCAACCTGCAAGGAGATTGCTAAACGACATGGTGGCCGTATCTGGGTAGAGTCTAATCCGGGAAAAGGCTCAACATTTTACTTCACAATCGCTGTTGAAAATTAGCTTAGAGTTACCTCAACCCAGGGGCGAGCAATGAATATTTTCTCATCCATCCATCACTTTTGAGGTTGAGGCCCATTTACGCATATATTGCCTAGCGCTTGCTCTCTTCAGATTGAATTATATGTGATATTTTAATACCTTAATACGTCTACTCAGACTATAATAAGACGGACTAGTTAGGGCATTTTTGCACTTCACTTTGCTTGTCTCTTCTTTGATAATACAACTTGAGTGCTAGTTACCAAACTCCAAAAGTTTGATCAGTTGTTCTTTCACGATCTCCAGTAGCCGGTCTCTCTTAGGGAAAACACCTGTTTCAACCTCAGAAAGCCTTCCATATCCCCAAAGCTTTCCGCTTGATCACGGGTAAAGTGTTGAGGATGTTTCAATGCGTCATCAGGGGTCTGCAAGTAAAGATAAGAACCCGTATGAGGGCACGTCGCTTTATATATGCAATCGCCAAGATTAGTGTTGAAACATGACAATTTACTGATCGTATCCATTCCCCCCCCTGCGTTCTGAAAACTCTGTTAAAATAGTTCTGTCGCCACCTATTAACTCAGTCAAATTTGGTGAATTGACCATCCTACCGGGGAAATTCCCACATATATCCCACCAAAACCCCCATTAGATAGCCAACTCAGAGATTTCGCTTTTCTTAAGCATGTTCCATCTGATTATGCTTTTTCCCTTTATAAACAATAGGCTTCACACAATAGCGAGAGCTTTCGATCGAGTAAGCATCGCCCTAAGATCTTATCTGCAAACTTATATAGGCGATCTTATCGGCCGATGCATTATTAATTAGTCAATTTATATGCCAAGTTTGAGAATGCGGGATTTATTTTTTCCCTTATGAACAGATAAATGGAGCAAATGTATGTTATTTTTAATTATAATGACAGGCATAGGCTAAAGGGAGTTTCAGACCCGTCTTGTATATGTCTGGGGAAGACCTATTTGTTGAGATCTTGCCTTCATTTTTCCATGAGAACTGCTATCATTAAATTATGAAAACACGGGCACATCTCCTTATTAAGGGGAGAGTACAAGGGGTTGGGTTTCGCTGGTTTGTAAGTGATATCGCCACCTCTTTCGGACTGACCGGCTGGACAAAAAACCTTCCAGACGGTCGAGTCGAGGCGATTTTTGAAGGAGAGCGTAGTGCGGTCGAAGCGGCTATCGCGAGATGCGCGGAAGGGCCGCGCTCTGCAATAGTGTCCGGTATCGAAGTCAATTGGAATGAGCATCCCGAGGACCTTAGTGGTTTCGGAATCAGGTATTAGCCTGCAGCCATGACAAATCAGCCTTGCATCACCCATTCATCATTAATCATTATTTCTTCGTTGACTGTCGGCTGAAACGCGGATTAGAATGTTAGTAAGCACTTGCATCCTGCAAAGATTCCGATAAGGATAAAAAAGGGGTTCCTGACAGTCGGCGGGATAGGCACAATGAATATCATGCTGGTATCCATTACTAAAAGGACGCGGGGAAAAATTGCAGCCTATTTGAAGAATTCTAATACATGCTCCCGATGGCTAAGAAAGAGGAGAGTAAGTCTCCCCTTTCTTAGCTCTATTGGGACTTTCTTATCGAGTTGACAAAGTCAAGTAAATTGTTGAACCGTTTCTGAATATGAGTAGGAGGATATCCTCGCCGGACTTGATCTGCGATGTTACCATCTCATAGTCCTTCAGCGATGAGATCTTCTTCTTGTTGATCTCGATGAGTATATCACCTTGGGCCAATATGCCCTCGGCTGTGCTTCCCTCCTCTATTCCGCTGACAATAACGCCCGTCGCGTGCTTAGGAATGTTCAACTTGTTCTTTATCTCGGGAGTAACATCCTGAACTTGAACTCCCTTGAGGAGGTTGTCGAATTCTTTCGCCGTCTTAAGCAGGTTGGTCGGTAGTTCGGCGATCACTATATTCATCGTTATCGGGTTTCCAGCGCGCAGGACCTTAATCATAACTTGCTTGTCAGGAGGAGTCCCTGCAACCATGTTCCTGAGTCCAACGGGATCAGTAACCTCTTTGCCATCATACTCAACAATGACATCTCCCCTCTGAATCCCGGACTTCTCAGCGGGTCCATCTTCAATGACATCTCCGACAAGAGCACCCTTTTCTTCCTTCAAGCCAAACTGCTTTGCAAGGTCAGGAGTCACCGGCTGGATCGATACCCCAAGCCATCCCCTGACTACCTTGCCGCTTTTAATGAGACTGTCCATCACTACTTTTGCCATATTGCTCGGTATTGCAAAGCCGATACCTTGATAACCGCCTGAAGTACTGAATATGGCAGTATTGATCCCAATAAGCTCCCCGCGAACGTTAACGAGCGCCCCGCCGGAGTTGCCAGGGTTGATCGCTGCATCGGTCTGGATAAAGTCCTCATAATCCGCGATGCCCACATTGGCCCTTCCCATAGCGCTTACAATCCCTGAGGTAACGGTTTGGTTAAGGCCGAAAGGATTGCCGATCGCAATCACTGTTTCACCTACCCTCATTTTGTCGGAGTCTCCCATTTTGATCACCGGCAGATTATGGGCTTCGATCTTGATGATGGCAAGGTCTGTTTTAGGGTCCGTTCCGAGGACTTTACCCTTGAACTCACGCTTATCCGAGAGCCTGATCTTGATGTCGTCAGCATCCTTTACGACGTGATTGTTGGTAAGGATATATCCATCCTTATCTGCAATAACGCCCGACCCTAAACTAGCCTGCTTGAATTCCTTCGGTTTTTCAAGACCGCCATACTCATCACCAAAGAACCGCTTTAACATGGGGTCGTTAAGAAATGGGTGCGGTATGCCCTGCGATTTGATGGTGCGCGTAGAGGATATATTGACGATCGCAGGTTTTACTGCAGCGACAACTTCCGCCATCGCTGCTCCAGTTTTTGACAGTGTCTCGATAGCTCCCTTAGATATCGCTGGCTCCTCCGAATAGGCCGTGGAGTGTAAATTGAGCCCCGTGGAGATTCCGAGTCCGATAATGATGCCCACAAGGGCAAATATTGCTGCGATGAGCAGCGTCTTCTTTGTTGTTACCATCTTTCTCCTCCTTGCACTATAATGTTGAATTTTGTAATTTCCGAATTATATCTTTAATTTTACACATTTTTCGGTCGCTTCCTCAAGAAAGTCTTTTTCTAAATCGTAACGCGCTTAGCAATATGATGATCACGCCGAGAGCAAGCAATGCGGCCATCTGTGGCCACAGAATGTCGAATCCACTGCCTTTGAGGAAGATCCCCCTGATGATAATGAGAAAATACCTAAGAGGGTTTAAATAAGTAAGATACTGAAATATCTGCGGCATGTTCTCTATGGGGAACATAAATCCAGAAAGGAGCATGGCGGGCATATTAAAGAACATAGTTGCCATTAAGGACTGCTGCTGCGTTTTAAGGATTGTCGAAAGAAACAGGCCGATACCCAGAACCGACAGCAGATAAACCGATGTGCCTAAAAAGAGAAATATAAGTGCTCCCTTGATCGTAATGTTGAACCAGAAGACACCAACTGAAGTGACCAGAATCATGTCCAGGAAACTGATAAGTGCAAAGGGGATCGTCTTGCCGAGCATCAGCTCAATCGGACTAATAGGTGATACCATGAGTTGCTCCATGGTGCCCATCTCCCTTTCCCTAACAATCGCCATCGACGTCAGCATTAGGCAGATTAGCATGATAATGGAGGCTATCACTCCGGGTACGTTGTAATTCCTGCTCTTGAGATCGGGATTGTACCAGAACCTCGTCCGGAAATCGATTGGCACAAGTTCGGCCTTGATCGACGGGACATTAATGTCCACCCCGTATTGGGTTATGATCTTAGCTGCATAGTTCATTGCTATCATCGCCGTATTGGAATCCGTGCCGTCGACGAGCACTTGTATCTCCGCCGGTCTGTGCGTTGCTATATTTTTGGCAAACCGTTCATTGATTTGCAGAGCGCACAACACCTTCCCGCGGTCAAGAAGTTCGCGAATCTCGTCGGGTGATTGAGGCAAATAGCTGATGTCGAAGTAGCCGGATGCCTGCAACCGCCTCGCCAGTTCCCTGCTTTCCGGAGTCTTGTCGCGATCGTATAGGGCGGTAGAAATATTATTGACATCTGTGGTGACAATATAGCCGAACATAAAGAGCTGTATAAGAGGTGTTCCAAAGAGCAGCACCCAGTTCCTTCTATCGCGAAAGGTCTGGATGAACTCCTTAATCACAATATACTTTATACGCCCGAACATTTCACTCAATCCTTTTTTTGAATTTTCTATTGGCTGCGATAAAAACAGTGGCACCGAAGACAGTAAGCAGGAGGGACTCCAGAGCTAGCATATCGAGCGAGCTTCCCTTAAGGAATATTCCCTTGGAGATAGTCACAAAATAGCGTGCCGGTACGATATAGGTGATCAATTGTAGCGGCTTCGGCATATTTGATATGGCATACATGAAGCCCGAAAGCAAAAAAGCGGGAAGGAACGTGGACAGGAGCGCCATCTGGCTCGCCACGGCCTGCGAGCCTCTGGCGCTGATCGAGATGAGAATGCCAAAGCAGACGCCCCCGAAAATAAATATACCGGAGAGGAGAATAAGAAGAAAAGCGCTCCCCTTCAATGGCACTCCAAACCAATAGACACCTGCCATGATTGCCAGGAGAATATCTATAAACCCGATTGCGAAATAAGGAATAAGCTTGCCAAGAATGAGCTCGACCGGCTTTAGCGGTGTCGAGATCAATTGTTCCATAGTCCCTCGCTCCCACTCCCTCGCAATGGTGAGTGAGGTAAGAAGGGCAACGATGACGGCCATGATCACAACAATAAGCCCCGGGATGATAAAATTACGGGACTTAAGCTCCGGGTTATACCAGACGCGACTCCGAACATCGATAACCGGAGAAATCTTGACACCCTTGATTCTCTGACTGAAGAGTCCCGCAACGGTATTTATATACCCATCGGCTATCGTTGCGGTATTGGAATCGCTTCCGTCAATAATCACCCCGACCTCCGCAGGCCTTCCCGTCCTGATATTTTTCGAAAAATGCTCAGGTATGATGAGGGCAACCTTCGCACTGTTCGTTTCGAGGTACTTATCGATCTCCCGATATCCATCAATATTTGCAGAGATGGTAAAATAGCCCGATTCCCTAAATTCAGATACCAGCTCCCTACTTATGCTGCTCTTATCCCTGTCATAAACCACGGTGCGTATATTGTTGACATCGAATGTAATGGCGTACCCGTAAATGAAGAGCTGCATAAGCGGCATCAAAAAGGCAATGGCGAGACTCAGCGGATCACGCCAGATCTGGATCAGCTCTTTTTTCGCTATGGCCTTGATCCTGAGAAGTTTCATTCGCTTACCCTGGTCACGCTACTTCTATGAGCGTTACAAAAACATCCTCTAGCGAGGGTACGATCTTTTCAATCCTTCTCACTGCAATGCCGGATTGATCAAGAATACTGGTGATCATTGGTATTGCCGCATCGGCGTTCTCAACCGTAGCATGAATAAGGCTGCCAAAAATCGCTGCTTCCACCCCACCTTTGTAAAGCACCTCTAGGGCTTCGACTGACTTTGCAACGTCGATCTCAACAACATCCCACTTCATATGCTCCTGTTTAAGCTCGTTCGGCGTGCCTTCTGCAACGATCTTCCCGCGGTAAATGAGGGCGAGTCTATCGCAGTAATCGGCTTCATCCATATAATGCGTCGTCACGAATACAGTAGTCCCCGCCTTTGACATCCCGTATATCAAGTTCCAAAAATTTCGACGCGAGATAGGATCGACGCCCGATGTCGGTTCATCTAGAAAGAGGATCGAAGGCTCATGGAGGACTGCACACCCTAGCGCGAGTCTTTGCTTGAAACCGCCCGGAAGGTTTTTGGTTACCGTTTTTCTACGGTCTCCGATCCCGGCTATCTCAAAGACCCATTCCTTCCGCTCCCGCTTTTTCTCAGCAGGGATGCTGTAAATACCGCTAAAAAAATCGATGTTTTCTTCTACCGTCAGATCTTCGTAAAGCGAAAATTTCTGCGACATATAGCCGATATGTTTTTTGATCTCCTCTGATTGACGCATGATATCGTAACCGCCCACAAACCCCTTTCCGGCGCTTGGCAAGAGCAGGCCACAAAGCATTTTAATCGTGGTTGATTTGCCCGCTCCGTTTGGCCCGAGGAAGCCAAAGACCTCACCCCTTTTTATACTCATACTGATAGTGTCGACAGCGACAAAATCGCCGAAACTGCGGGACAGCCCGTCAACCTTCACTGCAATGTCATTCGTCACCCTGTCCTCTCACTATCTATCACCCTATTTATTTTCGACCATCGCAATGAAGACATCCTCGATCGAAGGAATAATCTCCCTGTAGTCCTTTACCTCGATCGATGCTTTTTTCAGTTTCTCGATGACAGCGAAAACGGCGTCCTTTTTCTCCATTGCAATATGGAGGCGGTCACCGTAGACGTTTATCCTCTTTATACCGGAAGCTCCCTTGATAACTTCTGCGGCATGTCGTGAGTCATTGCACCAGATCTCTATCATTGAATACGGGAGAGACTTTTTCACATTTACAGGTTCATCCTTGATAAGCAGTTTTCCTCTGTACATTAGCCCGATTCTTGTGCATCGTTCGGCCTCATCAAGATAAGATGTCGAGACGAATATCGTCACATTCTCATTCAGCAGATCGTAGAGTATCCTCCAGAAGTCCCTCCGCGATACCGGATCGACTCCATTCGTAGGCTCGTCGAGAATAAGCACCTCGGGAGTATGGATAAGTGCGCATGCAAGTCCGAGCTTCTGCTTCATACCTCCCGAGAGTTTTCCTGCAAGACGGTCTTTGAAAGGAGTTAGATTGCTGAAGCTGAGAAGCCGTCCAATCCGCGCGGGCCGTTCTCGCGACGAAACGTCATAAAGGTCAGCATAGAAAAGGATGTTTTCCATAACAGTAAGGTCCTCATAAAGCCCGAATCTCTGTGACATGTAGCCGATCTTTTCCTTGATCCGTTCGCCCTCAGTAAGAACTGAATGACCGGCGACAAAGGCCTCACCAGAGGATGGCTCCATTATCGATGCAAGAAGCCTCATAGTAGTCGTCTTTCCGGCGCCATCAGGACCGACGAGACCGAAGAGCTCGCCCCTATAGACATCGAGATTCAGATGATCAACGGCGACATTATTCCCGAAAGATTTGGTGAGATCCGAAGTACGTATGGCAATATCGCTCATCTCAGATGGATATTGACGTCGGCAGGCATTCCAGGCTTAAGTTCCTGATTGACGTTCTTCACTCTTACCTTAACACCGAAGACGAGCTTGACCCTTTCCTCCTGTGTCTGTACAGTTTTCGGAGTAAACTCAGCCTGTGATGAAATATATGACACAGTCCCTTCATATACCTTGTCGCGATAGGTATCGACGGTAATCGTCGCCCTCTGGCCGAGTTTCACAAGAGCGAGTTTATCCTCTTTAATATAAACCTTTATCCAAGGATCATCGATTTCTCCGATGGTAAAAACCGGAGTTCCCGACTGCACAACTTCGCCGGATTCGACATTCTTCTTAAGTACCACTCCAGAAACCGGCGCAAAGAGAGTCGTGTCACCAAGCCGCTCCTCGGTAACGCGCAGCGCAGCACGCGCCGACTGAACATGGTCTTCCGCAGCTTTGATCACTTCTTTCCTCGGCCCTTCTTTGAGAAGGCTCAACTGTTCCCCAGCGGCTTTCACCTTTTCGAGCCAGCTGTCATGGACGCTCCTTGCGGCATCTAGCTGAGACGCCGATATGGCTTCATTTGTATAAAGCCTCTCGGCCCGTTCATAATCTTTTTTAGCTTTAAGAAGCTCTGCCTCAGCCGCCTTCATATTCGCTGCTGCTTGAGCGATTTCCTGTGGCCTCGATCCTGTCCTAAGCTCCTCAAGTTTTGCCAAAGCTTCGCTCAAAACTGCCCGGCTTTGCGCCATGAGGCTTTCCAGTTCTGCGCTCTCCAGAACAGCGATTTTACCGCCTTTTTGAACAAGCTTGCCTTCATCTGTAAGCAGATCAATGATCCTTCCCGATATCTTAAATCCCGTATCCACTTCGGTGACCTCGACATTGCCGGACAGCGAAATGACCCCTTGATCCCTCTGCTTCCAAAAACGCCCCGACAAGAGCACGGCTGCAATTACCACGGCAACTAGAATGACGATGACGGTCATCCTCTTCTTCATTTGTGGGCCTCCCTATCTATATCCATATTTTATATCATCAGGCGAGCAATGGGTGTACTGAGCGAATTGAGTGTTACTTCCCGCTTCGTTCCGTGATAACCAACAGCTTAAAGCATTTATTTTGTCAAGTCAATTCCGGAATTCGATCGGACAAATAGAATTCGGTTGATCAGAGTGAAAGAAGAGATGAAAAAAGAAGTGAGTCGAATATTGGGACAGGTCCCGGTAACCCGGGACCCATTTTCTTAGCTAGATTTTTACGACATTCTCCGCCTTAGGTCCCTTCGGGCCTTCAACCACATCAAAGCTCACCGCCTGGCCCTCACCGAGGGTTTTGAAGCCGTCACCCTGAATGGCAGAATAGTGTACAAACACATCCCCTCCGTCTTCCTTGGTCAGGAAACCAAAGCCCTTGGACTCATTAAACCACTTCACAGTCCCTTTTGCCACGTTGCTGCACCTCCTAATAATTGTTGATCGAAGCTGAGGAAGAATGCCAAAAAAAACCGCAAAGCGGAAAGTCTCTGCGGTGACAACAAAAACTTCCATAACTTCTGAACAGTAGTATTGCACAGATAAAATAAAAGATCAAGCCCTTTTATGGTCTTCTATGGTCTTGCTAATGCCAATGCGAGATCCGGACTTACTCGCCATATTTCCTTGCAGTATATCTATAACGGTCATTACAGCCATATCATCTATTTGCAGCTGGAATAGTTAACAGGCAGCCGTACAAATGAGGATAAGCATTCCTGCACGGCATTGCACTTCCACGTTATAATAAACAGATCATGAGCCTTTTTCTGCTAGTTTTCTTTTTGCTATACGGGGCGTTGCATGCTCACGCTTTTTTAAAGGCTCGGGCTGCCTTTGATATCGGCGCGCGCACAAGCATAATTTTGATCTTGTTTTTCGCCCTGATGGTTCTTGCGCCAATCATCGTCCGGCAGGCCGAGAATGAAGGACTAGAACTGTTTGCTAGAATTACGGCCTATGCAGGTTATTTCTGGATGGGCATTATCTTTCTCTTCTTTTCCGCTTCGCTTCTAACCGATCTTTATCGCCTCTTTGTCTATCTTAGCGGTTCAATTCTCCATAAGGACGTCGCATTATTCATCATCTCTGCAAAGGCAGCATTCTTAATTCCTCTTTTCATATCACTCTGCGTGTCTGCTTACGGATATAGGGAAGCACTGAACATCGGGACCGAGCACCTCGTGATCCGGACCGAGAAACTGCCTCAGGGAGTCGACAGACTCAGGATAGTCCAGATTTCCGATGTACATCTGGGGCTGATCGTAAGAAGAGAACGCTTGAGGTTGATCCTTGAAAAGGTGAAAGAGTCAAATCCCGATATCCTTGTTTCGACAGGAGACCTTGTCGACGGCCAGATCAATCACCTCGAGGGTCTTGCCGAAATGCTGAGAGAGATTAAGCCTCGTTATGGTAAATACGCCGTTCTGGGTAATCACGAATATTATGCAGGAATCAAACAAGCACTTGCGTTCAAAAACGCAGCCGGGTTCATACTGCTCAGAGACGAAGGGGTAAGCATCGACAATGTAATCACACTAGTTGGTGTCGATGATCCGGCAGCAAAATATTCAGGTATCTACAACAAGATTGACGAAAAGACCCTACTTTCTTCTTTCCCCCGTGAGCGGTTTACTGTTCTCCTCAAACACAGGCCACTCATTGCTTCTGGGTCGGTTGGACTCTTCGATCTCCAGCTGTCAGGTCATGTTCACAAGGGGCAGATATTTCCCTTCAGCCTACTAACAAAACTTTACTATCCGAACTATGCGGGATTGCTGAAAGTTGACGGAAGTTTGCTTTATGTAAGCAGGGGAGCAGGCACCTGGGGGCCGCCCATCAGATTTCTTGCTCCTCCCGAAGTGACCGTGATCGACATCGTTCGGGACAATGAGGACAAAGGTCGCTCCTGATATGCCAAATGAATTTACAGTTATCCCCCCAGAGACGTTTACGAAACATACTATTGAGCTTATATATAAAGGCCATTTCTCCGCTGCCGCTAAGGTCAGGCTTCTTTACAAGGGACATCAGACCTTTTCTGCAATATTTAATGCTGTCCGGTCCGCACAGGCAATCATCTGCTTGCAATTCTATATCTTCAGGAATGACGAAACAGGCCTGGAACTTTCCGAGATATTAAAAGAGAAGAGCAGAGAAGGAGTGAAGGTTTATATCCTCTATGATCACTTCGGCTCTTGGGGTACGCCACGGAGCTTCTGGCAGGAGTTGAGGGATGCCGGGATCACGGTGCTCGCCTCCCATCCCTTCAAATGGACTGCTCCTTTTCACTACGTCCACAGGGATCATCGAAAGCTCATTATCGTCGATTTGAAGAAGGCCTTTACCGGGGGGCTTAACATCGCCAACGAATATCGCGGGTTCCACCGAAAGCTGCGCCCGAGAGTCAGGTGGAAGAGTTGGCGGGATACAGGCATTTTACTCGAGGGCCCTATCGTCTCGGCCCTCTTTCACTCCTTCAGGAAGAGCTGGGATGTCTGGCAAGGAGAGCGGATAATGCTCAAATCAGGCGAGGCGAAGCGGGACGATGGATCTGCCTTTCTGACCGGCGGGAGGCAAACTCCTGTGGAACACGGCATGCCGGTGCTACCAATCTTTACAGCCGGCGCCAGGGGCAGAAGAAAGATGAGGCGAATGCTCTATTACAGCATCAACCATGCCCAAAAAAGCATTACGCTCACGACACCTTATTTCACCCCAAGCCACAGGATGATCGAAACCCTTGAGAGTGCTATCGGAAGGGGTGTGAAGGTGCGGCTGCTCATTCCGGGCAAGAGCGACGTCCCGGCTGCATATTACGTTGCCAGGGCTTTTTTCACCCGCCTCCTGAAGGCTGGGGTAGAAATCTATACCTACACTGGTGAGATTCTGCACGCCAAGACATACATCTTTGACGACTGCTGGAGCATCATGGGCTCAACTAACCTCGATTTTCAGTCTCTCCGATACAACGATGAAGGCAGCATCGGGATACTCGACGGTGGATTTAACCTTAAGATGAAGAACGTATTTGAAGAAGATATAATGAAATCGTTGAAGATAGACCTGAGAACTTGGCACCAGAGGCCTTTCCCGGAAAAGGTCAAAGAGTGGTTTTTCTCTATTTTCAGGAGAAGGCTATAAGGTTCCAGTGTTCTAGGCTCCAACTATGAGCAGCAGAAATACAACGGGCCGGATCTCGCGGTCCGGCCCGTTGCAATAGATGCTTTGTTTAGTGCTATTTTCCGCCCTTTGCGATGCTTAACGTCTTTGTGACCTTCTGCCATAGCTGGGAATTGCCTTCGTCATCCTTATTGCCGTAAGGCAGATACCATAGCTCGACCTCAACGGTGAAGGCGTTGGCGATTATCTCGCGGATTAATTTCCCTTCCTTTTTAGATTCATTATAGCCAGGGATATAGAATTTTTCAGTCACCGTCCTGAGAGGTGGGAGGCTAGTGTCGCGAAGAATTCCGCTTTTCTCATACGGACCTCTTCCCATCTTGTCACCGATACCGAACTGCTGCGGAATCGGCATGTAAATGCGCTGATCCTGGAAAAATACTTTACCTTCTTTTGTTTTCGCGGTCACATACAGGACCACCCGGTTTGGAGTAGGTCAGCCATCGGGGATCGCATGTCCTGCGTTGTTAGTAAGATCCACCCGAACCGCTGCGGCTGGTGTTGTGGTTACTACATCGCGCCACTGGTAGGCCATAGCATCAACCTTCATGTCAACAGCGCTCTGCCCCATGGCACGATAGCTCTGCATATTATGACCAAGTTTCGATTTCTTCATGTGACAATCCTGGCAGTTCTCTGTGCCACCCTCTGGCCGATAGGCAAAATTGTAACTGCCGTACAGGGTCGCGCACTGCGTAGGATTTTCGAGTTCAAAATTCGGACCTTGACCATGACATTGGCCGCAAAGAATGGACTCCTTCATGTAAGGGCTCTTCTTCATCTTTGCAAAATCAGGAGCTGCATGCTCTCCGTCTTTGCTTCCGTATACGGCGCCCTTTTCAGGCGCACCAAACTTCCACTTATGAATGATCGCATTTCTCTGATGACAGATAAGGCAGCCGATATTTAGCTTTTGCAGATTCTGTGCAGCCTCATCCCCCGGCTCCTTAAAGGCATAGAGATTTTTCACGATCTCCTGTGCGACGCTGTCCTCGGCCTCCATCAGCTGCGGCAGATGACACTTCGCGCAAACCATCAGATGTCTGACGCCGACATCCTCCGGTTTTTTGACCCCAGATGCCGGCCAGTCCTTGAAACCGTTTTCGATAGTCGTCTTGAAAGTAGCTGCTGTCCTCCCAACTTCGGCGACCCCGAAGATTGAGCGAGCATGCAAGGATTTATCCCACTCTGCGTGAATGTCAGCATGGCAGTCCTTGCATGAACTTGAATCATACATCTTAGCAAGTTCATCGATCGTCTTGGCCTTCTTCATTTCTTCTCCCTGGGCACTTAAAACTATGCCAGGAAGCAGAATGAGAAGACCAATGATAAGCAGTCTAAAACACTTCATAAGTCCTCCTTTTTCGATATTGGTACAGAATTAAAATGAATCTTATCGTTATTTTGTCGTATAAAAATAAACCATCCTATAGATAAAGGCAAATTAATAGTAATTATCAATTTATGATGAATACTAATATATATATAATGCCGATATTAGTGATAGTCATTGTCTCTTCTTTTCGTGACTAAACTTTTTATGAAAAGGGCGGGAGTCCCTAATATTTTAATGCCGGGATGAAAGCTAGGCCTTATTATGATTAGGGTTGATAAGACTGACCGATCGTTAGAATCGAAAGTGAAATCAGTGCAAGAATGTCCCTTTCTTGTATTTTTTCTCCAGTTTCTCATAAGTTGCATGGTCTTTGATTTCCGGAAAAGCAAAATTTCCGCCCAAAGCCCATTTATCCCTGAATGGTTCAAGCCCTTCCGGCAGCGGTGTCGCATCAGTTTCGTTCAATAATTTCACTCTAATCCCTGTTTCATCCGCGATGACTGTATACCTTCCTTCGCCGACATCTTTATAAGAACCTTCACTGTATGGAGTCATTATCGTCTGTTTCGGAGAATCATGGCAGCTTCCACAGCTCCTCGATTTGCCGGTCGCATGGGCAACCCTATCAAAGTTGAGCCATACCATAGTGTCATGATCTTTGTTGTCGAGGTCTCTTACAAGGCCAGTGATAGCATATGCGTCGTTCGAATAATAGAGTCTGTCTATAGTCACATCGGGGCTGTGCCTGAAGATAAGTCCCCGGGAAAGTACCACCTCAGCCGCTTTAACATTGCCGGAAGTATGCGGAACAACATGCATAGGAACCCATATTCCTTTCGGGTTTTTTATGATAAGGGGAGATACCGCACCGACCAGATAATCCTGAATCCTGGTAAGAGGATTCTCGTTACCCTTCGGACCTATAGCACTCCAAAAGTTGAAGGCATATCCGCCGATTAGAGTTGTATGACACGCTGCGCAATCCACTCTCTGATGAGGGCCTTTCATGTGTGCTTTGACCACAGAGGAATGGCACTTTGAGCAGTTAACGTCCCTCTGTAGATCAGCGTGAAGCCCCGATTTCCTGTTAGGCTCATGGCAGTCGACGCAAAAAATGCCTTTCTGCATATGAATATCAGGCTGATCCTTCAATATCCTGATACCTTCTTCGGTTGCCTGGGTAAATTCGGCCCTGATATATCCGTCACCTCTCCTGCGCTCCAGCGGTCCCGCGTGGCAACTGAAAGACTTTCCGCCACCGTAGCAAGAGATAGGATCCGGCCTTTTCATAAAGGTATGAGCCCCTTTTTTCGGATCTTTATCATTGTTCCTCTGTGGTGATAAATGGCAATCAAGACAGCCGACATGACATTGATTGCAACGTCTCTGATTATCATAGGCTGTCTTTTCGGACAGAGGCATCGTAGAGTGGAGGTTATAATAGTCTGCGTTTTCCTTTGTAAAAGAGGCTTGATCGGGTTCGGCAAGCCTACCGACCCAGAGCCCGCAACTCTGTGGCCCCGTGGGACCTGTCCATGATTTGTACTGGCTCTGCGTGTGCGCCTTCTTGCCGCCACCCATAGGGCTACGAAGGAACTTCTTCACGATATCACTATGACACACACCGCAGGTCTTTTCCGTCACCACCGGGTTGAAGGCAAGAGTATCAGCATTCCTGTCGTGCCATATGATCAATTTATAATCGGGATTGTTTTTGATGTTATCGCCAGATATAATTTTCGGCAGTAGTGCATCAGCCCTGTTGACTCCCCTGGGAACAAGCATCGGCCACAAGTTCAGCTCAACGGTTTTCATCATGCTTCGGCGAACCACTTCCCAGGTCCTATCCTTTATAGCTAGAACAGTCAGGAGCCCTTCATGGGCACGATCCTTATCCAGCGTCTCGGGATTGCCGAGATGGCAGTCCGTGCATGATGCGGGCATGCGTGTCTGAGCCGCAATTTCGTGAGTGGTTACAGTTAACTGCGCGTATCCCAGAGACAGCATTTTGGGGAGATCACTATGACATTGTATACATCCCTGCGCAGCGGATGCACAATAGGGGAAGGCAAATAAAATGATGCCTACGACATAAATCAGCCTCTTGATATTCATGGCCTCTCAACTACTAATTATGAACATTGAAGCTACTTTCAGCACCCCGCAGTCTTTCTGAAAGAAAATGGGACATTCTTACCGTCTTTAATTATATATTTTACATTAACATCGTCACCGACCTTGATTCGGGTCTCTCTGAACTTATCGATGGTCTGTTTATCCTCGATCGAGAGTTTAATATCCTTCCCCTCATAGTCGGTAACCACGACTGTATTTGCAGCGAGATCAATGCTCTTGACCCTTCCATTCAACAGGACCTGACCGGCTGGTGCTGCCAATGCATCCGTAGCCATCCATCCGCAAAGTACAAAGATAACGAAGGCCACTATCGATATCCGATACTCCATCACCACGTGAACTCTCATATCATAGCCTCCATTGAAAAGAAAACCGGGAGAGGTTTCCCCCTCCCGGCGTGTTCTAGAAGAGGACGTCGAAGGTCAGGTAGACATCCTGTGCGTTTTTAAGTACGGGAAAGAACTGAGGGACCGTAGTCGGCCCAGGAGTGGAACTGAGACTGCTAATTTTCGAGGGTGCACCAACCCAGTTGTTACTGCCGCTGTATTGGAAGTCATAATACTGGTAACCGAGCCTAAAGAACGCCTTCCCTCTCTTTGAGATGGGTTTCTTGTTCAGCTCCTGGATTACATATGCTTCAAGTACGCTTCCTCTGGTACCAAGCTTGCTCGTCCACATGTCATCGGATGCGGGAGTAAAGGTTATCCAGTATTCGGACCCGTAGTTGTATTCGAGTCCGAGTTTCGTTCCGGTAGATTTGATATCATACCGTACACCAGTATAGGCACCGTACCCTGTGCGGCTCTTTTTTCCGGTACTGGAATCCCACATCAGCCCATATTGAGGGAGCATTCCCCCGCCCAAAGCCTGATCGTTCGGGTCCGTATGGCTTGCGGCGGCTGAAAGGAAGAGATTTAAGTCGCCGGGGCCGAGATTGTCGATCTTGCCCGTAACAAGACCTCCGTATTGTGTGATATTACCAAGATTGGTATTCGGAAAAGATACAGGGCCTAAAAAGGTTTGAAAAGTTGAACTCATGGATTCAGGAAATGCGAAGATGTCGAACCCGCGGCTCACTTGCAATTCCACATGTAAATTGTCGGTGTCATATGGGACAACATTGAAGCCGAGGAAATTAACGTCTTTCATGGAATTGGACGATGTCCTGAACCCGCTGTCGAAGCCCTTACCATAGCAGAGTTTTGCATAAGCACCCGGAAGCACCGAAATATCTGGAGCGACGCCTATCGTGGCCCCGTCAAAAGCATAGTCTATCAGCAGTCCCGGTACCCCCGCAGTCCCGATCTTTTCGGTATTCTGTCTGTAATTTGTCGGCACGCCGCCCGTTGAAGGTCTTCTGCCTACCGAGAACCATATCGGCTGACTCAATATGTTGCTCCACGTAGCATAAGCGGAGTCGACGCGCAAGGCATTATCTGATGGAGTATGAGTAACATTTCCGTCAAAGACCGATTGCTTATCAGCAAAGAAGGCATTATTCCCTGTGACAGGCTCGGAAGTCTCTTCCCCCCAGACCTTGTACATAAGCAATCTCGCTTTGACCTGAATATCTTCTGTTGCCTTTGCCTTTACATTTAAACCAAGGCGGTTCGTAAGTAAAGATTCGTTCTTGTAAGTCTGTGCATTGGAGGGTCCGTCGAAAGTAAATGCATCGTGGGTTTTGCCGGTCAGATAATCATACCTTCCGCGGTAGTCTCCCCCGATCTCAAGCCATGATGGCCCGGCCGCCTCTTCAGCCTTCTTTTCGACCACAGCGATCCTGTCATCCTTGACCGCATCTTTTTTCTGGATTTCCTGCATCTGCTGCTTAAGATTATCGAGTTCCTTCGAGAGCATATCGATTTTCTTAAGCAGATCGTCCTGGTCAACCGCTTGGGCCATGCCCGGCATACTGCACATAAAAAGTACAGTAACCAGCATAAGCCTTACAGCTAATCCGAAGCCAGTTTTTTTCATTGCCACCTCCTGATTTGTATTCTCCTGCCAAAGGCAGGTCCTCTTTTAAGAGAAGAGATAGCAATGTCTGTGCCTCGCTAACCGGATAAACCAAGATCCTAAATGTAATCAAATTACATCTATATTTTAATTAGTTGCAGAATTTCGATTCTGAGGCTGCAATAAAGATGCGTTTAGAGATACGTTAAGAGATTAACGCCTTAACATGGAGATTAACAGTCGGAGGGCAAAATGCAATGGACAAGAGGACTTAATCTAGCCTTTCGATCGTTCGTAGGTTTCCTCGAACTCACCCGCCAGGTTCTTGAAGGCTTGCAGCACCAACGGATCGAAGTGATGAGGCATAGTCCTGCCATCCCCTTCCACAATAATCCGGTATACGGTTTTATGGTCGAACGATGGCTTATATACCCGCTCATTCCGAAGCGCGTCATACTGGTCTGCTATAGTAACTATCCTCCCTTCGAGAGGGATCTGATCACTCACCAGACCAAGGGGATATCCGCTCCCATCCCATCTTTCATGGTGAGTCAACGCGATATTGCCCGCCATCCCCAGCCTGAGATGCTCCCCGATGATCTTCTTACCGTAGAGAGTATGCTTCTTTATCTCCTCCCATTCTTCCGGAGTATGCTTTCCCGGCTTCTTCAGGATATCGGGAGGAGTATGGATCTTGCCGACATCGTGCATCTGCGCCTGGATTCTTATTGTCCTCACAAAAGCCTCGGGCATGCCAAGCTTGCGGGCGATTAGGGAACTGTATTCGCCAACCCTCACAATATGGTTTCCTGTATCCTCATCATTCAGTTCCGATGCGCGGGCAAGGGCATAAACAGTGTACTCGAAGGCATCCTCAGTCTCTTTGATTTGACTCGAGAGCGATTTCAAAAATAGGGCCTGCATAACCAGGCTGTCGAGGACAGCTGCGTCATGGGACGTGATATCTCTCCCATAATCCATAGCGATGATGCAAAAATCGTGGCTCGCGTGGAGAACCATGTTAACGGTGCTCATGTTGAGCAAGCCGGCAATCTTCAAAAAGGGCTGAGTTTCGGATCGCATCATATCAGACGTATTGCAGATCAAGGTTGCCGATTTTCCCTTTTCGGGCAAACTAACTGTGCACTGGATATCTCCGTGCAGTTCGTTCCTGCTCAGTCCTGCAAAAGCATATTCATATTGATACCACTTCCATGTGCTCAATCGTTCGTCAAATACTCCGACGACAACCACGCGTGGTTTGTCACTCGTTTCGGGGTCCCTCCGTATAATCTGCCCGACGATACTGTCGATCTTCGACATAAACTCAAAAGAGAAAGGATCAAACGCCTTGACGATACTCTCTCCGAATGAAACAAGATTATTTATATTGGCATACGCCGAATTGAGGCTGTCGTTCAGCTCCTTCATCCTAAGGAGCATTTTAATCCTTGCCACTACTTCAGCCTGATCAAACGGCTTTGATATAAAATCCTCAGCACCAGCCTCGATACCTTTGATGCGGTCCTTCTTCGACGCCAGTGCGGTAATCATGACAACAGGAATATTCCGGTAACGCTCGTCATTTTTAATGGCCTTGCATACTTCAAAACCGTTCATTTCGGGCATCATGACATCCAGAAGAGCCAGATCGATATTGAGCTTTCCAATCTGGTCAAGAGCCTCCCTGCCGTTCTGCGCCTTGACAACCTCATACCCCCGGGGAACCAGCACCGCTTCAAGGAGCTTCAGATTAGCCGGTTCGTCATCTGCGCACAGTATTTTTTTTATGCCCCTAAGCATGTCCCTCTCTCGCCTGAATATTTATTCTCTATTTTACTATACCGGCACTACTCTACGCCTCTTTTACATTTCTCCCGAAAGAGACTTTAGATTGCCCAAGACGATGAAAATGATCAAGCTCATGATGACTAACCCATCAGAAGGTTCTTTACAATGCAGCCATTATCCATAATATTCGTATGCCTTCCCACAAAGTTATCTGACCTGCAAAATATAAACCACTCAATATCAATTGTAGGAGAATACATGCTGATTGTCGATCACTTTTAAATCCCTAATACCAACGGCAACGCTGATCTCCGCCTGAACGAGTTGCGTCTTCTTTATCAGAGCGCATCATTTCATAGGCAAAATTAAATTACGTACTAGAGTAGTATCGCAATATTTTAGGATATATTAGGAGAGGTGATTAGTATTGTGTAGATGGACTATGGGAGTGGTGTTATGCCCTTGAATGATAGTAATTTCACCAAAACACTATGCATAATAACTCAGCGTCACGCACATCAGCGTATTATTAACTTACAGATCAATTAGATCCAGGCGGCATGGGAGGATTGCCTATGGCATGACACTTGCTTCTATTATTCCGTGAAAAAAATATTAGTGGTTGACGATAATGACTTGATGCTTTATAGCTTTGTGAAGACTTTTTGTCGCTACCCTGCGGAAATCTCCATCGCCCGCAACGGCATCGATGCATTGGTCAAGATTTCGTCTGACTTATACGACGTGTGTCTACTTGACACTCCCCTTTCTGATATCGACGGTATCGATATCATGAAGCGGATAAAGACGCTTTCGCCAGCCACAAAGATAGCATTTATCACGGCATCGCCTATGAGTGATGATTCAAGGGATTTCGTTGAAAAAGAGTCAATACATTCTATTTCAAAGCCTTTCGAACTGGCCGAAATGAAAATGATCATCAAAAATTTACTGGAGGATGCAAGTCCGTCTCTATAAAATCACTGGACCGCTTAGATGTGCCATCGTTGACAGTCAACAGGGGGAAAAGGGACATTTTCATTTTACCGAAAATCAGACATTATTTATTTTACCTTGACAGAAATATGCAATAGATTGACAGTTACATAAAATTTTGTTAATAAAGAAGTATGCATAGATACAATTCTTCAGGTATGCTAATGATTAGGCTCTTCCATATATTATATTTTCTGGTGATAGTTCTCTTTTGGGTCGCGTCCGAATCGGCCCGGGCATCTGACTGTCTCGAATGCCACAAGGATCTAACAGAGGGCAAGGTAGTGCATGCGGCCGTTCAGATGGGTTGCGAAAGCTGCCACACAGGGGTTGACGCATCCGCGATTCCGCATAAGTTCATCGGCAACAAAGGGCTCAAGGCACAACCTCCAACTCTTTGTTATGAATGCCATTCCAAGGATACTTTTACAAAAAAAATTCAGCACGTCCCAGTTTCAAAAGGTATGTGCCTGAGCTGCCATGTCCCGCATTCGGGGCCGAACGACGCACTGCTTTTGAAGGATACATACCAGCTTTGTATACAATGTCATGAGAATGTCGACAAAAAGCCCCACGCGGTGTTCGGTACCCCTCCGCGAAGTCACGTGCTCAGGGGCCATCAAGATCCCAATCGGGAAGGGAAGCGTTTTGATTGCTTAAGTTGTCATTTGCCTCACTCCTCTGCCTGGGGGAAATTATTCCGATATGAAGCACAGAACACAGCAGGGCTCTGCAAGAATTGTCATGATTTTATGCAGTAAAGCTAATTGATCAATCAGGCGTGACATCTCTTGATTATTGGATTTCTGAACAGCACATCGTTGAGCTAGAATTGATGGCAGTAGTGATGTTCTTGATATAGGGGTTTGCGGAACAGAAGGGGTCTATTTTGCAACCTTCCACGAACGGCTGGACGGCGAGTCATAACCCCATTGACTATAATGGCATGAAACTGGTGCAGGAGGATGCGCGACCGATCAGCGGAGATACCGGTTTTAACGACATCAAGGAACTGGTGCGAGCCAACTGTTTTGAACCGGTGGATAGAATCGGAACCGTTGTGCCGTTGAACATCGAGTCTGCATATATATCCCACCTGCTTGGCTACGTGGACGTCTCTTCCCTGCGTCCGCTGAAGGTTGTAGTGAATTCTGGAAACGGCTGCGCCGGCAGGGTCATTGACCTACTTGAAAAGAGTCTTCCGGTATCGTTTATCAAAGTAAATCACCAACCGGACGGGAGCTTTCCCAACGGTGTACCAAACCCTCTGCTGCCTGAAAATCGTGCCGCGACGATTGCCGCTGTGCGGGACAGCCGGGCGGACATCGGTATTGCCTGGGACGGTGATTTTGACCGCTGTTTTTTGTTTGATGAACAGGGTGCGTTTGTCGAAGGTTACTATGTAGTTGGGCTCTTGTCATCTGCCATTCTGGCAAAGCACCCAAGTGGCCGCATCATTCACGACCCGCGTCTTACCTGGAATACAGTGGACATGGCGAGCAATGCCGGCGGGGTTCCGGTCATGACCAAGACAGGGCATGCATTCATCAAAGAACGAATGCGTGCGGAAGATGCTGTGTATGGTGGAGAGATGAGCGCTCACCATTATTTCAGGGATTTCGCTTATTGTGACAGCGGCATGATCCCTTGGCTTCTGGTGCTGGAGATTATGAGCAGTACCGGGCTGGCATTATCGAAGCTCGTCGTCGATAGGATCGGGCTTTTTCCGGTCAGCGGCGAGATCAACCGGACACTTGCCAATCCCGAAGCAGCCATCGAACGGATACGTCAGCACTACATTCCGCTGCATCCGGGCGTTGACTACACCGACGGCCTTTCTAGGGAGTTTGAACAGTGGCGTTTTAACATTCGTCGTTCCCACACAGAGCCTGTTGTTCGCCTCAATGTCGAAGCGAGGGGCGATGAGACCCTCATGCGGGAGAAGACATAAGAGCTCCTCCGCCTGATAGATTAAATCCTCAAATGAGAACAAGGAGAGCTGTCGCATGAAAAAAGCGCTTATTACCGGTATCACGGGCCAGGACGGGGCATATCTGGCAGAATTCCTGCTCAAGAAAGGGTACATTGTGCATGGAATTAAACGCAGGGCGTCTATGTTTAATACAGGTAGGATCGACCATTTGTACCAGGACCCCCATGAGAAACAATTGAATTTAGTGTTGCATTATGGTGATCTTACGGATTCGACCAATCTAATTCGTATCATTCAGGAAGTGCAGCCTGATGAAATTTATAACCTTGCGGCACAGAGCCATGTGAAAGTTTCTTTTGAAACGCCGGAGTACACAGCGAATTCAGATGCCGTGGGGACATTGAGACTTCTTGAAGCAATCAGGATATTAAGTTTGGAGAAAAAGACACGTTTCTATCAGGCCTCAACCTCGGAATTATACGGGAAAGTCCAGGAATCGCCCCAAACAGAGAAAACCCCCTTTTACCCCAGAAGTCCTTATGCCGCTGCAAAACTCTACGCATATTGGATAACGGTGAACTACCGTGAAGCGTATGGTTTATTCGCCTGTAACGGCATTCTTTTCAACCACGAATCGCCGTTACGGGGTGAGACTTTTGTCACTAGAAAAATTACAAGGGCCGTGGCGAGGAAGAAGCTCGGCTTGCAGGATAAGCTTTTCTTGGGGAGTTTGGATTCCAGGCGTGACTGGGGCCATGCCAAAGATTACGTAGAGGCACAGTGGCTGATGCTTCAGCAGGACAGCCCTGAAGATTATGTGATAGCCACTGGCGAGCAGCATTCCGTCCGGGACTTTGTCGAAGCGGCTTTTAATGAAATCGGGATCAGGGTCAGCTGGGAAGGGAAGGGTATTAGCGAAAAAGGGTACGATTATCATAAAGGTGAGGTCCTGGTGGAGGTTGATCCGAGATATTTCCGCCCGACAGAAGTGGAGACATTACTTGGTGATCCGTCTAAAGCAGCAGAAAAGCTGGGATGGAAGGCGAAAATCGGCTTTCATGAGCTGGTTGCTGAGATGGTAAGAGAGGACATAAAAGAAGCCGAGCGAGATCTGTTCTGTAAAAAAAGCGGGTTTAAAACATTCAGATATTATGAATAAATCAGCGAAAATATATGTTGCCGGACACCGGGGACTTGCAGGTTCGGCAATCGTCCGCAAGCTTAACGCAGAGGGCTATACCAAATTAATAGTGCGCACTAGCAACGAACTGGACCTGCGAAATCAGGCTGATGTTGCTGTTTTTTTCGAGCGGGAAAGGCCGGAATATGTTTTTCTCGCTGCGGCAAAGGTAGGCGGCATTGTCGCCAATAACACCTATCCGGCTGAATTCATTTACGATAACCTGATGATCCAGAGCAACATCATTCACCAGTCTTATCTAACCGGTGTAAAAAGACTGCTGTTTTTGGGAAGCACTTGTATCTATCCAAAGCATGCCCCACAGCCCATGAAAGAAGAATACTTTCTCACCGGACCGCTGGAGCCAACCAACGATGCGTATGCTGTGGCCAAGATAGCAGGAATCACCATGTGCCGCTCATACAATCGCCAGTATGGCACACAGTTTTTAGCTGCCATGCCGACAAATCTGTATGGACCGGGCGATAACTTTGAACTTGAGACCTCCCATGTCCTGCCGGCACTTATGCGCAAGTTTCACGAAGCACAGGCTTCCGCAACTCCGACGGTAACTGTCTGGGGCAGCGGTACTCCGAAACGGGAATTTCTGCATGTTGACGACCTCGCAGACGCCTGCCTGTTCCTAATGAATCTTCCCAAGGATGAATTCTTATCAATTCTCACACATTGCGATTCGCCTGCCCTGATAAACGTAGGCAGCGGTGAAGAGAGGACAATCCGTGAGCTGGCGCTTCTCATAAAGGAGATAGTTGGCTTTACCGGGGCGCTGGAATTTGACGGTACAAAACCCGACGGAACGCCACGCAAACTCAGCGATATCGGCAAGATCGCAACGCTCGGGTGGAGACATAAGATCAAGTTGGAAAATGGCATAAGGAGAACGTATGAGTGGTATAGGGCATCCGAGCCTCTTCACTATCCCCCTGAACCACCGACCCCAGCATAGCTGAGGCCATAATGCATAGCAAGGTAATATGTGGGACTATGAGTTTCTTATCCTTGCACGGGTGATCATATTTTTATCGGCTGCATATATATTATGCAATACCGTCCGAGCCGATTGAATCCACATAAGCTCGTTGCCGCACCGGATTACCAAGGGAATAACGGCAATTTGACTATATCTTTTTTTCAACAGTAGGCGCAGCCCAGTTAGGGATAAGGTATTTACTTCTCCTTTGATTCAAGCATGAACTTGTACAAAGCCTGGCACCTATCTAATCTTCGCAGATAAACTCTTCTCTGTATTTCGTCTTGTTTTTGGATAATTGGCTTTAACCTGTCACACCTATCAATCAACTGCGTTAGCTGATCCTTTGTTAAGTCCATCGCGTCATCAGTCTGTGAGCAGACCGCCTCAAATTCCCTTTGCCACGCATCCACTGCATACACAAGTCCCGGTTCTGAGAATGTCGCAGCAAAAAAAGTAGCCAAAGAGATGATACAGAATATAAAACCTATCACCCCTGATGCTTTCATTTGTCTGTTCCATGGTTGTGACCGAGGTTTTGCTTAACAGGTTGCCGTTCATTCTCACTGGATTCCGGTTGCTGAAGCGGTTCCCGTTGTTCGGGCTGATGCTCAGACTGTTCATCGACCAACTTTGTATGGCATCTCTGACAATCAAGCAATGGAAAAGCGACTTTCCCATGGCATACACCGCAATACTTTCCTTCAAAGATCTCCGGCATGGAGTATTTGGTTAGCCCTTTTTTCACCCCTGAGAATATTTCAGGATGACACAATTCACAACCGTTCCAAACAATATGTTTCTTATGAGAAAAGATGATCTGAGGCATCCCCTCAACTTTGGGCTCCAGAGAAAAATCTTTCTGAATTTTAAGCGATGGCCTCTTCACAGATATTCCCGGTAGAAATCCAATCGGATTGATCAAACCTCTTTCTTCTGCCTTTTCCCAATCTATGCCGTTGCCAAACCGTTCCTTCGGCAATTTTTCAGTAAACTTACTAAAATCGTATTCTTTTTTCACCTCTTTGCCCAAGGAATGGCATCTCTCACATCTATTCAAATCCTTATGTCCATACTCCTTTGAACATGCTTCAAAGACCTTTCTGTCCTGCCATTGCATCTTACCATTGTGACATGTACCGCAATAGTATCCTTTACTGTTGTCTGCCGCCCTAATGCCTGTCGCTCCGGCCTTCATCGCAAATGCGATATCTACGTGGCAAAGCCTACAAGTGAAATTAGATCTATGAAGCCAGTGGTCAAATACAACTGGAGCCAAATAAGCTTTTTCCGAGTAATTATTAATCACAACCCTTCCATATTCGAACGGTAAGGGTCTTTTTTTCTTTACCCCGGTTTGAGCTAGCGTCAAGCCCGCAAAGGCAAGAACTAAAATCAGTATCACAAATACTCTCTTCATATGTTTCCTCCCCATGCTGACTTAACAAGACGGTCCTCAAAAGTATTGGGCGGTCATCTCCCGATTAATGCAACTGCTTCACATGACACCTCTGGCATTCGGCAATCGGGAAAGCTACATTGAGATGACATAAACCGCAGTATTCCCCCCTCGCGATCTCGAACATCGTATATTTCACGTCACCTCTCTTGACGCTCGGAAAAATTTCGGGGTGGCAGACCTCACAGCCGTTCCACTTGGCATGTTTCTTATGGGAGAATATTATGTCTGCTGATATCCATTGGCCCCTTGCCTTGATAATGAAATCCTCTTGCGGCTTAATCGCTTTCCTCTTCACCGATATCCCTTTTAAAAAATCAACAAGGTGAATTCTGCCCTCTTCTTCAGCTGCCTCCCAATCTATACCGTTGCCGAGTCCTTTTTTAGGGAGGCGCTCAGTAAAGGTAGCAAAGTCGTATTCTTTCTTGACTTCCTTATCGAAAGAATGACACCGGTCACAACGCTGATCCTTCACATCCTCCGATTTGGTAGAGCAAGTCGCAAACACTTTCTTGTCTTCAAAAACAAAAGTGCCGTTATGACATGACCCGCAATAAAATCCTTTTTCGTTTGTTTCAGCTTTGATTCTGGTTCCCCCCGCCTCCATGGCGAACCCAATATCCACATGACACAGCCTGCAGGTAAAACGAGCTCTGTGGAGCCAATGATTAAATACCACAGGAGCACGGCCGGCACGGACCGAATAATTCTTTATAACGACCTGTCCATATTCCTGAGGGGGTACCGCGGTAAAAGCGGACAGTTCATTGTTAACGCCAAGAACTCCGCCAATGACAAGGAAAACTATGCCCCAATTAATCACTCCTCTCAATAACATGGCATCACTATTGTACTATACTGAATATCTCAACTCTGTTATTGTCCCTGTCTGCAATGAACAGATCGCCGCTGTTTGTGATGCATATTTGGGTCGGATAGTGAAGAAAGCCCTCTTTCCACCCTTGGGCCAAATGCCTTGCCTGAAAGGAGCCATCCCTGTTGACGGTAATAATCGTACTGCTGTTCTGGTCTGACAGGAATATGGTCCCCATGCTATCAATAGTGATATTGGCAGCGAAAGTTATGTTCTCTTTCAAGGATTTCGTCAGGGGAGTAAAACCTTGGGCGTCCTTACCGGCAGCGTATACGATGGAATTTACGCTATCAATCAGAAATATCGCACCTTGAGCGTCCACTGCAAGATCTGATATGAAACCATATCCATCGGGAAATGGCAGCGACCGCATGAATTTGCCTGCTGGATCGAGAACCAGCACTCGTCCATTAAATATATCAAGGATATAAATAGCATCGGTTCTATCGATACTGAAGCTCCTCGGCATAAAATCAGAGGGAGCCGGTAGTCCCTGGGGTGTGATATAACCCGTTAGCGCACCCTCCGGGCTTATCCGGGCAATGCGACGCTGCTTTCCGTCAAGAACGAAGATTTCTCCCTTTGAATTCACATGGACCCGCAGTGGATTGGACAGTCCTGAAACTGACAGCTCATCTCCCCCCTTCAATACGCCGTCAACGAACGTATACTTGAGCAGATGATTCCCCCCCGTATCGGCAACTACAACGAGCGATTTATAGTTGCAGGCGACCCCCTCTGGCAGTTTTATGGCGCCACCCTTGCTGTCAGTGTATATTGAAGCCACAAACCGAAGTTTGGTTGAGTCGGCACTGAATGCGCCAATCGGCAGGAGCAGAAGTACTACTACAGTAACCAGTTTTATTATCCTCTTTATCATTTGATCACCTCTTTAATTTAACGTGACACTGTGTGCATAATTCATTGATGGGAGAAGCATAAATCATGTACTTATGCTCGGTACCGTGAGCGCGGTGACAGCTCAGGCACTGCAGCGTAAGATTTTTGTTCCGAGGGTCTATTACCTTTTCACCGATCGGATGTGTCGAATGCTTCTGCCACTCATGACATGTACTGCACAAATCGATAACATTCGGCTGTTTGAAAAAGTATGCATTGTCACTGGCATGGGGATCGTGACATGAGCTGCACATTCCGTCTTTTATCGGCGGATGCTTCGTCTGTGACCTGTCCTGACGCTCAATGCTATCGGCATGACAGGCGCCGCAAACTTGACGCATCGGAGCTTTTACAAGCTTGGGTTCGGCTGAAGCATGTGGATTGTGGCAGGTGAGACAGCTTTTTTTGGTCATTAGTGGCCAGTGTATCTTATTCTTGCTGAAAACATTGTTAAGCATAGAGACATGGCAATCCATGCATAACTGGGATCCCGACTTCTTTGTCGCCAGCGGGTTCGGCGAGGTCGGATCTTGATGACATTGGCCGCACATCTTGGCTGCAACCGGTTTATGGACATTTTCAAAGAGAATGCCCGGCTTATTAGAGCCGTGCGGGTTGTGGCAGGTCGTGCAGCGAGCTTTCGCCACTGGGTAATTCATGTGCTGTTTGGCAAATATTGGCCTATTAGTAGTGTGGCATTTCAGACACAGTGACGGCACCTCATCTCTGAGGAGGAACTTCGCCTTTGTCGATGCGTGAGGGTCGTGGCAGCTCAGGCACCCCTTTTCCACCGGCGAGTGCTTGAACTTCACCTTCTGCACCGCTTCCCCCATTTCCTTATGGCAGCCGAAGCACAGCTCATTGCCTGCCTTCAACAGATTGAATTTGTTTTGGGATGAATGCGGATCATGACAGAGCACACAATTGTTTTCTACGACTACCTTATGAGAGCTTACGCTTTTTTCTGGGATCACTGTCTTATGACAGGTGCGGCAAATGGCGCTTTGGTCTGCAATAAGGAGCTTGCCGTGCTTTGAAGTATGTGGATTGTGACATCCGGTACATTCACCTGCTTTAACAGGGGTGTGAATATAAGGATTTTTGAGCTTGTCCTGAAAGGCGACATGACAGTTCAGGCAGACCTTTCCCCTAGCCCCTATGTTCAGGTTAAACTTGTTGTCTGCTGAACTGGCAGGCGTTCCCACGGAGAGAACACAGACAATGAAAAGCAGAAGAGGCAATGTGATTTTCAAATATGAAACAGCTCCCTTCATTTCTTACCTCCCACCACGTGGCATTCTTCACATGTCCGAGCATCAAAGGGCGGATGAACAACTTCTTTGAAGAAGTGCGCATCCTTTGATGCATGGGGGTCATGACACGTCCTGCAGTCGATCACATCGGGATTAATACCGATGTGTGCTTTGCTGAAGGCCTCGTCTTTCAGATCGTGACATTGACTGCATATATCTTTAAGAGGTTGGACAAGCAGTGTCCGCTCGCCCGAATAATGAGGCTTGTGGCAGGTCAGACAATCGCTGGCGGCCGGCGGATGGGCCTTTTCCTTCTTCATTTTCTCACTCTTGTCCTTATGGCAGGAGAAGCAGAGATCGGGACCTTCCGCCAGCAGAAGCTTATTCAGTTTCGACTTATGCGGGTTATGGCATTTTGTGCACTCACCCGATGCAAGAGGCTTGTGTTTGCTCACGCTCCCGTCAAGTCCTTTGCCGAGTTCAACATGACACGAAAGGCAGAGCTTATTCTGCTTATCAAGAAGCACCCCGGAAACATCGCTTGAATGCGAGCTATGGCAGGAAAAGCACATGCCACCTGCAAATGGGACGTGGTTTGAACCGCCTTTAACTTCTTTCATGAGCTCGGCGTGGCACTTTGCGCATAACTGCGCTCCGTCAGCCTTCAGCAGTTTCTCTGTTGCCGATCCGTGAGGGCTATGGCAGGCGGCACATTGCGCTTTCCGCACCGGATCATGCATATAAGTTTTTTGGAACCGCGTTTCAGCATCGATATGGCAGCTAAAGCAGACCTTGTCCATTCTGTCCTTCATCATGCCCTGCAGATTCGAACCATGCGGATCATGACACGTGCTGCACTTTTGCTCGGCAAACGGCGGGTGAATGACCTTGCTCTTCAGCACCTCTTTCAACTTAATGTGGCAGGTCAGGCAGATCTCGCCATCCTTGACCTGCAGGAGCCGCGGATTTTTTGCAGCATGCGGTGCATGGCATGACAGGCAGCCCTTCCCACCTGTAACCGCGGAGTGGCTAAAGGCAGGTTTTTCACTTTTATCTTTATGACATATGAAACAAAGATTATTGCCGCCTTGCATGAGCAGCCTTGGATTTTCCGATGAGTGCGGATTATGGCATGATAGGCAGAGGCCTTTTTTGAACGGTGCATGATCAACCGTCCCACCTGCCCTTAAAGATGCTGAATCATGGCACATTTCGCACATAGTGCTACCCTTTTGTGTCACCTCAAATGGCTTCTGTGACTGGGCCGCTACGTGGCATACATCACATGTCCCCGACGCAACAGGGTTATGCACACTCGTCTTCAGCAGTTTCGGCTGTTCCGATGCATGGGGATTATGGCAAACAGTGCACGATTTGGTTTCCACCGGATACTCCCCGTGCGCCTTCTTAAAAACTGCAGCGCTCTTGTCATGACAGGAAAGGCATAATGGGGTCTCCGGCTTTATAAGCAGATTTGTCTCGTCGGAGCTGTGTGAGAAATGACATGCCTTGCAGCCCTCTGTTTGCATCACTTTATGAATAACTTTCTTTTCAAACATCTCCTTCTTATGACACTGGAAGCAGACATCATTGCCCGTCGCATTCAACAAATGGCTCGCTTGTGATGCATGGGGATTATGGCATTGCGTACATTTGCCCGACTTCAACACAGAATGGACATGAGGTTTAGATAGACCGAGCTTCTCTTTTGCGTGGCAGGTATAACAGAGCTCGTTGCCCGCTTTTTTAAGGACGTTCTTTGGCACCATTCCATGCCTTATGTGGCATTCTTCGCACTTTTTCTCTTTCACCACGGCATGAACGCTCTTCATCGAAAAGTATTTTTCAGCAAACGTTGTATGGCAGTCCAGGCATTCTTTACGGGTAAATTTCCTCTCGGCAGCACTCCCAAACACTGCAAAAAGAATAACCATGCTGCACAAGAGCCCTGCCACCACCGCTAATCCCTTCTTATGTCGTGCCAATGAGCTCCTCCTCATGTATTCTCCCTCAATTTGGATTTGAATATTGTCCATTCATAACTCGGAACGTCGATTAAGTCTTTTGATAGCAGGAAATTGTTTATAACAGTGTTTCCCCAACTGTGCACTCTCAGGTTATCGCTCTGTTCATTGCATGCGCTGACGGGACTTTGGAGGATGATCGTTTCTGCACGTGAAAAGCGTAGATCAGAAGGTTTTGCAATTGCACTTGCAACCGACAAAAAAAGGACCTCGGAACCGCAGCCTAAAAGTCTGCGACCTTTCGGGGAACCCTGTGCAGAAATGCCGATTTCTTCCCACATAAAATAATTCCTGTATGTAGTCTGTAACTACTATATATTACCCGGATTTGGAAAGGTAAATCTTTACGTCGCCAGCCGCTCTCAGCCTGGCCGCATATTCTTCCACAGAATCTTTAAGCTTCTTGTTGTATACCTTTTCCGCTATTTTCTGCTGAACCGCAGTCAGGGTTTCAGCCTTCGGAGGCACAATCTGCTTTACAATAAGTACATAAAAATAGCCCCCGGGACTCGCAAAGAGTCTCGCATCATCCGCTTTGGCCCCGCCCACAACCTTCTGTATCCCCTCCGGCAGGCTTTTAACAGTCAGGATATTCCCCTCAAACGAGAGCGAGTCCTTGGCATCTTTCTTCACCTGCCCTTCGGCATTGCTCAGCAGCCAATTATAGTCGGTGCCCTTTCTCAGTTTCTCCATGGCATTTTCAGCATCTTCTTTTTTTGTAAAAGCAAGACTGTTCAATCTAATCATCTCTGGAGAGGAGTATTCGTTTATATGTTCTTTGTAATACCCCTCAATCTCATCTTTACTTAATTTCACGTCGGGGGCTACAACCTTTTCGACGAACGTGCCGAAAATAACAGAGTCTCTGTATTCTTTTATCAAGGTCTTGAATTCATCAGTCTTGTCCACACCCTGTCTGGCGGCTTCGCTGTCCAGAAGCGCTTTATCAAGCATGTTCCCGAGCACTTCATATTTCTTTTCATTGATTCGCTTCTCGGCAACGGCCTCTTGTATGCCATGAAAGAATGACTTCTTGATGGCGGCAGCCAAAATACCAACGGTGACAGGCTTCTCTCCCTGTATTACCGCGACAGTCCTCTTGTCCTTCGAGAGTTTTTCGAGGCCGGGTTTAGCGGCTTCAAAATCAAGGTTTTTGAGTAGCTGTTTGTTGACTTTCACATATTTCCTAATGAGCGCTGCCATGTACTGCCGAATCATTTTGGCCTTCTGGTCGGCAAGCGACCGCTGCTCCGCTTTTGCCTTTGCCTCCGCATTGTCCACATAGCGAACATCTATCAGCTTGACCACCGAATATCCCGAATTATCCTTGCCAGCCATAATCCTGATGACAGGACTTACAGAACCTGTCTTCATCACCGCCACGGCATCAGCCACCTGCGGGAGGAGATATGCGGGCGCGATGAACTCTTCCTGCTCATTTCCCTTCGCTTTTTTATCTGCTACAGCCTTTGCAGCCAGTTCCTCAAAGTTCTTCCCGGCCTTGATATCTTCCAGCATATTCTTCGCGTCTTCTTCCTGGAAGAATAGAACGGATCTGATCTTCCATTCCTTGATCATGTCTCTGTATAGTGCCTCAACCTCTTTAGGGTCCGCCCTGGCGTCTTTCGCAGCTCCTTGCAGGAGCAGTTCCCTGCGTAACTGTTTCTCATAAGCGCTGACCGTATCCGTCACTTCAGGCAGCTCGTCGATACCCATCCCATGGGCTTCCTGGACAATCAGCCTTACGTTAATAAGGCGATCGAGTATTGAAGCATAATCCAGCTTCTGAGCTGCCGTCTGTTCGCTCCTCTCTTCATGAGAAGCAATCAGCGCGTCCCTGACTTCCTTAAGTGTGATGCTCTCGTCGTTTACCTTTACCACGGGGACGTTGGAAAATATTGGTGAAAAAAGCGGCACGCTGAGACCTATATTTACCTCACCAGGGCCGGACTTTGGAGCAGGCTTTGCCTCGGGACCAGCTGTCTCGGATGTTTGAACGTAGCTTTCTGCAGGCGCTTTCTTATCTTCTGCGTACGCCGGGATAGTGAAGTAAATGGGCAGCATGAGTGTACAGACAAACACAATGATCATTCTCATTATTTTCTCCACAGAATTCCTCCCCCGTATCCCTGTATTAATGATTCTTTACGATGGCAACAATGCAAGCATACCGTGCAATAGTCCCATTATAACTATTTATTACGCCATTTTCAATAGTCCAAATCTAATCAAAATCTATCAGAATCTGACAAACCCGGACATGCCTGCGGGTCGAGTGCTTTAGTTATGTTGTGGCGCGAATTTCGTGTGAGGAGACCTCCAGTTCTGATGAAAACCGCCGGCTATCCAAGAATAAGCCATAGATTCCGAGGTCATTGCGCATTTATCCGTTAATGAATTATTCGGGTTATGATTCCATAGAAGACTGAGTGATGAAAAGATTTTTCTGCAGCATTCTCAAGATCCTCGTGGTGATTCTGGAAGTCAACTCGTGGGCAGTGTATACTTTGCCCCAGTCAAAGGCGTATATGTAGTCATCCCCTTCATTATGACTTCTCGATGCCCATATGATCCTTCCGCTTGTGAATATCCCGCCTGTCCTGTATATGACATCCATCGAGAATTCCACCTTTGCTGCCTCTGCCGAACTTTGAGGATCCAGATATTCAAAATCGTTGCCGATCAGCACAAGGTCTGTGTCAAGGAGGCTGCAGAGAAGATCGATGTCGGAGATTGATATGCCTTCAGGCGTTACCAGTCTCATGTTCAAAAGGTTCTGCCGTACAATTCCGGGCTCGATAACCTCGAAGTCTCCGCTTTTCACAAGTTTTTCGACAAAATTCAATGCAATCAAGTCACCTGCGTTCCGTCGCATACTTCTATTTGTAAATGGGACCACGGCAATGCTATGTCGTTTGCCCTTATGAAGAACAGCCGATGAGAAGACGGCCCTGGGACTATATCCCCACCCGCCTTTATTCAAAGTTCCGGCTTTGCCGGAAAAATTATCCACGATGGAGTCATAGAGCCGCCCAAACGCCTTTGCTACCAGTTTTTCAGGGTCTTCAATCAACCAGATGCCTAATATCCCCGGTGACTCATCGCCCGCAAGCGAGACACTATCTATCCAGAGAATCGACACCTGTTCTCCGGTTGAAACAAGGCGGCTGAGCACAGCGATTTTCGGCGGCGCCTTCTCATCGTATAATTCGATATCAGTGATAAGCACTGCACCGATGTCTAACTCAGACTTGAAGGCTTGTGCTGTCTCGATATCTATGCCGCCTGTATAACGCAGTCTGTGGGCCGCCATAAACCGATTGAGAGTTGTATCATCCAAGATGGAAAATCCCAAAGACTTTAGATGATCAACTGCCGATTGCCGGAAGGCTTTGAGCGGAACCGCCTTTCCGCTCAGGTTTTGAAATGGCAGGACTGCTATTTTGAGCTGGCCGATATTAGATTGTTTCGGGAGCGCCTGTTGTCTTGAGCCTGTTGCACAACCGAACAGAATGAGCAGGCTCAGGCATACCGGAATAACAAAAAAATATCTATTTAAAAAGCTTATCGAGCAGATCATTCACTGCTTTTTCGGTCACATCGTTCATAGGGGTACCGCCTCCACCAAGGAGCCTGTCTTTTAGTTTTATTCCTCCTTTTGTGGAAGATGCTGTCCATACCACCCTTCCTGTTTGACCATCGAGTATCTGTAGGCTCATCGAAATGACGTTTGCTTCTGCACTTCCCGAACGCATTTCGCCATATTCTCTTATTACACCGGTGACCACAGCATTCACTTTCAAGTTAGATGCCAAGCTAATCACTTCTTCAGTGGACGGTGCAACAGGATTGGCTATATTGATCCTTGAGAGAGCGCGGTAGACTTCCCCGGGCGGCAGCACGTAAACACTCCCCGTCTCCATCAGCATGGGAGTGAAAACGTCTCTAACTCTATCGCCGGCCATTGAGTCCCTTGAGAGATTTGCAAATGGCATCACAGCCACCGTCTGTATCGAGGTGAAGTCCATATTCTGGTCTCGCCAGACCTCGCCATGTCCGCCACATCCCGATAGGGCGCTCACAGCAACCAAAAGGATAATCAGTTTAAATATGAATGTTTTCATGTACTTTACAGTCTCCATTTAACCATTCTAACATTAATACCATCTTCCTTCAACTTCGTTGCAAATATTTCCAAATGCCCAGCAAATTTCAGAATGTAGCATGGAGTATCGCATTAAACGTGTCCTGGCTTGTGTGCTGGGTTAAGCTTGTTATGATGGACTGTGACTTAAAGGCCAGATATGAAATGGTCAGAAATGCATACCTGCTGATATTCCAGCGAATGCTTGGCGAGAGTAATGTATCCTTCGTACTGTTCAATGAGGACAGATTTTGATTGTAGCTGCAATTGAACAGGAGTGTGCCATCGGGGAACGGCGACCAGTTTGCGCCGTAACTCGTAAGCGTTGTCTGCTGCACATTGACTCCGGAAAAGATACCGTATGACCCGAAAAGGCTCAACGTAGGGAAAGGAGTATAAGTGAATGATATGTCGCTTCGTGTGGATATCGTCTTGGAATCGGGTGCGCCTCCTCCCGTTGTATTGGAATTAGTCCACGAATAGTCAGCGTTTATAGTCAGAACCCTGTAGGGAACGAGACTGAGTGTGGAGGTCATAATTTCACTTTTGTTTTCTTGAAGTGTCGCCGAGGTGCTCCAGCTTGCCCCCCCTGAGATCGATGCATTCACCCCTTTATATAATTCGGCCAGATTGGTGAGGAATAGCGAGGATGTGTCATTCGGCTTACCTCCTAACTGTTCCTTCCTGTTGCTGAAGACAAGTGAGTCACTCAGCGTCCTGATGGGTACCGCAGTAAGGGATGCATTACTGATATATGCGACGCCGGTACCCTGCAAGCCGTAGCTATCCTCCCTTGCCACCCTAGCGTTTGTAGAAAATACCGGGTTGAACTTGTAAGCCCCGGACAGTCCATTGGTGATAATGTAGCTTTTCTGGCTCGGTTGCCCGACAGCGAAGCCTGAACCCGCATTCGACGTCTCTGAATAGAAGGCCGACATGTCGTAATAAAGAGTCGGGCTGTTGAGTATTCTCGTCCTCACGTTCAGGTTATAGGTCTGTGAAGTCGTGGTAGTCTTGAATTTCGCATTTTGCGAAGAAGTTGCCGTATCGAATGCCTGGATTTGGCTGATCAGGATGTTATTGACATCCACTCCCGGCACAGCAGCCGGCACAGGGAGAGGCCTTGTTACCACCTTGATGAACTGGGTTGTTACTTTTTGAAAGGTAATTCGAAACGTCCTATCTATCTGCGAGAATATAAAAGTCGCCGCCGGCTGGTAGAGGGTCCACTGCTGCGTGGCTGTGGGATTCACCCCTTGCCCGATATTGGGGTCGGAGCTTATATAGACATCCCAGGAATACGATGTGGCTATACTGCTGACATCCTGATTAACAGTGACAAAAATGGCATTGACTTCAGTGGGCGTAGCAAAGGCCACCCCCATATCACGAGGGTTGCTGTCGGCCGGGTTCGTCTGGGGAAATCCGATATTCAGCTTTCCCACATTTCCGATGAAATCGCCGCCGTTAACAAGGAAAGGTGTGGACTTCATCGCATCATTGGCCGGCGTATGAGGCGGCAAATCCACGCCTAACGGTGAGTCGGCTGTCGAGTCGACAGCGTATAGACCCGAAACGGGAAACAGGCTGACTTGTATCTGGCTGCTGCCCCCGCCACTGGCAGCAGTTGTGTCCTGCTGGGAGATGTCCCCATCGGCGGTGAGCGACACGCGGTTGTTAAGAAAAGAATGCCAATAGATGAATCTGCCCTCATTGGCGATTTGCTTTGTATCTGTATTCTGCAGTTTGTCCTTTGAATCGTTGTAAGTAAACTGATAATTCAGATCGAGGTTGCTTATGGGGGTAAATTTGGAGCCCACGATGAACCGGTCGCCGATTGTATCCTGAAGGGCACGCTGTGCGTCATATGTCTCTGTCCTCTGCCCCGTCAAATCCAACTCCGGCAGCCCCGCAGGCTTGAAGGTGAACAGCCCGCTGTAATTATTATTGATAATGGTCTGGGGTGCCGAGCCTGTGGAATTCGTCGTAATCTGGAGCCTGTTATAAGTGATCACCGCTGAATAAGGTGCGCTGTTTAGAGTAAGGGTGACATTCGGTTGCAAGGTCTTTGTCCTGGACGTTGTGTCGACGTTATCCGTGCTGGACTTTGTCAGATCATCCTGAAAAATACCATTCGCAGAAAGTATGAGGTTGGGAAAGAGTGTCTTCTTGAGCATAAGGGTATATTGCTGCAGGTAATCATCCGTGGTCGTGCTGGAAACTTTTCCATTTCCACTGTCGGTCTTCGATCGGGTATTAGAATAGTCCCATTCCGCATTAACACTTATATCGTCGGCACAGGCACTTCCGGGGAATGCTGCCGTATTTATGATAGCAACGGCAAGCAGAAATAAACAGAACAGCCATTGTCGTATCATTACCGGCGACCGCCTCCTATCCTATCGTTCGCCCATTACGGTCACCCAGTATGGGTTAGCATCAACGTCTAGTTCCGCGATTACCTTTCTGCTCGTAAGATTAATGATCTTGACCAGCCTCTTTTCAGGGACGACAACGCAGAGGGTGTTCTCGTCGTTATCTATTGTCATAGAGACAACCTCTCCCTCCACAGGGATGAAGTCGCCAGCAATGAGAGAAAAGGGATCATGAACCTCGATGTCCCTTCCTCCGGTCAGCCCGATATACAGTATATTCGTCTGCGGATCTACCTTGATCGCGCTTCCTCCAGTACCAAGATAAACCCTGTTGCTGAGTGAGTTCGAAGCCGGATCGCGTATTGTCAGATACGGTGATCGCTGATGGAGCACGTAAAGTTTGTCTTCCCTGCTGCTGAACTGTCCGATAATGGGACCCGGTTCAGTGCGAATTGTTTGGACTGCCTGGGCAGTGACGGCACGACCGGACAGGAATGCAGAAAGGTTAATTACCGAAATGGTGTTGGAAAGAGAATTGAACACATAAGCCCTGCTCCCAGTCCTGTTGATGAGTATCGAATGAGACCCTTCTCCGACGGGTACCCTCGCTATTGCGACCAGCGAGTTTGTATTGATAATGCTCACTGTCTGTGAGCCCTTGTTCACCGTAAGCAAAAACTTCCTGTCGGCGGTGAGCGCCAATTCACCGGGGCCGTCCCCTCCATTGAGAAATATTCTGTCGACAATCGTGCCTGACAAGAGGTCGATGATACCGACTGTGTCATCACCCTCAAACGCAACATAGGCCTTGCGCAAAGTCTGGTCCAGTGCTATACCCCTCGGCTGCTGACCTGTGGCAATGATCCCTTTCACGAGCCCTGACTGTTTGTCAAAAACTGTAATAGTATTGGCCCCACTGTTGGATACATACCCGATAAGATTAGCCATCGTTGTACTTGGGATGGAAACAGTGAATACCGGCCTGAAACTGTAGTTCTCCTGCACCGCCTTGGCATGCTGATAGACAAGGCTGAGGAGAAGGGCCCTTTTCCTGGTCACTTCAAAGAGGAATTCGTTCTTCTGAGGCTCAGACGGCACAAGAAGTGCCGCCTCACCCTCATCCGCAGTTACTTTCGCACTCTTCGCCTTTACGGAAAGGCCTGTATATTGACCTGGAGGAAGCTGGCCCGAGGCAAAGAAACGTTGTCTCTTGAGACTGCTTCCTTTCAGCGTTGCAAACGAAAGAGTAAGGGGAAACTCCTTGCCGTCAATGCGCGTCGCCGTAATGCTCTCGATTTCGATGGTAACCCTGTCTGCTTCCTGGGAGAAGGGCTGCAGATATACGAAGACCTCGCCATCATTTTCGAGCACCGGTTTCACCTGAGCTTTTATCACCTCACAGCCTGTGGTAAAGAGGAAGAAACAAAGTACAATGACGAGTGACCTTTTCACCCTTTATACCCCCCATTTTGAGAGATGGTAGATGCAATACTGTAATCGTACCGCTGCCTGACTGTCGCCGCCATTGCAGCGGTAAACAAGAAGTTGTTAGAAGGCAACTGCCTTCAGATCAAGACCCCCGGAATGATAAAATTCACCCAATACATATAGTAAACTCAGAACAGCAATAATTCAATATAGAAGCTGGAACTGATGCACGGAATCCGCTATGTGCTTCTCATTGTACCAATATGTCCTTTGGAAGGCAAGATATAACAGATATATCAGATATATCAGATGAAACAATATTTTGAGCTATCAATATCTTCTAAAAACGTGACAAAAGCCGATAATTCATTAATTGCTATCGAGAAGACTGTGTTCATAAGGCAATATGGCGCCGGTCTCTCTGACCGGCGCCATATTGAATGCTCAAGGCGTCTATACTTTGTCTGCTAAATTAGTCTTTCGCGTGGCACTTGTTGCAAAGTACGCGCTGATTCGCTGCAAATACACTTGACGGCCTGCCGTCCATTGCGTTTTTGTACTGTGCGCTGGAATATAATACTCCGCGTTGCCCCGGCGTAAGGTCATTACTTAGGTAGCTACCAGCTATCGTCGTCAGCTCGTCAGCAGCATCAAATCTGGTCATATTCGCCCATGCTGAGGCATGAGCCTTATGGCAGGAAAGACACGACACACTTTGAGAGCCGGTGACGGCTGGAGCGTTGTTGACAGTGGTGGCAGTTCCAGCAGCCAAGGCTACTAAGGATACGCCTTCTACGGGAACCAATGATGAGTAAAGATTGGTGCCGGTCAAGTTGCCGGAGTATACATAGGCGTTATAATTAGAAGCGAGGGTGTTAGTGCCGGCGGTGGCGACCCCCAGTAATGCAGTGCCGTCAGAGGTGCCGGCAGGGTGAATAAAGCTGCCCATTCCGCCTTTTATGTTGGTGTGACAGTTCTGGCACCATTCAGACATACCCTTGCCATATTGAACCACAACCTCCGTAGCAGCAGGCTGACCAGCCGTGATACCGAAGGTAGTGGCCACTATGTCATAGTTGGTGGGTGCTATCGCAGTAGGGGAATCTTTGGCAAATGCATATGAGCTGCCGACAGACGCCGGTGCATACCCTGCGCCTGCAAGCAGCCTGTAAACGCCAACCGCAGAGCCTGTTGGTGCCAAAACACCATAGGACCCGGAACCATTAGTAGAAGAGGTTGTACCACCGGTGAATCCGCTTGTAAAGACGGTGCTCTTGATGTCACTTGTCTGCGTCGGATCTCCAGTAGTATGTCTGTATGTGCCGTGAGGGTCATGGCAGCTCGAGCAATGCAGGTTTGCCTGCGGATAGCTTCCGCCCGGTGCGGTCTGGAGCGTGATAGCATAACCGGCAGACGATCCCAAACCCCAGTCAGCCGCATTGATGTTGTGGCCGCGACGGCTCTTATCATAGGATGAAGTCGCAGAAGCAGGAGTTGCCAGCAGCCAGCCGAAATCACCGCCGGGGGTAAAATGGGTCGGAAGGCCGGTTGTAACTGCATCAGGTGACATAATATGATAACCTGAGCCAGGGGTTTCGGCATTGGCGTGGCAGTTCAGACAGGTAGAACTCTGGTCACTGCCCTGAAGCAGAAAAGCGTTACCCGAAAACTGCGCCGAGGCTCCTTTATAGCTGAAGCCTGTCTGGGCTTTTACCCCGTGGCCTCCCATAACGCCTGTGGTACCGCTTGCATTGTGCATGGTATGGCAGCTGTCGCAAGTGGCGACACCGCCATCGTGAAAAGCATAGGAAATGCCGCTTAACCCGAGAGTCACCATCGCTGCTGCCATGATAACCATTAAAACTTTTGTTGCTTTCATCGAAGTCCTCCTTTTTTTTTGTTGCAGATTATTATTTCTTGTGAGTCGGCAAAACAACTTCTTAAGATGCTCATTGTTCAGTGTTTGCTTGGCTTATCCCGTCCGTCACCTCCTGATAAACTGAAATTGCTTTGCCTGCTAGCAATCACAGTACCGTGTATTTTCATGTGCATTATTGATCAAAGTTCACGGCGAAAACGCTGACACCGCGCCCTCTCAATTGACTTACATAAACCTTGCCGTTGTTATCCACCGCCAGGTCATTGGGGACGATCAGGTTATCCGTGTTGAACCCCCTATACCCGAACTCCGTCTTGAAGTTATAGTCCCGGTCAAAGACTATGACTGCGCATTTGAGCTTGTCAGTTACATAAATATTCCCCTTGTTATCCTCGGCAATCCCGGAAACAATGTTGAATTTCCCGGGAGAACTGCCGCGCTTGCCGAAAGATGTCAACGTGCCGTCGGGAGACACTATGTAAACACTGAACATAGAGGGCATCGTGAAGAGGATCCTACCGCCATTGTCAACCGTGAGACCGAAGATGCCCGTATTGGACTGAATTTTTTTCTCGTCGAATTTAATCAACGCTGCAAGATCGTAGCCGGCCTGGAAAATACCGTTTGAGTCGGTTACGGCAACCTTCATCTTTGAATCGCTTGCAAGGTAAAGGCGGCCGTTTTTATAAAAAAGTCGGTTGGGAAAAAAGTCGGATGCCATTTTCGGCGGGAAGCCCTTGAATTCGGTCCTTGAAACAAATTCACCGCGGTAGTTGCACTTCGTCAGTGTCGGCTGAGAGCCGGGGTTCTGATAATTAAGGAGGAGGAAATTGCCTTCATTATCTACCACGAAATCGACAACGTTACCAAACTGACCTGTGTCGAAATCAAAGATCTGCATCCCGAACTTGTTAAAAATCACTATGGACTGCGTTACCGGATCGGCGACCGAGACTTCTCCAGTAGCATCGTCAATACTCATCCGCACCCAGTTAAATGGTGCAATCCCGTCAAAATTGGAAAGACTATAAAGATATGAGGCCTTTGCTGCCAGAACATCCACCGGCATCAACGCTATTGTCATGATGAGCGCTAACGCCAAGGTTAGAAGAGTATTGTTTAGTCGCTTTCTTTCCATGATAAAAAAGATAAAGCAATGTTTGTACCAGCTCGCATTAATCTTTCATATCATTGATATTTCACGATTAATATCACATTGCACGTGCGCCATGCCCATCGAGCCGGTGTATGCACCAAGTCCGGTCAGCGGTTTCACCAGATAGCAATCAAGGGTTTTGAAGCCGGCATTGTTGCTTGTCGATGATAATAAATTGCCCGGCTGCGATGAAATCTATTCGCGTGGATTATATGGCTAAAAGAGGCAGCTGATAATTAAAGAGGGTTACCGTCAGAAGGGTCGTAGCATTATGGATCTGTCAAGGATGGAATGTTACTCTTATCGGCACTCCTGTCAATTCTCTTGGTGGGAGCCCAAAAGGTGCAGCAGCATCTACTGCCTGCAATGCCGTCGCGTCGAAACTGGAATTGCCGGATCTTTTCTCCAGATTCTTCCCGCTAACATTTCCATCTCTAGAAATCTTGAACGTGATAACTGCAGAGAGGTCTTTGTAGATACCACTCGGCAAGATAAAGTGCGCTGCGATTTTGCCCTCAACACCAGACATATAATCAGGCTTAACTTGTCCACTATCAGGCGATAATAGTAGTCGTCCAGCAGTATTACCTGATGCTCGTTTCGATGTTTGGTCACATGCATTGTTTCTAATTCCTGAGCTGCATACGTGCAAAATTCTATTAGTGAATTTAGTGTTTGCCACATCTTCTGCGGAAAGCATTCCAATAAAAAGATATAATGGAAGGATGAGTAGAACTACATATGAACAATTTTTACATTTCATAACAGTCTCTTCACTTTGGCATTTTATTAATGAGTTAATATATTTATAACATATTATAAGCAGTTTTTAAAAATACATACGACTTCGTCGGACTAGAAAGGCTTAAAGCGTATCGCAATCAATGCGGTCCACTTGGGCCAGATGTCGATGCATCCAATAGTTGCAAACACGCGATTGCAAGGCGATGTGGTCGGGAGGGGATGCCGAGCCAACTCCAAGTTACCCTCCCCCTATCCGTGAGATGTTGGTGCAGACATTAACGGAGATAAACGGTTTTTTTGTAGAGATCAAAGGGTTGAGCATAAATTGACAAATTTCCCTAGAATGCGGGATATTATCCCAAACAGATAATCCATGGGAATAAGTTCTATGAGTACCCAGAAGGTAGCCGTTGTAATACCCGCATACAGGGTAGCCGATCACATCGAGGATGTAATTTCGTCGATTCCGGAGAATATTGATTTCATCATCGTTGTGGATGACAAATGTCCACATGCCTCCGGGAAAAAAGCTGAAGGACTGAACAGAGGTAATGTTGTCGTGCTCTACCATGAACGGAATGAAGGCGTGGGAGGAGCCGTCATTACCGGCTATAGAAAAGCCATCGAACTGGGCTGTGATATTATAGTAAAAATAGATGGTGATGGCCAGATGGACCCGGCTCATATCGACGACTTTATGGAAATATTGCTGAAGGATGATGCAGACTATGCCAAAGGCAACCGCTTCAGGGATTTCAAAAGGCTCAAGCATATGCCCAAAGCGAGACTTTTGGGCAATAGTACTCTTTCGTTCCTCGTAAAGGCTGCGTCTGGGTATTGGAATATTATGGACCCCACGAACGGCTTCACTGCGATACAAAGCAAAGTCCTCAGCGATATCAGCATGGATAAGCTGTCGAAGCGCTTTTTCTTTGAGTGTGACATGCTGATTAATCTCAATATCGCCAACGCAGTTGTCACGGATATCAGTATACCGGCGCAATACGGAGAGGAAAAGAGTTCCCTCAAGATCAGAAGAATTCTGTTTCAGTTCCCACCACAACTCTTGAAGGGTTTTGTTAAACGGATATTCCTCAAATATTTCGTCTATGATTTCAACATGGCCTCAGTATACCTGCTCATCGGCCTGCCTGTCTTCATCTTCGGTCTATATTTCGGAGTAAGCGAATGGATTGATACCATCATTACAGGAAAGGCGCGGTCCGCTGGAACGATTATGCTCGCAGCTTTACCCATTATTGTCTCCTTTCAGATGCTTCTGCAAGCGATAAACATCGATATCCAATCGACGCCGAAGAAAAAATAGAACCATGTCCGCAGCAATCTCGGGGATTCCCTAATGCAGACCGGGAGGGAGGCAATCATGGTTGCGGAATAGTAATCCGTCATCAACTTTTCGCCGCCTTTGAAGCAATTCCCTTTTGCGTTTGGTCCTTGGGAGAAGGACGCAAAAAGTGAGACGCGCCTTTACCATTCGTCACGCCTGCCGCAGGTCAAACTTTACAAAGGGAAAGAGGCTTTTGAACGCGTGAACGAAAATGGAAAGCAACAGAAGTATAGGGGGAATGGCGAATTTCGTAATTCGTGATGATATTAAGAAGCGCGTTCCTCGTATCGTAAAAGATACGCACGGGCGTATGGCGGCATGCTCCAGAATAGTCTCCAAACTTGTGAGAGACGAAGTGTGGGGGAGTATAAACCATCTATTGCCCGAACAGCCGGTATCTCCAACACAGATCAATGTCCTCAAAGTACATGAAATAATCCTAATCAAAACCGCCGAAGCCAAGGGAATCATACCTGAGCACCATCATTGCGGCACGCACTCCGCCTAGCTCGTCCGGCAATTTGTATTTTCCCGAATCTTTGTCTAGAAATTAGATACCATAGACACCGCCATTGAACGTAATGACACTACCGACGGAGTTTATGATTCCAGTCGTGCAGAACATAAGGATCTTGCTCCCAATAATCTCCACAGCTGCTTGTCCCTCAATGGCATCCGAGGAGTCCGTTCAACCATTCGGGAGTAACGACGGTATCGTTGTTGAAAAAAACGATATGAGATGCAGTCGCGGCAGGTCGCTTCATCGACGAAGTGTACACGAGCAGGAAGTCAAGATTTGAGTCTAGAGTCAGTCCCAAAAGCTATAGTTGAAGGTGTGAAGGCCTCTGATACTCCCATATGTCTTCTTCCTTCACCCGCACGCTCTTCACCAGGCTGCAGATAAAGAAGAAGATCTTCAAGCTGTAGACGACAGAGAAGAACTGGATTCTATCGACAAGAAATTACATGATCAATGCCACTCCCAACAACTGCAACCTCTTATCAATCATGGTTGGAAATTCAAATCACGTTACGGCTTGATCCATCGATATATTATGCTGGTGCGTAGTCTCAATAGTCGGTGCAGCATCAGTGCACAGCGCCCTTTCATGCCGAAGCTGCCGGCATGCTCCCGGGCGGTGGTGTATGCCGCGTCTAACTGTTCCTCTGTCTGCCTGCTCCCCTTGGCTGCCCCATGAACCCGAAAATCGGCCAGTTCATCAGTAAGAACATACGGTTCAGCGATGAAGGCAAAGCGCAGCCAGAGATCATAGTCCATGTCGAGGTGTTTTTCGAGATTTAAACCGCCAGCCTGCTCCCACATCGGCCTGTTCCAGAAGACTGACATCTGGGGGATGAAGTCCTCGGTCAGCAACTTCGCTGAAGAGAAACGCTTCCCCCGCCAGTTCTTATAACTAATTATAAAGCTCAGGATGGGCCGTCCCTCGGCGTTGATGATCCCAGCACGGCCGTAGAGCCATGCCGGTTCTTCCCTTTGTAGGAGGGGAACCACCTTGGCGAGGGCGCCGGTCCTCAGCCGGTCGTCGGAATTGAGCCACCCCAGGACATGTCCACTGATCAGGGCCATGCCACGGTTCACCGCATCCGACTGACCAGCGTCGCGGGCAAAATGCAAAATCAGTTTTGCACCGTATTCGGACTTCAGATACTGCAGTAAATCGCGAGAGCCGTCGGTCGAGCCGGGGTCCATCACTATCAGCTCCACATCGACCCCACGTTGGTCGAGAACCGAGCGCACCGCCTCCTCCAGATAGGCGGCCTGCTGGTAGGAGGGCATGACGATTGAAATAAGTGGCTTTTTTTCCATAGTTCCATCAGAACAGTGCGTCAGCTGGGCTTCCCGCAGAGTTCACCAATGAGCTCCAAGAGCGGCCGCAGGGTCACTTCCCACTCGAATTTGCGGGCTTGCTCCGCCACCCGGTCGAAATAGGAAGGGTTTGCCTCCAACTCCGTGAGGAATGAACTGATCGTCTCGATCCATGCCCCTTCTTCGAGGGAATCAACAAGTCGACCGCAAGCGTCGTTGATGAATTCCCGCGGCCCGCCGCTATTGTGGGAGACGACCGGCGTGCCGCAGGCGATCGCCTCAAGCGGCGCCATGCCGAACGGCTCCCCCACGCTCCCGTGGAGAAAAAGCATTGAACGGCGGTGGAGTTTCACTAACTCATCATTGCCGAGGGCTCCGTGGAACAGCACTCGTGAAGCGACTCCCAGCACCCCGGCAAGAGCCCGCAAGGCCCACTCGTCCTCACCCTGGCCAACGATGTGGTATACCATGTGCGGATGGCGCCGCAACACCCGTGCGAACACCCGCAGCAGGAAATCAACCCGTTTGAAGCGGCTGAGCTTCGCGACGGTGATAATTTCCCAACTCTTTTCCCTCAGCTCCCCCATTTGGAAAACGTTGAAATCTATAGCTGGATAGGCTACGGCAGCGGGTTTCACGCCATACACCGACTCAACCTGGCTGGCGGTGAACAGGCTGTTCGCCGCCACCATATCGCAGAAACGGCTTAGGTAACGGTCCACCGCTGAGAGGAGTGGCCGCAGCATGACGGCCAGGTATCGCTTCCAGAATGGCTCAAGGGCCGCAATCCAGTTCCGGGAGTGGATGAAGGCGCTCGGTTCGTGGCAGACCCACAGGAGCCTCGTTCCGCGGTGGCGCATCTTGTAAAGCCACCCCCACCAGTTGGCCGGAAAGATCTGGGGAAGGAGCACATCGGGGTGCCACACCGCGATCCGCCGGCTAATCCTGGTCTGCCAGAACGGGAAGAGCGTCCAGTACTCCATGCTAGACGTCACCGGCCCGTCGAGGGAGAGCATCTCCACCCCCTGCGGTAGCGCGAACTTGGCCGAGTCGAGCCGCATAGTGAGGACACCAACAGTGGCGCCATGTTCTGCTAAGATCTCGGCCATCTTGAGCGCGTAATTTCCCGCCCCTCCTGGTGTGGTGAAATGGGGGAAGAGGATGAGCACGCGTTTCCCCGTCAGGGCCATGCCGTTATCGTTCGACAAATTGTTCACAGGACGCGTTCCCGCTGCGCGAAACATTGTGTATCATCATCCATACTAGGGTCTATCCGCCATGAAAACTGCATCCAGTTTCTTCCAGCAGCAGTCGGCGGTGAATTTCTCCCGGAAGTAATCGATCCCCTCCTGTCTTACCGAGCAGTAAAGGGCTTCGTCGGCAACCAGTCGAGTCACCGCATCGGCAAAGCTACGTTCATCGTCGGCAAGGATGCAGCCGTTGCGGCTCTTTTGCAACATCCCGGTGAGACCCCATTTGGTGGTGACGACCGGTCTACCATAGGATAATGCCTCGACAACTTTCACCTTGAGACCGGTCCCCGAAATCAGGGGGCAGATGACAACCTTTGCTTTGCGGTAGATCGTGTCGAGATCGACTACATGAGGGATGAGTGTGAGGTTGGGCTTGGGTGCGACGGAACCCGCTATCTTTCCCACCACGGAAATCTTGAAGGTATCCGGTAGCAGAGGATATACCCGCTCCATGAACCAGGCCATTCCTTCTTTGTTAAATACGTTGTCGGAACCGATGAACATGGCATCGTACTGATACTCCCTCTCCGTTTGGAACCTCTCGACAAACGCTACAGGAACGTCCACAAACCGAGTATGGGGGCAGAAAGGAGCAAGCATTACCGTTTCTTCTTCCGCAATGCTCAAGGCAAAGTCAAACTTGCTGATTGCATTCACCTCTGCCTCAAACATCCGGCCGAATTTGAACACTTTGTTCTTTGAAGTCAGATGCTCATTTAGCGTCACGAAATCATGGAGGTCGATTACGGTGGTTATATTTTCCCTTACAGCATTGACCAACTTTTCGTAATAAACGTAGCTGACGAGAACATAATCGTAGTTATGGCTACGGAGTGCCGTCTTCCATTGGGAGCGCAGGCTCGGCAGGGTCAGGTCAAATAATCGACCACGTATCTTTTTGATGTAGTCATACCACTTTAGCAATGGCTGCCATTCTAAAACATGGACGTTATCAAAGAAAGACTTTCCCTTTGCCAGAGATTCTTCGTCCCACCTGTTGGTGAACCCGCAGAAGCTAAAGAGGTCTAGAACAAAGCCGCGCGCCTTGAAATAACGTACAAGAGCGTCAAACCTGCTGTGGGTCCCCGAACTCATCTCAAAGAAGTTGTGGGGGTAGAAGATGAGTATTCTTTTTTGTTCAACAGTCATCAATTCACCCAATTTGTTTCGGATTTTACATTAATCATTACTTTAATTTACAGATAATTCCTCACCTTTATCAAAAAGCAGCAAGAGTTTCTCCGGCACAGCTATCCAATGAGAACTGCTTGGCGCGCTAGAAACCTTGATTGGCGAAGTGTTCCCTTAGATTTTCGTCGTTAAGTAATTGTCTTATCCCATCTGTTACATCATTAATTGCCTCTGGATAATCTATAAAGGCAGCTGCATTGTCCCCAAAAAATACTCTTTCTTTCTAATTTATAATAATTATTATTTAACTTATTCCATATATAGCTGAGTGAACGTGCAATTCTAATGAAAAGGAATCCTATTTTACATGTTCCATTTATATCATTAATAACTGATAAATTCTTATCTAATATAATCATTTGATAGATAATTGGTTCATACAAACCATCGTATAAATAATATTCATTATCCGGAGCTATCTTTACAAAAGTTTTGACAAGATTATATGTATAATGGCCACTCCGGATAAAGGAGATTAGTCTTAACTTTCTGAGTCATTTCGACGCTGCGGGCGTGTTGTCGATTGAGCCATTATCGACACCGATGATCTCGAACTGATTCGCTGCACAATCGAGCCAGGCCAGTTACGGCAATGTTGCCTGCAAATCCAAGGCACGGTTATGCATGCATATACCCGCAGACCAATGTAAGCTCACGTGTCTTTGCTTCCATATAAGCCCAGGGTTTCCTGGCACATCTTTTCTTTGGAGAAAAACGTCTTCACCCTTTGTGCCCCTTTCGCTCCCATATTCTTCCTTTTGACCTCTGAGTTTATCAGCGAACTAATGGCGGTGTAAAGCTGTTCTGCGTTTTTCGGTTCTATAATAGTGCCGGTCACGCCGTCAAGAACCGCTTCCCTGTTTCCCCCCACGTCTGTTGCGATCACCGGTCTGCCGGCTGCCATGGCCTCAAGAACGACGAAAGGGAATCCCTCAAGCACAGAAGGGAGGACAAAGATATCTGCTAATTGGAGAATGTCAGGAATGTCATCACGGAAGCCTGCAAAACTAACGCTATGCGTAAGTTGTCTGGCCTTAACATCTGTTTCGAGTGAAGACCGCAGAGGCCCATCGCCCACCAAAATTAAGATTGAGGACGGATTCTCCTTAGACAATCTTTCAAAAGCCTCAATAAGGTATCTCTGTCCTTTTTCTTCGGTGAGCCTACCGACATTTACCACTACCGTGCTACCTTCACGAACGTTGAACTCCCGCCTAAGCGTTCCATTCTTTCCTTTGATAGTGGAGAAGGCTGTGTAGTCAATACCGTTATGGATAACCAGCAACTTATTTGCCGGCATTCCATAAGTTTCAATTAGGACGTTCCTGTTTGTCTCAGACACGGTGATCACTTGTTCCGCCCTTTGGAAAGACAATTTCATGAGAGGATTGAACAGGAGATGTGCCCAGAAGACATATGCCCCACTTCTGTACGGATTTGCCAGGACGGAATGCTCAGTTATGAAATACCTGCGTTTAAGTAAGGCAGCAACCAATAGAAGCCATCGGCAAGAATGCGAAGAAGGAAGGGAAAAGTGGAATAGCTCCCTTGTATGCTTCAGAAAAAATTGCAGTGCAAGGTAGATGTTTAATATATAAATTGCCTTGTACTGCTGAACACCTATAACATTAATGCCATGGTCTTGCAATTTCCTTCTGAACTCCTTGTTAATATCTTTGGGTGTTAAGGCCACTGAAACCGTGACAAAAGTATCAGAGGCCTTGATCGCCAAATCTAGCAAATATTTCTCAGCGCCACCATAACCATTCGAGTCAGTAATATAAATAATCTCTTTTTCCATATAGTCAAGTTATTCACTTATAAAAAATAAATTTATTTCTAAAAGGTGTTTTTGCTTTTACGGATATCACTATATTTAATATGATATCTTCTATCAGACATAATAACACCTTTATATCGAATCCATTAAATTGTTTTTTGGCAATCTTATGCAACAGATAATTGTATTTTGCGAAGATAAGTGTCCTCAGTGGTCTCCCTGTTTTACTAATAGTTGTTATCGAATTAGAATGGATCCGATATTTCAACAGCTCTTCGTCAATTTTTTCAATTTTATGTCCGTCTGATGCTATTCTTAGCCACAAATCATAATCTTCAGCATCCTTTTGTTTTGGATTAAACCCATAATTGGCGATTACCTCCTTCCTAATCATGACACCCGGATGAACGACACAATTCTCTTTGGGAAGTAGCTGATAGATTTCAGACCATGTTGTTGTATTCTTGTCCGCAAGCCATAGCCCGTCTTCAGTCCCTTTGGCATTGATTAACAGGGCTTTAACAGATACTACGCTAATTAGAGGATGAGAGTCTAGAAACAATACCTCTTTTGCGAATCGTTCAGGAAGGCTGATATCGTCAGCATCCATTCTTGCGATATATTCGCCATTAGCCAGTTTGACGCCTTTGTTCAATGTCGGGACCAACCCCATGTTTCTTTCATTGTGGACCAGACGTATGCGCGGATCTCGGTATGATTGAATAATCTCGACACTCCGGTCGGTTGAACCGTCGTTGATGATCAATAATTCGAAATCGGTGAAGCTTTGGCCGAGAATACTTTCAATGGCTTCCCTCAAGTATTCCTCGCCGTTATATACCGGCATCAGAACCGTGACTTTGGGAATGTTCGACATATTCCAGACTACATCCTTATCCATGTCTCGGGCAGAAGATCGGCAGTGTTGATGCTTTCGTCATTGAACCACCTCTTCGGCGCAATGACGATCTTACGGAGATCGGAGCCGAGCCATGCCCCCCACCAACTGAACGAACTATTTGCAATAATGTGATGCTTACAAAAAGTCATAAGTCGCAAATCTTCATACCCTTTGTCCGGACTATTATGATCCAGAAAGGTTGGAACACAAGAAAACCGTAGGTTTTCTTGTGCCCATGCAGGGTCATCTGAAAAGACAAAGAAATGCGGGTGAGCCACGTCTGAAATGATCTTTTCCATAGCGGATGCGTAATAATCCTGAGAGCACGTCCCGTGGAATGCGCTGGCAGTTGCACGCGATACGTAATCTCCCCTGCGCACGTGAATCGAGACCGCTTCGGTGTTCTTGATCTTTTCCATAAACTGTCTGTTAAGAGTGGTTGGTTCTGTCCTGACGGAAAATTCTTTGCGTATAATCTCTTCAACGTCTTTAAAATACTTTTCGCTCTGCCAGTACCCTTCGAGATAGACATCGCCTCGCAATTTCAGAAGAGTGGGATCAACATGATAATGTTTTTCAATGATATGGCTCGGCCTGTAGAAAGGGTTTATATTGGTTGCAAATCTTCTTGCGGCTACTTTAAAGAAAGCGTCTCTCCCCTTTCTTAACCGTGCCACTTCCTGCGCAGAGGCAAAATCTTCTTGTATGGCAAAAGGACCGAGTTCATAATGCCGGGGTGTCTCTAACTCTGATATGCTGTTAAGCCCGTCAAGGTCAAGTTTCAAGTTAGTGTTGTTTACAAGGGCAAGTCTCCGGCCAGCAGCATACTGGAACATCTGGTTTCCCATACCTCCCATGAGCCTTACGATTACCATTAGCCGTGGCACTCCTGTTAAAGTTTTTTTGCAAGCACATGATACCCAAAACACAAAAGCTCTTCAGAGCCTTTGTCCGTGCTGCTGAACCGTGCAAGCATTTCCAACAAGACAGTAGTACATAATTTTTCCACTAAATTCATTTTGCTCTTACAATAGGTGTCTGCAATTTGGGGGATTCTGCGAACTTCCTGGGCAATATACTCAAAATAATTGCCGTTGGCAGCGATTTCAGTAAGGTCAAATTCGACTTCTTTGAGATATTTTTTGTAGAAATAGGAATTGAAGCCAGTGTAGAAATGGTAGGGCGCAAAGTGGGTCAGACTACAAAAGGGGGCAGTAATGATGAGCTGTCCGCCTGATTTCAACAATCGCGCAAATTCCTGGATAGCCAGTATCGGATTCGGCAGATGTTCAAATACTTCGATGCACATAATGGCGTCAAATGAAGCATCCGGTTCAGGAATGGCTGTAACATCACTGATGATATCGAGCTTTGTCTGATCCCACGAGCCCATCTGCAAACCTCTGCTATCTCCGTGACCATCATACTGCGCAAAATCCTGAGCGACATAAGAAAGATGAGAGCAGAATCGCTGGAACTGCCGTTCTCCAGCACCTGCATCAAGAATACGCGATCCGGCTGGAATCTGTTTAAGGGTTTTTTCCAGCCAGACAATGCGGTTAGACTCATTTTTTGTGCCGACGGTTCTTATCATGCGATTTTCCTGAACCATAAACACCCACAACCATAAGTTTCTGCATCCGCCATAGTTTTTGACGCGTTTCGAATCAACCCGCCATTCTTTGGGTCTTCCGGAATCAATGCAAATTCTTGGAGTTTAAGTTCCGAAAAGGAACTCATAATCTGGTCATACGAGTATATCCGATGGGCGTTGAACATTATTTTTGGTTTGCCAATGGGTACGACCAAGAGCAATGAACCTCCCACTGCCAGTACCCTCTTCAATTCGGCGATTGCCCTCAAATCTCCCTCCGGATCAAGCAAGTCTCCGTAGCGGCCCATGCCTATATGCTCTACAACGTGCATACAGGATAAAGACTGAATGCTCATGTCTGCAAAGGGTAGGGCAAGCAAGTCTACCGCTTCTGAAGTGAGGTCACTCAATTGCAGGTCAGCCGGACGGTAATCATAGAATTTGACCGGAATAAATGCTGAGACGATGGAACAAAAATGAAGAGTAGAAGAGATATCAACATGAAAATCCGGTTTGTTTTGGGATAGTATACGCGCTGCCCAGGCAGGGTGGTAGACATAGTGGCGGTCGAAGCCTGTCGTTCTCGTCCTGTCATTGAGGCAAGGATAACGGTCTCTCCACCGCATAGAGAATCGTCTCTCGGAAGAAGATGCTCTTATTTTAAATTTTATATATTCCTTTATGAAGCCAAAATATTTGATCACGTTAGCTTCCTAAATTTTTTAATAAGGTCTTCTAAAAATTGAGTAGGAACATTCTTTTTGTGTTTAGCCTCAAATACAATCTGACTTGAATCTAAGCAAGTATATTTGATGTCAGTAACTTTCTTTGATTTTATATTGTCAAACCACTCATAACCTTCAAACATTATATTGTGGAGGGAAGAAATGAGTCCGTTGTGACCGGCAACTAATGATTTATAAAACACATCCTGTACTTCAAGAAAGTCATTCAAGTGGGTGTCCTTCTTCGCAACCCAATAAATGACGTCATCTTTGTGATGTAATATATTTTTATGAACTTTGAAGTTATAAATATACTCATAATAAATAAGAGGATATTCAATGTATCCTTTATCGGCTATACGAGTTAATTCACTCAAGAAATAATCGACATCTTCCACATGCTCCAAAACATGAGAACATATAACATAATTAAACTCTTTATCTTTAAACGGGAGTTGTCCACCTTCATAAAAAACGACTAGCTTGCCTGTTTCGAGTTCTGGAGTATAACCTCGTTGCTCCTCTGCTTCACTTTGCGTCTCAAACGCTTTTTCCAACAAGACGTCAGATCGAGGATGAGGGCTCCCACCCGGACCTATTTCTAAGACCCTGTCAGTTGCTTTAATACTTTTTATTCGATTAGGAAAAAACAATTTTCACTCTTTTTAATACCTTATAAACGTTCCCATTGCAGAACAGGTGCTAAAATTCCAGGTCTCTTTATCATCCAGTAAGGAGAGTCGCTTAACCCTCCTTGGATCGTTACATCAATGGACGGTGCATCTACCCCGGGTTCAGACAACCATTGTTTATAGTAAAGAGCTAAAAGGAGCTCAATCCTATAAACACCCTCATTCAAGAATCTGCTTGGAAGTTGGCTTCTTAAAAGGCAATACCCTTCATTCAATGTTGGCCAATTCTCTTCTGCGGAATCGGTATGACATGACCAATATAAGAGAGTACCTCCTTCATTGTAAAGAGCGTAGCCGATCTGCAAAGAAGGGTCTATTTGCTTAATATTACCTTCAATATAAAGATAGAACTCGGAATTGTTGCTGACAGCAGTATTTTGTTGATTGCCCGTGTTATCCGCAATATAAAATTTCAAAGGCTTAAAATACGGATTATCATATTTATTGTCAAAGTTTATCCATTCTGTTTTTTCTAGTTCATTTTCTTGACTGAATAAATATCTCTTTATTACGGACCTGACATCGCGATCATATTTTTTGATCCGCCCCTTCTCGATGAGCAGGGCTTTAGAACATAGTTGCTCAATGGCATTCATGTTATGACTCACAAACAGTACCGTCCTGCCTTCCTTCGATGAGACATCCTCCATCTTTCCCAGGCATTTTTTCTGAAACTGGGCGTCTCCGACAGCAAGCACTTCGTCGACAACCAGTATTTCTGGCTCGAGGTGCGCCGAGACGGCAAAGGCGAGTCTTACGTACATGCCCGAAGAGTAATGCTTCACCGGCGTGTCGAGAAACTTTTCTACCTCGGCGAAGGCAACGATCTCGTCGAATTTTCTCTTGATCTCCGTCCTGGTCATCCCGAGGATCGCGCCGTTGAGATAGATATTTTCCCTTCCCGTCAATTCAGGATGAAAGCCGGTCCCGACCTCAAGAAGGCTCGCCGCTCGGCCCCTTATGCGCACCCGTCCTTCTGTGGGTTCGGTGATCCTGCTCAATATCTTAAGGAGTGTAGATTTCCCCGCCCCATTCCGGCCGATAATGCCAACCCGCTCGCCTTTCGCTACTTCGAAGGAAACGTCCTTGAGGGCCCAGAACTCTTCATGAGTGGGATCCGTCGAGGACGGACCGCGAGAGAGGAAAGGACGTATGAGCTTCTTCCCCATATTCCTGATGCTGTTAGCCATCAAGTCCCGCAGGAGAGTGTAAGACTCCTTCTTCTGATGGCGGAGAATATATTGCTTGCCAAGATTCTCAACCGTTATAATCTTATCAATACCGCTATTCACTTCCTTGTCTCAAATAATGTCCGCAAACTTCTTTTCCGTATCCCTGAAATACCATATCCCCCCCAAAAAGGCCACTATGATGAGCGAAGTGGAGAGACAGAACCCGGGCCAGTAGATCTGAGCATCGCTCCCAAGTATAGCCCAGCGAAAACCGTCGATGACTCCGACCATGGGGTTGACAGAATAAAGAAGACGCCACTTTCCCGGTACTATGCTACTGCTGAACCCCACTGGCGATATATAAAGCCCGAACTGTACGATGAATGGTACGATAATGCGAAAGTCGCGATATTTAACATTCAGGGCTGCGAGCCAGAGTCCGAACCCGAAGGAGGCGAGAAAGGCGAGCATCAGAAATAATGGCAGAGTAAAGATGTGCCAGTTCGGAATAAACCGATACCACAACATGAGCATAGCAAGGATAACAAAGGAAATAAGGAAATCCACCATGCTGACGATCACCGCAGACGTTGGGATGATCATGCGGGGAAAGTAGATCTTCGTGAGCATATTGGCGTTCATGATCAATGAATTACTGCTCTCAGAGAGCGAATTCGCAAAGAACTGCCACGGGAGCATCGCCGTAAAAACGAGGATGGGGTATGGCACGCCTTCTGACGGAAACTTCGCCAGATTGCCGAAGACGATGGTAAAAACAACCATGGTAAGCAGAGGACGGATGATGCCCCAGGCGACCCCGATCACAGTCTGTTTATACCGTACTAAGATATCGCGCCAAGAGAGGAAATACAACAGTTCCTTGTACTGCCAGAGGTCTCGCCAGTAATGCCTTATGCCCCTGCCAGGCTCGATGACCAGCTCATAATTATCCGCCATTCAATAACTCCCTTCGCGCATCACAATGGAAAGACCGCCTTTATCATATTGCTCTCCACGCCGTTTTTGAGGAGTTCACTGAAGATCTCGTCCTTCTTTATTCTTCCCATATCCTTAGTATAGTCCTGCAGAAGATCAGAGGTAAGGCGGGTCTTTTCGTTAGAACCCTTCGGGGTCAGGAAGTAACATACCGCTTCGGGGGTATGGATCTGACCGTGATATAGCCCTCGACGACCAAATTCTTTATGTAGGAGTTCACCCGTCCCAGCGCGATGCCGAGACACCGGCTCAGGTCCCTCTGTGTTACAAAGCCGTTGCTTGAGAGTTCATCGAGCATGTACAGGAAGCTGCGTGGTTCGGCATCCTGCAGGCTACTCTCTTTTTTTGTTCATATTATGAACATAGCACAGACCGACACAGGAACTCAAGCTTTCTCACTATAGCGAATTGACTCACATAAAATGTTACCGGAGGTGAAAGGAAGAAGGTATCGTTGACTCTTAATGCATGTTATAGAGAAAAGGCATGCATTGATAAGGGGGTACTATGAGATTCTGGGGCATTACCAACTGCGTGATCGAGTCTCTGTGAGCCATGAGAAATTGGGCAATAATAAGGGCATCTTTCTTGTCTGTCTTTGCCTTCCTTGGGGAAAGCTTCGAGAAACTGGCGATCGGCAGCTGGCTGATGATAATTGTGTTGATTCCTTTCGCAGCCAAGAAGTAAAAGAGTATTGGTAGCAAAAGCGGTCGCTGAGATCCGAGATTTTCTTATCTTTCTTCACCCTCATGGATGAATATCACCCATGCCGGCAATTCCGTAAATGCTCTCGGCGGGGGCGAATGATGCAGCAACATTGATCGCTGGCATTGCGGCAATATCAACATTGGGGGTCCCAGCTCTTTTCTCAAACTTCTTCCTGCTGGCATTTTCCATTTCCAGAAAGCTTAATGACGATAATAGCACAAAAAGTCCTTGTGGAAACCTTGAGGTGGTATAAAGTTCGTTTGGATCATGCTCTCAACGAGACATAATCCGCCTTAACTCGTCCGGCATCGGGCAAGGGTGGCAATCGTCCATGATCGTGTCACCTGATTCCTCTTTTTAGGTGTGGTCATATGTTTTGTTTCTAATCTCTGACCTGCATACGTCTAAATTTCTGTTTGTGAATCTATGCATGTGCATCGGAACCGGTTATGGGTGGCCGTAAAAAGCTTCCCGCTGCCCTGGCTGCTTATGGTTCCATACTTTACCTTAAAACGCTACATTGTCCAAGCACACGGAATAGCGTCTCGCGCGGAAGTGCATCGAAATTCAAAGAATAACAGCCGCCTGCAGCTATCTCGTCGAGCATAATCAGGGCTACTTCTCTGCAATGAAAAAGCTCCGGGAGATGTCTCAAAAAAAGAAAATCTCTTCCCGTGAATTCATCAAGCTAATGAAAAAATACCGCGTATCCGTTTCGGAACTCGTATTGAAAGATTTATTGCACATGACTGCACCCCGAGCTATCGGCTGGTAACGGCCTTGTTCAATAGCATGGCTTCTGCAATAGCGATATTTTTCTTTGCCTCGTCATAATCAGGCCTGAGTCTGAGGGCAGCCTGGAACTCCGTTATTGCATCATCAAAAAATCCCCAGCTCAGGTAGTCGTTTCCAGTGTTATAATGCGTAATCGCATAAGCGGTGTTAATCTCCTTGATGCCCTCCTCCCGGTGACCCGTCCTCAAGAGGGCCAATCCGAGATTGTTATGCGCATCAATAAATTGAGGATTCAAATTCAGGGCAATCTCATACTGTTCTATTGCCTTGTCAGTCCAGCCTTTCATCCGGTATGCATTGCCCAGATTATTGTGGGCCAGATCATAGTCAGGTTCCAGCCTGAGAGCAATTTCATACTGTTCTATTGCACGATCATACTTTCCTTCATCGAAATATATGGGCCCGAGATTGTTATGCGGCCGGGCCTTAAGAGGACTCTTTGCCACCACATCCTCCCATATGGTCTTTTGGCTCCCCCAAACAGTGTTCCGTGCATATGCCGCACCGGCGAGCACCACAACCACTGCAGTCAACGCTGCTGTTACAGCAGGCACTCCTCCCTTCACCACTTTCTTCCGCATAAGCAGAAAAACCACCGTAACCACCGCCATAAAAAATCCCACTGATGGCAGATACAGGCGGTGCTCGAAAATGACATCGATGATGGGGATGATGCTCGACTCCACCGAGAGCGTTACGAAAAACCATAATATGCCGAATGAGATAAGTCTTAACGATGCCTCTCCGCCCCGCTGCGCCTTCCTCAGCAGCACTATCGCCAGCACAAAAAGCCCAAGCAGACACAAAAAAGAAAACGCCACCTGCGGCTCAAACAGTGAGTGGTATTGAGGATAGTCATAATCAAGGTTTTGACCCACAGGCAGAAACAACAACCGTATATACGTGACAATCACCCTGAATTCCGTAATCAGATATTCCCACCGTGACAAGCTCGACTGCACCACCGTCACCTGGCTCACATCGGACAATACCTCTCCCAACGGCTTGCCCACATTCAGCATGCTCAGAGGAATGACGGCCGCTGTCGCCAGCAGCGGCAATGCCCACAACACCCTCCTCCTCATATCACCCCTGCCGAAAAAAAACCATTCATACATCACCACTATAAGCGGCAATGTAAAAGCGATCTCTTTTGTCTTCATCGCCAGTACTGCCGACACCAGCGAAATGCCATAAAGCACATACCCCCTCCACCCTGGCCCCTCAGCAGATTCCTGAATAAGCCTGAACCGGATGTACGAACACAGCGAGGCACTGTAAAAGAGTGCTGCCAATGACGCAAGTCGTTGCACGATATACGTCACTGACTCCGTTTGAACCGGATGCACGGTAAATAAGGCTGCTGTAAAAAATGCGAGGATTCTTGAACGGGGCGCCAGTGATGAACCCTTCATCAGGGGCGTTTTGAACGTTAGCACCACCAATCCATAGACCAGCAAGGCATTGATGATGTGTATTGCAAGATTGACTATATGGTAGCCTGTCACATCGAAACCACCCCATGTATAGTTCAGGGCAAACGTCAGATACCCGATAAAACGATTGGGATTATAGCTGTAACCGGCAGAATTAAAAAGAAAATTACCGACATCATGGACTACATTGTTGTCTACTATTGAGGATGCGTCATCAAACACAAACGGCACATGAAAACTGTTGGAATAAGCAATGATACCTAACACTGCTATCAGAAAGACGCTAATCAATGTCTCTTTTTGCCAGGTATGACTCTCCTCTGACGATCTGGACTTTTTACACATGTCCTATTAGCGAGAAATTATCTCGAGCAGCTGGCGTGCATTTTCCTCGTCAGGCTTTATGGCTAGCCCCGCGGCTAGTTCCTTCCGCGCAAGGTCCATTTGCCCCATTCTATAGTAAATCACCCCGAGATTAAAATACGCCTTTGCATAATCCGGGTCCCTGCTTATTACAAACTGCGATTCGCCCACAGCCTTATTAAGCATATTAAGCGCCTGATAAACAACGCCGAGGTTGCTATGCGCTTCGACGTACTCGGGTTGGAGCTTCACCGCAATTTGGATCTCCTTCATTGCCTTGTCGTACAATCTCAGCTTCGCATATTCAGTCCCAAGGCTGTTGTACCCCCGAGCATTCATGGGACTCTTGCTCACCACATCCTCCCAGATGCTGATGCCGCTCTGCCACACCACGTTCCTTGCGTATGTTGTCCCGGTCATCGCCACGACCGCCACGGCCAATAGAGCCGCAGCAGCAGGCACTCCCTTCACCACTTTCTTCCGCATAAGCAGAAAAACCACCGTAACCACCGCCATAAAAAATCCCACTGATGGCAGATACAGGCGGTGCTCGAAAATGACATCGATGATGGGGATGATGCTCGACTCCACCGAGAGCGTTACGAAAAACCATAATATGCCGAATGAGATAAGTCTTAACGATGCCTCTCCGCCCCGCTGCGCCTTCCTCAGCAGCACTATCGCCAGCACAAAAAGCCCAAGCAGACACAAAAAAGAAAACGCCACCTGCGGCTCAAACAGTGAGTGGTATTGAGGATAGTCATAATCAAGGTTTTGACCCACAGGCAGAAACAACAACCGTATATACGTGACAATCACCCTGAATTCCGTAATCAGATATTCCCACCGTGACAAGCTCGACTGCACCACCGTCACCTGGCTCACATCGGACAATACCTCTCCCAACGGCTTGCCCACATTCAGCATGCTCAGAGGAATGACGGCCGCTGTCGCCAGCAGCGGCAATGCCCACAACACCCTCCTCCTCATATCACCCCTGCCGAAAAAAAACCATTCATACATCACCACTATAAGCGGCAATGTAAAAGCGATCTCTTTTGTCTTCATCGCCAGTACTGCCGACACCAGCGAAATGCCATAAAGCACATACCCCCTCCACCCTGGCCCCTCAGCAGATTCCTGAATAAGCCTGAACCGGATGTACGAACACAGCGAGGCACTGTAAAAGAGTGCTGCCAATGACGCAAGTCGTTGCACGATATACGTCACTGACTCCGTTTGAACCGGATGCACGGTAAATAAGGCTGCTGTAAAAAATGCGAGGATTCTTGAACGGGGCGCCAGTGATGAACCCTTCATCAGGGGCGTTTTGAACGTTAGCACCACCAATCCATAGACCAGCAAGGCATTGATGATGTGTATTGCAAGATTGACTATATGGTAGCCTGTCACATCGAAACCACCCCATGTATAGTTCAGGGCAAACGTCAGATACCCGATAAAACGATTGGGATTATAGCTGTAACCGGCAGAATTAAAAAGAAAATTACCGACATCATGGACTACATTGTTGTCTACTATTGAGGATGCGTCATCAAACACAAACGGCACATGAAAACTGTTGGAATAAGCAATGATACCTAACACTGCTATCAGAAAGATATCTCTCCACCATATTTTCTTTTCAGTATTGTCCGCACTGATCACTGCCGCCTCTTTTGCGTTCTTAGACATGCCTTCAAAAACCTATCTTGATAGAGCTTACTCCAGACCGAATTTCTTTGTCTGATACCTAAAAGAATTATAACATCTCTTGAACAGTTTGAAGACAAGAGTTTTATTGTGATTGGCCTCTCGAGGGGCAATCACAATAAGTCTTTTGTCGAGATCATCGAGTGAGACCCGTTTTTGGGCAGCGCAAATCCATTGTTTGAAACAGTGCCGGGAGCAACTTTCTCTCCGATAAGCTAGATGAGCAATGCACCGGGAGGATTTGTTCGGCATTTTCAAGCCCCGCAATGATTTCAACGATTTTTTAAAGCTCGCGCACATTTCCAGCCAGATATACGCAGCCATAATGGAAAGGGCTTCAGGAGAAAAACCTTGGATCATTTTTTGTTATATTAGGCAGTCGAACCGAATGCAGCAATAATCACACTACCGGAAGTGGCTAAAAATAATATGCCTTATCAAGCGTCCCTGCGTCCAGAGGAAAAAAGATGGGACTGGGTCTTCGGCAACTGAAGACTTGATCCTGATACTCATTCTCCTTCTCCTTGACTGAGATAACCCTAAAAAGTTTTATTCGAGGCTGCATTTCTTGATTTGATCGCGAAGACTATCGTGACTGGTATCCAGCAATTTTGCTGCAGCTGTCTTGTTCCCACCTGTCTCTTCAATGCCTGAATAGTAAGTTTCTTCTCCAGTTCCTCAAGGTCGATGACTCCATCAGGAAGGAGAAATTCTTCGGAAATGGCCACCGCAGTTGACTGCTAGATGATCTTTTGGGGGAGATGCTCAGACAACATCATACCGGACCGGTGCTCTCAAGCACTATAATCCGTTCTATCGTGTACCTGAGTTCCCACACATACCCAGCCACCGGTAAGAACCCATGAGACTTTCCGCTTCCCAGAACAACCCGAAATCATGGTTTTATTGTACTTTGCCGAAAGCCTGGAGAGAAAGCGTCTTGCTAGCCGGGGATGTCCTCCCTTCTATCTTTCAGAGAGGGCAAATACATTGAAAAGGTGTTAAATCTACAAAATATAGAACTTCCTACTGTTGTGGAGGGCACATCATCTTTCCCCCACCCTTTTTGAATGGCGCAACGCCGTATAATTCGCAAAATAATCGATAAACTTATCTGTGTCTAGCGCTCGTTTTTTATCCGCTGAACCTGAATGAGTCCGATACCCTTATCCGCCAGTATCTTCTTAAATTCCGTAATCAGCGTTTGCACATCAGATGATTCAGGAGAAGTCGATTGGCCGTCTGAATAAATAGAATACTGATAACCCACAATATCGTTTCCATCTGGCGCGATGCCGTATGCTTTTTGGATCAGAAATTTATACGTCGGCCAATCAAGAAGAGGTTTTGTATTGAACGTATATCCTTTTTCTCTGCCACTCAATCTGGAGATAATACCGCTGGGAAAACAGTTTTGAATTGCCACAGCGGCTGCATCCAAAATATCCAGCTCTTTTGCAATAACAAGCTCATAGTTGTTCGTCTCGCTTTCACTCACTATAGGACTAAATGAAGGGCTGCATGAAAATAAATAAAGACATAAAAAGACAACCACAGCCCTCAAATAATAACCTTGTCGCATAGCTTGCTCCTCCTAGAAGAACGGTGGCACACTAACCCTATCGCCTGAAACAACATTATCCAACTCTTCGATATCTGGATGATCTTCCGTCCAGTTTCAATGCGCCTCTTTTCTGAAAATTCATGCTAGTTTATTTTTTGAGTTGGAAAGCTTGAATTTCCATATCATTGTCATAAGATCCGCGTGTTTATCCGGCTTAAGACTAACAACATCCCCTTGAACGGAGTAGGTCCCCTTCACATTGACTGCTGTCTTCGTCATGTCCCATATTATGCTTCCATGAAATGACTTGTCCTTAAGAAATTCAATTGTCTACGCCCCACTTATCTTCTACCATCGGCCGACCTGTGCTTCTTCAGGCTTCGAGGCACAGGCCATGAGTAACAAAGCAAACACTATGACACAAGAAAATGTTCGGATTGATCGTATCATTGTTGATCTAACTCTCCTCAGTTCTTCAACCTTTTCATCACTCTTATTACTTATTCTAACCTTTCCATGCTTAGCAGACTAAATCTGCTCATGCAAGGTGCATGAGTCCACAAATAAAAAAGCACCTCGACCAAACTTCTCCAGCCAGGAATTCCAAACGCCAAGGAGGCGCTTATGAAGAAAGGATAACGGATAACGAAGAGAAAAACAATGGATAAAACAGAGTGTTCCCATGAATAAGATCAAATCCCTCAGTCCCTGAATCACCCTTCTGTCGAACAATATATTATCACATGTATCTATAGTTGTCATCCGCAAATGCGATAGAATATGATTTTTTCTTTTTATCTTCAAACATGATAGTCTTCGTCACCCGGTGTTTAGAAAATTATTGCATCTAAACAGCAGCATGTAAAGATCACTTTTTGTGTAAAAAAAATAAGCAATCAGTCAAAAGGTTTTTCCCCTTTCTCCTTATTGTGGCCAATTTAAACAGCGTTATGCCCACTTATCGCCGCAAATTCACCATATCCAGAACCCATTGCAACGGCGGCCAGACTGCTTCATCTTTAAAATCAATGCTGTGTTAGCAATAAATTTTCCCCTGCATATGGCATATAAATTGCAAATTAAACGCTCATGAAGAGAATATTGGTCGTCGATGATAATGACTTGATCGTTTATAGTCTTAGAAAAACGTTTTCCCATTGCCATGCGGAAGTCTGTGTCGCCTGCGACGATCACGATGTATTAGATAAGATCTCATCGCATTCGTATGACCTCTGCCTTATCGACATCCAGCTCCCCGATATAGATGGCGTCACTATCATGAAACATATAAAAACCTTCTCTCCCTCCACGAAGATAGCGGTCATGTCAGTACCGCCTATCAGTGCTGATTCAAAGACGTTCGTAGATACGCAGGAGATCCCAATGATTGCTAAGCCTTTCAATCTGTCTGAAATGAAGACGCTCCTGCATGGGCTGCTCGATGAGAAACCCCATACTCTTTGATCGCCGAAACGCTGCATCAAGATGATGCAGCGAATAACGGCAGGCACATGCCGCCAATACAAATATTATTAGTCTTATATTCTGGGAAACTAACTGTGAAGTTTCAGAAGCCGAGATCGGATCGCCGCGCTGAAGGCACTTATTCAAGACCAAATTTCTTTATCTGGTAACGAAGACTGTCATAACTCAAGCCAAGAAGTTTTGCCGCTAGGGTCTTATTACCTCCTGCCTTTGTCAGGGCCTGCATGATAAGTTTTTTCTCGAGATCATCGAGGCTTATACCCTGATCTGGAATAACAAATTCGCCGGCCGGCGGAGTTTCGGTAGTCACTTGCATCGCTATTTCTTTTGGGAGATGCTCCGGCATTATGACTTCCGTGCTTTCAAGCACGACGAGACGTTCTATCATATTCCTCAATTCCCGGATATTTCCAGGCCACTGGTAAGAAACCATAAGCCTTTCTACCTCTGGAGAAAACCCCAAAATCATCGTTTTGTTGTACTTTGCTGCAAGGCGGCCCAGGAAGTGTCGTGCCAATAAGGGGATATCCTCGGTTCTCTCCCTCAAGGCTGGTATATGAAGTGAAAAAGCATTTAACCGATAAAAAAGGTCGAGCCGAAAATCCCCTTTATCGACCGCCTCCTGAAGGTCGCGGTTCGTGGTCGCAATAACTACGACGTCGATCAGGAGTTCGTCCTTGGCGCCGATGCGGCGCACCGTCCTCTCCTCTAGGACTCTCAACAGCTTGCTTTGCAGAGCAGTTTTCATCTCACCGATTTCATCAAGAAGTATCGATCCCCTGTCGGCAAGCTCGAAAAGTCCCCTCTTGTCTGCTTTTGCGTCTGTAAACGCCCCCTTTTCATACCCGAAGAGCTCACTCTCAAGGAGGGTCTCAGGCAACGCAGCGCAATTGACGCGTATAAATGGAGAGAATTCCTCTCCGTTCATATGGCGATGTATATATCTGGCGAGGAGTTCTTTCCCCGTTCCGCTCTCGCCGGTGACAAGGATAGTAGGGACGCGGGAATCGATAAGCTTACAGGCCTTTGCCTTCAATTCCTGTATGCCTTTTGAGTTACCTATAATCTCCTTCTCATACAATGCATAGTTGACCTTTCTAAGATAATCGACTTCATGTCTGAGCTGGACTTTTTCCTTGATATTCTTAATGACGATCTTCACTTCGTCCATATTGAAGGGTTTGGTGAAGTAGTCTGCAGCGCCGAGTTTCATCGCTTTGACTGCAGTCTCGGCGGTGTCATCCGCAGTCAGCATGACAACTTCGGCGTCGAGCTTCGCCTTGATTTCCTCAAGAATATCTATGCCGCTGCGCCCCGGAAGATTGATGTCGAGCATGACAATATCAGGAGACCGAGAGCGAATCTTATTTATGACATCGTCGGTACCGGCATCAGAATGGACTTCATACCCTTCGTTCTTCAGGGCCCTCGAAAGCATGGATACGATCAAGTCATCGTCATCGACAAGAAAGATCTTTCCCTTGCTCTTCATGTTACATTCTCCTTACGCCGCTTGACAGGAATGTTGATGATAAAAGTAGTGCCGCGGTCGGGCACGCTCTTTACCGTTAGCGCACCTCCATGCTCTTCTATAAGTCGTTTCGAAATCGGCAGTCCGAGCCCGGTTCCTCTGGCTTTAGTAGTAAAAAAAGGTTGGAATATCTTATCCATCGCATCAGTCCCAATCCCTTTACCCGTATCGGCAATCTCGATAATGATTGATGGGGTCTCTTCATCGTACCGCGTTGTTAAACGCAGCGTGCCGCCATCTCTCATTGCGTCGACAGCGTTCAGAATCAGATTAAGAAACACCTGCTTTACTTGCATGGGATCCGCCATCGTGGCAGGCAGACCGGTATCCAATTCCCTGACGACATTTATGCCCTGCTCTGATAGCACCCCCTTGCCCACAGAAAGCTCCAGGGTTGCATCAAGTATTTTGTTGATGTCTATTATGCTGAACTGTGGTTTGGGAGGTCGCGCAAAGTTGAGAAGGTCCTTTAATAGTAGTTCGATCCTGCGAATCTCCCTGACAACCTTGCTTAAGACTTCCCGGTCCTCCTCCGAGCAGATGGCTTCTTCATAGAGCACTTCCATAGAAGACTTTATACCTGCGAGAGGATTCTTTATCTCGTGGGCGAGGCCAACGGCTATTTCGCCTACCTCCTTCATCCGTTCGGCCCGCTGCAGCATTATCTCGGCATTCCTCCGCTCAGTGACATCGCGTGTTACCGATATGATACACTGTTTCCCCTCATAGTCGATTATCTCCGAAGACCTTAGCATCGTTAGGATGGCACCGGATCGTGTCCTGAAATGGACCTCCATGTTTCGTAACGATCCCTCCTTCCGAAGCGTCTTCACCATTTCTTTACGCTCATCAGAGTCCGTCCAGATGCCAAGTTCCTTCGCAGTACGGCCAATAACCTCTTCTTTACGGTAACCACTCATGCGTTCAAAGGTATCGTTGACTTCTATATAACGGCCGTCATCGAGCGTGCTAATTGTGATCCAATCAGGGCTGGCCTGGAAGGCCTTTGAGAACTTTGATTCGGATAGGCTCAACGCCTCTTCCGCTTTCTTGCGCTCGGTGATATCCCGGTCGTAGGCGAGAATATATTTATGTCCATCAAGCTCAATCATCCCCGCAGTGATCTCAACGGGGAAAACGGTACCGTCCTTTTTCAGATGCGTTATTTCTTCCTTTACACTTTCTCCTCTGAGCATCTTCGCTATACGCTCCCCCACTCCTCTGGCCGCCTCCGGAGTGTCGACAGCACTGATATTCACACCTACTATATCCTCTATCGCATACCCATGCATGTCGGCAGCCGACCTGTTTGCAGCGATGATGCGTCCTCTGTCCCCCTCTTCCGCATCAATGATGAAAATTGCATCACCGGCACTCTCAAAGAGTATGCGGTAGCGCTTTTCGCTCTCCTCCAATTTCTTAATGTGGCCCGCCAGAGAACCAGCCATTTGATTTATGGAAGTCCCAAGCTCTTCGAATTCGTCCCGCAATCCTTCAATCCGGTGGCCCAGATTACCTCCCTTCAGTTTCCTTGTTGCATCAAGCAGTACATTGATCGGTCGTGTAAACCCTCTGATGAAGACATAGGCTAGCAAAAGGGCGAGAAGCGGTCCCACCGCAACAAGCACATAAAGGATATTCCTTGAATGATCGATGCGCAGAAGCGAGGTCTGGGTTCTCTTTTCAAGATTGGCCGTAGCCAGCGCAATCATGTTGTTGACCTTATCAACCAATTCCTCTCCTATTTTGTAGGCATTTTCTTCCTCCTCATCCAATCTTGTGATGTTTGCCCTCATCGTCAGCAACCTGCTTATGGATTGTTTATACAATTCAATCTGTCGTTCCATATCGTGGAGCCTGTTCTCGACCTCTTCGGTATGATGACAGGAAAAGCATGTCTGGGATATCTGCTCCATATTGCGCACATTATTTACCACAGTATCGACGCTCCTGGCATAACGGGTGTTTTTAAGATTGAGGTCGGCCTGAACCTTCTTGATCTCCAAAAGAAGATGCTCCCGCAGGATCTCAACCTGATGGAGCATGATAAGTCTGTCGAGCATCGTTGTTGACTGAGTAATCGTAAATGCTATATACAGGCCTCCCAGAAAAAAGATCACCGCGAAGATACTCAGCCCTATGACGATTCGTTTCTTCATTTCTCGTTCAGAGAATCGAAGGCATGAAGGTCAAGGTTGATTTTCCGTGCATATTTATAAACCGGTTCATAATCTTCATCCCTTGTTTCGATAAATTTGCTCGCACCGAATTGCTTCAGGACCTTCTGTCCTTCCGGATCCTGATCCATGTTAAGCATGCTCTGTTTTAGTTTTTCCTTGAGTGCACTATTGAGGTCTCTTCGGACCACGATGCCATTTTCAGGGACGGCAGGTGATCTTTCAAGGATCATGAGTTCGTTGTTGATCCGGCTATCAGAGACTGCAAGTCTCTCGAACACCGTATTCTTTGCTGCACCGATATCGGCCTTCTTGTTCAGCACATCATAAAGTCCATCTTCATGAGTTCCTGTAAAATAGACTTCTTTCAGATACGTCCTGTAGTTCTTAATGCCCCTCGTTTTGAAATATACCACGGGGAACAGGTAGCCGGCCGTCGTTTCCTTATCGACAAATGCAAAGCTCTTTCCCTTCATGTCCTTGACCGTTTTAATGCCACTGTCTTTTCTCACAAAAATCAGACCGTAATAGGTTGATATGCCGTCGAGGTTCTCGGGACGGGCAAGGACCTCAACGCCTAATTTCGTATGAGCAAGTACATAGGCAAAACTACCTAAGAATGCGGCATCGACGCCTGTAGAAACAATGTTATCAACGACATTCCCATAGCTGGGAATTACTTTCAAACGCACTGTCGCTCCGGTCTTTGCGGAAAGATACTCAGCAAGGGGCTGGTATCTTTCCACCTGGTGGAAAATATTTTGCTCGGGGGGCAGTCCAATAGTGATTACTTGGACCGAAGGCGGTTTTTGCGGAGGGATCTTCCCCTGATTTTTACAACCATATGGTGTACAGAGAAGGAGGCATAGAATTATGACTACTCTCTTAGTCAAATACCCTCCACTACAAATTCGATATGTTTGAATGTTGCCTTGCTCCATTATAAAACGGCAGTTTTACGGTTAGCAAGTTCGTGTATGTAAATCTTATTAATTTTGTTAGGGAAATAAGATCAAGATTCTTTAATCGCCAGCCTTTTTGCGATGAATAGGCTTTGGAGTATACAAAGGGAATCGTCCCGACATTTTCGATTGTCCGGTCAAAAATAACTAACCTAATTGCCAGAATCATCTATATAATCTCGTATAAACTTTATGCCAGTCCTATATAAATTATGCTCAGAGTGTAAGGTCTCTTTCCAAATGACAATCCCTGTTTTTGCCCTTAAGCCATCCGCAAACGTTACAAGCATGTCATCAGCGAGAGGAGTGCTTGTCCGGATGCACATCCCCCCTTCGCTGAAATCGTCCACAATAGCATCGAGTATTGATTTCTTCCAATCTCTGATGTTTATGCTCTCGACAGAATAAGGAGACAGTGGAGCTATCGGGCTTCTCCTGTTCTGCCTTCTCTCGGTGGCCATCCTTCCCCCGACTGCCCTGCTTTTTTCGACCTCGATCCTATACGTTTCGGGGTCCACTTTTTTTAGACAGTCGGGGCAGATGCCGTGAGTAAAAGAGGCGTCGGAATGTTCCTGAACATAAGTTTCCACCTTTTGCCAGTATCCCTTGTCGTCACGTACTTTTTTACACCAGGCACACATGGGGAGCAATCCTGTCAGGATTTTTATCTTAGCGAAGGCTTCCCGAAGGTCAGTAATGAGCTTCTCTCTTTCTCTTTCAACAAACTTCCGCTGGGCGATATCTTTCTGAAGCTCCTCGTTAAGCTTTTTCAATTCTGCCGATCGCTCCTCTACGAGATCTTCAAGGTGAAGGCGATGCATTCTGAGTGCCTCTTCGTTCTGCTTCCGCTCTGTTATATCGCGCCAAATCGTTTGAAAAACCATGGTGTCCCTTACGGCAATCACTTTTGTGATCACGTTGACGTCCCTTATTTCCCCACTTTTGGTCTTATGCCTGACTTCGAAATCAGCCTTCCCTTTGCTCAACACCTCTGCGATGCTGGCTCGGATCTCTTCAGGCGTCTCATATGGATCAATATCCGCCAGGCTCAGTCTTGCAAACTCCTCACGGGAATAGCCGAGCTGGAGGTGGGTCGCCTCATTAAAATCAATTATTCCCCCCCGGGTGTCGATGATCAGGATACCGTCAGGGGATTGCTCAAACATTGCCCTGTACAGCAGTTCTGCCGGGATGATTCCATTATCATCTTTTTTCCGAGAGAGGCTCATAACAATTAGTGATCCGTTCTATCATAATGTCCGCCTGGAGAGAAACTCACGCTATTTATTATATTAACAGAAAAAAGGGATATTCTATTGGTGCTGCAAGTAGTCAGCGATCTTTGTATAGTAATAGTAATAGTAATTGAGGCAACTGCTGGATGAAGAGTGCAATATACACAGATGGTTCATTTCTGATTTCAGTGTGTAGGCAGGCGACATGCAAATGGTGCTATCAGATTATGCCCTGATTCAGTAATCTATAGGGACATAGATGGTTCTATCCGGCTATACTTATCGGATACAGAGGCGTTGAGGAATTAAATCAGAAATCCCATGGGTCAAAAAACTACTCAAGGTTCGAACAGCCAAGCCGACAAGTCGGCCGGCCTCCACTGCTTCATGGATATCGTGGCCAGGGAGGCAGGTGAGTATGCCGCTGATCATACAACTCCCATGTCCACACTCCTCGAGGAAATCGAAGATTTTACCATGACAAGGACATCACATCCTAGTATGCTCACCGGACGCGTTGCAGGCCGGTTCCTGCAGTTAGCAGCCCAATTGTCCGGGGCACAACACATCGTCGAAATCGGTACCTTTACCGGCTACTCGGCCCTTGCCATGGCCGAGGTATTACCCGAAAACGGCGAAATTCTGACCATCGAGCATAATCCCGATCATGTCAAGATTGCACAGGATTTCTTCGACAGAAGTCCCTACGGCTTTAAAATTATCCTGCGGATGGGCGAGGCCTTGGAAATCCTGAAGTCCCTGCCCGATGCAAAAACCGACTTTGTCTTCATCGACGCCGATAAACAAAACTATAGCGCGTATTACAGAGAATCGATGCGGATTACACGAAATGGCGGCTTAATCCTTGCTGACAATGCCCTGTGGTATGGAAGGGTCTTTGATCCGAAGGATGACGAAAGCTTAGCAATTGCTAACTTCAATGAACTTGTAAAAGCAGACAATAGGACTGAAAAGCTGTTCCTCACCATACGTGACGGCATTTATTTAATAAAGAAACGCGCTAGCTTTGTATAATTCCGAACATACAGGGGCCAAGTCTCTCGTCCCTATTAGGTTTTTGAACTATTGCACTCTATGCATTGTCGTCCCAATTATTTTTTAACGGAGCTGGAACCCACTAATATTAAAGATTGTTATCGGAACTGCGTATTCAATCGGTGTGTCATCAAAATAGGCGTCGTTCTGTTGTGAACAGAATGACGCTTATTCATACTCCACAGAAATTACGATGAAAGTATATAAAGACTTTTTCTCGGTAGACTCAGTTCTAGAACTGATAGATTTGCATTCCTTTTGCACCGAGTTAAAGACTGAAATGATCTGGTCTCCTGAAATAATTCCTAATTGCAGGCGAAAAACGTTACATATGTCCCGACTATTGAAATGCCAGCCCTTTGAATGTCATCTGCGAGCATATTCTTATCATGCCCGCTCGAGTTTTTCCAGGCAATAAAAAGCTCTTTGGCTGTACGGTAATTCCATCCTACATTTTCAACGCAACTGGTATGTCCCGAGTTCTTGAACCTCTGATCAAAATTGTCATGACAAAGAACGCCACGCCTTTGCATCTCGGCACAATGATCTTGTGCGAGGTGCGCCAACCTATCGTCGAAAGAGAGAGGCTTAAGGCCGCTACTCATCCGGTAATGATTGATCTGTGAAATCAACTCTTTAATATAGTATGCAGGCTTGCTGATGTATATTGTCGTATCTGAAGCCGATGCGGCGGAGTAAAAGAGAAAGGCGGATAGTATGGCTGATATAATCATTCGCATACATAATATTAATATGATACAGGAATACATTTAGTGATCGTGCTCACAGACAGAAGAAAAATATAGTGCGGGAGGAGGGGCTAACTTCAAAAGAGAGGTGGACTGCTTAGGTCCCCTCTGCCTTTATGATTGATTTCACTATTTGCGTTTGCAAAGGTCGTCAACATCCTGACACTGTAAATTCACTGCAAATATTGATATGCTTGTTATCATGAAGGTAATTGGGAAAAGAGGGAAAGAGCGTGTACACTGGATTTCTCAGTTGGTAGCAAATAAGATGGCATTGTTCGCACTTATTGTAGCTTCGTGCACTCCGAATCTTTATCAGGGCCAAAAGGGAACGGAACCCGTTCACCCGCAGCACCTATCCGCGGAATCAAGAAAAAGTGGCTTCCTAGCTGAGGCTCGCTCTGCGGCCGCGTCAGTCGATGATGCTTTATCGGCCTGTCTCAAGTGTCATCAATATACGGAAAACCACCATCCTGTCGATTTTGTCCCTGCTCGTTCATCCAATTTCCCTTTTCCGCTATATGACGGAAAAGTCGAATGTCTGACCTGTCATATCGACAATCATATGGGAAGTGAGCCGCACATGCTACGAGGAGGGCCTTATACTAACCGAAGAGAGATTTGTTTCAAATGTCACTACGAAGAAGACTATGCTCAGATTTATCCCCATAGTATGCTGGATAACGAAGGTAGAATTTTGCAGGTAAATGGTAACCCAGTATGTCTCGTATGCCATGCCAAAACACCAGATCCCAAGGTTGACAGAACAAAAGACGTGGCATTCAGAGCGGACGTGGCCTTCCTCTGCTGGCGCTGCCACTCTCTGATGGCGCAACTAACACTTAATAGGCATATCCTTATGAAGCCATCAGCAAATATGCTCCGGGATATAGAACAATACGAGCAGGAGATGAAGGTGACCATTCCACTTGTACCGCGGGAGCGTATTACTTGTTCTACTTGTCATAATCCTCATGAGAAAGGGGTCATCACTTATGAACCTTCCGCTAAGGGAGCAGACGAGCCCCAAAGGCTTCGTCTGCAGTCGCCAGCTATTTGTTTAGTATGTCACAAAATGTGAACAGAAGAATCCTTAAGATTGATTAAGTTCCTTGCCGAGTCTCCACAAGATCGACCACGACTGTAGGATCCGCAAGTGTCGAGGTATCGCCAAGGGCGTCTATCTCGCCCTTGCGATTTTTCTCCATATCCTTCTCATGATCTATCTTTGCTATTAACTTCCTCTTCTTGGGAAAGCCACAACGTAAGCCTCTACTGCAATGTATAATGCGTCAAATAAGGAGAAGAGTATATAAAAGGTCTTTCACTGTGGCCATATCCTGACTAGATAAAATGCGATAGATTTGACGAAGGTGGCAATGATAGCTATGCTGCCCTTATACAGACGAATACGAATATTACGATATTTAAAGACGATTTCAATCACCTGGCATGCTTGAGGAGATCATGCAGTTATCAGGCATGGAATCACATCAAAAATAACGAAATTGTCATCAGTCAAAAAAATTATTTCTCTAGGTATTCAATATATTCAATCAACGCCTGCAAGTCTGTCGGTTTTGTCAGTCTCGTCGCGATTAGCCATCACAAGTAATAACTGTCAGTCTTTACAGTTTCAGGATAACCCCGTGAAGCGCACTTCACGAGACCATAACTTAAGAGCTGCTCAAATCTCCCCAAACGAGGACATTGATCCTGATATCAGACAATGGCACTTGGACCCACTTTTTATATATAACGTTATTTATCAGTTAGTTTAAGCTGGTCTTCAGAATGGCATGCCAGTTGCAAAATATAATTACAATGCAGCAAAAATAAAAATAAAAAAGAGGTATATCGCATGAAGAAAGTACTCGCATTGATCGTTGTTCTCCTATTCGCTCTTTCCGTAACCGCAGTATTCGCAGCTGACAAGGCTATGGATACAAAGGCGCCTACGACGATGGAAGAGAAGAAGATGGACGACCAGAAGGCAGCAGCCGACAAGAAGGCCGACGCCAAGAAAGCAGCAGCCGACAAAAAGGCAGCAGCCAAGAAAGCAGCAGCCGACAAAAAAGCAGCAGCCAAGCAAAAAGCAGCCGACAAAAAAGCAGCAGCCAAGCAAAAAGCAGCCGACAAGAAGGCAGCAGCCGAGCAGAAGGCAGCTGACACAAAAGCAGCAGCCGACAAAAAGGCGGCCGACAAGAAGGATGCAGTCGACAAAAAATAGTTTTTGCGATCTTTCATAAGTAGATAAAAGGGCAGGTGCTTCGGCACATGCCCTTTTATTTTCGATCAAGAAGGGCAAGTGAAGTGCTCAAAATCCCTCGTGTTTCCTATCAAATGCGGATTCCGAGTGTATAGTATTGTGATTTATGAGTGCATTGCGGGATAATCCACGATTGTTCGCTTCAGCCAATCCTGGTTCACGTAGGATTAATTGCGCCTGATTTCGGCCTTGATGGTTAACGTCACCTTCGGCCTTGCGGGGTCATTACTGTAAACACTTATGCTTTTTACGAGTGTGCCATTAGCGTTCCCTACGTCGACTGTCACGTTAATACTACCTTTTTCGCCGGGTTTGATCTGGCTCGAACTAGCCATTACCGCAGTGCAACCTCAAGACGGGTACAACTTCTCAATAAGCAAGTCTTCAGTCCCTCGATTGTATAGCTCAAAACTGTACTGTAACGCACTGCTCCCATTCACTATTGCAAAATCATGAACCTCGGAGTCAAAGCTGATAAAAGGCTGTGCGAAAGCCATGGGTGGCCACAACAACATCAAAAAGAACACTATCTTCTTCATATGCACAGTATAGCATAATTAGTGTAGCCCGTCTGCAAAGAGTTACCTGTCAGATGTATATGAATGTAAGATTACCTCTTGAGTCGATTTTAGTGCCTGCACTTCCTGCCATCGCTGAACGACGTCGAACGAAATTCTCAAGTCGGTCAGAAACTGCATACCGGTTCACTATGAAAATAGGGGAGAAGCCGTAGCTTGATGCTACTACTATTAGGAGTAAAGCGAAGTCGATAACGTTTTCGGCCTGCTTTTCACAACCGAAAGATGTCCGCTAGTCTGCAAGAAATAGCGTTAGCGGTCTGTGAGAAGGAGACCGATGTTTCGCGTGTTTCGCGTGGTTGCTTTGTCTCTCATCTTTGATAGAATAGAATAAGGTGATCACAGTATGAAAGCTTTCACTCATTCAGTTTACACACTCCTTCTTGCCCTCTGGGTAGGGGGTATAAGCCTTTTTACATTCATAGTGACGCCTGATATCTTCAGTGCATACAGCAGAGATGCAGCGGGGAAGATCGTAGGGGAGCTTTTTCCGCACTATTTCCTGTTCACCCTCGTCGTTTCAATACTCGTACTCTTAGTCCTCCCTCTTTGCAAGTCCCTTTTCGGGCAAGCTGCCCTCCGCTGGTCGCTTTCGTTTGCCATCATTGCTGTCGCTATCAATACATTTGTGACGTTCAAGCTCTATCCAGAAATCCTTCGGGTTAAGCAGGAGGTCCAGTCCTTTCAATCGCTCCCGGAAGCGCCAGAGAGGAAAACTTTCCGAAAGCTCCATGCCGTAAGTGCAACGCTTAACCTCATGCTCCTCGCTGATGGAGTCACCCTGCTCCTCATCAGCACATCCCTTAAACGATAGTCTCAGCGGTCTTCCTCTAATGTGTCTGATATTCTAAAAGAAGTACTCCGTAATCTTCACTTCTGAGGAGGAAGGCAAGCCGCAGAATGGCATTTTTCGGGACCCTGCAGTTTAAGCCCCGTACTGCGTATCCCCATCTCGGTGACAACACCTACACCCATTTATTGAATTGGACAAAAATATTTTAACAGTTCTCTATGTTCTATTTTCAATGAGTTCATTATGACCGTATTGTTATTCTTACACACTCTATTTTTATGCTAGCCGGCATGGAATCATATCGAAAATAATAAAAAAGTGTAATGGTGAAATATCTTCGCAAGATATCTAAGACCTACACCATATTATCACTCTCTCAGCCTTGTGTGGCGATTACGCTCAAACATGGTTCAAATGAGTATGCGCCCGAATTTCTTTGGAGGTAGTATTGCAGAAAAGCCCCCTTTTTCATGCCCTGCATCTTTTGCCACGTACGGCTGATGGCTATTTTGACGACTTCACCTACACTGTTTTGGGGTATACCGGAAAGGTGTGTAATTCCAGTTCAACTGCGGATTAAAAATAGCAGCAGACCAGTTCACGGGTTTCCCGGAAGTCAACAGTCATGGTGAGTTAAGAAACAGTGACGCATTAGTTGGGAAATTTACACTGTCAAAAAACTTGTTTCGACGGAGGATAAGGCCAGCTCAAACAGATCCCAACAGATGCCGTTCATGGCGAGCAAATCTCTGCCACTGCAGATTTTGCCAGCTAACTTGCCGACGCGGTGATACTTGAAAATGAGGCATGCCGAAAATAATCGTCATTGTGCTGAGCAGTTGCGAAAGATGCTTATTCGAAGTCGTCGAACTTTGGACAAAACTTCAATGACGATAATTGTCACATGCTCAGAACTGGAATCGGCACCGCGCAAAGGATTGCGTAGCCATGGGTCCGCAGGTGACGGCCATAAGGGCGGCACCCGGTAACCAGCAAGTCCGCCTTTGTCTGCTTTACAGCTTGGCTCAGCACCATAGGCACGTCACCACAACCAATGTATACGTCTGCCTTGATCCCCATGGTTTGCTGGAACTCCGCCATATGCCGAGAAGCGTAGCCAACATACTCCTTTTTCAACTCTCGATTGACGTAGTTGCCACCCGGCCCCCACAACTCCACTCCGGGAGTGACGTGAGCGAGCGTGAGACGGGCACCAAATTTGTCGGCAATTTGCACAGCCCACGACACAGCTTTGTCATTATGAGCGGTAAAATCTACTGCGCATAGGACATGGCGAATCGCAAACTCCTGCACTGGCGATTTTTCCACGTGGGCGTCGGTCCAAACCGGGCACTCGGTCCCGTGAAGTACTTTCGCTGTCACAGAGCCCAGAAGAAACTCGTTGAACGTGTAGCCATAGGACGGCATCATGATCAGATCGGCTTTTTCCTCCTGAGCCGTCTCCACAATTGACCAGGCCGCGTCGCCTTCGACCAATAAGCACCGAATGGTGACGTCTTCAAGCTCCGGCCCGAGAGACTCATCCAAGTTTTTCTTGGCCTCTCTGGTGATCTCCGCCATCATATCCCAACCAGCAAGCTCGGGGCCATCCTTTGGCACACAGGCGGGTTGGCTCAGCGGTGTCACGACGTGCAACATCACGATCTCAGAATGGAAATGGTGGGCCAATGTCGCAGCCTGATGAATTACATGCAGTGAGGTATTCGGGAAATCAACCGGAAGAAGTATTTTCTTAATATTCAGCATCGCCCACCATCCGAAAAATCAAACTCGACTTTCAGTCTATCGCCAGGAGAGCCTCTATAATCTCGAATAGAACGCTGGAAAGCACCTGTGACCTTTGTAAGAACCCAACTGGGGTCCATGGGGCTTTGATAATATAACAAATCTGTCAACGCCCCAGAAAGACCAAACAAAATGACTCACCTGCGATGTGTTGGAGAAAAAAGCCTCTTCCTCGCGCTCTCATATATGTTGGCCGCCGACTACATTGATGCTTTTTGTCACCAAGTTCTCTCGTATAAGGACTTAGTCTTGGCTGTTATCTTTGCAACTAATTTACTGTTAGCAGTTGTAGATTTCTTCTTTGCAGCCACCTTTTTAGCGGTAGGTTCCTTGGAAGCTATTTCTTTTTTGGATGCAGGCATCGCAGTAGCGATTGCAGTCTGTCTGGAATGCACAATTTTTTCCGCTTCAACCCAGTATTCGAGATCGTGGCCATGAATGCAACCATATTTCTGATACAGTTCATAGGCAATCTTTTCAATTTCTGCTCTTTTATCCATTTATCATGCCTCCAAGTTTTCTTTGCTGCCTGCATAGTATAGACGCTGTTGACAAGTAAAAAGTTACAATTAGTAAATTAATCGAAGCAGAGCAAGATTTAGGTAGAAGTCGAGAGCATAGTTTGACGTTTCTAAACACTTTTGAACACTTGGCTGAGTATTGATTAGCGGTTGATCTTACCCCGCGCATTTTGAACAATTTTAAAGGCGTTGATTTCAGGAAGTACATCTCGGTGCATGTTTCAACTCGCAGTCCATCGCTCCCGTCCGAACTTAGTCGGAATAGTGTCCGAAGTAAATCGGAACAAGTGCCCGAACTCAGCGGAATATCCATTTAGCGCTATCAACCTCCGTAGCAGACTTTCACCGCCAAGTATGCACCCATACTGGGCGCACACGACAATGCGGGATATCTGAGATCATCATGCCTTAGTGGGCGCTTATCTAGGCATACTGATGCCATGAGTATCCCGTAATACATCAGGGTCCTCCATCGTATCAAGCGTTGCTCTCCAGCCTTTCGCCTGGGTTAGCTGAAATTCAAGGTCAAGGATGTTAGATTCCGCACAAGCGATGAGATAGTCCCTTGCCTCTTCCCAAGTATTAAAGTAGTTGTCGCCGGTAGGCAAATCTGACCTCTTTGGAATGCTACGTCCCTTTGGGTAAGCAGGGTGAGCACTAAAAACAGATGACGTGGTTTCACGAAGGACTTCAACCTTCTGAATGCTTGAACGACTCGCAGAAACCAAATACTTTGTTGTCATACAGATGAATCACCTTTTGGCAATGGCTGACTGCCCAATTTAATTTCCCGGTTATCGAAGGCCTCGCTTACCAGCCATAACTTGTGCTCAAGCCCCGACCTATCCCATTGTTCACTGGAAAGATTGTGGAACCCCATTGTCTCTTCAGCAACATCGAGAACGCATGCATCAAATGCCGCCCGTTCTGTCTCGTAAGATTCGCGGAGTCTCTCTGGAAATTCCATCAATGCTTTAAATAGGTCAGCCACAGTTGGAAGCCCCATGCTCGATGAGAAACCACTCCCGAGGACGAATACTCTATTTAATTTCCGAGTCATTCAATAAATTATGAGCATATAAGCTCTTATTGATTCCAATTGGAAAATATGCATAATTATACCATGCCTTGGCTGTGTGGACCTATCCCCGGTCATTGTGCCACTATGAATTAGAAAATGCCAGCAATAGCAAGCTACCTGAATGTACTAGACTCGCAACGCTCCCTTTACAGTGCGCAGCAGGGGCTACTTACCGTTCGACTGTCTCGGCTGATCAATTTGGTAACACTCTACAAGGTGCTGGGTGGAGGTGGAGTGTAAATATGAACTCATTGTTCCTTTGACCATTTCATGTTTTTAGAGGCGACGTTAGAAGAGGTCGGGGTCAGACATAACGCGCTCGTGAAGGTTATTTTCGCAAATGACCAAATTTTCTGTGCTGGCGGCAGTGGATGTTTTTAGGTGCAGGCAATATTTTCAAGAGAAGAGCATCGCTCTAGCAGGAAGAAATGTTGCGAAAACGTCCCGATCTCTTCAGTCCACATTATAAGTAACAGCTCAAGCGCCGATTCTCGATGTCACCTAAAAGTTATCGACTTTGCCAGCACTAACAATTTGGTGATTAGCCACAAAAACTATCATGGTTGCTTTGTTGAGTGCTTCCTTGTAACGCGGCGATCTGCATGAATATACGTTTTCTGACCGTCCTTGCGCTTCCAAAGTACACGCCGAGAGCTTACGACGCCCTAAGGACCATGACCATCTGGCGGCCGTCCATCTTCGGCTGGGATTCAACTATAGCGATATCCGTCAGTTCCGACGCCAATCTGTTCAGAACACTCGCTCCCAGATCCTGGCGACTAAATTCCCGTCCTCTGAATCTAATGGTTACTTTGACCTTGTCCCCTTGATCGATGAATTTCCGCGCATTGCGCTTCTTGAAATCATAGTCGTGGGTATCAATCATCGGACGCATCCTGATTTCCTTGATTGTGAGAGTCGTTTGCTGCTTCCTAGCCTTTCGCTCTTTTTTGCCTTCTTCGAATTTGAACTTCGTGTAATCCATAATCTTGCATACCGGCGGCTCTGCCTGAGGGCTGATCTCCACAAGATCCAAATCTCGTTCCTCGGCCATCTTCAATGCTGAGTCGATATCCATTATTCCGATTTGTCCTTCATCGGCGACAACCCGTATCTCTTTCGCTTTAATCATATGGATCTGATTATTTACTCGGGTCTTATCGACAACCCGTACAGGTGATACTCGTCCTTGATTAGCTATGGTGCGTCCTCCTTTTTTGTTGAGCTTGTCGGCAATTCTGCTCGTTCCGTACACAATAAACGGCACTCATAAGTATAACACTTTTATCCGCTAAGATTATATTTAATAACAGTAAATGTCGTAATTACATAGTAAGCTCCGCTATTCAGTAAATGCCTGATGGTTCCGTTGTCATCACGCCAACTGTCGTGTTATACCCCGTTGACTATTCCGCGAGATGCAGTAGAATAAGAGTAAGTCTAATCAAGGAGGACATCATGAGTAAAGAAAAAAACAAGCAAAAACCAAATGAAAAGAAAAAACCTCAGCACAGCCTAAAAGAAAAAAGACAAGCAAAGAAAGAAAAGGCCGAAGGTAAGAGCGCCTCTATATGATGCTCAGTTAAACTTACAATGGGTAGGTCTATTCCCGATTCATAGACCCACCCGTTTTTTCCCCTCAGCTTAAGTGCTTATTGACTAATTTGGTCATCTCAAACATCGAGACTTGGTTCTTCCCGTCGAATATAGCCAAGAGATTCTCATCTGCATTGATATTTCTCTTGTTCTTTGCATCCTGAAGATTATTTTTCTTTATATATGCCCAGAGTTTCTTGGTTATTTCTGTCCTTGGAAGCGGTTCATTACCCACTATCTTTGCCAATGCACCGCTCGGCTTCATAGCTTTCATAAATGCCGGATTAGGAGCTCTATTTTTTGAAACTTTCTTTTCCGATTCTGTCATCATAATCTCCTTATGTTTGTGGTTTAGAGTCTGAATTCCTGTATTTCAGAACTGACACTTCTAAAGTATACACGAATCCAGCCTAAAGCGAGACATTGCACAACATACCACAATTAATCTATCTGCCTACCATTATTTCTTTATAGCAGGTGGAGTTGCGGATGTTATCAAAATCGCTGTCGGTTCTAATATGTTTCCAGTTGCTATACCCCTTTTTAATTGCAGTTTTCAGCAAGTTGCATGCTTCAGATGTATTGTTTGTCATTGAAAAAAGGCAAGCCTTTTCATAGTAAGCCTCAGCCAAATCAGGCTTGAGCTCTATGGCTTTGTTACAATCGTCCATTGCCTGCTGAGTATCACCTGAGTCATGGTAGTAAGCAGTTCCCCGCCTCGTATAGGCCTCAGCAAAATCAGGCTTGATTTCTATAGCTTTAGTGAAATCTTTAATAGCCTGTTGATCATTGCCTGAGAGGTAATAAGTAGATCCCCGATTAAAATAAGCCTCAGCAAAACCAGGCTTGATTTCTATAGCTTTAGTAAAATCTTTTATAGCCTGCTGAAAGTCGCGTAATGCACCATAAGCCCTTCCTCGGTTAAAATAAGCCTCCATATAATCAGGCTTGATTTCTATAGTTTTAGTGAAATCTTTAATAGCCTGCTGAAAGTCGCGTAATGCACCATAAACCATTCCCCGATTAAAATAAGCCTCAGCAAAATCAGGCTTGATTTCTATAGTTTTAGTGAAATCTTCAATAGCCTGCTGAAAGTCGTGTAATGCACCATAAGCCCTGCCTCGGTTAAAATGAGCCTTCATATAATCAGGCTTGATTTCTATAGCTTTAGTGAAATCTTTAATAGCCTGCTGATCATTGTCTGAGAGGTAATAAGTAGATCCCCGATTAAAATAAGCCTCAGCAAAATCAGGCCTGATTTCTATAGCTTTAGTAAAATCTTTAATAGCCTGCTGAAAGTCGCGTAATGCACCATAAGCCCTGCCTCGGTTAAAATAAGCCTCCATATAATCAGGTTTGAGTTCTATAGCTTTGTTAAACGCATCTCGTGCTGATCTGTTCATACCTGCTAAGAAATAGTTATTGCCCTGATTAAGCCAATATTCTGATGTATTTTCATAATTCTCGATATGGCTCCTTTGACTTATTGCCTCTCCTGCTTCATCATAGGCTATCATGACGACTACCGCCTTATTATTTTCCTTGAAAATATTCTGAGCATCCGCAAGACAGATAACGGGAAGAAGAATCATGATGAGGAGTAAAATAACTGGAAATAAAGGAAGCTGTCTCTGCTTTAAGGAGTGTTTTATCATTTTCACTCTCATATGTATCCTCCTGTGATAATGTCTCGGGACACCTATATCATATTAACACCTTAAAACAGAACTGCTCAGGATGCAAGTCTCCAGTCCACCTTCTATCAAATAGAGCCAATTTTTAACGAAGGCAATTTCAGCTACGCCGCCACAAGCATGAGAGAATGTCGGCAGTGCATATTTGCGTTATATGCACATAACCCGCATTGTAACTCTACTATCTTTGCAGCGAGGCATCTTGCACTGTGGTAAGTGTTTCTTGTGTGTCGGCCTCCAAAGAGAACTTCTAGTGAAAATCTTAATTGATCTCACAACAATGAAAAGCCAGCTAAGGATGGATAGCATACCAGCAATTATTGTGTCCTGACCAATTTTTTAACTGCGCTCAAAAATCCAAAAGTAGCGCGACATAAAATTCCATAAAAAAGCTACTCCTGTAGCAGCAATCTTAGCAATAAAAATATAGAGGTTGGTCCACTCAACAAGTGCAGAAAGCACCACTAAATTAATGAAAAGGCCGATGATGCTAACCATGTAAACTAGTACAATCTCGCGCTGACGAACGTGACGCCCACTTTTAAAGACAAAGCACAAACTCAAAATATAATTTACAGCGGTAGCCAGGATGAATGATAAAATAGCTGAATTTATATAATGCCATTTCAGTATGTATATAAAAATGGCAAACACAAGCCATTCTGACATTGCGGCAATGCCACCAACGCAAAAATATTTACTGAATTTTAAAAGTAGAGGTTTATATCGCGAAAGACATTTCCTTAAGGCATGTGATGCTATTAAAGTTTCGGAGCCCACGGATTATCTCTCACGAATAGTCATGCTTACTCAACAATATCAACTAAAAAGGTTATACTTCAATATACATCTGAGGGCAGAAACACCGTCGCGCCAACCAATTTTTTTCCCTTCTTCATAAGTTCTGCCAGCGTACGATATGCCTACTTCATATATACGAGCTCTCAGTTTAGACACCTTAGCGGTAATTTCAGGCTCAAAACCAAACCGATTTTCTTCGATAGTAATCTTTGTGTATATGTCCCGTGTGAATACCTTGTAGCAAGTTTCCATATCGGTGAGGTTCAGGTTTGTTAACATGTTGGAAAGAAGGGTTAACAGTTTATTTCCAACCATATGCCAGAAATATAATACCCTGTGAGCCTCACCACCCATAAAACGTGAACCATAGACTACATCAGCCCTTCCCAGAAGGATAGGCTCGATCAACCGCGGGTATTCATTCGGGTTATACTCTAAATCAGCATCCTGAATTATCAATATATCACCAGTGACTTTTCGAAAACCGGTCCGTAAAGCAGCACCTTTCCCCATATTTTTCTCATGGAGGCAAACCGTTGTGTCGCCACCCGCTAGCGTTTTGACGATTTCCCTTGTACCGTCCGTAGAGCCGTCATCCACTAAAATAATTTCTTTGTCTATCTCTATAGCCTTTATTGCACGATAGATTTCAATGATCGTTGTTTTTTCATTAAAGACAGGGACAATAACTGACAGTTTCATTTTACAATCCAATTATATCTGCGAAATATGCTACGGTTTTGTTTAAACCTTCAGTGAGATTGACGGACGGGAGCCAAGCCAGCTTCTCCTTGGCCAATGCGATATCGAGTTGCCTCTGTTTGGGATCATCTTCTGATATAGTCTTAAATGTAATTCTTGATCTCGAACCGGTCAACTTTATTATCACCTCTGCCAATTCGCGGACGGAAACTTCCACAGTATTTCCTAACTTTACAGGACCGACAAAATCATCGGGACTTTTCATAAGTTTAACAAGTCCATCAATAAGGTCATCAACATAACAGAAACTCCTCGTCTGACTACCATCGCCATATATTATAATGTCCTCACCCTTCAACGCCGCAGTAGTAAAAGTTGCTCACCTCGCGACCATCATCCAGATGCATTTTCGGTCCATACGTATTAAATATCCTCGCAACTTTTATTTTCAATTTATGCTGCCGATAATAGTCAAAAAAAAAGGGTTCAGCACATCGCTTCCCTTCATCGTAACACGCCCTCGATCCAATAGTATTCACATTTCCCCAATAGGTTTCAGGCTGAGGATGAACAGAGGGGTCTCCATATACTTCACTTGCAGATGCAAGCAAAATCTTGGCCTTCACTCGCTTGGTTAATACTTCCATGGACCGAAGTCTTTGTTGTTTGAACCGGATCAAACTGATAATGTATTGGAGACGCCGGACAGACAAGGTTATAGATCTCATCCACTTCACCATAAAGAGGAAAGCAAATGTCATGACACATAACTTCGAAAAAAGGATTTTGCATCAAAATGGTGATGTTTGCTTTCCTCCCAGTATAATAATTATCCACGCAAAGCACTTCGTCTCCGTCATTCAAAAGTCTTTCACAGAGATGAGAGCCAAGAAAACCTGTGCCGCCAGTCACCAGAATACTCTTTTTTATGGAATTGTTCTTTGGGATTTCTCAATATATTAGATATTATGTCTATATTAACACATAAAGTATAGTCTTAATTTTTACATATTACTTTCAATTCGACAACACTTCAATTGTGGTCTACACTCTCCAAAGAGCAGACATTCAATTGAGTCAATATTGCTATACAAGGAAAGGAGCGGCTTAATGCGCAACTGAGAGCTGAAATAGTCGCTGAAAGTCTATCTCAAGCGCAGGTCATCAAGACCGCGTCCACGGTTTTCCTGCACATTATATGGTTGCAGCGAATTGTATGACTTCTATGACGGCCGCACCCACTCAGCTTTTTGATGGCGGTAATCAGAGTGACTCGATAAAATGCATAGAAATGAACTATAAAACAACCCTAGAATTAATCCTTTTATTTTGCGAGTCGTTTAGTTATACTAACCGCTAAGATAACTGTACAAAAAGATAGTATGCTGAATGGGTGACTCAAATGATCCAGCTTAGTTCGGACATCTGGAAGAGTTTTTGGGATGTGGTCCCTCTAAGTCAAACCACTATAAATTTTATTGAGAGCCCCCTTATTGGCACAACGTCATTTCTGATCCCCTTCTATCTGTTCCTGATCTCTAGTGCGGTACTCATCTTTATTGTTGAAAATCTGCGTCATGGTGATTTACAACTGGGAAGATCCTTCAAAAGTACTTCTCACAAGAGACGCTCAGATCTTCGCACTGGTCCGCAAGGTCGTAGACATCATCTCCTACAAACTATCGTGCTATCACTCATGAAAACAGTTATCCTCACCTGTATTGCGGGAGGAATATTATTTGCTCTAAGAATGGATTATGGGTGGTATAAGCTATGGGAATTCGATAAGGAAGTCCTCGCACCAATGAGTCTCGACGAACGGATTGCTTTTTTGGAGCAGGCACGAATAAATTTATTTGCTCAATGGTTGAGAACAAATATACCACAAAATGAGCAAGTAAGAATCATCACTAGCAATTCTTATTTCAGGTTTGTACTAAAATATTACCTTCTACCGGTAAAAAGCTCCGAAAATGGAAACTACATAGTTGTCGCAGGAGAAAATTATTCTTTTGATCCGGCAAAACATACCTTGCTGCAAGATCGAAATATCGTTGAACAAAATCTTGTCTTGATTAGCCTGGGTCGAGAGTTTATTGTATGTCGAAAAGCTAGAGTTAACTAGATGATAATTATGATGCTTAGCTATGCAATATTACTACCCACATTAACAGGTTTTTTGTTTGTCAGTTATTTTTCTCGCTATGAAGATAAACACAATTTGTTTGAAAGACTATGTTTTGGTTTCGGCATGGGGACTGCTTTGCTTACTTTTGAAATGTTTATAGTTGGTCTGTTGCAAATTCGATTTAGCTTACATTTATTTTCAGCAGTACAAATATTGACTATGATTTTATTTGGTTCGTTGTTGTTTAAATCAAAATATACTTTTATAGAACTATTTGAATTTAGGCTAAGTAGTGAAATGGGGATACCGTTCTTAAATAACTCCAAGGCACAGTTGATTTTGTTTTTGCTGCTAACAAGCTGGATTCTGCTAAAGTTTTTTCTTATTACCCGCACGAGCTATATATTGCCGGTTTTTGCGTGGGATAGTTTGGAAAATTGGAGTTCTGCTGCAAAATTTTTTTTCTATGAGAAGGGGCTTGCACTGGAGCATTCAGAAGAGCACTTTTTTGGCACGGGATACAGAACCTTTTTGAATTATCCACTGCATGTTCCTTTAATACAGGTATGGTTTTCTCTCTGTATCGGAAATATCCATGAAGCATACATCAAATACTGGAATGTTATTTACTTTATTAGCGTTGTTGGATTGCTTTTCTTTGCGCTGAAAAGGGAAGTTTCAGCAATTATTGCTATTTTCGCAGCTTTCTTCCTCTCATCTGTGCCGCTGCTTACATTTCATGCGACCCAAGCTTATGCAGATTTGCCTTTGAGCTATTATGCTCTGGCAGTTACCGTATATTTCAGAAAATACATGAAAAGCGAACAAAAAGATGCTAATTACGGCATCCTTACAGTCATGGGATTATTTGCAGCTTTCTGTTTATGGACAAAAATAGAGGGCGTTTTGTTTTGTTTAGCATTCAGTACAACTTTAATTTTTTACCTTTTCTTGAAAAGAAACGGTACTAAGGAGTTATTAAATAGCATTTGTTTCTATTTGCTGCCTATAAGTATCATAAGCTTTTCCTGGTTTTCTTTTATATTATTGAATAGTATTTCAGGACGCGGGCTTGAAGGTTTCCTCACTTCGGGTCTCCATTTTGAGGTTTTCCCAATCATCTGGGATCAAATCATGTTTTCTGCAAATTTTAATATTATTTTCATTTTTTTCTTCACTATGCTTTTCTTGAGTATTAAATCCGTTTTCAACTCTGACTTAAAATATCTTCTAATTGCACTATTATTAATTATGCTGATGTATCTCTTCATCTACGTGACTACGGATAATTACAAGTGGGTAATGGACTTGGCAGCCATAAATCGTAACATCCTGACGCTAATTCCTATGTTATATTATATCAGCGCGCTGATGACGGTAGATTTACTAAAGACAACAGATCGTGGAAGGTAACAAGTCTTATCATGTTTCTATGGGCACGGCAAAAACTTTTTAATATTTCGCGGCCAGACGCGGGAAGGATGTTTGACATTAAGATGCCATGCTAAATATACCCTTTTATGACGTTCAGGTGAAATAATGATATTGAGCCGCAAAGCCTCTCATATTAGATCCGGCACCGCATGTTTAAGTGAATATTTACAATATTCTCATGTGCGATGGTATTGTCGAGCAGTCTGATGGGTACAAGTGTAAAGAAACGGCCTTAGAATATCTATGTTCCTGCAGTCTCCGGCCACTACTTAAACGTTTTGGCAATTAGAGTATTGTTATCACTTGCCACTTATACACATCACCGTAGGGCATGGCCTATTACTCAAGCTTTCTTTCGGAAGTCGAGACCATCGTTCGTCGGTGAAGAATGTTTGTACCACCTGAAAATCGATTTTTAGGCCACCTGGACCTAGCCCTGGTCATGGTGCCACTACGAATTAGAAAATGCCAGCATCACCAGTAATATTTACTTCTTGGTGGACTCTTGAGTCGAACCATATTGCTTTCCACTTGTACACTTCAGAGTCATCAGGTTAACAACAGGTGTTATTTTCGCGAGAAAAAGTTGCCAACTTTACTCTCTTTGGTTATACAGTCCCAACTACAACACGGTGGAGACACGTTTTTTCTTTTTTGAACAGTCGTTTCGAAAAAGCAACCGAAATTTGACCATCTGCGATCACCGAATATTGATCACCCTAAGCTAGTTGATAATCAGGGATGATAGTGGGTAATCATCCCGCCGTTTATTCGTACTGGCGTCTCAGTTGCCTTGCTTTCTTCCGGTCATACCCGATATCAGCCCTCGAAGTATCAGGAACCCTGAGTGGATAGGCGTACCCGGACTCGCTGATCAGCATATCGCCGTCGAGATCCGTTATCATCGAGATATCGCCGGCATTGCTGCATTGCTTGAACCAGGTCGTATTGTCTCTGGTGAATGCGACTTCAACCGTTTCAAGTCTGCCTTTTTGAGGATTGTACACTGTGGTTTCCATAAGTTATTTCTCCTTGCCTCCATGTTTTCTTTTTTCCTTAAGGCTCTGCTTCAGACGATAGCTGTCCCAGGTGCAGTTAATGATATGGGCTTTATGGGTCAGCCGATCCAGCAGCGCGGCGGTCATTACCGGATCGCCAAATACTTGGGTCCAGTCGGCAAACCCAAGATTGGTTGTGATCATCACTGACCCTTTCTCGTGCCTTTCCGCCAAAACCTGAAACAGTAGTTCCGCTCCTTCCTTGGAGAAAGGTATATACCCCAGTTCGTCCAGAATGAGCAGATCGTAGCGAACATACCTTTGGATAAGACGCTGTAGCGTCCGCTGCTGTCTTGCTTCGATCAGTTCGTTGACCAGGCCGTAACAGGTGACAAACCGGGTCCGAAAGTTGTTTTTACAGGCTTCGATCCCCAGGGCAGTGGACATATGCGTCTTGCCAGTGCCACTTCTTCCAAGAAAGATGACATTCCGGCACTCCTTTATATAGCCTTCTGCGGTAAGTTCCCGGAACAGCCGAAGGTCCAGTTCCGGTACTGCTGCAAGATCGAAGGTCTCCAGTGGCTTGATAATGGGGAACTTTGCCTCCCTGACGCGGCGGTTCAACCTGCTTTCCGATCTGGCTTGCAGTTCTGCTACGGTCAGATTGAGGAGAAACTCGTCATAGCCGATCCCGGCTTCCCGGGCTTGACGCACGAACCCCTCAATGTCGCGAGCCATGGCTGATAGATTCAGCGCCCTGAGATTTGCCTGCAGTTCCATCGACTCTCCGGCTTTCATTGAACACCTCCAAACTGCGCATAGACAGCCAAATCCGGAGGTGGCAGCGTCGGCCAGCAGGCCAATGGGGGTATGGGGCTGACGGTGTCACCCGTGTAAGCGAGCACATGATGCACGCCGTCGCTGGTGCTGATGTTGTTCTCTATGGCCAGTTCCACTGCCGCTTCAATCTCGCCGGCCTCATAATCACGATAGAACATAAGAACGGTGATGAAGTCCTTGATTCCTTTTGTTTCACCCTGGGAACGGCAAAAACGCTCCAAAAGAAGGTGCAGGAACTGCGGCCAGCTCTTCCTCCATTGCTGGATTGGCCGTGCACTATTGAATGCCAACGGCCTCTGTTGGATAAGTTCAAGATAATGGTCAGCCTTCAGAGCCCATTTGTTGTTGCCGTACAAACGCTCATGCGTTGTCAGTTTCTTCGTGCCTGTAAAGATCTCCACCCGATCAGCACGGAGCAGCACCTTCACTCTGAACCCAGCATAACGGCTTGGTACCGAATATCGGTTCTTATCCACGATGACCGTGGCATACTTGTCGGCCCGGCCCACTGATGTCTGCACATTGCTGAATACAGCTTCGGGAAGGGCAAGAAGATGCCCTTTCTCCTCTTCGTATAATTCGTTCACGGTGAGGTCGCGTCCAGCCATCTTGTGATCGCCGTAAGCGACGCACTGCCGAAGAATCTCCTCGTTCAGCTCTTCCAGGCTAGCTGCCTCCGGTATAGGGACCATGTAATTGCGTCGTGCATAACCGACCAGTCCTTCAACGCCGCCTTTCTCATTACCGCTGTCGGGATTGCAAAACCGGGCTTCAAAGCTGTAGTAGGCCTTGAACTTGCTGAATCCGGACTGCTCGATGCGATCGCGCCCTCGCAACACCTTCTGTACCGCTGTCGTTAGATTGTCGTAGATTAGGACCGGGAATATACCGTCATAGAAGGAAAACGCGTGGATATGCGCATCCAGGAATGCCTGTTGTCTCTCACAAAGATAGAAACGTACGAAGTGTTTGCCGGAATACTTACTGCGCATGCAGAAAAACTTCAGCCGGAGTTCTTCCCCTGCAATGATCGCCGTCGCAGTGCCCCAGTCAACTTCCGCTTCCTGCCCTGCCTCTGGATTGCATGGGATAAAGACGCGCGGTGTTTCGATCCCCAAAATCACCCTGGCAAGTCTCACATAGCGGCGAACAGTGGACTCTCCTCCTTTATAGTCACGCTCATCCACTAACCTATTGTATATCCGGTGCGCCGTATGCCGCTGCTTCTTCGGTTTGTCTTTGTCGCTCTTAAGCCAGTTATCGATAGCCACCATGTAATCGCCAAGGGCAGGAAACGGCTGATGGCTCCTTTCCTTGTACCCCCACGGCTCTCCGCGTATGGCTTTTTTGATCGTGTTCCGAGAATGGCCCGTTAATCTTGATAACTCACTGATGTTCTGTCCGTACACCCGATGACCCGTCCTGACCAATTCATACTGATCCATCTTGAGCACTCCTTCCTCCTCAGCATAAAAATGGGGCAACTTGGAAACTATGCCCCACTTCATCATGAGGAGATATGCTTGGGATGATCAATTTTCGGTTATCAAAACCCCGCTTTGCTGGTCAATTTTAGGTTATCAAAACCAGTCGTTCTCAAAGGAGGAGGACATGATTGCGGGAGAGGGACTGCAACACAAATGTTTACTACTGTTTAGCTGCTAATTAGTTACCGACTCTATTTTTTAGTTACCATCTATATTTTTCATGATCAATTATTGATTTGGACCAAAAATCTGTGACAGTGCTCTATATTTTATTTTCAATGAGTTATAAGTGATCGTACTGTTATACTTGTGCACGATATTTTGTCCATTCGAATACTGAAAGCATAGAGAAAATAACAAAAAAGTGCAACAGTACTACATCCTCCAAACACCGCACGATAAGCCCGCAATCGAAATCATTTTTTCAGCAAGACACATTCAGACTTTGCCACACATGCTTCGGCGGCTTTTATGGACTTAATGACTCGATTTCACCAAGAAAGCAATACCTCGGCCATCCCAAGAGAAACGATGACTTCCGAAAATAACCATGCATCCAGAAATTTCGATACGCACGCTCGGTTGCTCACAGAAAGCATCTCGGGATGGCATAATGAATATAATGAAGTGTATGAGCAGTAAGCATCAGGGACGATTCTGAGGAACTTCGCTGCTCCGGTTGAGGATTCAGATGTTGAGATTGCAGCTCAACCTATTCCTTAACATCATACCCCGGATACAGTTTTTTAGCGCAGTCTGGACATATCCCGTGAGATAGATACACGTCGTGCCGAGTAGCAAGGTATTCTTCTACGCTCTCCCAGTAGTTATCGTCGTTTCTGATCTTTTTACAGCTGCAGCATATCGGCATCATATCTCTGAGTTGAACTATCTCGCTGATGTCTTCGAGAAAGAGCACAGCAAGTGATTTGTCGTTATGTTTGAAAGGCGCAGCACTCACCATTAGATGAATTTCAGTCACACTGTCGCTATTATCAAGCTCCATTTTGGTCACTGCACGGATGGTCTTCCCTCCGTGAATAGCACCTGTGACAGAGTTTCTCACAACACACTCCGTACAAGCAGACGAATGACCACAGCCCTCCGCTGTCTCTGTAGATGAGATGCAATGCAGTGCTTCTCCACCACGCTTCATATAGACGGACTTCTTATCTTCGCCAAGGACTTTGGATGCTGCCGCATTATAAAAAAGAATTCGTACATCCTCATCTACAACCATGCAAATTGTAGGCATGCTATCAAAGAGGTCTCGCAGGAACTCGTTCCCTTCAATCACCGTGTCTTTTATATCCATCTCCAACAATCTCCATAATCGCTGCGTTATGTTCCATGAACTACGTCCTTATCTAACACTTTCCTTACTTTTCTAAACAGATATAGCCTTAACACCAATGCAAGATTGTGTAACCATTCAATCATAATCCTATTGTATACTCCGCTCTTTATTTTCGCAAAAAAAAGAGCCTGCTCTATGAACAGCCGGAGAGGGGCACGCACGGCATTGATTACTTTGTAGCCATTTGAGCAACAGGTCCTCACATTCATGGTGATGGAACCCGATACTCTAGAGACCTTTATCTGCAGTTGAGGTGCACCCTTTTATGGTATAAAAAAGGCATTCCTTGTAATTCTGATGAGGCTTCTTCTCAACAATTCGGACGCTCTGTGCATGGCTTATCTCCAGGTCCCGGCAATTCCGCTTTCTTCCCACCTGCTGATTCTCCTTCAATAAGAGATTCGACGTCAGGATACGGGTATATGGTAACGGCTCCGTTTTCAGGTAAACATCCCGAATCGATCGATGGCCCGTATACACTATAGACTTTTCTCCCTAACAACCTAAGCAAAACTCCCTGCTCTGCCCGATGATGCGCAGTGTGTGTTATCCTTCTCAGCATAATCCAAGCCCTCGTTCTTATAACATCAAAAAAAGACACTTCAGTCTCCCACCATGCCTTATCTTTCTTTTTAAGAGCGGCGAGCCTCTTTCCACTATCTTCAGCATACCTTTTCATAAACTCAATGCGTATTTCCTGATTAGGCAAGGGAGGCGCTCCAACATCAATACCGAACATATTACAAAACCACTTGTTTTCACTCAAACACTGATGCACCATATGTTCTAGGGCATTTCTGTCTCTTTCATCCAATGGATGAGGGCGAATTGAAAGATCGTCATCCATGAATGTGCTCCAAACACTGAGAGTTTTTAGTCGTTCTGTCTCATAAGTGTCTATAAGAAAATCATATTCCATTTCTCCTCCTTCACTTAACTTGAGTTACTGTTCACAAGCATCCCGAAGAGAATAACTTTTGTTCCTAATGGCAGATAAAGTCTATAGATCTTATCTTCAGCCATTTCCCCTCGATATTTTAGCTGCCAAACATTCTTTTCCAAGCCTATTTTTACAATCCTACCGCCTGACTCTGACAGAGTCAAGCGGTATTTGCACAAAATCGCCCTGAGCATTTCCAGTCTTACACACCAGCGTATTCAGGATACCCTCGACCGATGACAATAAGTAGCAGTTACTACTAGCAGTGACAACTAGCAGTTACTATTGTTACGGCAATATGATAATGTCCTCTTATAGCAAGATAGAAATGTCCTCATAAAGATGCTATCATGCCCTTTTTTATAAGGGGGCGAGATGGCAGGAGAGGACAGAGTATTAATGAGCGCGAAAGAGGTCAAGCGACTGCACGTACTAGAGAAGTATAACGAGGGATTGATAGGGCAAACCGAGGGAGCGGAGATATTAGGGGTTAGTGTGCGGCATTTCAGGAGGTTGCAGAAGAGAGTCCTGGTAGAAGGAGCAATGGGAGTAGTTAATAGGCACAGAGGGAAGCCTTCCAATCGTGCCATCCAGATGCAAACACGTCAAAGGGCACTGGAAGCCTATCGAAGTAAGTATTATGACTTTGGTCCGACATTGGCAGCAGAGAAGCTGTTGGAATACGAGAGCATAAAGGTAAGCAAAGAGACTTTTCGGAAATGGCTTATAGATGCCGGGTTATGGCAGAAACCAAAGAAGAAAGCGAAACATCGACGATATCGGCAGCGCAAGAGCTGTTTTGGCATGATGGTGCAGGTAGACGGCTCGGAGCATGCCTGGTTTGAAGATCGTGGACCCAGGGGTGTCCTGATGGCTTATATTGATGATGCTACGAATCATATCTATGGAAGGTTTTACAAATACGAAGGTACAATCCCAGCCATGGACAGCTTCATGAGATATGCCCGCAAGTATGGTCTTCCCGGCAGCATCTATCTGGACAGGCATCAAACATACAAATCAAACGGGAAGCAAGAGGATGTCTATGATGAGAATGGAAACGCTATAGATGCTTTAAGCCAGTTTGCGCGGGCGATGAAGGAACTGGAAGTGAGAGTAATCTATGCATACAGTCCCCAGGCTAAAGGAAGAGTGGAGCGTTTGTTTGGGATACTGCAGGACAGGCTGGTTAAGGAGTTGCGGCTTAAAGGGATCAGCAGCATAGAAGAGGCAAACAGTTACTTGCCCGAATACTTCAAAAGACACAATGCACAGTTTGCTGTAGTGGCGGAACAAGCATAGGATATGCACCGGCCTGCGCCAGTGGCTTCAGCATTGCGTGAGATCCTCTGCATAAAGACAGAACGAACGGTGAGAAACGACAATACCATATCGCACGATTCTAAGCTTTATCAGATAGACGCAACTTTACATGGCAAGAAGGTGATGATTGAAGAGAGTATAGATGGCAAGATGCTGATAAGACATAACAATGACATCTTTAATTTCAGTGAAATAACAAAGAGGCCGGAAAAGAAACGAAAAGCAGTTCGCCCATATCGGCAAAGAAAGGCAATTCCGATGCCAATTGACCATCCGTTCAGAAAGACAAAGGACCTAATGTTTAAGAAGGATCAACTGAGAAAAGAGAGAAAACAACAAGTGCCATGGGCACTTCTATAAAACCGGACACCCATTTAGAGGGCACCCATTTCTACTTTGCCTTGACACAACTAGCAGTTACTATTTGCTATGATGCTAAAAGTGTGCTATAGTTGCAAAAAGATGAAAAAGGAATTTCATATATTAATCGTTGAATGCATCAATGAAAATGAATGATATGCTCTTTAATATTTTATTGGCTATAGCAGCATTGTGTTGGATTGCATGTATTCTTGTGTATTTATCAATACAACTCCATTATTCTGCTCGGAGAGAAGGATTCGCTGGTAGATTATTCTTATCATCTTTAAAGTTAGACTATTCATCTGTTACTAAAGAAATGACGCCCAGGGATAGGAAATTATATCTACTGACTTTTATTGGAACATGGGTCCTTTTGTTGCCGGGGGGCTATTTTATTGGTTCCATCTTGCACTGGTATTTAAACAAACATTGACGAAACGTCTCGCAGGATGACATAAAACTGCCCACGGCCTACCCGTAAGCTTGAGCGTGTAGGAGGGTTAACAATTACCGATAGAAATAAAGCGTCTTCACTAAGGCTGGCGCTATCGAGTAGAAAGCTCCAGGTTGAAATAGAGCTTTGCGGCTACAGATGAACGTTGTCCCTAAAATACTAGTGAGCCTACACTTCATTTATCTAGAATCGCTCGCACCTCTTGCAAAAGCTGTCTTAGTGAAATGGGCTTTGAGAGTGAACGTAATCCTTTTTCAAGCAATCCTTGTTTTTGAAGTGTTTCCGCTGTGTAACCGCTTGTGAATATGGCTTTGATCCTGGGTCTCATGCTCCGTATCTCCATGTATGCCTCTTTCCCATTTTTCTTTGGCATTATTACATCTGCAATAAGAAGATCTATTTTATTACTGTGTTCACTAAATTTATTTATTGCATCCTGCCCATCATCTGCCACTATCACCGTGTATCCAAATTGCTCAAGGACGGCTTGTGTGACCGCTCTCACTTCAGCATTATCTTCCGCCAACAGTATCGTCTCCGACCCACCTTTTAATGATATTTGTTCTTTTGTTTCTGCTTCCTCAGCTCTTAGTTGTATTGCTGGCAGATAAATCCTGAATATAGTGCCTTCCCCTAGTTCGCTGTACACATTGATAAATCCCTTGTGCTGCTTGATGATCCCATAGGCCATTGCGAGCCCAAGCCCGGTCCCTTTGCCAACATCCTTTGTCGTAAAGAATGGTTCAAATATCCTTACCCTTGTCTTTTCATCCATCCCAATCCCTGTATCTGTCACTGATAATAAGGCAAACTTGCCTATCTCTCCGTATCCATGGATCTTTATGAATTCTGTGTCTAGCTCCGTTAGCTTCGTGCTCAGAGTCAATATGCCGCCACTTGGCATCGCATCTCTTGCATTGGTGGCAAGATTAACCAATACCTGCTCGATCTGACCCCTATCCACAAATGAAACAATGCTCTCTTCTGTGAGCATTGTTATTAGCTCTATGTGCTCTCCTATGAGTCGCATCAACAGTTTGGTTGTCGTCTGAACTATATCATTGATGTCTGTAGGCTTCTGATCCATTGCCTGTTTCCTACTAAAAGCAAGCAAACTGCGAGTAAGATTAGCTGCCCTGCCTGACACTGCGACAATCTGGGAAGCATAGTCCCTTGTCATATCCTCTTTTGTCCGCATTTGCACGAGGCTGGAATACCCCATTATCGCACTCAATATGTTGTTGAAGTCGTGTGCCACTCCCCCCGCAAGTTGCCCGACCGCCTCCATTTTCTGGGCCTGGATAAGTTGTTGTTCCAGTGTCTTGCGTTCCGTTAGATCATGAAAAATGACTATATTTTTGTCTTTTATTGACGCCATCCTAAACTCAATATCGCGCACATCCCCATTCTTACAAGTGACTCTCCATTCCCGAGATTCTGTCTCTTTTCCGTCTCTTCTGGCTTTGCTCGCCGCCATTCTCCAGCTATTAATTACCTTTGCTCTATATTCTTCATTAGGGTATGCAAGAGGCCACCAGTCATCTACTGAGGGAATTTCTTCTAGAGTGTATCCGAAGGTTTCTATGAATTTATTGTTGAAGAATGTTAAGTTGCCTACTTTGTCTGCCACTGCAATGGCAACCGGAATACGCTCTAGTAGCTGTTTAAAGTTTTCTTCATTTCTCTTCAGTGCTTCCTCGGCAAGCGTACGTTCGGTGATATCCTGCAATGTCTCAATGGCTGCTATTAGGTTTCCCTCACTGTCACATATGGCAGCAGCGTCAAAAAGAATGTATCTATCCTTCTTGTTTAAATTCGGGTACCATCCCTCCGCATGCAAGGAATTGGGGTTTAGCGTGGACTTAGCATATACCGAGTATAAATCAGAGAGTCTATTAACATCTCCATCAATAATAACATCGGCAAGACATGGCCGTTTATAAGGATAAAAAGCTTTCCAGTGATTATCTGTTCCTATCATTTTAGAAGCTGGAATACCTGTGAGTTCTTGGCAAGCCGTGTTCCAAGTCAAGACTGTGTGTCGGTGGTCCAGCACAAAGGTTGCGACCGCAGAATTCTCTATCAACTTCTCTGCGAAGCCCCGGTTGGCCATATTGACCAGACTGTCTTGTTGTGAATTCACTTTGCTGATGTCAGCGCCCAGCTTATCTCTAGTATTGATCAATGCCATATACCTACGTCTTTTCTAAGTGTCGTATCCACCTTATCTTATCGGATTATATGAAGATTTCTTGAATTGATGCTATGATTGCCAGTGAGGAGTATTATAGGCAACTTTTACCATCTCAAAGTGATGCCGTGAGGTTGTTCGGTGAAGCTGGCGGGATGACGTGCATTTACAAGAGAAACCTTGCGTGATATTCAATATATCGCGTGTGTTTATTTCCAGAAATAATCTGCAATGCACCCCATCATGCCGCGATAGAGGTTATGAATAGTAGGACTAAACCGCTGCGCGGTGGATTCGATTAGCAAGGGCCTATCAGTAGTAGTACCATCTTTTTCGAATAGCCACTTTTGCCTGATCACATTTCTTTGTTGAACCATCGAAGTCTTTTTACAATCTCTCTTTGCTGTGCTGCCGGCATGAGCTGGCAGAAAACAGTTTCAAAGGAGATTGTATTATGAGCGCGTTGAAAGAACGGTTGCTGCAGGATCTTCAGTTGAAGGGCATTACGCTTGGTGTCCAAAGGAAATATCTCCGGGAAGTCGGTAACCTTGAGAATTATTTCGGCAAGTCTCCTGAAGAACTGAGTACAGAGGAAGTGAAGCAGTATCTGGTTCATCTTATGGAAGAAAGGGGTTTAACGAGGGGGACATACAGAACCTATGTGGCCGGGATCAAGTTCCTTTATAATACGACCCTGAATCGTGCGGATGTAGTCAATAATATTCAATATCCGAAAGCCCAGAAGAAGCTGCCTCTCGTTTTGGATTTGTCCGAAGTCCAGGCGATTTTCTCAGTCACTGAAAACATCAAGCACAAGGCGCTTCTGATGATCACCTATTCTGCCGGGTTGAGAATAAGTGAAGCTGCGCGACTGAAGGTGACAGATATCGACAGCAAGAGTATGCTGGTTTATGTCCGTCTTGGAAAAGGGGCAAAGGACCGTTACTCCATCTTATCGCAGACTGCCCTTGAGTGCTTAAGACAGTATTGGAGGGAATATCGCCCGGAGGAGTGGTTATTTGAAGGCGAGAAGGACAACACCCATATCACTATAAGCTCCATCTACCAGATATTCCAAAAATCCAAGAAACGCGCCGGCATCGCAAAGAATGCTTGCGTGCATACTCTGAGGCATAGTTTTGCGACACACCTTATCGAGGCGGGGACTAGTCTTCATCATGTCCAACTGCTTCTTGGGCACAGGTCACCGACGACCACGACCGTTTATCTTCATGTCAGCAAGATGAATCTGGCAAAAGTTGTCAGTCCGCTGGACATAGCAACTAAAAAATATCTGTAGCACTCTGAGCCGTAAATCCAGATGCGCCAGTCTCGTGGTGTGGAGGTGGCGGATATCTTACGCCGCTACGGCTCCGATTATCGGCAGTCTCATTCCTTGCCTCTTCGTCATCTGCGGGCCATGCACGCCGTGGAGATATGCAGGACGGCAGCACTCGGAGGCCATAGGGACAAGTGCGAGGATTGCGGCCACGTCGAGATATCCTACAACTCCTGCCGGAACAGGCACTGTCCCAAATGCCAGACCCTGAAAAAAGAACAGTGGATTGAGGCCAGACAACAGGACCTTTTGCCCATCCAGTACTTCCATGTAGTTTTCACTATCCCGTCGGAACTCAATCCGGTTGTCATAATGAATCAGAAGGTCATGTATGATCTGCTGTTCCGTTGTGTCTCCGAAACTCTCACCGAACTCTCAAATGACCAGAAGCATCTCGGTGCCCGCATCGGCTTCATCAGCATCCTTCATACCTGGGGGCAGAATCTGATGGACCATCCCCATATCCACTGTGTCGTCACCGGAGGCGGCCTGTCTTGCGACGGAGACAGTTGGGTATCCTGCCGCAAAGGCTTCTTCATTCCGGTCAGGGTAATGTCGGCGTTGTTCCGGGGAAAGTTCCTCGATCATCTGAAAAGGATCTTTGAAGCGGGTGATCTTATCTTTCCCGGAGGAATAAGTCATCTCGGCGATTCCCATACCTTCGAGATGCTCAGAAGAAAGCTTTATCACAAGAAGTGGGTTGTCTACTGCAAACCGCCCTTCGACGGAGTTGGCGGCGTCCTGCAATATCTCGGCCGATATACGCACAGGATCGCCATCAGCAACAATCGTATAATCGAGGCCGAAAACGGCAAGGTCTCGTTCAAATGGCGTGATTACGCAGATGACGATAAGCACAAGGTGATGACTCTGCAGGCCGATGAGTTCATCAGAAGATTCCTTCTGCATGTACTGCCGAATCGATACGTTCGGATAAGGCACTTCGGCCTGCTGGCAAACAGGAAACGTAGAGATAACATTGCTGCATGCCGCGAGCTTCTTGACAGTCACAACACCGTAATGAAAGAGCAGGACAAGCCTGAGACCTGGCAGGAACAGCTGCTAAGGATCTGCGGCATTGACGTCACCACCTGCCCCGTTTGCAAAAAAGGCAAGATGCGCCGAATTGAGATTCTGCCTCCCCGCCGCTGCAACGATCCTCCGGAGCAATGCCGATGAAAACCGTGGTCGTTTCAAAAATCGCCTCAATATCGCCCCGCGAAAAAAACATCTCTTTTCGCAACACGGTCTTGTTGTCCGAAAACGCCACTTTCGGCCCTTGCACATCATCGCAAAGGTCAAACAGGGGCATTAAAGACGCTGCCTATCAGCCTTGTTCAGCAAGACTTGCTCCTATATATCCTAAAAGATGCCACTGCCGATAGTATAAGGAAGGATAATCTTCGATTGAATTGACATATCCGCACAGCGGCTTAGTCCTTCACACGTCAATCCGCAACTTCGCAGCGGATTGACGCTTATTCGTACTGTTTCAATGACGTCAGAATCCTTTTTGTGCGGAGTATAAGTGGAACATCTCAGTGACCCGATCCTCGATAACTACTTATAATCGCGAGTCCTCCCAACACGGTGAAGACGCTTGATTTCGATCGGTAATCTTTGACGTACCCAATACGGCTTAGACCATTTGCCGAGCGATAAAAAACATCTTAGCGCTTCCATAACAGCAAAGATAAGATCAATAACAGAAAGATCACTGATAATATCCCGAAGAGATTATTTATCCGAAAGGAAGCACCGCCATCGCCTTCACCAAACCTCTCTTCTGGATGGTGAGCATAATACTCTTTGATGTCTTCGACTTTTCGGCCGCACGAGGGGCATTTTAAATCAACTAGCTGCCGCCCATTAAACGTCCCCTTACAATGCGGGCAGATTGCGAATTTGGGCTTATTAACCTCAGCTCGATAAAGTTCTCGCTGCTTTCGACTGCTTAAATCCTTGAAAATTGAAAGGAGACTGTAAATAAAGATTGTTAATCCGCTGAACAAAGTCAGCCAAGCGGTACCTTTTGCATTGTTCCCATAAATATGATAAGAATGATATACGATCTCGCCCGTATCGTAGTACTCCCAGAAACAAATAACACCATATAGATAATGCGGTTAGGGATATCATAAAAGTACTGAGTACTGCCCTGATAAGTTTCTTGTTATGGAGATAGAGATACTTCAGAGAATGAAGCAGTACTTCGAGTCTATTATTATTGTCAGGCATAGCTCAGGACTCTTTGTTAAACATTCTTACAATAATAGGCTTGGTTTTCTTAGCTTCCCACCAAAAACCTCCCGAAGTGAGAGCAATACCGAATACGAGCATTCCCAGTGGGACCAGTAGTGCTGGCAATGGGGTCATTTTCCCGCTAAGTGCAGCCGCTAGGAATGTTAGCACCCCTATGCTTACCCCGCTAAGCCAGACAAGCATAAAAATCCCAACAAACCGATGGAGCCTCATCGTCACCGATATTCGTTTCCCTGATGCTGTTGGAGTAATCACACCCTCTATAACCGGCAGAAACGAGTTCCGGTACTTGATTATCCTCATAATCTTAAATCCATCTGTTGCAAATTCACCTTGGAATATTTTACTGCTTGCTGTCGGCCGTCGAAACCACTTTGGCGGCTCTACCACAGCTTCAAGAGCTGAATGTATCTGTTCAGAAGACATTGTTGTAGCAATTTCAAACGTGTCTTTAGGGTAGATATTTATCATGGCCCATGCCCCGTTATTCACTTCGGCTGCTCAGCAGATTATAGCAAATCGCAAGTGTGAATGCTGTAAGGATGGATACAATGGGTATAAATTATTGTGAGACAGTTATTGTGAGGCAATAAAGTCGCGTGACGTCGCACATGTCTTTGCGAATTTGCTACTGCTAATCGCGAGTGCATACAATACTGAGAAGATGCTATGTTTCAACGTGCAATCAATGGTGCTTCCGGAGAGCCCCGCTTGAAGGTGAGAAATCCTAGACTTTTTCTACAGCCTCGAATAATGGAATTCTGCGATGCGGCGGCGCTACATCCGCGGCAATAATTAGTTATGGCGCACAAACTATCCGCTTACCTTTAGTATCGATGCAGAACCAATCGCCACCCTTCAGTTCATGATACTCCCCGGTGGAATCTACTGGTACCGTTCTGCATCCGTTGCATACAAGAGCCTTTCCCTCCTCAAATGCTTCGCATCCGTCAAAATGCGGAATGATAGTGCCTCTACCATCCGCCGTTGCATAACCGCATTTTCCTCCGCGCTCAAAGCGAACAAAGCCATTATGGAAATTATCTGGGCCATTGTCGACGGGATAAACGCCCGCCACCACCACCTTGCCCTGCCTGTTCACATACATCCAGCCTTGCACTTTCCCATAAACGATCGCCAAGTTGCCATTGAATTTAAGACTAGCCAGATGAAATCGCTTAACCTGAAGCCACTCTTTCCCACGTTGTTCAAGGCAATTCTTATGCTCTGAGAAACCATTCGAATCTGAATACCAGCAGGGTAACCCGCCCGCTGTAGAAATTCCAACCGCTGCTGTGATGATCACGGCAATGAGAATCAAAGTTCTTTTCATAGTTCGCCTTAACAATGTCATTAACGTTCATCTTTCAGCAACTATAGCTCATATTTGTTCCTACTTAAAATCTCCATCTCGGATGCCAAGATTGAAAGTATTATCTTTTTAGTCTTATATTTAATAGCGGCCATGGTGGAGTGGGAAGTGATGGCTCGGTCTGGGTGGGGGTCTTTATGATTGTCGTAATATTGCTCCTGGTAGTTTTGGCTGTGGTAGTAGTGGTGGCAATAGTTCTAGTGCTGGCGGCGCTGGTAGTGGTGCTGTTAAGGTAGTAGCTATCTACAACGCCTGCAAATATCAGCAGGCTAATAATAGCCGCAAAGCTTTATTTTAACCTAGAAACTTCTACTTATTATCAACACAGCAGGGACACGGTTCATTATTCAAGGTTTCTTCCCATAATCGATATCAACGCTGCTCGCCAGAGGTTACCGGGTCTGCCTTGATTACTTTGCTTTTCTATTCTTGCTACTGAACGATGTCCAAATAAAAGCGATACCTACAATAATCATGAAAATCCCAAGAAAAACGTTATAACCAGTTGCATTAAGGGTCACCCTATATATGTCGTTGCAAATTACAGGGTCGTTTATTATTCCTATGCCAAGAAATATCAAGATAAGACCCAATATTGTAAAACCAATTTTATTAAACATAAATATTTCCATTTGACATACGGCGCTCGGTGTCATGCTCTTGATTATTTGTAGTCAACGCAATTATATCAGATTGCGCAGTGTATATTTCTAAAAGTTGATGACGATGGAATATTTCTTGTTTCTTGGGAAATATTGCATTCTGATTATTGAGCTTGTGACGATTACGTGGTGCAACGAGAACGGACCACTTATAACTACTTAAAACCAATAGTCGGCGATATCGGCTCGTGATACGAGCTTTCTCCCGGAAATAGATACTATCGCAGGTCGGTAGAGAATGATGACAATGTGACGGCTGCATTAGATGTCGGGACATTGCTATTTTGCCTTGACAGGCACAAATATTTTTGTTGAAGAGTAGGTTTAGGTGTGATAGCATGTAGCCAATGAGTTATTCGTATGATTACGGAGAAGGGCAACAGCTCTGAATGCCTGTTATAGAAAATATAAGGGAGGTTACAAGAAATGAAAAAAATGCTTATTCTTGCTATCTGCTGCATCTTTGCTATCGTTTCGTTATGCTTCGCGTCTGATCTCAAAAAGGTTGACAATCCGACGATTGAAATGCTCCAAGGCAAATGGGAGGGAAAATATGAAAGAACATCGGGAAATAGGACGGAAGGTCCGTTTGAGATGAAATTTAAAGGTAACAAAGCAAAAATTACGCGGGGTTATAACTGCACCGATCCTCTTAGTCAGGGGTTTGCTACGATCGATAAGATCGAGGGAAGCAAAATATTCATGTCTTCTAAAAACTCCAATTTTGAAATTGAGTTGTTTACTAACAATAATGCTGAGTTTTTCATTGAAGGCAACTTTACCGGCTACAAGGAGGCCGCTGTCGGAATTGGGTCTGCAACAAGAAACTCCGACATTAAACTACAAAGAACGAGTACTAATAGACGCTAAGAATGTATCAGATAAAGCAGTAAAAGAGTGAGCAGAAATCAATTACGCTTGATGGTCGTCCTGTGATAATCACTTACTGGCACTAAGTATTGAAGAATATTAGCGATAAGGCTAGCTCTTTAGCGCTAAAAGGGGAAAGAAAACGGAGCTGATTTCTTTTATGATAGCCGGATCTACCGTCGTAATAATCATCGGCAGTTCCGGCTGTTTAAGACTAGATGATCACACTTTTGCCGAAGCACGTGCAGCTAGGCTTTGCAGGCGGAGTTTTGATGAAGACGGCCTCTCAATATTTACGCTTAGACGTACCCATAATTGTATTCAGGATACTCCTTTTTGTTGACCGAAGCTGTTCGTATGCCGAGAGGCTTGCCACGTCGGAACCTTGCGTCTTCGGGGTCCAGGTCGGCGATCGAAGAGCGAAGAGCGAAGACCCCTAGTCAAGCACGGGGTTTAATGCCCCGCGCGCAAAGCTGGTCCTAGAGCGCATAGTACGATCGGGCCCTTACTCCCGTGAGAAGGCAGTGAGAGTTGAGAAATTTTTCGATGCAAGGTTAGTAGTCGAAGTCATCGATACTGCATGATCGCCCAAATCGATGACTTCTTGGTGTAATGATCGGAAGTTGTCTCTACATTGCATTCCATCCGAAGATTTACAATATGCGTGCTCAAATTCCTCAGTTACCGACTCTATTTTTCAGTTGCCATCTTTATTTTTCGCAATCAATTATCTCATTTACGCCCATTAAGTTTGCTTTCGATTCTGGAACATATACCGTGAAGCATGTTAACTTCCCATTCCGTAATACCTGCCCTGCCGATAAAGTGTTTAAGGTTCGTCATGATCTTTTTTTCAATGTCTCGATCCCCCATCGGGATATATTCGAGCAACTTCAGGGTATCCGAGATTCTTGCATACAATAATGAAAGTTCCTCGTGACGGACGAGTCGGACAGACGCGAGAGAAGCTTTCCCGTAGGATTCTGACTCTCTATAATCGACGCGTGAAAGCTCATATGCCACAATAAGGACCGCCTGCGAAAGGTTGAGTGATGGATGTTCGCTATTGGCCGGAATGGAGAGAAGTAAGCCGCATTCTTCAATCTCTTCATTAAAGAGGCCCCGATCTTCCCGTCCGAACAGAATCGCTATCTCGTTATCCGCTGCAAGGGCACGCAGCTTCTGTACCCCTTGCGCGACGGGATAAATAATGCCTCGCTTCTTCCCCTTTCGACGTGTAGTCCCTGCAACAATCGCCTTATTACTTATCGCCTCTTTCAGGTTTTGATAAACAGGAGTGGCTTCGAGCACATCGAGAGCATTGCGCGCAAACCATTTCGCCTCGTCAGTAATTGCCACAGGCTTGACAAGGCAGAGTCGTCCGAATCCCATGTTCTTGATCGCCCTCGCAGAAGCGCCCATATTCCCGGGTTCGCGCGGCTCAACGAGGATAAAAGAGACATTATCCTTCCAGCTTTTCATACACAGATTATAACACCTGCCGAATCCTTATCCCCAAAATAGCGATCATACCGAATTACACACAAAAAAGGGCGGGACTTTGTTAGCAGTCCCGCCCTTCTCATGAACAAGTATTCAGCTCTATTAAACTAGCAGCCTTCAATAGCCTTTTTCTTCTGGATCTTGCCGTCTTTCACCATAACCTTATCGCCGACCTTGAAGCCCTTTGCATCTCCTTCAACAGTCGTCTCCTTACCGTCAGCAGCCTTCACCGTAATCTTGCTGCCATCGATCTTGGTGATCGAACCCTTCACATCGGCGGCGAAGCAAAGGCCGACAACACCGAGAGTAAAGATGATCGCCACCAATAATACGAGTACCTTCTTCATTTCTTGCACCTCCTTTCGATTAAAGATTAGAACCATCTTCAGTTCTTACTTATGTATTTTACTATATCAGCCACACTTTAAGCCAGATCAGTCCTTCATGGGCTTGATGAACATGAAGTAGACCATTGTCCAGTTCCCCAGGATTATGAAGACAGTTGCAACGATACTTTGCAGCGCCAGTCCTGACACACCTGTCAGGGCATGTCCCACCGTTCAACCACCGGCAAGTGCGCCTCCTATGCCCATAATAACTCCTCCGAAAAAGACCCTTACCAGTTCCGCAGCGTCTCTCGGGGTGGTCAGTTTGAATTCTGAAAGCCCCTTGGCGCTAATATAAGCACCCAAAGGAACACCTAAAATATAGAGAGAACTCCATGAGATGGCACCATAGTTAAAGATGCTGAAAAGTTGGTCATTTTTTGCACCACTGTCTCCGGTAAGGAAGAACATCATTGATTCAGCGAGAGGGCCTGAGAACGAAAGACCCCTTGCGCGACCTCCCCACTGAAAAGAAGTCCACCATGCGCCGACTATGACCAGACCGACAAGGAGTCCGCCCAGTGACCATGACCAGCCCTTCTTCGGCTGTTTGGCGAAAGGCTTTCCTTTGAGAATGACCGGAATCAATATGCCCACAATAACGGCGATAATAATCCATTTGTAGTCGGGACCTCCCAAAATGTCCCACAGAGCGGGATTGGCAATCGCATCATCGCCCGTCCCTATCGGCACCTTGTAGCTTTTCAGGAACTGCATAAGCGGCTGGAGCGGCCCGTGATAGCTGGCGATAAGGGACAAGCCAAATCCGAGCATCGCTACAAAGGCTGCGAACGCTCCCTCACCCTGCTTGTAAAGGACTCCGCTACCGCATCCTCCAGCCATGACTATACCTAGACCAAAAATATAGCCGCCGACAATGGCCGCTATAGGAGCAAATGTCTGACGAGTCAGCCCGTCATCACCAAGAAATCCGAGTGCTTCAAGCCCATTTGAACCAACAATAGCCACAACAAGAGCGAGAAGCCATGCGCGCAATAACGTTGTATCGTTTACAAAGATCACGTCTCTGAACGCTGAGTTCATTCAATATCTGCCGCGCTGCAGGACGAAACCGAAGACAAGACCTGTAAGGACACCGCTCAGGATGACCATTATGGTCGCCGGTTGTACCTCCATCTGATACCTCCCTATTTTGTGATATTTTCCAGCCAATGGCCTTGTAACTGACAGACTAATCTCTTTCTATATGCAGGGGACTCCTCTCCTCATCACAGGCTATCAATGTGCATTTCGCTGTAACAGATGTCGAAGCTGTTTCTTTTATCAGTTTCAATCACTAAAGGCATACCGATTTTTTAGCATAAGCCGCGAATAAAAGTAAACTGCCTTAAGAAATCTGGGTGGCCGAGAAAGAGCGAAATTTTTGCCCGTACGTGTAATCTCAGATGCTGTGATAGAGATAGATAACCATGAAGATGCCGATTGCCATGACGGTAATCGCAAGAAGCATGTCGAGTAGCCTGGATGGATGAAAGGTATCCTCTTCGATCTGATGCTCGACTTTCTTGAACCTGATGAATGAAAGCACTCCCATCAGAGCACCCAAACCTACAAGAATGATCCCGAAAATCGATGAATAGCCCATTTGCGATATAGAATCATGCGCTGCCTCGCGCACTTCATGTGTGCCAGGCGCCACAGAGACGTTTCCCACATAGAGCGAGAACTGCTTGACGAAAATAGCAAATTTCTCGACGACAAACCCGAAGCCCATAATTCCGATGCTTGTCCGTATCCATGCGAGAAAAGTCCTTTCATTCGCCATGTGTACACGGCGATTGCGTATTCTTTCAGACTTTCTCTTGTCGGATATTTCAGTCATAGGTTAAACCGATTGCACGAATACTTTAATTATAGCTAAAGACTTAATAAGAAGGAAGGATTAATGGGACCAATATCAATGTAATGGAAACTAGGCGAATATGTCTATTGCGATTTGACGACAAGAACAGGACATGATGCAAAGCCAATCACTCTTGCGGTAACACTGCCCATGAGGAGCCGCCGCAATCCCGTTCTGCCGTGGGAGGACATGACAATGACATCGGCATTAACATCTTTTGCAACTGACAGAATTGCTTTTGCACTATCGCCTTCACGGACAAACGCCTCTGATTTGACGCCCTTCGCTTCCGCTTCGCTTTTCACATCTCCTGCGTATTTCTTTGCCTTCATGATCATGGCATCGGCAACATCTGTGGCTTCGGCATAAAACTCATCGGGGACGTCAACTACCGACAGCGCTGTCAATGTACCGTTATACGATTGAGCGAAATCTATCGCTCTTGCTGCCGCGGCCCGGCTGTATTTGGAGCCGTCCGTTGCGAAGAGGATGGACTTCCATCCCACCTCCGCATTGGACGGAACGACCAGAACATCTTTCTGACTGTATCCTATTACCCGCGCCGTAACGCTTCCTATGAGCGTTTTTTCGATCGATCCCCTCCCCGACCGCCCCATGACGATCAGGTCGGCATTCTCGGCCTCAGACAGATCAACAATCCTTTCGTAAGGGTCGCCTTGCTCGCAGACAGTCTTTATCAGCGCCCTTTCGCTGTGAGCCATTTCCGTAGCTGCCGCAAGTGCCAGTTCACAGGGTTCATTCAATGCCCTCCGCAAATCTCCTATTGCCGTAGTTGATAAGTCCCCGTTATAATCAAGGGCAACAGAAACGACAGTTATCCAGCATTTCTCGAAGACTGCAAGCTTGAGGGATTCCCGCAGAGCATGCATGCTCTGCTCTGAACCGTCGACAGCCACCAGGATCTTACGATATCTGCCCACTATCTTACTGTGATACTCTTTCGAGGGCTTGTTCCACTGCAGGATGATGCTCCGCCCTGTATCCCTGCCACACTGATTTCAAAACTATAAAGGCGCCCACCAGAAGTGCGAAGGCCATGATAACAAAGCTCGACCGAGTCAAAACAGTGACCAGAGTTTCATCCAATGATCCCATAATCCCCAACTGCGAGAGATAAATCGGCACCATCAACCCGCGGCTGAAAATAACGATGACCATGATGAGTCCCATAACTAGCTTGATCATGAAAGGTTTTACATAGGTGGTTCCAATAGCGCCTAACTGAATGCCGAAGAGCGAACCTGCGAGGAGGATCATGGCAAGTCTGATATCGACGAGGCCATGCATGGCATATTTTAATGAGCCCCCAACCCCCATGACAAAAGCTACTACCAGCTCCGTTGCCGAAGCCATCAAGCTCGGCGCTCCCATAACATAGATCATGGACGGCACCCCGATAAACCCTCCAACAGCGATTGTCGCCGCAAGCATCCCCGTAGCAAATCCGAGAGGGATAGTAAATAGTATCGAGATACGCGCGTTTAGACTCTTAAAATATACCATGGTGTATGGAATGTTGACCGACTGTACCCACAGGGCCAGCTTGGAAGTCAGTTCTTTGGCATTGGTGTTTCCGGACCTGTATGTTTTTATAGCGTCGCTAAGGATAAAACCACCCACGACTGCAAGGATCACTATGAAAACAACACTCACATAGAGATTCGAACCGGCAGTTCCAAACGCTGCCTTGATTTTTTCCTGGATACTGGCACCGTAAAGGACACCAGCCTCTCCTGAAATTCCCATTACAATGCCGAGTTTCAGATCGACCTGTCCATAGCGGGCACGCTTAATCGAGCCAACCAAGGCCTTGGGGAACTTATGGCACATGTTGCTTGCTACCGCAACGAGAGCCGGCACCCCCAGGCTCATCAGGGCGGGGGTCATTACGAATGCTCCTCCGGATCCGATGAACCCGCTGACGAGTCCACCGATAAAGCCCACGACGAAAAGATATAGTATATTTACTGAGTCAAGAGTGATGAAGTTAGCCGCTTGATTCGCTATGTCGTGCATTACCGTGCCTCCTTCTTTTTAGACGCCTCGATTCCCATTACGCTCCAGAAACTGCCGGTAAACGAACCGTGCACATATGAAAATAAAAAAGCCACCACTATCGGCAGAAGAGCGAATAATCCCCCACGCCCGAAATAGTCAATCACTGGTTCCTGATAAAGCAATAAAGCCGCGTACATGGCTATCGAAAGTCCCCCCCAAATAGCGGCGCTCGCCCAAGGTTTCTTCTTTTTGTTACTCTGCATGCCCATGTCCTCACCTTCCTCCTTTTATTTGTTTAATTAATCACGTGTCGTTTATTTTGATTAAGCGCCAACCACAACCAGCGGGCACTTGATCACATCCCTTACATCAGGCAGGATCTCAGCCTCATCACCGCATCCCGTATCTAGCCCTCCGTATGAATTCACTACTACATAATCGAAGCCTGAGTTCTGACGGGTAACGTCCACAACCGCTTTTTTCAGACATCCATCTACGACATTGAAGCGGTAGTCGATTCCCGCCTCCTTGAGTTCGGAATCCAGGCGCTCAACCATGGCCCTGCCTGATTCCATACAAAGAATTTCGAGGCCGGCCTTCATCCTTTTGCAGAAATTGAGGGCATACGTAAAGCACTTAACGTCTGATGACCGACCTGTGAGGACAAGCAATACCTTCTGTTTCGTTCCGGCCATCTCACGAGCCATTTCAAATTCTCCTGCCTCTGCAAAAGCCGTTGCAGCCATGATAGTCTCGAATCTCTTGATAAGGCTGCTAAGCTTCATCTTTTTGCTTTCCATGTGCGTCACCTCCATCCCTAACAATAGGTCAATTTCCGTGCCAAGCATGAAATAACATGCAACTTATTGTATTTAAGTGACATTTATAATATGACCTCAAATACTTCAAACAACCCCATGGTTGCATTTTGCAACTCATGGAAAATTATCAGTTCAAATTGGCATTCTCGGGGACATGCGGGGATGTTGCATGAGGGAGAGCATTGGTCCATTGTGAAACGGTAACAGACACTACAGGCCCTGCTGTCCATATCTTTACGAATGGTTTAGTTATTAAAACCGGCTCGCGATTATATGCCTCGGAGGAGCCAAATGATAAGACCGTTTGTCATTGTTGCTTTTTGCAATAGACGGTGATAGAATGAAACTATGATGGACTATAAACCGAGCATCAGGCGGAAGATAACCTTTGGTTACTATGCCGGAGTTGCGGTTATTCTCGCCCTGTTCGTCTTTACATTCACAGAACTGATTATCGTTGAAAAAAAGTTGACGTTCGGAGCGGTCATCAATGAATTTTTCGATATGACCCTTGAAATGAGACGCTTCGAAAAAAACTTCTTTCTTTATGAAAAGTATTCGGATTATCAGGAAAATATGCAGTACGTCACAAAAGCTCAGGACATCCTTGCGCAACATATCAATGAATACCGTACACTTGTGATAGCCGACAGACTGGAGGCCTTGCAAAGCGTCTTGAAGGAATACCGCGAACTCATGGAACAGTATGCCGTGCTCAAGCACGAGGACCCCAAGCGAGTTGCAATAGAAAAGTCCCTAAGGGAAAAAGGCAAAGAAATCACTTCGTTTGCGGAGGATATCTCGAAGACCGAGCGGGAAAGGGTAAGTACACTGCTCGATCAATCGAGGATAGTTCTTGCCATAGCAATCGTCGTGCTTTCACTTGGCGGTATCATTGTGGGGCAGATCATGTCCCGGATTGTAGTGAGACCCCTCAAGGAACTGGAGGAAAGCATGGTAGCCATCGCCGCCGGGGCTCGGAATACTATCGACATACGCTCAAAGGACCGCGAAATCCATTCGCTCACGGCGGCATTCAACAAGATGCTGAGGGAACTAGAACTCCGGCAGCGACATCTGCTCCAGTCGGAAAAACTCGCCTCTCTTGGTACGCTCATGGCAGGCATCGCTCATGAACTCAACAATCCGCTGTCGAACATATCGACCTCTTCACAAATCCTCATCGAAGAGCTTGAAGAGTCCGACGTTGAATTCAGAAAAGAGATGCTGCACCAGATAGAAACCCAGACGGAAAGAGCTCGTAATATCGTCCGGTCACTTCTGGATTTTTCGCGAGAAAAGGAGTTTAAGCGTGATATTCTCCCCCTCGGAAAGCTTATTCATGAAACACTTAATTTTATCAAGGGGCAGATCCCGGCCAGAGTCTCTATATCGGTCGAGGTACCAGAGGACATCGTTATCTTCGCTGACAAGCAGCGTATTCAGCAGGCTTTTTTGAACCTCCTCAAAAACGCTGTTGAAGCAGTAACGGAAGAGGGGAGCGTTTTCATACGAGCAGAAAGGCAGCTTCCCGAAGGCATGGAGAATGCTGAATCCTACATCCAGATGCTGGATAACAGCCGATGCAAGTCTTTCGGAGACGACGTTTACATCACTATCAGGGACACGGGAAGCGGTATACCGCTCGATATCCTGCCCCGAATAATGGACCCATTCTTTACGACAAAGGATGTTGGGAAAGGATCGGGTCTCGGCCTCTCAATTGTTCATGAAATCATTGACGAGCACGATGGCTGCATCAGGGTCCATAGCGAGGAAGGCAAAGGCACGACCTTCATACTACGTCTGCCTGCAAAGGACGTCCGCTTTGAATAACTCCATTAGAATACTCATTGTTGATGACGAAAGAATAGCGCTCAAGAACCTCGAACATGTCATGAAAAAAGAAGAATACGACGTGGTCAGCACACAGAGCGGACAGAATGCCCTCAAGCTTCTCGAAGAGCAGCAATTTGACGTAATCCTCACGGATCTCAAGATGGAGAAGGTTGATGGAATGCAGGTGCTTAAAAAGAGCAAAGAGCTATACCCCGATTCCGAAGTAATCATAATAACCGGGTTTGCAACGCTCGATTCTGCGGTAAAAGGAATGAAGCATGGGGCTTTTTATTATATCGCAAAGCCTTTCAAGCTCGATGAGGTGCGCCAAGTCGTTAAAGAGGCCGTCGAAAAAATACATCTGAAAAATGAGAACCGGCAGTTACGGGAGCAGCTCGAATCCTACAAGGGGAAGGTCAAAATCATAACCCAAAATACTGCTATGATGAGGCTTCTCGATACTGCGAGGCAGATCGCTCCCACCGATTGCAATGTCCTACTGAGCGGCGAAAGCGGCACCGGCAAAGAACTCTTCGCACGGCTAATCCACATAGAAAGCAAGCGTTCAGAAGGGACCTTCTTCGCCATTAACTGCGGTGCCTTTACAGAAGAGTTGCTGGCAAACGAGCTTTTCGGCCATGAAAAGGGTGCTTTCACCAACGCATCAGCCATGAAGAACGGATTGATCGAGATGGCATCGGGAGGTACTCTGTTCCTCGACGAGGTAACTGAAATGACGCCCTCTATGCAGGTGAAACTGCTTCGGGTCATCCAGGAAAGAGAGGTCCTTCGGGTTGGCGCTACAAAGCCTATCAAGGTGGACGTCAGGTTTATCGCCGCTACAAACAGGGACATCCATGACGTCATCAAATCAGGCAGTTTCAGACAAGACCTCTATTTTAGACTGAATGTCGTATCGCTGCATATCCCGCCTCTGTCGGAGCGCAAGGACGATATCCCCCTGCTCTGCTACTACTTCCTGACAAAATACTCGACTCTCATGAAAAAGGATGTTTCTGACATATCGGCGGATGTAATGGAACTCCTTTCTAACTATGATTTTCCAGGAAATGTCCGGGAGCTCGAAAATATAATAGAGCGGGGCGTCGCCCTCGCCGGTAGTAACACCATAGAAATATCAGGTCTCCCTGATGACCTGAAAGAACTTAACATCAAGATATTCAGGAAGAAGGGAGGTAAGATCCCATCACTCGAAGATCAGGAAAGGGATTATATCACATGGGTGCTGACCGAGTTTGGGGGCAACAGGACTCTTGCCGCCCAGACGCTCGGCATCGACCGCGTATCTCTCTGGCGGAAGCTGAAGAAATACGGACTTGAGGAATAACAGTTTCCCGACAATACAATACGGATGAATTGACTAAGGTTGCAAATACTTTTTTAAACATTAATGACAAAACATCCATGCTATGCAATTATATCAATACATAGATGGTCCGAAATGAGTATTCCGGGAATAAATAGAGAATTCGGGGGGTAGCATGAAAGCAATGATTTTCAGAAGCGTTTTATTTGTGATTGCGATTATTTTTTCTGTCTCGCTGCTGTTGGGATGCTCAACTGAACCACCGAAAGCTACAGACAACCAGCCGCCAAGAGTCATAGACAAGATGACCCTGAGAGTGCTTTTCGACTACAACAAAGCAACACTTACAAAAAGTGATATTGTTGAGCTCGAGAAAGCAATAGATTTTGTAAAAAAATACCCCGGCTCCCGCATCATACTTGAAGGACATACTGACAACCTTGGCCCGGATAAATATAATCTGGAACTTTCTCAAAAAAGGGCGGAAGCGGTGAGGCAACACCTCATTCAGGCAGGCGCCGTTGCCGAAGCACGGATTGTGGCAACGGGGTTCGGCCAGACGAAACCTATCGCACCCAACAAGACAAAAGAAGGCAAGGATAATCCCGAGGGAAGGGCCCAGAATAGAAGAGTCGAGATTATTATAATGTCCGATTAAACTTTTTCCGACGATACATTCTTATTGATCAGCGGCGCATAAGCTTCAAATCCCGCTATGCCCAACTGCTTCAACCTGCTCAGTTCTGGCGTACGATGCGCAGGAAGGTGATAGCGGCGATTTTTGCCGTTCAGCATCTTCATAGGTTGGTCTTTTCTCTTTCATTTTTTGTTATCACAACAAATTAAGCTTTCTACACACCGCGCAAGATTACTATACCAAACCACGTCAAGCACATTATTATGCATTTAATATTGACTTTACTATATTTTATATCGTATTATTATATTAATACTGTATTTTATGCTGTTAATATGGCTAAGGAGGTGTTTGTCGTGTCATTTGATTTTGATAATTTTGACAAAGAAATAATCAGTATTCTTCAAAACAATGCATCAATATCTAATATAGAATTGTCAAAAAAAATAGGATTGTCGCCTTCTGCATGTCTCAGCCGGACGAAGAGGCTTGAAGAACTAGGGGTAATAAAACAATATGCTGCAATAATTGACAACCAAAAAGTCGGCCTAGAAATAGTTGCGTTTACTTTTGTGAATTTATCTCCGCACAACAGGCGTACTTCAACCGCCTTTCAGTCAAAAGTAAAGGAAACGCCACAAATCTTGGAGTGTTATAACATTACCGGGACGTGGGATTATTTGTTGAAGGTAGTATCCCGCGATATAGCTTCTTATCGTGACTTTATCATCGATTCACTTCTGGAATTCCCAGGGGTAAATAAGATCGAAACAAACATCGTTTTAAGTACCGACAAGCAAAGTTTCAGTTTGCCTATTGCGCTGGATTGATTATCAAGTGATGACAAATCGATGAAAGTTCTAAACAGGAGGACACCATGAGCAAAGTCGACGCAAAACTCAAGATCGAATCATTAGCCCTGCACGGAGGACAGGAGCCGGATCCTACAACAGGATCACGGGCAGTGCCCATCTATCAGACCACATCATATCAGTTTAAGAGCACGGAGCATGCGGCCAATCTTTTCGGCCTCAAAGAATTCGGCAATATCTACACACGCCTGATGAACCCAACGACTGATGTTCTTGAAAAAAGGATTGCACGGCTAGACGGAGGGGTAGGAGCGCTTGCGGTTTCAAGCGGACAGTCGGCGATCACCCTCGCTCTTCTGAATATAGCCCAGGCAGGGGATGAGATCGTCTCAGCGGATAATCTTTATGGCGGCACTTACAATCTATTTCATTATACCTTTCCGCGCTTAGGGATTACCGTCAATTTCGTGAAATCTAACGACCTGGCCGCCTTCAAAAAGGCTATCACTCCGAAGACAAAAGCGCTCTATATCGAATCCATCGGCAACCCCAAGCTTGATGTGGCCGACCTCGAAGCGCTCGCTGATCTAGCCCATGAGCATGGAATCCCTCTTATAGTCGACAACACCGTCGCCCCTTATCTCCTCAGGCCTATCGATTTCGGCGCGGATATCATCGTTTATTCAACAACGAAATTCATTGGCGGCCATGGCACATCGATAGGAGGCGTGATCGTCGACTCCGGGAAATTCAACTGGACAAACGGAAGGTTCCCGCTTATCGCCGAACCCGACGCGAGTTATCACGGGATCAATTTTGTCGAGGCCCTGAAGCCACTCGGGAACATTGCGTATATTATAAAAGCGAGGGTCACACTTCTCAGGGATTTAGGCATGGCACTTTCACCCTTTAATGCCTTCCTCTTCCTTCAGGGGCTCGAAACGCTCCACCTGAGGATGCCCAGACATTGCGAGAACGCCCTCGCTGTGGCGAACTATCTCGAAAAGCACCAGCAGGTGAGCTGGGTGAACTATCCCGGTCTCGATTCGAGCCCAGAGAAAGCACGTGTTCAGAAATACCTGAAAAAAGGTGCGGGTGCTATCATAGGATTTGGCATCAAGGGAGATCTCGCGGCAGGGAAACAGTTCATCAACTCTCTAGAGTTGGTATCACATCTCGCAAACATCGGAGATGCGAAAACGCTTGCGATTCATCCGGCAACAACAACGCATCAGCAACTCTCACCGGAGGAACAGCTCGCCACAGGAGTAACGCCTGATTTCATAAGGCTTTCGATCGGTATCGAGCACATCGACGACATCATCGCCGATATCGGACAGGCCTTAGAGAAGGCTTCATCGTACGCCCGTTGAAACTGCTATAATAGGAGGCACTATGAACATATTGCAGGACATAACGAAAACAGTGGGCGGAACACCGTTGGTGAAGATAAATCGTCTCTCCACAGGATTGCCGGGGACCATTGTCGCAAAACTTGAGTCCTTCAACCCTCTGTCGAGCGTAAAAGATCGCATCGGGGTTGCGATGATCGAGGCTGCCGAAAAAGAAGGCTTAATTGACAAGGATACGGTAATCGTCGAACCGACAAGCGGCAACACCGGCATTGCCCTCGCCTTCGTCTGCGCGGCCAAAGGATATCGGCTCATCCTGACAATGCCCGAGACAATGAGCCTCGAAAGGCGGCAGTTGCTTAAGATCTTTGGGGCAGAACTCATTCTGACCGAAGGCGCAAAAGGCATGCGCGGCGCTATCTCAAAGGCGGAAGAAATACTGAAAGAGCATCCGAAGAGCTACATGCCGCAACAGTTTAATAATCCCTCTAATCCTGATATCCATCGCAGGACTACCGCCGAGGAGATTTGGCGTGCCACGGATGGCAAGGTGGATATCTTTGTGGCAGGCGTCGGCACAGGAGGCACTATCACAGGCGTCGGGGAAGTCCTGAAAGGGAAAAAGCCTTCATTGAAAATCGTCGCCGTTGAGCCGGCCGATTCAGCCGTACTTTCGGGCGGCCAGCCTGGACCGCATAAGATCCAGGGCATCGGCGCGGGCTTTATACCGTCGGTGCTGAACACTAACGTTTACGATGAAATAATAAAAGTGGCTAATGACGATGCTGGAGATGTGGCGCGCAAACTGGCTCGACTGGAAGGAATTTTCGCCGGCATATCGAGTGGTGCAGCCATGTGGGCGGCCCTTGAGGTAGCTAAACGCAGAGAATCTGAAGGCAAGACTATTGTGGTCCTGCTCCCCGACACTGGGGAACGCTATCTCTCCACCTGGCTCTTTCAGGAGTTTCTAGGTTGAAGAAAAAAGGCGTAGGGATTGTCGAGACGCTGTCTTTCACGTTCGCGCAGCCGCCGGATGAGATCGTCCTCGAATCCGGGCAGAAGCTCGGTCCCATAACGCTTGCCTACGAAACGTATGGCACTCTCGACAAAAACCACAGTAATGCCATCCTTGTACTCCACGCCTTTTCAGGGGACGCCCATGCCGCGGGCTATCACACGGGCGATGAAAAGCCGGGGTGGTGGGACGATATGATCGGGCCGGGAAAAGCCCTTGACACCGACAAGTTTTTTATCATCTGCCCCAATGTCATCGGCGGGTGCAAGGGCAGCACAGGGCCTTCGTCGATCAATCCCGATACCGGAGAACCCTACGCCCTCGATTTCCCCGGTATCACCATCGCCGATATGGTCAATACTCAGACACACCTTATTAACCATCTCGGTATCCGGAAATTACTCTGTGTGATCGGCGGATCAATGGGGGGGATGCAGGTCCTGCAATGGGTAGCAGCCTATCCCGATCGCATATGCTCAGCTATTCCCATTGCAACGACCCTGAAGCATTCACCTCAACAGATCGCTTTCAACGAGGTGGGGCGTCAATCAGTCATGGCAGACCCCGCCTGGAACCACGGCAACTATTATGGAAAGTCACGGCCTGAACGTGGCCTCGCCATTGCGCGCATGATTGGGCATATCACATTCATGAGCGATAAATCTATGGAGGAAAAATTCTCCAGAAGGCTGAAGGACAAGGACTACAGTTACCGCTTCCAAACCGATTTCGAGGTCGAGGGATATCTGAAATACAAGGGCGACAGCTTCGTGCGTCGCTTTGACGCGAACTCCTATCTCTACATAACGAAGGCCATCGATTATTTCGACCTTCCGGGCCCGAAACTCATCCCGACCTGCAAGCCTATCGATGTCCGTTTTCTCGTTATTGCCTTCCAGTCAGACTGGCTTTATCCGCCCTATCAGTCACAGGAAATAGTCAGGCAGCTGAAGATGCGACACATCGATGCCACGTACATGGAGATTAAATCGACGTATGGTCATGACGCATTCCTCCTGGAAATCGAAGAAGAGACGATGCTGATACGCCATTTTCTGAACAGGATCACCTGCGAAAACGAAGAAACAAACCTCTATGAAATCTGACAGCGTCCGCCTTGACCATATAGTCATCCTGGACATCGTTGAACCCGATTCAAGGGTGCTTGACCTCGGCTGCGGTGATGGCTCGCTCCTTCAACTGCTGGTGACAGAAAAAAATGCCCGCGCTCAGGGGATCGAATTCGCCGACTCGCAAATCTACAAATGTGTCGCCAGAGGAGTGAGTGTGTTCCATGGAGACATCGACACGGGCCTGTCCGAATACCCTGATCAATCTTTTGATTACATTATCCTGAACCAGAGCATGCAGGAGGTGGTCAAGGTCGATTTTGTCCTCAGCGAAGCCCTCCGTGTCGGACAAAAAGTTATCGTCGGGTTCTCTAACTTCGCTTATTACAAGGCCCGCATGGATCTCTTTTTTAAAGGGAGAGTACCGGTTACTGAGTCTCTGCCTAATCAATGGTACGCCACTCCGAACCTGCACTTTCTGAGTATCCGGGACTTCGAGGATTACTGTGCCCACAAGAACGTCAGGATACTGGCCAAATACTGTCTTGGAGAGCACACGCTTATCCACTTACTGCCCAATCTCCGCGCCCTCAATGCCATCTTCGTTATTTCAAAATGACTTCAGTCCGCATTCACAGACTCACCTGTCGGAACGGTCACAGTAATTTTAGTACCCTTATTCGGGCCGCTGCTCACCTGGACATTTCCTCCCCATGGATAGACACGCTCGCGCATCCCCAGAAGTCCGAAGGAATTGGATCCTAAAATCTCTTCTTCTGCGATCCCTTTGCCGTTATCGCTGACTTCCAGTATTACCTTACCATCTTCTTCAGTCAGGTTGACCATAACTCTACTCGCATTGGCGTGGTGATGTATATTTGTCAGTGCTTCCTGAAAAATTCTGAAAATGGCCATTGTGCGGTCGCGGTCCAACTTAATGTCATCCTGCACGGCAACTTCGCATGGAACGCCTGTCCTGTTCTGAAATTCTCCCGCCTGCCATTTGATTGCTGCACTAATCCCCAGCATGTCAGGTATCCCAGGCCTGAGTTCCGTGCATATCTTCTTCACCGATTTAATTGATGCCTCTATGTGATTCAAGGTCGCCGCTGTCTTTTTAAGAATCACTTCGTCATCAGAATATTTGCTATTTAACCAAGCAATGTCTATCTTTATGACTGCCATAATCTGACCAATTTCATCATGTATTTCACGGGCGATGTTTGCCCGTTCTTCCTCTCTCACGTACTGCAGATTCATATAAAGATTTCGCAAACTCTCCTGATTCTGCATCAATTCACTCTGTACCTTAGCCAATTCAGAAGTTCGTTCCCGAACTCTTGTTTCAAATTTCTCGTGGGATTGTTGAAGTGCATCTTCCACTCTTTTACGGATCTTCACTTCTGTTATCAAGTGATCATTAAGCTTTGATAGCTCTATAGTACGCTCCTCTACTCGGTGTTCCAACTCATCGTACGCTTTCTGCAGCGACTCTTTCGCCTGTTTGCGATCATCGATATCCTGTGCCAATGCCGTGGCCATCAGATCGAAACTCTTCCCCAATAGGCCTATTTCATCCTGTTCGCCAGCCATATCAACCCTGGCACTCAGATTCCCATTCGCGAGTTCATGAGTCGCTTCAACAAGTTTTTCCATTCGTCGCTTTATGAGGAAATCACCGAAAAACCAAGCCGCTGCCCCTGAGATAATCGCTGTAATCAATAGCCATATTAGGCCTTGAAGCAGTATTCGATTAACCTTGGAATAAGCTACCTTGGGGGAAATACCACAACAAATAAACATGCCATTGTCAGTTCCTTTAATTGGAATAAATGAGAATATTCGTTGCGTTCCAGACAAACCGATTGTTTCAAATGTTCCTTCCTTTCGTTCCAGGATAGTTTTTACAATAGGTGACTCTGACAGATTTCTGCCTATCCCCTGTTCCGCATCTGGATAACGGGACAAGATGGTTCCCTCACTATCAATCAGAAAGATCTCTGCTTCCTTAGGTACTTGTTTTTTTGTAAGTTGTTCGCTCAACCATTGCAGGTCGATGGTTATACTGACAACCGCTTTAAGCCGCCCTTCCCTATCCTTTACCGGCAGGGCCGCACTAATCAAGGGGTTACCTGTAATCTTTCCTATTTGATATATTCCAAAGTAATATTCTCCAGTTTCAACTACCCGCTGAAACCAGAGACGATCCACAACATTTATTCCCTTTTCAAAAGGAAGCGGACTACAGAATATTTTACCATCAGGTTTTACTGCCATGACATTGCCATACATCGGCAAACGTTTTTTCAATAGTGAGAAGTATTCATTGCAGGCAGTTGAATCATGATTACGGACTGAACGAAGTTCCGAAATGACCGAGAGGACTTGTCGAGATCCCTCAGCCAACTGCTCAATATTACTAGCGGCAATCTTAACCGTGTCCAGGGTGTCTACCCTTATTTCAACTTCGCTGTTCTTCTTTTGCTCGGAGGCTATGAACAACACAAGCATAAATGCTGGAATTACTGAGATAAAAACAAGGATGAGAAGACGGACTCGCAGACTCAATAAAGACAGACGGCTGATCATTATCAAACCCCGGAAGAAGACCTCTCTACTGGTCTCGACTAAGTATTTTGATTTCTTCGATCAATTCTGAGGGGGTAATAATCCCTTTTTTTAACAGCAGGTTAATCAACGCCTCTTGTTCAAGGACGCTGCTTATTATCAATTCCTCCAAGGTTTCGGTTTCATTTCGCTTGTTTTCATCGCTCATGATCAGCACTCCTCAAATGTAATCACTCTCAAATATTAATCTGCATTAAACGAACGTATGATTATAACAGATTTAGTAAAATGTAGAGACCGGAAGAAAGACTGAGCATCATTCAGCGATGCTGTTTAATCAGACTTCCCCCTCTGCTATTTGTTATAGAACATCACTAGTGTCCGGTTAAGAATCATATAGATTCAATTGGTTACGATTTACCATAGCATTTAATGCTGTGCCATTTTCCTGAAACGCTTGCTGCAAGGGCATTTTCTCGAAGATGGTGACCGATAGGATCTGTAACAACGTATAGAGCGAAACATCGAGATTGAGCCTTTTCTTGATGATAGCGATAAGAACATAAACGGAAACAGCGATCCAGATTTGGGATTTGACGGCATTTTCTGAAATGCCGTAGAAACGCTTTATGCGAAGATGTTGCTTGATCCATTTGAAGAACAGTTCGATCTGCCAGCGGCTCTTGTATAGTGAGCATATGGTCAATGCTGGCAAGGTATGGTGATTGGTGAGAAACAGCAATGTTTTGCCGGACTCCGCGTCTTTGAAACGGATGCGGCGCAGATGGCCCGGAAAGTGTCTGCTGCTGTAATAACCATTCATGGCGATGGTCTGATCGCAGATCACGCCTGTAGTTCGATCTGCAGAGGCGGAATAAAGTCTTCTGGCATTCAGATTGGATTTGGCTCGGGTAACAAAAAAGCTGCCGGCCTGATGCAGGACATACAGACGCTCGAAGTCGAGATATGCTCGATCCATCACATAGAAGGCCCCGGCTTCTGGAATAAGCAGGTCCAGAACATTGATATCGTGAAGCTTGCCATCGGAGATATGAATAAAGCTTGGGATAGAACCCCTGAGGTCCATCAGCGTATGAACTTTTACGGCAGCCTTGGCAGTCCGAAAAGGAGCCCAAGGAAACATCGACAGGCAGAGGTCTATGGTCGTAGAATCCAGAGCGTAGGCGGTATTGGAGATATCCACACCGAAGCTCTCTCCGGCATAGAGCTTTCTTGCTTGACCGATCAGCCGTTGAGCGAAGTCTGCGTAAATGCGCCAATCGCGAGATTCGTTGGCATCGGCCAGGGTCGAGCGACTGACTGGTCCTCGAAGGCCCATGTGATAAAGTTTTGCAGCTTGAGCCGACAAACAGGCTTCGATATCGCGGAGACTCTCCCGATAAGTAAGTTGCGCAAAAGCCATTATTCGAAATTGCTCGGCACAACGAAGACAGCGCACACGATGGTCGCCGCTGTATTTCTGAACAATACGATGAAAAGTGCTCCACGGGAGAACGTCCATAATCTGAGCAAAAAGGGTCTTGCCTGTATTCATTGGTGCCTCCGGAACAACATGTTCCGAAACCATCACTGATATGCAGATGCAATTTCAAATCGACACCACCTTTTTTGCTCAGATTGCGATTGTTAATCATATGCTTATGGGCTGCTTATTCATTTTTAACCGGACACTAATGATAGAACATATTGCTTTAGCATGGAAGTGAGTAAGATGTCATTGCCGAGCGATAAGATGAAAACAAGTGGAGTTAAAGTCCCCGCTATAAGGAGACGGTTAACTGCGTGCTAAAACAAAAATAGACGATCTGTTAAAAAAGCTTCCATTTCCGAAGCTCCATGGTCGGCCGGCTCATCATGTGAGAACAGTGAGAAAGGTGATGTGGCAAGGCTGAATCTCGATACCGGGGTACTGACCCTCCAACAGGTCAACCTGATACTTACACATTTACCGGTCGATGTCACTTTTGTTAATGAGAGCTATGAGGTTGTATACTACTCTCAAACTAAAGAAAGGATATTCCCGAGAAGTCCCGGTGTTATCGGCAGAAAAGTCCAGAATTGTCATCCCCAGAAAAGTGTGGATACGGTCCAGAAAATCCTCGATGAATTTCCGGCGGGTAAAAAGGAAGGTGCTGATTTCTGGGTTCAGATGTGAGGACAGTTTTTCCGCATCAGGCCCTTCGCTCTGCGAGACAATTCTGGTAGTTAGGGGAACGCTTGAAGTATCCCGGGATGTCACCGACATAAAGAAATTAGATGGCCAAAAAAGATTGCTGGATTGGGAATAAAAGTAGGTGCGACTGTAATGAAAGCAATGGTGTTAAACAGGATCTGCAACCTTACTGAAGAAAGGGAGCCGCTCAAGCTGACAGAGGTGCCGGTGCCGGTGCCCGCTGAAAACGGTATCCTGGTAAAAGTATCTTCCTGCGGAGTCTGCCATACCGAACTTGATGAGATAGAGGGGAGGACCCCGCCGCCACTGTTGCCGGTTATCATTGGACATCAGATCGTGGGAAAGATCGAAGCATTGGGCAAGAGTGCTTGCAAATTCGGCGTCGGCGATCGGGTCGGTATAGCCTGGATACATTCCGCTTGCGGGACATGCAGCTTCTGTCTTGATGGCAGGGAAAACCTCTGTGCGGATTTTGCCGCGACAGGCAGGGATGCAAATGGCGGCTACGCTGAATATACGACTGTTTCTGAAGATTTCGCGTACAATATCCCTGATATTTTTACGGATACAGAGGCGGCCCCTCTTTTATGCGCCGGGGCAGTGGGCTTCCGCTCGCTCAGACTGACGGGCTTGATAAATGGGCAGAACCTTGGACTTATCGGATTCGGTGCATCGGCGCATATCGTTTTGCAAATGGTTAGACATAGGTATCCGGACTCGAAGGTCTTCGTCTTTTCCAGGACAATGGGCGAAAGAGCGTTTGCCAGAGAACTCGGCGCTTTCTGGTCCGGAGGTCTCGACGATCCGCTACCCCATAAACTCCATTGCGCGATCGATACTACACCCGTATGGAAGCCCGTAGTCGATACATTAAAAAACCTTGAGCGTGGCGGCAGGCTTGTTGTCAACGCGATAAGAAAAGAAGAAGACGACAAAGATTATCTCCTTAAGCTTGACTACTCCAGGGACGTCTGGATGGAAAAAGAGATTAAGAGTGTGACGAATGTTACAAGAAGAGATGTCAATGAATTTCTTCAAATCGCGTCAGGGATCCCGATCAGGCCCGAGATACAGGAGTTTAAACTTCATGAAGCGAACAGGGCGTTAATGGAATTAAAACAACGAAAGATTCGTGGGGCGAAAGTCTTAAGAATAGGGGGATAAGCATCGCACGTCTACGTCTATGTCTCAGGCGCAGCAGCTTCCACCCTGTTTCTTCCTCCTTTTTTTGCGACATAGAGTGCCTCGTCAGCTTTCGTTATTAAGGCAGCTCCGGAGTCCTTATCCAACAATTCGGCAACACCGGCACTTATCGTTACGTTACCGACAGCAGGATAGGAGTATTGCCCGACTGCCACGCGTATCTTCTCCGCAAGCACTAAAGCTCCTTCAATGCTTGTTTCCGGTGAGAGGACTATAAACTCTTCTCCGCCGTACCGTGCAAAGATATCGACTTGTCGGATGACACTACCAACAATATTCGTAATTGTCTTCAGAACGATGTCTCCACTAGTATGCCCGTAATTATCGTTAACTTTTTTAAAATGGTCGATGTCCAACATAATGATCGAGAGTGGGCGTGAATACCTTTTCGCCTTTTCGACTTCGGTCCCAAGCAGTTCTAGAAGCTTTCTCCTGTTATAGATCATCGTCAGAGGATCTCTTTCTGAAAGCTCGCGCAGCTTTTCCTCAACGCGTTTGCGCTCCGCAATCTCGCCCAGCAGCAACTCGTTGGTTTCAGCAAGATCAATGGTCCGTTCCCGGATCCTCATCTCGAGCTCAGCATACGCTTTTTGAAGCTTTTCTCCCGCCTGTTTTCGCTCGGTAATATCCTCTATCACCCCGTCCATCCATTTGATGTCGCCGTTTTCGTCATATTGCGCAGTCGCCGTAACTGAACACCAGATGGGCGTCCCATCTTTTTTTCGCACAGCCAGTTCCCTGTCTTTTACAAAGCCGGTCTGTTTTAGCTCAATAATGAAATTTATCCTGTCCTCAGGATTCTGGTATGTGCTTGATACTGTATTTTCCATAAATTCCTCTACCGAATCATACCCAAACATCTTCGCCATGGCCGGGTTTGCCTGAATAAAACGTCCTTCTCCAGAAGTATTCCTATAAATGCCAATATTGATATTGTTAATAACCGAACGATATTTATCCTCGCTCTCGCTCAGGGACTTTTGAGTTTCGATTATCTTGAGAGAACGTTCCGCCAGATCGGAGATGAAACGCACGAGTGCCCTATCATAGGCGAGGATATAGTTAACCTTTTCTTCACTAAAGACCGGCATCTGGTCGAGTGCCTCAAGATAGCTGTCGAGATTATATCCGAATTCATGCGCCTGTCGGATGAAAAATTCCCGATCGGGACCTTCTCCTTCAAAATTAAACTGCGTCAGAAACATAGTTGCAAGGTGCCGTCCCGCTACCACAATAGGCATGGCGATATGCCAAAGTCCATTCTTGCATTTATATTGACAGGTTTCCCCCTCAATGAGCTGATCCCTGACATATGCGTCGCTTTCAAGACAACGTGCATGCGAAAGGGGGTTTGCGCGGTGAAACTTTGTGCAGATATCCTGCCATCCTGCCGAAACAAGGATTGATGTGTCAAAAGCATCGATAATGCTCATCGGCAAGCCACTAGCGCGGAAGTTCGATTCGGCGAGTGTTTGAATGATAGTCATGTCAAGTAATTCAGGAAGCCGGTAATCAGTCATCTACTCCCTCTCAACTGTTCGCCCGTGTTTCAGAGATATAACGTTTTATTATTGCTTAAATTCATCTCAATAATAAAGCCAGCGATGAGGTATTTGTCAACTTAACGACAAATGTTGTCAAAGGACATTGTGGCAGGTGGTTATTAAAGATGTCACCTCTGACTCTGGATAGCATGCGAGGATCGCAGGAATCTATCGTCAAATATGTCCGGATTTAAAGAAATCACCCAAGAATGCTATGCTATCATTTATGTATAGCGGAGACTCACATGATTGAAAGAACATACAAATACCGCAGGGAAGACTTTGGCGAACTTCCTATCAAGCTCGACCATATGACCATGTACATCAATTTTCTTGAAGATAGGGTGACGGCGACAAACTGCCTTGAAATAACTGCACGGATTGATGTTGATGAAGTCGCTCTTGACGCACGTGAACTGCAGATCCATCTGGTTGAATGGTGCTGGCGCCCTGATAAACTTAAGGAGGAATCAAGGCAGCTGGCCTACCACTTTATCCCGGAGAAGAATCAACTCATCGTAAAACTCCCAAAGACCGTGAAAACCGGCGAATGCTTCATATTACGCACCACAACATCCTGCCTCCCCTCTGATCATCTTTTTGAGGGAATTTACAAAGACACTACTCCGCCCGGAGCTCCGCAACAGTACATGTCACAGTGCCAGCAGTGGGGTTTTCAGCGCATTATGCCAGTATTTGACGATTGCAGGGCTAAGTGCACAATGACAACTACCATAGAAGCGGATAGCCGGTATACACACCTAATCAGCAACGGCGATGTCAGCCGCAAAACCAATCCCAACGGCAAGTCTCTGTTGAAGCCAGGAGATCCGTCGCGGCAGATTATCACTTACGAAAACCTGCTGCCCATGGCGCCTTATCTGTTCCTCATCTGCGTCGGAACATGGGACACCCTCGTTGATGAGGTGATATATCCGTCAGGTCGCACGGTGCGGATGGAATATTTAGTGCCGCCTGGCATGACTGAATATGTCCGCATGCCGATGGAAATCCTCAAGGAGTCTGCCCTGTGGATTGAAAAGACACAAGGATACGAATACACAGGAGAGATCTACCGGACCATATGCATGAACAAATCCAACTTTGGCGGGATGGAAAATGTAGGCAACACCACGATAGTCACCGATGCAGCGATAATCACTGACCATACGCTCGATTCAGGGCTTCTGTACGCCCATGCTGTCATCGTGCACGAGTTCGAGCACAACCAGTGCGGAAGCGAGACGACCATGGAAACGCCCTTTGACGTATGGCTCAATGAAGCCTATACAGTCGATGTAGAACGGCAATTTATGGCGGATCTGTTCAATCCTGCTTTTATCAGGCTCAACCAAGTCGAAAGCATAAGGAATCCTCTGCTCGGCCCGCTTGCGATCGAGGATGCCGGCTACGGCGGACGTATCGTCCGCGAAGGCTTCAATGACCCGGAGGAACTGATCGATGGCGTCACCTATGTAAAAGCCGCTGAGGTTATAAGGATGCTCCGCCTGATTCTCGGCAATGACAGGTTTCTTGCAGGTAAAAGGCTCTACTTCAGCCGTTATTATAACAGCAATGCCGATACCGAACAGTTTCTCGCCTGCTTCGAAGAGGTTTCAGGTATTTCCCTTAAACAGTTCAGTCAGGGATGGCTATATCAAGCAGGGTATCCAAAGGTTACTGCGGAGACCTGGTATGAAGCCTCTTCAAAGCATTATACAATTCGCTTAGCGCAGGAACTTGCGACGGACCACATACCGTTTCACATGCCGATAGAACTCGCACTCGTAGACACAATGGGGAAAGACATACCGGGGACCGCAACAACGTATCAGTTAAAAGATGTTTCGGCAGAATTGACCTTCGAAGGCATTGAAGAGCCACCGGCATTTGCCTCGCTAAATCGTGACTATTCCTTTTATGGAACCTTCGTTGATAAGAGCTCAACTAAAGAGAGCCTTGCGATCCAGGCGCAATTCGATTCAAATCCTTACAACAAAGTCGATGCCTTTCGCAGACTCACGGATGCTGAACGGACCAAATTTCTCGAGGACCCAAATGCAGCTATCGACACCCATTGGCTTGAACTCTATGGCAAAATGCTGCGAGATACGACAATCCATCCTTCACTTAAGGCATATAGCCTGAAAATTGAGGAGCAGCCGCTCGATAGGGCTTATCTCACTTGGTATCAGGAGCAGGTGATCGCCAGAGAAAAATTAATGACGGCAGTCAATAGCACATACCAAGACACGCTCGTCGCTCAGTTTCACGCGATCGATACCCATTCAAAAGCAAAAAGGCGATCGCCAAACGATGGTATCGAGGAGCGAATGCTCAAAAATGTACTACTAGACCTGATTGCGATCGATGATAGCGCTATGAGCCATTCCATCATTCTTGAGCATTACCGGCTTGCAACCACGGCGACTGACAGAGTAGTTGCCCTCTCCGCTCTCAACAGGAGTTCAGAACAATCACGCCTCGGTATCCTTGAAGAAATCTATAGACAATGGCACCCCCACCTGAGCGGTTATGCCAATTATCTACGCATAGTTTCAGGCGGTACTTGCAATGATGTCTTTGAAATGATCGAGGTTGAGAGACGGCGGCCGACCTTCGATATTACCCAGCCGACCTGGGCGAGAGCGCTCTTCCTGACCATGGCGATGAACAATAAGATGGTCTGGACGGAAACAGGGATTGGATGGCTCACTAATACGATCATTGAGTTGGCGCCAATCAACATGACGACCGCAAGCCGGCTGCTCAATACCTTCCAGCACGCCCGCAATCTGAAGTCTGCTCTCAGGGAAAGGGTTCTGGGATCCCTAGAGCTAATTATCGACAAGCTTACCGAAAGTAAACATCCGGCAATCCATCAGCAGGCAACGGCATATCTCGGATAACTCTCTCACAAGAGGCGTACACTTCTTGGATGGTAAACAAAGGGGAGCGAAGTCAGAAGCATTATAGCAAACAGCGCTATCAGAGGAGAACCTTGTCTGCCATCTCCTGAACGCTTTCTGCAAAAAAGAAACTCACGTCTTTTTTTATCTTCGCAGGAAGGTTGTCAATATCCACCCTATTCTTAACAGGCAGAATTACTTCCTTGATCCCTGCTCTCCGTGCAGCAAGAATCTTTTCCCTTATGCCCCCGACAGGCAATATTCTGCCGCTGAGCGTAAGCTCGCCTGACACCGCTACATCTCGTCTGGCAGGCCTTCCCATAAGAAGGGAGATAAGCGCCATAGCGATCGTGACCCCGGCCGACGGGCCATCCTTTGGTATGGCTCCTGCGGGCACATGGATATGGATATCATGATTTTCGAAGAAATCTTCAGGCAACTTGAATGTCCCCGCATTACTTCTTACATAACTCAGAGCGGCTTGAGCAGACTCGCGCATTACTGTACCAAGAGAGCCGGTGAGGATAAGCTCTTTGCTGCCCCACATCTTCGCTGCCTCCACAAATATAATATCACCACCTGTTTCAGTCCAAACCAAGCCAGTGGTGACTCCTATGCGGTTCTTGGCAGTCGCTGCCTCGAAATCATATTTTCTCGGGCCGAGGAATGATTCGACCACTTCCGGCGTGATCCGAAGAACTTCTGCAGGACACTTTTTCAGGACTGTTTCTTTGGCTATCTTGCGGCACACGGTTGCGATCTGCCGTTCAAGACCCCTCAGTCCCGCTTCCTTTGTGTATCCCTGTATGATTTTCGCAACTGCTTCTGTATTAAATTTAGGTGGGCATTGAGACAGGCCTTGCTCGCGGACCTGTCTTGGAATGAGATACCGTTGGGCGATCATTTCCTTGTCCTCCTCGGTATATCCGGAGAACTCGATGACCTCGAGCCTGTCAAGAAGGGGTTCATAGATATTATCAGCTACATTAGCCGTCACAATAAACATCACACTTGAAAGATCAAAGGGGACATCGAGGTAGTGATCTATAAATGCGCAGTGTTGTTCGGGGTCAAGCACCTCCAGAAGAGCTGAAGCAGTGTCAACCCTGGACTCGTTATGCATCTTGTCTATCTCATCGAGCATAAGGACAGGATTCGCAGACTGAGCACGTCGTATTTCTTCGATGATTCTTCCCGGCATGGCGCCAGCATAAGTCCTGCGGTGACCCCTGATTTCCGCTTCATCGCGCACACCACCAAGAGATATCCTGGAGAACTGTCTTCCAAGGGCATCGGCGATACCGTGGCCCAATGATGTCTTGCCCGTGCCCGGAGGGCCAGAAAAGCACAGGACAGACCCTTTCACAGACGTTTTTGAAGCGCTCGCTACAGCCTTCTTTACTGAAGCCCTGACTTCGTCGAGATTAAAAGGTTTAGTGATGTAGTCGAATGCACCCTTCTTAGTGGCTTCCAGGGCTGACTCAATGGAAGCATAAGCTGTTATAATAATCACTCTCGTATCCGGATAGCTGATCCTGATCTTTTCGAGCAATTCCATACCACCCATTTTGGCCATTCTCAGGTCCGTTAGAACGATATCAAAGCTGGACACATCAGCTTTCCTTATGGCCTCAGTGCCACTTGCAGCGGTTTCGACGGCATAATTCTCCCGCTTCAGGATGTGCTCAAGATTTTTGACCGCGACCTCTTCGTCGTCTACAATCAGGATGTTGGGCTGCTTGCCCTGGGACTTCAGCAGTGTTTTTACAGCGAGATGTTCGAGAATCCGTTCTTTGACATTACCGAGCCCGAAATGCCTTTCACTGAGAATCATTTCCGCCCGGCGCAGGTCGAGGTTGTCTTCGGTCTTTTTGTTCCAAGGTAGACTGACAAGGTATTCAATATAGGTAAGGCCTATTGAATATTCCGCCATCAGGGGGCTAATCCTGGAGATAGTCAGAAGTTCATTCTGAGCTATCTCCAGGACTTCGGTAGGCATACTCGCGGAGAAGATCTTCTGTTTCAGGTCTTCTATTGCATCTATCTGGAGTTTATCGTCACCTTTCTTAAAAAAGCTCATCAATTACATTATTACATAAATGATGTCTTCATGCCAGTGTCTTGCATCCTAATTATTTCTTAATTATTTCCTCAAGCCTGGGGCCTTAAGTTCTTTCCTCGGCCTTAACGAGGGAACGACACGCTCAAACTGCCGCGGCCTGTCTTCCTCGCGCATATATTCTCTTGCAGTCTCAAATTCACCTGCTTCGGCAAAAGTGATGGCGACGAATAAATTCTCGATCTTTTTGGTCAGCCCTTTCATAATGATCCTCCTTTTTACTCCTCTTAGTAAGGCCGGAGAGTTCTCTCCAGCTCCCAATTCCGTACTCGTTATTATATTTAATGCATTTCTCATGCCAGATCGTATCTCATTGAAAAACTAAGGCCACAGCTGACTCGCTAGATTGTAAGTACTTTCCTGATGATTCAAAATGAAACGCCGAAGGAACACTGTAGTATTTTCAGCCCCCAACGCCGCCTAGTAACAACAGACCTATTAACCGGAGATAAACTGTTGCGTTTAAAATAGCTCTATTGCATTTTGCAATGCATATGGTAAAACAGGCAATTATCTTGAGAATTCACAAAGATTCGCCTTGAAAATCCCTACATCTCATGGTATGCTCAGAAAAGCGAATGCATTGCATTGCATTGCAATGATTCGGGCGTTCCATCGTCAATCATGGCATCGAAAAAGTCCGGCGTGATACTGATCTTAAAGGGACAGAGCGAACAATCAGGACACTGCACCATCTAATGTCGTATTCTCACAAGTTGTATCATGGGCAGTCCTGTCGCTTCATCATGACTGAGGAAAGGGGTCTATTTATGCGTCCGCGCATCGATGAAGAGTTGGATACCGTTAAACGGCTTGACAAAGTAGTGGATCTGATCGAAATCGCTGGAGGGTTGCCGGCTTCTACAGTTTTGGTAGTCGGCGGGCACCGCGTCGAGGACCTTCGACTTGTCGAGTCTGCGAGGGACCACGGGATAGTCGACAGAATAATCCTCGTGGGCGTGAAAAATCGAATCACAAAATCCATAGACGAAGTTGGGATTGAAATTGATCAAAAAGATATCGTACCGGCTGACAATGACGAGCAGATCGCCAGAGCGACTGTCGAGTTCATCAAGACCGGCGGAGTCGACATAGTGCTGAAAGGGGCCATCTCTACCCCCATTATCAACCGCAATATGCTCCCGTTGGCCATCCGTTCCACTGTGAGCCTGGCTACTGTCTTTGACGCCGCATCCATAGCTGGTGGTCGACCCATCCTTCTCACCGACGCAGGTGTCACAACTGTATGCAACTTTGGTAGAATACAGGACCTGGTCCGCAATGCTGTTGATGTGGCGCGGACAGTAATGGGTATCGATCGACCACGGGTGGCAATGCTTTCTGCCAACGAAAAACAGATACCCTCTCTCCCATCAACCTGGATTGGGTTAGAGACTGCAAAAAGATCCTGGCCGGATGCCATTGTCTGCGGGCCGCTCTCATTTGATCTGGCAACCGATCCCGAATCGGTCTCTATCAAGGGTCTGCCGGACGTGCCCAATGCTGCTGAGGTGGCTGGACGTGCCGATATTCTCGTCTGCCCCGGTATCGACACCGCAAATACGCTGTATAAGACAATATCAGCCATGAATAAATACGGTGAGGCTTCTCTGGCCAGCATCACAGTTGGCTTCCCCATGCCGTATATCATCCTTTCACGCTCGGACAGCCTGGAGACACGGCTGGTTTCGGTTGCCTTGTCTGCAGTCTACGTCCAGCGCAGCTTGCAGAAACATATCATCTCACAGCCTGACACAGTAGCGACCCCTGTTTCGAAAGCCTATCGTGTGCTGGCGGTCAACCCAGGATCAACGTCGATGAAAGTTGCGCTCTACGAGGGCGATCGTTGTCTGCAGCAGGAGGAAGTTGCCTGTGAGATTGTCCTTGGCGGTACTGCTGCCCAGCGCAATATCCAAGCAGAGCAATTGACTCAGCAGGCAATCGACTTGCTTGATAACTGGAAAGAAACAAAAATAGATGCAGTCGCCGCCCGCGGAGGGTTTCTGTCGCGTCCGGCAGAAAAACTGGCTGGGGGCTCATATCTTGTCGCGGAAAAGTGCGATGGGAAAATCATCGTAGACGACGCCATTGTTTCAGCGGTGCGGGACTACCCTGAGAGGGAACATGCCAGTAATTATGGGGCCCCTGTTGCTGCCGCGCTGGCTGAGAAGCTAGGCGTTCCGGCACTAGTCGTAGACCCGGTGGTGGTAGATGAATTCAGCCTGGAAGCTGAACTGTCGGGATACGAACCGATAGTTCGCCGCAGCACCTCGCATGCCCTAAGTATTCGCGCAGCAGCTCGAAGGACGGCTCAGGATATCGGCCGTTCAATTGAGGATATCAATCTTGTAGTCGCGCACTTGGGCGGCGGAATTACAGTAGCGGCTGTTCGCGGAGGCAAGATCGTCGATAACAACATAGCCCTGCTTGGCGGCGGGCCATTCACGCCTCAAAGGGCCGGGGAATTACCCACCGGAGAACTAATCGATTTATGCTATTCGGGGCGGTTCACACGGGATGAACTGATCGCGGAACTCACCAAAAAAGGGGGGCTCCAGTCTTATCTTGGTACCCACCGAATGGAAGAGATCGAGCAGCAGATCGCTACCGGCGACAAGCGTGCGAGTCTCGCTGTCGATGCGATGTGCTACCAGATAGCCAAAGAGATCGGCAAAGCATTCGTTGCAGTAGGATGCGACGTGGAGGCGATCGTACTGACCGGCGGGCTGACTCACAGTAAGTTGGTGCGCGACAACCTTCGTCGACGGGTAATCCGGTTGGCGCCGGTCATCGTTTACGCGGGTTCACTAGAGATGGCAGCACTTGCCGCTGGTGCGATGGACATGCTATCAGGCCGTCGCACTCCAACTCGCTACAAGGCTTCCGTAACCATTGACATATCCCGAAATATCGGAGGGACTTAAAAATGAATCAGACAGAAAAAAACCATTGGGTCTTCAGAGCCCACGTACTTGATCGTTCCGGTGCGCTGACCAGCATCGCCTCCGCTTTCAGCAATGAGGGCGTAAGCATCGACACTGTCGTGGGGCACGGCTCCGAGGTCTTAGCGGGTACAGATGGCAGCGTTGTGCTGACCTTCTGTTGTAGCGAAGAGGAAAAAGACAGGATGGTCCGCAAGGTAAGACGTCTCAGCAAGGTGACTCGTCTGCAGGAGCATCCTTATGAGTCGCAGAGCCTGCGAAAGTCGGCTATCATTCTGGCAAACCGAGAGCTAAAGCCGATTGACGTGGTGGGAGAAATAGCCTTTCTGACAAGCGAGCTAGTGAAAGCCGATGCTAACGGCTGGACTTATCTGCTGGCGGGCTCACCCAGTGACCTTGACCCTGTGCTGGAACGCCTCGAAACCGGAGGGGTTGTTAAGGACATCATCTACTCGGTGCTGAGTCTCTAAAATTCACGGCCGCAACAACTTGCTTGCTTTGAGCACTTGCGAACGTCATTTGACTTTTGTTACGGCCGGCATCTTAATTACCGTTTCACAGCCATTATTTAAGATAACTGCGCCGAGTTCCATGGCTATACCCTCTATCTCCCCAGCATTGCTTGTTTCTGCAATATCGGACGACGGCACAGTCCCTCCCTCGGAAGCCAGTGTTATGCAAAAGCATCCATCCGAAAAGTGCGTACCGATAGATATAACACCGTTGCTGTTAAGGGATAACATCTTTGCTTCAATCAGGCAGAACAAAAGATAATGGAAATGTATCGGATTGAGCATAGTCGAGGGCAGTCCGCCCCTTAATTGTTTATTAAAGGAGATACGGTTTCGGTAAGCCAGTCGGGTCATCAGTGCAACCAGTTCGTCAATAAGATCATTAATATGCACAGCCACATGGTCAGCTTCCATGCGGTGGGCAAACCGAGTGAGGTAATCGGTGATCGCCGTAGCCCGCCCTACTTGTTCGTCAACGCATCCTATAAAGCCCAAAAAATGCTTTTCGTCCAGTGCTTTGGACTTCTTTATTTCTATGACATCTTTCATCAACCCATTGGTTTCCTTGATGATGGCGAGGTAATTCTTTACCTCATGAGTATAGCAGGATATGATCCTGCCGACAAAGGACATCCGAAGGTCTTTCATTTCAGCCTTTTCTCATACGCGCTGTCGATTTTGGCTACAAGCGTTTCTATTTCCGAAGGTTTAATGGCGTAATCCGCTGCACCATCCGCCGCCCATTCAGCAGCGCACTGCTCTGAGCCGTGCCCCGTCAGCAGGATCACCTCAGAGGAGGGGCTGATCTTTTTGATCTTTTTGAGCACCTCGACACCATTCATGCCGGGCATCTTGAGGTCGAGAAGGACAACGTCGGGCGGTTCATTCCTCACCTTGTCAAGAGCGTCCTCGGCGCAAAACACCGCATTCGCTTCATAGCCTCTTATCTGAAGCCGTTCTGCGAGAGTCGATGCAAATTCGACCTCATCGTCTACAAGGAGCACTTTTACTTTTGACATCGTTTCCTCTCACTGCGCCTCTGCGCGTACCGGTAATTCTACATGGAACGTCGTACCCACACTTACTTCACTCTCGACACGTATAGAGCCTCCCAGCCTGTCAACTATTCCATACGTGATCGAGAGGCCAAGTCCGGTTCCCTTACCCTTTTCCTTAGTCGTATAGAAAGGCTCGAATATATGCTTGATCTTTTCTTTAGCGATACCTTGGCCATTGTCCTTGATTGAGACCCTTATCCTTTCAGGATTGTGCAATTCCGTAGAAATGATTATCAAGCCCCCATCCTCTACGGCATCGATGGCGTTGTTGATGATATTAAGAAAAACCTGCTGGAGCTGTCCCTTGTCAGATATGATCCTGGGCAAGTCTTCCTTTAAGCGTGTTTCGAGGCGAATGTTCCTGTAAAGAATCTCCTTGTCCAGAAATTCAATGACTTCTCTTATCGTATCGTTCAGATCGATCTCCTCATGCCTTACGTCCATCCGACGCGCAAACCCCAAAAGTCGCTGTGTAATAGCTTTGCACCGGGTTACACTGTCTGATATGGCCTGAATGAGACCAATAAATTTCTCCTTGTCGATATGAGAACCTTTGGACATGAGAAGGAGATCCTTCATCAAGCCAGCCTTCTCGTTGATTATTGCAAGTGGATTATTAATCTCATGGGCGACACCTGCACCTAAACGGCCGATGGAGGCAAGCCTCCCCGAATGCTGGGTCTGGGCTATGGCCTCCTCCCGTTCCAACTCCGCCTCTCTAATCCAATTCACTAACGCAATTGAAATCTTGATATTCGCAATGATACCCAAAAAGATGAGAAAAACCGCAAGATATACTGAAGCCATGTCTCTTGTCAACAAATCAAGAAGTTTTGATTGTGCTGTAGAAGCAACAGTCATGCCCAGTATCCATGGAGATTTTTTGATAGACGTGTAGCCAAAGATCAGCGGCGTGCCACCGTTCTGCCGGACGTCAGATAGTATCACATCTTCCGTTGGACGAGGGACCTCGATGGCAATTTTTTCAAGCACATTGCCGTGATATCTCGACCGGGTCTGCAAAATGCCCTGATAGTTTATGATAAAGGCGTCGTCCCTACTCTTTAGGTTTACTATCGATACGTAACGATTGAGGGTCACCATATCAATAGTCGCCCTGAGTATACAGAATGTACCCTTTTCCGGCAACTCCTTCTTCACCGCAATTGCAAAATGGGGTATTTTCCTGTAGCCCATAAAAACATCACTCACGTAGACACCTCTTACAGCCACCTCGTTGAACCAGTCCTGATTAGAGTAATTTTTGCCTTGCAGGGAATATGGACCTGAGTAGCTTAGCTGCATGCCTTTGGAATCGATCAAGCCGAGATCGACTAGTTCCCCAAACTCTCTCTTGAATTTTATGAAAATATCATTAAGATATTTTTCATCGGACAATTGCACAAAAGAATTAGCAGCAGCAAGAAACCTCAGGGCCGATATGCGCTCGTCTATAAAAAACTCAACAGACTGCCGGGTGCTTTCTATATTCCCTCTCATCTGGTTGTTGAAGTCCTCTTTAAAAGCCCCTTGAAGCGAGAGATAACTAAGGATCGTTATCATTATGAGAGGGACGCCAGCCAAAGTACCTATAAGGAGAAAAATCCTAATTTTAAGAGTTGTATAGCGGTCTTTCGAAAGAGAGGGAACAGACGTAGACGACGGATCTGTATGCAGCAGCTTCCTGTAGCGGGTTATCATCTTCTGAACCAGCCCATTAGGTCGTTCATCTGTCATCGTAGTAAGATTACCCTCAACTTACACAAATCCCTTTGCATGCGCCTCAATTAAAATCACCTTGTCGCATTATAATACTTTAAAGTTAATCAATCGCACAACAGTAATACACAAATAATAACGATGTTAATTTCTTCTTAGTGCCATTATCGTTGTTGGAATATTTTATTAAAATGCTGGGTTAGGCTATCATACACTAGACAGTAGGATTATTATACGGATGCGACCAGAAAACCGTCGAACTTTCGTGTGGAGAGCAGCAGCGCGTAACTGTAGCGAGGAAGTTGCTGTTGTAACTCCACGTTGTTCTTGCCAACTAACCGACGTGCAATGTCGATACAGCAACGGGTGAACCCCTTTTCAGAGAACTCATCGACATCAACTAAAAGCAAGGTGTTACATTTGTCATCTTAACGCACAACGAATCGCTCTCCAAGAGGTGCTATCGCGTCATCAAGATGATTGATGTGATATTATTGAATCGTCAGGGGGTAATGGGCTATGATATACCTTAACTTTTCCGTTAAGGAGGGATTGCCATAAAACTTTTGTTGTCAGATGTTTCCACCAAAGAGATAGAACCTTCAAAACTGAATAAAACAGCGAGCATCATCCTTGATAAAATCAAGTGGGTACATGTACCTATTTTGTATGTTCCTGTTTAACACAATTATAGTGTTTTAAATACTAAAGGAGGTCTTATTGTAGTTATGGCAAAAAATACTTTCCCATCTCTGCCCAAACAACGGATTCCGGACATATTCAACCGTGTCCGAAAGCTTCGAGTCTCTCGTACCGTCATAGTTTGTTTGATCGCGCTGGCATTAACAGTGCTGCTATGCCTGTCTATTGCACTAGCCTCACCTGAAGCAACGCAGGCAGTTCAGGAGGGCGTTAAGTCATCCATGCCCTGGTGGGCATGGCCTCTGATACTTTTTGTAGTTACCTTTTTTCTCGGCATAGTGGCCGTACTCGGAGGAGTAGGAGGCGGGGTTCTTTACGTGCCGATCATCGGTGGTTTCTTCCCGTTCCATCTTGATTTTGTAAGGGGCGCGGGACTCCTTGTGGCACTCGCCGGTGCACTCGCTGCAGGTCCCGGTCTTCTGAAGAAGGGCATGGCAGACCTGAGGCTTTCCCTTCCTATCGGCATCATCGCTTCGGCCTGCGCCATCGTCGGCGCGATGATCGGACTTGCGCTTCCGACGAATGTCGTCCAGACTGCTTTAGGAGCGACAATACTTGGCATAGTTTTTATAATGCTCCTAGCCAAGAAATCGGAATATCCCGAGGTAAAGCAGGCTGACGCACTCTCCACGGCACTCAGGATTAACGGCATATATCATGAACCGTCAAGCGGGCACGATGTCAACTGGAAGGTCCACCGGACCCCTCAGGCGCTTGCAACATTTATCCTGATCGGCATAATGGCAGGCATGTTCGGAATGGGCGCAGGATGGGCGAATGTGCCGGTACTCAATATGATGATGGGCGCGCCTCTGAAGGTCTCCGTTGCGACGAGCAAGTTTCTGCTCTCCATCACCGACACCTCAGCAGCATGGATTTATGTGAACAACGGGGCCGTGCTTCCGATGATCGTCGTCCCGTCTATAATCGGGATAATGCTCGGCTCGCTTGTGGGCGTGAGGATTCTCTCAAGAACAAAGCCAGCCGCCATCAGGTATATCGTTATTACCATGCTGCTTTTCGCAGGCCTTAGGGCGTTGCTTAAAGGTCTTGGCATATGGACTTAGATAAGGAGGATTAAATGTCAAACAAATTGAAAGCTACCGAAGAACAACTCGCTTACGCAGCACTCCTCGATAAGGGGATGAAAATCGGGCTTCTCATGCTGATAATCACCTTTATTATCTACTTGACCGGCATCCTGTCGCCGTATGTGCCGGTCAACGACCTTCCCAAATACTGGATCATGCCGGTGCATTCCTATCTTGAACAGACAGGGATACATCCCGGCTGGGCATGGCTCTACCTGCTTGATAAAGGGGATTTTCTTAACTTTACCGGGATTGCCTTCCTTGCTGCTGTGACCCTTATCTGCTTTGTCAGGATTATCCCAATACTGTTCAGGAAAAAGGATACGATCTACGGTATTATCGCCATTCTAGAACTTCTGGTGCTTTCACTTGCGGCATCCGGAGTATTGAAAACAGGAGGTCATTGAACCAGAACAGTATTGTATAGAGCCCCCGGCATTCACTCTATTTGAAATGAAACCGACGGACTGTTCATGGTTGAATGGAAATAAAGTTTAACATTTAGCCAAAAATATCTTAATATATAGTATAAGGTAAGGAGGTTTTGGTGAAAAGAAATAAAGACATAAAAGTACTGCTGGTCGACGACGAGGAAGCATTTGTCAATACCCTCGCACAACGTTTGAAAATGAGGGAACTTAACGTAGAAACCGTCTATGACGGAGAGCAGGCACTCGCACAGGTTAAATCAAAGGAGCCCGATGTCATGGTGCTCGACCTGAAAATGCCCGGGCTTCACGGGATGGATGTGCTCAGAGAAATTCGAAAATCGTACCCCAATATGCAGGTCATAATCCTTACCGGACACGGGACTGAGAAAGACGAGGAGGAGGCAAGACGGCTGGGGGGATTCGACTTCCTGAGAAAACCCGCCGATATCGATAAACTCATCGGGAAAATTAAGGAAGCATATGCTGAAAAGCTCGAAAGAGCGATGACAGCAATCGCTTTTGCCGAAGAAGGTGAGTTCGACACTGCGAGAAAAATCATAAGAGAAGAAGAATAATTTTCCTTTGAAAACTGCAAGGCACCATGACTAACGAGTTGCTAGCGAACATCCTTCTGGTCGATGACGAGGAAAGGTTTGTCGAGATTCTGGCTCAGCGTCTTCAGGCTCGTGGCCTAATCATAGATGTAGCCACGACAGGCGAAAAAGCAATCGCCCTGACAAAAGCAAAAGATTTCGACGCGGTCCTTCTGGACCTCTCGATGCCTGGGATGGACGGGATTGAGGTATTGAGAGCTATGAAAAAGACGAATCCGCTGCTCCAGGTTATCATCCTTACAGGCCAGGGCTCAATTCAGGCAACCGTCGAGGTCATGAAAGAAGGCGCCATGGACTTCATGGAAAAGCCAGTAGATATCAATAAGCTCCTTGAAAAGATAACAGAGGCTAAACTTAGAAGATCGTAGAAGCAGCGAAGCTTTTCATTCCCGACGCCAGCAGCAATTTTTATGCTTACTGTAGTAAACGGATTCATCAGCCTCCGGAAAACAAACCATGGTCTCGGAGGCCGATTCGTTATCAGAGGACATCCTCCACTGCAGAACTATCGTCTAGCATGGATGCTTCAATTGCACAATAAAAATATCTGTTGCGTAAAGCATTTCCCTTGTGTTGAGCTCTGTGCTGAAGCCGGATCATCAAATCACCTGCCTTCATATCGGTCCACTGTTAGCCTGCGGATCTCGCCGCGGCTATCGACGAACAAAGTATCTGAGTCAAACACATAGCGTACCGATTCGGTGTAGATAAGTCCTCTGCATCGCTTTTAAAGAAGACGACCGGGATTCACTTTATTTCTAAAAAGGTCTCTTGATAATTATGGTCTTAACAAAGGAAAGACTAAAGGCTGGCTTTTCCCCTCCAGACAGCCGCTCTCAATGGATGCTGCTGTAAATCATTCCTTCAGGTATGTGGTTATATCCCTTGAGTATAAATATTAATCATTCCCTCAAGTCTACGACACATGACTCAGATACCAAAAACTATTGATGGATATGCTGAAATGAAGTCTTGCAGATTTGCGACTGAAAGCCCGATAGGCTCCAATTCAAAGCGAAAGCAGGTATGCTCGGATTGGCGGAATTTTAAGACAATTAAGATAAATCTAAGAGTTAGGAAATTTTAATTCACAATTTTTCATAATTTCTTCGCTACAATTTCACATTTATGTGTTAATGTTGTGATGAGTGCGAGGTACGTTCCTGAACAAAAAAGAAATTCATTGATAAAATATATTTAGAACCTATCTCAAAATCGTTTGAGTAGCATGCATATAGACGCAAGCTGCACAAGACCGAGGAAATTCTCGGGGTAGTAGTCCCAGCGAACAAGGAGAGGACGATGCCATTGAAGCCAGGCCCAGAAACGTTCAACTATCCAGCGTCTCTTATATCGACGAAGTTTTCTTCCGTCCTGCGTCGGGTCTTTAACACGATTGGATTTGTGAGGAGCTATCATATCAATACCTCGTTTGCCAAGATCAGCATCCAGGTCGTCGCTGTCATACGCCTTGTCGCCAATAAGCTTCTCGGGCTTCGCTTCTATCATATAAAAATCAAATGTCAGCTGAACCAATGTCACTTCATGATGATTCGCCGCATGAGTACAAACGGCAAGCGGAAGTCCATGCCTGTCAACGATTCCCATGATCTTTACGCCCTTGCCGCGCTTCGTTTTGCCGATGTCGGCACCACCGCCTTTGGCAGAGGCAAAGGTAGCATCTATAAAGCTTTCCCGTTCATCTATTTCTCCTTGCTCTCTCAGCGCATTGGCGAGGCTTGTCAGGACATTGCGAAGCACTTCGCTTCTACACCACTGCTGAAAACGACGATGAACTGTTTTGTAATTCGGAAAGCTCTGTGGCAACATGTGCCATTGCGCTCCAGTATTCAATATCCACAGAACAGCTTCCAAAACTTTGCGCGTAGGAACAGGTTTTCGACCAGCACGGCCATCTGGAATGTTCTCCTCAGGAAAGTGCTCTCGTATCAATTCCCATTGTGCATCACTCAAACGCATCCTTTATGATACATCATTTTAATTTTGAGATAGGTTCTAATAACAAGTTGTTGAGATCCAATACGATGGGGCGGTACATATACAAACGAAACGTTCCACGCAAAGGAGGTTGGAAATGAAGAAAAGCTTGTCTGTTTTTGTCCTTATTGTCTTGGTGCTGTTTTCAGTAAGCATGCTACCTGGAAATGCCATCGCAGCAGACGGTCATGGCGGGGGAGGTCATGGATGGGGTCATGGGGGAGGTCATGGATGGGGTCATGGCGGAGGTCATGGATGGGGTCTTGGATGGGGTCTTGGATGGGGTCCGTGGTGGGGTTATGGATGGGGTTATCCCTATTATCCCTATTATCCCTACTATCCTTATTATCCTTACTATGATGCTCCTGCCGCTGTCTACCAGCAGCAGCCGGCATATGAGGAGGCAACACCACGACGAGAGGAGCAGAGTTACTGGTATTTCTGCACGAAACCCCAAGGCTACTATCCATACGTGAAAAAATGCCCTAGCGGTTGGCTGAAGGTTGTACCTTCTTCAGCTCCACCTGATCAGGAGATGAATAGTGCACCTTATCCGGATTTGCCGGATCAGAGGCGGTGAGGATATGATGAAAGGCAGAGAAAGTGTCTTTCCATTTTTTATGGTCTTACTTGTGCTGCTGACGATGGGCGGGTGTGCGACCGTCCCTACTGGTCCTAGCGTAATGTCATTACCAGCCCCGGGGAAACCGTTTGAGGAATTCCAGGCCGATGACGCCACTTGCAGGCAGTGGGCGGCACAACAGATTGGACAGAGTCCGCAGGAGACGGTCACCCAGAATACCGCCACAGGGGCAGTTGTTGGTACGGCCATCGGCGCTGGTCTCGGTGCCGCCATCGGGGCTGCGTCGGGACATATGGGGACTGGCGCAGCCATCGGAGCTGGAAGTGGACTTCTCGTTGGGACGGCGTCAGGCGCCAATGCGGGGCAAGTATACGGCTGGCAAGCGCAACGGCGATATGATAACGCATATATCCAATGCATGTATGCCAAGGGGAACCAGGTGCCCGGAGCGGGACCGACTTATCAGTCTCACCGCGTCCGGAGAATTCCGCCACCTCCACCCCCAGATCTCGGCTCTGAGCCTCCAATCTATGAGGCTCCTCCTGCGCTGCCTCCAGTGCAATAGCGGGGCTCGACGAGCGGAGTTTGTGGATTATTGCATGATAAGGAAGGGCAGGGCGAATGTCGTGTGCTGCACCGGCTGGATTGCTATCGAATAGAAGAAAGCGATTTGAGCGGGTTCACTGTAATTTTCAATCCAACGATTGTGACTGAAGGTTCGGCGAATTTGGCAATTTCGTGAGATGCAATCACTCACGGACGCAGCCGCCGGTTTGTTTTGGTATATTTTACCATGTATATCTGCCGAAAAAGGGCCAGTCCATTGAAGGACGGCCCTTTTTCTGTTTCAGTTGACTCCCGCCCGGTTATCTGATGTTGCAATCCGACGGATTCGATATTTTCTGCAGGGTAGGTTATTCCACCTTTTCCAATTCGTTGCCACACCTGCATTTCCCCGGTCTATCCGAGATAGTATTGCAATCGCATCCCGGACCGCAGTTACAAACATACAATCCCTTTAGGCTCACTCTCTTTACATTTTTGCCGCAGCCGCATTTTGTGGGATCGGCTTCGTTAATTTTGCAATCACATTCTTTCCCGCATGTACAAAGTATCGCCACTCCTTTTTCTATCTTAAGAACATGCATCGGCACAAGATCCTGTCCGCAACTGCATTTCCCTGGCTTTGTCGACACAGTATTGCACTTGCATTGATCACCGCAATTGCAGACGTAGAGCAGGCTGCCTTCAGTGACAATAGTCTTCGTCTCCTCATTCTTCTGTGCGGCAAACGAGATAACGACGCATGTCGCTACTGCTAACAGAGTTACCAGGAACGTTAATTTAAGCTTCATAAAACACCCCCATGCACAAATTTATTTAGACCGATTGTTTGAAGTCTAATATATATGCCCGACCGTATCAAGCGATAACCGAACAACATCTTTCTGGTCCTTTTTCTTACTTTTTTTAGACACGAATATGGTCTTTGATGAGCCGGATTTGTAAGCCTCCCTTAAGTGTGATTCAAGAGATTCTTTCTTTTTTAGCTATATTCCATCGAAAATGCAAAGTAATCGTCTTCGTAGCTCGGTAAGTTAATGAAAGTAGTGACAGCTGCAGATCAGTTTTCTATGAAACATTGCGGATCGTCAGCGAGGTAATTTTCTTGTCCTTTTGCCTTTGAATATGCGTACGCGATTGCCCTGCAGCCGCGGCAATTAGCCCATCTTTTACACGCTCCGCATTTGCCTTGATACTTGTTTCTGTCTCTTAAGTGCTCCAAGACAGGTGAGGTCGCCCAAACTTCGCGCAAGGAATCAGTTTTGACGTTGCCTATAGGTACGTTAAGCCGTCTGCACGGAGTAATCGTCCCATCCGACAGAATGGTTAGTCCAGAGACGCCCGCTGCGCAGCCTCCTGCGGCTACATTGCCCATGTCTTCATCGTTTTCAAGTGACGTTAATTGAGATGCGACAGGATCACCGGTTATGATCTTGAGAGGCGCTGCATCGAGAGCGAATATTTTCCCGTACAGGTTTTTGATCGCTTCCATTTCGATCATTTTATCGAGCATCGCCTCCCCCCTCCCATACGGGACAAGCCTCGAAAACCCAAGCCTCTGGACGCCGAGTGATTTGGACAGGCCTATCATCTCCATAAAATGTCCGGCGTTCAACGACGAAAGTGTAGCGTTCAATGTAACCGGGACACCGGCATCGACGAGATTTTTCACCCCCCCGACGGCCGCCAAGAAGCTGCCTTCGCCCCTGATTTCTTCATGTATCGCCTCAGGCCCTTCCACACTAACCTGCACTCCTTTGATCCCTATCCCGGCGAGTCTTTGCGCCAAATCTTTATCTATAACTGTCCCGTTGGAAAGTATATATATATCGGCCCCTTTCCACGCAATTTCTTCGAGTATCTCAAAAATGTCCCGACGAAGAAAAGGTTCGCCTCCAGATATGTTATAGCTCATAGACAGTTTAATACCGTAGGCATCTTCCCAATCCCATATCATCCCGGAGGCTTCTTCGATAATGTCCATAATAGAATCTAGCGGCAATTCGGCAGGCTTTCTTTCCTGCTGATAGCAGTGGCGGCAACGGAGATTGCACCGCTCGGTAATATGCCATTGAATAAAAAAATCGTGTGTGTCGTTGACTGACATAAGCAATCCTCTTATAAGGATACAATTAAAAGCATTCGGTTAAAAAAGTAAAGCAGATACGCATCGTCCCTATTTTGCGTATCTGCTTTCATGATGTGGCTGCCGACCTGGCAGCGTTTAACTCTTTCAACTGCTTCACTTGCGGCATGCCTTGCCAGGAGAGGTTTTCTTGAGTCTGTCCCAGAGGACCGCCTCTTTCGCTAGTGCTGCCTTGCTTAGCTCTTTCTTCATCCTGTTGTCACCTCCTTTCGTGTTAATAGTTATAAGCTATGCATGACATTAAATAGATAGCTTATAACTATAGTTTATCACTTCTGTAAAAATAGTCAATTCCCAAAAAATCTGGAGTTTCCTGAGTTTTTATCCGAACTCGAAGAGGAGTTGGAAGTCATCGCTACCGGCGGCTGATAATCCCCGTAGTGCCGTTTTGTCTGGGAACAGTAGATTGTAGATTCCATCAGCTATAGCGTAATTGAAAAAACTCGGCACTCCAAAGAATCGTTTGGACACCAGAAAGACTCGTTCCACCAGCAATCGCAGCTTTATGTTCTGCCCAAGATACACCGCTGCAAAGTAAGAAACCGCAAGGACCAGTACGACGATATTTCGTATGCTGATATAGCTTCTCACCCGTATATCCTCAAGGTTATAGCACTGTTTGATGTACCGGTACGACTCATCGCATTTCCACCGAGTCAGATAGTATTCAACAATCTTCCAGATGCTTTGCTTCTTGCGCATATTGACCGCACAGTTTGTTAACAGCATCATTGGCTTCATCCCGAATCCTTTTACCACAACCATGTGGAGGGGACGGTCATAGCCTGGAAGTTTAACCGCCACAGCATTGTACTGAACGGCCCGCCGCTTTTCCCTGCCGTCATCATAGACTATCAGAATACTTTCATGAGGCGTCGGCATCGTCATCGCCATATCAACACAGTGTTTGCGCTTTCCCCTATGCATCAAGTCCCGCTCCTTCAGCCGAATTACAAATCGTTGAGGCTTATCTCTTGTGAAGTAGTACTTATAGACGACCCCTCGGTCGCCACCGCGATCTATCGCATGGATTCCCTTATCTCCTATATGGCCGCGTACTGTTTCTATAGACTTCAACAGCTCAGAGTTCTCGCTTTTGACGTCCGCAGCCTCATAGGAATAGGCTTTGCAATAAAGAGGTATTACCCGTGTGGTCTCCATATCCGCTGCCACTATTTTGCACAGATGATAGCCGTCACCTATTTCATGTTCACTGCCATCGTATATCTTGCTTAGCAGTTCCATCTTCTTGGCATATTTCTTCCGTATGTCGCCGGGATCGATCGCAATAACCATATCGTCACTAACCTTTGATGCTCCAAGCCGACAGATCTCTTCATTAATTGCAGTGGTAAAATCTTCATCGTCAAGGTTGCGAGACAGGCGGTCTTCGGTTTTTATCAATGCCTGCTCCTCTTTCAGTGTTCGAGCAATGTTGCTTAGCTTTACGTCTTTAGCTGCCTGGATCCCATATAGCATTTCCTTGATGAGTTTCTGCTTTGGCTTCTTGCAGTTCTTTGAGATGATTCCTGAGAATTTCGAGAGTTGTCCCTTTAGATTGGCTACTGTCTTAGAGTTCTCGCTCATGGCACCTCCATCTTAGCCACAGATAAGGCTTTCACTATAATAGAGCATTCGAAACTCAGGAATCTCCCTCAAAAACAGTCCCCGCCAGATGTTTATCATCAGATACCTTGCTACTTCAATAGGTTAGCTTATTTCTGACCGAAAAACTCAGGAAACTCCAGCCAAAAAATACATTGTCAAAAAATACATTCCCGAAAATACCCAAAAAATAGCCTATGGCCGACCACAATGGAAGGGAGGAATGATTAATCGCTGACTAGAATACGGTACATTCCCCGTCCTCGTCAACGCTCTTTGAGGGGCGCTTTGGTGAAACGCACAGCCCGCAGGATCAGCCTATTTCCCAATGTCACCTGGTGAAGGCTTCCATATCGGGCATGCGAATCCCCCAAGGTGGAAAGGGCCGTAAGTGTGTTCCAGATTTTCTTTAGAATCTTTACCTTGACTGAAGCACAACCGTCAAAGAGGCTGAAGCAGGTGCCTAAGATGAGTACAATTTGGTTCAGTGCAGCGTCTGCGGGAATACACATTAATCCTGTTACTTCGGGTCCGAGAATTGTGCCGGCTACCAAGCAATATAGTCACGTCGGGAAGGTTGATCTTGTACGATTACTATAACACTCTTACACTGCCATGCAAATGCAGCAGCCTATCAAAAATGTGTCCCCATTGCTGGATGGGCTGCTGAAACAGCTGCATCATGTTTTATATTTCACCACTCGGTATAAACACGTGTCGGCGAGTATTATTCAGTCAGCCACTCCGGACAGATTGTCGAACACATCGGCCATCCTCATAATACCGACAAATTTCTTTTTCCCTTCCAGTACGGGCAATAAAAGAAGATCGTGGCGGACCATCAGGAAGGCAGCCCGTGTCAAAAGATCGTCGGGCTCCACAAAATATCTGACCGGCACCATGACCTCGCTCACAGGCCTTTCTACCTTTTGCTTCGCTTCAGAAATGAAATCACCGGGGAGACTATCGTCGGATTCATTCGTCTGCTGATCCAATGCCTCCGGAGTTAATCTCCAAAATTCAGGACCCAGCCCCCTCAACAGATCAAGTCTACCCAAGGTGCCCACAAGGTTATACTTCTCGTCAAAAACAAGTATCGCTACAGGGTCCGGTCGATCGCCATGGCCAGCAAAAGACATTTTCACCAGCTGGATAGCCTGTCCGATTGAAAACCAGTATGGAACATGGGGATAATCGAAAATGTTGACCATCAACTCTTTTACTTGTTTCTCTCCTGTCATTCATGCGCCTCCACCATGTAAAATTCATGTGCCCGGTGTCCCCTATTATCAGCAATAATATTGGCTTCGTCAATCAATATCTTCATGGTATAATAAACGGATGCTTTTCTCAAATAAATTTAAAAAGAAAAATGATGCTGACCTTCGCGACACAACCCTTAGCGAGGCCTTTAAGACCAAATATTCCTCCTTCCACCGGCTCCTTGCCAAGAATAATGAAGTCCTTGAATTGATGGCCGATATGGAGGAGAAACGGTCGGGTGATTTTCTCTTTGACCGTCGGTATATTGAAAATAATGCAGGTATGATTGCCAGCTGCCTGCGGGAGATTATTGAGCTGCTTAATAAGATTTCGGGGGACAGATACAAACTACTCTCTGAGCGGTTCATTGGTATTGAATCTCAAATCGAGGACATACTTATTAGAAAAAATGAGATTCCTGTGTGCAATTATACCATTCCCTTCGATCTGATCTCTGGTGATATGACCGACCGGTTGGGTGGCAAAAACGCCAATCTTGGCGAGGTGCGAAACGTCATTCACTTACCCACCCCGCAGGGGTTTGCCATAAGCACTTATGCGTTCAAGAAATTTATGGAGCATAATGACTTCATCGGCAAGTTCAGCCAGCAGTTGTCCAGTCTTTCGCTTGAAGACCTCGATGAGCTCAATAATGTTACTGCCGGCATACAGAAGATGATCGCCTCGGCGGAAATTCCTATTGATATCAAGGAGGCCATCGAAAGAGAAATAGAATCCGTAACTCGAGGCATAACGGCTTCCGGCCATCCGGCCATGTTCTCCGTGCGGAGCAGCGCACTCCAAGAGGATAGCGAATTCAGTTTTGCGGGCCAATACGCCACCTATTTGAATGTACATGCGGAGCAAATACTGCAGAAATACAAGGAGGTCCTTGCAAGCCTCTTCACGCCCAGAGCAATTTTTTATTTTAAAACCAAGGGACTCAATGACTTTGATATGGTTATGTCTGTAGGTGTCCTGAAAATGATCAATGCAAGGGCGGCAGGCGTAATCTATTCTAGAGACCCTAATAATTCAAAAAGCACCGACCTTATGGTCAGCTCTGTTCGGGGTCTGGGCAAATGCGTTGTCGATGGGTCGATGACCCCGGAGACCTATATGGTGTCGAGAAGCGGTCTGGAGATCATCCGAAGGGACATCCCGGTCCAGAAGACTATGTGTGTATGTTCAGCGAACGGATCCGTCCAAGAGGTCCCTGTGCCCGAAGTGCCTTCAGGCGGACAGAGTCTCAGCGATAGTGAAATAAAGATTCTTGCCAAGTACACCCTCGATATCGAAAATCACTATGCGTGCCCACAGGACATTGAATGGGCCATCGATGGAAGTAACAACTTCTATATCCTACAAGCAAGACCACTGAGGATTGTCGAAAAAGAGACGCCAAGATCCATTCCTACGCGGGTATCCGGTCATACCATTCTGATTGATAAAGGAATCATCGCCTCCAAGGGGATAGGATATGGAAAAGTACATATGATAAGAACCGACGAGGATCTTAAAAACTTTCCCGAAGGGGCAGTCCTTGTCGCTCGCCGCACGTCACCAAAGTATGTTGCGGTCATGAATCGTACGAGCGCGATTATTACCGACTTCGGGGGTGCTACTGGCCATATGGCATCCTTGACAAGGGAGTTTCAGGTCCCCGCAATCCTCGACACCGAGTCGGCGACCGAAAAGTTATCGGAGGGCCAGGAAATAACCGTTGATGCTTACAACTGTAATGTGTATGATGGTAGGGTTGCCGAACTCATCGAGATGGCAGGTAAAAGGGAAGACCCCTTTAAAGACACCCTCATCTTCAAGACTCTCCAGAAGGTACTAAAGTGGATAGTTCCGCTCAACCTGATCGATCCCGAGGGCGATAATTTCAGGCCTGAATCATGCCGGACTTTTCACGACATAACCCGCTTCTGCCATGAAATGGCGATGCACGAGATGTTCAAGATAACCTCTACCCCTTCTGACGATATCGGCGAGACGAGAAAGCTTATTGCCGGGATTCCGCTTGTATCGTATCTCATTGACCTTGGAGGAGGAATAATGATGGGTGCCCCGAAGGTACTCAATCCCGAACATCTCACCTCGGAGCCTCTCAGAGCCTTCTTCCGCGGTCTCGTTGCTTCTAACTGGCCCCAGGCCAAGCCTGTTGATGCGGGGGGCTTCCTCGGGATGCTCGCCCACACGGCCAGTATCCCCGAGGAGGAACTGCAGCGGACTGGGGAAAAGAGCTTCTCCTTCATCTCTGAGAATTATATGAACTTTCTCCTGCGGCTCGGCTATCATTTATCGACGGTCGAAGCCTTTGCCGGCAATAACATAAACGACAACTATATACGCTTTTTCTTTAAAGGTGGAGGTGCAGCGGCTGATAGGAGGCTCAGAAGGGTCAGACTGATCTCCGAGATATTGAAGACCATGGACTTTAAGGTCAAGATTGTTGATGATGTTGTAGACGCCATCATCACGAAATATAAGAAGCACTACATCGAAGACAAGCTAGAAATACTCGGACGCTTTACAGCCTTTACGAAGCAACTCGATATGGTTTTGTACAATGATACGATCACCGATTTTTACACTCAAGATTTCATTAAAAAACATATCATTAAAAATGCCGGACAGGACAAAAAGTCTTAATATCCCATTTGATACCCCAACCTTCGGTCATCCCTTGAACAAATCCATCAGCTATTAATCGGAATATCCCGGCGCCATTCAGCCTATACCTCAATTTTTTATTCTCGGCAATCAGCTTTTGAGCTGCTCTTTCAGCTTCTTATTTTCTCTCTGTAGCCTGAGCCAATTTAGCGCTTTTTCAATAGTAAAAAGTATTTGTTCCTTTCTGAAGGGCTTTGTGATGAAGTCAAATGCCCCCTTGCTCAGCGACTCCTCGGCGGTCTCAACGGTACCGTAAGCGGTCATAATTATGACCGGTATATCCGCATCGTATTTTTTGACCGCTTCAAGCATCTCAACGCCGTCAAGGCCGGGCATCTTCAGGTCAGTTATGACAAGATCATAGCCCCCTTTCGTTACCAGATCAAGGGCCTCCGTCGGGTTGTTGGTGGTTATTGTTTCATAAGGTGTCTTGTCCCTGATAATCATGCCAAGTAGCTTAAGCATATCAGGTTCGTCATCAACTATCAGCAGCTTTTCAGCCATGGTGGCCTCCCAGTTCGCAAATCTGTATCGCAACAAATCAGCATATAGAACACGGATAAGATTTTACTATATATCAGCACATGGAATCCACACGTCGCCAAGGGTATCGACGGATAACTCTCTTCCATGAGTAGGTTGAGCGTTTCTTATCCCGCACCTCTTTTATTCGCATCTGTCACTTCCTTACCGCCGGCAGAGTAAGAATAAACGTTGTTCCGGGGCTCTCGGACTCTTCCCTTGTTTTTGTCTCAAAGGTTATTGAACCCCCATGATGAGTGACGATGCCGTAAACTACCGAAAGTCCCAGGCCGGTGCCTTCGCCGACCTTTTTTGTCGTAAAAAGCGGGTCGAATATCTTAGTCCTGTGCTCCCGTTTTATACCGTGTCCGGTGTCGGAAATGCGTACCTCTAGGGCCCTTCCCTGATCGACAGCAGCCGTCGATACGGTAAGAACACCCCCGCCTTTCATGGCAGCTATGGCATTGCTAATAAGATTGAAGAAGACCTGCTGAAACTCCCCCGGATCTCCGTGAACTAAAGGCAAAGAAGTTGTAAAGTCCTTAATTGTCGTGATCTTTTTCAGAGAGATGGTACGTCCTATGACATCCAGGACCTCGTCGATGTTCTGGTTAATATCTATGTCCTTCTCATCATGCTCCGCATGCCGGGCAAAACTGAGAAGTTTCTCAACAACCCGCTTGGCGTTTAATGCCTGTTTTTCTATTGTCTTGAGTATATCATATGCTTCAGGGTCTTCAAATCTTTTTTCCAGAAGCATGTCTGTGAACCCAAGTATGATAGCGAGCGGATTATTAATCTCGTGGGCAACTCCTGCGGCAAGTGTGCCCATCGAGGCCAGTTTTTCGGTATAGATCATTTGCTCTTCGTTCTTTCGCCTCTGAGTGACGTCCCTGCCGATACCCAGGACCTTATATACATTCCCCCACTCATCCACAAGACCGCTCAAACTTATGTTAACCCACTTCTCCGAATCATCAACAGCAGCCTTGCAATTGATGCGCCTACTGACTTGCGTTTCAAGAATTTCGGTGTTGGCCTGCAGTAGGACTTCAGCGCTGCCCGGTGGCAGCAACTCCCCTATGTCTCTCCCTACCACTTGAGCCGGGGGTTTGCAGAAGAACTCGCTGCCATAACGGTTCATCGAGAGTATCTTTCCCTCGGGGCTTATAGTAAATATAATATCGTTTGCGTTCTCGACGAGCGATCTGTACAGATGCTCCGACCTGTTGAGCTGTCTTGTCTTCGCTTCGACTTCTTCGGAAACGGTGCGTGACCACCGCTGCAGCAGGTTGACAAGAAAAAGCCCTGCAACGATGGTTATAGCGATCGCAAAACCTTCGAGCAGGACCTTTCTTTCCGAAACCCATCCAAGAACCAAAATGATGCTGAGAAGGACAATCGTGACAACTGCCGTCACCATCCTGTAGTGTTTTATATAGTAATCAAAACACCACAAATGGAAACGAGAAATCCGACCCGACAGTTCGTTGCCTTTTTGAACTTCCATATCCCCCTTTCAAGTTACTCCGATAGTTTCACTACATACACTGAACAGTCGCTATATTTTACCACTTGAGACGCAACACTTCCCATTTTGAATCTCGATGACGGACTTAGGCCCCGACTTCCCATGATGATCAAATCGACTTTGTCCTTCTCAGCCGTGCTAAGAATGGAATCGGCAATGGATGAGAAGGTCGTGACCACCTTGCAATCCGCCTTTATGCTCTCTTTCGCGATGACATCGCATGCCTCCTTGATAACAGAAGCAGCCTGCTGCTCCAGGCGTTCATTGATCCTCGCACGCTCGCCGGCTGAGATCTCAAGATCTACGCCTTCACCTCCAGTATTGGAGGCAACACTGATCACGGCCATCTCAGCCTTTTTATACTTCGCGCAATCAATGGCGACCTTCAGCGCCTCAAGGGAATATTTAGAACCGTCGACTGGCACCAATATTTTCATTATGTCCCTCCTATACCTCTTTCTTTACTTTCGCCTTTGTCATCGAAAGCCCGATTCCATTAAACATGTTGTAGATCGCAAAGCCCCACCACATGGTATACACTACATAGAAGACAAGCAGAAAGGTCATCAGGCCGACCTTGTCCTTAACCTGCAACGCTTCAACCCCATAGTAATTGTATGCCGTCTCTATGCACCTTTTGGAAACTTCGGCGATGATGTTGGCTTCTTCAATCTTGCCCTGCTTTTTCAAAACCGTGTCCATCTTTACAAAAGCGTTGTACCATTGCCTGAACATTTTCTTCTCGTCGTCTGTCCCGTATTTGGCCTTGATCGCATTTCCGTCGTCCTTATACATGGCATCTGAATCCTGAACAGCAGCCATAAGGATATTTCCAAGGTCTCCCTCGATCTTCAAATCAGGCCCTGTTACCTCTGCTTTCGCCCCTGCGGCGATAAATACTTTAGATGCGTTTACAGCCCTTTTTTCAGCATCGCCAGCCTTATCATCCGGTTTATCCATCTTAATAGTGACCGCTAACATCCTGCCTTGATACTTCTCGACACTCTTTGCTACCTTCGGAATAAAATACGATGAGCCCTTGGACAGCCTGTTGAACGTCTCATCGGCCCACTCCAGTCCGTTCTGGGCCTTCCCATCGGCTGTTTTAGGAAAAATCGGGGAAAAAGTCAGGATCAATATTCCGATAAAGCCGACGGCCATTGCCAGGCCAAGGCTAAATTGCTTTTTTGATGTTACCATTTTTATCCCTCCTCTCTCAGCTTTCCGATGTTTACAATGAACTTGCTGATGACCCAAAAGCCGAAGAACCCGACGACAACCCAGAATACGATATTGCCTACCATTTCTATCACGTCGACCGCCGATTTGGACATTTGCAGATATTCAAGCTCGACCATTTTCTTCGGCAATGTTGTCGCCCTGTTTATAAAACCCGCGATGATCGACATTGCGTAAAATCCCCTGATATGAATACCTTTGACGACCTTTGTGGTGAGTGCGCCGACCTGGATACCGATCAGTGAGCCGATGAGCATACCCATTGCAAGGGTGTAAAACACATAACCGTAAATAGCGTATTGAAAGATAGAGGCAAGCCCTGCAGTAAAGATGATCTGGAGGATATCTGTTCCGACTGTAGTTGCAGTGGAAACTCCAAAAATATAGACGAACATCGGGAAGGTGACAAACCCTCCACCGACACCCATGATTGCCGCAAGCATCCCCACAATAACTCCGCCTATGGCCACCCAGAGCCAGGAGATTTGCCTTCCGCCGAAATCTTCATCGAATGTTATCATGGGTGGGATATGGATCTTCTGCAGGCTTATCGAAAGAGATGTCATCCCCGCGGAACCGCCATGTGCGTCATGAGCGCCAGCATCGCCTCCCGCCGTCTTCTTCCTCGTCGACTTCCAGAAATCCAGCATGGCGTAACTACCGAGGAACCCGAGCAATACGGCATAAACGAGGCTTATGAATCCATCGCTCAGGAGGGGATCGTAATTATAAAGAGTTTTATTTATCCAGCCGCCTATAACGGTGCCGCCCCCTGATCCGACAACAAAAGCAACTGCCAGTTTAAGCGAAACGTTGCCGAGCTTTCTATGAACGGTCGTTCCCATAATTGCCTTTGCGAAGATATGGAAGACATCCGTACCGACCGCGAGGATTCCCTTCACCCCCACTGCCATCAGAGCCGGTGTGATGATAAAGCCTCCTCCTGCGCCGATGCATCCCGTAATGAGACCGGCTGCAAGACCAACTGCTATCGATGCAAAAAATATTAGGTCAGTATAGTGCGCAGGCGCATAAGCGTGTTTGCCGCCGATCATGTCTGCCGCATCCACCAGAGTTAATCCCAGGATTGGCAGTGCCAGCAGCAACAGAATCAGAAGCTTTTTCTTGCTCTTGATGATGGACATCGAAACGTCATAGTCCCACCTGGCGTGGGCCATTGAAGCCGCCTTTAGAAATTCATATGCCTGTCTTGGACCGCTCATTTAGCAACCCTCCTTGATGTCAGTTCAGTATAAGATTTATTGCAGCATCTTTTTATTGCACTTTACCCTTTGAGAAAAGCAACTAATCGTAATTAGATGGTGAATACAAAATATATGTTGACCACTTCTCACCCCCCCTTTTCCCCAATGTAAGAACATTATTTTTTCAGAGTCTCTGCCCTGCTAATGTTCATAAACCTCAGCGCCTTGCCGTCTTCCTTGTAGTAGACACGGACTTCGTCGCCCGCCTCCCAGGTTTTGTCGGGCAGCGCAATGTACTCACCCGGCACAGTAAAGGTCGCCAGTATCTTCTGCCTTGGGGAGTATGTTGTTATCGTCCCCTTCTCCTTATCTACGATGGGGAACTGTTTTTCCTTTTTTGTCGCCTGATCCAATAGGAGAGGACTATCCCTGTCAACCAGCTCCTGCTGGTTGATAAGCTTGTAATCGATCGCCTTGAAGTTCTTAGCAGCAGCATCATAGATGATTACCTGGTTCTTCTTCGTGTCAAGTTTCATACGATATCCAGCCTTCGGCTCTGCACCCACAATCTCATTAAGGTCCTTCGGCATTTCATATGTAAGCGGCGGCAGATGATTGTAGTCGGGGTTCCCCGGATCTGCCTTGACATCACGGATAAAGGTCACTGTCCGCTTATCCTTGTCGAATTCGATCACCCTTCCCTGGTCGACCTTGCCGAAATCCTTGCCGCAGCCCGCAATGAAGATCAACGGGGAGACACAAAGTAGTAAAATCAGGACGCATTTCTTAATCATCAGATTCCTCCTCATAGTAGGCCTGCTATACCCTTACGGTACCTTCTCCTTTGGCCATTTTAGTTTTAATACGACTTGCTCCTTTTTCCTCTTTGGCCCCCTGCCACCAGTTCCCGGTTGTCGGCACTTTTAAATCTATCTCATGCTGAAAGTCCATGCTATCTGATACCCTCGAATTCCATCTGCATCTTATATTTCATGCCGCTCCCGATAAGTCTCGTATACGCCATAGGCTTCCCATCAGAACCGATCAGTATGCGGTGGACCTGCAACGCTGGTGAGCCTTCTTCTGTATCGAGTATGGCTGCTTTCTCTGCTGCCATCAGGGCGACTTCTATCGTCTGAACCACCTTGACAATCTTCCTCCCTGCCTTGCCGTCCACAAGATCGTAAATTGACTTATGGACGATGTCGTCCACACTAAGATCCAGGAAAAGGGAGCATGGGAAAAAGGATTCATCAATGAAAACAGCTTTATCCTCTACGAGCCTTTTCGTAAAAATATATTGAATGTCTTCTTCCATCTGTAGACAAATTCTGATGTCATCCGTCGGTGTCATTACCCCCATGGCAATTACTTCTATTTTAAAACTCGCCTCACTTCCTGAGATATCTTCAGTTATTCTGGTCCTCATCGCCAGCCCACGGTGGGGCTCCGCACAAATGACAAACGTTCCCTTGCCCTGTTGCCTCCTGATATATCCATCACGGACCAGTTCGGCGATTGCCTCTCTTATGGTAGCCTTGCTTACATCATAGGTCTTGCAAAGGTCATCTTCCGTGGGAATCATGCTCCCCACTAACCACTCCCCCTGCTCAATATTCGCTTTGAGAATGTCATATACCTGTACATATAACTTCTGTTTACCATCTCTCTCTATCGGTTTTCCCATTATCATAAGTTTACCTTTTTATGTCTTTATAATCTTATGATATTTTGAAGCAATGAGTATGCCAAATACGTTAATCATTTTATTTCAGTGAGTTAATAAAACGGGGGTTTGAGTGATTGAAACAAAAAGTTGCACCATTCAGATAAAAATCCGACTATTCGACCAATATGTGCAACTTATTGTTTCATGATAGTATTATGTTGCTATTTTGAGTTGTTTGATCTTTCTTTGGAGTTGCTGCCGATAGATACCGAGGATTGTAGCCGCCCGGGAAATGTTGCCGCGGGCCTCCTGAAGGGCTGCCCAGATCAGTTCCCTCTCATAGGACGAAAGCGCCTCTTTCATTCTTGGTGTGGCTGTTCTCCTTTTTATACTGATCTGAAGAAGCGACGCCGGTAGGTCGGAGGGGAGTATCTGGGAATAAGTCGCAAAAGAAATGGCATGCTCGATAATATTTTCAAGTTCACGAACATTCCCCGGATAGGCGTAATGCAAGAGTATTTGCATGGCCTCATCAGTAATATTCCGGATCACAATATCCTTTCTCTTCGGTGCATATTTCCGGATGAAGTAGATCGCAAGAAGCGGAATGTCCTCCATCCTCTGGCGCAGGGGGGGCAGGTGAATGTTTATAACGTTCAGCCGGTAATAAAGATCCTCCCGGAATACTCCCTTCTTGCAGGCGAGCTTGAGATCTTTGTTTGTTGCAGCAATGATGCGCACATCGACCTTTTTATAGCGGCTCCCTCCAACCCGCATAATCTCGCCCTCCTGGATTACACGCAGCACCTTGGTCTGGAACAGGGTCGAAACATCCCCTATCTCGTCGAGAAAGACAGTGCCGCCATCGGTGAGTTCAAGAATTCCCTTTTTTGTATAATTTGCTCCTGTAAAGGCACCCTTTTCAAAGCCGAAGAGTTCCGACTCGAGAAGAGTATCGGGGATGGCACTGCAGTTGAGGGTCATAAAAGACTTGTCTTTTCGGGGGCTCCAGCGGTGAATAGCACGCGCCGTCGGCTCCTTTCCGGTGCCGCTCTCCCCGGTGATGAGCACGTTGCTTTCGCTGGCAGCAGCTCTCTTGATCAGGTTGAAGACCTCTTGCATTATCAGGCTCTTACCGACAATGTCATCAAAGATTCCTTCAAGCTCCTTTGTACGCTCCTTATGGCTGTCGATGATGCTCTGGACCATCTCCCTAGTCACTGCCTTTTCGATAACGTCGGCAGCCCCCAGGCGCATCGCCTCAACAGCGGTCCCTATGTCTGCGGCAGAAAAACATACGATCGGCATCTCGTGACGCAATTCTTCAATCCACTCCCTCCACCCATCGGCAGAGAGGTCGAGAAAAGCCAGCTGAAACATGTCCGCTGGTAAGCGTATACCGGACAGAACGGTAAAGTCTTTAGTGCCGCAAAAAGAGCAGGGGATGCCCGATGATTCGAATATTTGCTCGATTTCCGTGGAGTCGGTGATCACCCAGATATCTGACATTGCGGTATTTTAGAATAGATTTGATAAAAAAACAAAGAGATGGTTACTATATATAGATTGCCATGCAAAAAATATATATACTGTCAGATGCCACCGGCCAGAGCGGGCTCGATATATTGAAGGCTGCTCTTGTTCAGTTCGAAAACCCGAACATAAAACTTACGGTATTTCCACGAGTCGAATCAAAGGCGAGCATCACGAAGATACTTCAGCAAGCGAAGATCGAGAAAGCATTCGTCGCTTATACTCTCGTCAAGAAGGCGAACAGAGAATTTATTGATGAATACTGCAAAAAAAACAGTGTCCATCATCTCGACATTCTCGGACCTCTCATCAGCACGCTCTTTTCCTACCTGAAGATCGAACCCTTCGAGAACCCCAGACTGCTTCGACAGATCGACGAACGATACTTTAAGCGAATTGAAGCGATCGAATTTACAGCAAACCATGATGATGGTCAGCGGGCACAAAGACTTGAAGAAGCCGATATTGTCATTCTTGGACTCTCAAGGACATCCAAGACACCGACTTCTTTTTTCCTCGCTCAGCAGGGCTTTAAGGTCGCCAACGTACCAATTGTCCCGGAAGTCTCTTTGCCCGATGAGATATTCACGATCGATCAGAATAAAATTACCTGTCTTGTCATGGAACCCGACGTGTTGCAGAAAATAAGACTTTCCCGATTGAGCCACTACAAGACCGACAGCAGTTACACCGACCTCAAAAAAATATATGAAGAGACAGAGTTCGTCGAAGGCCTGCTCAGAAAGCATAAGCAATGGAGAGTGATCGATACGACAAACAGGTCAGTCGAAGAGACTTCTCGTGAGATCATACAGACGGTTTTCGGAAGGGACGTTGAGTATCATTAATCAGGTTAAAAGAAAGGAAGAATTATGACTGAATTGACATTAACAATTGAAGGAATGAGCTGTCAGCATTGCGTCATGAGGGTCAAAAAGGCGATCGATGCGCTTCAGGGAGTCACAAAGTCCGATGTCTCCATCGGCCGTGCAGTTGTGTCTGTGGATGAAGCAAAGGTCAAAAAAGAACAGATCATCGCGTCCGTGGAAAAAGCCGGATATAAGATCGTAAATCGGTAAGCTGCCTTTTCTCCTCAAAAAACGAAATGAGAGGCCGGATCATTCCGCCCTACATTCCTGCGATCAAACTCAGGGAAAAGATATTTCTCGATGTCGGAACCTATATTTTTCTCGCCGCCATAATAGACGTTTTTGCTCATCGTAAACTTTATTATTTCAACTTAAAACTCCATATCGTTGAAAAATTGGATGATATGAGCCTTAGCATAATCGGGGCAACTCAATAATCACCGGCAACACTTCCAGCAAAAGATCAGGCTTTTAGGAATCGAGATTTCGTTGATCCATCAGTCTGGGCAGCAATTCCCTCGTATAAGCCAGGGTTAACGATTCTTTAAATCCTTAACTGCCCCGCCGTTTTGTCCATGATATACTCGACAAGGGATTGGTGAAGCGATTCGACTTCTTCATCAGTGAGGGTCCTATCCGGAGACCTGTACCTGACGTTAAAGGCAACGCTCTTTTTGCCCTCTCCAATGTTCGCCCCCTGATAGACATCAAAGATGGAGATGTCCTCAATAAGGTCGGAGGGATAGGATTTGAGATAAGTGATTATTTCGGCAGCCTGCAGGCCAGCATTTACAACAACCGCGGTATCTCTCTCGACAAACGGATATTTTGGCAGCGGCCTGTAGACTACCTCGCGTTTCGACGAAGAGATGGTCCTGCTCAAATCCATCTCAATGACGATAATAGACGGTTTCTGCGCCTTGATATCGAGAGCCTCGACAACAGATGGGGAAAGAGCGCCGATGAATCCTATTTTTTGTCTTCCGATGACGATATCTGCTGCACGCCCCGGATGCAAAAAGGGTTCATTAGAGCGGACGTATGAATGATCCATGATCCCAATTCCTTGAAGTATCGCATCTAGCACACCCTTGACGACATAAAAATCAGGCGTCTCTTCCCTGTAAAGCGTCTTGGCTTTCTCACCATAATAGAGGGCGGCAAGAGAGTCTTTTTCGATGGGGAGAGAGTTTGGTCCGCTGCTGATGTAGGACTTTGCAGTTTCAAAAAGTCTCAGTTCCCTGTTTCCGTGCGCCAGGTTGTGGAGAAGGTTCCTGATAAGCGCTGGCACGAGGGTCGTCCTCATGAAAGAATCCTCCTCCCTGAGAGGATTTCTGATCCTGACAAAATTCCTCCGCGCATCATCGTGCGGGAGGGTGAGAAAGTCGAGTTCAGAGGTCCCCATAAAGCTAAGGTTGATCGCCTCCGAAAAGCCGGACTTGAGAAATGCCTCCCTAATCTCACGCTTTATTTCCTGCGCCGATATCTTCTCCTTCTGGGTATCAGCCGCCAAACTCGCCACAGGAAGTTCGGCCGGGATTTTATCAAAACCGTAAAGCCGTGCCACCTCTTCGATGATGTCAGCCTCCATAGTGATGTCCCTCCTGAAAGGCGGGACCTTAACCTTAAATTCGGAACTGATATCTTCTGAGATGTCGAGACCAAGCCCCTTAAGGCTGCCGAGGATTTCTTGCCGGGAAAGTTTCAGTCCCAGTATTTTATTTACTCTTTCATAACGGACATTTAATTCCTTCGGATGGTAACGTTTTGGATAAATATCGATCTTCCCGTATATGGTGCCTCCGGCGACATCTCTCATCAGCATTGCAGCCCTGTCGAGGGCTTTTTTAAGGGCCTTGATGTCCGTTCCGCGTTCAAACCGGTAAGATGACTCAGTCTTGAGCCCTAGTGCCCTAGATGTCCTTCTAATTGACGCAGGATCGAAATAGGCGCTCTCGATAAATATGTCGACTGTCTTGTCAGTGACCTCAGTGTCCCTGCCACCCATGATTCCCGCAACAGCAACAGGCCTTTCGGCATCCCATATCAGCAGGGATTCGCCGGGCACCTCTCGTTTAATGCCGTCAAGGGTATTCATTTCAATATGCGGCTGGCCGCTTATCGCCCTCGGTGTTCCTACTTTTATCATATTGCCCTTGAGTGTCTTGAGATCAAAGGCATGGAGCGGATGTCCGAATTCCAGGAGAACATAATTGGTAATATCCACCACATTGTTTATTGATCGTATGCCGCACTTTTCAAGCCGCTTCTTCATCCAGTCAGGAGAAGGTCCCACCTTGAGTCTGCTCACGATTCTGCCCGCGTATCGCCAGCAGAGGTCGGGCTCCGCAATCTCGACATTAAAGTCGAGTTCTTTGGAGTCGGCCACAACATTAAGATCGGGAAAGGTAAGAGGAATGCCGTATGATGCAGACAACTCCCGTGCAATACCGATGATGCTCAGACAGTCGGGCCTGTTCGGAGTAACATTGACCTCGAAAACGACATCACCGTCGACACGCTCGACTGCCTCGACCTCCAGCCCCGTCATAGTGAGCTTCTCGGCGACAGCAATTGCCGATGCGTCAATCTTCACAAAATCTTTCAGCCACTCAAAAGATACTCTCACTTAGAATTGCCTCAGGAATCTCATGTCATTTTCAAATAAAAGCCGTATATCGTCAATGGAGTATTTCAACAGCGTAATACGCTCTATTCCCATACCAAAAGCAAAGCCGGTGTATTCCTCAGAGTTGTAACCTACATTTTCGAACACCTTCGGATTCACCATGCCGGCGCCGAGGATTTCGAGCCACCCCGTTCCCTTGCAGACCCTGCAGCCTGCGGCTTTACAGAGAATGCAGCCCATATCGATCTCCGCCGACGGCTCGGTGAAGGGGAAAAAGCTCGGCCTGAACCGCACAGGGATGTCGGGACCGAACATCTGATGGATGAATGCTGTGAGCACGCCTTTCAGGTGGCTGAAGGTGATATCCCTGTCGACCATTAACCCCTCGACCTGATGGAACATCGGTGAATGAGTGACGTCGGCATCGCATCGGTATACTTTCCCGGGGGCGATAAACCTGAGTGGTGGTCTCTTCTTCTCCATCACCCTCACCTGAACAGGAGAGGTATGGGTCCGAAGTACAATATCCTCGCTGATATAAAAAGTATCCTGCATGTCCCTTGCAGGGTGGTCTTTTGGTATGTTCAGGGCCTCGAAGTTGTAGCAGTCGAGTTCCACTTCGGGGCCTTCCTCAATGCTGAAGCCCATCCTGGTGAATATGTCAATGACCTCGCGAAGGGTTCTGCTGAGCAGGTGTTCATGACCGAAACCAACGTGCTTGCCGGGCAACGTGATGTCAATCGCTTCCGCTAGAAGGCGGCTTTTAAAATCCGCACTCTTGAGGCACACTTCCCTCTCATCACAGGCTTTCTCGATAAATTGCTTTAACTCATTGATCTGTCGTCCGGCGAGGCGTCTCTCATCCGCAGTGAGTGAGGAAAGGGATTTGATCCTCGATGTGATGATGCCCTTTTTGCCGAGATATTTGACCCGGAGGTTAGTCGCGTCTACAAGACCCTTTATCGATGCAATTTCATCAAGAAATGTCTGTTTCAGGTCGTCGCTCATGATCGAATGATAGCGGCAGGGTTGAGTATGTGCAGCTCAGGCAGTGCAAAAGGACGCGTATACTGGACCCTGTTGCCTGTATCCTATCCCTTAACCTGTTCGACAAGCTGCCCAAATGCCTTTGGATCGCTGTATGCCAGATCTGCAAGGACCCTTCTGTCAAGAATAATGTTGGCCTTCTTGAGTCCGTTCATGAACTGGCTATATGAGAGACCGAGAGATCGAACGGCAGCATTGATCCTTACAATCCATAGAGACCTGAACTCGCGTTTCTTAAGCCTTCTGTCCCTATATGCAGCAACGAGCGCCTTATCTACTGCCTGGGCGGCATTCTTGTAAAGCCTGGACCTGCCTCCTGAATATCCCTTCGCTTGATCGAGGACCTTTTTATGGTACCTCCGTGTTGTGAATCCACCTTTCGCCCTTGGCATGTTTCCTCCTTATGCTACAATGCTCCATTTTTCAATAACCCGATAGTATATGCAGATTTTTTAGAAATTGAATTTTAATAAATTTTTCACTGTAGAGTCAAGTACATTCATTTCAATAGTCAAGAAAAGTCAGATCAGCCGCCCATGTCTCCTGGCCCCCTGCAAACAATAAGGCATGCCTTTCTCATCGTTCGGCATGCCTTCAGGTTACGCAGATTAGGCTAAATCTGGTAGGGAAGCATCTTCCTGATGTTCGGAAGCAGAACATCGGGAACGGGACAACTCTTTCTGAGCGTTCTCATCTTTTTGGCGGGCTTGCCTGTCAGAAGATGTCCTTTATATGCCTTGTATCGCATTATTTTGCCACTGCCGGTAACCTTGAACCTCTTTGCAGCACCCCTGTGCGTCTTAAGTTTCGGCATCTCTATCCTCCTCTCTATTAGATCAATTATATAAACTAAAAAAGCGCAGGTATTTTCGGGTGATATGTATATGAGTTTTCCAATAACATCAACTCAAAAAAACTCCTCACCCCTCTAACCCCTGAACTCGTTTGCGATTATTGTCTGAATTATTTACTGCTTGGGGCAATAACCATGGTAATCGACTTGCCTTCCATCCGCGGCTGCTGCTCCACGGTGAACTTGCCAGTAAGCGTCCCAAGGATCCGTTCAAACACCTTCATTCCCAGTTCAGGCCTCACAATCTCACGCCCCCTGAAGAACATAATTACCTTCGCCTTGTCCCCTTCATCGAGAAAGCGTCTTAGGTTCCTTATCTTCAGTTCCAGGTCATGTTCCGATATCTGAGGTCTTACCTTGACCTCTTTGACATCGACGGTCTTCTTTGCCGAGTGCTTCTTGCTTATCTGGTACTTGTACTTGCCGAAATCCATCACCCTGCAGACCGGAGGAACGGAAGTCGGCGACACTTCGACAAGATCAAACCCTTTTTCGCGGGCCATCTTCAACGCCTCTGCGGGTATCATAATGCCAAGCTGCCCGCCCTCTTCGTCGATGACTCTTATCTCTTTTGCCCTTATTCCTTCATTTACCCTGATATCCTTGCTTATGCTCCCACCTCCATTTTTAAGTGAAGATCATTCACTGTTTTTCACAGACCGCCTGCTGCACTATATCCATGAAGTCAGCGATACTGTAAGGGCCGGCGTTTTCTCCGTTTCTCTTCCGTACCGTTATCTGCTGGTCTGCAACTTCTTTATCTCCTATTATAACTAAATAGGGAATTTTTCTTAATGTTGCCTCGCGAATTTTATATCCTATCTTCTCGTTTCGAACATCCACCTCGGTTCGGATGTCGGCGGCTTTGAGCTGCCGGTGAATCTCCCGGGCGAACTCATCATGTCGCTCGGCTATCGTCAGTACCTTTGCCTGCACCGGAGTGAGCCAAAGAGGAAAGTCTCCTCCGTAATGCTCGATAAGTATTCCGAAGAACCGTTCGAGAGAACCCATCAGCGCGCGGTGAATCATGATCGGCCGGTGTTCCTTGCCGTCGCTTCCGCGATAGGTCATATCAAACCGTTCGGGGTTATTGAAGTCGACCTGGATGGTGCTGCACTGCCAGTACCTGTTGAGAGCATCCTTTATTTTGATATCGATCTTCGGACCGTAAAACGCCCCCCCTCCAGGATCGACATTGTATATCAGTCCCTTTTTCTCAAGCGAGAGTTTCAGCGCAGCCGTTGCCCTCTCCCAGCTCTCTATTGTCCCCACATATTTTTCAGGCCTTGTCGAAAGATAAATATCATATGCTTCAAACCCAAAGGTTTTGAGAACAAAGATCGTAAAATCGAGAATGTTCTGCATCTCTTCTTCGAGCTGCTCTTCCCGGCAGAAAATATGGGCATCATCCTGGGTAAATCCCCTCACCCTTAGCAAGCCATGTAATACGCCCGATCTCTCATAGCGGTAGACTGTGCCCAACTCGGCATATCTGATCGGTAGATCACGATAGCTCCTGAGGTCGCTCTTATAAATCGTTATATGGAAGGGGCAGTTCATCGGTTTCAGCTCGTATGCGACCCCTTCGATATCCATCGGGGAATACATGTTTTCACTGTAATAATCGAGATGGCCGCTCGTCTTCCAAAGGTTCAGCCTTGCTATATGCGGCGTAAAAAGTATCTTGTAATCAGCTTTAAAATGCTCATTCCTCCAGAAGTCTTCGATGGTCTTCCTGATGAGCGCCCCATTGGGATGCCAGAGGATCAGGCCTGAGCCGATCTCGTCACTCATGCTGAAGAGGTCGAGTTCCCTTCCCAGTTTTCTGTGATCCCTCTTTTTGACCTCTTCGAGGAAATCAAGATGGGCTTTCAGCTCATCCTTAGTCGCAAAGGCCGTGCCGTATATACGCTGCAACATCTTGTTATGTTCATTGCCCCGCCAGTAAGCGCCGGCAACACTCAACAACTTAAAGGCCTTCACTTTGCTTGTACGCACAAGATGGGGACCGCGGCAGAGATCGACAAAGCCGTCCTCTTCGTAAATGGTCACCTCTTCATCGGCAATATCGTTAAGGAGCTCGACCTTGTACCCCTCGCCTTTATCCTTGAAAAACCGCACTGCTTCATCTTTTGACATGTTTTTGCGGACAAAAGGGCTACTCTTTTTAATGATCTCGTGCATACGTTTTTCAATCTTCTGAAGGTCTTCTGCACTGAAAGGTGTTTCGAGGTCGAAGTCGTAGTAAAACCCGTCCTCAATTGCGGGACCAATGGCCAGCTTAACCTCAGGGAAGAGGTCCTTCACCGCATGGGCCATAATATGGGAAACGCTATGACGATATATCTCTTCCCCTTCCGCCGAATCAAACGCAATGGGTTCGATTATCGATGAAGGGTCAAGTTGTCCCGTGATCGTTGAGTATAAGTCTTTCAGCTCGCCGTTAACTTTAACAGCTAATGCTCTGACAGCCTCAAGCTCTTTTTTAAGATCCGATGGTGCTATCTCTTTTGTGGAGCCATCAGTCAATAACAGTTTTATGGCAGTCCCTCCTAACGAAAAAGGTAAGGTATATCATAGCCCATTACCCCCTAACGATTCAATAATATCCCGTCGATCATCTCGACGACGCGATGGCACCTCTTCGAGAGTGATTCATTGTGCGTTACGATGACAAATGTAACCCCTTGCTTTTCGTTGATCTCGATGAGCTGTCTGAATAGACTTTCCCCAGTTGCAGTATCAAGATTGCCCGTTGGTTCATCGGCAAATACGACGCGGGGCTCCAAAAGCAAAGCCCTCGCAACGGCAACGCGTTGCTGCTCCCCGCCCGAAAGTTCCCCGGGTTTATGCTCACATCTCTCATGCAATCCCAAAATATCGAGCAGATGCATAGCTCTCTCGGTGAGTTCCTTTTTACTGCTGAATTTCTCAGGCCCGAACTTCGACGTATTAGTTCCAGAGAGACTTCGGCAAATAAGGCCTGGCATAAGGACATTCTCGAGGGCGCTGAACTCAGGCAGAAGGTAATGGAACTGAAAGACAAAACCGATCATCCGGTTTCTGAATGCGGCAATCGCGCCGTTTCCCAGCGAAAAGGGCTCGACGGGTCCGTTCGCATTATAAACTATTTTGCCCTGTGTAGGCCTGTCGAGGGTGCCAAGTATATGGAGAAACGTGCTTTTGCCTGCGCCGGATGCCCCAACAACAGCAACCATCTCTCCTCCGCTGAAACTCATATCAATCCCCTTTATTACCTGCAACTCACCTGCCGGTGTCAGAAATGATTTATGGAGATTTTCAACTGAGATCAGCGAGCTCATTGCGTCTCACCTGTTTTCGCCGGGGACTGCTTGACGGCAGCACCCTTCTTCTTCGTTTTCTTCCCTTGGGGGTCACTTTTGAGGGTAGACTCCTGCACTTCCTTGCCCTCGCTTTTCTTACCCATTATCTGTTCCTTCCATTCATCGGCTTGCATCTTGATCATATCAGCCTTGGTACTTAACTTGAGCATAATAGTCTGAACACTCGATGCAATCGATTGTCCCAACTTCGTGAATGGCTCTCCACCGGCATGGGCAGAGACAATCATAAAGATGAGCCAGGGAGTGACTATTATCACCGAGAGCCATTTTATGAGCTTAAGCGCCGTCATTCGTACCTTAATGATTCAACCGGATTGAGTCGGGCAGCATAATATGATGGATAAAGAGTCGAGAGGAAGCTTATGGCGATAGCTGACACAGAAACGACCGCGAAATCGATGAAATGCATCTTAACCGGCAACTTGCTGAGATAGTAGACGTCGGAAGGGAGCTTGATCAATTCGTAATTATTCAGGACATTTCCGAGGATGTATCCCCCGGCCAACCCGATGGTAGTCCCAACTATCCCAATCACCAACCCCTGGAGCATAAAGATCAGCATGATACCCTGATTTGTCGCCCCCATCGACTTCAGTATCGCAATCTCCTTCTGCTTTTCCATCACGTTCATCATCAGGGTGCTCACTATATTGAACGATGCAACCAGTACGATAAGTATCAATATGATAAACATGGCCAACTTTTCAAGCTTAAGCGCCGAGAAGAGGTTCTTGTTCATCTGCATCCAGTCCTTGATGAGAAAAGGCGGACCAAGCTTTTTGGTCAGTTCTTTACGCACTTCGGGAGCCGCGTAAATATCCTTCAGCTTAAGCTCAATGCCTGAGACGGCTGAGCCATAGCCATAAAATTCCTGTGCGGATTTTAGATCGGTAAGCGCCAAGTTGGCATCGTACTCGAACATACCCATGTCGAAGATTGCTACTACCCTGAACTGCTTTATCTTAGGAAGCATTCCAAGAGGGCCAATCTCGCCAAGCGGCGATATGACATTGATCGTGTCTCCCACGAGGATGCCGAGCATGCTTGAAAGTTCCGCGCCGATTATGATCCACGGAGGACCTTCGCGCCTGATTTCACGGTCCTTTATTTCCGGCAGCTTGCCGAATTTAATACGGCCTAGGATTTCGGTTGTCTTTGCTTCGGTGGTGAGGTCAACCCCCTTCATGAAAAGGCCGTGCGCGTTTTTCCCGGTCGAGACAAGCACCTGACCGAGCACAAAGGGAGAAACGTTCATGACAGCAGGCTCATCTTTCAGTCTATCCATCAGAGGCAGGTATTCCCTGATAGTGCCAGAATAGCTGAGCACGATAGCATGTGAGTTGGCGCCCAGGATTTTTTTCTGGAGGTCTTCCTGAAAACCGCTCATAACGGAAAGCACGACGAGAAGTGCCATTACGCCGACGGCGACGCCGCCGATCGAAATTGCCGTGTTGAAGGAAATCCCCTTATGCTTTTTTTTCGATCTCAGGTATCTCGCTGCAATGAATAATTGATAGGGAAGATTCATAGAATTTCAATCAGAACACAAAAACCCAAACGGAGAATCAACCTCGGGTTTTGGGCCTTGACTTTTGGGTTTTGCATTAAGGTTACTGTTCCGGTTTTAGTTGGGGGAAAAGAATAACGTCGCGTATCGACGGTGAATTGGTCAGAAGCATGACGAGCCGATCGATACCGATGCCTTCTCCAGCAGCCGGCGGCATGCCGTATTCGAGTGCCCTGACAAAGTCCTCATCCATCCAGTGTGCCTCTTCGTCACCCTTATTCTTGGCATCAACCTGCTTCAGAAATCGCTCTTTCTGATCAGTCGGGTCGGTGAGTTCGGAGAATGCGTTCGCGATTTCGCGCGATGTAATAAAAAGTTCGAAGCGCTCAACGAGATCGGGATTGTCAGTCTTCCTCTTGGCGAGAGGTGAAAGCTCCACGGGGTAATCGATGATGAAAGTGGGTTGCACAAGCTCAGGCTCCACGAACTCCTTGAATATCTCGTCGAGTATCTTGGTAAGGGATGCATTGGTTTGAATATCAAGCTTCTTTTCTCTCGCCCATGCAAAAGCTTTGTCCCGATCGTTAATTGCCTCATCAGGAACGCCCTTCTGTTTCAAGGCTTCAAGCAGCGGAATCCTCGGCCATGGCGGCGTTAGGTCTATTATATCGTCGCCGTAAGGCACTTTTAATGTTCCGAGCGCCTTTTCTGCAATGTAAGTAAATATCTTTTCGGTAAAATCCATGAGAAAATTGTAGTCCTTATATGCCATGTAGAATTCGATCATGGTAAATTCAGGATTATGCTTCGTAGATATTCCCTCGTTTCTAAAATTCTTGTTCAGCTCGAAAACCCTTTCGTAACCTCCAACGAGAAGGCGTTTGAGATAGAGTTCCGGTGCAATGCGCAAATAGAGATCAATGTCGAGCGCATTGTGATGAGTCTTAAAGGGCTTTGCTGCTGCGCCTCCCGGTATCTGGTGCATCATCGGGGTCTCGACCTCGATAAAGCCGTTTGCTTCGAGGAAGTCCCTCAATGCCTTGATAATGGAGCTTCTCTTGGCGAAGATATCTTTAACCTGAGGATTGACTATGAGGTCGACGTACCTCTGCCGGTACCTCAGTTCGACGTCCTTGAGGCCGTGCCACTTCTCGGGAAGAGGTCTCAGTGATTTACTCAAAAGCACAAAGTCCCTCACCTCTATGGTGAGTTCGTCGGTCCTTGTCCTAAAAAGCCTGCCCGAAACACCTATGATATCGCCGATGTCTAGTTTTTTTATTAATGCATACTTCTCGTTCAGAACACCCTTACTGAAAAAGATCTGTATCTTCTCCGTTGCGTCCTGTATCGTCGCGAAGCACCCTTTGCCGAAGTCGCGCATCGAGATCATCCTTCCAGCTGCGGAAACTGCAGCGGAATTCGTCTCAAGCTCTTCCTTCGAGGCCGATGCATAGGTTGATTTGAGATATGCAGTGGTCGATTCGGGTTCGAACTTGCTACCATAAGGGTCCAGATGAAGTTCCTTAAGGTCGTTGAGCTTCTTAATACGCTGTTCTATGAGGTCGTTGATCTCTTCCATGAAAGAGAATTATACTGGCCGCCCCTGTTAATAGTCAACCGCTGCATCGACGGCGGCTTGACTATTAACCGGTCATTGCAATAAATTATAGAACCATGCGAATACCGGTCATAGCAGCGAACTGGAAGATGAATAAGAAGATGGACGAGGCCCAGGCCTTTCTCGACGAGTTTATTCCGCTCGTCTGGAACGAGAGAGACGTTGAGATCGTCATTGCACCGGCATACACTGCACTTTACACTATGGCCAATTTGCTCAAGATAACTAACATCCGCCTTGCCGCCCAGAATGTCTTTTACGAAGAAAAGGGTGCTTATACCGGTGAGATATCCCCGGTGATGCTTACCGATATCGGATGTTCCCATGTGATCATCGGCCATTCAGAGAGGCGTATCTATTTTGGGGAAACCAATGAGGTCGTGAATAAGAAAATCAGGGCGGCCCGAGAAAACGGACTGCAGGTGATCTTCTGTATTGGAGAGTCACTTGCGGAGAGGGAATCCGGTATGACCTTTGCTATCTTGAAAAAGCAGCTCGATGAGGGACTCAGGGACATCGCCTCGAAGGGATTAGTCATCGCCTATGAGCCAGTCTGGGCCATCGGCACGGGAAAAACAGCCACTCCGGACCAGGCGCAGGAGACCCACGAGGTTATCCGCAAAACGATTGCTGGCATCTACGGCGAAATCGCAAGGGAGATACGGATTCTTTATGGCGGGAGCGTCACCCCTGAAAATGTCGATATCCTGATGGCCTGCCCTGATGTGGACGGCGCCCTCGTTGGCGGCGCGAGTCTCAAAGCTGACAGTTTTGCTAAAATCGTAAAATATAACAAAAAGTAGTCTCGTGCCATAAATAAATAAAATGAACTCCCCCGTTGGGGCTATCAGGAGGTTAGTGTGCAAGTCTTTTTGTTGATAGTGCATGTTATTGTAAGTATCTTTCTTATCCTAATCGTTTTGCTTCAGAGTGGTAAGGGAGCTGAGATGGGAGCTGCATTCGGCGGATCGAGCCAGACCCTCTTCGGCAGCCGCGGAGCGGCCACGTTTCTGAATAAACTCACAACTGTTGCAGCAGTCCTCTTTATGGTAACCTCGCTTCTGTTAACAATAGTAACAACGAAAGGCTCTTCGGTCATCCAGAATGTCCCGGTTGAACAGAGCAAAACGATGCCGCAGCAGTTGCCCCAGCAGCCCCTTTCACAGCCCGCTCCTCAGCAGCAACCAGCTCCTCAGGCGCCTGTCAGCAAATAAAAGATGATCCTATGAGTAAATGAGCGTATGGTATCCTCGTTAATGGTCGCCATACGCTCATTTTTTTGTTTATTAAGCTCTTTAACTATCTTGATTATTTGCGCTTCAAGTTTCTTTTGCATTGCCGGCTGCGCTAAAGAACCGGATATCAAATACCCGAACGCGATCACCCTGGGATCAGGCGCCGATGCTAAACGACTACTTCCCTTTTTGGCATCTGACGGCGCTTCAGGCCAAGTGAGCGGCTTTCTTTTCAACGGACTCATCAAATATGACAAAAACCTCATTATCACCGGCGATCTCGCAGAATCGTGGGACGTAAGCGCTGACGGACTAACTATCACTTTTCACCTGAGAAAAGGCGTAAAATGGCATGACGGCGTCGAATTAACGTCAGAAGATGTAATCTTCACCTATGATGCAGTAACAAACCCGAAAATCCCGACACCTTACAGCAGCAATTACGGGCCGGTGAAATCCGTCGAGGCGCCTGACCGCTATACCATTCGGGTGCATTATAATGAACCTTTTGCCCCTGCTCTCGAATCATGGGGCATGGGCATACTTCCAAAGCATTGTCTCGAAGGGAAAGACATGGCCTCGCCTGAGATCAACCATCAGCCAGTCGGTACCGGACCATACCGTTTCAGAGAATGGATAACAGGTCAGAAAATAGTCCTTGAGGCATTCGACGGCTATTTCGAAGGACGGCCAAAAATAGACAGGATCGTCATAAGGGTCATCCCCGATCCGTCGACAATGTTCCTCGAGTTGAAGTTCGGCGGCATTGATTTTATGGGTCTCACTCCGCCCCAGTATAAACTCCAGGCGGATACAGATTTTTTCAAGCGCTATTTCCAGAAATTCCGATACCCTTCCTTCGGCTATACCTATCTGGGGTTCAATCTCCAGAATCAGATGTTTTCTGACGAAAGAGTCAGGCAGGCCATGGCACATGCGATCAATAAGAATGAAATCATCGCAGGTGTTCTGATGGGCTATGGAATTCCTTGTACGGGACCGTTCCCGCCCGAGTCATGGGCATACAACAGGGAAGTCAAGGATATCGATTTCGACCCCGGCAAGGCCATGGAGATTCTCTCGGAACTCGGCTGGAAAAGAAATGCTGAAGGATGGCTGGAAAAGGGGGGCAAGATTTTTTCATTCACTGTCATAACTAACCAGGGGAATGAGGAACGGATGAAGGCCGCCCAGATCATAAAGGAGCAACTCAAACGTGTGGGCATTGAAATGAACATTAAGGTACTTGAATGGCAGGCAATGCTCCACGAGTTTATTGATAAGAAAAAATTCGAGGCAGTCATCATGGGATGGGGACTTTCGCGTGATCCTGATCTTTACGATATCTGGCATTCGTCTAAAACAAAGGAAGGTGAATTCAATTTCATCTCTTATAAGAATGAGGAGGTCGACCGGCTTCTGATAAAAGGAAGACAGACCTTTGACATCGGGGAAAGAAGAATAATTTATCACCGTATTCATCAAATCCTTTCCGAAGAACAACCAACCATATTTCTCTATGTTCCGGATGCCCTTCCCGTGCTTCATAAAAGGATCAAAGGAGTAGAACAGGCGCCCATCGGTATCTGGTATGACTACATTCACTGGTATGTTCCGGCAGACCGGACCGCTTGGTATCAATAAAACCCTTTCACACCACCGTGCCGCTTGAGATGGGGAAATATAAATTTACTCTTGACAACAAGGGGCGTCTGTGTTAATAATTGATACTAGTGTTTAGGAGAGATCCCTAATTTTGGCGTCCATATTGATTTGGAAGGAGGTGATTCAAGAATGAAGAAGGTATTGGCAATCGTTCTTTCACTCATGCTGCTCGTAGTTTTCGCAGTTGGTTGCAAGAAGGCTCCGGAAGCTCCGGCTCCGGCCCCTGCTCCGGCTCCTGCGGCTCCCGCTCCGGCTCCTGCTCCGGCTCCTGAAAAGGCTGGTGAGAAGGCTCCTGAGAAGCCGATGGAAAAGCCTGCTGAGGCTCCTAAGAAATAGCACCGCCTTTAACGGCAAAGAACACCATGAGGGACAGCAATGTCTCTCATGGTGTTGCTTTTTCTAGGGAAATATTGCTATACTAAACCATCATTTTCTGTGATGCAAATTCTTAAGAGTGGGCAATCCCACTCTTTTGTTTTATGGGACCAATGATATGATTCGCGCTACTGAAATAAAAGAGAAGATTTATGAGCTTGCCCAGCAGGTGGCCGAAGACGAGCAGATCGAGCTCGTCGACGTAACAATCCTCGGCGCCGGGAAAAAGATGCTGGTGAGGGTCACCATCGATAAGGAAAGCGGGGTGACGATAAGCGACTGTGAGCGCATGAGCAGAGGCCTCGAGGCGTTGCTGGATGTAGAGGACCTTATCCAGGTAGCCTATATGCTCGAAGTATCATCGCCGGGCCTTGATAGGCCTCTTACAAAAATGAGGGACTTTGAGAGAAGCAGGGGCAAACTAGCGAGAATCATCACATCGGAAAAGATCGGAAACGAATCGTTCTTTATCGGAAGGGTTATCGACACCGGTGACAACTGGATAAGACTCCGGCTTGAGGAAAAGTCCGTCAAGAGACCGTCAAAAAAGAAGGTTTCGGAAGAACCAAGAGATGTCTTCATCCCCTTTGAAAATATTTCGAAGGCCAAACTCGAAATAGAGTCTTGAAATAGAGAATTACGAGGAGTATCGATATGTCAAAAGAACTCTGTTTTGTAATAGATCAGATAGGAAGGGACAAGGGCCTCTCCCGCGATGCCCTGCTGAAACTTCTTGAAGCTGCGCTGCTGTCGGCGGCAAAAAAGCGTTTTGTGAATAAACCTAACATAGACCTGCGGATAGACCACAAGACCTGCAATATTGCCGTCTTTGAGGTCAAAACCATTGTTGAAACTGTAACCGCTCCAAATGAGGAGATGTCCGTCAGCGAAGCACAGACGCTCCATCCCGGCAAGACCATCGGTGATACGGTTGAAATACCGGTACTCTTGCAGGATTTCGGAAGGATAGCTGCCCAGACCGCAAAACAGGTCCTCTTTCAGAAGGTGCGAGAGGCAGAACGCGACATTATCTTCGAAGAATACAAAGATAAGATCGGACAGATCATCAGCGGTACGGTTATCAGGAAAGAGAAAGGTTTTTACTTTGTCGCCGTTGGCAAAGCAGAGGCGGTCCTGCCCCAGAGGGAAACACTTCCCAGCGAGACTCTAAAGAGGGGCGATATCGTAAAGGCCTACCTTGCAGATGTGAAGCAAACTGCCAAGGGGCCGGCGATCGTCCTTTCCAGAACCGATGCCAATTTTATTGCCGGCCTTTTCAAGATGGAAGTCCCAGAAATACATGATGGGATTGTCCTAATCAGAGGTATGGCAAGAGAACCCGGAGAGCGAACGAAGATAGCGGTTGCTTCGAAAGACAGCTCTGTCGATGCCGTCGGAGCCTGTGTTGGTATGAAGGGTACGCGGGTCCAGTCCATTGTACGAGAAGTTAAAGGCGAGCGTATCGATATAATTCCCTGGAGCGATGACCCGCGCATCTTCATCGCTAGGGCACTGACACCCGCGAACGTCGACAGGGTCGGCATCGACGAGGCCGGCACCGATAAGAGAGCTATGGTCATTGCGGATGACCAGCAACTGTCCCTTGCCATCGGTAAACGAGGTGTGAACATTAAGCTCGCTTCGAAGTTAACGGGATGGGAAATCGATATCCTGAGCGAATCGGAATACTCCAAACTCAAGCTCGAAGAGGCGGATAAAGCGCTTGACGAGTCGTTAAAAAAAGATTCTCAAGAGAAGGCGGAAGAATCGCAGTAGGGGCAATCCATGAATTACCCTTACTACCTTGAATGGATATCCTCTCCCCCATCCAGTATGTAAAAGGTGTCGGTCCCCGGCGCGCAGCACTACTGGCGCGGCTGGGGATAGTGAGTGTAAGGGATGCCCTCTTCCACCTGCCCTCCCGATACGAAGACCGCAGTTCCATAAAGAAGATCGTACAACTCTCATATGGAGAGATTCATACGGTCACCGGCAAGGTAATCAAGTCGGAGGTCGTACCCGCGAGCCCCCGAAAGCCACGTCTCAAGATATTTTCCGTTGTCATAACCGACGGGAGCGGCGCTCTGACCGCTAAATGGTTCAATCAAACCTACCTCAACAGGATATTCAAGCCTTCGCAACAGGTGGTTTTTTACGGCCTTGTTAAGGCCAACTATTGGGGGAGCGGATTCGAGATGGTCAACCCTGAATTCGAGATCGTCGATGATGACGAAGACGATGACGATCATATCAACACCGGAAGGATCGTCCCTCTTTATGGCCTGACAGAAGGGCTCAGCCAGAGGCAACTCCGGAGCATTATTCATGCAACGTTGAATAACACCCTTCCCTCTATTTCAGACCCCATGCCGGATGATATCATTGCCGGCCTCCGGCTTCCGGGGCTTACGGAGAGCTTAGAGGCCGTTCATTTTCCTCCACCACAGACATCCCTCATTGATCTAAACAGCGGGACGAGCCCCTATCAGCAGCGCCTTGCCTTTGACGAACTCTTCACTCTTGAGCTTGGGTTGGCAGCGATAAAGAACAGGGAAACCGCTGAAAAGGGCGTCTCATTTGTCCCTACCGGCAAACTCACTGGTAAGCTTCTGGAAAAACTCCCCTTTAGACTGACCGGCGCTCAGCAACGGGTCATTGACGACATCACGAAGGACATGAAATCCAACGTTCCCATGAATAGACTCGTGCAGGGAGATGTGGGATGCGGGAAAACTATAGTCGCTTTAATTTCAATGCTCATCGCCGTAGAAAGCGGCTATCAGGCAGCCCTGATGGCACCGACCGAAATACTCGCTGAACAGCATTACTTCAATATCCTTAGTATGGCGGAGTATCTGGGACTGAATATCAATCTCCTCACTGGAAGTAAAAAAGAGAAAGATTACGACATCATCGCTTCTGGAAATGCAGATATCGTGATCGGCACTCATGCTCTGATACAGGAAGGCGTATCGTTTAAAAAGCTCGGTCTCATCGTTATAGATGAACAGCACCGTTTCGGCGTCATGCAAAGAGCTCAGCTCAGAAAGAAGGGAATCAATCCCGATACGCTCATAATGACCGCAACGCCGATTCCACGTACACTCGCCCTCACCTTTTATGGAGATCTCGATTATTCCCTTATAGATGAACTTCCTCCGAACAGGACTCCCGTGGACACCAAAGTCATTCGCGAGACACAGAAAGACATCGCATATGAACTGATCAAGCGTGAAACAAAGGCGGGGCGGCAAGTATACGTGGTATACCCACTCATCGAAGAGTCGGACAAAACTACTCTCAGGGCTGCTATCACAGGAATGGAGGGGCTCCAGAAAAAATTCCCCACTCTCAGGGTTGGCCTAATTCACGGCAAGCTACCGACATCCGAAAGAGAAGAGATGATGCGGGAATTCAAGCAGGGCTCCATCCATCTTCTTGTATCCACGACTGTCATAGAGGTCGGCGTCGATGTACCTAACGCGACACTCATGGTGATCATTCATGCCGAACGCTTCGGGCTCTCGCAGCTCCACCAATTGCGCGGGAGGGTCGGAAGGGGAGCGGATAAGTCCCATTGCATCTTGCTTAATTACGGTGGATCTGTCGACGCGATGAAGCGGCTCGATGTCATGGCCCGCACCAACGACGGCTTCATAATAGCCGAAGAGGACCTGAATATTCGCGGTCCGGGTGAATTCTTCGGCACCCGGCAATCAGGACTGCCAGACCTCAAGGCCGCCAACCTCCTGCGGGATTATAAACTTCTTGAAGCAGCAAGGAAACAGGCATTCAGTCTGATCGCTAAAGACCCTTCTCTTGCGCGATATCCTAAATTGAGGATTGCCCTCGAAGACTTCTGGGGTAAGAGGCTGGAGTTGTTCAAAACAGCCTGAGTTATCAAGGCGAAGTTCAGGGGTTGCGAAATTTCTTCTGCAACATTACAATTAACAAGGCAGAGGGCAAAAATATGTACACTCGATTAAAGAATGATCTCGAAGACGGTTTAAACAAAATCAGATGGTTCGCCGATCTGCTTTCGGAACGGGTCAGGATCGAGTTGACTGTTTTCAGGCTCCTCTACCAGGCAGAGGAACTCAAGAAAAAACGCGATGTTCTTCTCAAAAAAATCGGCGAAGAAATTTATCATATGCACAACACCGAAAAAGACCTCCACCCCAGCACGGAAGTAATAGATATCATCAAGGAGATAGAGGCGCTGGAGCCACAAATAAAGGAGGCCTTCGACAAGGCCTCCGAGATAAGCAGGATAACATCATGATCCTTTATGTAATAATCGCTTTACTGTTCGGCCTCATCATCGGTTCTTTTCTCAATGTGTGCATCTATCGTATTCCGAGAGAGCAGTCTATCGTCAATCCTCCCTCTTCCTGCCCCGTGTGCGGGGCGCCGATCAAGCCGTGGGACAATATCCCGCTTGTCAGTTATCTGCTGCTGGCCGGCAAGTGCAGAAAATGCGGAGTAAAGATTTCACTACGATATCCTGTAGTCGAGCTGCTCAACGGCATAATGTATGCGGCGGTAGTGCTCCGTTTCGGCATCGGGTGGTACCTGCCGTTGTTATTCGCCCTTGTATCTGCTATGGTCGTCATCACCTTTATCGATCTCGATTTCCAGATTATCCCTGATGTTATCACACTGCCTGGCATGATTATCGGCTTAGCCGCTGCTCACTTTCTCCTTCCGGATCCCTTTGCAAGATATTCTGTCCTGGGCTTTTCGAATTCACTTATAGGCCTGTTTGCCGGAGGGGTTTCTTTCTATCTTATCGCCATCCTGAGCAAGGGAGGCATGGGCGGCGGAGACGTCAAGATGATGGCTATGGTAGGCGCCTTCATGGGGTGGAAGGGTGTGTTCCTTACGACTCTTATCGGCAGCCTCACAGGCTCTTTGGTCGGGATTGCCCTTATTCTATTCAAAGGTAAGGGGAGAAAGACTAAAATACCCTTCGGCCCTTTCCTAGCGCTCGGTTCGTTTGTGACCCTTTTTTTCGGCAGTTTCATCATTGATTGGTATTTTCCAAGCTAGATCAGATATAATAAAAATCTGCATCAACCAAGTAACCGTCTTTCATAGTTCATCATGATCGGGGAAATAATGAAGGTTGGATGTCTATTCAAACTAATAACATTTAATGGTTAATCGAGGTCAAGGGAAGAATTAATGAGAAGAGAAGATTTAAGAAATATCGCCATCATCGCCCATGTCGACCACGGCAAAACTACACTCGTCGACGGGATGCTGAGGCAGGCTGGCATCTTCAGGGCTAATCAGCAGATCCAGGAGCGTGTTATGGACTCTAACGATCTCGAGCGGGAGCGCGGCATCACGATCATGGCAAAAAATACAGCGGTAGAATATCACGGCTGCAAGATCAACATTGTCGACACCCCCGGCCATGCTGACTTCGGAGGCGAGGTAGAACGGATACTCAAGATGGTCGACGGTGTGCTACTTTTGGTCGATGCCTCGGAAGGCCCTCTCCCCCAGACCCGCTTCGTGCTCAAAAAAGCCCTGGACCTTCACCTCAAGCCCATCCTCGTAATTAACAAAATAGACCGACCCGATGCTCGTATCCAGGAAGTGCTGAATGAAGTATACGATCTTTTCATTGATCTCGATGCCACCGAGGAACAACTCGAATTCCCCATCGCCTACACAAACGCAAAGCGTGGCACCGCCACGACAAATCTTACTACTGAGGGCGAGAACCTGAAGCCTCTATTTGATCTCATCCTAAGCACTATCCCAGCGCCAGAGGGCGACCCTAAGGGCATACTACAGCTTCTCGTAACGAATATCGATTACAACGACTACGTAGGGCGCCTTGCCATTGGCAAAATATTTTCGGGTACGGTAAAAGTCGGGAACCAGGTCGCCATGTTCACGCATGACCAGAAGCTTGTGAAGACCAAGATTACCTCCATCTTTACCTTCCAAGGACTCGAACGGATCGATGCAACTGAGATAGCTGTCGGAGATATCGTCGCCCTTGCAGGACTTGAGGGGATCAATATCGGGGACACTATAACCGACATCGAAAATCCCAAACCCCTGCCAAGGATCACCGTAGACGAGCCGACGATTTCGATGGTTTTTTCGGTCAACACATCGCCTTTTTCAGGTCTTGACGGGAAATACGTGACATCGAGACACTTGCGCGAGAGACTCGAAAAGGAACTCCTTTACAACGTTGCCATAAAAGTAGAATTCGATAACCCCGACTCATTCAAGGTAATGGGGAGAGGAGAGCTTCAGCTCGCCATATTGATCGAAATGATGCGGCGGGAAGGATACGAGCTTTCCGTTTCAATGCCTGAAACAATCACTAAGGAGGTAGACGGCAAGCTGCACGAACCCATGGAACTGCTCGTCATTGATATCCCCGAAGATTTCGTGGGTGTCGTTACTCAGCAGGTAGGGATGCGTAAAGGCCGGATGCAGAAAATGCAGAACAACGGCCACGGAAGGGTACGGCTCGAATTCAGGATACCGTCTCGCGGCCTAATAGGCTTCAGGTCACAATTTCTTACGGATACAAAAGGCACCGGACTCTTAAACCACATTTTCGACGGCTACGAGCCTTGGCACGGTCATATGACAAAGCGCCAGACAGGAGTTCTTGTTGCCGACAGGCCTGGCAAATCAAATACATATGCCCTGTTTCACCTTCAACCGAGAGGCACCCTCTTCATTCGCGAAAACACGCCTGTCTACGAGGGAATGATTGTCGGCGAAAACGCCAGGGAAGCGGACCTCGACGTTAACGTAACCAAGGAAAAGAAACTCACCAATATGCGGGCCGCAAGCGCAGACGACATTATGCAGCTTATCCCTCCAAGGCTCCTAAACCTTGATCAGGCACTAGAGTTCATTAAAGAAGACGAACTCGTTGAAGTGACGCCCCAATCGGTTAGGCTGAGGAAAAGTGTGCTTGAAGCAAATAAGAGACCTAGGGCGAATAAAGCCTAATTTACCGTGTTATAATTCCTGAGGCCCAACAGTGCTCTGGAATAAGAAACATGTTTAACGAAAAAGGCAAAATAGGTTTAAAAGCAATCCTGCTTATCTTGATTTCCGCCTTTATTCTTAGCATATCTGTCTATTTCGTCTACCCTGACGTCGCAAAGCTAAAAAAAGAGAATCCAAAAAAGACCTCCTTCATCGAATACCGCCAAAAGCAATGGCAGGAGGAAGGCAAGAAAATAACAGTCCACCAATACTGGGTGCCCCTTGCCCGCATTTCGAATTATATGACAAAGGCCGTCATTATCGCCGAGGATGATAAGTTCTGGTCCCACGCTGGTTTTGATTTCGATGCAATCGAGAAGTCGTTTGAAAAAGATCTCAAGGAAAAGAAATTCAAATTCGGCGGTAGCACCATAAGCCAGCAATTGGCAAAGAACCTTTTTCTCTCTCCGTCGAAAAATCCCCTTAGGAAGATAAAAGAGGCAATACTCACATGGAGGCTAGAAAAGAATCTTTCCAAGCGAAGGATTCTTGAACTTTACCTCAATGTTGCGGAATGGGGAGAAGGCATCTTCGGGATCGAGGCTGCATCACTCCACTATTACGGGAAACATGCTTCCGATCTCAGTGCTGAAGAAGCCTCACATCTCGCTTCGGTGCTTCCCAACCCAAGGAAATATAACCCTGTCGGCACATCTCGGTACGTGAACAACCGCTCGCATGTTATCTACGAGATCATGGTCAGAAGAGGAATAGTGGTTGAGGAATACGAGGACGTAATAAAGACTCCTGATAAGGTCCCCGAGGCAGAGGATTCTCAGCGCATTATCGACAAGATGACCGTCCCGGTAAGATAATCAAATCGTAATCTTTTCATCCGCTTTACCAGGCAGTAACTTCACGTGGCGTTATTTTCTGTAAATTATCAATATCATCAGTTCTCTTTTGTTCACATCCACTTCCTTCACTACTGTAGTCGACTATTATGTCCCGCGGATTTATCTTCCAGTGTAGGGAACACTCCCGGCCGAGGGGCTCTACGAACACATAATACCCGTTGGTCAATGGATAGGTTTTCTCCTGCCAGCCGACTTTCGAGGCATATGACTCGGGGCGATTCATGGCCTGTTTAAGTTCCGACAACGGTCTAGATATCCATTCATTGCTGCGCTCATCAACATATTGCGGAGTTGCGCACCCGCAAAGTAAAACAAGCAGCAGGAGAAAACCCCATTTCTCAGTAAACACAATCAATCGACATTGCATGACTCACTCCTCATCACTTTTGGTTGATATAGTATCTTAACAGATGCTTTCTGAAAAATCATGAACGATAGAGCAATTTCAGGTACTCCTGCACTGGTTTAGAAAGGTATTTGTCTTTCAAATAGACTACCCCGAGTTCCCTTGAGAAAGTCACATCAGCGATCTTCGATTTAGCAAGCACCCCGCTTTTCACTTCTATTTCGACCGCCTTATCCGGAAGGACTGAAATACCGAGCCCGGCCCTCACAAGGCTCTTTATAGTTTCCAAGTAGGCGACCTCCATCGCGATATTTGGGGTCAGCCCTTTCTTGGAGAAGGCCACATCAATCATTTTTCTCGTTTCAGTCCCGGCCTCCGTTAGTATCATTGCATGTCTAGCAACGTCTCTAAGCCTGACAACTGAAAGGGACGCCAGCGGATGGCCCCTCACATATACCAGAGACATCGGATCCTCCCAAATCGTTTTAGTGAAAAGGTGTGCAGCCGGTTTCGGCAACGTTATCACCCCGAGATCCACAAGGTTTCTGTTCACCATTTCCAGGACAGTCTCTGAACGATGACAGCGGAGTTTGAGGTCAACTTTCGGAAAGGCGTTGATGTAAGATTTGAGCACGTCGGGGAGCCTATGAATACTGATGTGGTCGCTAGTTCCGATAATGAGTTCACCTGAGCATTCGGCGGACATGTCCTTGACTGCAATCTTGGCCTCCTCAACCGAACGCAGTATTCTGTCCACATGCGTATAAAGCACCTCACCAGTCTTTGTGAGATAGATCTTTTTGCCTATCCGGTCAAAAAGTCTTTCACCAAGTTCGTCTTCGAGCGCCTTTATCTGCTTGCTTACTGCCGGCTGAGTGATAAGAAGTTTTTCAGCTGCACGGCTTATGCTGTTGGTCTCAGAGACCTTTTTGAAGTAGGTAAGCTGATAGAAATTCATACTTTTAGTTATCGTTATGATAAATATAATGTATTTTTATAATGTTTAATTTTATGATATATTAAATTCAGAAAAAGCGCAAAGTATTTTGACCCATAAAACGGAAGGTGAAGAAATGGCGATGACACTGGCGGAAAAAATTTTCAAGTCACATCTGAGGGACGAACCATTCCCGGGAGCAAAAGTGCTGAATCTCGACGTGGTTCTATGTCACGAGATAACGACCCCGATAGCTATAAACGACCTTATTGCGCGGGGCAAGGACAGGGTTTTCGACCCGCAGAAGATAAAGGCCGTGATCGACCATGTGACCCCGGCAAAAGACAGTAAGACTGCCCAGCAGGGTAAGATCATGAGAGACTGGGCCAGGAGGCATGCTATCAGAGACTTTTTCGATATCGGAAGAAATGGAGTCTGCCATGCAATCTTCCCGGAAAAAGGATTTATCCGGCCGGGCTATACCGTCATCATGGGCGACTCCCACACCTGCACGCATGGGGCCTTTGGTGCCTTTGCGGCAGGCGTCGGAACCACTGACCTCGAAGTCGGCATTCTGAAGGGAGTATGCGCATTTAGGGACCCAGGGACGATCAGGATAAACATCAACGGCAAAGTCCCGGATGGGATCTTCGCCAAAGACATCATATTAAAAGTTATAAAGACATTGACCGTGAAAGGCGCGACCGACTGCGTGATCGAGTTCCGCGGGAATGTTGTGAAAGGTATGACAATGGAGAGCAGGATGACCATCTGTAACATGGCGATAGAGGCAGGTGCGACATCAGGGATATGCATGCCCGATGAGGTCACAGTCGATTACCTCTGGCCTTTTATATCTCCTGACTATAAGGATAAGATCGCTGCCATCGAAGATTTCAAAAAATGGTGGTCCGACGACGACTGTTCGTATATGAAAGTCCTCGACATCGATGTGTCCAATATGGAACCACAGGTAACATACGGCTATAAGCCAGATGAGGTAAGGGACATTTCTGAGATAGAGGGGACGCCTGTAGACCAAGTTTATATCGGGTCATGCACTAACGGCAGGATCGAAGACCTCCGTGTTGCGGCTGCTTTCCTGAAGGGGAAGAAAATCGCTCCTTTTACAAGGGGAATTGTTTCACCGGCCACCCCACACATATTCAGGCAAGCCGACGATGAAGGGATAATAAAGATATTCATGGATGCTGGTTTCTGTGTGACGAACCCTACCTGCGGTGCGTGCCTCGGGATGTCAAACGGTGTGCTCGCCCCAGGCGAGGTCTGTGCATCCACGACTAACCGCAATTTCAACGGCAGAATGGGAAAAGGCGGTATGGTCCATCTTATGAGCCCTGCAGTAGCCGCTGTTACGGCGTTAGAGGGCAAGATAGCTGACCCGAGAAAATTCAACAGGGAGAAAATCTAATGAAACAGTTCGGAGGCAAGGTCCTTTTTCTTGACAGATCTGATATCAATACGGATGAGATAATTCCGGCGAAATATCTTACGGAGATTTCGAAGGAGGCGCTGAAACCCCACATGCTCGAAGACTTAAAACTGGAAGAGTTCACTCCCACTAGCTCGTCAGTCCGCGAAGCAAAGGTGATTGTCACAAGGGCCAATTTCGGATGCGGGTCGTCACGCGAACATGCTCCGTGGGTGTTTGAAGTGAATGACATTAATGTTGTCATAGCATCAAGCTTTGCCCGCATATTCAGGCAAAACATGTTCAACTGCGGCATGCTTGCAATAGAACTCTCGGAAACAGCAATCGAGGCCCTTTTTGAACAGAAAGGAAAGGATGCTTCAATAAAGCTCGATTTCGAAAATGATAACTTGATGATCCACTCAGAGAAAGGGGAGAAATATTTTGATTATCAGATCTCTGAATTCGATAAGGCCCTTGTAGAAGCTGGGGGATGGGTGGAGTTCGCAGACTCAAAATATTAAAATATCGACTTCCCACGGAACAGTTTTTAGCATAATAAAAAAAATAGCGTGATTCGCCTTTCAATTGCTCAGCTTTTTTTACCACTCGAAGTGAGCGCTAAAAAAAGCTGGTATAATCATTAAGTTACGATTGGTTTCGGCTTTGGACCTAATCTATCTAGCTTGCGTCTAACGCCTTGGCTGCCTTATTCACATCCTTGGGTTCAACCCATAAGATGGCAGCATAGAGACCAGCGCCGGCCGCTACTGCATCAATGGCCGTGATGTTAATCTTCTTCTGAGCAAGTATCTTCAGCAGGTCTGCTACAGCGCCTTTCCGGTCATCTCCCCGTATCAAGAATGCAAACTTCTGGGGACGCGTCTTTAACTTCGCCCCCTTGACTGCTGTCTTGAACACAGCCACATCTTCAGGAATGAAATCGATCTGCGCTTTCCTGCCGCTAGGGAACCCGGTAAATGCCAGCAGATCCACTCCCGCATCCGCTAATGCTCCCAGCACCCGTGCGCCCTCTCCTGGTTTGTTAGGAATGTCCATCGCAAAATACCCCACCTTCCTGACAATGATCGCCATATCCGCAACCTCCTTTTAACACACAGTATATCAATGTCTGAATGTGCTGCCTATAGAGAGGAAGTGGGCACGACCTTGCGACGTGGCCCTTAGACCGGCCCCCTCGGAACTGAATCCAAAAACTCCCACCGCTGATATGATGATGCGATCTCTTTTTCAAGTTTTTCCATTCTCGCCTTTGCTGCCGGCAGACTTACACTATGCTTTCGATAGAAGTCGGGGTTAGCAAGGGTATCATAGAGCCCTGCGCGCTCAGCTTCCAGAGATTCGATGAGTGCAGGTAAGCATTCGATCTCTTTAATCTCCTTGAAGGTCAGAGTTCGAGGACGCTCCCTCTGTGAGCGTGGCTTCCCCTGTTTTGCCGCCTTTTCCTTTGGTATCGGTGAAATAGGACCTCGCTGTCTCAGCCAATCATCGTATCCTCCCACGTATTCGGAGACCTCTCCAGCGCCTTCAAATACGATGGTGCTCGTTACGACGTTATTGAGAAACTCACGGTCATGGCTTACGAGAAGAACAGTGCCGTCATACTCCATAAGCATCTCTTCAAGCAGTTCCAGGGTATCGGTATCCAGATCATTCGTTGGCTCGTCCATCACTAATACGTTTGAGGGTTTTGTGAAGAGCTTTGCAAGGAGTGCCCTATTTCTCTCGCCACCGGACAAGACCCTTACCGGCAGTCGCGCGCGCTCAGCAGGGAAGAGGAAATCCTCAAGGTAACCAATAATATGTCTCGTCTTTCCATTGACTATAACGTACTCAGATCCTTCAGCTACGTTGTCTATGACTGATTTGTCGTCAGCCAATTGTGCACGGTGCTGATCAAAATACGCGATCTCGAGTTTAGTCCCTCTGCGCACTAGGCCAGCTTGAGGCTCCAACAAGCCCAGAAGAATGCTGAGCAGTAAGGTCTTGCCCGAGCCATTCGGGCCGATGATGCCAATCTTGTCCCCACGCATAATAGTCGTCGAAAAGTTGCGAATCAGAGGATGGCCCTCGTATCCGTAGCCAAGCCCTTCAGCCTCCAGAACCAGCTTGCCGGACCTTTCGGCCTCATTCAGCTTTATCGCGGCGCTGCCGGCCTGTTCGCGTCTCGCAAGACGTTCCCGGCGCATCTCCTTCAACGCACTCACGCGTCCCTCGTTTCGGGTACGACGGGCCTTGATCCCCTGTCGTATCCATGCCTCCTCTTTTGCCAGTTTTTTGTCGAAGAGCGTTTTGTGCGCAGCCTCTGCATTAAGCTCGGCATGTCTTCTCATTAAGTAGGCGGCGTAATCGCCCGGCCAGTCGGTGAGGCGGCCACGGTCGAGTTCAATTATGCGTGTCGCCAGGGTCTGCAGAAACCTTCTGTCATGGGTTATAAATAGTATAGCTCCACGGAATTCACAAAGAAATTCCTCAAGCCAACCGATCGAAGTGATATCGAGATGGTTCGTCGGCTCGTCGAGCAGCAGCAGGTCCGGCTCGTTCACAAGGGCCCTCGCAAGGAGGACCCTCCTCTTATACCCCCCGGAGAGTTCGGCCACAGATGCGTCGGAATCAAGGCTAAGGCGTGAAAGGATGGCCTGGACCTTCTGCTGCATCTGCCATCCGCCCGACGACTCGATAAGGTGCTGTATCCGCTCCAGTTCGGAGATACTGCCAGCATCATCACCGCGGGCAAGGCGGCTGCTAACAAAACGGTATTCCGACAGGAGGTCGACCATGCTTCCGAGTCCGCCGGCAACTACCTCGAATACTGTTCCGGACAGGTCCTGCGGGACCTCCTGCGAGAGAGAGGCTGTCCGTACTCCCTGTGAGAAGATGACATCTCCGGCATCAGCAGTAATCTCACCGTTGATAATCTTCATGAGGGTGGACTTGCCCGCTCCATTTCTGCCGACAAGACCTACCCGCTCCGAACCCTCTATCTGCAGAGTCACTCCGTCAAGCAGCATGGGACCACCGAACGCGAGTCTCACCTGTTGCAAACTCATCAATGCCACATATTACCTCGAATAAAAGAAATAAAGCGGGGGAATTAATTAATAATGCACAGAGGTTATGACAAAAGCAGCGGTACCATTAGGTCTGCTCACAACAACCTCGTCACCGTCTGTCTTACGCAACAACGCCTTCGCCATGGGGGATTCAATACTGATAAACCCCTTGTCGGCATCACTTTCATCAGGACCGACAATACGATACTTATATACCGTGCCTTCGATATCCTCGATTTCAACCCAGGCACCAAAATATACGGTTGATGTATCATCGGGGGTCCTGTCCACTACTGTCAGCTCACTCAATCGCTTTGAAAGAAAGCGAATGCGAGAATCGATCTGCCGTAACTGCTTTTTACCATAAATATAGTCTGCGTTCTCCGAACGGTCCCCCATAGCAGCGGCGTCAGCAACAGCCCGTGTAACCTGCGGGCGTTTTACCTTCCACAGATATGAAAGTTCCTCGCTTAAACGCTTCTGCCCGTCAGGGGTAATATATGATGAAACTTTTGCTTTGCCCGGTAATGGTTTTCTCATCTGTCCTCAAACAGAACTGTTATTGTACAAGAGGCACCCGAAGAATAGAAACGATAGCGGTAGATTATTGTCCGTTCCGTATCATATCGTATCGTTTATTTTACCTGAGGGGATTGAAAAAGGTATACAATGCATAGATTTTTGAGATTGTATGGCTGACCTCACCCACTTGCCATTTTTTGCTCACACTCTGCTGCCCCTCTGCTATTTTACGGGCTCTTTGTGGTAAAGTTTATGTACTGTCCGTGCGATACATTTGTAGGGGACCGGACAATCCTGAGTTCCATCAATCATCCAATAAGGAGTAGTCATATGGCAAAGTACACTGCGACAATCGACGAGGATACACGTCAGAGGATTCTTGAATTGCCGGGGAAAATACATTTCTCTGCCTTTATGCGAAAGGCGATTCTTGCCTTTGTTGAGGAACTTGAGAAGGACCCTGAGTTGACACCTGAGAATTTCATCATCACCCGTACAGCCCGGAAAGATCCGTCGACCAAAAAGAGACAATAACACATCGGGAAAAGCAGTTGTAGTCCTCACCTTCTTTATTCCGATCATTTCCAAGAAAACAAAATAATATGATATTCTAAGCAGACATGCTGCGATGAAAGCGGCTGTCAGGATCCTATCGTTCCTTAATAGATGCTTTGTTTGCACAATATAGAACACATTCGGACAAGATCACGGAGAAAAAACATGAAGAAGAAAGTCGTATTTGTTCTGGGGCCTGACAGGGCTGGCATTATCGCTGCTGTTTCGAAGACTCTCTTCGAACATGGCTGTAACCTCGAAGACGTGAGCCAGACCATCCTCCAGACGGAGTTCATGGGCATCTTCATAGCTTCGATGAATGACTCAAATAATGAAGACGAAGTACTTGCCGCGTTACAGGTAGAGATCGCCTCTCTGGGACTTTTTGTGCATATGAGGCCGCTGAGCTCCGGCCTCTCGCAGCAGCCAGCAGGCGAACCGTTCATCATCACTACGGTCGGCCCCGACAGGCCGGGACTCGTAGCCGGTATTACCGAGGTGCTAGCACAGCGTGGGGTGAATATCACGAACCTTAAGGCAGTGTCCAGGGGAGATGAAGATCGTCCGCACTATATTATGATTTATGAGGTCGACGTTCCTCCTGCAACCGATCATCATGCCATGAGGACCGCCCTGTATGACCGGGCGCAGACGCTTGGACTGGACATCAACCTCCAGCACAGGGAAATCTTCGAACAAATCCATAGGGTATAAAGAAATGCTGACTGAACGTGAAATTATCGCAACCCTTGAAATGCTCAGAAACGAAAATCTGGATGTTCGCACAGTGACGCTGGGCGTAAGCCTCTTCGATTGTGCAAGTCACGATGTGGAACGTTTCATTTCAAATGTGAGAGGAAAGATAATTCGCCTTGCGCGAAACCTTGTGGATACCTGCGACGACGTCGGGCTCCGTTACGGCATCCCTGTCGTAAATAAGCGGATTTCCGTCAGCCCTATCGCGGTAGCCGCCTGCAACTTTTCGGCCGGAGAGATGTGTAAGATCGCATCGGCACTTGATAATGTAGCCCGACAGCTCAGAATCGACTTCATCGGTGGCTTTAGCGCCCTCGTTGAAAAAGGCTTTACTAAAGGAGATCTGGCCCTCATCGAAGCGATCCCCGATGCCCTCGCAGAGACGGAGCGTGTATGCTCGTCTGTAAATGTAGCATCAACTCACTCCGGTATCAACATGGACGCGGTAGCGCTCATGGGAAGGACAATCAGACGTGCAGCCGAAATCACCGCTGCCCGTGATGGGATAGGCTGCGCTAAACTCGTTGTCTTCGCCAACATTCCCCAGGACGTGCCTTTCATGGCCGGAGCTTATCTTGGCGTGGGTGAGCCCGATGCGGTGATCAATGTAGGAGTCAGTGGACCGGGTGTCGTAAAAAAGGCGATCGATCGCGCCCGCATATCAAATCCAACCCTTGATTTGGGCCAGATTTCCGAGACAATCAAGCGGACTGCCTTCAAAGTAACTCGCGTCGGAGAACTTATTGGAAGAAAGGTTGCTGCAAAGCTTGGGATTCCCTTCGGCGTAGTGGACCTTTCGCTCGCACCTACACCGAATGTCGGTGACAGTGTCGGTGAGATTTTTCAGAGCCTTGGCCTTAAAAGTATCGGCAATCCGGGCTCGACCGCCGTTCTCGCCATGCTGAACGATGCGGTAAAGAAGGGAGGCATCTTTGCCAGTTCTTACGTCGGTGGACTGAGCGGCGCCTTCATCCCGATAAGCGAGGACCTGAACATTGCTGAAGCGGCAAGAAAAGGACACCTAACCATCGAGAAGCTCGAGGCGATGACCAGCGTTTGCTCCGTAGGGCTTGATATGGTTGCTATCCCCGGATCTACCTCAGCGGAGACTATCGCGGGCATCATCGCCGATGAAATGGCGATCGGCGTTGTAAACAGCAAGGCCACGGCAGCGCGGCTTATCCCTGTACCGGGGAAAAAAGCGGGCGATCGTGCATCCTTCGGAGGACTGCTCGGTGAGGCAACGATAATCGATATCCCCGATGATGGTGGATCAGCAGGCTTTATTGCGCTTGGCGGCAGGATTCCTGCCCCGGTACAGAGCTTCAAAAACTAGACCCAATGGTAATTCTCAAAAACGAGGAAGATTGCGATGACACAACAAAGAGACGATGATCAAATCAAGCGGGATTTTGCAATGCGGCGACGCCGTCAGCTGCTCGCCATACCGGCAACATTTATTTTCCTGTTAATGCTTGCACTGATTTCTAACCGTCCGGATGTCTTCGGGGAATTTTCAAGAAACGATATCCTTGCAACCCAGATTCTGCTTTTGGCTTCCTTCGTCGGATTTAGCGCTATTAACTGGAAATGTCCTTCATGTAAAACGTATCTGGGTCCTGACCTCGGTAGACGCATCTGTAAACAGTGCGGGGCCAGATTGCGATAACAGGCATTTATTGAGTATCGGAGCTAAAATAATATAGTGGGATGGCGATTCATAATAATCGCCATCCCAATGTTACTTTTGATATTGTCAGCGCTTAGCGAGCGGTATATATGTTTTCTTCCCTTTTAATGATGTAACATAGGACGGCCTGATAATCCTGCCCTGAATGAGTTCCTCAATCCTGTGGGCGGACCAACCCGCCACCCTCGCCATGGCAAATATCGGAGTAAAAAGATTTTTCGGTATGCCCATGCACCGGTAGACAAAGCCTGAGTAAAAATCTACATTAGTACAGACGATTTTGCCTTTCTTGGCCCTAACAAGTTGCGGTGCTATCGTCGCAATCTTCTTATAGAGCGAAAACTCTTCATCTCGCTTGGCGGCTTTTGCAAGTTCCCCTGCTTTTGCCTCAAGATAGACGGCACGCGGGTCTGATACGGTATACACCGCATGCCCCAGGCCATAAAGCTTTCCGGACCTGTCTCCCGCCTTTTTATCAAGTATCATATCAAGGTATGCAGTCACTTCTTCGTCGTTTTCCCAATTCTTGACTTTCCTTTTGATATCACTCATCATCCCGATTACAGCCTCGTTAGCACCTCCGTGCAAGTGACCCGAAAGCGATCCAATCCCTGCGCAGATTGCCATATATGAATTCGCTCCCGAAGAGGACACACACCGGGTTGAGAACGTTGAATTATTTCCGCCGCCATGCTCGGCGTGAAATATCAACATAGTGTCGAAAAGTTCCGCTGTTGCCCTGTCCGGAGCTTCACCGAAAAGCAGGTAGAGAAAGTTTTCGGCCACACTCATGTTCGGGTCTGGCTCTTTCAACTTATTGATGTCCTTTTTTTCCATCTTCGCCGTTAGGTAGTTGTACGCGATTATAGTCGGGAACTTCGCGATAAGGTCGAGGCATTGGCGTGTTACATCGTGCATATCGGTAGAATTTGGATTTTTATCAAATAGATGCATGGCCGACACAATCGTATGCAGGGACCCCATCTGGTCGTCGTGCCGGGGCCTATTGAGCATCATGTGCGTCACTTCGATAGGAAGTGCACGCCTTTTGGCGAGAAGTTGGGAAAAGGGCTTCAGGTCCTGCTTTGATGGGAGCGTACCCGTCAGGAGCAGGTAGACAGTCTCTTCAAAGCCAAATCTTTTCTCTTTTTCCTTTTCCCCTACCAGGTCGGCGACGTCATAACCGCAATAGAAGAGTTTGCCCGGTATGGGATTGACCCTTTCCGTGCCATCGCCATGAGCGACCTTCTCATAGCCAATAACTTGTCCTTTGCTCGTAATGCCTACAAATACGCCCGTGCCATCCTCATTCCTGAGGCCCAGCTTGATGTTCTTCTCCTCGATGATCCGCGGATCGACTTTATCATGAAGCAAAGAGAGTTCTTGAACCTTTTTAAGTACCCCATCCATATACCATGTCCCCTTTGACAGATTCTTTACTATATCTATTAAAATATTTTTTTGCATAACAATGCAACTTAATCTCGTCACTAAGCAATAAATCACTTTCATCAGGGATCTTTATTGACCCTCTATTTGGATTTGCAGACTAAATCGTTTCCCCCCCGAGTTGCCAATAGAATCTGGATGCTGTAAAATTCAAGCAAGTGCAGATGGGGCCTTCAATCAATGCAATGCGAGGTGAAAGATGACTAATACACTGATAGAACACGGGTTGCCGTTGATCCAAGACGCAGAACTGAACGGGAAAATTGTCCTTGTCCGTTTCGACCATAATGTGGTCAAGAAAGGCGAAATCAGAGACCCCTTCAGGATCGACAGGACCATCGGGACGCTATTTCACATAGTAGAGCGGGGCGGAAGACCTATAATGATGAGCCACGTGGGCAGACCCAAGGAAAAGAAGACCGGCGTCATTGTGTGCAGGCCCGAAGAATCAGTGGAACCGATTGTACAATACCTGGAGCAAAAGCTCCATACCAAAATACATGTCCCGCGATTTCCTGTCGACAGTGATAAGGGGATAACCGGGATCGATACCTCGATCAACCTTGCCATCAGGGAACTCCGGGAGAGGAGGCTCGGCGGCATCTATCTTCCGAATTCGCGATGGTTCCAAGGCGAAGAGTCGAAAGAAGAGGTGGCCGAAAACCTTGCCCTGCAGCTTGCTGGATTGGCGGATATTTATATCAACGATGCCTTTGGATCATGGCAGCCCCATGCATCGACTTATAACATTACCCGTTATCTTCCTTCCTATGCGGGGTTCCTGATGCAGCAGGAGATCCAGAACCTGGACAGGGTGCTTGCCCCTGATAGACCTTTCCTTGCGGTCGTCGCAGGCTCTAAATACGATACAAAAATCAGGCCTCTTTACTCGATATATGAAAAAGTGGATCATCTTATTCTCGGAGGAGTTATCTATAACACCTATCTTTGTGCAAAATACAATATAAGCATAAAGGGTGTTCTTGATGAAGATATCAAACTGGCAAAGGAGTTGGTCGAGAAGGATCGGACTCAGAAAAAGATTGTCGAACTCCCCTCTATTGTTGAGTCGGATACCCTGGAGGGAAGATTAGAAGGCAGCTACCGGACAATATCCGTAAAGGACTTCACACCGGGAAGCACTTACGGCTATATCCTCGATATCGATCCCTCATCCTTTGAAGACGGTGCAGTTGCAGCTGCTATCGCCGCTGCAAAAACGATCTTTGTCAACGCGGTCATGGGGTTCACACCCCATTTCACAGCGGGCTCGCAGGCCCTCGACAACACCATAGATAGAAACAGCACCGCCATGAAGATGTATGGGGGGGGTGACACACTACAGGAGTTCAAGGACCTTTGCCCCGGGCTCTATCTGTCGGTGATGGACAATACGAATTACTACTTCTTCACCGGCGGCGGGACTGTTCTGACCGCCATTGAGCAAGGCAGCCCTTATGGATTAAAGCCTGTTGAGGCACTAATAGCAGCAGCGAAAAAATAGGGCTTCGTGGTCTTCGAATGCCTTTCTCTGTCCCAGTGATCACCTCGACAATTGAGCCTACCGTTGTCTCGTGAAGTACTCACCACTTAACATCAGGGAACGGTTGCAGAGGAGCTTCACGATTCGCAGACTCCAGCGCACTGCCCGTTTGCCCACAGAGCGTCTTACCATAGTCTCCTACCTGGGCAACCCCGAGCAGGAGAGGGACAGCTATTCATGGATGTGCGCTTTGATTCGGGCAGTCCCTGCCATATTTGAGACTCCTTTCTGAGTCATATGGGTTTCTACTTGTTTGCCACAACAGTTCCGTTCAGCAATGCCCTGATTCTTTTGTTCTTGATAACTAGTGAGGCATTGTAGTCGTCCTTGCCTCAGTCAATATAAAAGATCTCTCTTACGAGTTCGACATCCGCAGAGCTAGCAAGTTTGCCGGCTAGCCCGCTACCAACAGCGTCTGCGACGCCAGCAAGGCTTCTTTTTCATTGAACGATAGCTTCATCATTCGGGACACGAAAGAGATATGAATCCATCACACTCATGACGGACAAAACCGTTATCGCTTGCATCAAAAGACTGTATGGAGATCATTTCACCTCCCAGAGGATTTTCACGTGACTTCTCGCTCGTATGACTCCCCATACTGCTATTACTATCCTAACTTTTAGTCCCTAATATCTACACTATTATTTTAATTATCGGTCATTCGGCAGATATCATGGATACGGATTTGGCTTCTGGCAATAGCGGGGCGTAAATTAGTGAATAATCTCTTTTACCCGGCCCACTGCTCCGCTTTCGAGACGCACTTTGATGCCGTGTTGATGTGAAGGTGATTTGGTCAGGATATCTTTTACAATTCCTTCTGTCGATTTCCCAGTCCGCTGGTCATTCTTCAATACAATCGAGACATGTAATCCCGGCTTGATATCGGCACGTCTCGTCCCATTCATAATTTGCTTTCCTTTTAGTCTATATAAAATTGTGAACACATTACAAAACTCTTGCAGAACCCGCAGATTGATTATTTCAGATATTATTTCTTGTCTTTTTTGTACATATACCAGGCGGCAGCCCCGGCCAGTGTGGCAGCCCCCGTACCGAGGCCGATTGTCCATATTTTCTTCCTGTTCTTGATTCTTTTTTCGATAATCTTCGCGTATCGGTCTGCTATTATTTCACAGTACTTGAAGTCCTTCTCGGTGAATCCAAAGATGTTCGTGAAGAGTTCGATTCTTTCGTCTATCAGCGATTTGAGCAGCGTCCAGTATCGCACCTTGTCAAAAGAAGCTTTTCGCTCCCTTATTCTTTTCTCTTCATCTATCGTCTTGATAAACCTTTCCAGCAAGGCCCTGTCAGCTCCCTTGTATATCGGCAAGTTCGGGTCGCCAATCCTTCGAACAACCGGCCACTGGGATTGTTCCTCGAGTTTAAAGATTTCAGGCCAGAACCTTCTGCCAGCCCGCCTGAGGATTACAGATTTTTTCACGGAAAAATAAAAAATTCGAAGCTCTGATACTGTGAACTCGGTGTCCTTGAAGATTGCTAAAAATCCTTTAAATGTAACCATGCTCCCCATCCTCGTATATTCTATTTATATTGTAACACGTTCGGGAAACATCGCAGAAAAAAAGAATCCGCTGTCAGCAATGAGCAGCGCGGAAGCTCTGCCAATTCTCTATGTTAAAATAGACTCATGAATCGTAACTCAAGCACTCAAGACCCGCTTTACGATACCCTGAAGGCCGTCTTCGGATTTCAGATTTTCCGCCCGAACCAGAAATCCATTATCAGGAATATTATTGACGGCAGTGACGTCTTTGCCGTGATGCCTACCGGTGGAGGGAAATCCCTCTGCTACCAGTTACCCTCAGTAATCATGAGTGGCACGGCGGTTGTCATCAGTCCCCTCATTGCTCTCATGAAAGACCAGGTGGATGCCGCGCTCGAAAATGGGATATCCGCTGCCTTCATCAACAGCTCAATGAATGCCGATGAAGTTTCCAATGCATATCGCCTTTTGAAAAGCAACAAGATCAAGCTTCTCTATATCGCCCCCGAGCGATTTGCTATGCCGCATTTCCTCGATCAACTGAAGACCGTTTCAATCTCCTTCTTTGCCATAGATGAAGCCCATTGCGTCTCTGAATGGGGACATGATTTCCGGCCGGACTATCTCGGGCTTTCGCTCATCCCAAAGATGTTCCCTGACGTGCCTGTTGCCGCCTTTACTGCAACGGCAACCCAAAAGGTCCAGGAGGATATCATCAGCAAGATCGGGTTAAGAAAGCCGCATATCGTGCGTGCGTCTTTTAACCGTCCGAATCTCTTCTATGAAGTGAAGTCAAAGTACAAGGTAGAATCACAAATACTCGAATTTCTGAAGGACCATCCGGGCGAATCAGGCATCATCTACCGGACGACCCGTGTTTCTGTGATGGAGACGGCTGCTTTCCTAACATCAAAGGAGATGGTAGCACTCCCGTATCATGCAGGCTTGTCCTCCGAAGAGCGGAGCAAAAACCAAGAGGCATTTAACAGTGACGAGGCGCAGATTATCGTAGCAACGATCGCCTTTGGCATGGGGATAGATAAATCGAATGTGCGCTTCGTTATTCACGCCGACCTTCCCAGGAATATCGAAAGCTATTACCAGGAAACAGGACGTGCAGGAAGGGACGGGGAGGCGGCCCGGTGCCTTCTCTTCTTCGGAAGAGGAGACATCCCAAAGATCCGGTATTTCATAAATGAGATCGCAGATGAAAGTGAACGTTTTATTGCGATACAGAAACTGAATCAGACCGTCGGATATGCATCGCATAATGTTTGCCGGAGAAAACAGATCCTTGGCTTTTTTGGCGAGGACTATTCCCTCGATGATTGCTGTGCCTGCGACATCTGCGTCGGATCGGTTGAACAAATCGATATTACTACAGATGCACAAATTATCATGTCGGCCGTATCAAGGACTGGCCAACGGTTTGGGGTGGGCCACATTGTCGATATCGTAACCGGCGCATATACGAAGCGCATCCGTGAGCTCGGGCACGACACAATCAAGACCTATGGTGCGGGCAACAGCCGGGATAAAAAATATTGGCGGTCTTTTGTTGATGAACTCATTGCACAGGAGGCCCTTGTACAGGAAGTCGATCCTTACCCTGTGCTAAAAATTACAAGTAAGGGCTCCGGTATTCTTTTTGGCAAAGGAAGAATATCATCTTTGAGGAAAGAGAACGCAAAGGGGGAAAGTGTTAGAGGAACGTCCAGCCAATCGGGGGGATATGACGAGGCGCTTTTCGGCAAACTTCGCACCCTGAGAAAAAAGATAGCGGAAGCCCAACATGTTCCTCCCTATATCGTTTTTTCTGACAAGACACTCCATGAGATGTGCAGGCTTTTTCCATCAACATTGTCTGACCTGAGAAAGATAAGCGGGGTTGGCGATGCTAAACTTGAACGATACGGGGAGGATTTCATCATGGAGATACGAAGTTACATTGATATGAGATAAGCTGAACAAGTGGTTCCAAAAGCTTGAGTATTTTTATCAAAATGCATGAGGAAGTTGGTCCACGTCAATTTTTTCGACCGGGAAGTTATCTTTACCCTATCTCGCGACCTCGACAGATCGTCTCTGCACTGTCTTTAAAAACCTGAGAGTCTCTCTGTGCCGATTCAGATATTCCTTGACGGGCATATATCGAAGAGAACGCATTTCTCATGCAATGGCTTCTTTGCCGGGCATATCTTTCTTCCATGGAAAATGAGAAGATGGGTGATGTTGCCCCACTCTTTTTTCGGCACTATTTCCATTAAGTCCTTTTCGATCTTCGCTGGTTCTCCGTACTTCGTGAGCCCAAGCCTTTGGGCGAGACGCATTACATGGGTATCGACAGCGATCCCTTCAGTGATTCCGAAAGCGTTGTAAAGGACAATGTTCGCGGTCTTCCTGGCCACTCCCGGCAGGCTGGTGAGGTCATCCATTGTCCTTGGGACCTCTCCGTTGTATTGTCCGATGATGAGCTTGGCCGCATTCTGAATATTCCTTGCCTTATTCCGGTAGAAATTGACTGAACTGACGTCCCTTTCGAGCACCGCGGGATCGGCATTCGAGAAGTCCTTTACGCTTTTATACTTTCTGAAGAGCGGCTCGGTTACCTTGTTGACCTGAATATCTGTTGTCTGTGCTGAGAGGATGGTTGCCGCGAGCAACTCAAATGGGCTCTTAAAATTCAGGGCCGGCTTGAGCACAAGATATTCCTTTTTCAGCCGATTGATAATCTCTGTCATTAATTCTTTTCTATTCATTATCACCTCGAAGATACCGTTAACGCTCTTGCTCTTACACAATCAATTCACACGTAGGTTAGAAGATTGTCACTGCGTTATTCTTCGGGATCACCTTCCTGAATATGCTGGCTGATTTATGAATATCAGTCAAGCCCCTCCCGAAGAGAACTCTCTGCAAGTCTTCATAGCCTTGATTCAATTTTATCAATAAATTAAGGAATCAAACATATCCATTTTTAAAGGTCGAGAAGTCTTTTATTTATCTCGATAGCAACAGCTGCCCCTTCACCAGCTGCGATGACAACTTGATCATGTCCGGTCAGCGGGCCAATAATAAAAAGTCCCTTCATTGACGATTCGTAATGATGGTCCGTTATATATTTAAATCCCGGAGCATCGTGTTTCAGATCGAGATCTGAAAGAAACTCGGAGTTGAGCTTAAATCCGAAATTCGACATGATCACCTCGCATTCGATGCGCCTGCCATCCGGGAATTCGAGCGCCTCCATTTTTTTATTACCGATGATCTTCGAAGGGGTACCTTTGATCAATACTATTCCCTCGTCCGTCAAGGCATCGATATACGACTCTGGCGGCTCATAAAAAAAGAGGACGAGCGTTACATGCTTTGTGTACATCTGCTTCATGGCAAAGGCGAGCCGCACCGCATGAATATTATTACCCAGAATGACAAGCTTTTTGCCCGTTGTATGGTAACCATCGCAATCGACACAGGTAAAAAAACTTATTCCGAAATAATTGTACACATTTTCGATCTCGGGGATATTTTCTCGGCCACCAGACGACACGATTACAAACCGTGCGCGATAGAGCCTACTTCCGACATTGACCTCAAATTCGGCTTGCTTGATGACTTTCGTAACCGTTTCCCTGATGATACGTACATTGAAATGCCTCGCCTGTTCCATGCCGCGGGATATGATTTCCTTTCCCGAGATCATCTTCCAGGTGAGAAAATTCTCGATATGTTTCGCATGCGAAGTCCTACCGCCCCCCCGGTCTATAAGCAGGACATCTCTGTTGTACCTGCCGAGGTAGATGGCGGCCTGCAGCCCGCCGGGACCTGCGCCAATGATAATGCAATCGTAGACATGCTCGTCAGTCTTCTCGCTCAGCGTAGTGTCAGAGATAAAGTCTTCGAGTTCCGTCTTGAAAGACGAGACACCGCGAAAATGAATTACGTTAAGGCCTCCTGCCTGCGCCCTTTTTATGTTGTTGTCGCTATCGTCGATAAAGAGTGTCTCTCCGGGTTCGACACCAAGTGCGCTACAGATGTCTTTATAAACTGATGGATCTCTTTTGCTTTTGTGAATCGCATACGAATTAAAGATATGATCGAAATGATGATAAAACGGCATTCGGAAATTAATCTCTTCGAGCCAGTTCGTCTGGTCGCTCAAAATCGCGACCACAAAACCCCTCGCCTTAAGTTCGTCGACCACTTGCAGCATGTCAGGCCTAATGACGAACCGTTCAAGTATTATTTCTCTCAGCTCCTTGTCGCTGCCTTTGATGTCGGTCAAATCTCTCAATTCGTTCCACCAGGTCCACTCATCGGACATGCCAACTACATATCCGCCGGGTTTATGAATCAGCTCCACGGCAGTCGCAAAAAAGTTCTCGGGGTCGTTGCCGTTTTGGACTGCAATATCCCTGAGCCCATGCCAGAAGCCCTCCTCTGCAATCACACCACCAAAATCAAATATTACCGCCTTTATCATTCGTCTGAGTTCCCTCCAATTTGCAAGATGAAATTATCTACAGTATACCAAAGCTTAGTTTGAGGAAGAAGCAGAGGAGTTGTGTATGGGGCTCAGCCACTCAATTTTTATCTCACTCACCCTTTACAACCCTTTATTCTTGACATTCAGCACAATCTTGCTAAGCTAATAAACAAATATATGGCACAAGAAGACTTCGTTAAAAAGATAAGTCAAAAGATAGGCTTCCTAAAGCCCGGGTGGTGGATCGTCCACTTAGCGGGGATAACCCTTGTTTACGCCCTCGGACATCTTCTCTGGAGGTAATATGATACAGTTTTTCCTGAGATACAAGCCCGGATGGTGGATACTCCATGTTTTCGCCATCGCGTTAACATTTTACCTTGGCCACATGGCGAAGTACTCTTTCTAATGCCGTGAAGAAGACATCTCTTCTGTCGGCGCTTTTCCTGTTGGCCCTAGCAGGCCTGCTGTTACATGCGAGGATTCATTTTTTCATGGTTCCGGACAAGATGAACCCCGGCAGTTTAATCTTCGAGCCGACACGTTTTCTTTCCTTTATCTTTCCACTCATCGATGTGATCATTGTGACGCTGCTCTTCTTCTCTCGCAAAACGGCGGCTTATGGCTACCTCTTAAACGGACTGATCGTCATATACGGAACCGTGTTCATGGCGCATTACAGCCTGGCGGAAATGGCGGTCAAATCCATACCTCTGAGCCAGATGATTCTTAAATCTACCTTGCCGGATATCGGTATTGCCTGGGCTGACTTCTTTGTCGGCAAAGCACTGTATGACTATTACCTTAAAGGCGGATCTTGACAGGTGCCGGGGAACCCCAGTCCCTACTTTGAACATAATTATTCATGAAGGAGACAAACATGAAAAAGATTCTGATTTTTACCTTAATGATGCTTTTTGTTTTTACTTTCGTCCATTCATCTCTCGCGATCCATGAAACGATCCCTGCCGAAACGCAGATTTTGGAACCAGGACCCAATGGCGTGAAACTTTATGAATACATTGTGAAATTGAAACCCTATACCGACTGGCAACTCTTCCCCGGCAAGGGCAGGATTTATCCGGGCACGCAACCTCATGGTTCTTTCCTCACAACGTATGTGAATGATGTGGCGTACTATTCCCTTAAAGATAAAAAGGGCATGTCCGATGGTTCCATTATCGCAAAAGAGAATTATACCGCGGATAAGAAACTTAATTCGCTTACCGTAATGTACAAGATCATCGGGTACAACCCGACAGCAGGCGACTGGTTCTGGGCCAAGTATGGGCCTGGGGGAAATGTCATAGCTTCAGGAAAGGTCGAAGCCTGTATTACTTGCCACGAATCAAAGAAAGAGAACGATTATATATACAGCGGAGTAGTGAAGAATTACTAAGGAGGCCATAAGTAAAGCCCCGTTTAAGCTGCATATCGAACATTCGGCTCCTTAAAGAATGCACAGACTTTCTCTGGATTCCGTTGCAGAAGCCGGAGGTGGCCGCGCACTTTCATCCCAAGATCATCTGGGCCTTTCACCGAAGAACGACTCACTCTCCGCTTAACACTATTCCATACTAGCTCATCAGGGTTGAGTTCCGGTGAGTACGGTGGCAAAAAGAACAGCTGCAATTTTCCCTTTAGTGTCTCCACAAACTTCTTAACCATTGATGATCTGTGCACCGGATGACTGTCTAGAATCAGAAATACGCTATTATCAACATTGTGCATCAGACGCTTGAGAAACTCACAGAATACCGTTGCGTTTATCTTTCCCGTATGAGTCATGAACCGTATTTTGCCTTTCGCTGTAATGGCGGACAGCATATTCATTGAAAAACGGGCTCCTGTCGTTGCAATGATCGGGGTATCTCCGCGTAATCCCCACGTTGTGCCACGGTGGTAATCAGACCGCATCCCTGCCTCGTCTCCGAAATATATTTCTGCCTTAATCTTCTTTGCCTTTGCCCTGATCTTCGGATAATCCTGCTCAACCCATTGTTGCACAAGAACCCCGTCTTGCTGAAAAGCCCTCATCAAAGGCTTCTGACAGCTTAACCCCAGTTTCTTCAAGAGTCTCCCGACAGAGGTGATACTTAGCTTGATCCTGTATTTTCTCTTAATCAACTCTTTGACCATTTCCCGCGTCCACAAGGCATAAGGAAACTGCAATTGCAGAGGGTTCTTTGTCGTAACAGTCCTGAATATCCAGCGCAGTTGACTTCCCGTTAGCCTTAACGGTCTCCCCGAAAGAACCCTCGCCCTCAGCGCCTCTACGCCACCTTCTCGATATTTCGCTATCCATTTGTAGATGCAGCGTCGGTTCATCCCCAAGGCCCTAATTACCACCTCAGGGCTCTCCCCTGCCTCAACCTGTTTGACTGCCCTAATTCGAATCGCCTCTAAAACCTCATGTCTGAGTTTCCTGCCATCAGTGGTATTCATGCATACTAGTATACCATAATGAGGCCTTACTTATGCACTACTTAGTAACTGTTATTGAAGGTGAGAACTATGAAAGCCCTTATTATCAGCGCCGACAACTTCGAGGACACCGAACTCCTCGTCCCCTTCTATCGACTGAAAGAAGAAGGGATCGATATCGATATCGCTTCAATGAAGCGAGGCCCCTTTAAAGGGAAACACGGCTATGAAGTAGAAGCGGTTAAGGCCCTCGATGAAGTGAAGTCCGATGATTATGATTTTCTCTTACTGCCAGGCGGAAAAGCTCCAGAGGCGGTCCGTAAGGAAGGACGGGCACTCGACATCTCGCGCCATTTTTTCGAGAAGAACAAGCTGGTGGCTGCCATATGTCACGGCCCGCAAACATTGATATCCGCAGGACTTATGAAAGGCAGGCATGCAACCTGTTACAAGTCCGTCGCTCAGGAAATGAAGGATGCTGGCGCCCTGTATGAGGATAAGGAAGTCGTCATCGACGGAAACCTCGTCACATCCCGACAACCCTCTGACCTGCCGGCTTTCATGAAGGCGATAATGAAGATGATAAAAGAAAAGTAGGGGCTATCTATGGGGTCGACCCTAAAAACAAAATCCAGGTAGGCGCAGGGTCCTGCCCGGACTGGACTTCTTGCGCCGGAGATCGACGAAGAGCTGCTCGTAGGATTCTTCTACTCTCTGCAGACAGTCCTGACAGTTCTGGCACTCCTGACTGTGGATTATGCAAAGTGCGAGGTCTCCTTTCCGTCTCTTTGGCAGGAAGTTCTGCGGTTCGTAGTAGGTTAAGTCCCTTGCTGGTGTCTCTTTAGCCGTCTATGCTCCCCTGTCGCACCATTATAAAAACTGTGCAGCCCAAAAAAAGTTCTTCATACCGGATTGCTGGAAATCCGTTGGATATGCTTGGTATTGATAGGACAGACAGAATGTTTGGGTCGATAAATCGCTACTGTCCTTTCTCGGTCTCGACATAATATGGGAATCTCATGCTTTTTTATATGTATCCTTTCGACATCTGTCAACCCACTTACAGGCCCATCCCCACCGCGCCGAAGGGGACCTTTTGCCCTGGAAGATAAAATAGTTATAATCCGAAACATTCCTTGTCCTTCCCGCCTTTTCTATTCTGCTAATCACCTGCGCGCCAGAGACCATTTCAGCGATTCCAAAAACTCTATCGGTTCGCTACCGCACACTGCCTTTATACCGCCCATCAACGCATCGCCGTAAAGTCCGCATACATTGTCCTTCCACATCATACGGATGAGGTCCGAAGAAATGGGCGGATTATCCATGATCGTCTCGGCGACTCGTCCTGCCCATGTCATCATGCATTTCGGCATGCTAAGGTAAAGCACTCTCCTCTGTAATATCGAAAAAACGGCATCAAGTAACTGCCGAAAACTCATTGCCTCAGAACCGCAGAGTTCATACACCCTGTTGTCGGTTTCGGTCTTCACAAGGGAAGCGGCAAACGAGCCTGCAACATCCCTCACGTCAACAGGCTGCATGCGGTGCTCTCCTCCCGCAGGGAGTGGAACGACAGGCATAATTCTGGTGAATTTCTGCATATCCGAAAAAAGTTTTTGTTCTGGTCCGATGATTACGGAAGGCCTGAAGATCGTATGCGTAAGGCCAGATGCGCGAAGTTCCTGCTCTCCTTTGAGCTTTGTCTTATGATAATGAGAAGGAGCATCGGGATGGACACCGAGGGCACTCATATGAACCACTTTTTTAATTCCAATTTCTTTTGCGATAGCATATAAATCGCTAGGGATTTCGTGATGTACCCTTTCAAAAGTAATTCCTTTTGAGCGGATTTCAGAGATGATACCAATAAGATGGATAATAGCGTCGGGCATCACTGTCTGGAGCGCTTTCCTGATGGAGTGTCGATCGCTGAAATCAGTGCCTATGGGAGACACCCGTTTACTGAATATGACATCGACTTTCGCGATGTCTCTCGCTGCCGCATGGACTTCAATTCCTTGCGCCAGTAATTCGTTCACTACATACTTCCCCACAAAACCCGTTGCCCCCGTCACGAAAACCTTCATTCCCGTCCTCCGGTATGCTAAAAACGATAACTTCAGCAACACTGATCAACTTCGTTCAATAATCTGTTTTATTGTAACTCAAAATAAAGAGATGTGACAGTCTCCTTTTCCCTGAATCTTATAAGAAGGATAAAACTAGGCGCGAAAGAATTATAAATGATTGCGAATTGCAGAAGTACCCTCTATAAAGGGTGGAGTGTTTATGGAGAAAAAATAATAACGATTGCATATATGACATAAAACAAGCCACTTAATAGCACCGTGACGGGTGAGAGCTTTTTTCGTATCGAGATATCAGCTAGGACCATTAATGTCGATAGAAGAGCGAGGATCGCGGAAAAGAGAGAGAGACCAGAGAGTGCCCAATCGGTGAAGAGCAGTCCGAGCGAAACGGGGAATGTTGCCTGAAAAACCATAGCCCCGGTTATATTCCCAACCGCAAGAGAGTCTTTTCCTTTGAAGGTCCAACTTACGCTATTGAACTTTTCCGGCAGTTCGGTTGCAATCGGGGCCACGAGAAGGGCAAAAAGAAGCGGGCTTACCCCCCAAGCTCTGGAGAGCATCTCAAGCCCTCTCACAAATACTTGAGCACCTCCAACCATCAATGCAAGCGCGCATGTAACCTGAAAACCGATAAGAGGGATTCCTTCAGGACCTTGTGTTACGGCTGAAGACCGGTTGCGAAGAAACTTAACAAATCTTCTCATGTAGAGTTCCTCGGCATGAAAGATGCCCTCACTTTTCCCCCTAAAAGTAATTACTGCGTAAATGATGTAGCCAACCACAAGTCCAACCGCGATAAAGATCCTGCCCCCCTTAACGAAAGCGGGAATCGAGATCGCCGCCCCATACATTAAGATAAAAAAAACGAGGTCTCTTTTCACGTTATGGAGTTCTACCCGCAGCTCAAAAGCTCTTTTCTTCCTGATAAAGCTAGCAATCGCGGTGACACCAACGAGAAAAAAAGCGAGTGTCGATAACATGAATGGGGCCCCGAGTATTGCTCCAACCCCGATATGTTTGCCGGCGGTTCCTCCATGCATAAAGATAGCCACGAAAGGGAGTATCGTTTCGGGCAGTGCCGTGCCAACCGCAGCCAGGAGGCTTCCCACGACGGCCTGAGATAGACAAAGTCTGCTGCCAAAGGCCTCGACGCCGTTGGTGAAAACTTCAGCACTGATTAATATCATCAGCAGGCTTAAGATGAGCAGAAAGATTTCTATCATTCTCAGCAGACGATAAAGACCGGGCAGGAAGAAGATCGAATGACAGACTCCGATACACCACCTAGATGGATGCCGCTTAAGAAAGTCGACCCTCTCGCTCCCATAACGATGAGGTCAATATCCATATCCCAACCGGCCTCACTGATTATTGAACAAGGATCGCCACACCTGATCATCCGTTGCACACCGCCAATATCTTGGACAAGACTGGCGAGTCGCTGCTCGGCATCGGTCATAGTTTTGCTCAAATACCCTTCTTGATCCTTTGCATTGCAACCTTTGCGCAAAGAAAACTGAAAATAGGGGTCGGAAATCATGTGAAGAACGATTAGTTCTGACTTGTTCTCCTTTGCGAGATATCCCGCCCACCCGAGTGCATTGATAGAGCCGGCTGAAAAATCGACAGGACAGAGTATCTTTCTTATTTTTACCGCACCGGCGACGGCACCCTTATTACCTGCCATGCCGGCGGGCCATTCCGTATAAGTTAGTGTATTATTGGTATTAGGGTCAAAATCAAGTGCCGCGATTGTCTTTTTTAAATCCATTCTGTCGTCGGGCTATGAGATCTTTATGTTTTCAGAATCCATTTCAAACTGTCCGATGGAAGCGAAAAAAAAAGAGGTGACGCTCCCTGTCACCTCTCCCTTTCGTGATGGATTGCTTACTTTATTGAATCTTTCAAGGTCTTGCCTGCGGTGAACTTCGGTACTTTTGTAGCAGGGATCTTGATCTCTTGGCCGGTCCTCGGGTTGCGTCCTTTTCTTGCCTTCCTCTTGGAAACGGAGAATGTCCCGAAACCTACGAGGGTGACCTTCTGTCCCTTCTTGAGAGAAAGTCCGATAGTCTTGATGGTTGCATCGAGCGCGTTACCCGCGTCTGCTTTGGTGAGGTTCGCTGCTGCTGCGATCTTATCGATCAAATCGGCTTTTGTCATAGCTTAATCCCTCCTTTCTTTAAATAGTATTTGCATGTTGCTATAAACAATACCAAGAAGAATGGTTTTTGTCAAGAGGGAAAATAGACAAAATCGCGTAAATATTACCTCCTCACATGCACCACTCCGTCCATCTGTGCTATCTTATTAATCAGGCCGATGAGCTGGTTTCTATCCTTTATCTCGATAGTGAGTTCGATAAGCGCCCTTTTGTCGGCCGTCGAATCGGCTTTTACCGAGGTAATATTCACATTCAGCAAAGAGATAAGGGCGCTGAGATTGGCTAGTATCCCCGGTTTGTCAAGACTTTCGACGAATACCTTCGTCTGCGTCGTCGCATCCCCATCATGGCTCCATTCGACCTCGATCATACGCTCTGCATCACCTGCTAGCCTTTCGAGATTAGGACACTGTTTTCGGTGGATGGTAACCCCTTTGCCTTTGGTAATGAACCCTATAATATTGTCTCCGGGCACGGGCAGACAGCATTTGCCGATACGATAAAGAACATTATCGATCCCCTTGATCCTAATAACATCCCGATGCACCTTCTCATGTCGAACCGTTTTGGGAAGGAGCGGTTCTTCTTTTTCAGGTTCAAACTTGTTAATCACCTGATGTGCCGATATTTTCCCATAGCCGATAAGAACAAAGAGGTCTTCCAGCGTTTGGATACTAAAGCTCTTTAGGACTTCTTCCATCTTAGTGGACTTCAGTATGGCAAGTGGCAAACTATGCCTTCTCAGCTCTTCCTCGATGAGTTTCGTGCCGAGTTCAACTCCCCTCTTACGCTCCTCCGCCCTAGTCCACTGCCGGATTCTGCTTTTAGCACGTTGGGTTACAACGAATTTGAGCCAGTCCTTGCTCGGGGTCTGTGTCGGGGAAGTAAGGATCTCGACCACATCTCCGCTGTTAAGCTTATATCTCAAAGGAACGATTCTGCCGTTTACCTTGGCGCCGACACACCTGTTGCCGACAGCAGAATGGATGCTGAAAGCAAAATCGATCGGCGTCGAATCGACCGGCAGTTCCTTGATGTCGCCACGCGGAGTAAATACGTATACCGTATCGGGGACAACCTCTCCCTTGACCGCCTCGAGGAATTCCTTAGCATCGGATATCTCTTTGACGAGGTCCCGCAGCCAGGTGACAAAACGAGAGTTTTTTTGGTCGACTGCCTCTCTTTTTTCCTTATACCTCCAATGAGCCGCAATGCCCTCTTCAGCAATCTCGTCCATCTCCTTGGTACGAATCTGCAACTCGACCCTCTCGCCCGAGGGACCGTTGACGGTGGTATGAAGGGACTGATACATATTCGATTTGGGAAGGCTGATGAAATCCTTAAAACGCCCGGGCACCAAGGGCCAAAGGGAATGAATAATGCCGAGGATGTCATAACAATGAGCGACTGTATCGGTAATGATCCTGATACCAATTACGTCGTAGACCTGCTCGAAGGGGATTTTCTGCTTGATGATCTTCTGGTAAATGCTGTAATGATGTTTGAGACGACCTTTGATCTTCGCCTCTATATTCAATGGCTTGAGCTTTTCTGAAATAATCGAGATCACTTCACTGATAAATCGCTGACTCTCTGCCGTTCGCCTGGCGACCTTGATCTCAAGTTCATTATAAAGATCGGGCATAAGGGTCTTGAAGCAAAGGTCTTCGAGCTCGATGCGCAACCAGCCAATCCCGAGCCTATTTGCAAGGGGCGCATAGATGTCGAGGGTCTCCCGCGCGATCCTTCTCTGCTTCTCTTCGGGAAGGTGTTCGATAGTCCTCATGTTGTGTAGCCGGTCAGCAAACTTAATGAGGATGACCCTTACATCCTTGGCCATGGCGAGAAGCATCTTCCTGAAGTTCTCAGCCTGTACTTCCTCGCGTGTCATAAACTCGACCTTGTTTAACTTGGTAACTGCATCGACAAGAAAAGCGATCTCGGCACCGAACATCCCCTTAATGTCTTCCGCTGACATTCCGGTGTCTTCGATGGTATCATGGAGCAACCCCGCAGCGATTGTTGCTGAGTCAAGCTTCATGTCGGCGAGGATATCCGCAACCGAAATGGGGTGCTGAATATATGGGGAGCCTTCCACCCGTGTCTGACTAGAGTGCGCATCACGCGAAAAAATGTAGGCCTTCTTGATGATTTCTATATTTGCCTTGGGATTATAGGCGAGGACCTTTTCCAGCAAATGCTCGATCTTTTCCATTTTTAATTATACCTGTTTATGTTTAAACATGAGAAGTCAGCGACGGGAGCCGAATTGATCCTGACTTCTGACTCCTTATTCATATGTGTTAAGATAATTTCCATGGAACAGTTGATTATCCGCGGAGGCAAAACCCTCAAAGGTGAGGTTGCGATAAGCGGCGCCAAGAACGCGGCTTTGCCGATTATAACCGCTTCAATACTCGCTCCGGGCGTCCACCAGATTACCAATGTACCGGAACTCCGCGACGTGGTCACCATGGGCCGCCTGATCGGCCACATGGGGGGCCTGACCGGCTATCGTGCGGGCATCATGACCTTGGATACCGGCCGCTTGAGGACTCCCGAAGCACCTTACGAACTCGTAAAGACCATGCGAGCATCAGTGCTTGTACTCGGTCCTCTCGTAGCGCGCTTCGGCAAGGCGCGGGTATCCCTACCAGGTGGCTGTGCTATTGGCGGGCGCCCAATTGATCAGCATATTAAAGGACTCGAAAAGCTCGGTGCAAAAATCACGCTTGAGGCTGGCTACGTAATCGCAAGGGCGAAGCAACTAAAAGGCTCGAAAATCTATTTCGATATCCCTACAGTAACCGGCACCGAAAACATCATGATGGCGGCCACCCTCGCCAAAGGTACGACAGTCCTAGAAAATGCCGCCCGTGAGCCTGAGGTAAAGGACCTCGCAGACTGTCTCATCTCCATGGGGGCTAAGATCAAGGGGGCTGGCGAGAGCGTCATCGAGATCATAGGCGTCGACAGCTTGATTCCCATTGCAAATTATGCAGTAATTCCCGACCGCATCGAGGCCGGCACCTTTATGGCTATTGCCGGAGCCTGCGGGGGAGACATCGTACTCAAGGGCTGCCGCACTGAGCACCTCGACGCCGTAGTCATGAAGCTCAAGGATGTCGGACTCCGTTTTGCTAATACGAAAAGAGGACTCAGGGTCATCGGCCCGAAACGGCCCCAGTCATGCACCATTACGACTCTACCCTATCCTGGATTTCCAACTGATATGCAGGCCCAGATCATGGCCCTTGTGGCCATTGCCGGCGGCACGAGCATCATCCACGAGAACATATTCGAAAACCGTTTCATGCATGTGGCCGAGCTCCGGCGCATGGGAGCAAACATATCCATTGACGGAGGCACTGCAGCGGTGAAAGGGGTTGACCGGCTCACCGGCGCTCCGGTCATGGCGACAGACCTGAGAGCCTCGGCGTCGCTCATTGTCGCTGCGCTATGCGCAAAGGGGCAGAGCTCGATTCAACGCATCTACCACCTTGACCGCGGGTACGAACGCATTGACGAGAAACTACGCAAGATCGGTGCCGATGTGAGACGCATAGCTGAATAAGTTATTTTTTAAACATCTTCTTCAATTCAGAGGCTGATATCAGTATCCTGGTCGGCCTTCCATGAGGACAACGGTCGGGATCTTTACATGCATCAAGACTCTTGAGAAGCTCCGAAATGCTTATCTTGTCAGGCACTTCTTTTCCCCTTATCGATGAATGGCACGCAAGCCGGGCTGCGACATTTCTTAGTACCGAACTCAAAGGTTCAACTGCCTTATACACTCCTGGTCCCTCTTCGGCAATGCACGCAGCAACATCGCTCAAAAGTTCTTTAACGTCCGATTCCCTCAAAATTTCAGGGAGACTCCTGACCAGGAGCGTTCCGTGGCCGAAGTCCTCGGCCTCGATACCGAGGTCACTTAGCAGGGGTAGATTTTCAAGAATAACCCTGTATTCTTTCGGCCCCACCTTTACCTGCTGCGGAAAGAGCAACCGATGAGATACGAGCTCATCTATCTTCAAAAGCTTCTCATAATTCACTCTCTCATGGGCTGCATGATAATCGAGCAGTATAAGCCCCTTTTCAGACGAAATTGCGACAAAAGTTTCTCCCAAATACAGGAAGGAGATGGTAGTCTCGTAAGCCAAGCCCAGCGATGCGGATATCGTTGTACAGCCCGAGGCACCTTGTCCTCCGTTCATGATGCCTCGATTCCCTTGTACTATCGGACCTGAAACATTTCCTACTGAATATTGGCCTTCGATCTTATCGCCCGCCGAAGTTACAGAAAGAAACTCCAGATCAGAGCCCTTTAAGGCCTCTTGTGCTGTCCTAAAGATGAGATTATAAATTCCGGTCTTATCCTCGAAACGCACCTCCCTCTTGGTGGGATGAACATTTACATCAACCCTTTCCGGATCGATATTGAGAAAAATGAAAAAGACAGGATGTTTATCCTTTGGAATGAGGTCGTTGTATGCCTTATATATGGCGTGGTTGACTGCCGGGTCCCTGATCGGCCTGCGGTTGATAAAGAGGTACTGGCTGTTCCTATTACTCCGTACGTCCGAAGCCTTCCCTAAAAAAATCCTGAGGGAATAATCGTCACCCTCCACGGCAGTTTCTATCATACCATCTGCAAAGCCCTTTCCATAGACTTGCATTATCCGTTCCTTGACTGAGAAAGCCGGAGAGAGGGAAAGGATGTCTTCTCCCTCAATACGGAGGATAAAACCGATATCACAATGCGACAGAGCCTCCCTCGTCACAGCGTCGATGATATGATAGTTTTCGGTGGTATCCGATTTAAGGAATTTACGTCTAGCGGGGGTATTGAAAAAAATGTCTTTCACTTCGATCATCGTTCCGGAAGCAGCACAATCTTTCACGCTCTTTATCTCGCCTCCGGCCATTTCAGCGCAGATCCCTGTCATGGTTTCGGCTAACTCGCTGACCTTAGGTGCAGTAATAAGTCGCACTTTCGAGATTGCAGCGATTGAAGAGAGTGCCTCTCCCCTAAATCCCATTGAACATATTCGCAATAGATCATCTTCCTCACTGATCTTGCTGGTTGCATACCGTTCAAATGCCAGAAGGGCATCCTCACGACCCATTCCATTGCCATTATCGGAAATTCTGATGAGTTTCTTTCCAGCGCCCAATATGGCGATCTCGATCCGTGAACTATCAGCATCAATGGCGTTCTCAACAAGTTCCTTAACAACCGATGCGGGACGTTCGATTACCTCTCCCGCTGCAATCTTGTTCCTAAGCAAAAGCGGAAGGATTTTTATTATGTTCATAATGCCTATTCTAACACAGCAAAAGCGGTTAAAGAGTTACAATTATAAGATTCCCTGTAAAGCAAATAGTGCAGAGAACCATATGCAAGAGTTCGCCAACCATGAAGCAGCGACGCTCTTCGCCTCTATCACTCTTTGATTCTGAAACTGTTCTTCATTATCCTCATAATGGTATAATTTATCATGAAAAAAATCCTTATGCGGGGGAATGATGCCATTGCTGAAGCGGCCATTCAGGCAGAGTGCAGGTTCTATGCAGGCTACCCCATAACCCCTCAGAACGAAATCCCCGAATACATGGCAAGAAGGATGCCGGAAGTAGGTGGCATCTTTATCCAGGCTGAAAGCGAAATTGCCGCGATCAATATGGTCTATGGAGCTTCTGCCTGTGGCACAAGGGCTATGACCTCATCAAGCAGTCCGGGAATAAGCCTCAAGCAGGAATGCATATCTTTCCTCGCTGCGGCGCAACTTCCCGCCGTTATTGTAAATATGCAGCGGGGCGGGCCCGGTCTGGGGAATATCTCGGCGAGTCAGGGAGATTATTTTCAGGCGGTTAAGGGCGGCGGTCATGGCGACTACAGACTCTTGGTATATGCGCCATACAACTTACAGGAGTGCTGGGACCTGACCATGCTCTCCTTTGATAAGTCCGATGAATACAGGACCCCCGTCATGATCCTCGGGGATGCAATACTCGGTCAAATGATGGAGCCTTTCAATACTACTCCCTACGTGAAACCCGATCTGCCGCTAAAGACATGGGCACTCGGAGGCTGCAGGGGGAGAGCGCCGAATGTAGTGAAGTCGCTGTTTATGGGCGAAGGCGAACTGGAACTGCTGAATTACAAGCTCGCACAGAAATACCGTGACATGATAGAGCGGGAGGTAAAGTATCAGGAGTATATGACTGATGATGCCAGCCTTATCGTCGTAGCTTTCGGCATCTCGGCAAGGATCGCCTATTCTGCGGTGCGGAGGCTGAGAGGTGACGGCCGCAAGGTTGGCTTATTCAGACCTATTTCCCTCTATCCCTTCCCGGAACTCCGGCTTAACAATCTTGCAGGAGGGAGTACACGATTTCTGACTGTCGAACTGAATATGGGCCAGATGGTGGAAGATGTGAGGCTGGCAGTCAACGGGAAGTCGGAAGTCCTCTTTTACGGCAAGCCCGGCGGCAGCATTATAACGCCAGAAGATCTTTACGATAAAATCTCAGGAATGCTGTAATGCCTTGATCTTTTCGAAGATCAGAGCCTTTGCAGTCTCGATATCAGCCTTAATCCTACAGCCCGCGGCGTTCTTATGCCCCCCGCCTTCAAACAGTTCGGCGATGCGGACAACATTAAGATCATCCTTCGACCGCAGGCTCACTTTGTATTCGTCCTTGCCTATTTCCCTGAACATAACCGAAATATTGATGTTCTTCAGGATGCGAGGAAATGAGACGAAGTTTTCAGTATCGTCAGGTGAGGTGGAGGTTGCCTCTAACATCTTTTTCGTTACCAAGCTAAAGACGACGTCATCTCTAATTTCAAGGGATTCGATCACCTTCAGGTAGAGCTTGAAGCGATTGTCAGACCATGATTCATAGAGTTCGCGGTAAATAATGTGAGGCCTCGCTCCGCAATCAATAAGCTCAGCACCTACACGAAAAACCGCAGATGTAGCATTTTCAAAACGAAAATTCCCGGTATCGATGACAATAGCCGCATATAGGTTTGTCGCCATCTCTGGGGTTATAGTGATGTCAAGCGCCCTGATCAGGCAAAAAACCATCAGCCCTGTCGCTGCCGCTTTCGGCTCGATCCATTTAATGACTCCGAAAGGCTTCTGTGTTTGGTGATGATCTATCACAATAGTAGGCATCCCTCCGGCAAGCGCTTCCTTCAGGTCTTCGGCAGGGGGAGACTGCCGCATTTTTTCAAGACCAATCCGCTCGGGATCATTGCAGTCAAGAAGCATGAGCATACTGAAATCGCCTGGTTTATGCCCTGCGGCATGAAGAGATTCGAAAGTATGGAAGTGCTCATTGTATGGCAGAAAACGGTACTGATCGGGAATGTGATGCTTGTCGAGCAGGATCGCCTTCTTTCCCATTTTTTCGATAGCCATTGCAAGGGCGGCGGCCGACCCGATAGCGTCTCCATCGGGATTGACATGCGTTGCAATAAGGAAATTATCGCTTTTTCTAAGTATGTCTATCAACGCTGGAGGCGGATCCAAGCTGTATTCAATGCACCGGGAATTCATTCACCATCCTCTTGCTTTGGGGCCTGTTCACTGATCTCCTTGAGAAGCTTGTCGATCTTGAAACCCTGCTCTATGGACTCGTCGATCCAGAACTCAAGTGTGGGGATAAATTTCGATCTGACTCTCTTGGCGACCTCGCTGCGGATTAGGCCCTTTGCGCCGTTAAGAATTTCGATGACAATGGCCTTTTCATCACTGTTCAGGACGCTAACGTATACGCGGGCGATCTTCAGATCCTCGGAGAGGCTGACGTCCGTAATAGTAACGAACCCAAGGCGGGGATCTTTGACCCGCCTCATTATAATGTCAGCGATCTCCTCCCTGAGGAGAATATTCAATCTTTGTGAGCGCTTGTATGGTTGCATGACTTTGTTAAAAGGCGCACTTTCGGGGCAGTGACGATTTTACAATTTAGCAGCTATCTTCTCGATTACAAAATTCTCGAGGATGTCGCCGCTCTTGAGGTCGTTGAAGTTTTCTATCATTATGCCGCATTCGTAGCCGGTCGCAACTTCGCGTACATCTTCCTTAAACCTTTTAAGAGAAGCTATCCTCCCCTGGTATACTACAATATTCTCGCGGATTACCCTGATGCCATCACTAGATCGCAGCATCACACCGTCAATAACATGGCAGCCGGCGATCGTACCGAGTCGTGAAACCGAAAAGGTCTGACGCACCTCGGCCCTGCCCATCACCTTTTCCTTGATTGTCGGCTCGAGCATCCCTTCGAGTGCCTTTTTAACGTTCTCGATAGCTTCGTAGATAATATTGTAAAGCCTTAGATCGACGCCTTCCTTTTCAGCAAGCTGCGCTGCCTTCGTTTCCGGCCTAACGTTGAAGCCGATAATAATTGCGTTAGATGCTGCCGCCAACATGACGTCTGATTCATTGATTCCACCCACCGAAGCATGGATAACGTTCACCTTGACCTCAGCATGGGTTATGCCTTCGAATGCGCTCTTGATGGCCTCAACCGAGCCTTGGACATCACCTTTAAGTACGATGTTCAAGTCGCGAATCTGGCCTTCTTTGATCTTTGCATAAAGTTCATCAAGGGTTAGCTTCGGGTGTTTGATAATATCGCTGCCCTTCTGCTTCTGGAGCCTGATGAGGGCAATCTGCCTCGCTTTTCTCTCGTCCTCGACAACGGAAAAAATATCTCCAGATGTCGGGACTTCCGCGAAACCAATTACTTCAACCGGCGTTGATGGGCCGGCTTGGTGTATCTTTTTACCAGTGTCGTCGATAAGAGCACGCACCTTGCCTGATGTACCACCGGCGACAAAGGCATCTCCGACCTTCAATGAGCCTGACTGGATGAGGACGGTGGCGATGGGCCCGCGTCCCCGGTCAAGTTTCGCCTCGATAATCGTACCTTTAGCCGGCCTGTTCGGGTTCGCCTTAAGCTCCATGATATCGGACTGAAGCAGAATCATTTCGAGAAGCCGTTCGATGCCAATCCGCTTCTTTGCAGACACCTCAACAAAAATATTCTGTCCACCCCATTCTTCAGAGACCACACCATGTTCGGCGAGTTCCTGTCTCACCCGCTGGAGATTCGCTTCGGGTTTGTCTATCTTGTTAACCGCCACCACAATAGGGACTTTTGCCGCCTTTGCATGATCGATGGCCTCGATAGTCTGCGGCATTACGCCGTCATCGGCTGCAACGACAAGGACAACAATATCGGTGACTTTCGCTCCCCTGGCCCTTAGTGCTGTAAACGCCTCGTGACCGGGGGTATCGAGAAATGTAATATATTTCCCCTGAAGAGAAACTTTATATGCGCCGATGTGCTGGGTAATGCCGCCTGCCTCGGTCTCGGTCACCTTCGTTACCCGGATTGCGTCAAGGAGAGATGTCTTGCCGTGGTCGACATGGCCCATGATCGTAACCACCGGAGGTCTTGGTACAAGGTCCTCTTTCCCTTCGACTACCGCTTCAATGACGTCGAGTTGCTCGGAAGAGGCGAATTCAATCTTGACACTAAAGTTATCGGCAACGAGTATCGCTGCATCCATGTCCACGGGTTGGTTGATTGTCGGCATATACCCAAGATCCATGAACTTCTTGATCACCTCGGGTACCTTGTGGCCGATGGCATCGGCAAACTCTTTCACTGTCGTCCCTTCCTGAAGTTTAATCGATTTTTTCCTCGGAGCAGTAATCGGCGGAGGAAGGACAGGCTCGGGTCTTCTGAACCTATTCGGTCTCTTTGCTGCCTTGAGATCCACCCATTTCTTCTGCTCTATCTTCCTGACGGTCTGAAATGCCTTTTGCATGGCCGGCTTGACCTTGATCTTCTCCAATTTTTCGACCTCAACCTCCTTACGGAAGCGATCAGGTATTGCAACCTCTTCTTCCTCTGCTGTGGCAATCACCGGCGATTCGGGTTCCAGGGTCTTTTCTTCAACAAATGACCTCATCGGTGGCAGAGCAGCCTCTCTTCTGTTATCTTCCTCTCTGATTTCCTTTTTTAATCCCTCTTTTTTTTGAGGCTCCGGCTTTACCTTTATCGTGGGAATCTCCCTTTCGGGCTTTTTCTCTTTACGCGAAACAATCTCTTTTTTGATTTCCTGCTTTATCGGCTTTGGATAAGCCTCAGTAACTTTTTCGCCAGCTTGTGCTGGCTTTGAGGTTACGAAGACATTCCTTATCTTCTGTACTTCCTCGTCACTTAGCTTTATATTTGTCGTTCCCTTCTTATATTCGGCGCCTCTCAGTTTAGCGACAGCCGTGACCACATCGGTCGCTTTTACTCCAAGTTCCTTTGCCAGTTCAGCGCTTTTTATCCCATCAGCGGACATTTATTCTGCTCCTTCCGTGAGACTGTCTGCATTAATCATCGAAGTCTCTTGTAACAACGTAACTAAAATGTTATCATAAAAGACTTTATATATGCAATGAATCAAGGAGGCTACAATGGCAGTTTGTCAGGTCTGCGGCAAGAAAAGAACGATGGGCAACAACGTGAGTCACGCCAATAACAGAACGAAAAGGATCATCCTGCCGAACATACAGAGGATCAAGATTGCGACCGAAGGCGGAGCAAAAAGGGCCTATGTTTGCACAAGATGTCTCAGATCGAACAAGGTCGTAAAAGCGGTATAACCCATCGGAAGCAAAAGGCCAGAAAGGAGGGTTCGTGTATCGCGATATAATCCCTCCCTCAGGCCTCGCAGTGTTTAGCCATGCGTAAGCAATCTCTGCATCCAGTCGACGCCCTGTTGAATTCTCTGTTCCGAGACCTGGGCATCTCTGAACGCATCCGAATTGAGACACTAAGGCGGAAGTGGTGCAGCATCTTCGCCGAACCACTTTCCAGTCACACGGCACCAGCAGATCTCAAGGATGGCAAACTTGTCATCGCGGTCGATTCGCCGGCATGGCTTCAGCATTTGAAGTTTCTAAAAAGAGAAATATCTGGCAAACTCAAGTCGCACGGCATCAAGGACATAAAGCTCAAACTCGGGCGCGTCCACATCGACAACGACCATCAGATGCCGGGAAAATTAGCACCCCCTGAATTCTTCAGGGAATTGACTGATGAGGACATCGCTCGCATCGATCACACGATATCGGGAGTCGAGGACGGGGAACTAAAAGACGTTATCAAGCAGGCGATGGAAAAAGCGACCAGGAGAAAGTTACGAGATTGACAGGGGTTACATTAAAAAGAGTTAAAGGGCGATAGAGTTGAACACATCTTTTGCCCATTAACTCTTTTTAACTATGCCGATTCAGCCACTTTGTGGTAGACAATGAGCGGCTTTTCCTTTTTGTGGATCGCTTCTTCATTGACGACACATTCGGCGACTTCCCTCTTAGAGGGAATCTCGTACATGATATCTAGCATCACGTCCTCGAGGATCGACCGCAATCCCCTGGCTCCTGCCTTTCTATCAATAGCTTTTTTTGCGACTGCTGCCAGGGCACTTTCGGTGAATTTCAACTTAACATTATCAAGCGAGAAGAGTTTCTGATACTGTTTCACCAGTGCGTTCTTAGGCTCTGTCAGAATCCTGATGAGGGCTGCCTCATCCAGCTCGGTAAGCGTCGCAATCACCGGAAGCCTCCCGATGAATTCGGGGATAAGTCCGTACTTGAGCAGGTCTTCGGGTTCTACGGACTCAATGATGTTCGCAGCCTTCTTCTCCTCTTCCCTGAGCGGCTCGGAACCAAAGCCTATCCTTTTTTTACCGCTTCGCTCTTCGATGATCTTGTCGAGACCTACAAATGCACCTCCGCAGATGAAAAGGATATTAGTTGTATCGAGAGGTATATACTCCTGCTGTGGATGCTTCCTGCCACCCTGGGGAGGGATGTTGGCCACAGTACCCTCAACAATTTTCAGTAGGGCCTGCTGCACTCCCTCACCGGATACATCCCTAGTGATGGAAGGGCTATCGCTCTTCCTGCTGATCTTGTCAATCTCATCGATGTAGACAATGCCAATCTGGGCGCGCCCCACATCGTAATTGGCAGCCTGAAGGAGCTTCAGCAGGACGTTCTCGACGTCCTCGCCGACATATCCAGCCTCAGTCAGTGTCGTAGCGTCGGCAATGGTGAAGGGAACATCGAGGAGACGAGCAAGCGTCTGCGCAAAGAGCGTCTTGCCGGTTCCCGTAGGCCCTATCATAAGGATGTTGCTTTTCTGTAGTTCTACGTCAGATTTCGAACCTTTGAATATCCTTTTGTAGTGGTTGTGCACCGCCACAGCGAGAACCTTCTTGGCCCGTTCCTGGCCGATTACATAATCATTCAGAAATTTGTGTATCTCTGAAGGCGTGGGAAGCTTTTTAGCGGGTACTTCCTCCCGATTGCTTAACTCCTCTTCTATAATCTCATCGCAGAGGCTGACACATTCATTGCAAATGTATACCATTGGCCCCGCAATAAGCTTTTTAACCTCATCTTGCCCCTTCCCGCAGAAGGAACACCTGAGGACCGATTCATTAGATTTTTTCGCCATAGTTCTCCTCCACGTACCAGCGCAGCCGGCACCCTTCTTCGCAGACGTATAGCAATACGCCCCCTGCTTCTTATTTTTTTGGGGCTTCTTTGAGGGAATAGATAACATCGTCGACGATACCATACTGCTTGGCATCGTCACCCGACATGAAGTAATCCCGCTCAGTATCCGCCTTGATCCTATCGAGGCCCTTCCCGCTATGCTTAGCAAGGATTCCGTTCAGGGTCTCTTTCATCTTCAATATCTCTCTGGCATGAATCTCGACATCCGTCGCCTGTCCATAAAAGCCGCCTATTGGTTGATGTATCATGATGCGCGAGTTCGGTAACGCGAACCTTTTACCCGTCGTGCCCGCGCAAAGCAGCAGGGCACCCATACTGGCGGCCTGTCCTATGCAATAGGTGCAGATGTTCGGCTTCACATACTGCATGGTGTCATAGATCGCTAAACCCGCCGAAACAGAACCTCCCGGAGAATTGATATAAATATGGATGTCTTTGTCAGGGTCCTCAGTCTGAAGGAACAGCAACTGCGCGATGACTACATTCGCCACGTTATCGTCGATGGCCATTCCAATAAAGATGATCCTGTCTTTGAGAAGCCGTGAATATATGTCATAGACCCGTTCAGTTCTGCCTGTCTGTTCGATTACAATGGGAACAATGCTCATGTGTTACTCCTTTTCTATTTTTGCTTTGTCGAGGAGGGCCTTCATAGCCTTCTTCTCATAAATGGCATTTCTGACACCTTCCAAAGAACCATCCCTCGCAACATAATATTTTATGACATTCTCGGGGGAGATATAATACCTCCTCGCAAAATTAAGGACCTCTTCCTTGATCTCATCTTCCGAGACGGTGATGCCCTCCCTTTCTCCTATTATATCCAAAAGGATGGAAACCTTTGCACTCTTTTCAGCTCTGGGTCGGTATTCCCTGGCGAGTTCCTCGTCAGTTCCCGTCGCCTTCCCAGATGCCCTAATCTCGCCGAGCATCTTTTCGAGATCAGCATCTATCATGGTCTCGGGGGCATCAAAGGTATGGGTCGCAAGCAGCTTTTCTATGATTGCGATCTGTTTCTTCCTATCTGCCTCGGCACTTTTTGAGGCCAACAGGTCTTCCCTCACTCTCTCCCTGAGGCCCTGAAGGTTTTCAACGCCTATATCCTTTGCGAGTTCATCGTCAACAGCAGGTATGTTCCGCCTTTTTATATCCTTTATTTTCATTGTAAATTTTGGCGTCTTCCCGGCGAACTGGGTTGTAGAATCCTCGGGGAATGAAATCTCTGTTGAAAACTCATCGCCCTTTTTCTTTCCTATGAGAGCATTAAAGAACTCCCTCGGATAAGGCCCACTGCCGACCTTTATAACGGCATCCTTCGTTTCCACGCCATCTTCAGTTGTGTAATCGATGGTGACAAGATCTCCGGAGGCCACGACATCGTCAATAGCCTCAAATGTTCCCTTCTCCTCGGCGACGTTCTTGATAATGTCATCAATCTCACTGTCCGTTATCTCTATGGGTACCTCTTTGACCGGGATATTCTCATATTCAAGGTTCTCTATTTTCGGCCTCACTTCGACGGTAAAGGTCATCGAGAGTGAACTATTCCTCTTGAAATCGATCGCGTCCTCCATTTCAGGCTGAGATACCGGCTTAATATCAGCCTCTTTTACCGCCAGCATATAATGGTCGGGAACGATCTTTTCAAGGACTTCTGACTCGACACTCTTGCCATATCTCTTCTCGATAATGGTCATCGGAGCCTTGCCTGACCTGAACCCGGGGATTTGAGCCTTTCTCTGGGCCGCTTGAAGCCCTTTCTGTATCTCCTCCTCTACCACATTGGCGGGGATTTCTATGGTAAGACGTTTCTTGGTCGCTGAGATTTCTTCACAAGATTTAAGCAACGGACCCTCCTTATTATATGATTTGCGTTTGATTTTCAAATATTTAGTTTAAATGGTAAAGTGGCCCTTTGTCAATTTTCAACAGCTTATTTGGCGGTTTCACCTACGAGTACTTATATCAGCCTCACGATGCCATCGCATAAAACCATTTCTTGACTAAAAAATAGCGACGGGTTCTGTTTTGCGATCCATCCTGCAAAGACGATACAATGATTAGAACGCACCAAGCTCGCCTAATGATAAGTTGTACAGCACACAAGATATTTCTTGCATGTAAAAAAATCCAAGAAACATAAAAAAGGGATTCCGATGGAATCCCTTCATATTTTCTGGGATTGTGATAGTTGTCTTCGCCTAGTCGGCCTTTTCAACAGGTCTTTTAGTCTTTTTTGTCTTCTCTGATGAAGCTTTCTTTGTCTCTTTCCTCGGTTTTGCAGCCTTCTTTTCAGTTTTGGTAGCGCTTCCAGTTTCGGTGGGCTTCGTCTTGATATCTTCGTAATCGATAAATTCTATGATTGCCATATCGGCGCGATCGTTGATGCGTTGGCGCGTCTGAACTATCCGCAGATAACCACCGTTACGGTCAGCAAAACGTGGAGCAATCTCTGAAAAGAGCTTCGACATAACCGTCCGATTAGGGATGTACGACATAACCATCCTCTTTGCATGAAGATCTCCTCTCTTACCGAAGGTGACGAGCTTTTCAGCGATTCCCTTGATCGCCTTTGCCTTCGCCACTGTCGTCTCTATTCTCTGATGTTCAAAAAGAGAGGATACCAACCCTCTCAGGAGTGCCTTTCTCTGGTTGGCCGTTCTGCCGAAGAGCCTCCCTGCCACTTTATGACGCATTGTTGTCAATACCTCCTTTAGCGGCCGTTTCGAACCTCATTCCCAGGTGCAGTCCCATGGAACTCAGGATGTCTTTTATCTCGTTTAATGACCTTCGGCCGAAATTCTTAGTCCTCAACATCTCGTTTTCCGTCTTCTGAACGAGGTCGGCAATAGTTTTGATGTTAGCGTTCTTGAGGCAGTTATATGCCCTGACGGAAAGTTCGAGTTCATCGATATTCTTGATGAGGTTTTCGTTCAGGAGCGCTCCCGAAACGGCCTTACGCGAAGCACCAGCCGGCTCCTCAGCACTGTCGTTCTCTTCAACAAAAATGAAGAGGTCAAGGTGTTCCATCAATATTGATGCTGCATCGCTGACCGCCTTCTCTGGGGTAATCCCGCCGTCGGTCCAGACCTCCATAATTAGCCTGTCATAATCCGTAGACCTACCGACTCTCGCCTTTTCGACCCAAAAATTCACCTTTTGAATAGGACTAAAGGCCGAATCAACCGCAATAACGTCAACAGGGAGACCCTCTTCCTTATTCTGTTCTGCCGGAACGTAGCCCTTTCCCTTTTGAATGTACATCTCCATTTCCATAGTAGTTCCGGAATCTACGGTGGCGAGGTAATAGTCCTTGTTCAATATCTCGACGCCCTGGTCCGTCAGGATATCAGCTCCGGTAAGGACCTTGGGGCCCTTGGTGTTCACCGTAACAGTCCTCTTTCCGTCTCCGTGCATCTTTAGCCTAAGTTTCTTAATGTTGAGAATAACATCGACAACATCTTCCTTCACGCCTTTGATTGCCGAAAACTCATGCAGAACACCGGCAATCTTGACGCCCGTAACCGCAGCCCCCTCGATTGACGAGAGTAGGACTCTGCGAAGCGAATTCCCTATGGTCATGCCAAATCCACGCTCTAACGGCTCTACAACAAGCTTCCCGTATGAATCTGTCCGTGTTTCAGCATCAAAATTGATCTTCTTGGGCAACTGAAAGCCCCTTTTCACAAGGTCCATCGTAAGGCCTCCCTAATGCCTTTGGTTCTATTTTAATTTATACTTTATATCGTCAAGTGCGGGGCCTGTACGCCCGGCATTATCTGTTCAATAACTATTTCGAGTAAAGCTCGACGATGAGCTGCTCTTGGACGGGCAATTGGATCTCATCGCGCGTAGGTATCCTGATAAAGGTCCCCTTCATGCCCTGAGCGTCAAACTGAATCCAATCAGGGATGCCCCTGTGCTCCGCCACTGAAAGACTTTCAACGATCGTCGGGTTCTCCTTACTTGACTCTTTAATCGCGACCACATCACCCGGCTTAAGAAGGTGTGATGGAATATCTGCACTCCGTCCGTTGACGAGAAAGTGTCCATGCTTGACGAGCTGGCGTGCCTCTCTCCGGTTCGCAGCAAAACCCATCCTGAATACCGCTGCATCAAGCCTTCTTTCCAAAAGCTGCAGCAACAGCTCACCGGTGACACCCTTCATACTCGATGCCTTTTCGAAATAGAGCCTGAACTGGCGCTCCATGATGCCGTAGATCCTTCTAACCTTTTGCTTTTCCCTGAGCTGCAATCCGTAGTCGGATAGCTTGCCCCGGCTTTGTCCATGCTGGCCGGGCGCGTACTTCCTTCTCTCGATGCCACATTTTTCGGTATAGCACCGTGTGCCCTTGAGAAAAAGTTTTTCTCCCTCTCTCCTGCACAATCTACATAAAGGACCTGTATAACGCGCCATTACACCCTCCTCCTTTTTGGCGGTCTGCAGCCATTGTGAGGGACTGGTGTCACGTCCTTAATCAGTGTAATATCCAGACCGGCTGCCTGGAGTGCACGGATAGCCGTCTCTCTTCCGGCGCCAGGCCCTTTCACGAATACATCAACATGTTTCAGGCCCATTTCCATGGCCTTCTTGGCCGCCGATTCGGACGCCATCTGTGCTGCAAAAGGAGTACCCTTCCTTGACCCCTTGAACCCGAGGCTCCCGGCGCTTGACCACGCAATTACATTTCCGTTCGGATCAGTAATTGTGACAATTGTATTGTTAAATGTGGTCTGTATGTGCGCGGCGCCGCTGGGGATATTTTTCTTGACTTTTTTTCCGCTGCGTTTTTTCTGAGCCATTAAAGTGCACTCCTCCTTTACTTTTTCTTCACGATGAGCTTCCGGGGTCCCTTGCGAGTCCGGGCATTCGTACGGGTCCTCTGTCCTCGAGCAGGCAGATGGGCTTTGTGCCTCAATCCACGATACGATCCGATATCGATCAGCCTCTTGATATTCATGGCTATCTCGCGTCTCAAGTCACCCTCAACCTTCTCGTCCTTCTCGATGACATTTCTTATCTTGACAATATCATCATCGGTGAGGTTTTTGACTCTTGTGTCGGGATTCACGCCCGTCTCTTTAAGAATCTTCGTTGACAGGGGTCTGCCAATGCCAAATATGCGCGTAAGTCCTATCTCGACGCGCTCGTTCTTGGGAAGATCAACCCCGGCTATTCTCGCCATAAAAAACTCCTTTATCCTTATGATATTGAATACTATAAAAGCTCTGTCATACAAACTCGACACATACGAGCACGTTTATCCCTGTCGCTGTTTGTGCCTCGGGTTCTCGCAAAGCACCCTCAAAACGCCTTTTCTCTTAACAATCTTACATTTCGAACAGATTGTTTTCACAGAAGGCCTCACCTTCATCGTCCATCCTCCTCATCGGAAAAAGCGAAAAGCAGGCAAAGCGGCCGCCTTAAGCCTCCCTTATTTACTTGAACCGATACGTAATTCGTCCTTTCGTCAGATCATAGGGTGACAATTCCACCGTCACTTTGTCCCCCGGCAGTATTTTGATGAAATGCATTCTCATTTTTCCCGAGACGTAGGCAAGTATTACCTGTCCGTTTTCAAGCTCCACCTTGAACATCGCATTCGGCAAAGGTTCAAGGATTGTTCCCTGTACTTCAATATTTTCTTCTTTCGCCATAGTCGTAATCAAACAGTATACCTTTTTATCAATATTTAGTCAATATTTTGGGTGCATGCTTCGTCACGGCAATGGTATGTTCAAAATGGGCCGACAACGAGCCGTCCGATGTCAACGCAGTCCAGCCGTCCTCCAGAATACGGACCTCATGTCCTCCCGCATTTACCATAGGCTCAATAGCAAGGGTCATGCCTTCTTTGAGTCGGAGCCCCTGTCCCCGCCTCCCGAAATTGGGAACCTGAGGATCCTCGTGTAGAGAACGCCCGATTCCGTGTCCGACAAAAGCTCTTACGACAGAAAAGCCATTCGCTTCGACATGCTCCTGTATGGCCGCCGATATGTCCCCTATCCTGTTCCCCGCAACAGCCTCTGCGATGCCCAGGGAAAGTGCCTTCTCAGTAACTTCCATCAATCGGGCAGCCTCCGGTTGGATGTCACCAACGGCGATAGTCATAGCTGCATCACCATAAAAACCGTCCAAAATTACTCCAAGATCGACGCCGACGATGTCGCCGTTTTTTAGGCTCATCGACTGAGAAGGGATACCATGGATCACCTGATCGTTAACCGATACGCAAACACTTGAAGGGTAGCCCCGATATCCCCGGAAGGCGGCAATGGCCCCTCTTTTGCGTATCGCCTCATCGACAAACGACTCAATATCTGCTGTCGTCATTCCCACAGCCATATGAGCTTTCAACCCAGCGAGGATTTCTGCCACAATCCGGCAGGCCTCACCGATTTTCCGTATTTCAGCCTGTGATTTTACGATTACCACGCTGCCGGGATCAAACTATCCCTTTCTCCCCTTAATTCTTCCCTTTTTAAGAAAACCCTCGTAGGACCTGGTAACGAGGTGTGATTCTATCTGAGAGACGGTATCGAGTGCCACACCGACAGCAATTAGCAGGGAGGTGCCGCCGAAATAAAAAGGCACATTAAACCGGGTGATGAGCAACTCCGGCAAAATACAAACTGTAGAGAGATAAACAGCGCCGACGAAGGTGAGCCTTGTCAGAACGCGATAGATATACTCCGAGGTTTTCTGTCCGGGTCGAATACCAGGGATGAAACCTCCATGCTTCTGAAGGTTTTCAGCAATATCGACGGGATTAAAGATTACGGCAGTATAGAAATATGCGAAAAAGAATATTAGGCCTACGTAAAGCATCGAATGAAAAATCGTACCGAAGGAAAGCTGTTTTGCTACAGCCTGCACCCATGGGATTCCGATAAACCCTGCAATCGTCGCCGGAAACATAATAATCGAAGAGGCAAAAATCGGCGGGATCACGCCGGCAGTATTGATCTTTAACGGAAGATGGGTACTCTGACCTCCGAACATCCTCTTTCCGATAATCCTTTTTGCATATTGCACCGGAATCTTCCGCTGGCCCCGCTCGATGAAGATGATTCCACCGACAACACCGATCATCATCGCCGCAAGGAAAATGACAAAAAAGATTGAAAGTTCCCCGGCCCTGACAAGCTGGAATGTCTGAACAATAGCATTTGGAAATCGCGCTACTATTCCGGCAAAGATGATGAGTGAAATACCGTTGCCTATGCCCCTCTCAGTAATCTGCTCGCCGAGCCACATAAGAAAGGCCGTTCCCGAGGTTAAGGTGATCATCGTAAGAATCCTGAATGCCCAGCCCGGATTCTGAATGAACTGTCCACCCCCCATGCTTTCGAGCCCAATCGCGATTCCGATGGATTGAATTGCTGCAATAACCACTGTCGCATATCGCGTATATTTGACAATCTTCTTGCGTCCCGCATCTCCTTCCTTGGCCAGCTTTCCCAAGGCAGGAATGACGACCGTCAGGAGTTGGAAGATAATAGATGCACTGATGTAGGGCATAATACCTAGCGCAAGGACCGTCATCTGCGAAAGAGCGCCTCCGGAGAACATATCGAAGAAGCCCATCATCGCCCCGCCCTTTGCCGTTAGGAATTTGCTCAACTCGGCGCCGTTAATGCCGGGGGTAGGGATGTGAGCACCGATTCTGTAAACCGCGAGAAGTCCCAGAGTAAAAAGGACCCTGTTCTTCAACTCCGGAATCTTAAATATATTGCGGATACTGTTGACGACGCCCAAGTTATAATACCTCTGCCTTGCCGCCAGCAGCGTTGATCTTTTCGATGGCGGCTGCACTGAACGCGTGAGCCTGGATTGTTATCGGCCTGCTAAGCGTACCCCCGCCGAGAATTTTAATTCCTGATTTGGGATCCTTGACCATCCGCGTTTTGATGAGAATTTCCGGAGTTATGATATCGTCGTTCACCCGGTCGAAGTCGCTGAGATTTAGAATTGCATAATCTTTCTTAAACGGATAATTCTTAAAGCCCCTCTTGGGAAGTCTCCTTTGGAGCGGCGTCTGGCCGCCTTCGAAAGATGGACCCTTGGTACCGCCCGATCTGGCCTTCTGTCCCTTATGTCCTTTGGTGGCGGTCTTGCCGTGCCCGGACCCCATGCCGCGGCCTATCCGCTTGGGCTTCTTAGTGCTCCCTGCCGCCGGGGTAAGATCCTGTATCTTCATAAGTACCTTATTCCTCCTGATTCAATTGCTCATTACAATATTTGTTAACAGCTCGGACCGCTACCGTCGAACTATTGATTTGCTTCTTCTAATGCTGGCTCTTCCTCAGCCTTCCCCCTCATCTTCAGGACTACGTCAGGGTCTTTGAGATTAGAAAGTCCATCGAGGGTCGCCTTTACGCTATTGAATGGGTTATGTCCTCCAAGGGATTTTGCAACAACATCCTGCACACCAGCCACTTCGAATACCGCGCGCACTGCCCCGCCGGCTATAAGACCGGTACCCTTTGGTGCGGGGTTCATCACCACAGAGTTAGAACCGTACCTGCCGATGATTCGATGAGTAAGCGTACCCTCTTTCAAGGGAAACCGGATCAGCCTTTTCTTCGCCTGTTCTACGGCCTTTCTTATCGCCTCGGGGACTTCGGCAGCCTTGCCTTTGCCGATGCCAACGATGCCACCTTCATTGCCGACGACCACAAGGGCGCTGAATGAAAACCGCCTGCCTCCTTTGACAACCTTTGCAACCCTGTTTATGTAAACAACCTTGTCTTTTAGTGTAAGTCCCTCGGGGTCTATCCTTTCCGTCTTCACCATACCTCCTAAACAATAAATTCAAGTATTAAATCTCAAAATTCAAAACTATCGGTTATATTCCGCATTTTTGACTTTCGAGTTTTGAATTTTGAGTTTTAAAACTCAAGTCCAGCTTCTCGTGATCCTTCGGCCAAAGCCTTGATAGAACCATGGTATCGGTACCCGCTCCTATCAAACACAACCTTCTTGATGCCGGCTGCCACGGCTTTTGCCGCAATCATTTGCCCTACTTTCTTCGCAGCCTCGATATTTCCTTTATGGCCTTCTGTTGCCTTTATCTCTTTATCAAGAGTCGAAGTGGCAACCAAGGTTACCCCTTTTGTGTCGTCAATGATCTGGGCATATACATTGTTCAGGCTCCTATATACGCTAAGTCTTGGCCTATCCGCTGTCCCCGAAACCTGTTTTCTTATTCTTTCGTGTCTTCTCTCTTTACCGATTTTCTTCGCAATCACCCGCGCACCTCCTCATTACTTCTTGCCTGTCTTGCCAGCTTTCAGCTTGATCCTTTCGCCGACGAACCGGACACCTTTGCCTTTGTAAACATCAGGCGCCCTGAGCTTCCTGATATTCGCGGCCACCTGGCCAAGAAGCTGCTTTTCGATACCGCTCAGTGTAATCGACGTCATCTTGTCGTCCGTCACCGCCACAATGCCCGTAGGAAGTTCGAACTCGATGGGATGAGAGTAGCCGAGGGTAAAGGTTATTTTATTGCCCTTCGCCTGGGCCCTGTAACCGACACCCTTTATTTCAAGCTGCCTTTTGTAACCCTGCGAAACGCCGCTTACCATGTTAGCAACGAGGCTCCTCACGAGACCGTGGAGTGCTCGGTCTTTCTGCAGATCGGTGTTCCTCTCGACAATTACCTTGCCGCTGTCGATGGATGCCTTAATTCCCTCCGGGAAAGAATAACTCAGTTCACCCAAAGGGCCTTTTACCTTGACAATGCTCTCCTTGATGTCGACGTTTACCGCCTGCGGTATATCTATCGGTTTTCTGCCAATCCTTGACATCTCAGTCTCCTTACCAAATATAGCATAGAACTTCGCCGCCCACACCTTCGCGGCGACATGTCTTATCGGTCACAATACCCTTGGGTGTGGTCACGATGGCAATTCCCATCCCTCCCACAACACTGGGCACTTCATCTTTTCCAACATACACCCTTCTGCCTGGCTTGCTGATTCTTTTAAGGCCTTCAACTATGGGGCGGTTATCCTGGGTGTACTTGAGCGTCACCCTCAAAATGCCCTGTTTTTTGTCCTTTATTATCTTGTAGGATTTAATAAATCCCTCTTCCTTCATTATCTTAGCTATCTCGACCTTCAATCGGGACGCGGGAATATCCACCTTTTCCGCCTTGATCAGAACCGAATTTCTTATACGAGTCAACATGTCTGCTATGGGATCCGTCATCATTATTCAAATACCTCTACCAGCTTGATTTTGTTACGCCCGGAATCTGACCTTTTAGGGAAAGGAGCCGGAAGCATATCCTGCACATTCCGAATTTCCTGATGTACGCTCTAGGCCTACCGCACACCTTGCACCTATTGTGGGCTCTGACGGCAAATTTCGGCGGCCTCTTAGATTTTTCTATCATGCATGTCTTTGCCACAAAATCCTCCTTATCGCCTGAAGGGCATGCCGAATTCTTTCAACAGCGCCCTGCTCTCTTCATCCGTTTTCGCCGAAGTGCAGATGTTTATATCCAGACCATGCACCATTTCGACTTTATCATAGTCTATTTCCGGGAATATGTATTGCTCCTTCAACCCAAAGGAGTAATTGCCTCTTCCATCGAATGATTTCGTCGAAAGGCCTCGGAAATCGCGAATCCTCGGCAAGGCCACGCTAATAAGCCTATCAAGAAATTCAAACATCCTGTCGCCCCGCAAGGTAACTTTGCAGCCAAGGGGCACATTTTCCTTGAGCTTGAATCCTGCGATAGCCTTCTTCGACTTAGTAACAAGAGCTTTCTGACCGGTAATAGCTGCGATCTCCTTTACGGCTGCATCGAGAAGTTTGATGTTTTGAGTCGCTTCACCCATAGTTACATGAACGATGATCTTTTCAAGCTTGGGCACCTGCATGACGTTCTTGTATGCAAAAGCTTTCGTCAGCGAAGATATGATGTCATTATGATACTTCTGTCTGAGTCGCGCTGCCATGCTCAGTCTATGACCTCCTTGCATTTCTTGCATGTCCTCTGCTTCTTACCGTCTCCGAGGACCGTAACTCCGATCCGAGTGGGCTTGCTGCATTTGGGGCATACAAGCATGGTATTGGATATATGTAAAGGGGCTTCCTTTTCGATAATGCCGCCCTGTGTGAATGTCTTATTCGGTTTCTGATGTTTCTTTATTTTGTTGACTCCCTCGACAATGAGCCTCTGATCCGCCGGTATCACCGAGAGCACGCGCCCCTTCGCACCCTTATTCTTTCCTGCGATTACTATCGCCGTGTCTCCCTTTTTTATCCTTAACCCCACTTTATCCTCCCGCTAAATCACTTCCGGCGCAAGGGAGATGATCTTCATGAAATCCTTCCATCTGAGCTCCCTTGCAACAGGACCGAAAATTCTTGTTCCTATGGGCTCCATCTGAGCATTGATGAGCACCACCGCATTCTGGTCAAACCTTATATATGAGCCGTCGGGCCTTCTCGTTTCTTTTTTTGTCCTGACAATGACACCCTTCTGCACCGTACCTTTCTTAACGGTACCGTCGGGAAGTGCCTCCTTAACAGCCACGACAACGATATCTCCTAGCCTGGCATATCTCCGCCTCGATCCTCCAAGTACCCGTATGCACTGAACTCTTTTAGCTCCTGAATTGTCAGCCACCTCAAGCATGCTCTGCGTCTGTATCATGGCTATCTATCCCCACTTTCCATGATTTTGATCACTTCCCACCTCTTGTCCTTGCTCAGGGGCCTGCTCTCGATAATCTGCACCTTATCGCCCATCTGGCACTTGTTTTCTTCGTCATGGGCTTTAAACTTCGTAATCTTTTTGACTGTCTTCTTGTAGAGAGGATGCTGAAATGTCCTCGTCACCGCCACGACCACAGTCTTGTCCATCTTGTCACTTACAACTTTACCCGAATATATTTTTTTAGGCATTTCCCGCACCCCTCTTCGCAGCCTCACCTGTTGCCGCTCTCTCTTTCTCGGTGATGATCGTCAGGACCCTCGCGATGTCCTTACGGACCGCCTGAACTCTCATATTATTCTCAAGTTCGCCCTTGGAGAGCTGGAACTTCAGGTTGAAGAGCTCTTTTCTAAAATCCAGTTCCTTTTGCTTCAATTCATCAACAGAGAGTGCTCTCAATTCAGAGGTCTTCATGATGCAACCTCCTCACGCCTTACGAATCTCATGTGGATCGGAAGCTTCTTTGATGCTAATTCGAAAGCCTCCTTAGCAAGCTGCTCGCTGATGCCCGAGACCTCATAGATAACCCTTCCCGGCTTCACCACAGCCACCCAAAATTCCGGGTTGCCCTTACCTTTACCCATTCTCGTTTCCGCAGGCTTGCGGGTGATGGGCTTGTCGGGAAAGAGGCGTATCCAGAGCTTGCAACCCTTCTTGGCATGCCTCGTAATGGCTACCCTCGCCGATTCGATCTGGCGGCTCGTTATCCACCCAGGCTCCATGGCCTTCAGCCCATACTCTCCAAAGGAAACATCGGAGCCCTTGTAGGCCTTGCCCCTCATATTTCCTTTCATCGTCTTCCTAAATTTAACTTTCTTTGGCGCTAACATTTCACTCTCCTACCGAAGATGTAACGGTCCGCTCGGGGAGTATATCTCCATGGTATATCCAGACCTTGATACCGATTTTTCCATAAGTCGTCCTCGCTTCGGTAAATCCGTAATCAACATCGGCTCTGAAGGTACTGAGGGGCACCCTGCCTTCCCTGTACCATTCGGTCCTCGCAATTTCGGCCCCGGCAAGCCTGCCAGCGCACTGAACCTTAATGCCGAGCGCTCCGAACCTCATACCCGACGAGACCGCCCGCTTCAGGGCACGCCTGAAGGCAACCCTTTTTTCTAGCTGGAGTGCAATATTTTCCGCGACGAGCTGCGCGTCGAGTTCGGGCTTCCTGACTTCCTTTATATCGATGGCAACTTGTTTCCCTGTATAAGCCTCGATCTCCTTCTTAAGCTTCTCTACCTCGGCACCCTTCTTCCCGATTATAATGCCGGGGCGGGCCGTATGTATGATGACTTTCACTTTCTGCCCAGGCCTTTCTATCTCAATTTTCGAGACACCGGCATGAAAGAGCTTTTCCTTTATCAACTTCCGGACGTTGAGGTCCTCCAAGAGTTGAGCCGCATACCCTCTCTTTAGGAACCAGCGCGAATCCCATGTGCGCGTGATACCAAGCCTGTTTCCTATCGGAATCGTCTTCTGTCCCAAATCAACACCCCCGTCCGTATATTGTCGCCTTGACTGTACTCGGAATCGCTGCCATGCTATGCCTCCGAAACCACGATCGTGATATGGCTCGTTCTCTTTTTGATCGTATTGGCCCTGCCCATTGACCGAGGTTCCATGCGTTTCATGGTCGGGCCCTGATCGACATACGCACCTTTTACCATAAGCTTATCGATATCGAGATGCGTGTTTTTCTGCTCAGCATTGGCCATTGCTGATTTCAAAACCTTCTCAATTAACCGTGCGCCCCTGTATGGCATGAACCTGAGGTTCACCATTGCTTCGGTGGCTCTTTTGCCCCTGATGAGGTCGATGACCCTTCTCGCCTTTCTCGGAGTGATCCGTGCGAATTTCAGTATTGCTTTAGCTTCCATATCGATTACCCTTTCGATGCCGACTTCTCGGAACCAGAGTGGCCCTTGAAGGTTCTGGTGGGTGAAAACTCACCCAGTTTATGTCCTACCATATTTTCGGTCACGTATACAGGGATAAACTTTCTCCCGTTATGAACGGCGAAGGTAAACCCGATAAATTCGGGCACAACGGTCGACCGCCGTGACCATGTCTTGATCATCTTTTTCTCACCCGCCTGCAACATCGTCTGAACTTTCTTCATCAGCTTCGGCTCGAAATATGGGCCTTTTTTTAAGGATCTGGGCACGTACTCCTCCTATTTTTTGCTACGCCTTTTGACGATAAATTTATCGGTTCTCTTGTTCTTCCTAGTTTTGACGCCTTCGGGCACGCCCCATGGGGTGCACGGTGGACGACCTCCGGAAGACTTTCCCTCGCCTCCGCCCAGCGGATGGTCAACAGGGTTCATGGCAACACCTCTCACATGAGGCCTCTTCCCCAGATACCTCTTCCTTCCCGCTTTTCCGTAGGAGATATTTTCGTGCTGCACGTTGCTCACCTGGCCAATCGTAGCCATGCATGTGGTCATCACAAGCCTTACTTCTCCTGAAGGCATCTTGATCTGCGCATAATCGCCTTCCCTTGCAACTATCTGAGCGGATGCTCCTGCGCTTCTGATGAGCTTTCCACCCCCACCGGGCTTAAGTTCAATATTGTGGATCATAGCTCCAAGCGGAATCTCCTTTATCGGCAGGGCATTCCCGGGCTTTATCTCCGCCGCCGGACCCGACATAACCACATCAGCTACGTTCAAGCCTTCGGCTGCGAGAATATACCGATACTCTCCGTCATTGTAATTCACAAGGGCTATCCTAGCTGAGCGGTTTGGATCGTATTCGATGGTCTTGACTGTCGCGGGGATTCCGACTTTGTCCCGCTTAAAATCGATGACCCTCAAGATGCGCTTATTGCCGCCGCCCCTCTGCCATGACGTTACTCTTCCAAAACTGTTTCTACCACCCGTCTTTTTTACAGGTTTCGTCAGGCCTTTGTGGGGGCTATCGCTCGTAATATCTTTATAATCGGAGGCGGATTGAAACCGCCGTCCTGGTGATGTTGGATTGTATTTTCTTATACCCATTTAAACACCCTCTATAAAATCGAGTTTTTCGCCTTTCTTCAGCGTCACGATTGCCTTTTTCTTGTCGGACCTTTGGCCAAGAAACTTTCCATACCGCTTCATCTTGCCCTTTACTGAGACAGTCGCAACCTTCTCGACCTTCACTTTAAAGATCTCCTCCATCGCCTGCTTAATCTCATGTTTGTTGGCGTCGGGGTTCACTTCAATCAAGAGCTTGTTCTCCCGCTCTTTTATGTCCATGCCCTTTTCGGTAAAGAGTGGCCTTTTTATTACATCATAGATGATTTTCATCAGGCGCTGACCTCCTCTGGTGCGAGCTTTTTGATGGCCTCTTCGGTAAAGACCAGCTTGCTGTAGGCAGCTACCTGATAAGCGTTAAGGTCAGAAACTCTCGTCACACCCACGCCCGGTATGTTCCTGGCTGAAAGGAATACATTCTCGTTATTCTCACTAAGCACAAGGAGTACCGACTGACCGCCGAGTCCAAGGCTATTGAGGATCTTCACCATATCCTTTGTCCTAGGTTTATCTACGTGGAGCATATCGAGGACCATGATCTCGCTATCAGCAAGCTTCATGGTTAATGCCTTGCAAAGGGCTGCCCTTTTTGCTGCCCTCGGCATCTTGATTTCGTAGTCTCTGGGTTGTGGACCGAAGATTGTGCCTCCGCCCCTGAAAAGTGGCGAACGACTGCTTCCAGCGCGTGCCCGTCCTGTGCCCTTCTGCTTATATGGCTTCTTGCCACCACCGCGCACCAGTCCTCGTGTCTTGGTCGCATGGGTACCCTGGCGCTGGTTAGCAAGATGACTCACCACTGCAGAATGCACGACCGCAGACGAAGCATCATTGTCGAAAACCACTCCAGTCAGACTGATCTTCCCCTTGGTATTGTTATTTATATCCCTGATCTCTATATCAATCATGGTATTTAATCCTTCCAGATTTCGATTATGGTATTTGGAGCACCCGGGACCGCACCCTTGAGAAGTATAAGGTTCTGATCGGGCATTACCTCAACCACTGTGAGGTTTTGTACGGTCACCCTTTCGCTGCCCATATGGCCAGCCATGCGCATACCCCTCCATACCCTTGAAGGGTAAGAGCTCGCCCCGATGGAGCCCGGCGCTCGGTTGAACATAGAACCGTGACCGCTGGGACCACCCTTGAAATTATGCCTCTTCATTACACCCTGAAAACCCTTTCCCTTAGACGTTCCAGAAACCGAGACGATATCACCTTTACTAAAATTATCTGCTTTAATCATGTCGCCCACCTTAAGTCCTGGAATGCTGAATTCCTTAAGGTTTTTGAATACCGGCGTACCAGCCTTTTTGAAGATCCCTGCCATAGGCTTGGTGACATTCTTCATTTTACGGACTTCTCCAAAGCCAACCTTGACCGCCCCATATCCATCCTTTTCAGGCGTCTTAACCTGGACTACCGTGCAGGGTCCTGCTTCAATCACTGTCACGGGCACAAGCCTGCCGTCTTCCAGATAGACCTGAGTCATGCCGATTTTCTTGCCCAATATTCCTGTCATAGCTTTATCTCCACATCAACCCCGGAAGCAAGCTCCAGCTTCATTAGCGCGTCAACTGTGTCCGGAGTAGGATCAAAGATATCGATGAGTCTCTTGTGAGTCCTGATTTCAAACTGCTCCCTCGATTTTTTGTCCACATGCGGGGACCTCAATACAGTAAACTTGCTTATTTGTGTCGGAAGAGGAACTGGACCCGATATCCTTGCCCCGGTCCTCGATGCTGTATCAACTATTTCTTTCACAGACTGGTCGAGCAATCTATGATCATATGCTTTTAGTTTTATTCTTATCTTTTGATTCACCGTGCTACTCCAGAACCTCGGTGACGACTCCGGCGCCTACCGTCCTTCCACCTTCCCTGATCGCAAATCTCAGTTCCTTTTCCATCGCTATAGGCGCTATCAGTTCCACCGTTATTGCAACATTGTCACCTGGCATCACCATCTCGATCCCCTCCGGTAGCTTCGCTACTCCCGTTACGTCCGTCGTCCTGAAATAGAACTGCGGACGATACCCGTTGAAGAACGGTGTGTGCCTCCCTCCCTCTTCCTTCGTCAATACATACGCCTCTGCCTTGAACTTCGTATGCGGCGTGATACTCCCAGGCTTCGCCAATACCATTCCCCTCTCTACATCTTCCTTGGCCGTCCCCCTCAGCAGCACTCCTACATTGTCTCCTGCCCTTCCCTCATCAAGCAGCTTCCGGAACATCTCTACTCCCGTTGCTACCGTCTTCCTCGTCTCTCGTAGTCCTACTATCTCAACTTCCTCTCCGACTTTGATGATCCCCCTCTCTACCCTGCCCGTCACTACCGTCCCACGGCCGGATATCGTGAATACATCTTCTATCGGCATCAAAAATGGCTTGTCTATCGGCCTCTCAGGCGTCGGAATATACGAGTCCACCGCATCCATAAGCTCAAGTATGCACTTGTACTCAGGGGCACTCTGGTCCCCTGCACTGCTCTCCATTGCCTTTAAAGCACTGCCCCTTACCACCGGTATGTCATTGCCCGGAAATCCGTATTTGATTAATAACTCCCTTACCTCAAGCTCTACTAGATCCAGAAGTTCAGGGTCATCTACCATGTCTACTTTATTCATGAATACTACTATATACGGTACCCCTACCTGCCTCGCCAAAAGTATGTGCTCTCTGGTCTGCGGCATCGGTCCGTCCGCTGCGCTTACCACCACTACCGCTCCGTCCATCTGCGCCGCTCCCGTGATCATGTTCTTCACATAGTCCGCATGGCCAGGGCAGTCTACATGCGCATAATGCCTCTTGTCTGTCTCATACTCTACATGCGCCGTCGCTATGGTTATTCCCCTCGCCTTCTCTTCAGGCGCATTGTCTATCGAGTCATACGCCCTGAAGGTCGCCTGCCCCTTGAACGATAGCACCTTCGTGATCGCCGCCGTCAATGTCGTCTTGCCATGATCTACATGCCCAATCGTCCCCACATTTACATGCGGCTTCGTCCTGTCAAATTTTGCCTTGGCCATTTCTCCTCCTTAGTACCGGTCCGTAAAACTTTTATTACTTTTAAATTTATTCACCTTTTATTTTAGCTACAATGCCTTCCATAATGCTTTTGGGGACTTCCTCATAATGGGAGAATTGCATGGTATACGTTGCCCTTCCCTGGGTCTTCGACCTAAGGTCCGTGGCATAGCCAAACATCTCCGAAAGAGGAACCGAGGCCTTGATCACCTGGGTTTTGCCTCTCTTTTCCATGGATTGAATTTTCCCACGTCTCGAATTCAAATCACCGATGACGTCACCCATGTATTCTTCAGGGGTGACGACTTCAACATTCATGACCGGTTCAAGCAGAGCAAGATGAGCCTTTTTCGCCCCATCCTTAAAAGCCATCGAACCAGCGATTTTAAAGGCCATTTCAGAGGAGTCAACCTCATGGTACGACCCATCGATAACAGTCACTTTAACATCAACGACAGGATAGCCGGCCAGAACGCCGCCTTCCATCGCTTCCTTGACGCCCTTTTCGACTGCTGGGACATATTCCCTGGGAATGGAGCCACCCACAACTTTATTGACAAATTCGAAGCCCTTTCCTCTCTCGAGGGGTTCCATAGTAATCCAGACATGACCATACTGGCCGCGGCCGCCTGATTGCCGGACGAATTTTCCTTCTATCTTGACAGAATTCTTGATAGCTTCCTTGTAGGCAACTTGGGGCTTACCTACATTGGCGCCCACCTTAAATTCCCTCATCAGCCGGTCGGTGATAATTTCGAGATGAAGCTCTCCCATTCCGGAGATGATAGTTTGGCCTGTCTCTTCATTAAAGGAAACCCTGAAGGAAGGATCTTCCTGTGCAAGTTTCGCCAAAGACATCGACAATCTCTCCTGATCGGCCTTCGTCTTAGGCTCGATGGCAACCGAGATGACCGGTTCGGGGAATTCCATCAATTCGAGAATAATAGGTTCATTTTCATCGCAGAGGGTGTCGCCAGTCAAAGTTTGCTTGAGACCCACAATAGCTGCGATATCTCCCGCCCGTACCTCTTTTATCTCCTCCCTCTTGTTCGCATGCATCTGGAGGAGTCTGCCTACTCGCTCCTTGACGTCCTTGGTCGAATTATATACGTATGAGCCCGCTGACAGCACACCTGAATACACCCTAGCAAAAACAAGCTGTCCGACATACGGGTCGGTCATTATCTTGAAGGCAAGAGCCGCAAAAGGCTCACTATCATCAGGCTTTCTCCCGACTTCAGAACCATCAGAAGGTTTTTTCCCAATGACCGGAAGGATATCGATTGGGGAAGGGAGATAATCGATGACAGCATCGAGAAGCATTTGTACGCCTTTATTCTTGAAGGCAGATCCACAAATAACGGGATTGATTTTCATGTCTATCGTTCCCCGCCGGAGCGCCTTCTTGATTTCCTCGGCGGGAATCTCCTCGCCAGCCAAGTACTTTTCCATAATCGTATCGTCAACATCGGAGACAGCCTCGATCATCTTATCCCTATATTCCTTCGCCTGCCCCATCAACTCTGAGGGAATTTCATCTTCGATAAATTTTGCACCGAGCGTCTCATCTTCAAAAAGGTATGCCTTCATTGCAACAAGGTCAATGTGTCCTTTGAATTTTTCTTCCTTCCCGATAGGGATTTGGATAGGGACCGGACGCGCACCGAGTTTCTCTACCATCGAATCAACAGCCATAAAAAAGTCGGCACCAACCCTGTCCATCTTATTAAAAAAGGCTATTCTGGGAACACCGTATTTGTTGGCTTGCCGCCAGACAGTCTCAGACTGGGGCTCAACTCCGGCCACAGAATCAAAAACAGCAACGGCACCATCGAGCACCCTGAGGGATCGCTCGACCTCTATGGTGAAATCGACATGACCAGGCGTATCAATGATGTTGACTCGGTGATTTTTCCAAGAACACGTCGTAGCGGCCGACGTAATAGTGATTCCACGCTCCTGCTCCTGGGGCATCCAGTCCATAACAGCTGTGCCGTCGTGAACTTCGCCGATCTTATAAGTGACTCCTGTATAGTAAAGTATGCGTTCAGTTGTGGTAGTCTTGCCGGCATCGATGTGGGCCATAATGCCAATATTTCGTGTTTTCTCTAAGGGGAATCTCGACATTAGATATAAACCTTCTTACCACCGATAATGAGCAAAGGCCCTATTGGCTTCGGCCATTTTGTGGGTGTCTTCTTTTTTCTTGATAGATGAACCGGTATTGTTGTAGGCATCCAGCAACTCGCCGGCGATTCTTTCGCGCATCGTCTTTTCTTTGCGGTCTCTGGCATATTTTATGATCCAGCGCAGTGCCAAAGCTACCTTTCTGGCCGGCTTGACTTCAACGGGCACCTGATACGTAGCGCCTCCAACCCTTCTAGGCTTGACTTCGACAAGGGGCTTCACATTCTCGACAGCGGCCTTAAAGACCTTAAGTGCATCAATGCCGGTCTTTTCGCTCATAATGTCGAAGGCGCCGTAGCATATCCTTTCCGCTGTGGACTTTTTACCCTCTTTGAGCAACACACTGACCAGCCTGGTTACAAGCTTGCTGTTATATTTTGGATCGGGGAGAACATCTCTCTTTTCAGATTCTCTTCTTCTTGCCATGGTAATATGCTCCGACTATGCTCTTATCAATTTATTTGGGCCGTTTTGCGCCGTACTTGGACCTGCTCTGCTTCCGGTTGCCCACACCGGCGCAGTCGAGGGCACCCCGCAGGATGTGATATCTCACGCCTGGGAGATCCTTGACCCTTCCGCCCCTGATTAACACAATTGAATGCTCCTGGAGATTGTGACCCACACCCGGGATATATGCAGTAACCTCCATACCATTGGTAAGCCTAACTCTAGCTACCTTCCTCAATGCGGAGTTCGGCTTCTTAGGGGTTGTCGTATAAACCCTAACGCAAACACCGCGTTTCTGAGGACAGCTTTTGAGCGCCGGACTCTTCGTCTTCTTCTCGAGCTGTTTGCGCCCATGCTTGACTAGTTGCGCGATTGTCGGCACATTTCCTCCCGTTTATAAAAATCTCTACGTTTGTTCCGATTTACCGGAAAACCTGTTAAGCTTACCAGAGAAAGAATATTTTGTCAAGTCTTTCAGAGGTCTATCCCGCCTAATATGCGATAAGCGGGAGAGTGAAAATATAACATTTCCCGGAGGAAAAAATAAAGTAGTATTTTTCCCCCAGCCATCGTATCTTTATAATATTAAGCATATAGAGGGGGGCATTATGAAAAACAAAAGTGACGTTACTTTATTCATAATCATGGTAATCACGTTTCTAGCCATGTCGACATTGGCTGGGGCTGTAAAGAGGGGGGGGGATGGCAGACAATATCCATTGGCTCGGACACGACACCTTCAAGATCACAGGAGAAAAGGTCCTTTATACCGATCCGTTCCGTCTAAAGCGGGATGATGTTGCAGATATCATTCTTGTAACGCACGAGCACTATGATCATTGCTCGCCCGAAGATATTCGCAAAATTCAGGGACCGAATACTGTTATTGTCACAACAGCTGATTGCGCAAAAAAGTTGTCGGGCAAGATTGTAACGATAAAACCAGGCGATAAAATTATCGCAGCTGGGATCCAGATCGAAGTCGTCCCGGCTTATAATACGAATAAGCAGTTTCATCCAAGAACCAATGGGTGGGTCGGTTATATCTTCACTATTGACTCTAAAAAGATTTATCTTGCGGGGGATACTGATTACATCCCTGAAATGAAGACTTACAAAGGGATTGATATCGCCCTGTTGCCGGTTTCAGGCACGTATGTGATGACGGCGGTTGAGGCGGTCAAGGCAGCGCTTGATATTAGGCCGAAGCTAGCAATCCCGATGCATTATGGTTCTATCGTGAGCTCTCAAAAAGATGCTGAAATATTTGCAGAAAAACTTCGGGGCAAGGTGGAAGTCAATATTTTGACGGCAGAATGAGGACCGTTTATTGAGGCTCTGATGATCCAATCTGCAGTGTGTTTTCGTCACATTAACTGGAGCGGGCTTTAATTGGATAAAAAATGACACGGAGAAGGATAAAACGAGAGACTATCATCGCTCTTCTCAAAGAGAGTTACGGGTATCTATCGGGAACTGAGATGGCCTCACTGCTCGGAGTCACCAGAGCCGCAGTCTGGAAAGCCGTTGGGCTATTGAAAAAAGATGGCTATGTGATCGAATCTTCTCCAGCTAAAGGATATCTCCTAGTCAAGTCCCCAGACCTTTGCCTCCCTGATATCAAAAAAATTATTTCACCTGCGAGAAAAAAAATTGGAAATGAATTATGTTTTTACAATTCCGTCCCTTCAACTAACATGATTGCCATGGAACTGGCATCTAAGGGATGCCCTGATGGGACCGTAATTATAGCCGATGCCCAGACAGCAGGTAAGGGTCGGCTTGGCAGATCGTGGATTTCCCCCCCCGGGAAAAATCTTTATATGAGTATCGTATTAAGACCGGGAATTTCGCCACGTGATGCGACAGCGCTGACTCTGCTCGCAGCTGTCGCCTGCACCTCTGCCATCAGACGTTCCGCTTCGATTCCCGCATCGATAAAATGGCCGAACGACCTGATTGTTGGACAGCGCAAGATGGGGGGGATTCTCACCGAAATTAAAGCTGACATCGACCGCATTATTTATGCTATAGTCGGTATCGGCATCAATGTTAACCTAAGCCCTGAGGATATGCCCGAGGAGATAAAGGCCATTGCCACCTCAATCTTTATTGAGACTGGTGGACACTTCTCCAGATCGGAGCTTGCCGGTGCGATAATTTTGGATTTCGACAAGTGGTATGGACATCTCCTGACGAAAGGGAAAGCGGTTATCGCTGATGAGTGGCTCACGATGTCTTCGACTATAGGTGAACGCATACGCGTAGCGGCAGTAAACCAAACGTTTGAGGGCGTTGCTAAGGGAATTGATGATGACGGCCTTCTGATCCTTAAACTGAATGACGGCACGTATCTCAAGTTGAGCGCCGGAGATGTAACTATAGTGAGAACCAAGTCATGAAAAAGCAAAAACATGCACTTCTTGCCATTGATATCGGCAATTCGACTATAGGGCTGGGCCTCTACCCCGATGCCTCAAGGGGGAAACCTCTTCTCGTTAATGCACTCCCATCGAACCGGAATGCATCTATGAGAACGATATCTAAGCGTATCAAAGAATTCGTATTTGGAGATGGCAGGTCCTTTCCTTCCAAAGATATCGGCGTCGTCATTTCCTCTGTTGTTCCAACCCTTACCCGCAAGGTTTTTACGGCAGTCAAGGACCTTTGCAAAAAACCTTTAATTGTGGACCATCATATGATTAAGGAGCTCTCTTTTGAAGTTTGCCAACCCGAAATGATCGGCCCGGACAGGCTTGTCAATGCACTTGCCGGACTCTGTTTATTCGGCAAGCCTGTGGCCATTATCGATTTTGGCACGGCGACAACTATCACCGTGATTGGCGAGCATGCGATTTTTCTGGGCGGCGCAATCATGCCCGGTATCGACATGATGAGAGAATCCCTAGCTGCAAAGACTGCAAAACTCCCCAAAGTCTCTCTCTCTGCGCCGTGCTCTGTAATAGGTCGTGATACGGCATCTGCAATAACATCTGGCATCATTCATGGCACTGCGGGAGCCGTAAACAACCTTGTAACTGGCATAGAGAGGGAAGCTCACAAAAAACTCCTCGTAATTCTGACAGGAGGTCACGCCGGTCTCATTTCTCCCTTCCTGAAAAAAGAACATCTCCTGCTTCCTCATTTGGTTTTTGAAGGTATGCGACATATATTCATTCACCATTCGGGACACATCGGCCATAATTGTGTATACTAAGTCCATGCACCGCATATCATAAAGGAGGTCTCATTATGGAAATCAAAAAAATCCTGTTCACCACCGACTTTTCCGAAGGAGCATCGTATTCATTGTCTTATGCCTTAGATGTCGCAAAAACTTACGGGGCAAAGCTATATCTTCTACATGTCATACATGACATAACCATGTCCCCGGGCATGCACATACCGCACGGTTCGGCGGATATCATGAACAAGGAACTGGAAACAAATGCGATCAAGACCTTGGAAAAACTGCGGGTTACGGTTTGCGAAGACTACAAAAACACCGAAAGTAGCGTAGTGTTTGGCATTCCTTATGAGGAGATTCTAAAATTCGTAACAGAAAAGGGGATCAATCTTATTGTCATTGGTACCCACGGAAGGAAGGGCCTCGATCGTGTCCTCTTCGGAAGCACTGCTGAGCGCGTCGTGAGAAACTCGTCCTGCCCTGTACTTACCGTAAGAATGCCTATTTAGAAATACTCAGGCGATTATTGAGAAATTCGAAATCCCTGTTTTCTGCATGCTGCTACAATGGTCAGAACAGAGGTCCTGATTGTCGGCGGTGGCCCCGCAGGAGCTACCGCCGCCAGATTTCTTGCTACGGCTGGTATCGATACCATTCTTGTAGAGCGAGACTTTTCCTATGTGAAGCCTTGCGGCGGAGGGATCCCCTCGGGAGGTTTTCGTGAATTCGCCTTACCCGAAAGCATCATCAAAAAAAAGGTCGGGATAATAATCATTGTTTCGCCTGAAGGCCGGAGGATAGAACTGCCCCTGACTGGCGGCCATATCTGCATCACTGAGCGTGGCACCCTCGACTCGACACTCAGAGGATTGGCCGCAGAAAAAGGCGCTTCTATTGTCGAGGGGGAATTCATCAACGTCGAACAAGGCATCGGAACCTCTATTTCATCTGTGAGAAAGAAAGTGGGTGGAGAGACCATACAGATACGGTCTAATTATATAATCGCCTCTGACGGGATCACCTTCAGCGTCGGCAGAAAGTGTGGTCTTCCAAGGCATCAGTTCTTGTATACCATTAGCGCTCAAATCCATCCCTTCACTATCGATGCCTGCGAGTTTTGGTTTGGAACGGGTCATGCATCGAACTTTTATTCCTGGATCTTTCCCTCGGATGGCTGTGCCTCTATCGGCACAGGGGGTAAAAACCCTCGTGAACTCCACGGGTTGCTGAACAATTTCTTAGGCAGGCGATTCGAGGGCCAACTGGAATCGTTTCTTGCTAATAATGTCATCGCACGTCCACGCGTCTTTCCAATCCCTACCTGGAGAGGGAATCCTGTAACCTTGGGGAATATCCTCTTCCTGGGAGATGCCGCCGGGATGGTCATGCCGGTAACATACGAAGGCATCTACTATGCTATGAAGTCTGGCCAATTTGCAGCAATGGCAATCATTGAAAAGAAACCTGAAAATTACCGGAAACTTTGGGAGGGCAGATTTAAGAACAGGTTCTCGATAATGAACAAGTTTAAGGACCATTTTTTTAAATCCGACGAATCCATCGAACGATGGGTTGAGACCCACCGATCGACAACTGTGCAGGAACTTGCCGTAAGATTGTGGCTTCAAAAAGAGTCTGGGTCGCGACATCTCTTCTCATATTTGAAAGCCTTCGGCAGTTTCTTCAACAGCTAGCCCCCGAGGCACTTACCACAAAGTAAGCTTTTACGTTAAAATAGAATATCTTGAAGCGATATTTCGTTTATTCAATTATCATTCATATTTTAATTGTGCTCATCGCCTTTTTTCTAATCCCGGACAAGAGAGAAAAGGGGCCAAAGCCGTTCATTGCACGCCTCGTTACACCTGAGGAAATAACACGAGAAGAAAGAAAAGAGGAAAAAAAAACGGTCCCGCAGAAGGAAGATACTATAAGCAAAAACGACGTAAACAGCCGCAGTCATTCCGTTGAAAGAAACACTCCAAAAGTTTTATCCGGCATCCCAACGAGCCCTTCAGCAAAGAAGGTTCCTGTGGGGCCACGTGCTTTAACTAAAGAGTTGCCATCGGCGGGAGAAGCTGCAAAACCTCTTTCCGATGTCGGAAGCGAAAAAGGTTATGCAGGTGAAAATAGGACAGCGCGCCCAGGGAAATCGCCTGTCCCCGGAGAACCCACCCTAAGGGAAAAGCTCTTTGATCGAGAAATCATAGGAAAATTGTCCAAGACAGATCAGGAGGGCACGAAAGAAGGCAGTTCCATCACTTTCGACTCAACCGAATTCAAGTATTACGGATATATGCAACGTCTGAGGGAAAAGATCGAAAGCGTCTGGCGATATCCGCCTGATGCCGCTGCACGGGGAATATACGGAGACCTACATATACAGTTTACGATTAAAAAAAATGGAGAACTTGGGGCCATTCAATTGATTAGGACATCGGGGTATAAAAGCCTTGATGATGCCGCTATCAAGGCTCTGCGGGATGCCGGGCCTTATTGGTCGCTTGACAATATTGGGACCGACAGTCTTACTATCACAGGACATTTCATTTATTTAAATGGAGCATATTATATTAGATAATAGAGTATGGTTTTTATGGAGCGTGTTTCCTGTCATGTGTAAAAGACTTTTTCTAAAAACGGGGGATAGGGTAAAGCATCTCAATTATGCCCGATGGGGCATCGGAGAAGTCGTTGAAGAAAAGCACTCCAGGCTTCCGGGAGGTTTCTGTCTCGTGCGGATTCTCTTTCAGGACGGCCACGAACGGTCATTCATCAACGACCTGAACAACGATCTCTGCTGCTATTATTCAGGGATCAGACTGATGGGAGATTTCAATATGTGGAAATGTTGAATAATAAAGGGGATGCGGCCGCAGCAGGCCTCATCCCCTTTGATGTTATTTTCTCGTGATATTACTGAGAAATTCTCGGGGTTATAAAGATAAGAAGCTCGGTCTTATGGCTTTCCGTAGTGTCCTTCTTGAAGAGCCAGCCTAAGATCGGAACCTTTCCAAGGCCCGGAACCTGATTATTGTCATTAGTATCGTTGCTCGTTATAATACCGCCTATGACTACCGTCTCTCCGTCGTTCAGCATAACCTGGGTCAAAGCCTGTTTTATGTCAATAGCAGGGTTACCCAGAAAGTCCTTATTGGTAAAATCGGGCTGATCTTTATTAACTTCTACTCTAAGCTGAATGGACCCGTCTGGAGCAATCTGCGGCGTAACCGTAAGTTTCAGGTTCGCGTCGATATAAGTCGTTGTGTAGGCACTAGTCCCTCCAGACGAGGATTGTAAGGTTGTCACGGGGATTTTTTTGCCCTGCTTTATTACAGCAGATCGATTGTCGAGTGTCAGAATCTTGGGACTCGAAACAATTTTGGCCCTTCCGGTATCTTCGATAGCCGAAAGCCTGAGATCGATTCCTAAAGTCTGAGCTCGATTCAGAAATCCGAGGGTTATGGCGCTGGTAGGATTAGTCAAAGTTGAGGTAGCGGCTGGCAAATTAACCACACCTGGCGCATTTATAGTTCTAGTTATTGTTCCGGTAGTCGGGTCGATAATATTGAAACCACCGCCGGGAATATTACTCACACTTGCGCCGGAACTTCCCCCTGCTGACGCTACCGACCCTGGCAAAGACCCTCTAGAGAATGCCTGAAGGCCCCAATCAACGCCGAGGCTATGTACATAATCATTATTCATTTCTACTATTCTTGCCTCGATGAGCACCTGCCGTGTAGGCTTGTCGAGGATATTCAGGAGTCGCTCGACCTCTTCTATGCTGGATGGTATGTCTTTTACAATGAGAGAGCGGGTTCTGGAATCAAAGCTTATAGTTCCCCTCGGCGAGAGTATTTTCCCTTTCTCTATCATATCCTTGAGTCCTGGTATTCTTCTATCTTGTTTTGTTATTTCGTCATGTTCTGTTATTTCGTCGACATTGGCATAATTTATTGTAAACAATTTTGTAGAAATGTCTTCGGCTTTTCCGAAGAGTTCTTTGTTTTCAGCCATAGATTTCTTCTCATCCTGGAAGGCCTTAATGGTTGCAATCCTAATGATATTCCCTTCGACCACCTTCTCCAGATTAAAGGTCTTAAGTAAGATATCCATAGCCTGATTCCAGGGCACATTCATGAGCTTCATGGTAATCTTTCCTTTAACATCCGGGTGAACGACCATATTGTACCCGCCCACATCACCTAAAAGTCTCAGTATGGGAACAATATCCGCATCCTGGAAATCTAGAGAAATAACCTTAGTGCCGTTTACCACTTTGTCCTGAAATTCAGCGCTCTTTTCCGATCCGGATTTAGCAATCTTTTTTTCTTTCGTAAAAATATCCACAACCACTTCATCATCGAGTATGAAGACTTCCGTATTCGTCTTTTCTGCCAAGCTGATGACAAATTTGAGCCTATCCTGTTCAGCCCTCACTTTAATATCCTTGACTCGTGCCGGGATTTTTGAAGGCAGAGCAGCCTTCATAGATACGCCCGGTATTTCAAGAATAACGGTGCCTTCCAGTTGATAGACAGTTGGCTCCATCAGCTTGCCGTCTGCCTTTAGTATAAGTTCCAGCGTGTCTCCATCTTTGTCGAAGGACACTTCCGTAATTGATCGTGCAACCCCATCCTTACTCTTCGATAACGGTTCCCCCTTGATTGACGGCTGTTTCATATCAACGGCCGTTTCGAGGGTCAGAACGAGCGTGTCATCCTTCACCTCGGCCTTAACCTCGGTAGGAGATTGAAGTAGAATAGTCAGGCGTGCGGCAAGAGAAGGGGTTTCCACCTGTGATGGAATAATCTCTGTAACCCCTGATACGGTCGAGACTATCTTCTCCCTGAATTGCCCAATCGATGTTCCATCGAGTTCAACCGTTAGAGTAAAAGGGTCCGCTGGTTTATTCATAGTATATCTTATGGGGCCTTGAACCTTAATGCGAATTGAGTTGTCCATCATCGATATATCGGTGATAACCGATGAACCGTCACTCACCTTGCTCTCGGCTGCAGAGGCACTCCCCATCAGTCCGAATATGATCAGCATTAGGGCCACACAAAATACCCACCCGCAAAAACTGCGAGAAGTCTCCCCTGTATCGGCCCTCTTTTTTAATTCCATTCCTGAAACTATCGAATTCATTCTTCTTCCTCCCCGCGGAGTCTTAATACAATGTCTCGTGGACTCATAACACCTCTCGCATCCCTGACATGCTCCTTAATGACCACATTGTCCTTCACTATTTTCGAGATTACACCATTATGGGTCCCAACCTTGGTTCCATCAGTTACTGTGTAAGATTTGCTGTCAGGCAGCGAAAATACCGCATAATACTTATTTTTGGCCCACAGGATGGCGATGACCTTCATTTCAGCGATTTCATATGTTTCAAGGGGTGAAACGCCCTTTTCGCGTCCACCTTCCCGTTTCGATACCAGCGGAGCAAAAGGGTCCCTTCTGTCAAGCCCTCTATACTCATAGGCACCGTCTCTGGGAGCACTCCCCCCTTGAGCTGCCTCAACCCCAGCGGGTTGTGCTGCAAACACATCATGTCCCGCAGGGTGCACTCCGATAACGATGCAGGCCACCGCAATTATGAATATAAAAACAAGCACCTTTCTTGCCATCATTTTTTCCCTTTTTCCGCCTTCTCCAATGCCTTCTTTTCCGCTTCCGGTATTGAAGAATAAGTCACAGCCGTAAAAGTTACGGCCAAGGTGGCGGACCCCTTCCTCGAAATCTTGCCAGTACTCTTCATTGATACATTATTCAAATTGACTATCCTTTCAAGTCTCGTAATGTTGCTAAAAAATTGGCCTATCCTGTGATAGATGCCTCGCATTTCGACATTCACCGGGATTTCGTAAACATCTTTACTCGGGTGTACCGTCTTTGCGGCAGGCCGCCAGAGAACGATTTCGAGACCCGACTTCAGTCCGAGATCAGACACCTGTTTCAATAGACCGGAAACTTCTTTTTCTTCCGGAAGTTTAGCCTCAAGTTCTGCCAGCCTCTTCGTCGAAGCCTCATTTTCAGCTATCAGGGAGGTCAGCCGATTAGCCTGTTGCGCGGTCAGTTGGATGGCGGTCCGCTGCTTTTCAACATCGGCGGCAACCCGACTCCTTTCATCAAGCGTCGGTAATATCAGGAAAGTTACACTCAGAACAATAATCAACAGGGGGGGTAATATAAGAAGGATATTCTTTTTTGCAGGGCTCAGATTATCAATGCTTTCCATAGTTATATCTTGACCTTAAAATTCAGTTTGAAGTTATACACATCCGTCTTATCTACCGTAGCCTGTTTAGTTTCCTCAAGATATACGTCCGAGTAAGTAGGCGCTTTCTTGAGGTTTTCAACGAAGGCAACAACATCCATATTAGTAAACCCGATGCCTTCAATTGTTACCTGGGGATTGTTATAAGCAACTGCCGAGAGCCAAATTCCGTCCGGAAGCAAATTACTTATGTCGTCAAGGAGTCTTACTGGCACCGATTGATTCTTCTTGAGGTTCTCGATAAGACTGGATTTCTGCTGGATAGCCTTATTCAAGGCCTCATATTTATTGACCTCATCGATCTTCTTCTTGAACTCCACTATCTTTCCCTGATTAGCACCATACTCCGATTTTAAATCCGCAACCTTCATTTTCAGGAAAAGAACAACCAGCGCCATAACAAGAATTGTCGTTCCTGTCGCAATCGCGAGAAGAGTTAGAAAAGCCATGCCCGTCTTTTGCTCCCCTGTAACAGGAATTTCAGCTTTTTTTTGCTTTTTCTGTTTCCTTTCGGCCAGCAGGTTGATCCGTATCATTGCCTGTCCCCCGCACGTCTCATTGCAAGCCCGATAACCACAGCAGCTATGGGCGCGATATCCTTAACAACGGGCGCAACCTTTTCAGATATTCTGATTTTTTTGAAAACATCGGCTACTTCGACCGAAATGCCGAGCCTCTCGGACATAAGGTGTGCAAATCCTTTGATAAGGGTTGCACCGCCGCTCAAAACAATGCCGTTAATGTCCTCATCTCCAACGTTGCTCCTGAAATACTCAAATGACCGATAGATTTCAGCGTAGATCTCATCAGAGGCACCGTTGATAATCTCGCGTGCAGATTCCTGCGATATTCCCTCCACAGCCTCCCCAAGCTTGACCCGCTCCGCTGAGTCCCTGGAAATATTCAGAGTTCTCTCAAGCGCTTCCGTATGGTAATTACTGCCGATGGCGGTGTCCCTCATAAAAACGGGCTGCCCTTTTCTGAGGATGTTAATATTCGTTTTGCTCGCACCGATATTGACGAGAGCAACATTTTTTTTACCGGGGATTCCATAATTTGCCTCGTACACATTTCCGATAGCAAAAGAATCGACATCGACGACTATCGGGCTCAACCCCGCTGTTTGGATAACATCAACATAGTCGCTCATCACGCTTTTTTTGACAGCGACAAGCATGACGTCCATCATGCCTTCCTCATCGGATTCAGGGCTCAGAATCTCAAAATCAATATTAACATCCTTTATATCGAAAGGAATGTACTGCTCCGCTTCATACTTGATATTCAGGCTTAGTTCTTCTTCCGTGATGAGTGGGACTTTTATCACCTTTGTAATGACTGAGGAATGGCCCGAAAGTCCAATGACTGTATCGGCCTTCTTAATTCCTGCTTGGTCAATCAATTCTCTGAGTGAATCAACAAGCTTTGCTTTATCAAGCACAAGACCATCGCCGATAATATCACGCTCAATAGGCAGCATACTAAAAAGCGTAAGCTCATAGCCTTCTTTCCCTGAATTGAGTTGGGCTATCTTCAAATATCGCGACCCTATATCTAGTCCTATAATATTCTTTTTGCCTAATAGCATATCGTATATTTAGCAGAAATTATTTGATTTGTCAAGCATTTTATAACTCTATCGTCCATATGGGCTCACCTTTAAATAGGCACACTTATTTTAATATTCAATTCTCTAAGTTGCTTCTGATCAACTGATGATGGGGCACCGCTCATCAGACAGACCGCTTTCTGCGTCTTGGGAAATGCGATGACATCCCGTATCGATGCCGCCCCCACCATCAGCATTACCAACCTATCCAGGCCAATTGCAATACCCCCGTGCGGTGGCGCGCCGTACTGAAGCGCATCCAAAAGGAAGCCAAATTTCGAATACGCTTCATCATCGCTGATCCCGAGTATCTGGAACATCCTTCTCTGCACATCCTTCCGATGGATACGGATGCTACCACCACCGACCTCGTACCCGTTGATTACAAGATCATATGCCTTTGCCATAAGCGAAGAGAGCAACTTCGAAGATCCCTTCATTGCAAATTCCACATCGGAGAGCTGCATCATCTTCTCGATATCTTCATCGGATGGCGAAGTAAAAGGATGATGCATTGCCGCATACCTTTTCTCTTCTTCATCCCATTCGAGAAGTGGAAATCCCGTTATCCATGAGAAATTAAATCCTTCACGGATAAGTTTGAGCTTTCTCCCAAGATCGAGCCGCATCCTCCCGAGAACATTATGAACTACACTCTCTGTGTCTGCAACAAAAAGAATCAGGTCACCCTCTTCTGCCCCGACTCGTTCCGCCATCTTCCTTAATATCTCCTCCGGGAAGAATTTCACGATGGGCGATTCAAACCCACTCTTCACTTTTATCCATGCGAGACCTTTTGCCCCAAGTTTTTTTGCATCCTCGGTAAGCGTGTCCACTTCTTTTCTCGAAAGGCCTGCCATCCCTTTTACGTTGATCGCTTTAACCCGCCCACCGGCATTGAGGGCATCGAGAAAGACTTTAAAGAAACTCGCGCGCGCAAGGTCGGCCATATCGACAAGTTCCATGTCGAATCGTAAATCGGGCTTATCGCTTCCATACCGTTCCATAGCCTGCTTAAAGGATAGCACCATAAAGGGCTTATTTATTGTGATGCCCATCACATCTTGGAAGAGTTTCCCCATCATTCCTTCGATGAGGCCCATGATTTCACCGCTGTCGGTGAATGACATCTCCATGTCCACTTGAGTAAATTCCGGCTGCCGGTCGGCCCTCAGGTCTTCGTCCCTAAAACATTTGACAACCTGGAAGTATCGCTCCATTCCTGATACCATAAGAATCTGTTTGAAAAGCTGCGGGGACTGCGGAAGTGCGAAGAAAAGCCCTGGGTTAAGCCGGCTTGGTACAAGATAGTCTCGCGCTCCTTCGGGCGTAGATTTCGTAAGCATGGGAGTTTCTATCTCAAGGAAGCTCATCCCATCAAGATAATCCCTGATGCATTTGGCCACTTTGTGGCGCAGGATGAAATTGCGTTGAATTTCGGGTCTTCTCAGGTCGAGATAACGATGTTTTAAACGCAACATCTCTGATGCCTCTGCCGCCTCTTCGAGGGTAAAAGGAAGCACAGCCGCTTCATTCAGTACGGTTAATGTGTCTGCATATATCTCCACCTTCCCTGTGGCAATGTCATCGTTTTCAGTCCCCGCCGGCCGGTGTCTCACTTCGCCGTGGACTGATATGACGAATTCGCTTCTGAGACTATGAGCCAGCCGATGCGCCTCAGCTGAAACATCGGGATTAAAGACCACCTGGACAATACCGCTTCTGTCCCGCAGATCGACAAAGATCAGGCCGCCATGGTCTCTCCTTCTAAAAACCCATCCAGCGAGATTGACCGAGGAACCAATTGCTGACTCCCTCAAATCTCCGCACCATTTATCTCGAACCATATAACCTCCGTTTCGTATATACCTATTTAAGGGGTCGGACCTATCTCTTTTTTTAATTCCCGTAATTCCCTTTCGGTCAATGGCCTCAGCTCTCCTATTTTGAGGCCGCTGAGTCTTATCCCATTGATGCTTACTCGCCTCAGCTTTAATGCTGGATGCCCAACTGCCTCAACCATCCTCCGAACTTGTCTCTTCTTCCCTTCGGTGATCGCAATCTCGATCCATGAATTGTTTTCCGATTGCCTCGCGAACTTGACCTTAGCCGGCAAAGTCCGTCCATCCTCAAGCCTGACTCCCTGCCGGAGTTTATTAATCTTGTTATCGTCGATGATTCCCTTAACCTTCACCATGTAAGTTTTGGGTATCTTTCTCGATGGATGAAGCACGGCATTTGTAAAATCGCCGTCATTGGTGAGAAACAAAAGGCCCTCGGAATCGAAATCGAGCCTCCCCACCGGAAAGACCCTGTATCGGATGCCCTTCAAATAATCCTTTATCGTAGGCCTCCCTTGGGGATCGGCAAGGGAAGTCACAACATTTCTGGGCTTATTGAACATCAGATATACCTTGGGCTCACGCCTTATGAGCAGTTTACCATCGACCTTGATGTGGTCCTTCGAAGGGTCCGCCTTCTCACCGATCAGTGCGATCTTGCCGTTAACAGTCACTCGCCCCTCGACAATTATCTCCTCCGCCTTTCTACGCGAGGCGATGCCCATCTGGGCGATAATTTTCTGAATTCGTTCTTCCATAAAGAACTGCTATGCTCTCCTATTTGATTTCGACATATGCTCGTTGACGCAAGCTCTTGATCCATGCTTTGTAATCTTTTTCGAACTTCTCGGCAAACAGTTTATCTTTTACAGCCTGCTTCAGTTCCGCAGGATTGTTATAGATCCTCGCGTTCTCGAGCAGAACGATATGCATCCCCCTGTCAGTCTTAAATGGTTCACTCACCTCGCCGGGCTTCAGCTTGGAGAGTGCGTCAAGAAACTCCCTAGAAAGGTCCGACTTATTCACAAAACCTAGGTCACCGCCGGCCTTTGCACTCGAATCATCCGAATATTTTCGGGCGGCATCAGCAAAGTTCTCTCCTGCCTTGATTCTTTCGTAAATAGTTCGCGCCTTCTCTTCGGACTGCCCGGGATCGTCAGTCTTTCTGACAAGGATATGACTGATCTTATAGCCTTCATCACCGGCTACCATCCCCTTGTTCTTCGCAAGGTAAGCATTCACCCCATCTTCGGTCAAGACGATCTTGCTTCTTACTTCAAAGTCAACAAGGCGATTAATGATAATCTGTTCAGAAAGCTTCTTTTTATACTCTTCCATGGTGAACCCTTCCGTCATGAGCGCATTAGTGAAGGCGGCATCGGTCATAGCATATTTTTCCCGGATGGCTGACATAGTCTTATTCACTTCGTCATCACTCGCATTTATGTTCGCCTTTCTTGCCTCCTGGAGTAGTATACGCATATCGATGAGATTTTCGAGAAAGACCATTTCGTTCTGCTTGAATATCTTGTGCCTTTCCGTCTCACTCATAGCCTTGACCGCCTGACTCGCATCGAACTCCATGGCCTTGTAAAGCTCGCTCCAGGTGATTACCTCCGAGTTAACCACAGCCACGACCTTGTCAAGCAGAATCGCGCTGCCGCTTGGTGAAAAGAGGCCAAGTCCTGCTATACAACTTATCACAGCAATTATATTTATGCACAAAAACCTGAATCTTCTTCTCATAATACCCTCCGCATAATGACGACACATACTGATTTCCTTTATTTTCGCTTCTTTCCGGTATAGTCAACAAATCCTCGGCAGCTGTTCTCCTGCAAGCATGTCGATAACTCGTGTCCCCCCGATGGTCGTCTTTAGAAGGACCATCCCCTTTTTTTTCGGATCATCTGCTGGGCCAATCTCGCCGATGACCGCAGCACCTGCACCAAGCGGATGCGCCCTTATCACCTTAAGGAGTTTTTCCGCACTATCAACAGGTACAATTGCCAACAGGATACCTTCATTTGCGATGTACAGCGGATCAAGTCCGAGTAGTTCACAAGCGCCCTTAACCCCATCGGGTATAGGCAGGATTTCTTCGTTGATGATGATGGGTAAGCCGGACTCGATCGCAATTTCCTTGAGAGTCGTAGCGACACCTCCCCTGGTGGGGTCTCTCATCATCCGTATATTCTTTTCAAAGTTCAACATCAAATCCACCAGAGAGCATAACGCCGCCGTGTCGCTCAAAACAGGCGGATCGAAGGAGAGCCCATTTCTCTCTGACATTACGGCAACTCCGTGGTTCCCTATCGCTCCGCTGATAATCACCTTGTCTCCGGATTTGATCCGTTCGGGGCCGAGAATAACGTCCGCTGGGACAGCGCCAATACCTGACGTTGTAATAAAAATACCGTCTCCCTTGCCCTTGTCAACGACCTTGGTATCTCCTGCCACTATCCTGACATTTGCCTTCTGGGCGGCATCGGCCATAGAGATTACAATACTCTTAAGCGAATCTAATGGGAACCCTTCTTCAATTACAAAGCCAGTCGAAAGATAGAGCGGCTTTGCCCCCACCATAGAAAGGTCGTTGACCGTCCCATTGACGGCCAGTTCCCCGATGTTGCCTCCCGGGAAAAAGAGAGGGGAAACTACATATGAATCGGTCGTAAAGGCGATCTTCCCGCCAGAGAGCGCGGCACTATCGAGGATCGCTGAATCGGCGAGCACCTGCATATCGAACCGAGGAGCAATATACTCCCTAATCAACTGGTGCATTAGCCTGCCGCCGCTGCCATGACCGAGTAATATCTTGTCCATTATTGCTCCTTTGTTATTACGGATTAACTCTTACCACTTCCGATGGTGCGCTCTCTTGAACCGGCCCCAGCGCGGTCACATAATAGTAGGTCCTCACGCTCGCCGGATCATCCTCGACGAAGAGCGGAACAGGCACCGTCGCCACCGGTACATGTTCACCCGATGCCATTGCCCGATAGACCTTATACCCTTTGATCCACGTCTCCGCATTTTCCTTCCATGAAAGATATCCCTTGTTTTGCGACCTGACATATCTCAGATCGGTCGGCTTGGCCGGTATAAATGATTGTGGATTGACCTCCAAATCTGGAGAGGGGTCCCCTTCATTACGTATGGTTGATTCGACGATCGATCTGATCGAATAGAAGATAGGTCTTGAGACGTCTACTCCATCCCTGAAAAAAGGCTTGTCGAGAGGAGTAGCATTGAGCGGGGCCTGATACTTTCCTTTTTCAGCGCTCCGGTAAATATTATAGGTATTGCCATCTGCCCCTTTCTCCCACGTAATCTCAACAGCATCATTGGTCAGACGGTATGCCACTGCCTTGGGAGGATCGGGCAACTGGAGGGGCATTACCTTCAGTTCCAGCGAATCATCGCTGATGATGTTTCTCATGCTGTAAACTCGTATTTTGTAACGATACCCCTTGTTTATTTCAAAGTGGTTATCACTATACTGCAAGGAATCTCCCTGTAGAAAGGTTATCGTTTCGAACGGTAAACGTCCCTCGGCCCTCTCAACGTAAAAACCTTTTATCTCTACCTTTGCCTGCCGAAGATAGGACCATGAAATGATCACTTTGCCGTCACGATGCAACGCCCTCATCTGAGTAACTGCCGCGGGCTTTTCAAAGGATTTCATGGTCGGATTGCCTTTCTTGCCGCAGCCCGCGAATAAACAGAGACACGCGACACATAATAGCACTCGCCCCGATAGCTTCACTTTTTCCTTGGATATCATAATTGATGTCTAAGACCTGAGCCTTTTCCTGAGGCGAGCGATCTGCTCCTGCACCATTTCTGGTGCAGTCCCGCCAAAGGAATTTCGTGCCCCGACCGACGCGCGTGCATCGACGCAGCTGTATATGTCGTTTCCGATCAGGGAGGAATAAGAACTGTATTCTTCAAGCGTTAATTCTGTCAATGTCTTGCCCTTGTCCATCGCATACCGGACGATCTTGCCAGTAATCTCATGCGCCTGCCTGAACGGGACACCCCGGCGAACGAGATATTCAGCGATGTCCGTCGCAGTCGAATATGCCGCTCCGGCGCTGCTTTCCATTTTCTTGTTTTGAAAAGTCACGCCGCCGAGCATCTCGCAGAGGATAGTCAGCGTAGCACGTACGGTATCTGATGTATCAAAAAGCGGCTCCTTATCCTCCTGCATATCCCGATTGTATGACAGAGGAAGACCCTTCATAAGGGTCAGGAGGCTTACTAGATTGCCGTAGACCCGTGCAGTCTTGCCGCGCATAAGTTCCGCAACATCGGGGTTCTTCTTCTGAGGCATGATGCTCGACCCGGTGGTATAGGCTTCGGAGATATCGATAAAGGAATATTCCTCTGATGACCAGAGGACCAGCTCTTCAGCCAGCCGGGATATATGCATCATCAGGAGGGCGGAGCAAAAAAGGAATTCGATGAGTGCGTCACGATCAGCCACCGAATCCATACTGTTTTCCGACACGCGGTCAAATTTAAGAAGTGCCGCTACATACGCGCGGTCAATCGGCAAGGAGGTTCCTGCGAGCGCGCAGGCACCAAGGGGGAGAACGTTAATTCGTATCAGGGCATCAGCATATCTCTCCCTGTCACGCTCGAACATCTGAGCATAGGCCATCAGGTGGTGAGAAAGCAGGACCGGTTGAGCCCTTTGTGTGTGGGTATAGCCCGGCATGATGACGCCGAGATTCAGTTCTGCAGTATCTGCAAGCTTTTTTTCGAGTGCCCGCAGCAGTCCGAGTATTTCATTTGTCTCAGCCCTCAAATAGAGCCTGACATCAAGCGCGATCTGATCGTTACGTGACCGTGCCGTATGGAGTTTCCCGCCGATATCACCGATCTTCTGAATGAGGGCCGTTTCGATGTTCATATGGATATCTTCAAGTTCTTCCCTAAAAACGAACCTGCCCTCGTCGATCTCCTTATATATCTCCTTCAATCCTTTGACGATAAGGTCGCTCTCTTTTTTTGTAATAATTCCCTGTCTGGCGAGCATGCGTGCGTGGGCAATCGAACCTTCGATATCATACTTCCAGAGCCTCCGATCAAAAGAAATCGACTCGGTGTATTTCTCCACGCTCTTAGAGGTTGGCTTAGTAAATCTGCCCGCCCAAGGTTTTTTTGCCATCAGTGCTCCTCTTCCTTAAGCTTTTCACGTTCAGCTATAAGCTTCTGTGTCAGGTGAGCCGGCAGTTCCTCGTAATGCGAAAACTCCATAGAATAGAGTCCTCTGCCTGAAGTCATACTCTGGAGCTGGTTCGCATAAACAAGCATCTCGGACATCGGCACAAGCGAGAGAATCTTCTGATTTCCCCCGGCCTGGGGTTCAACTCCCTGGACCTTTCCCCTCTTTGAGTTCAGATCGCCAATTACCGCACCGAGGTTATCGTCGGGCACAGTAACCTCCACTTTCATTATCGGCTCGAGGACTACCGGCTTTGCGTCCTGCACGGCCTTCTGCAGTGCCATCGAGCCGGCAATCTTGAATGCCATTTCAGACGAATCGACAGAGTGGTAGGAACCGTCCGTAAGCGTGACCTTTACATCGACCATCGGGTAGCCAGCGATAAGGCCCTCTTTCAATTTTTCGATAATACCCTTTTCTACAGCTGGTCGATACTGCTGAGGTATAACGCCGCCAACAATCTTATCAACAAACTCAAAGCCTCCTCCCCTCGGAAGGGGCTCAAACTCTATCCAACAGTCACCGAACTGACCGCGGCCGCCAGACTGTTTCTTATATCTTCCCTGTGCCCTAGTGCGTGCCTTAATAGTTTCCCTGTAGGCTATCTTCGGCGTCTTCATGACGACTTCGACGCCGAATTTCCGCTTAAGCTTATCGAGTGCAACTTCGAGGTGTACCTGCCCCATGCCCGAAAGGATCATCTCCTTGGACTCCTCGTCTCTCGTGAACCGGATGGTCGGGTCTTCCTCAAGTATCCTATGCAGTCCTGTGCTCACCTTGTCCTCGTCCCCCTTCGTCCTTGGGGCTATTGCATAGGATATTATCGGCTCGGCAAACTTTACCTTCGGTAGAACTAGGGGATGATGCTCCTCGCACAGAGTATCACCAACATTCGTATCCTTAAGCTTGACCACCGCAGCAATCTCACCTGCCCCGACGGATTGCACCGGGACATGTTTTTTCCCGATAAGGTAAAAAACCTGGCCGATCCTCTCTTTTGTGCCCGATGATGCGTTTAAGATCGTTGAATCGGCCCTCAGTATACCCGAATATACCCTGAAGATAGAAAGCTTTCCCGCAAACGGATCCGCTATGGTTTTGAAGACATAGGCGGTAAGAGGGTCGGTTGTAGTCGGCTTCCTGTCTATCTCTTTGCTGTCCTTAGGATTGATGCCTCTTATCGGGGAAATCCTGCTCATCTCTTCCGGTGTCGGCAGGCACATGAGCATTGTGTCCATAAGCTGGAGCACGCCAATATTCAGAGTCGCCGATCCGCAGGCCACGGGAATGAATCTCCGCGTGAGGGAGGCTTCCTTGATCCCTTTCAATATTTCATCCGGAGTCAGTTCTCCGCCTTCGAGATACTTCTCAAGGAGGGAGTCGTCAGCCTCGGCAATTTTCTCGACAAGCTTTTTCCGGTAATCTTCTGCGATGCCTTTTAGATCCTCAGGAATATCGGATTCATTCGTTTTTCCACCCTGAGCATCCTTGTATAGGTAAGCCTTCATGGCAATGAGGTCGACGACACCCTTGAAGCTCTCACCCAAGCCGATTGGGATATACAGGGGGATCGCCTCCTGTTCAAAGGATTTCTCAAGCTCGCTGAGAGCGTTGGAAAAATCGGCAGCCTCCTTATCAAGCTTGCTGATAAAGACAATCCTCGGGACCTCAAATTCGCAAGCGTACTTCCATATTTTTTCCGTTTCGGCCTTCACTCCGGAAATCGCGCTCACAATGACAACCGCGCCATCAGCGACTCTGAGACATCCCCTCGTATCCTCTATAAAATTGATAAAGCCCGGGGTGTCAATAAGATTGAAACGAGTATCCTTCCAGTCGCAGAAGGCGACAGCGGAGCTGACACTTATTTTTCGGTCGATCTCCTCTGCCTCGAAATCCATCGCGGTATTGCCGGCTTCAACCGTCCCGGCTCTATCAATTGCACCGGCGTTGAAAAGAATTGACTCAGACAACGATGTCTTCCCTGCCCCGCTGTGGGCCACGATCGCTATGTTTCTGATGTGTGCAGCATCCAGTTTTACCATAGAACTACCCCCTCCGTTATTTAATGTCCTTTTTGCATTATTTCTTCGATTACCGGGACCAATTCCTTCTTTTTTTCGAACTTCTTGATAAACAGCTTTACCCCGGCGAATGACGCGATCATTAATCCGAAACCGGCTATAGCAGAAAGCAGGTCGGCGTCGACGAACAGGAAGAATTCCTTCAAATACTCCTTGCCGATAATAACCCCCACAACCAGAGAAAGTGCCGGTATCCCGTACATCAGAAGCGTTCCTTTTAAGTAGGTGAACGCCTTGAAAGAAATCTTCACGGTATCGCCGGCTTCTGCATGGACCGCATTATAAGCCTCAATCTCGGTACCACTCCGGGTAACCTTGCATGACGAGCCAGACGCGCATGCATCGCATGCACTCTGTCTTTTTACCATAACGATTGCCTTCGGACCGTCAGCTTCTTTTACAACTCCGATCTCTTCCATATAATTCAACCTTTTCCCCGCAAAAGCTTGTATTCAATGCTGTCGACCAGTGCCTGCCAGGATGCTTCGATGATATTTTCGGAAACACCCACGGTACCCCACCGGGCCTCCTCGTCACCGCTCTCAACAAGGACACGCACCTTGGCGGAGGTGCCTTTGCCGGCAGTAAGAACACGCACCTTGTAATCCTGAAGTCTAACCTTCTTCAACTCAGGATAGAACTTTTCAAGAGCCTTTCGCAGGGCATTATCAAGCGCGTTGACCGGACCCTGTCCTGTAGCGGCGGTATGTTCGACGTTCTTGCCAACCTTCACCATAATAGTAGCTTCGCTCAGAGAGTCCTCGTTTTCCTTCCGCTTCTCGATAATCACCCTAAATCCGATAAGGTCGAAAAATCTCCGGTGAAGCCCCAAGGCCTTCTTTAGAAGCAGCTCAAAGGATGCTTCCGCACCCTCAAACTGGAAGCCCTGGTGCTCCAGAACCTTCAGCTCGTCGATGATCGTTTGCAACTCAGGAGAGTCAGGCTCGATACGAATATGAAACTCCTCGGCCTTTCTCATGACATTGCTTCTGCCGGCAAGATCGGAGATGAGCACCCTCTGGGAATTGCCAACAAGTTCCGGCTTGATGTGCTCATATGTTTCCGGCCTGCGCCGTACCGCACTCACATGGATGCCGCCTTTGTGCGCGAAGGCGCTATCTCCGACAAAGGACTGGCGCTTGAAATGTCTCATGTTGGCGATCTCGTTCACAAACCGTGCGACATCCCTCAATCGCCTGAGTTGATCATCAGCAATACAGTGATATCCAAGTTTGAGCTGCAGGTTCGGAAGGACTGAAATAAGATTGGCGTTGCCGCACCGCTCACCGAAGCCGTTGACAGTACCCTGCACTTGCGAAGCACCGTTTTCGACGGCGAGCAGAGAGTTGGCGACGGCGCAATCGGAATCGTTATGGGCATGGATGCCGAACGGCCTATTCATTTTTTTTGCGACAATCCGGACTATTTCAGCCACCTCGTTTGGCAGCGAGCCGCCGTTGGTATCACAGAGCACGAGGCATTCCGCACCAGCCTTTTCAGCGGCGAGAAGGCATTTTATCGCGTATTCGGGGTTGTCTTTGTATCCATTGAAAAAATGTTCTGCATCAAAAAAAACCTTGTCGACGTATTTCTTCAGGAAAGCGATTGATTCATGGATGATTTCAAGGTTTGCGTTAAGCGAGATTTTGAGAGCTTCCCTTACATGAAAATCCCATGTTTTGCCAAAGACCGTCAGGGCCTTTGCTTTCGATTCAAGAAGGGCTTTCAGCCCAGGGTCATCTTCGGCCTTGTGTCTCGGGTTGTGTGTGCTTCCGAAAGCGACTATGACTGCATTCGAGAGCGGCAGTTTTCTGATTTTTTTGAAATACTCGATGTCTTTCGGGTTAGAGCCGGGCATGCCGCCCTCAATATAGTGAACGCCGAAGTCATCGAGCTTTTCCGATATCCTCAGCTTGTCTTCGACCGAAAAGGCTATATCTTCAGCTTGGGCACCGTCCCTCAGTGTTGTATCATATATTTCTATCCTGCGCATTCGATCCTCAACGCTTCTTTTCGAGTCCGAATCGCTCGTGCAAAACACGTACTGCAAGCTCCGTGTATTTTGCATTGATCAAACAGGATACTTTTATCTCGGAGGTGCTGATCGCCATGATGTTAACCCCATGGCTCGCAAGGGTCTCGAACATCTCGGCTGCCACTCCTGAATGGGTCCTCATGCCCACGCCTACGATCGATATCTTCGCAAGGTCGTCCCGCACGGCTACGCCCTTGGCACCAAGGGCCTTCGCAACCTCCTCTACAATCTGGAGCGCCTTTTTGCTTTCGCTTTTGGGGACTGTAAAAGAGATGTCCGCCGAAAGTCCGTCACTGCTCACGTTCTGGACGATCACATCGACGACAATATTTGCACTGGCGATTTTATTGAAAAGCGTGGCGGCAATGCCCGGCTGGTCGGGAACGCTCAAAACGGTAATCTTTGCCTGATTCTTATCATATGCCACTCCGGATACCACAACCTTTTCCATATCTTGATCCTCCTTGGTAACAAGCGTGCCGGGATTATTATTGAAACTGGAACGCACCACAACAGGAACATTGTAATTCATTGCGAACTCGACAGATCTCGTCTGGAGCACTTTCGCTCCTAGGCTCGCAAGTTCAAGCATCTCTTCATAAGATATTTTATCGAGTTTCTGCGCCTCGGGGACGATGTTCGGGTCTGTAGTATAGACCCCGTCGACATCAGTATATATCTCGCACAGATCGGCATTGATTGCCGCAGCAACAGCAACCGCGGAGAGGTCGGACCCTCCTCTGCCCAGGGTAGTGATGTCGCCATCTTCGGTAATACCCTGAAACCCCGCGAGGACAACGCAGTATCCCTCATCAAGAGACCTCTTCAACTTATCCGCAACGATCTTCTCTATTTTTGCCTTGGTATGGACTGCGTCGGTCATAATCCCAGCCTGTCGGCCCGTAAGCGCCGCAGCCTTCTGTCCAAGGTCACAGATCGCCATGGCGGTAAGGGCCGTTGTCACCCGTTCTCCCGACGAGAGGAGCAAGTCCATCTCCCTCTCCGGAGGATTGGATGCGACCTGATGCGCAAGTTCTATGAGCTTGTCCGTCTCTCCGGACATGGCGGAGACAACAACCACAACCTTGTGCCCCTGCCGGAGAGTCAAGACAACACGCTCGGCAACAGCCTTGATCCGTTCGGTATTCCCTACCGAAGTGCCGCCGTACTTCTGAACTATGATCATTTAAACGAGGACCTCCTTGATAAAATAATCCATAAGAGTATGTCCCTTTTCGACAACCCTGATATCGTCCTTTTCTGCAATCAATTCGTCGTAGGTTGCGCCGATATTATGCCTTTCATGACGGCTGTCATACACTACAAAGGGAACCGGCTCGCTCGTATGCGTCCGCTCTTTGATCGGTGTCGCATGGTCCGGCATGAGAAGCAGCCTGAACGCGCCGAAACGCTCTTTCATCCCGCTGAGGACCGGACCAATCAAAAGTGCGTCAAGATCTTCAATAGCTTTCAGCTTATATTGGAGGTTCCCCGAATGGCCTGCCTCATCAGGAGCCTCCACGTGGATATACACAAAATCGGCGTTATCCAGCGCATTCAGAGCATATTCAGCCTTGCCCTTGTAGTTTGTATCTATCCAGCCCGTTGCTCCCGGCACATTGATAATCTTGAGGCCGGCGCAGACGCCGAGCCCCTTCGTGAGATCAACGGCAGAGATGAGGGCGCCTGTTATTCCATACTTTTCGTAATACTTCGGAACTGACGGTTTCTTACCCTGACCCCAGAGCCAGATACTGGTTGCAAGCCTCTTGCCCGCTGCACGCCGTCTATCGTTGACCGGATGGCGCTGCATGATCGCCACAGATCGTTCCATTAAGTGCCGCAAAAACGGGCTTCCTTCGCCCGAAGGAAGGTACTCCGCCACCGGTCGGTCAAGGATATCATGAGGCGGCGTGCACGTAGCCTTTACACTCCCCCTTCTCCAGATCATCAGATGACGGTAACTCACACCGGGATAAAAGACCACCTCATCACTCTTCAATTCTTTATTCAGTGCCGAGATCAACTCCCGTCCTTCCTCACTCGTGATATGTCCGCTGCTGTAATCCTGCATTATCGCACAGGAACTATAGCTGTTGAATGCAAGCGTCACAAGATTACAACGGTAAGCAACGTCATCATCTTGGAGCTCTATCCCCATGCTTGCCGCCTCAAGCGGCGCTCTTCCCGTATAATATCTGGCTGGGTCGTAACCCATGATGCTTAGATTGGCAACGTCAGAGCCGGGAGGGAAACCACTGGGGATGGTTCGCACCATGCCGATCTCTCCCTTCCTTGCGAGCCAGTCCATATTCGGCGTCGCCGCTTTCTGGAGCACCGTCAAGCCGCCCGTCGCATCCATTGGCCTGTCGGCCATTCCATCGCCAACAATAACGACATATTTCATAAGATATTGTCTATCATCTTTCTGACGTCGGCGAGATCAGACTTCACCTTCACCGCGTCTCCGGAGACCTTGAAAACCATATCCGGGTCTTTGAAGCCATTTCCGGTCGGGGTACATACTATTATCTTGCCTTTATCAAAGACACCTTTGCTATATTTCTTGATTCCCCCCGCAAGGGATGCAGCAGAAACAGGCACGCAGAAAATGCCCTCCACAGAAGCGATGAGTTTATAAGCAGCGATGATTTCCTTATCCGTAACTGCATCAATCTGTCCGCCGGATTCATCGTGCGCCGCCACCGCACTGGGCCAGCTCGCAGGATCGCCGATTCTGATAGCGGTAGCGATAGGTTCGGGCTTCTCTGTGGGATGACCCAAAACAATCGGCGCAGCCCAGTCAGCTTGAAACTCAAACATCTGCGGCAGACTTTTGATAAGACCTTGGCTGTGGTATTCCTTATACCATTTCCAAGAAAATCGTGAACCACCACTTGCTATTTCCATTAAATCTCCATGCATTGCGTGTATGGGTAAGAGGCTAACGAGTTTCTTTACCTTTACTTATTTACACATTCATCAATTTACTCTATGACGTCTCCATCGATTAGTTGAACCTGAACTCCCTGATTTTGCAGAGCGTTGAGGCCTTTTTCGAGGTTCTCTTCAGTGCCTTCGAGCTCAAGGATCATCTCCCCTACCGTATCGGTCACCCGCGCCCTTCTGATGTTGGGCATGATACCATAACTCTTCGCCATCGTAAAAATGATCGGCTCTTTAACGAGGTGCTGCGGGAAGGTCAGTTTGACCCGCCTCTTCATAGTCCCTCCTTATTGTTCTCTAGAAAGCGAATTACTAAGCCCTCCCGCGATGGCGGGAATAAGAGTTATCTCATCCCCGTCTTTGACTGGCGTCTGCTCTCCCTGCAGGGATCGTATGTCCTCTTCCTTGACATAGATATTGATAAATCTCCTAATCTTACCCGCTTCGGTAATCTTTTCCTCGAATCCCGGATATTTCTTGTCGAGGTCGCGGATAAGATCGCTAACCGTCAGCAGTTCGCTATTTCTGCCGGGGAGCACCTCAATCTCTTCTCTGCCTTGGGTAAGCGTTTGAAGAAAGGTCGGGATTCTCACCTTTATAGCCATTTCATCTCCGTGCCTGGATATGAATTCCAGCGCATTTCTTCATTTTCTAGATTAAAAAAGTAAATTGTATTCTACCCCAAAGCATATATAAAATCAAAGCCCACAACTGCCTATAAGTGGTTATATTTATGAAGGTTTTTGATCAGATCGTCAGACGCCGACACACATGATGATTTCCAAAGTGATGCTACCTCCTGCAATCGCGTATCTAGAATCTCCGATACTTGTGCCATTTATAAGGACCTTCTCGGGTTTAATCTCTCTTTCTTCCACAATTCAGAAGCCCCATTTCCCTAATCCTCATTTTGGCAGCCGGATTAACTTTGTTCATCTTCTGTGCGACACCTGTACAATTCAGAGGCGCTTGGTTTGCGGATTATGTTGTAGAGACATCGCTCGTTGCACTTCACGTCCAGCCCCGCAAGACTTTTTTGGAATAGCATGCGGGCAACTATCTGCCTGCGGCAACAATATTCGTTCCCTCTATCACAGTGACTCCGCCTTTTACCGTAGTAGGACAGAGACTCCTCGGTTTCCGCTCCCTCCCGATTCCCATTTTCTTATTAATGGGATTCATCGTGGTTTTCTGCATCTTGACAGCTGAAGGGTCAAAAAAAGATTCCATGAAAAGCTACACTCCAGACAAAGATGAGTACATGTGCAAGTTGCCCTCATTTTCCTCATACTGCCGACATCATTAATTTAATACCATGCTGCAGAGCCGTGGTATTCGTCAAAAAGCGGGAAGTTTGCTATATTGTATATGTGCAGACTAATCCTGTAGAAAGAACCTCGCCGGTAACGGGAAAGAAGAGAATAGAAAATCTTGCCATCGCAATCTGTCTTCTTTTCGTTCTGTTGCCCTCTAACGCCCTGGCCTTTGTGACTCACGATTATCCCGCCACGTTCATAAATGAGGCGGCCCGCGTCTATTTCCTGATTGTCTGCATCATGGTGTTGTGGGCAATGCTCCGAAACAACCTGCAAAAAGAAAAGGGCTGGCGTTACACTTTCGTTTCCCTCATTTGTTTTATCATATGGGATATGGTTGTATTTGCCGGTCAGATATCCGCCCAAAGGATAGACCCTTCTCATTTTATAGGGAGCAACGAGGGATTCGAATACTTTAAAAGAAGCATGATACTCCACGAAAATGACTATTTCTATTATTTTGCAAGCTTTGACTATGTGATCATCGATATAGCAATGCTCCTTTTTTATAGAGGACTGACAGAGCATTTAGCCGAAGATAATAAGAATTCTTCAGCAGCATCCATGGCGGTTGTCCTGCCTCTTTTGCCGGTATTTGCCACCTCCTTCGCTGGGTCTGTCATATTCATAGTGTTCGCCGTTTTGAGCCTCCTTGCAAGCCTTAATCTTTATAGAAGAGACCGGGATAATATTTTATGGAATTACATGATATGGCTATCATCATCGTTTGTTGTTTGGTCCGTTTCGCGTGCAATTGGGCACGTTCTTCAGCATGTCCTAATAGCGTCTGGATCAAGGGATATGTGGAAGGAGATAGAGCCGATCAGCGGCAGCATTAATATTATCAGTTTCTTCATTGTAGGTTCGATCAGCATCTTTTTCATCAGGATGTATGATATTCACGTGAGGATTCTTAATGATAAGAAAAAGATAGAAAACATCAATTCGGAAATGACGGAGTTAAACCAGGAACTTGAGGAAATTGTTGCTGAAAGGACAATGGGTCTCATGGCACTAACCGTTGCCGATAAGATTAGAAACCCTGCGGCCGTAATAGGGCTTGTTTGCAGGCGCGTTCTCAAAAATAAAAAACAGGATGAGCATCTCAGTAAAGAACTCCTGGATGTGATCCAGGAATGCGAAAAATTGCAGAACGTAGTGGGCGACTTTGAAAATCTGCTAAAAACCAGGCGCTCTCAGTTTACTTATGAGAACCTCAACGACATCGCAAGAGAGGTAGTTCTGATAATTGCCGAAGAAGCCGAAAACAAGGGCGTGCTCATGTCAATTCATCTTTTTGACAAGCCTTTAAAAATGAATATACAGAAAAGTCTTTTGAGGGTCGCTATCTTTCACGTTCTAAGAAATGCAATTGATGCAACTCCAGAAGGTGGCTTGATTCGGCTCACTACTTCGATTGAGGACGACTGCGTGGTACTTACCATATCCGACTCAGGCCCCGGAATCCACGCAGAAGATATCGAGATCATATTTGATATATTCTACAGCACGAAACGGAAGGGATTCGGAATGGGACTGCCACTTGTGAAACAGATCGTTACAGAACATCTGGGAGAGGTAAGGGTCGAAAGCGAAGTGGGTAAGGGCACCACGTTCAAGATGATATTTCCCTCACGATGGACAGAGGACAGGCACATTCGCACAACCCCCGGAATTTCAGATAAGAAGGGTTAGGGAACAACTGCGATCTCTACACCCCTAACTTCTCCTTCTTTTATCGAAAAACCTTTTATGGCAGGCTCGGTTTCCATGAGGCTAATTATTACATAGACGACTTCTTCATAAAAAGCTAGCTCTTTATCCCTGGTGGACGGAAAGGCGGGGGAAGAAGGATGCGAGTGATAAATAGCGGTCATCCAGAGTGATTTACTTACCAATTCCTTCATTACTCCGAACTGCTCGGTGGGATCCATAAGAAAACTTACCGGTGATGGCTCGATATTGATCATCCGGTATATTTCGGATACAAGCATATCTCTGCCCGCAAGAATACCGCACGCTTCGTTGGGATATTCTTCCCTACAATGCGCAATCATAGATTCAAAGAGTGCGACCGGGATATCAACATGGCCTCGGCCCGCTTCAGGATTCGCCGGCTCCATATTCCTGCTCACTCAGCGAAATAATCCTGGGGTGCTCGCCGCATACAGGGCATTCAGGGTTTCTGCGGACCTTGACGCGCCTGAACTTAGTGGTCAGTCCATCGAAAATAAGAAGCCGTTCCTTGAGAATACGGCCTTTGCCGAGTATGAGTTTAATGACCTCAAGTGCCTGTAAAGTACCGATCACTCCCGGGATTGCCCCGACAAGTCCCCCTACCTGAAGTGTATTTATGATACTTGCCGGCGGCATATCTTCAAAGAGGCAACGATAACAATGCCCTTCGCCCGGAAGGACTGTCGTAAGCTGGCCTTCGAACTTGAGAATAGCGCCGCTTACAAGTTTTTTTTTCAGAAGCACGCAGGCATCGTTGACCAAAAACCGCGTCCGGAAATTGTCACTGCAGTCTACAACGATGTCGTAGTCTTTGATAAACTCCATGATATTGCTACAAGAGAGCCTTTCTCGTATAGGTCTCACGCTTGTGTCAGGGTTTAAAGCTTCTAAAACCGCTTTTGCGGAATCAACCTTCGGCACGCCAAGCGTCTTTGTGCTGTGGACAATCTGCCTCTGGAGATTGCTCAGTTCAACGATATCATCGTCTATGAGGGCAAGATTCCCGACGCCCGCTGCAGTGAGATAATATCCGACAGGCGAGCCGAGCCCCCCTGCGCCGACAATGAAGACCTTCGCTGCCAGCAGCCTCTCCTGACCCGCACCCCCTACCTCGGGAAGTATTAAATGGCGGCTATATCGCTGTATCTGAGCCTCGGAAAAGACCATCTTTCCTTAATCTTTTCCTTCGACTCTGATAAAGAGCGTCTTGTTCGAAACGGTGGGCAGGTTATCTATCTCGGCCACCGCCTTCATCACGTCCCTTTCGCATGCCCTGTGGGTAAGGACGACAAGCGGCACTGACCCTACTACACTCCTGCCCTTCTGGATAACCGAGGCAATGCTGATATTATAATTGCCGAGTATTCCCGAGATATTCGAAAGCACGCCGGGCTTATCGAGAGCCGAGAACCTGAAATAGTACATGCTCTCGATGTCTTCCATCTTCCGGACTTTCTTCACGCCTTGCGCTCCAGCGGCGCAGATACCCGATAAGCGCGCACACCCGCCAGAAATGATATTCTTTCCAATATCGACGATATCGGCCACAACAGCGCTCCCTGTCGGCAGGTCGCCTGCGCCGCGCCCGTAGTAGAGTGTCGAACCGACCGCATCCCCCTCAACATACACAGCGTTAAAAACACCATCGATCTTCGAAATGAGGTATTCAAGCGGCACCATCGTAGGATGAACCCTCATCTCAATTTCGCCATTATCCGATTTCGCGATGGCGAGCAGCTTTATCTTGTACCCAAATTCGGCGGCAAAATCGATGTCCCGGGCCGTGATTCTGGTAATACCCTCTCTATAGACGTCATTATATGAAAGCGGGATTCCATAGGCCAGTGAAGCAAGAATCGTGAGCTTGTGGGCTGTATCAATCCCCTCGATATCGAATGTTGGGTCCGCCTCGGCGTAACCGAGTTGTTGGGCCTCCCTGAGCGCATCGGAGAATTCGACCTTCTCGTCAGTCATTTTAGTAAGGATAAAATTTGAGGTGCCATTGATGATGCCGTAAATGGCTATCAGCTTGTTGGCCACAAGCCCCTCGCGAAGCACCTTAATAATCGGGATACCACCGGCAACCGCAGCTTCAAAGCCCATCTCGACACCGTTTTCCCGAGCAGCGGCAAAGAGTTCATTCCCTTCGGTGGCAAGAAGTGCCTTATTTGCCGTAACAACATGCTTCTTGTTCTTTATCGCCTGGAGCATGAAATCCTTCGCAGGATGGATGCCTCCGATTAGTTCGACCACGATATCGATATCAGGATCATTCAGCAGTCCGCTTGTATCGGTGGTAAGGATCCCATCTGGAACTTCCATCCCTCGGTCACGCGTTATATCCTGGTCTGCGATTTTCCTAAGTTTTATTTCAAAGCCCGTCCTACTTTTGATAATATCGCTATTTTCGAGCAGTAGCCTGGCTGTCCCGGAACCCACCGTCCCAAAACCGATGATGCCAACGGAAATCACGCGTTTGTCCATATTATAATCGCTCCTTTTATGCACCTTTGTTAAGCGCCTTCTTGATTCCCTTAGCCGCCTGCTTGATACGCTGCTCGTTCTCAACGAGGGCAAACCTCACGAAACCTTCTCCTCCCTCGCCAAACCCTATCCCGGGAGATACCGCCACTTTTGCTTCCTTGATAAGAAACTTCGAGAACTCAAGAGATCCCATATACCTAAATGGCTCAGGTATCTCCGCCCAGACAAACATAGTCGCCTTAGGCGGCTCTATGCGCCAACCGGCCTGGTTCAGGCCCTTGAGGAGCACATCCCTTCTCGATTGGTAGATATTCCTCATATCCTCAACGCAGTTCTGGGGCCCTCTCAGCGCAACAATGCTCGCGATCTGGATAGGCTGGAACATGCCGTAATCGAGGTAGCTCTTTATCTTGATGAGGGCGCCGACGATTTCCCTGTTGCCGCAGCAAAAGCCGACCCTCCAGCCAGCCATGGAATAGCTCTTGGTAAGCGAGAAAAATTCCACCCCCACATCTCTCGCTCCCGACACCTGGAGAAAGCTGGGCGCTTTATAACCATCAAATAGGAGGTCAGCATAAGCAAAATCGTGGATGACGATGATGTTATTCTCCTTCGCGAAATCGACAACTTTCCTGAAGAAATCAAGTCCATTAAGGACCGCCGTAGTGGGATTATGAGGAAAATTAAGGATGAGGATCTTCGGATGGGGCCATGTCTTCTTAAAAGTCTTTTCCATCTCGGCAAAAAAATCTTTCCCGGGACCTATAGGGATGCTCGACACCTCACCACCCGCTATAATCACCGCATATGGGTGGATCGGATAGGCAGGTGCAGGGGACATAACAACATCGCCCGGCTGGACCATGGCGAGTGCCAGATGAGAGAGGCCTTCCTTCGAACCTATCGTGACGACCGCCTCGGCTTCAGGGTCTATATCCACATCGAAGCGGCGTTTATACCACTCCGTGATTGCTACTCTCAATTGAGTAATGCCCTTCGATGCTGAATACCGATGGTTTTTGGGGTTCTTAGCAGCCTCGCAGAGCTTGTCGACTATATGCTTCGGCGTAGGCAGATCGGGGTTACCCATGCCGAGATCGATGATGTCCTCGCCCTGCCGCCGTGACTCCATCTTCAAATGATTGACGATGGCAAACACATACGGGGGCAGTCTCTTGATCCTGTTAAATTCGTACATTTATCCTCCTCGATTATACATTTCCTCGGCGTTCATGGAACTCCTTACCAGAGGCCCCGAGGAAACGGAGCAGAATCCAAGCTCCATCGCCTTTACCTTAAGGTCGTCGAATACATGGGGAATTATATATTCTACAACAGGCTGGTTCTTTTTTGTAGGTCTCAAATACTGCCCAATAGTGAGGGCTTCACAACCCGCGCCCCTCAGATCACCAAGCAAATCAATGACCTCACTTATTGTCTCGCCTAGTCCAAGCATCAACCCCGATTTCGTCCGGACGTCCGCGTTTATTTCTTTTGCGTTCCTGAGCACGTTGAGCGAACGACCATAGTCAGCCTGCGGCCGGATTGCCTGATAGAGACGCTCCACAGTTTCCATATTATGATTGAAGACATCTGGCCCCGCTTCGATTACAGATCTCAGGGCATCAGCATTCCCTTTGAAATCTGGGGTAAGCACCTCAATTTTGATCGCAGGCAGAAGATTCCTTAATGTCACGATGACGGTTGCAAACTGGTCCGCTCCGCCATCAGGAAGATCGTCACGAGTTACCGAGGTAATGACAACGTACTTCAAGCCCATCTCGCGGGCAGCATCAGCAATATGATCTGGCTCGTATGGATTTACATCAGCCGGAATAAGCGCGGATAATGGGTTGGACGCTACGGCGCAAAACGCGCACTTCCTTGTGCATACATCGCCAAGGATCATGAATGTGGCAGTCGGTTTAGCGAAACAGAGGTCCTTATTCGGGCACCTCGCCTCTTCGCAGACCGATAAGAGACGGTGGTGCCTCAAAAGGCTCTTCGTCGTATGAATTCCCGCCGCAGAGCGAGAGGAGAGCGGTTTCTTATTCAGCCTGGTTTCAGCCTTGATCCAGTCAGGTAGGCGCATACGATTACATTAACTCAAAACGGGAGGATACTCAAGAAGGGGATTGAACATTTCTCTGAAGAAAGCGCTCACTACCATGAGATGCACCTGAACTCCCGGCCCAATTTCGAGAAACGAAGAACAAAAAAGACCCCTCGACAGGGGCCCCTCCATTACCTTCGCACTACATCAACAGCCTTGGGCCCCTTGTCATCACTGGTGATCTCGAATTGTACTCTCTGGCCCTTGGTTAACGTCTTGAAACCATCTCCCGAGATTGCAGAATAGTGCACAAAAACATCCGGTCCGTTGTCTTGCTGGATGAATCCATATCCCTTGGACTCGTTGAACCACTTAACCGTTCCTTCGAATGCCATAACTGTGGATACCTCCTTACCGTCGCACATCAGGTATGCCCCAAAAGCAAAATATCGGGCCTCTCGCATTTATATACCACGCATTTAAGCCAAATGTCAAAGAGGATAAACAGTGTGAGAAGCCTCATGCTGACAGATTATCTCAGAGCTTTTTCTCTCCCAATTTTGCCTCGTCCCAAAGTGCGTCCATCTCTTCGAGGGGCATGTCCGAAAGCTGACGGCCTTCGTCGGCCGCTTTCATCTCTATGTATCTGAAACGCGAGATGAATTTGGAGATCGTCTTTCTCAGTGCCTCCTCTGCATTGACGCCGACGAAACGCGAAATATTGACGAGGACGAAGAAGATGTCGCCCAGTTCGTCCTCAATCTCTTTTTTATCTTTCTTTTCGAGGGCTACTTTGAATTCTTTCAACTCCTCATCAAGCTTCCCGAATACGTCTTCGACCTTCTCCCAATCGAATCCCACCTTTGCAGCTCGCGATTGCAGATGGTGCGCTCTAAGAAGGGAAGGTAATTCCTTCGGCACTCCTTCAAGGGCTGATTCTTTAAATTTTCCTTCTTCTTTTTTCCGGTCCTGCCATTGCTTTGTCACATCCTCAGGCGTCTCAAATTTGGCGGCGCCGAAAACATGCGGATGGCGGGACACCATCTTGCTGCTAATTCCTTCGATAACGTCATTGATGTCGAATTCTTCTTTGTCCTTCGCTATCTGCGCATGGAAAACAATCTGGAGCAGTAGGTCTCCCAGTTCTTCCTTTATCTTCACTGGGTCCGTTTCATCGATGGCCTCAATGAGTTCATACGTCTCTTCGATTAGATAGGGTTTGAGCGTCTCGCTCGTCTGCACACGGTCCCACGGGCAGCCATCCTCAGAACGGAGCCGCGTCATTATATCAACAAGCTTCTGAAAGCTCTCCATTATGATCGTCCTTACTTCGTCAAAATTTCCAGAATCTCCCTATACCGCGCCGCTGTCTTCTGCACGATCTCATCAGGCAGTTTCGGGCCGGGGTATTTCATCTCCCAATCGAGAGTGAGCAGATAATCCCTAACAATTTGCTTATCGTAGCTATCCTGACCCTTGCCCGGTTGATAAGTCTTCATTGACCAGAATCGCGATGAGTCGGGGGTCATGAGTTCATCGATAAGAATGAGTTCCCCGCCATAAATCCCCATCTCCATCTTCGTATCGGCGACGATAATCCCCTTCTTTTCGGCGATTTCGCGCCCTTTCCCGTACACGGCGAGCGCCACATCTCTCACCCTAGTGGCTTGAGTGTTGCCGACGATCTTTTTCATCTCTTCGAAGCTGATATTGATGTCATGCCCCTCTTTGGCTTTGGTGCTCGGGGTAAAGATCGGCTCGGCAAGGCGCGAAGATTCGACGAGACCGGCTGGAAGCGTTATGCCACAAACCATACCCTTCTGCCCGTATTCCTTCCAGCCAGACCCTGAAAGATATCCCCTCACAATGCATTCGATGGGTAAAGGCTTGGCCTTTTTGACGAGCATGCTACGGCCATCGAGGATGTCTGCGTACTTATGGAGCACCACAGGATAATCCTTCACATCGGTTGCCACAATGTGATTGTCAATGATCTTCTTCAATTGATTGAACCAGAAGATAGAAATCTGGTTAAGGACAAACCCCTTGCCGGGTATGCCATCCGGCAAAACAACATCGAAGGCTGAGATGCGATCTGTCGTCACGATCAAGAGGTAATTACCAACCTCGTACACGTCACGCACCTTGCCGCGCCAGACGAGGCGAAGGTCGTCAAAATTTGTCTGTATCACCATACCTGCCATTGTTTCCTCCATAAGAATGCTTAATTAATCGTTCATTATATCGGCTGTCCTGCCGGAAATGCAGATAATACCAAAACAGGCCTGTATCACTTGACGCAGGCCTGCCGTTCGTCTGAATGCTTTTAGCGTTTCAGTTTTGCGGACTCTTCTTCTAGGTTTTTCTTCATCTGAGCCCGATAGGCTTCAAGCTTTTGCGTAAATTCAGCATGTTTGATCGACAGTATCGAGCACGCTAGATATGCAGCATTCTTTGCACCATCGATAGCAACGGTCGCAACCGGAATGCCTGGCGGCATCTGCACTGTCGCATAAAGGGCATCGACGCCATTCAGCGCACCCGTCTTAAGTGGAACACCGATGACCGGAAGTGTCGTGTGTGCCGCAATAACACCGGCGAGATGAGCTGCCATACCGGCGCCTGCAATGACGACTTCAATCCCGCGTCCTCTCGCCGACTTCGCGTATCCGGCTGTCTTGTCGGGGAGCCTATGCGCAGAACTAATATCTATTTCATATGGCACTCCCATCTCCCTCAAGACCTCTGCCGCCTTCTCCATAACTGGCAGGTCGCTATCGCTGCCCATAATGATGCCAACGAGTGGCTTGATCATATTAGTCCTCCTCTGAAGCGCACCTTATCTCTTGAATCTCATCGCTTCGAGCCGCGCAATTCTCTCCTCCATCGGGGGATGGGTGCTGAAAAGCTTCATCAGCGCCCCCCCCGAAAGCGGATTGACAATAAACATGTGTGCAGTCGCAGGATTGGCATTCATCGGTATCTGCTGCGAAGCCATCTGGAGCTTCTTGAGTGCATTTGCGAGATAGAGAGGATTGCCGGAGATCTCTGCCCCGCCCTCATCAGCGCTATATTCCCTTGAACGCGAAATCGCCATCTGAATGAGCATAGCCGCAATGGGAGCAACGATCATCATGACAATAGCTGCTATTGGGTTGCTGTCTTCATCATCCCTGCGGCCTCCGAAAATCATCGCCCATTGTGCCATTTGGGCAAGATAGCTGATAGCACCTGCGATCGTTGCCGCAACCGTGCTTATCAGGATGTCCCTGTGTTTGACATGGGCGAGTTCATGGGCGAGAACCCCTTCAAGTTCCTCTCTCGAAAGAATACGCAATATGCCGGTCGTCGCAGCAACAGCAGCATGCTCCGGATTTCTGCCTGTCGCAAAAGCATTAGGCTGGTCTTCGTCAACCATATAAACTTTCGGCATCGGAAGGCCCGCCTTCTGTGCAAGCCTTCTGACGATACTGTACAATTCGGGAGCCTCAGACTCGGTCACCTGTCGTGCACTATACATACGAAGTACGATTTTATCACTAAACCAGTAAGTAATAAAATTTATACCAAAGGCCATGATAAGGGCAAAGGTCATGCCGGTCCTGCCACCCAGAGCACCTCCAATCGCTATCAGCATGACGGTGAGAAAGACCATTAGTAACATTGTCTTCAGCATATTCATGATTTACCTCCTTTAACTACCATTAAAAAAACCCTTACCACGCTATCGCCGCATGATAAAGGTAGCAATACTTTAAGATTATCCAAAAAGGAAAGTTAATGTCAACTGAATGAAGTTGGAGGCGACGAGCGGATTCGAACCGCTGGATCGAGGTTTTGCAGACCTCTCCCTTGCCACTTGGGTACGTCGCCGAAAAGCTTAATCCGTAAGGCGCAATCCTTAAAAAGAAATGCAATCCGTAATCAGTTCGGCGTCCCTAACGCTTAACAGATTACGGATCACGTTTTACGGTTTTAATGGAGCGGGCGACGGGATTCGGACCCGCGACCCCAACCTTGGCAAGGTTGTGCTCTACCAGCTGAGCTACACCCGCATGGATAACCGCCTTACCCCCGGGATTCTGCGATTGAACTCCCGTACAACGGTGTTAAAAAAGTTATCATAATATCGCCGGTTATGTCAATCATCGGCAGCTTCAAATTGCCAAAAGAGACCCTCATTCTATAAAATATTTAAATGAATATCAACTATGGAGAATTCAGGGCGCTGGCCGAGAAAGCGAATGTCATTCCCCTGTATAAAAATATTCTTTGCGATACCGAAACACCAGTCAGTGCCCTTCTGAAATTGAACAAAAAACCAGCATTGCTCCTAGAAAGCGTCGTGGGCGGTGAAAAATGGGCGAGATACTCTTTCATTTGTGTCGATCCCTCGCTGACTATTACCGGCCGTGGCAAAAAGATCGAGCTATCGAACGGCAGCGACAGTATCTCGTTCACTGCCGATAACCCACTCACCATCGTCAAGGACATACTTCGACAGTTCCGTCCTGTAGAACTGCCTGAACTGCCGCGTTTCTCCGGCGGTTTTGTCGGATACCTCGCTTATGACGTTGTCCGGGCGTTTGAGCGTCTTCCGTACCGAAAAAAAACGGGCGTAAATGTTCCTGACACACTGCTGATGCTGTTCGATACGATCCTAATCTTCGACAACCTCAGACAGACCCTTTCTATCTTGTCCAACGTGCATACCAGTAGCGATATATCGCTGCGCGGCAAAACACTTTTCCCTTTCAGAAACAAGCGTGATACCAAAGTACTGTATCAGGATGCCTGCAAAAAAATAGATCGTATTGCCACTGCATTGCAAAAAAAGTGTGTACTAAAGGCTCCGCTGATCATGCCGCAGGGTACCGAAACAGCACCCCGGCCGGAGGCAACGTCCTTCAAATCGACTTTCAGGAAGACTGACTTCCTCACTGCCGTCGAAAAGGCACGCGAATACGTGCATGCGGGCGATGTCGTGCAAGTAGTCATCTCCCAGCGGTTCGAGCGGCCGAGCACAGTACATCCATTCACTGTTTATCGCGCGCTTCGCGTAATCAATCCTTCCCCTTACATGTTTTACTTCGACATAGGCGATGCTCACATTGTCGGCTCGTCGCCCGAGATACTCGTCAGGCTCGATGGAGATAAGGTCACTGTTCGGCCGATCGCCGGCACACGCCGGAGGGGCAAGACTGAAGAGGAAGACAAGGCACTTGAAGCCGACATGAAGAACGACCCGAAGGAGCGCTCCGAGCATATAATGCTCGTGGATCTCGGACGAAACGATGTCGGACGGGTAGCAGAAATCGGTTCAGTTAAGGTCACCGACCTCATGATCACCGAATTCTACAGCCATGTAATGCACCTGGTCTCGAACGTTGAAGGCACACTCAAAAAGGGGCTCGACGCTTTTGATGTCTTCCACGCTTGCTTTCCTGCCGGAACTGTCTCCGGGGCGCCAAAAGTGCGAGCCATGGAGATCATCGAAGAGCTTGAGCCGACCAAACGCGGCGTATATGCGGGCGCGGTGGGCTATTTCAGCTACTCAGGCAACATGGATACCTGCATAGCAATCAGGACACTCGTGATCAAGGACGGTAAGGTCTATTTACAGACCGGGGCCGGTATTGTTGCAGACTCAGTGCCTGAAAACGAATACTGGGAGTCAGTGAACAAGGCGATGGCGATGATGACCGCCGTCGAATTCGTGGAGAGAAAGAAGAGATAGCCATGCTTTTAATGATCGATAACTACGATTCCTTTACGTACAACCTAGTTCAGTACTTGGGCGAACTAGGAGAAGATATTCGCGTCTTCAGAAATGACAAGATTACGGTCCGTGAGATCGATGAGATGAAGCCCCAAAGGATCGTCATTTCGCCCGGCCCCTGCACGCCGAAGGAGGCTGGCATTTCCATAGAGACGATCAGGCATTTCGGCGGGAAGATACCGATACTCGGAGTATGCCTCGGACATCAATCAATCGGTGCAGCCTTCGGAGGAGAGATAATCCGGGCGCCCTATCTCATGCATGGCAAAACATCCCTCATCCATCACGACGGTAAAACGCTCTTCGAGGGACTGATCAATCCCTTCGAGGCGACAAGATATCACTCACTTGTCATCAGGCGCGAGACTTTGCCTGACTGCCTCGAAATTAGTGCCTGGACAGAGGCCGAAGGAGTCACAGGGATCATCATGGGTGTACGACACAAACAATTTCTCATCGAAGGGGTCCAGTTCCACCCTGAATCGATCCTAACCGCGGTAGGGAAAGACCTTCTCCGAAACTTCATACGCATCAGCTGCGGGCCATGATACGGGAAGCGATCAACCTCATTATTCAAAATATCAGCCTCTCAGAAGCTGAAATGGCCGAATGCATGAGCGAGATAATGGAAGGCCGGGCTACCGATGCCCAGATCGGCGCCTTTCTCACGGCACTGCGAATAAAAGGTGAGACGGTCGAAGAGATCTCCGGTGCTGTGCGCATAATGCGCGAAAAAGCGACAAAAATTAAGGCACCCCAGGGCGTTGTCGATACCTGCGGCACTGGGGGTGACATGTCGAATACCTTCAACATCTCGACCACGTCGGCTATTGTCGTTTCAGCTGCCGGTGTGCCTGTCGCCAAACACGGCAATCGTTCCGTATCGAGCAATTCAGGTAGCGCCGATGTCCTCGAAGCCTTGGGATTGAAAATCGACTTAACGCCGGAAAAGGTTGAGAAATGCCTTTTCGAGACTAACTTTGGCTTCCTTTTCGCTCCTGTCTTCCATCCGGCGATGAAGTTCGCTATAGGGCCGCGCAGGGAGATCGGCATACGCACCATATTCAACATTCTTGGCCCCCTCACTAATCCGGCTGTTGCACAGAGGCAGGTCATGGGCGTATTCGCGTCAAAGTTGACCGAGCCGCTTGCTCAGGTCCTTGGAAATCTCGGGGCTCTCGACTGCATGGTAGTTCACGGAGAAGACGGGCTCGACGAGATTACGACGTGCGACGGGACAAAGATATCCCGGTATCGCAATGGCGTTGTTGATACCTTTTACATAACACCCGAAGACTTCGGATATAAAAAACACAATCGCTCTTTCCTGCTCGGCGGCAGCAAGGAGGTCAATGCTCAGATTAGCCTGTCGATATTGAATGGCGAGAAAGGTCCGAAGCGCGAGATCGTGCTCATGAATGCCGCTGCGGCACTCATGGTCGCCGGAAAAGCCGAAGATTTTGTCACGGCGATGGATATTGCCGCTGAAACAATCGATTCAAACAAAGCTTTAGAGAAGCTGGAAGAGATCAAACGCGCAACAAATTCCTTCTAGCGCAGAGGCGTTGAAGGTTCACAAAACTAACATCCATAATTTTCGAAGGTTGAATCTTCCTATCTACCGCTGTTAGGTGCTGCTGAACTTATCTCATTGAGTATCCAGGGGGCAAGTCCCGTGCTGTCGATGCGGCGTATTGCATGAATATTCTGCCGATATCAGCAGTATCGTCCACAACATGAAATATCTTTGTGTCTTCCATGCCAAGTGCACCACGCTGCACAAGAGTACTCTCCATCCAATCGACAAGCCCCTGCCAGTAGGACTTCCCGTACAGCACGATCGGGAACCCCTCTATTTTTTTAGTCTGGACCAGTGTCAACGCCTCGAAAAGTTCATCCATCGTGCCGAAACCGCCGGGGAAAATCACAAACCCGATCGAGTATTTAATGAACATCAGCTTCCTGACAAAGAAGTATCGGAACGACAAACTAATATCAAGATACTTATTGGGATACTGCTCCTGGGGAAGCGTGATATTTAGTCCGACCGATTTACCTCTTCCCATCTTCGCACCTTTGCTCGCCGCCTCCATAATGCCCGGTCCACCGCCGGTAATGATTCCAAACCCAGCCTCTGAAAGCATGGCGCAGACTTTTACCGCGTCATGATAGAAATCGGAGCGCTCGTTAAAGCGCGCGCCTCCAAAAATACCGATTGCAGGACCGAGATCGAAAAGGGTCTCGAAACCTTCGACCAATTCCGACTGTATCCTGAAGACCCTCCACGTTTCTGAATGTCTCAAGTCTTCTATCATAAGGACCTCCTCTGTTTACCTTCCCCCTCGTCATCAAACTCGATGGCGAGGTGCTCAGCCGACTTCGTTGTCTGGCCTATCTCTTCAGGGGAAACGATCTCCTTGGCACTCGACACGCCAAGTTCCTTGAACTTTCTGATGGACGGTATCAACCGTGACTCCATCGACCTGACCCCTTCATTGTATGACTCCACAGCCTTCCGCATCGCAGCGCCGGTCTTCGAAAAATGTTCGATCACAATCGAGAACCTTTCGTAGAGCTCTTTGCCAAGCTTGTTAATCTCCTGGGCGCTCTTAGTGATCTGCTCCTGCTGCCAGCCGTAAGCAACAGCTTTCAATAGTGCTATAAAGGTAGTGGGGGTGGCGAGAATAACCTTCTTGATACTGCCGTCTTCGATGAGTTTGGGATCGTGCTCTAGCGCCGCACTGAAAAAAGATTCTCCAGGCAGATACATGACGACAAGTTCTGGCGATTGAGGGAACTGGTCCCAGTAGGATTTTGAACTGAGAGCGTTCATATGATTCCTTATCTGCAGAATGTAGTTTGCGATACCTTTTTTCCGTTCCTCTTCCGTAGGCACAGAAAGGGCGTTAAGATACGCATCGACCGGTGCCTTTGCGTCAACAACGATTTCCCGGCCATTGGGCAACCTTACTATCATATCGGGACGGAGTTTACCCATTTCCACCGATACTGATTCCTGCTCATAAAAATCGCAATAGGCGGTCATTCCTGCGAGTTCAGCAACCCTCCGCAGACCAATCTCTCCCCATGAGCCGCTGACCTTCGGCCTCCTGAGAACTGTCACGAGGTTCTTGGTTTCTTGCTGGAGCCGATCCTGCATGGACGAGAGAGACCTGATCTGCTCCGAGAGGCTACCGAAAGACTTATGCCTGCTCTCCTCACTCTCCTTGATCTGCTGCTCGTATCTCTTCAGCAGTTCCTGGAGTGGTTTGACGGTAGCATCTATCGCTGCGTGGTGCTCGCCGAGCTTGCCCTTCGTATCGATCACGACCTTGCCCAAATGCTCGGACGCGAGCCTCAGAAAATCTTCGCTGCTGCTCTTCAACGCCGCTGCTGAGAGGGCGTTGAAAGTATCCGTCATCTCTTTTTTCATCACTTCGAGGAGGGCCTTCTGCTCATCGAGATTTCTATAGGAATCCTCAAGCCTCTTGTATGATTCATCAAGCCGTGTCGATGTCTCTATCCGCTGCTGCCGCTCACTGTCGAGCTCCGACCTGAGCTGACCCTTCTCCGAATCAGCCTCCAGCAACTGACGGCGCAACTCGGTCACCAGTGCCTCGGCGCCCTGCGCCCTGCCCTCGATCTCCCTGAGTTGCATGGCATGGCGGGCCTGCATGTCAGAGACTTCCTTTGCCGAAATTATTTTGAACCGTGATGAAAGGATGAGATAGATTATGGCGGCACCGAATGCTGCACCGATAAGAATAAAAAATGTTTCAGTCATCGTTTACTCATCGGCAAATTCGGTGCGCACAAGTGCGAGTATAGCGGAATGAGGAACTATGTGGTATTTTTTCCCCTCAAATTCTATCTCCACAGCCGCATCTCTGAGAAAAATAGCGTAATCTCCCTCCATCGCTTGCAGAGGGATGTATTTAAGGTCCTCTCTCTTCTTGGTTGACCAGGGTTCATCGACCACCGCGTTGGGATCACTCACCGGATAGCCCGGCCCCACCTTGACGATATATCCTCCCTGGACTTTCTCCTTTTCTTTCACCGTCGGTGGAAGATAAAGTCCCGTCGACGTCCGTTCCTTACTCTCGTCAAGCTCTACAAGCACCCTGTCACCTATGACGATCAATTTCTTAGTTGCTTTCATGAAACTTATTTTATACTATTTCAACAGGAGAGATAAAACTTTATGTCTGTCCTTCAGACGTGGTATCTTAAATAAGTATATTTTTAGATAAAATCAAACGATGCAGATATTATGAAGGAAACAAAATATTTACTTTTACTTGGCATTTTGGCAGCCACCGGAGCCACAGCGGGCATCCTCGCGAACCGTAAAAAGCCTGAACTCGGCAGCCTCCTTGGAGCAGTGGCAGGGGTCGCTGCTGCTACTCTCGTTACTTTCGCCTACAAAGGCCTGAAGGAACAAGTGGATAGCGGAATAGATTATTACTCAGAGACCTCTCCCCTCTATCAAGACTTCGACGATATCGAAGTGGAATAGTACGGATTAGCTGGTCATGTTAGACTGTGCCACGTAAGACAATATTAACCCCACTTTCCTATTTAAGAGGTCATGCAGAGCGCTTATTGGCGAGAAAGAGTTAGTCCAGATATCTGACTTTCATTTCAAAGGGTTCCTTCTGGGGGCCGCTGCCTGACCTCGCTGCATAGCCGACAGGCACCACGGCCATAAACTCACCGGCGGGCTCTCCGAGAAACTGCAGCACTTCATTCTTGATGAGGAAAAGTATGCCGAGCCAGACTGTTGCAAGGCCGACTGACGTTGCTGCAAGGAGCATATTTTCAACAGCGGCTGCGGAACTCTGTATCTCCATGGTCCTAAAAAAGTCATTGGCCATCTCCTTATCGACCCTGAAGAGTTCAGTACCGTGCGCGATGAGACCTCCAGTGTTGGCAACAGCTATGACAACAGGTGCGGTTGCAATGCTTCGCGCCGCCATCCTAAGGAGGGTCGATGCAGGTCGAGGAAACCCATCGGACCTTGTAGTAACCATATCGGAAAGCTCCTGTTTTTTCTGGCCTCTCAGGACGATGAAACGCCAAGATTGCTGATTGTGGGCCGAAGGGGCTTCATTCGCAGCCTCAAGGAGGACGGCAATCTGCCCGTCGTAAACCTCTTCCTTCGTAAAGACACGGATACTCCTGCGGTTTTTGATAGTCTGAAGGGTTTCGTTCATTGGCAAACAAGACTTATTCGATTTCATTCATAACCTCGGTAAAATTGTGTTTATCGTACTTGTTTTATTTTAAGTATTCCGCCTGGACTCCGCAAACACTAACCTCACTGCCGGATACAGCGCCATGATATCTTCCGACCAGATATTTGCACATTGTTTCAAAAAATACTACCTTATTAAAATAAAGGGGAAATCTTACCACGTTTTCATTTACGTTATTGTAGCCTCTTTCCAGTCATGCCTTTAAAAGGGATTAACAGCGAGCGGGACTTATCCCAAACACATCATGCATCTGAATTTATTAGGAGGGAACATGGAAATTGCAATCGAAAAAGCACCGGGCGGATTCAGAGTGGATGGGCTTGAGCTCAAAGGGGGCAAGTGCGGCTGCACATCGGTGCTGCGCTGCTGCTTCAGCTGGTCCAAGGTCAAACGGAGCGGCGACATCTTCAACTTTACTGCAAAGGCGACAACGCCGGACACGAAGGAGAACTTTGCGTGGGGCTATACGGTAAAAAAAGGAGACTATACAATAGAGGTCACCTTTGATGATGCACGCGATAAAACCATCTATTCCGGGTTCTATCCACCACGGATAGAGGAGTGGACCGCCAGGGGCTGGGATATTGTAGCAAAAAACGGTAGCAGGGAAGACGGAGCGCTCTGGCGTTGTGCCGCCTGCAAATGGCTATACAAAGATGACCGTGAAGCAGTGAAGTTCGAGGGCCTTCCCACAGACTGGACCTGCCCAGTATGCCGCGCGTCAAAGGAGGCCTTCGAAAAAGTCGGCTGACAGGCAGACCTATCAGTGAAATTACTCTTTTAGAGACAGAACCCGACCTTTCAGCACTGGGAGAAGATCGATTGCTCACTGTAATCAGAAGCAAGAAGTGTTGGGCTAAATGACTATCATCGGGGATATAATAAATATTACCCGTAGCCGCTGGAATTGAACAACTTTACAATCAAGATGGAGACTCGGCTAAATCTGACCAGCCAGATGGCTCCCCCTTAAGGACCTTTTCTGGCTGTATACCGAAGACATTCTTTTTACTTATTACGATATTTCTGATTTCCTGAATTCTACGCAGCTTTTCGAGATAAGAAGAAATAATCATTGGATCTTTCTGATAAAAGGCTAACCGATAGAGCGCATTCGTTCGGTCATTTTCCACGTTGAAAATCTCAAGATTTGTGTTTTTAAATACGGAAGATATCGAATATGTAATACCGGAAACATCCTCGGTTTCTATTCTCATATAAATCAGGCCATCTATTCTAATATTTTTCATGATCGAAACTGGGAATATGCTCTCTTGATCATAATTATTAGCTATTCTGCAATCGCGGGTATGAACGATAAACCGTGTTTCTTGAAGGACACCTTTATGATGTGAATCGCTCAGAGTAGGCACACAAAAAGGACAGAACAAATAAGACTCATCCAAAAAATTGAGTTCCATCGGGACGTCTTTTTGACTCGAGGAAAAGATATTCCACACCTTTGAAAAAGACTCACCTTTTTTCTGTGAAGTGGGAATGAGCGCTTTGTCAATCAACTGGAGCTCGGACAAGAGTTTTTCAGTTTCCGACACACCGCGTAGTATCTCTATGACTCTTTCACTTATTTCTTTCTCCGAGGAGTATCGCTCTCGCATTTCTAACCAGAATCTCTTCGCATCTATGTGATAACGAGATAATATTGACAGCAAATATTGAGTTGCCATAGTAAAGAGAACTTCGACATGATAATTCTCAAAGTATTTTTTAAGTACCCTATGTGATTTGGGAGTGATGCACTTCTTTAGCGATTCTTCCGTAGCTGTAACGGTATTTTTTGTGTATACACACACTACATTACCATTATTCAGCTCATGTCCCAATCCTACCCGTACCCCGTCGACAACTCCATAATCCGCTCTTAAGCCTATGTCTGTATGTATTTTGAAAGCAAAGTCCAGAACGGTAGATCCTTTTTTTAGATCAACGATAGTCTTTCCATCCTTGGCAAAGACCCTCATTTCGTCTTTGTCTATGAAAGAAATGAGTGTTTTCACATCCAGAAAGTTGCTTTCGTTAACCAAATACTCCTGAAGATGCTCCATTAATTTTTTGTTTACCGTGGTATCTTTACTGAAACCACCGTAAACCAGAATTCCTTTTCTATTGAACTCATTAAATCGTTCTGTTGTAATAAGCAATGGGATTTTAACGCCATCCACAACAACTGTATAAGAAATTCCCCGGAAGTTATTGAATTTTGGCACAGAGATATTATCTTCAATATTTCCTGCTGCTTTGTAAGTAGTATTTATAAGCCAAATAATTTTATAGGCATTCTCAATAGAGTCGACCACCAACTTGAATAATAGGACATTAGGGATTTGCATAAAACTGTAATCATCCATTTCAAGAAATGGTTTCCATTGGATTCTGATCTTTTTTATCCTGATATCATTCTCATAGCATTTCTCAAGAATAGTCATTTTAAAAGTATTCACCACAGAAGGGGCCTGTTCCTGAATTTGTAGCAGTCTCGCAGAGAAGACAGGGAATTTGATTGGGTAGAGAATTGGAGCACAGAGGCGTTCTATTTCATTTGCAATATCAGTAAGACACAGTCTTATGCATAGCTTATAGTAAATATCCATAGACTCAGTAGCAATAGCAGCCTGTTTTTCATATTTGTGAGGCTGTAATGTTCTGAGATTATGCAATCTATCAAATATTTTGATGTAAGCAACTCTCGGATTGTTTATAGTATGCGAAAACAATTTATTGTAGGATTGATCTTTATGTGCTTTGATTTTTGTTAGGCCTTCTACGATATCTGCAACCTCTTCTCCGAACAACCTCGAAAGTTCAAGCCTGCTGATTCCTCCATCTTCAATGACATCATGAAGAAGGCAACCATCAATTGAAATTTTATCCACCATGCCATTTTCTGCAGCAATAAGGGCTACGGTCAAAGGATGAAATATATACGGCTCGCCACTTTTACGCCATTGATCTTTATGAGCATGAGAGGCGAATTCAATCGTCCCATTGATATCATTGTATATATCCGAATAAGTTCGCTTTTCGCCAGAAATATTATTACGCAATTCATGCTCGGTAATATTCATTACTATTTTATCAACAAGCTTTTTCTGTAATGCAATATTTTCATCCATAATCTATTTACGAAATATCGACCCCGAGTTACATAGAAACTCTCAAATGAAGCGACCAATCCTTGAACAACTCCCCACCGACCCTTTCCAAGTCTCTCGTTACTCGCTTGGCTTCACTTTGCCCTAATGACACGAATGCTTATTGCAGATAGTTCTTTAAGCAAATTAACAACCCATAGGCCAGTTGCATCTTTCTATAAGATAACATAACAGATTGACACAGTGTGTTTTTTTTGTCTGAGTCGGAACTTCGTATTACTTTGACAAGCACTATTCCTATGAACCTTTTACATCCAAAGTTTTGATCCGGTTTTATAGGCTATAGTAGTAACGTATAAAGAGCATACGGCAAGGCTGCCTGATTCCCCCCAGAGTCAATTTTTTTTACCGGAATATTGCAGACTATTGGAGAAGTAGAAGCCATTTTAAAGAGTGCGAAGTCGAGGACAAAAGATGATGTGCCAGATGAAATAAGAGCTACTTTCCAATGCGATAACTTGCTTGCCGATTAAAAGCCGTGTAATATTTTATTGGCGGACAATGAAATAGCTCCTATTCTTTGTTATGAACTAACTACTATTTAAAACTGCTCAAAGGTTAAATGAGGAGGAAGTATGAAGAAGCTAATTTATTTCGCTACGATCTGGCTGGTGCTTTTCATCGTTGACTCATCAATCCAGTCACAAGCTCAAGAAGCTGAAGGATACACTTTTATAAGAGGTGCGATGGGACCGCAAGTTTGCTTGGGCAGATATATACCGCCAACAGCAGATAATGTTTCTGGTGTGTGCGAAGGTCAAGTGTTGGATGTTCTTCAGTTCAACGCCATTTCAACTAAATTAAGTGCTGACAGGCTTGATCAGGCAATCCAAGTTCTTGAAGCGATTGATAATAAACTGGCGGCAAACAACTATAGAATAGATCGTCTTATAGAGGTAACTGTTGCTACCCAAGCCTCTTTCGATAAGCAGAACCGAGAGCTGAGCCAGACGCTCGAAAAAAGATTTGATGCCATACCTGAGGCATTACTGGCTAACGATTTGTTTAAACGAGAGCTCACCAAGCTGAAGGCGGATATATTAGGAGAGGTCGAAAGGCGCAATCAACCTCTGGCACCCGCAGCGAAATAATCTGCCTCGGGATCGAGCTGTATATTGCTTTAATGAGTTGCCATTTCTGGAGAAAAGTCCGTACTATTTTGCAGTGAACTATTTTTCCAGATTTCATGCTGTTATCTTTTTCACCCGTCCAGTCGACCGCGGCGCAATTATTGACTTTCGACGCCCCATCTATTAACTTACATATATGCTTTCATATATCGCAAAGCGTCTGCTGTTAATGGTCCCTCTCATCTTCGGCATCACCCTCATCAGTTTCACCGTTATCCATCTTGCACCGGGAGGACCAGTGGAAGTAGAGACCCAAATGTCGCTCAAAGTATCGGCCCAGGCACGGGAGAACTTAAAGAAACTTTATGGGCTCGACAAACCTCTCCATGTCCAATATGCAGACTGGCTCGTTAGGTTCGTGAAGCTTGACTTCGGCAAGTCCTTTGTTGACGGCAACAAGGTGATCGATAAGATTACAGAACGGATCCCTATCACGATTACCATTAATATCCTCTCGCTGATCGTCACGTTTTGCATTGCAGTGCCAATTGGGGTGCTCTCCGCAACGCGCCAGTTTCCAATTTTCGACAAGTTGACTACCATCTTTGTTTTCATCGGCTTTTCGACACCTCATTTCTGGCTTGCCCTTATATGCATGATCGTTTTTGGTGTCACCCTTGGCTGGCTGCCGATCTCCGGCATCCAGAGCATCGACGTTTCGGGCATGAGCTTTCTCGAGAGGCTTGCGGACTGGACGAGACACCTTATCCTGCCGGTTGGGATCAGTGCCTTCGGTGCCATTGCCGGCTTGAGCCGTTACAGCCGTTCGAGCATGCTTGAGGTCATCAGGCAGGACTATATCAGGACTGCGAGAGCCAAGGGGTTAAAGGAAGCACAGGTGATCGTACGGCATGCACTGAGAAATGCGCTCATGCCGGTTGTGACAATCCTCGGTCTTTCTGTTCCTGGCCTTATTGGCGGCGCGGTCATCTTTGAGACGATCTTCTCAATCCCCGGCATGGGCCAACTCTTCTACCAGTCGACAATGTCAAGAGACTACCCGACAATCATGGGCATCCTCGTGATAGGTGCGGTACTCACTCTCATCGGCAACCTCGCCGCCGACATCTCATATGCTCTGGTCGATCCGAGGGTCAGAATAGGCAAGGAATAAAGATGATCGAAATTATCTGGGATCGATATAAAAAGAACCACCTTGCCATCGCCGGTCTCTTCGTTATTCTGACCATTGCGACAATAGCAGTATCCGCTCCGCTGATCGCCCCTTACAATCCTACCGCGATAGATGTATACAACGTCCTTTCCGCGCCGGGGACCGATCATCTCCTCGGCACCGACGAACTGGGACGTGATGTCCTCTCTCGTATGATCTGGGGCAGCCGAGTTTCTCTCAAGGTAGGATTTGTTGCGGTCGGCATCGCGATATCAATCGGCATCATGATCGGGGCTCTCTCGGGTTTCTACGGAGGGAAACCCGATGCAGTCCTTATGAGGTTCGTTGACATCATGCTCGCCTTCCCAACTTTTTTCCTTATCCTTGCCGTCATTGCTATTGTTGAGCCGAGTATCTCAACTATTATGATTGTCATCGGATTTACCAGTTGGATGGATGTGTCGCGGCTCGTTAGGTCTGAGATACTGGGCCTTAAGGAGAGGGATTTCGTGCTTGCGGCAAAGGCGATCGGAGCGAGCGACTTCAGGGTGATCTTCAGGCATATCCTTCCCAATGCGCTTTCACCGGTTTTTGTATCTGCGACTTTTGGGGTGGCGGGTGCTATACTTGTCGAATCCGGGCTCTCTTTCCTTGGGCTCGGTGTTCAGCCTCCCGATCCGAGCTGGGGCAATATCCTGACCTCCGGGAAAGATTATATCACCGTCGCGTGGTGGCTCTCACTCTATCCGGGACTTGCAATTCTGATCACCGTGCTCAGCTATAATCTCGTAGGCGAAGGGCTGCGCGACGCCCTAGACCCGCGGCTCTGGCGTTCGGGGAATTAGCCATGAGAGACCTCTCGTATCTGCCTGATCCTGAAAGGGCGGGCAAGAATATCGATACATTTCTCTCGGATCATCCCGAATTGCGGTCTCGTGTAGACGAATATTTCGACAGTATTACCGCGCTTTTTTCCCACAGCCAGTTTCTTGCGAATTATTGCACACAGTATCCCGATCGACTTTTCAATGCGCTCGAATGTCTTCATGAGGCTCTTGATACCCATAAGTATACCGCTGAATTGCATGAAGAGCTACAGTCGTGCTCTGCGCTGAACGAAGGAATGAAGGCCATCCGGCGCTTCCGCAAGGACAAACAGATTATCGTTACCCTTAAGGACATATTGCATCTTGCCGATCTTCCGGACATCATGCTCGACATGAGCAATCTGGCAGATATCATACTCAGGGAGTCGCTTCATTTTGTAGAATTTTTTCTTGACCAGCGGTATGGAAAGCCTGACGGCAACTCACTCTCCCTGATCAGCCTAGGCAAGCTCGGGGCGCAGGAACTCAATTACAGCTCTGACGTAGACATCATCTTCGTTTACCGTGACGAGGGAGAGACCTCCGGCGTCTCCTCGATTCCCGGCATTACAATAAACAGGGTATCGGCTTTCGAGTATTACGTCAAACTTGTGGAGGAGTTCACAAGGTTCGTTTCTTCAAACACCGAAGACGGATTCGCTTACCGGGTCGACCTAAGGCTACGGCCCGAAGGCCAGCGCGGCAGACTAGCTCTCTCTCTGCGGGGATATGAAGACTATTATGAGTCATGGGGCCAGTTATGGGAAAAGGCCGCTCTTTTGAGAGCGCGCCCGGTGGCGGGCGATAACGCTCTTGGCAGAGAATTCCTCTTGACCATCTTGCCATTCATCTACCGGAAGTATCTCGACCTTGATACCATCGACGAGATAAAACGCATGAAGGCCCAGGTAGAGCAACTGAAAACCAAGACCTTCAGCAGGGACATCAAGCGCGGGTTTGGGGGAATACGTGAGATCGAATTCTTCATCCAGATTTTCCAGCTCATGTATGGAGGGAAGGAGCCTATCCTGCGCGAAAGAAGTACGCTCAAAGCCTTGCACCGCCTTGTACAAAAAGGCCTGATCGGATATGATGACCTCCACCACCTTTCAGACAATTATCTTTTCCTTCGGACTTTAGAACACCGGCTCCAGCAGATGAACGACCTGCAGACCCATAGTCTTCCTTCAGGAGAGAAGGAGCTGGAGGTACTCGGAAGGAAGATGGGATATGCAGGCCGCAAAGATTTCCTCTCCGAACTCGAGAAAAGGAGAAAGAAGGTCCGCTCAATCTACGATTCGCTCTTCCAGGGCCGTGATGTATTGGTATCAGAAGAAGGGACAAGCGAAGACATTCTCAGCCGTATCTTCTGGGATGTTGAAATGCCCATCAAGCAGCCCCTTGAAGAAGCACTCTCAAAACGCGGCGTAAAAGACATAGGAAAGGCAATCCACTATCTTATGCAGATCCGCAGCAACATATATTCCTTCCAAACGATCAGGGGACGGCGGCTACTGGAGGAGATCGTGCCGAAATTTGTCGAAAAAACCCTCGATGGCGACAATCCTGATGCGGCGTTGCTCCAACTTGTCGGCTTTTCGAGCCTTCTTGCAGCGCACGAGTCCTATCTAGAAGCCCTTCTCCGGCGGCCGGAGATGTTCGATATGTACACCTTCGTCTTCTCACATAGCGACTATCTCTCGAAGATACTCATGAGTAACCCTGAGTATATGGAATCACTCGTTCAGTGCACTGTCAAAAGAAAGTCACTGGCGGCTTCAAAGAAGGAACTCGACCTCTTCATCGACCGGAAGGGCGAGTCCACAGCTATCAGGCTTTTCAGGAGGCTGGAAGAGATTAGGCTGGGCATCCTGTTCCTGAACAGAGAGATAGACGTTGTCCGTCTGATGAAAGGTGTCAGCACCGTAGCCGAAGCTGTGCTCTCGACCCTTACCACCCATCACTCGATGGGATTGATCATCGCAGGATTCGGCAAGCTCGGTGGCAGGGAGATCATTTTCAACTCCGATCTAGACATAGTCTTTATCACGCTGAATGACCCGGAGGTCAAAGACATAAAGGACGCAGAGAATCTCCTTAAGCTTTTAATGTCATATACAAAGGCGGGTGTCGCCTATAAAGTCGACACCCGCCTCAGACCCGACGGAAGCAAAGGGCCACTGGTCAGCTCTATTAAAGGGGTCGCCGATTACTATCTCAAAAACGCCCAGACATGGGAACTCCAGGCCTTGCTCAAAGCCCGGCCGGTCAGCGGTGATGCCAGGACAAGCCACTTATTTGTAGAGATGAGGAAGGAAGTCCTGATGAAAAGAGCGAGCGAGATAGCTATTCGCGATATCAAACATATGCGCGAGAGAATCCGCAGGGAGCTTTCGAAGGATGCGATTTCTGCAGGAATTCATGATATCAAGCTGGGGGCTGGCGGTATAGGGGAACTCGAATTCGCGGTGCAGTACCTGCAGCTCAGGAATTGCAACCTAAGTCCCATGCTTATTGTCCAAGGGTCGCTCAATGCCATCCGTCGCCTTGGCGAATTAGGCATTCTCTCTCCGCTCGATGCCGCAGCGCTGAAAGAAACTTATCTCTTTTACAGAACCATCGAGACGGTGCTCAGATTGCGAAACGAAACAGTCCTCAAGGAGGGAAGCGATACCGCACGCAGTGCTGCGAGGTTGATGGACCTGACCGAAGAGAGGTTGAGTGAAATCCTAGATCAGAAACGAAAATGGGTGGGAGCCTTCATGGAGAAAATCGGGGATTAAATTGTCGGCAGACCCACTATTTCAGATAGAAGAAGCGACGATCGAGGGCATTCATGCAGCAATGCAGCAAGGCCTGCTAACAGCACGCCAGCTTGTCGAAATGTATCTTGCTCGGATAGCGGAGTATGATAAAAAAGGTCCTGCTATCAACTCCATCATCACAGTCAATCCGAAAGCCATAGAAGAAGCTGATACTCTTGATAGGAGATTCAGGGAATCCGGCATCACCGGATCTCTCCACGGCATCTGTGTTCTTCTAAAAGACAATATTGAAACGTATGATATGACGACGACCGCCGGGTCCTCAAGTCTTAAGGGCTATTGGCCGGCCAACGACGCACCGGTGGCAAGAAAGCTACGTGAGGCAGGTGCAATCATGCTGGCCAAGACAAATCTTCACGAGTTTGCCCTTTGGGGAGAAACCCTAAGTTCCATCCTCGGGCAGACATTGAATCCTTACGACCTGACCAGAACTCCGGGGGGATCGAGCGGAGGTACCGGGGCATCGATAGCGGCCAATTTCGGCACCGTCGGTGTTGGAACCGACACGGTCAACTCAGTCCGATCCCCCGCAAGTGCATGCAACCTCGTGGGGATCAGACCGACCATCGGGCTTATATCAAGAAACGGCATAATCCCATATTCGCTCACGCAGGATACCGCGGGCCCGATTGCAAGGAGTGTCCCTGATGCAGCACGCTTGCTCTACCTTATGGCCGGTTATGATCCGGGTGACCCCATTACTGCCTGGAGCACAGGGAATATCCCGGATAACTATGAATCATTCCTCGCAAAAGACGCACTGGCCGGGGCGCGGATTGGGGTTCTTGAAAGCTTCTTCGGCACTGGCCCTGAACATGCGGAGGTAAACAAAGTCATACGGACGTCGATCGATATAATGAAAGAGAAAGGTGCGGGTATCTTTTCGATTAACGCTCCACTAGACGCCGACAGAATTCTCGCCGAAGTGAGCGTTCATCGTTATGAACTGAGGGAACATTTGACCCAATACCTACAAAACGCCAATCCTCCGGCCCCAGTAAAATCACTGGGAGATATACTTTCATGGGGTAAATACCATTCGAACAATGAGCCGGATATTCGAAAAGCAATGAGTCTGAGCGTTACCGACAGAGCGTATTATGAACGGGTGATCCGGCGGATTCTCCTTCAGGAATCATATCTGAAGATCATGGCTGACAACGCGCTCGATTCAATAATTTTTCCCCATCAAAAGAGATTAGTTGTTCCGAGAGGTCAGACGCAAGTGGACAGAAACGGAGTCTTGACCGCAGTCGTGGGGTTCCCCTCGATCGTCGTTCCCGCCGGATTTTCCATCCCCACTGAAACCGCCCCACTCGGCGTGCCGGTAGGAATTGAGTTCGCAGGCCGTCCCTGGAGCGAACCGCTTTTAATCGGGCTGGCGTATTCCTTTGAACAGGCCACGAAGTTTCGCCATCCGCCAATAAGCAACAGGTTTGTCGTCTGATCTATTCCTGCCGCCTGCTCCAAGTCAAGACAACCATAATCAACAATATTCCGACTTGGACTTGTGCCGATAGCCCCACATGCAAGTCCGAGGGATTTACGATTCTTGTTATGTTGGATTCTCTTTCAGATCACATTCACGCTCCATAGACAGAGCGACAAAAAACAAGTGAGAGATTCATTTGCGAATTCCATTTTTTCTGTTATGGGGTCGATTTGCCACATACCAAGGAAGTCATAGATAAAAGCTCATCAAAGGTGCGTTTAAGTCTTTCCGGCTAGTCCGCAATCCTCCTTAAAAAAGATTCCGGACCAGTGAGAATAACTACCAAGTAGCCTTACCTATGACTGTGCAGGAATAGTTCGATGCTGTGATGTTCTAGATATTTTCCAGTGCGCTTTTACAATTTTTACTCGGAGAATTTCAATTATAGTATGTATCCTGTCTGCAAACGCCTGCAGCCTATCGCTCGGGCTGGATCTAATTTTTTGACTCATCAACTCTTTTCTGTCGATGCTGCACGAAGGCGTCACGCATTGAGACGTAAGGGTCAATGGCCGCTTCCTTGAAGGACTCATAATCTCCAATCTTGAACGATGTGTCATTCACCTTTTCATGTGCTGAGATCGCCACTTGTTCTCCGAAAGTTAAATCAGAACTGGGTACATAGGTCAAGGGATACATAAGGCGATCACCTACGATTCCAATCCCATCACGGACTGAAGAAGGTCCGAATACAGGTAATACGAGATAAAAGCCATGACCAATGCCATAATGGCCAAGTGTCTGGCCGAAATCTGCCTGCTGCTTTTTGATACCAAGGGCCTCGCTGGCAGCATCGCTGAGGCCCCCGATGCCTGCAAAGGAATTGAAGAGAAACCTTATGAGTTCATTTCCTGCCGCCTTAAGCCTGAGTTGGAATAGATTGTTCACCACTCTGGACGGGGCCCAGAGATTATCGTAGGCATTGCTGAATGCAATTCTGAATTCTTCGGGAATAATGTGAGAATATACCTGAGCTGCAGGTTTGAGTCCCCAAAAATACAACTTATCATTAAAATGAAACATCACCTTATTCACCGGAGCAATAGGGTCGGGAATTGAGGGGGCTGCCTCTTCGATCTCATCAGAAACGCCCAGGCTTTCAGCGGGGACATCTACCCGGGTCTTTGTATCTTCAGTTGCGTCCTGCTCTGTCAATGCAATTATTCTCTCTTCATTCCGAACTTGCATGTCGGGCAGTTCTGCTGGCAAGGTACCCAGCATCGTGACAGCATCGGGCGGCTTAACAATTGAGAGTTTCTGAAAAACTTCTTTCGCCTCAGACAAGTCCCGTGGAACTGCGAGCGTCTCCCGGCCTTGAGACGATAAAGTATCCACGTTTGTCGAAGACGTATCTGCCCACAGAGAGGCCGGACATAGAAGAAGAATAGAGGTCAGTATGAAAATAGGTACCAGCTTCATGATTTTCTCCTTTCGTGGTGTCTTCATGAGCGGTTCACGCTTTGTCAACCTTCTTTCTGATGGATTCCAGTAATGTTGCCGGAGGTTTGTTCGTAAGTATCTCTCTGAACTGAGTGCGGTAGTTATTGATGAGGCTAACCCCTTCGATAACGACATCGTAGACCCTCCAGCCATCATCCTTCAATATCACACGGTAGTTAATTGGGACCTCGGAAGTCTTCCTCAGGACCGTGCTCCTAACCTCAACCGTCTTTTCAGTCAGTGTAACCTCATTGGTAAAGACTATTTTTTCATCAGTATACGCCATGATCTTGTCAGCATAGGTATCTTCGAGGAGAGAGGTATAAAGATCGATGAACTCCTTTTGCTGCTCAGGACTGAACTTGCTCCAGTTCTGCGCTAACGTCCTCTTGGAAAGTTCCGTAAAGTCGAACATCTTCTGCGCGATAGCCCGGATTTTATTCTTCTTGATCTTCCGGGCCGATTCTGCTTTGAGTGACGGATCACGCAATACATCCAGCACCTTGTCAGCATTACTCTTAACAGTGTCAAGCGCCCCACCTGCATTGGCAGAGAGCGGAATGATCAGGCAAAGAACGAATGCGATTACAAAGAAGCTCTTCTTCATCTTTTCCCCCGTCAGTCTTATTTGGTATCCTTTTTGTCGTCCTTCTTGACATCTCCGAATGCGTATTTACTTATCAAGTCCTCTACGTCGACGGGTGAGTTGGTCTCAGAAATCCTCGCTCCCGGCTTCAGCATCGTACCGCCTCCTCCAGGATCGACCTTGATGAACTTATCGCCGATGAGCCCGGCAGTCTTGATTGAGGCAGCGGCGTCGTCGTAAATCTTTATGCCTTTCCTGATCTTCAATTCCACGACGGCCACCTGCTTCTCCTGATCTATAGTCATGTTTTCCACCCGTCCGACCTCAATGCCATCAATCTCGATAATATTACCAACCCGCAAGCCAGATACCGTACTGAAATTTGCATAGAGAGTATAATAATTATTCCCGAAAAAAGAAACCTTTCCGAGTTTTATGGTCATGTAAGCAATGCAGACAAGGCCGATGACCACAAAGATGCCGACGACCGTTTCGATCGAGTGTTTTTTCATTACAAACCAACCTCCTTACCGCACTGATATTTTGCGATTATCTTCTCATTCGCTTCAGCCCTTTCCATAATCTGTTCAATGTCGTCAGTGGAGCTGCCTTCAGTTATGCCTGCAGTCACCCATATTTCGAAGCATGTCTTCACTCCTATCTTTTCAGCGGTCAATGCCTGGATCTCGGGGAGTGCCTTTGTCTGGAGCCCTTCAGCAAAATCACTCACTAATTGTCCAGCCTCTTCAATGCTTACGCGTGGCAGGATGGTAAGGATCTTGTCTCTGCTGTGGCGCGCCGAGAACCCTCCCAAGGGAACGCAATATTTATTTACATGTTCCCCAAGAGCCTTGAGGACCTCAATGGCAGCCTGAGGCCCAAGCGCATTAGCAAGTAGTTCACAGTGAATGCCAAAGAGCACAGCCGTGATAGTGGTGTCGACATGTCCGCCGCTGAGCGTCAGGGCATAACGGGACCTGAACATTTCCTTAGAGAGAAGCCCGGTGAGTTCGTCACGGAGCCCCTCAATGCTCTGTAGGAATTCATCGATCATAGGATGTTTCAGCATTGTCAACTCGTCATAAGTCCCATGAAAGGCGATCTTCCCCTCCCAGAGGAGGAGAATCCGGTCAGAGATGAAGAAGACATCGGGGATTTCGTGGCTGATGAGAACCGCGGTAAACCCGAACTGTTTGCGGTAATGAGCAATCATGCTTAGGATAGTGTTCTTCCGGATCGGGTCCTGGCCGGTTGTCGGCTCATCGAAGAGCACGATGGTCGGGTCCGTCACGAGCGCCCGGGCCAGTGCCACCCGCTTCTGCATACCGCCCGACAGTTCCGAGGGATATTTAAGAAGGGCGTCGGAGAGCTCCATTTGTTCAGTCCGTGCCATCACCTTTTGTTCGATTTCCTTCCTGCCCATATTTGTGGTCTGTATGAGCGGGAGGGCTATATTTTCAAAGACCGTCATGGAATCGAAAAGGGCATTATTCTGGAACATATAACTGATCCGGCTCCGGTACCCGTCCCATTCGCTCTTTTTCATTGCATGGACAGGCTTTCCCTTGAAGAGGATACTTCCTTCGTCAGGAGAGAGGAGTCCGATGATATGTTTAAGGAGAACGCTCTTACCGCTGCCGCTCTTGCCGATTATAGTCGTGATCTGATTTTCATAAATCTCAAGATTCGCTTTATCGAGAATAGTCTTATTATCAAAGCGCTTTACGACATCTCTGAATTCTATCAAGGGCGTTTCCATCGGCACCTCTACATGAGAAAGGATGTGACTACGTAATCAGAGATAAGAATCATGACACAAGAGATCACGACTGCCGATGTGGTCGAAATACTGACGCTTTTTGCGCCGTAACTGTCGGTACGGAGGTGAGTGAAGTACCCCTGATAGCAGCAGGTCGTCGCTACGAGCACGGCAAAGACGAGTGATTTGATAAAGCCGCCCCTAATATCGACTATGTCCACATAGGAATGGATACGATAAAAATAGGCGCCCTTGTCCACTCCGAGGAGGACGACACCAGTGAGATATCCCCCGAGTATCCCGAGGAGATCAAAGAAGGCGGTCAGCAAGGGGAAGCTGATAATTGCAGCGGCTATACGCGGACTGATGATATACCGCACAGGGTCTATCCGCATGGTATAGAGCGCATCGATCTGTTCGGATATGCGCAGAATGCCTATTTCTGCCGTTATGGCAGAACCAGCACGCGCGGTAATCATTATCGCGGTAAGGACGGGGCCAAGTTCACGGATGAGGGTAAGGGCGACGACCGACCCGAGGACTCCTTCAGAACCGAATTTAGTCAGGGTATAGAAAAGCTGAAGACCGAGCACCATACCGGTGAAGAGGCCGACGAGCATCACGATATTTGAAGACTTTGCCCCGATGAAAAAGACCTGCTGGATAATCTCCCGTATCTGTTTGGGTCGAAAGATCTTCAAAAAACTAAGTGTAAAGAAGATCGCTACAGCGCCAAGATTATTAATACCTTTCAATGTCCTGTTGCCAATAGAATCAAAGAATATGCTGAAGAAATCGTCTTTTATTGTAAACTCCATCTCTTTAGTATTCTACCCTTTATGATATTTACATTTCTCGGTTTCTGATTATATAACCATATGCGCCGAATCCTAGTCTTAAGTTTCGTGCGAGACGATAACCACCGTTCATGGTCCGTTGCTGATTCCTCCGCAGCAAAGCGACTAAAAGGAATGCATGTCTCACTTGCATTCCACGAGGCCAGCCCTATCCTTGTCGATCCAAACGACTCTGAGTTTCGCCATAGGTTCGACAAGACTCACCAGATCTCCTCTCATAAGCTTTGCATCCGTAATGATGCCAAACCCATTGCCGCTCATATCAACAATATTACAGATCCATTTATTTCCCGCTGCATCATATAATTCTGTAACAAAGTCACATACCATCCTTGGCCAATATCTTGCTTCTTCGAGCAAATCTCCCTTGAAGTCACGATTGCAAGTATCCACACAGACCTCTCTTTTCACGGGACTCTAACTTTAACAGATAATCTAATTTTACTATATTAATTTATTCTGACAAGAAAATGATAAATAGACGACAATAACATGCATATGGGCATTCTCCAGAATTTCCATTATAATAGACCTTAGCGTCTATTATAACGCACAGAGGAGGCACAATGGCTAAGCAATCAGTATCCGATCAAAAAGAACCGGTGGTCGTCCTAAGGCGTGAACACATCCATGAGTTCGAGCGTATCAACGAAGTACTGCAGCACGCGGGTCTCTTAATAACCAATCTTATCCTTCTTTTTTATGGGATGTCTGCACTGTCCGAGTCAGGCCGTAAAATATATAAGAATTCCCTTACCAAAGTAGTTCTCGTTAACGCTAAAGAGGCTATGGTAATCACTGAATATGAGATCCAAGGGGGCAAAAAAAAATTAAAAAGCGATTTTGGTTTTCTTAATAAGAGTAAGGCCGATGTCCGCGTAAAAGCTATGGTACCTATGAAATACTTGGCAAACCCACGCAGGATCGTAACCGGCAATGACTTTCGCGAAGATGTGCAGAATGATAAGATTCGGGCCAGCATTCAAGGGGGCAGGCCTGCAGCATTTGTCCAAGCATTTATAAGCCTTACCATTGCCACACCTGTCGAAGCTCTGGGGAACAAAAGCATGAGCAAAAAGAAGCGGAATGTGTCTCCAAAGAAGATATAAGAGCCTGAAGAGAATTAGTATTAGACCCTTCACCCCACCAGAAATCCAAAGTGCGCCCCGAAATGGCCGAATCATGGTATTTTAATGGTGAATAGAGCCCTCTGGCTAACTTCACTCTGAAAACGAAGATGCCTATTATACTTATTAAAGTGAATATGCTTTTCAAGATTTACCCGGACAATCACATTTTTTTATTTCATTTCAGGCGCATCTATAATAGAAAGAACATCTCGCCCCGTAGATGAGTCGGGGAATAATCTCTTCTCCTAAAATAACTCGATTCTGAGATGGACGTACAGTTGAGTTCCTCAAGTCGATATTTAAATCTACAAGGTTAGATGCTATAGGCAAGAAATCTGCTAATTTACTATATTTCAAGTGATGATTATTATTTCAAGGAAGCCGAATGAATACAAAGAAAAACTCACCAGCTTCATAAGCAGTCAAACGATCAAACCGAATAGCAAATATCAAGAAGGCTTCGTCTTAAAAGCAGCCGCCGCTAAAAAGCGGCAGCCGTTATGCATGTGGTATATGTGGACTTATGCAACTACCGATAATTTTCAGTTCCGTTTTCACTTCGGATGTAAAGTCAGTATACTTTAAGTAAATGTGGAAATTGACATTATCATGCTAAGGAACTTAATAAGGAGGGTACAATGGCAACCAATCAAAATTTAATTAAGATCTTCGAATACGCCTTAAACCAAGAGGAGACTGGGAAGAACTTTTTTCAGACTTCCCTTAAAAGAATGGGATGGGGAGCCGCATTGAGTGCCTTTAACCAACTGATTAAGGAAGAGGAGCATCATATCTTTTTTATCAAAAAGATCCTGGATGAACTAAAACAGGGAAGTTCCGATGAATTACGAATCGTGAAAGACTATGCTGTGGAAACGACTAATTTTTTTGATCAACGGGCCAAATCGGAGTTCCTTCAGCAGCTATTGTACGAAACGATGGTCCCGGATGTTACCGTTTTCAATGTGGCCTGGTTAATTGAGAAAGATTTGAGTGAGTTTTATGCGAAAATGGCATCTCAAACAGATGGTGCTGCCAGTGAGGCATTTAAAATGCTGTCTGATTGGGAACGAGGGCACGAACGCTTCTTTCGCGAGTTTCGCGATAAAGCTACGGAAATCTATAAGAATTTGTGCTTAGGCGGATAAGCTTTACAAACACTCCGGTTGGCCTTAAACACTTACTGGGAGTCTTCATTGGTGCTACTATATTTCTTTAGGTCAACCCAACATGCGTATTCGCAGGGGCAAAGCCAATGTACCGATCTCGAATCGAAGAGTGAATTTATTATTGAAATGGGACATGTTGAACAGTTCCAAAAGTGTTTACTTCAGTAATTTCTAGGGATTTGGGTATTCATAGAACTTAAGTGCCCTCTTCCAGAAATCATCCATTTCATTTTTAAGCTCATTAAGTTTGATCATGATTGTCTGTTCAGAATTGCCTGCTTTTCTTAACCAATCCGCTTTTTGGTTCAACTCGTTCGGTATATGACCTGACATTTTCATTATCTTAACTATAGTATCAGCATCGCTCTCAGAGCAGCCGTCAAATCTTAACTTCCTTGCAAAAATAATTCTCCCATGTATGCACATATGCGGCTCGATGATCTCTCTTACCTGATTATAGTGTCTCTTAGCATACTCTACCAATAGGTCCGCCTCAGTGTTATCCTTGACAAGTCCATTGTAGTCAATGATCAAACCCCAATTTTGAAATGGTAACAGATATCTCTCTATTGTTCTAAGCGCGACTGAGATCCGGTTTAAAGAGAAGACGTCCTTGTTCCCAGGATAAAATCTTCCAGGCGCAAGGCCGTTGGACAGACATCTTCCAGTATAGAGCGAAAGTTCGCAATAGTTACTCATAAAGTTTGTCCCTAATTTGTGAGACAGTATATACATTATTGGGATCAGTCAGTACGAACAATCTTCTTGGGCAGACTATATTTAGAATTATACATGCTATTGTTGAGCTTATATAATACATCTTCAATAGCAATGGCCGCCTCTTTTTCAGAGTAACGCTAACAATAGTGGTCTGCACAAGTCGGAAAGATAGTAATCAGTGTTTGCTCGGCGTCCAAAATTGATGAGAATGGGACAAGAGGGGTTTGCAATTCACCTAGAAACGTGCAGCTTAGCCGAGGAATTGCGCGATTAGTCATGGTTTAAAATGCCAATAATCATGGCATATCAAAGATAAAGGCTACAGTCCTGCAATAGCGATACTTTCTGTTGTGTAGCGACAACGCATTCGAAGGGACAACAAACTTGATAAAATAGAATATATTAGAAAAAATTGGTCAAATCAGGGGACCTGTATGAAGTAGTCGTCCCTGTACGGAGCTGATTTAAATGCAGAAGGGACGTTACCCATCACTGCAAAAAACTTATAGACTTTATGCGTTAACAGGAATTAATAGTGAAGAGATCTAGATTAAAGTTAAAGGGGCACGTAGCAGCCCGTAATGTATTTTACTCATGCATGTCGATAGGAACCGTCATGAAGGGAGTCTCTGCAGCGCTTATTCTAATGGTTCTAATGTCCTGTTCGCCCACCGCCAGAATTCCCCTTGAGACTATCACCTATCCATACAAGGAGGGAATTCGACAGGAGTGCCTAATCGTTTTCCTGCCGGGGAGAGGTGGCAGAGCCATCGACTTCAGCCGCAAAGGATTTATCGAAAGGGTTCGACAAGCCGGCCTCATGGCAGATATGTTGGCTACCGATCTGCACTTAGAGTATTACCTAAATCAAACTGCAGCTGAGCGGCTACGGCTGGATGTAATTGCACCGGCACGCGACCAAGGGTATCGATGTTTGTGGCTAGTAGGAATTTCGTTAGGTGGATTTGGAGCCTTGGAGTACGAGATCGCACATCCTGGCGACGTGTCAGGTATCATTCTCCTAGCTCCGTACTTAGGCGGAGATCGGATTATAAGCGAAATATCTCAGGCAGGGAGTGTCAAGGCCTGGGACCCTGGGCTTATTGTTACGTCTGATTACGAACGTGGCCTCTGGTCATGGATTAGGGACTATGAATTACAGGACGGCCATGCACCTGTAATCTATCTCGGCTATGGTAACCATGACCGGTTCGCCGTGTCCAATCGTCTCTTGGCAGATGTCCTCGGACCAGAACGAACAATAACAGTACCAGGAGGTCACACGTGGTCCACATGGACGGCGCTCTGGGAGTCTCTCTTGAGGAAAATACCTTATACAGGGAAGTAATCTACTAATTTGAGATAAGAGCCTGACTAGTGCTTGAAGTAGCAGTGGGACATTGCTGATTCAGAAATCGCAATTATTGAAGCTCATGTCCTTGTAGAAGATCCTCGATTTCATGGTATACTCTTTGTGACTAGACTTTTACCTTTATAGGAGGTCAAATATGACCAAAACAGAACTCGTAGAGAAACTGTCAAAGGATGCAGGAATTTCAAAGACTCAGGCAGAAGCAACAATCAAATCATTTGCTGAAGCAGTTGCCAAAACGGCCAAGAAGGACGGCAAACTCACTCTTGTTGGATTCGGAACCTTCTCATTGGCAAAAAGGAAGGCCAGGAAAGGCAGGAACCCCAAGACCGGCGAAGCAATTAAAATCAAGGCTAGCAAGACTGTCAAGTTCTCTGCAGGCAAAACGCTCAAAGCGGCCCTGTAAGATACTTCTGGTGACCGCTGATTTTAGGCGGTCACATGGCGTTCAAAAAAGCTTGGTACTCTTCGTCTAAACGAGGCGCAATGACAAAAAAATAGTAAGCTTTGCGGCTCTTTTTGCGAAGCATTTTAAAGTCCCAGTTTAAAGAGGAGGAGAAAATAGATGAATCAAGGTACCGTGAAGTGGTTCAATGACAGCAAAGGATTTGGCTTTATCAGCGGTGAAGACGGAATCGATTATTTTGTCCATCATACATCGATCCAGGGTGATGGCTTTAAGAGCCTTGCCGAAGGCGATAAGGTCAGCTTTGATATTGAAAAAGGACCTAAAGGGCCTAAAGCGATCAACGTTGTGAAATTGTAATTAACAGGGCAAGACTCCGCATAAAATACACACGATAAATCGTGCTCATTGCTTCGGTTACATTAAGGACTAGGGGGACTGCTATAGATATAATGATAGAAACAGATCATGCGTAAAGAAAAAGAAATGGGGCATATCAAGCTATTATTAATTGAAGACGATCCAGCAGATACGGAGCTTTTCAAGGATATACTATCCGACATACGCCATGCGACGATAGATATCGCTTGCGCTAATCGTCTTTCATCCGCATTTAAATATCTTGAGGATGGGAGTATAGATGTAATTCTTACTGATCTAGACCTGCCGGATAGTCACGGACTTGATACTGTGATCAATATAAATGAGAAATTTCTGGAAGTGCCGGTTATCGTATTGTCCGGTTTCGATCATGAAGATCTGGCTATCGAGTCAGTAAAGTTAGGTGCTCAGGACTATCTCATCAAGGGACAGATCGATGCCGATCGCCTCATACGCTCAATACGTTATTCCATTGAACGGCACCGTCTAATTCAAGAACTGAAATCACTCGCCATTAAAGACGAATTGACCGGCCTTTATAACCGGCGTGGGTTTCTGGTACTTGCCAGAAAACAGCTTGAAATGGCTGCAAGAGTCAACAAATTATTATGGTTGATTTACTTAGATATAGACAACATGAAATGGATTAACGATAATCTAGGACACAAACAAGGTGATGAAGCATTAATTGATATGTCCGATATCCTCAAACATACATTTCGTGAATCCGACATTATTGCCCGCATAGGAGGCGACGAATTTGCAATTGTTGCACTGAATGAATTTGAGCCAGATTCTCATAAGATGGTTGCACGCATTCGGGACAACACCACGAACTTCAATGCACATGGGGGACGGGCTTATAAATTATCGGTCAGCACAGGATTGGTAGCCTGTGATTCCGTACCTGACTGCAACATTAATGAATTACTATCCATAGCAGATAAATTTATGTATGAAGAAAAAAAGAGCAAGAAAAACGCAACTTGATGCCAACCGCTGAAGCGCTCTGGTCGCCTATATCACTCATTTATCTTTGGAAGGCTAAAATATGAAGTTGCACCCCGAAACATCCGAAGCGCCTGCCAACCAGGAGGGCGCGCACACTCCGACCAGAGACGCCCCGGTTAGGTTCACCTACCGGATATTCCCGTCGTCATTGAGGGTTCAATAGCCTACAGGAGCGAAATCGTAGCGGGTGGTGTAGCGTCAAGCCCGGTTTCCCCCTCTGCCCGTGAATGTCCGAGTTCGTCGTTCTGCACTTCCACCTCAATCCGGCGCACCTGGAGGGCTGGATCAGCCGTTGTGTGTCGGCCTACGTCAAGTGGGAGATCGCATCATTCTTCCAGATTGACGAGGAGAGCGTAAAGAAGCATCTTGGAGAGATCGTCAAGGGGACGGTCCAGGAGACATTGAACAAGCTTTTGGACGAAGAGGCGGCGAGGCTCTGTAATGCGCAAAAGTATGAGCGGACAGATGCCCGAGAAGATAGTCGAGCGGGCCATTATAAAAGGTCACTTCATACGACAGCAGGGGAAGTTGAAATAAAGATGCCGAAGCTAAGGACACTACCGTTTGAGACGGCGATTATAGATCGGTACCGGCGGAGGCAGTCATCTGTTGAGGAAGCGCTCGTAGAGATGTACCTTGCTGGAGTGTCGGTAAGAAGAGTCGAAGACATTACCGAAGCGCTCTGGGGTACAAAGGTAAGTCCTGGGACAGTATCGAATCTGAATGCGAAGATATACAAGACGATAGAGGCATGGCGACAGAGGCCGATAGAAGGGACGTATCCTTATGTATATCTTGACGGCATAGCTCTGAAGCGCAGCTGGGGCGGAGAAGTAGGGAATGTCGCAGTTCTTGTTGCGATAGGAGTCGATCAAGCAGGATATCGGCATATATTAGGTGTAGCCGAAGGGGCGAAAGAAGACAAAGCAAGCTGGAGCTCCTTTTTGAAGTACTTGAAAGAGAGAGGACTCAAGGGAGTGGAGTTATTCATAACGGACAAGTGCCTCGGACTGGTAGAGTCATTGGTAGAGTTTTATCCTAAAGCGTTATGGCAGCGGTGTGTCGTGCATTTCTATCGGAACGTTTTTACTGTCGTACCAAAAGGGAAGATAAAAGAAGTTGTGGCTATGGTGAAAGCGATCCATGCTCAAGAGGATAAAGGTGAAGCAATGAGGAAGGCAACGGTCGTAGCTGAGAAACTTCGTGGCATGAAATTGAGCCGTGCCGCAGAAATAGTACGAGAGGGCATAGAAGAGACGTTGAGGTATTACAGATTCCCAAGAGAGCACTGGCTTCGAATAAGGACGAATAATCCTCTTGAAAGAATCATGAAAGAGATCAGGCGGAGGACATCAGTTGTCGGATGCTTTCCCGATGGCAATTCTGCACTGATGCTGGTAGCAGCACGGCTTCGACATATAGCCGGGACCAAGTGGGGGTTAAAGCAGTATCTCAAGATGGATCGCCTTACCGACCAGGCGAAGGAATCAGCTGCATAATAACTGAGGATGCCAGATTGAAGACACCAAAACAAATGTGCGAAAGATTCTTGACACTATCTTCTTCCCCTCTCTCAGTCTTTCTTCAGCCTGGTTGCGGAGCGCTGTAGCATCGGGGACAGGTTCTTGTCCTTCTTCATTACGCTTTTGTCTAGCCCTTGTCACGTCCCGGCAGGGGCTGGCGGTCGGTGATGTCCTCGACAATGACGCCGAAGCGGTCGGGGCTTTCCCCGGATCGGAAGACATTGCAGTGGTAGAGTCTTCCAGTCGGCTTGTGGCACATGTCAAAGCTGCTCGAGACCCCAGTTACGGCCACTTGCCCGAATGCCTTAATCCAGCTCGCTTCTGTGCCGGGCCAAACTTCATGGACCGTCTTGCCCCGCACTTCAGCGTTCTTTACACCCGTAATCTGCTCATACGCCTTGTTGACAAAGACAAACCGGGAACTGATAAAATTGCCATCCTCATCAAGTACTGATTCAAACAATCCGAATCCGCTGGGCATGTTCTCAAAGAGTGATTTCAGAACACGTTCTCTTTCCCAGAGCGCTGCCTCCAGTTTCTTTGCAATACTAATGTCCGTAAAAGTGAGCACTAAGCCGTCAATCCGGTTTTCCAGCGTACGGTAGGGCATGATGCGCACCAGAAACCAGCGTCCGTCATTGGTTGCAATCGGTTTCTCTATGAAGACCAAGGTACGCAGCACCTCCTGGGCATCCATGACTAGTCCGGGGTAGTCCAAGGCTGTGACAATGTCGGTGATGGGTCGGCCCGCGTCAGAGGCAATCAGCTTGATGATTCGGGCGGTCTGAGGAGTGAAGCGCCGCACATTGAGTGCGTCATCGAGAAACAGGGTAGCGATGTCGGTGCTATTTAGGAGGTTCTTCATGTCGTTGTTCGCCCGCGACAACTCATTCACCTTAACCTCCTGCTCATGGTTGACCGTTTGCAGTTCTTCGTTGAGCGACTGCATCTCCTCCTTGGAGGTGGTCAATTCCTCATTGGTGCTCTGCAACTCCTCATTGGTGCTCTGCAACTCCTCGTTGGTGGATTTGAGTTCCTCCTGCGAGGTCTGCATCTCTTCGCGGGTAACCCGCAACTCTTCACGGCCCTGCTGAAGTTCTTGCTCTAACTCTCTTTGTCGGATTCTGCTGACGGAAGTCCTTTGGGATTTGTCCGGCGTTATTGTTTCGGAAGGCATGGCCACGTCAGTAAAGACGATCAACACCATACCTTGCAACGCTTCCGGCTCAGTCAATAGCTGGACGGTGACATCGACGGTCTGCACTCCGCCGTTGGTCCCCACCTTCATGCCCTTCAGGATGACCGTACCTTTTAGCCTGAGTGCTTTTTGGAAGGCGCTGTTCAGATCAAAGCGCAGACCTTCGCGGGCCATAGCAAAGATGTTCCAATTGGCCTTGCCAGCCGCCGGTTCAAGGTACTTGCCTGTTCGGCCGTTAACATAAAGGATATCGCCCTTATCGCTTGTCAGTACGGCCGCCGGGCAATGATGCTGCAACAGAAATTGATCTGCCAGTGACTGAAAGTTGGGGACGCCTGTTCGCACCTTTGGCTGAGTAGTCGCACCATGCGGCTCACCTGGCAGCGGAGGAATAAATGATGAGGGGAATTCAACCGGTGCTGCGCGCAGGATGGAATCGCGCCGCCGGAAAAGCCGCGTCTTACCATCCAGCGAGGCAAAGAGATCGGAAAACGCACCGACGGTCTCCGCGCTCCCTAAAAACAGGACTCCGCCGGGATTCAGGCTATAGTGAAAAAGGGGAATAAGTTTGCTTTGCAACTCCCGATCGAGATAGATAAGCAGATTGCGGCAGATCAAAAGGTCCAGCTTGGTGAAGGGTGGATCCATTATCAAGTTCTGCGGGGCAAAAACCACCATCTCGCGGATAGCCTTACCTACCCGGTAGCTATTCTCGTCCTCCACAAAGAACCGACGCAGGCGCTCCGGTGAAACGTCCGCAGCGATGTTGGCCGGATAGACGCCCGCGCGGGCCTTGTCGATGGCGTCTCGGTCTAGATCGGTTGCAAAGACCTGAAGCGAAAAGTTCCCGATTGGCTTGACCTGCTCAAGCGCTTCTTTGAATACGATTGCCAGGGAATAGGCTTCTTCACCTGTGGAGCAACCAGGTGTCCATGCCCGCAGCACGCCACCCTTCGGGCGGGCCGCCAGCAGAAACGGAATAACGTCTTCTTTTAGCTGCTCCCAAGCTGCAGGGTCCCGGAAAAAGCTGGTCACACCGATCAGAAGCTCTTTAAAGAGTAGCTCGACTTCCTGCGGGTTCTCCTGCAGATACCGGAAGTAAATAGCAATCTTGTCGATCTGGTGGATGCCCATGCGCCTCTCAATCCGGCGGTATATGGTGCTCTTTTTATAGAGGGAAAAGTCTTGGCCAGTCTGCATCCTGAGAAGAATAAATATCTTTTCAAGGGCGCTCTGCGCCTTGCTCTCCAGAGATAGGTCGCGCCGGGTGACAAGAGGCGCGTAATGAAGATAACCGATAATCCTGCCAGGCAGTTCCTCCACCGGGGCAACCACATCGGCTAATCCAGCTTCGATAGCGCTTCTGGGCATGCTGTCGAACTTGGCCGAGGTCAGTGCCTGTACGAAGACAGTCCCGGCTTTTTCCTTTATAGCCCGCAAACCGAGCGTCCCGTCTGAGCCCATGCCTGAGAGGATGACGCCTATGCTTCTGTCCTGCTGGTCATCGGCTAGGGACCGAAAAAAGAAATCAATGGGCAGACGCATGCCTCGGGGTGCCAGCGGCACGAGAAGGTGCAGTACCCCGTGGAGGATAGACATGTCCTTGTTGGGTGGTATGACATAGACATGGTTCGGCTCGACCTTCATCCGGTCTTTGACCTGAACGATTGGCATTAATGTTGCTCGCTGGAGCAGTTCCACCATGATACCCTTGTGAGTCGGGTCTAGGTGCTGGACAATGATAAAAGCCATAGCACTTCCCGACGGCACGTTCTTCAGAAATAACTCCAAGGCTTCGAGCCCTCCCGCGGACGCCCCAATGCCGACGATGGGGAAAGCACTTTTCTCATAGCGTCCAGATACGTCTGTCGGTGATTTGCTATGCGGTTTGGGCTTACGAAGGCTGGTCTTTGACGATTTCTTCACAGTTCCTCTCTTTCGTCTAGAAACAAACGGGAGATGTCTAGGACATTGGCCCTATGTACTGCAGAGAAGGACTTACAGGCATTGGGCCAATCCATTTTGCCATTCATTAGTTGCTCCAGTGTTTCACCCTTCACATTTCAAATATGCCAACAATAAAACAATAGTTGTCTAATCATATCATTAAAGAGGATGTGATTAGAAGGTTTTCATCCACTTTCTATAGTTTCCTACCGAATACCTTAACAGCGTACAGTACCCCCCACTGTTAATGTCTTCACATCGTTTTGTAGACTCAGATGGGGATTCATTGCATAAAGTCGTGACAATATTTACAGCAGCCAGTTGCATTCTGCGCTTCATAGCGAAACAATTTCACCAACCGAGAAGTCAGACAGATGACAGTTTGAACAATCAAAACACTCCTCCCTCTTATGATCCATGCGCCCAGTCAGTTCGTGGTACCGCTGAGAAAGCCCGAACACCTCATGGGGTTTCTTGTCTGCTTTCATGGAGCTACTTGCAAAGCAGGTACACTTTTGTCAGAGGAAGTGCATTATTCTGGCTGATGTGTGAGACGTTGCAACTCAGGCGCAAACCGCCTGCTATCTGAGACTAGTGGACTTCCAAAAGGTCAATTCTATGCACCGATAGAGAATTTGCAAAGCAGAGAATTAACTCGATAAGAGTGAAAATCAAGATTCTTTTAACCGACAACCACAATAAATATAGTATTTCAAAAGGATATACCTCTTTGAAGACAGACTTTCAAATCCAGGTCCATATTTTGTCTCTTTCCAAGGGATCTCTGATATACATTGGAGCATGACAAAACTGAGATTTATAGTAAACAAAGCACCCCATTCATCGGTAAAGTCAGCTGCAGCACTTCGGGTAGATGGTAGCTTACTTCACGCTGCTTCCTCTTCACACTCCTCAATCGTGATATAATTATGATTGTTGCACTCTACAATCATGAGTGTCTAAAGCCTTTGATGTTTGTCCCGACCAACGTCTCAGGGAGAATCGATGGAAGAGTTTGCCTTGGATAACAGTGAATTTATCGAATTGAATAGCCTGTTGAAAGTCATGGGACTGTGCGACAGCGGAGGTATGGCTAAAGCGGCGATTTCAGAAGGGCATGTCACGGTTGATAGCAACGTGGAACTACGCAAGCGCTGCAAAATACGCAAAGATCAGATTATTGAATATAAAGGGCATAAGATAGTTGTAAAATAATGGAACTGATGTCCAAATCATTTTAATGCATATTAATCAGCCTATGACTGAACAACTCATATTCAAAGACTATCGCAGGGTTCTGCAATCGTCAATGTATCCCGGCCGTAGATAGATCTGACTTCGTCCGTATAACTACCGTCACCTTTGTACAAGTAAAGCGGCCTATCGACTTTAAGCCCTGGTTTCCCTTCTTTCACTGCCTCAATAAGCACCATCTTGGCCTGGGATGTTTCGTTCGAATGGACGAAGCGCAAGCGCTTCGGTTCGAGATAATGCTGCCTCATAGTATCTAGCACCTCGGCGAGCCGTTCCGGCAGATGTATAATGCAGAGCCTGCCGTGATGCAACAAGAGTGAAAGCGCCGATTTCATGAGGGCCGCAATGGGCAGGTGTATTTCATGTCTCGCCAACGCCCGTTCGTCGGAAGGACTGGTTAGACCTGTCTTCGTCTTTCTGAATGGCGGATTTGCAACCACAAGGTCGTACGAGTGCAGAACATTGCTTCCAGTCTTCCCAGATTCCCCGTTCGAAAAGAGTCCCTTGATATCGGCATGCACAACTAGCACCCTTTCATCGAGTCCGTTGAGGGCCGCGTTCTTTTCGGCGAGTTTAACGAGACCTTCCTGGAGTTCGATGAGAGTTACTTGTGCTAAAGGATATTTCCTTGCGAGAAGAAGACCGATTATACCGGACCCTGCTCCCAAATCGGCGATCTTCTTTATGCGCGGACTCGTGACAAATGATGAGAGCAGCACTGCGTCGGAAGAAAAGCGATAGCCTTCTTTGTGCTGATAGAGCTGGATGCTGAGGATTGAATCAAGTGTCAGCATTCTTTATACCTACGCACCGGCGAACCAGCGCACCGGCTTACTCCTCCTTAATCAAATCCATCAATGCTTCCAGTAATTCACTTTCCTTTACCCTACGAACAACCTCGCCTTTCCTGAACAGAAGTCCCATGCCCTTGCCTCCGGCGATTCCGAAGTCAGCCGCACGCGCCTCACCAGGGCCGTTTACGACGCATCCCATGACGGCTACCGAAATCGGACGCTCGACCGATCGGAGTGCACGTTCAACTTCCTGCGCTATCGGGCGCAGATCAACTTGGCAGCGGCCACAGGTCGGACACGATATGATCTCGGCACCACGCCTTCTGATACCGAGCGATCGAAGGATCTCATATGCGACGCGGACCTCTTCTTCAGGTTCGGCAGTAAGGGATACGCGCATGGTGTCACCGATTCCTTCCGACAGCAAAATACCGAGCCCGACAGCGCTCTTGATAGCGCCCGGAATGGTTGGCCCAGTTTCGGTAATACCGATGTGGACCGGGTAGTCGTAACGTTCTGAAAAGATTCGGTATGCGTCAACCGTCATCATTACATTTGAAGCCTTGAGCGAGATCTTGATGTCGTGGAACTTCAGATCTTCGAGTATTCTGATATGTCCTTCAGCACTCTCAACGATAGCCTCAGGCGTAGGATGTCCATATTTCTCCAGAAGATATTTTTCGAGAGATCCGGCGTTGACGCCGATCCGAATTGGCACGCTGCGCTCCTGCGCCGCGGCAACAACCTCTTTGACCTTCCATGACGCGCCGATGTTGCCAGGATTCAGCCGCAGGCCGTCCATGCCCTGTCTAAGCGCTTCCAGCGCAAGCTTCCAGTCGAAATGTATATCGGCTATCATCGGGATGTCTACCTGCTGTTTGATCGCGCCAAGTGCCCTTGCCGCGTCTTCATCGATTACTGCCAGTCGGATAATCTCGCAGCCGGCAGCCTCAAGCGATTTAATCTGTGCAATCGTTGCAGACACGTTCCTCGTATCAGTCTTAGTCATAGATTGGACCGATATGAGGCTGCTACCACCTATAGGAACGCTCCCGATATGTATCTGCCTTGTCTCTTTCCGTTTAATCATTATCATGACTGATCCTTGTCCCGCGCTGCGCAGCAGAAGGTCTCACCTTTCTTATCGCGACATTATGCTCCGCGAGGGAAGATGTAAAGATATGAGTTCCGTCCCCGCGGGCGACAAAATAGATATAAGGAACCCTGGCCGGGAAAAGAGCGGCCGTGATCGATTTCAAGCCCGGTGATGCAATGGGCCCCGGCGGCAGCCCCTTTATGACATACGTATTGTATGGAGTTTTATTTCTAAGATCGCTGCTTATTATTTTAGTTTTGCTGCTCTTGACGCCGTAAATAGCTGTGGGATCTGCTTGGAGCGGCATGTCCATCTTCAGTCTGTTGTGATAGACGGCCGAAATAACGGGCCTCTCTTCATCCGTCTGGGCCTCTTTCTCGATAATCGAAGCAAGGGTCAGAATATCGTTCTCGCTCCATCCAATCTGCTGCATCCTACTCTTGATTTCATCGGTGTAAGATTCCCTCAGTTTCCCAACCATAAGTCTGATGATGTCGCCGGGCCGGGCTCCTTTGGGAAGCTTGTAAGTCTGGGGGAACAGGTAGCCTTCGATGCTTGGGGAATTGATCTTCAGTGACTCCAGCATCGATCCTTCCCGCGCAAGCGCATAAAATGTGTCAGCAGCAACAAAATTTTTCGCGGCTAGTTTTTCGGAGATTTCGAGCAGACTATCACCTTCAACGATCGTAATCTCATACTCGATGATCTTCCCGTTTCGCAACTGCTGGAACACATCGAAGGGAGATATCCCCCCCCAGAAACGGTAGTACCCCGCGCGCATCTTTCTATCCACTCCAGTGATAGTGCCGAGGACACGAAAGAGGAATTTATCCCGGATCAGTTTATTCCCGGCTAAAATGTCTATTGCATTCGTGTAGGTCGCACCATGGGGTATCTCAATCTCTATGGGGGCAGCACCGTTATAAATCGGAAGGAACAATTGAACCAAGATATAAAGAGGGGCTATTAAAAATATCGCGGCCAGAATATGTCGTGTCGATTTTTGCATATATTTAGAATAACACACTCATTTAGGCTGAAAACAGAAGCAGCAGGCGTTGTTATCTCGCCTGCTGCTATCATTGTTTCTAATAAATGTCAGTAGAAGCGCGTCGCAACACCCTCCTACTTCCGTCTTCTTCTTTTAATACATGTCACCCATTCCGCCGCCCGGCATAGAAGGCATCATTTTCTTGTCTTCTTCGGGAATCTCGGTGATCATCACTTCAGTCGTGAGCATAAGGCCCGCAACAGATGCGGCGTTCTGAAGAGCAGTCCTCGTCACTTTCGTCGGGTCGATGATACCTGCCTTTATCATATCGGTAAACTCTTCCCGATATGCGTCATAGCCGTAGTTGATATCCTTGGACGCTTTCACCTTCTCGGCGATGATCGAACTCTCCAGTCCAGCGTTTGCGACAATCTGTCTGATCGGCTCTTCAAGCGATTTTTTAACTATATTAACACCGATCTGCTGGTCGTGATCAAGTTTCGTTTTATCAAGGGACTTGATACATCTGATCAGTGCGACACCACCGCCTGGGACGATACCTTCCTCAACGGCTGCTCGTGTTGCATGGAGGGCGTCTTCGACGCGGGCTTTCTTTTCTTTCATCTCAGCTTCAGTAGCTGCGCCAACATTGATGACTGCAACGCCGCCTACAAGTTTGGCGAGCCTTTCCTGAAGTTTCTCTCTATCATAATCGGAGGTGGTTTCTTCGACCTGGGCCTTAATCTGCTTTACCCTGCCCTGGATCTTGGCCGGATCGCCGGCGCCTTCGACGATAGTAGTGTTTTCCTTATCGACGGTGATCTTGCGTGCTCTTCCAAGATCGGGAAGCTTTACGTTCTCAAGCTTGAGACCAAGGTCTTCAGTGATGACTTGCCCTCCCGTAAGGACTGCGATATCTTCGAGCATAGCCTTCCTTCTGTCTCCAAAACCGGGAGCCTTTACTGCGCACACTTGAATGGTACCGCGGAGCTTGTTAACTACGAGAGTCGCAAGCGCTTCGCCTTCGACATCCTCGGCAACGATGAGGAGAGGTTTGCCCATCTTGGCGGTCTGCTCAAGAATCGGAAGGAGGTCTTTCATGCTAGATACTTTCTTGTCGTGGATAAGGACAAAGGCATCGTCGAGTACACATTCCATCCTGTCTGCATCGGTAATGAGGTATGGAGACACATAACCCCTGTCAAACTGCATACCTTCGACAACTTCGAGGGCAGTCGCCATACTCTTCGCTTCTTCAACGGTAATAACGCCGTCCTTTCCGACCTTGTCCATCGCCTCTGCGATAAGCTCTCCGATCGAGGGGTCGTTATTGGCGGAGATAGTACCGACTTGAGCGATCTCCTTCTTCTCGGCAACGGTCTTGGACATCGTCTTCAGCTCGGCAATGACTATATCGACTGCCTTGTCGATACCCCTCTTGATGTCGATGGAGTTAGCGCCTGCCGTTACATATTTCATGCCGTCTTTGTAAATAGCATAGGCCAGAACAGTTGCAGTAGTAGTCCCGTCGCCTGCCACATCGGAGGTCTTTGAAGCAACCTCTCTCAGGAGCTGGGCTCCCATATTCTCATATGGGTCCTTAAGCTCGATTTCTTTTGCTACGGTAACACCGTCTTTGGTAATGGTCGGTGCGCCGAATTTCTTGTCGATAATGACGTTCCTTCCCCTGGGGCCGAGGGTGGCCTTAACGGCATCGCTGAGAACGGTAATTCCCCTCAGGATTTGTTGCCTTGCGACATCGCCAAATAAAAGCTGTTTTGCTGACATAGTTGTAGTATCCTCCTATTCCTTATTCGATAATTCCTAAAAGATCTTCTTCTTTGACGATGAGGTATTCGACATCGTCGATCTTTAGTTTCGAGCCCGAATATTTGTCAAAAAGCACAACATTTCCGGCCTTCACCTCTTTAACATCCACGCCGACTGCCTCAACAGTACCCTTCTGAGGTTTCTCCTTGGCGACGTCCGGAACATAGAGTCCGCCGGCTGTCTTTTCCATTGACTCTTCGGAATACTTGATAACTACCCTGTCCTTGAGCGGTTTGATTTTCATAACCTGCCTCCTTTTTTAATGTTTGTGATAAAACGTTATTAGCACTCAATGCTGGTGAGTGCTAATATAACCTGAAAGCGGATATCTAATCAAGCACAACCACAGCTCAATAAACCGGTTTATTGCTATTTTATGCTATTTTTTGATATTATTTGCTCAATTTCTCTTAATTTTAAAAATGACGCTCGAAATCTAATCTTCACTCGTCCATCAAAAGACGTCGAACTGGCTAAAAAGCAAGAGTGTTGCGCTTTCCGGACTTAAACTGGCAAATAAAATCTTATTAATGATAAAATTTCAGAATTATGATTACGCTGGGATTTTCCCCATGCCCAAATGACACATTTATCTTTTATGCGCTCGTGAACAGAAAGATCGATACGCTCGGACTCAACTTCGGTCCACATATTGAGGACGTGGAGACCCTTAACCGTCTAGCTATGGCAAAAAACCTCGATGTGACGAAGGTATCCTGTCATGCCTTCCATCGTTTGCAGGATGACTATCTTTTTTTGAGGTCCGGTGGGGCTTTCGGGCGCGGCTGTGGGCCCCTCATTGTTGCAAAAGAGTCATACCGTGAGAAGGACCTTAAGGGAAAGAGCATCGCCATCCCCGGCGAAATGACCACAGCGTATCTTCTGCTGAAGCTTTTTTTCGATGCGGCCCTTGATACCAAGCCTTCGGCAATCGTGCCGATGCTTTTCCATGAGATTCCGGCAGCGGTCAGAGACGGCAAAGTTGACGCCGGACTAATCATACATGAAAGCAGGTTCACCTACCCCGAATGTGGCCTGTCAAGGATAGTAGATCTGGGTGAATGGTGGGAAAAAGAAACCGGTCTTCCTATCCCGCTGGGGGGCATCATCGCGAAGAAATCCCTCGGGCCGAAGATTGCGGTCATCGAAGGTCTCATCAAACAGAGTGTCGAGTATTCGATGGACCACAGAGAGGAAACGATGCCCTTTATTCGAAAATATTCACAAGAGCTTTCAGAAATCGTTATACATAGTCATATAGGGCTCTATGTAAATGATTTCACCCTCGACATAGGCGAAGAGGGTCATTCATCGCTGCAAGAATTGCTTCGACGAGCGCAGAGCGCTGACAGATAAAAAATAAGGAAGGTCTCTAATGTCTCTGTATACTTCAATCGATCAATTTATCAAAGAACCAAAGATCGCCTATTTTTCGATGGAAATAGGCCTTAAGAACGAGATTAAAACGTACAGCGGAGGTCTCGGCATTCTTGCAGGAGATACGATCAAGTCTGCCGCAGATCTCAGACTGCCGATGGTCGCGGTTTCGCTGCTGTATAAAAAGGGGTTCTTTAAGCAGGAACTCGATCCCTATGGCAGGCAGATGGAGCTTCCCGACGAATGGAGTCCCGCCAATTTCATGACGCGTCTCGTCGACCGCGTTACGGTCGGCATTGAATCGAGAGACGTACAGATAGCGCCGTGGCTTTATGTCGTAGAAAGCGCTACCGGTGGAAAGCTTCCCGTGATCTACCTCGACACGGACCTTCCCGAAAATGCTCCGCAAGACAGGGAGATCACTCTTTATTTATATGGAGGAGATTCCGCATACCGGCTGAAGCAGGAGATAGTACTCGGCATCGGCGGCACCCGGATACTTGAGCAGCTCGGCTTTGAGATCAAGAAGTATCACATGAATGAAGGCCATTCGAGCCTGCTTACGGTCGAACTGCTCAAGAGATATAAGAAAAACATAGAGGATGTCTGGGATGAGCGCCTCGTCTGGGACATCGAAAAGGTGAGGGGCCTCTGCGTCTTTACCACACATACACCTGTCGCAGCGGGCCACGACCGGTTCCCCTATGAACTGGCGGAAAAGATCCTCACCGACATCGAAGTCATCCCGATGCGCGTGATAAAGGAATTCTCAGGGCCGATTTCCCTCAACATGACGCTCCTCGGCATCAACCTCAGTAACTATATCAATGGAGTTGCAAAAAAGCATGGCGAAGTCTCCAAGGGCATGTTCCCTGGTTATGAAATACATGCCATCACCAATGGCGTCCATTCGTATACATGGACCTGCGACAGTTTCAAGCGGCTTTATGATAAATACCTTCCCGGCTGGGCCAACGAGCCTGAGATCTTCGTCAGGGTCGGTCGCATCCCCGATGAAGAGATGTGGGGGGCCCACATGGAAGCTAAGAAAATTCTCATCGACTTCGTTAACCGGCAGACGCATGCCGATATGAACTATGACACCCTCACCATCGGATTTGCCCGGCGTGCCACTGCATACAAGAGGGCGGACATGCTCCTTTCCGATCCCGAGAGGCTTGCGCGCATAGGAGAAGGAAGAATACAGATCATTTATGCGGGGAAAGCCCATCCGAAAGACGAACCCGGTAAAGACCTCATACAAAGGATCGTCGAAATAGGCGAACGCCTGAAGGACCGCGTCAAGATCGTCTTCATTCAAAACTACGACATGGATAAAGCGATGAAGATGATCTCGGGGGTGGATGTATGGTTGAATACGCCCTTGCGCCCTTACGAGGCATCAGGTACAAGCGGGATGAAGGCCACTCATAACGGTGTGCCGAACTTCAGCGTCCTCGATGGATGGTGGATCGAAGGGCATATCGAAAACTATACGGGCTGGTCAATTGGCCCATCGTCCGATGTGCCCGCCGACTCTGCGCGGGATGCCGACGACCTCTATCACAAGCTCGAAACGGTCATTATTCCCACCTTTTACAGTGACAAGAAGATATGGATCAGGATCATGGAGAACGCCATCGGGAAAAACGCTTATTATTTCAATACGCATCGGATGATGCGGCTTTACGTCACGGAAGCATATATACGGTGAGTTTTGCACTTTAAGAAAATCTGGAGACGCTCATTCTTGTCTCACTTGTTTTCAATGGGGTAAAGTCAATGGAGGGCTTATGAATATCGGCGAAGAAGCTAAAGAATTACGAAAAATGTGGGGGGGCTTCTGGTCAGCCAGGGTCATCCTCACAGCCAACAACCTCCGGGTGTTCGATCACTTAAAGACACCCAAAAGCGCCAGCGACATCTCAGGTTTGATAGAAACCGATTCGAGGGCCATCGAGATACTGCTGGATTCCCTCACAAGTCTCGGTCTGTTAAAAAAATCAAAGAACACATACCGGAACTCCCCTATGGCCAAGCGCCTGCTTGTCAGCGGTACACCATATTATCAGGGAGATATTCTTCGCCATGCCGATAACCTCTGGACAAACTGGTCGAACCTCGATGAGATCATAAAGACTGGACAGCCTTCTCGGAAATCCTTTGAAGCCGATGCCTTCATTAGAGGTATGCATAATATCGCCATCATAAAAGCGAAGGAGGTCGTCAAACGCATGGAGTTAGCGGAAGTCAGAAAAGCGCTCGACCTGGGCGGTGGACCTGGCACATATTCGCTGGAGATGGCAAAGAAGATAGATTCGGTCACGCTCTTCGATCTCCCTGCAACAATAGCAATTGCGAAAGACATACTCGGCAAGGCCGGCATCAGTAACATTTCGTTTATGGAAGGCGATTTTGTCACCGACGATATCGGCAGAGGGTACGACCTCGTCTTCATGAGTCAGGTGCTTCATGCATTCTCCGGAACCAATAATCTGAAGATTCTCGAAAAGGCCATTAACGCCCTCAACCAAAAAGGCATTATCGTCATCCATGAGTTCCGTCTCGAAAAAGACCGAACCTCGCCGGTCCAGAGCACACTATTTTCAGTAAACATGCTCGTCAACACAAACGGAGGCAGGTGCTATTCAGTAGCGGAAATGAAGGAATGGCTTTCTTCACTGGGATTAAGAAAAGTCGGCAACGTCAAGATGGAGGACACCGTACTGGTCTTTGGGAGGAAAGGATAAAGATTAAAAGCTGAAGTCATGAAAGGTTAATGATTCCGCATAGAGTGCCGCGCCGAGGGCGGCGAGCATTTCGGGCGTTTTGCCGATGAGGACCGGTCTTTGAAGACGCTCCGATAATAATACAGCCAAGCATCTATTCCCCGCACACCCACCTGCAAAGACAATGTCATCACTCGCACCAACTCTTCGGATGAGCGACATGACCCTTCCAGCGATAGAATCATGGATGGCAGCGACGATCTCCTCCCGTGAAATCCCTTTGGCTATGAGGCTGACCACCTCTGACTCGGCGAAGACCGTGCACATGCTGTTTATTTTTAACAACCCTCGTTTGTCTTCACAGGAAGCACCGAATTCCTCGATGGCGTACCCGAGGGTATGGGCCATGATCTCGATGAACCTTCCGGTACCGGCGGCACACCGATCATTCATCTCAAACCCAGTAACCACGCCACCGTCATCGAGCGCAATGACCTTGGTGTCCTGCCCCCCAATATCGACAACCGTACGGCATGAAGAAAAAACCGACTTTGCACCGCGTGCCACAGCCTTGATCTCGGTGATAGTGGGGATGTCTCCGTGGACTTCCATAAGGTAACGACCGTACCCTGTCGCTACAAGTCGATCGGGAACGGTGCCCGCAATCAGCTTACGGCATGTATGCAGCGGATCATGGCCGGTCTCGCCCTTTTCCGAAGCGACGACTCGGCCATCCTCGATCACAATAAATTTAATGTACCTTGAGCCGATGTCGATACCGGCAACTCTCAAGCACCAATCCTCGCATTGATTATTTCGAGGAATGCCCCTATCCTCGTCCCAAGCTGGCCCATATCTTCCATACTGTAATCGCTTTCAATCCTCAGATATGGAACTTCCATCGCATCGACGACCCTCTTGGCTTTGAAGGCCTCCATCATATAGGGTGTGCAGAATTGGAGAGCGTAATGTATAACGCCTTGAGCATTGAGCCGAGTCACCATTTCCCGGATATTGTCAAGCCGTTCGGTATTCGGCGTAAAGCAGGCGCAATCTATGGTCAGAGTTCGCTCGGCAAGCTTGTCGATAGCCTGTTCCACAGAAGAAAAGTTTTCATCGAGCAGCGTCCTGAAATTACGTTCGCCGACACAGGATTCCTCTCCAACCACCGTTGCGCCACTGCCCTCGATGATAGCGTGGAGCTTCCAGTTAGGAATTGCCATGGGGGAGCCCGAAATAAGCACTCTTGGACTGCCCTTTTCGGCAACGCCTGAGCCTTCCTTTACACGCCTTTCGAGCTCGTCACAGAGTTCGTTTGTCTTTGCGGCAAAGCGGATTGGATCATCGTAGAACGACACCTGATTGACCAGCAAGGCATCAAGACCGGAGATGGGTGAAGGATCGGCAGCTCTAACTGCCGACAGCCGCTGAAGTGCCTTTCTCTTCGCGTTGACGATCTTTGAAGATTCCCTCAGTTTTTCGACCGTGATCTCTTTGTTAGTTAGGAGTTCAAGCTTTTCTGCGAAGTGTTTTATCTCGTTTCTCCAGAGCCTCCTGCCGTCCTCACCTTTCTTGTTTGGCAGTTCCATGACATAAACCTTTTTAGTAATCTCGTCAAATATCTCATAGGCCTTCTTCTTGCCGTCACAGGTCGTCTCTCCGACGATGAGATCGGTCAGTTCGACGTAGGGACAGAGCCCCGCAAGCTTGAACCCAAGAAACGCCTTTATGAGGGCGCAGGTGTTCCTGGGGACATATTTTTCAGCTTCGTCAGAACCCACATCTGCGCCCGCGCAAAGTCCGATACAGACGCCATCAGCGGCAAGAATGAGTTCTTCCGGAACATAAACACAGAAAGTTCCAACGATTTTTTTACCGATCTTCTTAGATTCGACGATTTCCTCGATCCGAAGACCGTGAATTTCGGAGATGACGAAATCGAAATAATCCATCCCTTTGGGCCTGTTCTTCTGGGAGAGGTAAATGTTCTTATAGGCTTCGCCAAGGACCCCCAACAGTCCATCATGAGCTTTGAGATTGAGCCCGATAGTACTCCACATTTGCGTATAATCTTTTGCCACAGAATCCTCCTTCGAAAAAATAAATTAATTTCGTTGTACTTGCCGCAAGAGATGGTAGCTGTGATTGCCAAGAATCCCTGACGATAGCACATCTGAAAATAACGTTTAACTGTCGACATTTTCCAATAGTTTGTTTCTATCGCAGGAGGACTATCATAGTCTGCGCCTATTCGATAATCCATTGATATTCTATAGTGCTAGAAGAGGTTATTACCAAAGAGGGGAATTGCGCATTTACAAAAAAAAACAGAGGGCATTTTCGTATATTCTCATTATTTATGATGAGTCCGCATCGATGTGAATCAGTCGCAACGAACTCGATCACGAAAATGGGCGAACGCTTCCTCTAGGACCAACAGTCAGGAGGTTGGGGTATGATTTATACGACAAATCAATTGGGCGATCTTTTACACTTCCCTCGCTAGAAGTACAGCATTGGTTCCGCCGAAGGCGAAGGAGTTCGACATGATAGTCCTAATATTTCTGTCGGTTCTTCCTTCATTAGGGACATAATCAAGGTCGCACTCAGGATCCGGGATGCTCAAGTTTGCGGTAGGAGGTATTGCCTTATTCCTGATCGCGAGCAAGGAAATGACCAACTCGACCGCACCTCCAGCACCTATGAGATGCCCGTGCATCGACTTGGTCGAACTCACCGGTACCTTATAGGCCCTGTCGCCAAATGCCTTTTTTATGGCCTGGGTCTCCACAACATCATTTGCCGCAGTTGCAGTTCCATGTGCATTAATATAATCCACTGAGTCGGGACCAATTCCTGCTTCATCAAGGGCCATTCGTATTGCCCGTTCCTGCCCGTCGACCGCCGGCCCGGTTATATGATGAGCATCCGATGTGGAGCCGTACCCGATCAGTTCTCCATATATTTTTGCCCCGCGCCTTTGCGCTTTCTTCATGTCCTCAAGGACGATCATGGCTGCTCCCTCTCCAAGGACAAAACCGGTCCTGTTTTTTGAGAAAGGCCTGCAAGAGGCGGCAAGGTTCTCGGGATCTTCCTTTGCCAGGACCCCCAGTGACTCCCAGCATTTAAAAGAAGTATAGTTCATCATGCACTCTGTGCCTCCAGCAAAAGCGGTGTCCACAAAACCGTATTTGATCTGCCGATAGGCTTCTCCAATTGCTATGGAAGAGGATGAACACGCCGTTGTATAGGTCAGACAAGGGCCTGAAAACTTATAGTTTATTGAGATATGTGATGCCGGAGCATTGCTCATGATCTTTACGACGGAGAGAGGGCTCACCCTCGACTTCTCCTCTCTGTATAACTGCATGCAGACAACATCCAGCGACTGTGCTCCGCTCATCCCCGTGCCAATGAATACGCCCGCACGTCCTTGCTTATCACTATCAAGGGTCAAGCCGGAATCGCTCCACGCCTGTGATGCCGCCGCCAGAGCCATCTGGCTGGCTCTATCGAGTGATACCATCTTCTTCGCAAAATATACCAGCGAGTCGAAGTTCACTTCTGCAGCGATCCTTACTGAAAGCTTCTCAGCATAAGCTGAAGAAATCCTCCTTATGCCAGACTTCGCGGACATCATATTTCCGAAAAGCTCATCTGCGCTATTTCCCGATGGTGAAATAACTCCCAGTCCTGTAATAGCAACTCTTCTCATGCTCTTCTCCACCGCCTAAACGCTCCCGTGCTGTTCAGCTACGAGCTTGTCAACCATATTGACGACATCCTGGACGGTATCTATTTTCACATCGCTCTCGGGAATCTTTATTCTGAATTCATCTTCAAGGGAGAACAAAAACTCGATCTTATCGAGTGAGTCGATGCCGAAGCTCTCCAATGTTGATTCCGGCGTAAGCAACTCCCTGTTCAACTCGAGTTTATCGACAAACAATTTCTCGATCTTTTCCAGCGTAGTCATCTTTCCTCCTTGTTATTCCGTCAACTATATTTCATCAGCACCGGACTATAAACACGATGCCCAATGCAATAAATCAAACGCCAATCCACTCGATTCTACTCTTACTTTCCCTACAAATAAATGCTGCAAATAAAATTATTATTACTTCGTGAGTTCCTCTTAGTGGAACTGCGATGGCCAGTGAGATATACATTAGACGCAGAAATCACAGCACATCTCCAGCAGATAGATGAGAACACCGATAACAACGGGAAGAGAATTCCCCTCCCTTTCATCACCCCTGATTATCTCATGTCTCATTGCTTTTTCCCGAGTTTATGCTAAACTGTCCTTTTATTTCTGGATACTGCGTTGCCACAAATATTCTGTCTTCATCCGGCGTCTTTCGTATCTTTTTTCATCTCCTGTTTTTCCCCTCCCGCAGGAGCTGTGTCAATTGACGGCTTATCCAAATCAGACATCGCTTTTTTGAATTCCCGGATACTTTTACCGATACCGGCACCGAGCTCAGGAAGTTTTTTCGGACCGACAACAAGCAACGCGATGGCCAATATGACGATCAAATGCATAGGTTGAAATAACCCTTCAAGCATGTCACTTTCCTCCTCTACATGTTAGCAGTCTATTTATTATACACCAACTTCCGTGACTAGTTAATCTTTACTATAATCCATGCACTTGGCTAAATCCCCTTTCGCAACTGTGCAACATCGCATACAGTTTACTTGATAACGATAGCAAACAATGGAGAACGGAATGTATAAAAGCGAGAATATTTCTTAAGAGTCTTGATAGCGAGGGGATATCATGAAAATCCGCGTTCATGGGCTTGCAATTAGCTTCATTTAATACCATTTCCCTCAGAAATGTTCCTTGACGCCGTGGCCAAATGGCATTTGTTATAAACGTGCTGATGGCCTATCCGGGCTAAATAATCAAAAACTTTTAGCCTCAATGATGAAAAACAATCACGTAAGCCGTTGGATCACGAGGGGATCTTGTTACAGTTATTCTATCATGATTTCAATTTAAAATAGGCCCCAAGAAGAATTTCGTCTGGGTCGCCAGCGGCACCTATATTAAATATTTCAATGCTCATAGAAATTCTATTCTGTCCACTTGATTGACAGCACACTTCAGAAAATGGGGGCGGGATACCGAATTTTCAGAAACCTGAACGACCCTGGCGCTATTGTATCGTTCTCGCACCCCTTCGCTCTTGGGTATGGACAGGATAGATAGATGGTCAGACGCAACGTTCTGATTTGAGAAGCAGGCTTATCTGGCCGTAGCTCTTGCAGAGCCTGAAGGGTGAACCATGATTCCGTACTGACCGTGTTGAATCACTGCAAGTGGCTGTGCAAGGACAGTGGGGTGTTTCGAGAAATCAGCTTTAGCCTTCGATTTCTCCTATCAGAAGACGGGCATATCACTCGGTGTCTTCAGAGAGTTCTAATGACTCAGCCCCTCTTATTGCCGCTCTTCATGATTTACGGTATAGCTGTCGAGTATCTGTCTTAATTGTCCATTGATCGTTCTTGTATGATTTATAAGCGCCTGGACATCCCCCTCTCCATCCTGGATAGCGATAGATGACCTCTTCAAATTATTATCGATCGCATCAGACAACTCCCGCATGGAATCGATATTCGAGGCGAGGATGTTCTTAAGACGGTTGACCGCTTCGGCAAGGTCTTTTCCTTCATCGTGTTGGCGCAGTTTCATGTTGAAGTCCAGGTCGCCAAGTGCCATCTTGTCGATAGTACGCTCGACCCGGTAAAGTGGCCCCACAACACGCTGGGTTAAAAATACCCATATGACCGCCCCAATGATGCCTCCAGAAAGGATTGACATCCAGTGCGCCCTGATCACTTCCGACAAGCATAGGTAAGAAGTCTTGCCTGAAGAAAGGCAATTCATGCTAAATGTAAGTTCAGCGCAAAGGCTGAATATAGCGGTATTAAGAATACTTCCCAGGATGACAAGGGCAAATAAACTGAGTATACATCTGCCCTGCAATTCCGTCTTAATGAAATAATTTCTCCGTTTCCACTTCCTCTCCATTATGAGCCCCCGCATAGCCTTGTCCGCTACTTGATCATCGCCTTTATCCCATTCATCAAAATTAACCCAGTGGTTTTCACCGCATAAAAAATTCCTCAGAGTACGATGTTGTTATTGTATCACAATCAATCCTGTTGTATTGACAAGCACTTAAGATCATCATACTATGCGACTGGCCCACAAGATTGAATGAAGAGAGAGATGGCCAAGCGAGATATTTTGTACCGTATAGTCAGGCAAAAAAGGGGAGATAACAAGCAGCCCTTCCTATCCATTAGCGTCTCACCCGGCTTCGATCTGGTGTTCCCGCAGTGAAAGGACGCGGCTGATTTCAACAAATGAGCCGTAGGCAGCCTGTTTTTACGTTTATGAATTGGGGATCCTATCGACCAAGGTTCTTTATGGTGCATGTGGACAACCGCATTGTTGCCGCTACTCTGAGAGGTCAGTTTTCAGAACATAACAGTCATCCAGTGTTGCTTCTTCGATTCGTGTATCGTTGTCTACAGCTAGGTCTATCTCTTTGCAGATGCTGAGATTCGACCTTATTCTGACATTTTAGAAGTTCACTCTTTTCACAAGATCACAAGACACCTACAGCCTTTGTTCGGTAAGTGTTGTTTTCAAAAGGACTGCGGATAGGGCAAGGCTGCAGGATCTATATTCAAACAACATCTAAAGATGCTTCTAAAGCGTTTCATTCAATCTAAACGAGGGAGCTGGAGCTGTTCTATCAGAAATTCATCACAATAATCAAAAAAAGGAGATGCGGATTCCGTAACCCCCTGATTTTATTGGCGTCCCCAACCGGATTCGAACCGGTGTTACCGCCGTGAAAGGGCGATGTCCTAAACCAGGCTAGACGATGGGGACAAAATGATTTAAGATCCCGGATTCATCATAATTATCCATAATCTTAAATCGGCAGTTCAAAATGAGCCGCGTTGGATTCGAACCAACGACCCACGCCTTAAAAGGGCGTTGCTCTACCAACTGAGCTAGCGGCCCTCATGGCGCACGCCGCGCCAAAGAGATAATAAATTTACTATTAATAAGGCTTGTTTGTCAATAATTGCAGCACAAGACAGAATCGTAGAAGCAAAAACCTCAAATTACGTCCGGACTTCTGTCTACTTCCACTTGGTATGGGGGAGCAGGCCGCCCTTAAGTATCAGTTCCCTTTCCCTGTTGTTAAGATTTACTGTCACTTCAAAAGAGTATCCCTTCGTGACATTTTCGACCGTGCAAGTCTGACTTTGAGTGGTCGCATTAACTGCGTCTTTGATTGAAAGCAGGTCTCCCTGCTCAACTTTCTCATAATCCTGCTCTGATTTAAACAGCAACGGCAGGACACCGAAATTGATGAGGTTTGCTCGGTGAATCCGCGCAAACGACTTTGTGATGACCGCCTGCAGGCCTAGGTACATCGGAGCAATTGCAGCGTGCTCGCGGGAGGAACCCTGGCCGTAATTCTCGCCGCCAATAACGATAGCGCCGCCTTTCCCCTTTGCAGCACTTGCACGACTGCTGAAGGTATCATCAATATTCTCAAAGACAAACTCTGCAATCGCCGGAATATTCGAACGGTAAGGAAGCACCTTTGAACCCGCAGGCATGATATCATCGGTGGTGATATTATTGCCGAGTTTCAAAAGCACTTCCGCTCTGATTTCAGATTTCAGCGCCTCTTTCACCGGCACCTCTTTGATATTAGGCCCTTTAATAACCTTTACGTCCTTCGTGTCCGCTATCGGCTTAATGAGGAGGTTGTCATTGATCAGAAACCGCTCAGGCTCTTGCATCGCCTCTATCGTAATGCCAGAGTCTCTCGGATCGATCATCTCGCCCTTCAGGGCCATGATCGTGCATGCGACAGGATTCGTAAGATAGATAAGAGCGTCCTTTGTCCCCGATCTCCCCTGGAAATTCCGGTTGTAAGACCTGATCGATACTTGCCCCGAACCCGGCGCGCCACCCATGCCGATGCAAGGACCGCAGGAGGCCTCGAGCATACGCGAACCAGCCGCGATCATGTTCGCAATCGCTCCTTCGCGCATGAGCATTTCGTAAACCTGCTTTGAGCCGGGATTGATCAACAGATTCACCCCTTTTGCCACGGTCCGCCCTTCAAGAATCGCGGCGACCGATTTCATGCCATGATAGGACGAGTTGGTGCAGCTGCCTATGCAGACTTGATCAACCTTAATGCCAGCAATCTCCCGAATGGGCACGACATTGTCAGGACTATGTGGCTGGGCGATCATCGGCTCGATGGAGCCGAGATCAAGGTCGATAATCTCTGCATATGCCGCGTCATCATCAGCCTTCATTTCGATCCAGTCCTTTTCTCTGCCCTCAGCCCTGAGATAAGCCAGGGAATTTTCGTCACTCGGGAATATTGAGGTCGTAGCGCCCAGTTCTGCCCCCATATTGGTGATCGTCGCCCTTTCGGTGACATTGAGGTCCTTGACGCCGGGGCCTCCATATTCGACTATCTTGCCCACTCCTCCCTTGACGGTAAGCATTCTAAGGAGAGTGAGTATTACGTCCATAGCGCTCACATAAGGCTTCCGCAGCTTACCTGTTAACCGGACTAGAACAACCTTTGGCATCATCATCTCAAAGGGCGCTCCTGCCATAACAGTCGCCGCCTCAAGTCCCCCCACGCCAATGGCGATCATGCCCATGCCGCCGCCTGTCGGAGTATGGCTGTCGGTGCCAAGGGCAATATTTCCAGGGGCCGCAAATCTTTCGAGGTGGATTTGATGACAGATGCCGTTGCCCGGTCTCGAAAACCAAGCGCCAAATTTTTCTGCCGCGGTTTGAAGGAAAAGATGATCGTCAGCGTTCATGAAATTCGACTGGAGCATATTGTGATCGACATACGAAACAGCCAAAGGGACCCTCACCCTATCGATCCCGATGGCCTCGAACTCAAGCCAGGTCATGGTACCAGTAGCGTCCTGAGTATAGACTTGGTCCACATTTAATACAATAGGTCGCCCCACCGATATCTCTCCCTCAACCTTATGAGCTTCAAATATCTTCTCTACAATGTTTTTTCCCATTCTTCCCTCTCTTTATATTAGCAATCGAATTTACGCGGCTTACACCAGATATGCCGAAATCCGCCAGCGCCGTCCTACTGCGAGTGGCGGTAATAGGGGATTTTTTGACTATTTGCGCATTATTATGTTAAAAAAATAGATAAAAAATCAATCAAGCAAGAGGTCAGTCATGCATTTCTTCCTCTACAAAAAGGGCGAACTCTATGCTGAAGATGTTCCGGTTAGAAAAATCGTCGCCCAATTCGGCACTCCGGTGTACATATACAGTACTGGCACCCTTGTAAGACACTTTAGAGCCTATGATGAAGCCTTTGACGGTAAGCCTCATATCATCTGCTTCGCTCTCAAGGCCAACTCAAATTCTGCGCTCATAAGGCTTTTTGCAAAACAGGGTTCGGGTGCCGATGTAGTATCGGGAGGGGAACTCTTCCGGGCACTAAAGGCCGGGGTACCCGCAAAAAAAATCGTATACGCCGGCGTCGGAAAGACCGGGGATGAGATCAGGTATGCTCTCAAGAATAAGATACTGATGTTCAATGTGGAGTCTGAAAATGAATTGCGCGAGATCGACCGCATCGCCGGGGATATGAAGGTCAAGGCCCCTATTGCGCTCCGAATCAATCCTGATATAGACCCGCAAACCCATCCCTATATCTCAACAGGATTGAAGAAACATAAATTCGGAATACCCATCGAGTATGCCCTTGAGCATTATAAGTTCGCCAAGAGCCTGAAAAATACGGCCGTGATAGGCATTCACAAACATATCGGGTCTCAGCTCACTAAATTATCCCCCTTCGTGGATTCTCTAAAGAGGATACTGCTCCTTATAGACGAGCTTGCGAAGCATAGAATAAAAATCGATTACCTGGACGTCGGCGGTGGGTTGGGCATCACGTATTTCGATGAGGAGCCACCGCAGCCGAAAGACTTGGCAAAACAGATACTCCCGATGCTCAAAAATCGCGATTTAACTCTGGTTATGGAGCCCGGAAGGTCACTGGTCGGAAACGCGGGCATTCTCATCACGAAAACCCTTTACCTGAAAGAAGGTGAAGAAAAAAATTTCATCATTGTTGACGCAGGGATGAACGACCTAATGCGGCCTTCCTTATATGATGCGTACCATCATATTCAACCCGTCGTGAAAAGCAAACGTAGTACCATCATCGCAGATATCGTCGGACCTATTTGTGAATCGGGCGATTTTCTCGCTAAAAACCGCGAAGTCCGGAAGGTCAAACAAGGGGAATATCTTGCTGTCATGAGCGCCGGCGCCTATGGTTTTTCGATGTCATCAAACTACAACAGCCGCCCCAGGGCCGCTGAAGTAATGGTGCGTGGCAAAGAGTTTGCGCTCGTCCGCAAACGCGAGTCTCTTAACGATCTTCTGCATGGTGAACTGATACCGGATTTTGTCCGATGATGATATCCTTCACCAAGATGCATGGCACCGGCAACGACTTCATCATTATCGACTGCAGATCCTTCGAACTGCCTAATCCGGCCGGTTTTTCGGTTAGGTCTTGTCACCGGAGGTTCGGCATCGGGGCCGATCAGGTGCTACTCATTTATCCATCCAATGTCGCCGATTTCAGGATGGAGATTTACAACGCCGATGGCGGAGAGGTTGAGATGTGCGGTAACGGTATCCGTTGTTTTGCGAAATATGTTTGGGATCGGAATCTTTCCGGCAAGAAGGTGCTCGAAATTGAAACCCTTGCTGGAATCATCAGGCCTGAACGCTCGGGCACTGACGTCCGGGTGGACATGGGGGAGCCGGTCCTTGAGTCCCAAAGAATACCGGTGAATATCCAATCGTCAATACCTGTAATCGATCACCCCCTAAGTGTCCACGGAAGGGAATTCAGATTAACCCTCGTTTCGATGGGCAACCCCCATGCGATTATCTTCCTTGATGAAGATGTATTGAAATTCCCGGTAGCGACGTATGGCCCCGAGATAGAACATCACCCTCTTTTCCCTAAACGGACGAACGTGGAGTTTGTCAATGTGATAAACAGAAACGAATTGATCATGAGAGTATGGGAGAGGGGTTCGGGAGAGACAATGGCCTGCGGCACAGGCGCAACTGCAACCGGCATAGCCGCTATGATTAAAGGACTAACGGAAAGACAGGTGGCCGTCAAGTTGGTCGGCGGGAACCTCTTTATTGAATGGGCAGACAACAATCATGCTTATATGACAGGCCCCGCAGTTGAGGTCTTCGAAGGAGTGATACGATATGAATGAAGAACGAAGAAAACACCCCAGAAGGTCTTGTGAGCTCACGGTCCCCTTTACCGTCGGCGGGCTCGAAAGCAAGGAATCCGGAAAGTTGTTCCTTTATGGTGACACAATCGACATTAGCGCAACTGGCCTTTGCATCACCACCGACTATCCACTCGAACCGGGACAAGTTCTCTCCTTTGGCAACCAGCGTCTAGTTGCAGTTGTCAAATGGGGGGGGAAGTTGGATAATTCCTACAGAGTTGGTATAAAGTTCATATAACCCTTGGCAGGAGGAGCTCATGTTTAAAGGTTCATTTGTAGCCATAGTAACTCCATTTAAAAATGGCGTATTCGATGAAAAAGCATACGGCGAACTGATTGAATGGCACATCAATCAGGGCACCCACGGCATTGTCCCCTGCGGGACAACAGGCGAAGCCTCAACTCTCGACTTTGATGAGCACTATCGGGTCATCGAGGTGGCCGTCAAGGCCGCGAAGAAAAGGATACCAGTTATCGCCGGTACAGGAGCCAATTCGACTGATGAGGCAGTCCTTATTACCCAAAAGGCGGAGAAGCTCGGTGCTGATGCCGCTCTTGTGGTTACCCCCTATTACAACAAGCCGACCCAAGAAGGTCTCTTTCTGCATTTCAAGGCTGTTGCCGAGGCTGTCGATATACCGATCGTCCTCTACAATGTACCCGGGAGGACCGCCGTCAATTTGCTGCCTGCAACTGTGGCTAAACTTCTCGAATTCAAGAATATAGTCGGCATAAAGGAAGCGACAGGCGACATGAGACAGGCCAGCGATCTGATACGCCTTTGCGGCGACAGGCTTGTGATCATCTCAGGAGACGATTTCACCACCTTCCCTATGCTTGCACTCGGCGGCAAAGGAGTTATATCCGTTACGGCTAACATCGCGCCGAAAGATTCGGCCGATATGTATAATGCATGGGAACGGGGAGACATTGCCAAGGCAAGACAACTGCACTACAAACTAGAACCCTTGAACGCGGCCATGTTCATCGAGACAAATCCAATTCCGGTAAAGTCCGCTCTGGCCTTGATGGGGAAAATTGGGGAAGAGTTCAGACTCCCCCTCTGCGCTATGTCTCCGGCAAACAAAGAGAAGCTCAGGGGAGTGCTGAAAGATGCCGGACTCATCTAGGGGGAAAAGTGAGAAGTAAGGAACTGAGAGCCAAGAGTGGACACTCTAGAGTTCCGATGTATTTTTTCATGTTCTTACTTCTGACTTGCTCCTTTTTGCTTTCTACTTCCAAAGGATTCAGCGAGAATCCGTCTCCCTACGCCATCGAAAGCCTTTCGGGTCAGAAGGCGCCTGACTTTACGCTTAAAGACCTTGACGGCAAGTCCGTTACTCTCGCATCGCACAGGGGAAAGGTTGTAATACTCGTTTTCTGGGCTTCTTGGTGCCCGCCCTGTAAGGATGAACTTCAATCATTGAATAAGCTGTACAACATGTATAAGAACAAGGGGCTCGTCATTCTTGCAGTATCGTCCGACAGGTCACTATCGTCGGTGAAAGATTTCATAGCTCAGAACCCGGTGACCTATACCATCCTCTTTGATGAAAAGCTTTCCATATCGAGAGACCTTTACAAGGCCTTCATGGTGCCCACTACCTTTGTGATAGACAGGAGAGGGACTATCTTTAGAAAACATTTTGGCGAACAGGATTGGACCAAGCCGACGCTTGTCAAAGAGATCGACACCTTGCTCTAACCTGCAACTTACACCTTCAGTTCCGATGCATACTGAGAACAGCGTGTCGCCTTCAGAGGGATAGCCGAAAGACAGAAAAGGTATTCCTTTGTGTGGCAAGGGGCTAATGTTTTCCCCGAAAGAAAGTCTTTAAGACAGCCCAGCCTTTTCTGCAATTTATCACGCATCTCCTGCGACATGAAGGGTGTCATCAGGATATCCTTAAAGCCTAAACTGGCGTAACGCACAACCCCAATCAAGAGTTCACATGAATGCATCGCATATCAAGGAAAAGATAACGGCACGGCGTATATCCCCGCCCTGAAGAGACGGGGTTATATGCTGCTTTCTGATAAATATAACGTTACAACAGTTGCCGTCTAAGATACCTTCAAATCAGCCGTGCAGTGAGCACAACGAGTCGCCTTAATTTGTATGACAGATAGACAGTAAGGGCAATCTTTCGTTGTCGGCAGAGTGGGCGGGGCCTCTTCCTGTCTCTTAAGCTTATTTATATTGCGGACAACGATAAAAACTGAAAAAGCGATAATCAGGAAACTGATAATTGTATTGATAAAAATACCGATGTTGAGAGTGACCGCACCGGCAGCCTTGGCGGCGGCGACAGACCCATATGGTCCAGGAACTTTGCCTTCTTTCAGCAGCAAGAAAAGATTTGCAAAATCAACATTCCCTAAGAGGAGTCCGATTGGGGGCATGATTATATCTGCCACGAGTGAAGTGATTATGGTGCCAAAAGCCGCACCAATAACGATGCCAACTGCCATGTCAATCATATTGCCCTTCATTGCAAATTCTTTGAAATCCTTAAACATCGCATATCTCCTTTACTGAGATTTTGATGATCGCTGCTGCATCTAACCGATACCGATAAGATATTCTATATTTACCATGTAATAGAAGACGAGTCAAGGAAAGCATTGCCCGCGCCGATTGAGAGATTCAATAGAGGTGGCAGGCGACTGACGATTCTCCAGTCCTCTGGAATTCAGGGATAATTTTATCGCAGGGATCGAATCTCTTCGGACAGCGGGGATGAAAAGGACAGCCCGATGGGACATCGACAGCGCTGGGAACGTCGCTCGAATCCGTTGACGGCCTTGAGTCCCTCGGAAATGGTCCCGAATGGTATCTCAATTTCGGTGCAGACGAAAGCAATAGTTCGGTATAGGGGTGTTTCGGTGCATTGAACAGGTCATCGGTTTTACCTGTTTCGACGATCTTTCCAAGATACATGACCGCCACCTCATCACTCAGGTATCGGACCACCCTGAGGTCATGGCTGATGAAAACCATCGAAATTGCGGTAGTCTTTTTGATCTCTTGGAGAAGATTAAGTATCTGCGCCTGAATCGAGACATCGAGGGCAGAAAGGGGTTCGTCAGCAATGATAAGTTCAGGCGAAACGCTGAGCGCCCTTGCGATACATATCCTTTGACGCTGGCCGCCGCTGAATTCATGGGGGTATTTAGTAAGCACGTCCTGATTCAATCCCACCTTATTAAGCAAGTCAACCACCCTGTCTTTGATTTCGCGTCGGGGGATGATATTGTGGATCATGTAAGGTTCAGAGAGGGTATCGATGGTCCTCATCCGAGGATTAAGGGAAGCAAAGGGGTCCTGAAAGACGATTTGGACCGACCTCCGGAATCGCCGCAACTCGTCGCCTTTGATAGCAGAGATATCGAATCCCTTAAAAAATATTTTACCTGAATTAAGGGGAATCAACTTAAGGATAAGCCGTGCAACGGTCGACTTCCCGCACCCGCTCTCGCCAACGAGAGCAAAGATTGTCTCCTTCTTCACCTTGAAACTGACACCGTCGACTGCCTTGAGCCATTTTTGTGTTTGTCCAAGGCCCGTCCTGACGGAGAATTGCTTCCCTATATCTCGGACGTCCAATAAAAGATTAGGACTCATGCTTATGATGTTGTCGGTCTCTTTCAACCCCTCAACTCCCTAACTCTGTAACCCCTCAACTTATATGCACCCTTATGCACCGCACAAAATGGCCCTCTGCGACCTCCTCGAGTTCAGGCTCTGCCATCCGGCATGTATCGATGGCTCTCGGACATCTGTCTGAAAATTTACACCCCTGTGGATAAAGATCGGGAGATGGGACAAATCCGGATATCGGCTTCAGGGGGACTCCTCTTTTATCCGGCAGCGACTGCAGGAGCCCAATAGTATAAGGATGTAGGGTATTGCGGAAAAGTTCTTCAACGGTAGAGAGCTCCATAATCCGTCCTGCATACATGACCGCCACCCGGTCCGCCTGCTCGGATATAATACTCAGGTCATGGGTAATTAGGAAGATTGCCATGCCGCGCTCCCGTCTTAATCCTTGCAGTAAATCGAGTATCTGTGCCTGTATGGTCACATCGAGGGCCGTTGTCGGCTCATCGGCAATCAGCAACTTTGGGTTGCAGGCTATGGCAATCGCAATCATTACCCTCTGTCGCATACCACCCGAAAGCTGATGCGGATAATCCTTGATACGCGTTTCCGGCGAGGAAATCTTTACAGCTCTCAGAAGCTCTACCGCCTTCTTTATGGCATCTCTCTTCGATATCGAAAAATGAGCAAACAGCGCTTCGGCAATCTGATAACCGACCGTCAGAACCGGATTGAGCGAAGTCATCGGTTCCTGAAAGACAATTGAGATGTCCTTACCCCTGATTGATCGCATCTCATCTTCATGGAGAGAAAGCAGGTTTTTCTCCTCAAATATAATGCTCCCTTCTGCAAAGGCATTTCCGGGCAGGATGCGCAGGATGGAAAGTGCGGTCATGCTCTTGCCGCTGCCGCTCTCGCCGACAAGACCAAATATCTCCGCCTTGCCGATGTCAAGAGAAATACCGGAGACTACCGTTAACGGATTATGGTCCGATCTAAAGGAAACCGAGAGGTCCCTGACATTCAGAAGTTTGTCGGACATATAGAGGCATGATAAGGTTTTAAATGGGTGGTTGTCAATTTCCTAATAATCCCTTAAGCAGCTCTCTTAATTCTTCCAGTTTTTCCCCAGCCGCCGAAAATTTCCCGGCCCCTTGCAATGACTGGTACTCTTCCAATGCCCGCGATGCCTTCTTAATAAGTTCGGGAGTGCTCACTTTCACCTCTGTTTTTACCCCTGCAGGCGTTTCCACGGGAATTTGTCGGCCCGTCAGCCTGGAAAGGGCATCTTCAAACGATGAGCCATACCCAAGATTTTCACCTAGTGACACAACCACCCTTTTCAATTCAGGCATCTTTCCAACCGTCGCCTGCAGGTAGATTGGCTGCACATAGAGCAGTTTGTAGTCTGCAAGCGGGATTATGATCAGATTGCCTAGCACTACTTGGCTCCCCTGCTGGTTCCAGAGAGAAAAATCCTTCGATATGACGTCATCTTGGTTCATGCGCGCGCTGATCTGCAAAGGTCCGTAGACAAGTCTATCCTTGGGGAATTTGAATAATAGCAGCTTGCCATAGTTCTCTCCATCGCAACGAGCTGCTATCCAGCTCACCATATTGTTGCGGGGCTGTGCCTGATTGGTGGTAAGAGGCGAGAAAGGCCTGACAAGCGCAAACTCTTCTTTGGTCTCACCAGGAATGGTCATGACCACATAATATGGCATGATCGACTCAACCTTACCATGAGAAAGCTCCCCTGCCGGCTGCCATGCATCTTCCCTATTGTAAAAAACACTTGGGTCGGACATATGATAAGTACTGAAGATATCACCCTGTATCCGCAATAGGTCCTCAGCGTATCGTATATGCGCCCTCAATTCTGTGGGCATATTGGTTGCACTTTTAAACATTCCGGGGAATATCCTCTGATAGGTCTTGATTATGGGATCATCCTGATCGAATACGTAGAAATCCACTTTGCCGGTAAAAGCATTCATCACCACTTTGACGGAATTCCTTATATAATTCAATGATCCTCTTCCATGTGACGGCTCTGAATAGGGAAAATCCGTGCTTGCGGTATAGGCGTCCCATAGATAGAACAGATTGCCATTTGCCACTACCTGGTATCTGTCGGAATCGTATGCGAGAAAAGGAGCGAGGGTTTTAACGCGGGTCTGAATATCCCTTCTCCAGAGAAGCCTCGTTTGCGGAGTTATTTCGGCAGCCGTTAGAAGCCTCAATCCGTCAATCCTGAGGGCGAATGCAAGCTTCTTTAAAAAAGAGTCAAGCTCTATGCCGCTGTTGGCTTCATAACGATAAGTGGCATTTGCGTCCCCGAGAGGGTAGTCGAACTCCTGATGAGCGGTATGAACATACACATGTTCTGTCGTCACCTCCCCGAAGTATATCCGGGGCTGCGTTATCTGAAGCTCGGGATATTTAGAGACCGGCGGAATGTCCCTGATCCAATAGTCTGGGGATCCTTCAGGCAGAACCCTATTGACGGGGTTGGCAACGGCGCCATACCCGTGAGTGTAGACAAGATGCTCATTCTGCCATGTTTTGGACTGGGCGGCCAGTTTATCAGGATCCAGTTCCCTGGCCGAATACATCAACTGCTGGAGCCTTCCGTTTATGACATAACGGACAACATTCACACTGGGGAAGGTGTAGTAAAGCCTGAAGCCCTGGTACTGACTGTTATTACTCTGCTGAACCCTCCAGTCCCAGACGCGTACATTGTCGAACGTAACCCTATTCTTGGATATAATATCGGGTGTCATCCCGGAGAAATTGACCGGGAATTCCACCTGCTTCATTTTGTCATCCGTAAGCCCATAGGCGATTTTAGTATATCTAATATTGTGTTTGATATATTCACTTTCCATTGACAGTTCGTTTGGTGATACCTTGTAGCGCTGCAGTAATGAAGGGACGGCCTCGACTCCCACTACCCAGGAGAGTATGCATATCAAAAGGCCTAAAGATGCAGCTTGGGCGGTACGCTTGAAGTCATTCGAAAAGATAGAGATCCCGAGCAATACGGCGGACACCACAAGCGCCACCATAAAGAAGTTGTATGCGCCAATTTGCACATGTACGTCGGTCCATCCCGGTCCAAAGACAGCGCCCCGGGGAGAATACATAAGGTCCCATTTGGCTATTTGAGTCCAAAACATAAAAATACCGATCATCACAACACCCAAGCCTGAAAGATGCGTGATAATGCGGTGGTGATCTGTTGTGCCGACGTTGATCAAAGTGCTATTCTTCACAAAAATTTGTTTTACCCGTTCACGACTGACAAAACCAATGTAGAGTCCCATAGAACCAAGCATAGTGGCAAGCACTAAGACAAATAGGGCACTCCGTAGGGTCTTCAGAAAAGGCAGTGTGAAAATATAAAATCCGATATCCCTGTTAAAGATAGGCTCCGTCAGGTTGAATGATACTTGATGGCTGAAACGGAGGTACTCGTATACTACGTCTGTCATTCCAAAAGCAAATATCGACGCGAATAATAAACAACCGACCGTTGCCAGATATTTAAGGAATGAGATCATCGAGGTGGTTTTGAAGATATAGAGAAAGTTGGCCATGATGAAAACCAATGCAATTATGAATGACACCGCAAAGATGCCTATCTCGGGAAGAAGGATATTCCAGTATCTCTGCTCATAACCAAGATCGGCATACCAAAGCGATTCAGTTACAACCTCAATGCCTATCCGGGCTCCCACGAAAATGATCGCCACCAGCAATGCCCATGCGATACGGCCTTTGAAGCTATATTTGTTCAAAACGAAGGGCAGTGCGCTTATGCCAATATAAAGCAGAAATAATATCCATCCAAGCATTGAATACCCCCTCAAAGGCTTGTCATCATCCCCATTATATCAGATTTATCAGGATACAGACTTCGGGAAGAGGGCAGCGCTAGCCAACCTCGAACTGGAAAACTCCATATGATAATATAAGGCGGCATGCTGCTAGCATGGGGAACGGCGTCTCTCTAAGCCTAACTTTGATTTGCACCCCTCATCATGCCGATGAAAAGTTTGATGAGGACAGGATCGTAATTATCAGCTTCTTTCGTGAGCAGTGCCATGGCCTCAAAAGATGAGATCGGCTCTTTAAACGGTTTTTTAGTTGTGATCGAGTCGTAGCAGTCGCATATGGCGGTAATCCGGCCATAAAGCTTGATCTTGTCGGCCGAAAGCCTGAATGGATAACCGCGCTTGGAAAGTTTTTCATGATGCTGAACAGCAGCCGTTATGACATCCTCCGGCATGTTCTTATCGGCCTTCAGCAATCTTTCGCCTTCCATAACATGATTTTTATAGACCTGAAATTCGTTATCGGAGAGATTGCCCATTTTGTTAATAATTGCCGCGGGTACAATGCTCATTCCTATATCATGAAGCAGTGCCCCAAGGGCAAGGTTTTGCGTCTCCTTCGGCTTGATCCCTATTTTGAGTCCGAGCCCGGTTGCCATGATTGCAACATTGACGGAATGAACGTTTACAAAGTAATTATGCAGCCCCTTGGACAGAAATTCGGGTATCTGATCGAGGTTCTCAGAAACCATATTCACAAATGAACTCATTACAGCTCTGATGCGCAATATGATCTCCTTGTTCGCGGGCTCATTCAGCAGAAAGTCTATCATCAGTTTCAGATTCTCTATGATGGCCCAGTTCTTTATGGTGATTTTTTCAGTCGGCAAGATGCTCTCCGATTTAATCAGACTGTTGATAAACTGATGGTAAAGCTTAATGTCCGATTTCTTTATCACGATATCTCCGACAATATGAGCGTTATCGATGTGCTCGTCCTTTAGTTCCGCAGGGTTAGCTTCATCAGCTTTCAGCAGATCCTGCATTTCCAGATTTCTAATAACGAAGAGGCTAAATTTTATTTTTTCTCCGACAATAAGCAGTTTTCTGCCGGTATAATAGACCTTCTCTTTGTCGGCAGTGTATTTCTCGAACTTTTTTTCAGGGCTGAGGGGGGCGGCTGATTCCTGATTTTTCTTCTTATATTTATTCACTTCATCCATAACTTCGTAGTCCACGTATACTTCAGAAATACCCTTGCCCTGCAGAGCACCTCTGTCTATATGGTTATACTTATGACCCTTTGGAAAAGATAGCTTGAAAGTGCTTTTATCCTTGGTATAAACATCGCAGGGGAGCTCGGTCCCCACAACAAGGTAGTCCATCTTTATCGGCGTGAAGTCTATTACAAAGGTGCGTCTTTTAACTGTTACATAGTCACCCATGTGTGTTTAATCTACAATATAATCGCAATAAAATCAATAGCGGACACAAGTATTTTATCCTACCCCTCCCCCACTAGCCGCGCTCGTCAATTATATGATGCTCAGAACGGTAAATATGATGAACATAAGAAGCAGCGATATTCCAACAAGCGTTGCCTTTAATCGACCGTTTTTGCCCTTGTCGATTGAGGGGATTAGTAGCAGAAGCACTACATAACTCATGGGTACCAGCACCGTGCCTATGATTGCGGTTTTCCCGGGAAAGTAGCCAACGAGTTCAAAGAGCCAGAGAAAATACCATTCAGGCCTCGGCTGGAAGGGTTTCAGAAAATCGATCTGTCGACCGATCGCGGGGGGGAAAAGCAGAGCAAGGATCACCAGGATCTCAAAACAGATGACGATAGTTGTGACGATCTCCGAGAGGTAGTCGGGATAGAATCTCTTATCGTTTTTTCCCTTCTGTTCCGCCATTATATTGTCCCGCTACAATCCTTTTGAAATCCCCTGTCTCTTGACCATGTGAAAGTGTGCCCAGAGGAGAATTGAAATTGACAGAGGTAGATGGAGTATATGTAGACTGTAAAACCTTACGAGAGTTGCCCCGCTCACTTCGAGGCCTCCTCTGAAGGCATATACGATGTAGTCACCGATGAAAGGAACGTTCTGCGCCATCGAAGTCCCCACCTCAGTTGCCCAGTAGGCCTTCTGGTCCCACGGCAGCAGATATCCTGTGAAGCCCGAGAACATCGCCAGAACAAAGGTCATGACGCCGACCATCCAGTTCAGATCGCGCGGAGGCCTGTACGCCTTTGACAAAAACACCCGCACCGTATGAAGCATAATCGAAATAATAAAGAGAGAGGCAGACCATTTGTGTAAGCCCCTTATGATCCAGCCCAGGGTCACTTCGTTCGTAATCATGACGATGCTGTGATAGGCCTCCTTCTCGGAGGGGACATAGTATAGCGACAGGAGAAAGCCTGAAAAAGCAAGCGTGAGAAAGAAGGTAAAGGCCAAGCCGCCAAAACAGTAGGTATAGCCGATATTTGACGGTATACGGCGTTCGAGGAACCTGCCATGAGGCCGCTTAATCCCAAAACGGAAATCAAGCCAGTCAAAGACTTTGCCCATCAGACTGTGATACCCAAATAAATTTTGCCCGCCTCGATCTTGTAGGGCAACATGGCGAGCGACTTTGGCGGTGGGCCTGCAATCACCTGACCTTCGCTGTTATACCTGCCGCCGTGGCACGGGCAGAGGAATTCCTTTCTGTTATTGTCCCAGTTGACATAACAACCGAGGTGCGTACAAACAGGAGAAAATGCAATAAGCCCTTTTTCGTTAACAGAAAGAAAGGCCCTGTTCAGTATTTCACTCTCAGCAACCGTATATTTGAACTCCACCTTGCGGACCCCTCTCTTGGGCAGATCATCCACATCAAGAACATAGACGAACTGGAGAAGCCGTTTATTCACCTTAGATGGATAAATGTACCATACAGCGGTGAAGACCCCAGTTGAGAGAAGCACGAAGAAAGATTTGATTATGCCCTTAAGAAACTTTCTCCGTGTCATAAATGCTAGCAATTAGGCAGGGAAAAGCGGTCCATGCCGCCTCCTTAAGCCCTATTCTCCGCGGTTGAGGGCGTTATGGAAGGGCTTGCCGATTTTAAAGTGGAGGGCCTTCTTGGCCGGCACCTGGACTTTTTCTCCGGTCTTGGGGTTTCTCGCCACCTTGCCTTCTCTCTGTTTCAGCCGGAAGTTGCCGAAACCCCTAATCTCTATCTTTTCGCCACGGGCAAGCGCTTCTTTCATACCGTCGAAGACTGTGTTGATGATCGCTTCAACCTGTTTCTTTGTCAGCCCTTCGACCTTTTCAGTAACCTTTTCGATGAGCACCGATTTTGTCATTCTCTCCCTCCAAGTGAGCTTAAAATAGGATGCATGTCGTAATCACTTATATTTTGAGTCATTATTTACTGTCTTTACTACTGATTGATGTTTTTCTCAGGGCATGTACATATAATACATGTACTTCAGACTGATATCGGGCAACACCCGGGAAAGTTCTTCAGGCACCTTTCCTTCGAGCAGCCTCGACAGAACGCCCTTTTCGGCTTTCGAGACAACTTCGGGCTCTCCTTCGATGCCTGCAAGTTTTGCAGCATACTTGACGGCATATTCAAGATCGCCCACCTCATCGACAAGGCCAACATTGATGGCCTGACGGCCGGAAAATATCCTTCCATCAGCTATCGCGCGGGTCTTTTCGATGGGCATCTTCCGCCCTTCTGAAACAGCCTCAATGAATTGCTCATGAACATCATCCATAACACCCTGGATAATCGTGCGCTCCTCCGGGCCTATGCCCCTAAAAACTGAAGCAAGATCCTTGTTCTTACCGCTCTTGACAACCTCGGTCTTTATCCCGACCTTATCGAGGAGCCCCTTCAGATTCGGTACCACCATAATGACGCCGATGGACCCGGTGATGGTGCCCTGATTTGCGATGATACGGTCAGCTGGCGCCGATATATAGTAACCACCCGATGCGGCGACCGATCCCATTGACACGACAACCTTTTTAACCATCTTGGCCTTTTTTACCTGTTCATAAATCTCTTGGGACGGGACAACACCTCCGCCCGGACTGTCGATCCGAAGCACGATCGCTCTAATAGATGAGTCCTTCACATACCCCTTGATCTCGTCCACCACCGACTTTGCCTCGATGATCGGCCCTTCGACACGAACGAGTGCAACTTTCTCCCTTGCACCCCAGTTAATTGCCGTATAGATGAGGCTTATAAGGATCAGAAATAGTATAAACAGGAGTGAATAAAGCAATACTTTATTGACTTTCATGAGCCCTCACGTTTTTCATGCTGAGTCCAATCTTGCGCTCTTCCACATTCAATTTTATAATCCTGACCCATAAGTCGTCACCTTCATTGATCTCTCTTGTTGTATCGACCTCGGATGTATAAATCAGACCTTCTACGCTGTTTTCAAGTTCCACAAAAATGCCGAAGTCGCTTTTCCTCAGGACCTTCCCCCTGAACTCTTCGCCAAGCCTGAATTTCGCGGGAATCTCGGTCTCCCATGGATCGTGAGTGAGTTGCTTGATCCCGAGGGCCATCCTCTCGCGTTCAGCATCAAGATTGAGAACAACTGCATCGATCTTTTGCCCTTTCTTCAAGACCTCCGACGGATGCTTGATATGCTTCGTCCATGAAAGGTCAGCGATATGGATCAGGCCGTCCACTCCTTCAGGCAACCGCACAAAGGCCCCAAAATCGGTAATGGTCTTGATCTTGCCCGTAATCGTCTGTCCCACCTGATAATGGTCTGCAATCAGTTCCCATGGTTTTGGTTTGAGCTGCTTCAGGCTCAGGGAAAGCCTCTTTTCGTCCTTATTCACATTGATGACTTTCGACTCAATCATATCTCCGACAGAAACATACTTGGAAGGATGTTTCTGTCGGGGTGACCAATCGAGCTCTGATATATGAATGAGACCTTCGAGCCCTTCCTCGACCTCAACAAACACCCCATAGTCAGTAACGTTCACCACTTTCCCGGTGATGTTCATTCCCGATTGATATCTCTCATCTACTGAAAGCCAGGGGTTCGGCTTCTTCTGCTTGTATCCAAGAGTGACTTTTTGTGTTGCTTCGTCGAACTTGAGGACGAGAAATTCCTTTTCGTCTCCCACGGAAAAAAATTCCGAAGGATGGTTGACTCTTCCCCATGATATATCGGAAATATGGAGGAGCCCGTCAATACCGCCAAGATCTACAAAAACACCATAATCCGTTATGTTTTTGACCGTTCCCTGCAGTAGTGCTCCTTCCTTAAGAAACTTGAGGGTCTCCTCTCGCAATGTCTTTGTCTCTTCTTCGATGATGGACCGTCGCGAAACAATAAGAGTCATGCCCGCCGACGCCCCCTGGCCAGCACCATACCCTCTTGCAGGGCTCATCTTCAATATCCTAAGCGGGATAGTCTGTCCAACATAAGCATCGAGGTTCTTTACTGGTTTCACATCGATCTGCGAACCCGGAAGGAACGCTTTGATGCCTACAACATTGACAATCAGACCTCCTTTTGTCTTCTCGATCACCTTTCCTTCCACCTTAGTATTGCCCTCGAGGGCGGATGTCAAGGACTCCCATGCCTTTATCTTGGATGCCCGCTCCCTTGAAAGATAGACAACACCTTCTTGGTCATTGATTCGTTCGATGAAGACAAAGAGTTCATCGTCAGCCTTCATGTTCTTAATTTCGTCACTACTAAATTCCGTCGCCGGAATGGTCCCCTCCGATTTATACCCGATATCGACAACGATGCCGTCAGGTTTCACTGCGATGACCCTCCCCTTTACTACTTCTCCACTGTGAATTCGCTGAAGGGTATCAGCATACATTTGTTCAAGTTCTCTTTCCTCTTCGTTCTGCATGTTCATACTATCACCTTCCTCCTATATGTCTAATTCTATCCGCCACTTCCTCTATGATCCAGTCGGGTGTCGAGGCGCCCGCGGTGATGCCGACTTTGTCGACATTTGCAAACCAACCCACCTTAATCTCTGAGGCCGTTTCAATGTGGTATGTCGGGACGGACATGGATATACAGAAATTAGCAAGTTGAGTTGTATTGGCGCTGTTCTTACCTCCGACAACGATAACCACATCCACCTTTTCAGCAATGCTTTTTGTCTCTTTCAGCCTCAATGCCGTCGAATTGCATATAGTGTTAAAAACCTTAAGCTCCTTTACACGGTCCACAGAATCGCTAAGAAAGTCTTTAAGGACGCTCACCGGCTGGGTTGTCTGGACCACAACGCCTACTCTGCTCTTAAGATTTGGAGGAGAATCATCCTTATTGACCACGACCGCATCCGGTCCTGCATAGCTCATCAACCCCTTCACTTCGGGATGCTCTTTATCACCGATGATAACTACCTGGTAGTCTTCTGCTCTGAGAAGTCTCGCATAATTCTGGGCCTTTTTAACAAAGGGACAGGTTGCGTCAATGACTTCGTATTTCTTCTTATTGAGCTTCTCGGATATCTCTTTCGAAACGCCATGGGTCCTGACGATAAGGGTCTTAATCTTGCGACTGTCAATCGACTCGATGGGTTGTACCCCCTCTGATTTGAGTTTCTCGATGACCTGGGGATTATGTATTATAGGCCCCAGCGTATACACCCGTTCGCCCTGCCTCGCCACAGCAAAGGCCATGTCTACTGCCCTTTTCACTCCGAAACAGAAGCCAGCCCGTTTCGCCGTGATTACGTTTATGCTGCCCGCCAAAAAACACCTCCAAAAATAACCATTACATGAGACTTGTTGTGGTGGACTAACCTATAAGATACAGAATAATGCATTTATATTTCAAGGATATATCACTGCGCCTTTTTTAAAATAACATCAATAACTGCATTGAGTGACATATCACTGGTATCGATATAGATGGCGTCTTCAGCCTTTCTTAGTGGAGCGATGTCACGGTTCTTGTCCCTGAAATCCCTGTCTCTGACATCCCGCAAGGCTTCCTCCATCGTGATCGGGAGCCCCTTTTCCTTGAGCTGGAGATAGCGCCTTTCTGCACGGCCCTCTTCAGAAGCGTCAAGATATATCTTAACCTGAGCTTCTGGGAACACTATCGTGGTCATGTCCCTGCCCTCGGCAACAATATCGCAGTTCCGGCCTGCGGCTTTCTGAATCATCAAGAGATGGTCCCTTACGCTCTTCCTGGCAGAAAAGACCGAAGCGAAATGTCCGGCCTCAGGCGTCCTAATCACATCCGAGATATCCTCGCCATTTAGAAATACCTTCTCACCATCGAGACTTATCTCCGCATCTCTTACAGCATCAATGATTTGTTCATCTGGACTTTCGGGGCTCGCCCCCTTCCTGGTCAAATGGAAGGCCAGCGCCCGATAAAAGGCCCCTGTATCAAGATACTGAAATCCAAGCCGCTGCGCTACCAGCCTGGAAACAGAACTCTTTCCGGCCCCCGATGGGCCGTCTATGGCGATAACCTTTGCCAATCTATACCTCCAGGTCCTGTAATTGTGCGTAAAAGCCCGGGAAGGAGATGTCTACACACGAAGCGTCATTGATCGTAATTTTTTGGGTAGCAATCAGCGCTGCAATCGAAAACGACATCGCGATCCTGTGGTCGCCATAACTATCGACAATGCCGCCCCTTAATTCGCTTGTACCTCTAATATCTATTCCGTCAGGATACTCCCGGACTTCGACGCCGAGCTTGGAAAGCTCTGTGGCCATCGCCTTGATTCTGTCAGATTCCTTGACTCTCAACTCCTGAGCACCCCTAATTTCAGTGACTCCCTCGGCCTGCGTCGCCAGGATACAGAGTATGGGGAATTCATCGATAAGAGAAGGCACTATTTCGCTTCCTATCTTCACGGCTTTCAGCCTCTTGGTCGTGGAACAGACCACATCGGCAACCGGCTCCCCCGATATCTCTCTCGCATTTTCCAGCCTCACATCTGCCCCCATGTCCCCGAGCAGCTTCAGGAGACCGGTTCTCGTGGGGTTCATACCAACGTCCTTGATCATGACTTGAGAGTTGGGCACCACGAGTGCGCCCGCTATAAAAAAAGCTGCTGATGAAAAATCGGCTGGCACGGTTACATCAGCCGCATGGAGTCTTGAGCCACCTTTTATAGAGACTGATAGTCCCTGCACTTGCAGGTCCGCTCCCATTGCCGCAAGCATTCTCTCGGTGTGGTCCCGTGATTTTTGGGGTTCGGTAATAGTCGTAGTCCCATCGGCATACAGTCCCGCCAAAATCAGGCAAGACTTCACCTGAGCGGATGCCATGGGCATTGCATAATCGATGGACTTCAGTGCCGTTCCTTTGATCGCCAGCGGAGGATAGCGGTCTGCATTCCTCGCTGCGATCAGTGCTCCCATCTGTTTAAGGGGATTGATCACTCTGGCCATAGGTCTCTGCTTCAGAGAATCGTCTCCGGTGAGAATAGAGAAAAACGGATTTCCTGATAACATACCCGATATGAGTCGTATGGTGGTCCCCGAGTTGCCGCAATCGATGACATCAAAGGGTTCGATGAAGCCTTGAAGCCCCTTCCCTTCAATTGTCACTTCACCCGTTTCTTCGGCATGGATCGGAATGCCGAGCATGCGCATAGCCTTTATGGTACTAAGCGGGTCTTCGGCCCCAAGGAAATTCCTGACTACGCTCTTTCCCTCGGCCATGGAGGCAAACATAATAGCTCTATGGGAAATCGACTTGTCGGGTGGCGGAATGACCTCACCCCTCAGTCCCCTTGATCTTGTCATTTCAACTTTTTTCACGTGTTATGTCTCGATGCTCATTCTCAATTGCTGCGCCCTGAGGAATTCCTTTTCGATCCCTTCCCCGTCATTCTCCTCAAGGCAGCGTTCAATACGGTGCAGATTTTCCTTAAAGCTATCGAGCACCTTAATCAGATTATGCCTGTTCATCGTCGCGATGTCCCTCCATAATTCGGGAGAACTTGCAGCGATCCTCGTAGTGTCCCTGAAGCCGCCGCCGCTGTACTCGACGCATCCGGGATCGAGGCTCTCGACGGCGTTTACTATCGCATAAGCGATGATGTGGGGCAGATGGCTGATAAGAGCGAAAATCTCGTCATGCCTGAGTGGGTCCATGCATTCGACAAGACCGCCTACCGTTTCCCAGAGAGCAATCACTTTATCAATGGCGTCTACGTTTGAGCGTTGCGTCGGCGTGACGATGCATCGTGCCCCGCTGAACAGGTTGCCCCGTGCATCATCGATTCCTGATTTATCACTGCCCGCGATAGGGTGGGAACCTATGTAATGAACCCTATCGGGCATGAGGGTTTCTAGTTCGGGAACAAGGGCACCTTTCACGCTTCCCACGTCTGTAACGAGGGCGTCTTTTTTTAGCGCCGTACGCATCCCGGCAGCAATGGTGCTTAACATACCTACCGGCGTAGCGAGGACTATGAGATCAGCACCGTCAACCGCAGCAGCGGCATCCATTCGGTAATCGTCGATAATTCCACGCTCTTTCGCCCGCCTGAGATTATCCTCTTTCCTACCGCAGCCGATGACTGAATTGGATAGCCCCGTTTCGTGCAACGCGAGGGCAACCGATGCACCGATCAGCCCGACTCCTATTATAGCCGTTCTGGTGAAACATACGTTCTTGCCGTAAATCATTTCGACTCTCTTCGTCCCTTATATGTCTCTTCCCACGGCCTGGGCCACGGGTTTCAGGTCTTTCATTAATTGCGCGAAAATATCGGGTTTGAGAGACTGCTCACCGTCAGAAAGCGCCTCTTCAGGATTAGTATGCACCTCTATAATCAACGCGTCAGCACCTGCGGCAACGGCCGCCTTGGACATTGGCGCCACAAGGTCCCACTTGCCGACGCCGTGGCTCGGATCGACCACAACCGGAAGATGTGTTAGCTGTTTAAGGACCGGAATGGCGCTCAGGTCAAGAGTGTTCCTCGTTGCCGTTTCGAAAGTCCTTATACCACGCTCGCAGAGCATCACTCTCTGATTGCCCTTCGACATGATGTATTCCGCCGACATGAGCCATTCCTTTATCGTAGCCGATAAGCCCCGCTTGAGAAGGACCGGCTTGTCGACCATGCCAACCTCAAGGAGGAGCCTGAAATTTTGCATATTCCTCGTTCCAATCTGGATGATGTCCGTGTATTTAACAATGATATCGAGATCACGGGGATCCATAAGCTCCGTGATGACACGGAGCCCGGTCTTCTTCTTTGCCTCGACAAGGTATTGCAACCCTTCTTCACCAAGACCCTGAAAGGAATAGGGAGAGGTTCTCGGTTTAAAGGCGCCACCTCTCAGGAATGTCGCACCAGCTTCTTTCACTTTTTCGGCAATGTTCAGAAGGCTGACCCTGTTTTCAACCGAGCAGGGACCTGCCATCACCTGGATCTTTGTGCCACCGATCAGGATGCCGTCGACATTGATTTCCGTCGCATCTTTTTTGAATTCCCGGCTCGCCAGCTTATAAGGTTTAAGTATACGCAGTACGTTCTCGATGCCAGTCATCGCCCGGATTGCATCTTCCTCTTCCTCGGTCACCTTGGATGTATCGCCGATTACACCGATAATCGTCCTTTCGGTCCCGCGCGAAACGTTCGCTTTTAATCCCTTACTCTCGAGTTTCTTCAGTATATGCCTGACATTCTCTTCAGGTGTGTCGGGCCGAATGACGATGATATCCATAGAACCTCCGTTAAATGACTGACTTTAGGGCATCTATAAAACGCCAGTTCTCCTCAGGCAGGCCGACGGTGACCCTGATCTCCTTGGGTCCTACGGGCCTCACGATAATACCCATCTTCAGAAGGGCATCGAATACTTCCTTGGATTCCCTGTCGAGGACCATGTAAATGAAATTGGCTTCCGTCGGGATGTACTCTATTTTAAGCGCGTCGAATTGTCCATAGAGGAACTGCTTGCCCTCTTCGTTGATCTCTATCGTTCGTTTCAGATGGGCCTCATCTCCAAGGGCAGCCATGGCCGCTTCCTGCGCTAATACATTGGTATTGAAGGGCTCCCTGATCTTGTTCATTTCTTCAAGGATTTCCTTCTTTGCAATACCATATCCGATTCTAAGTGAAGCAAGACCGTACACCTTCGAAAAGGTCCTAAGGATCAGGATGTCTCTGCCCTGGCCAAAAAACCTGAGGGTATCAGTATATTCAGGATCGCGCACATATTCATAATATGCCTCATCCATGACGACAAGAACGCCGTCGGGAACACGCTTCATGAAGGCATCAAACTCATCTTTCTTGTTTATGGTTCCGGTAGGATTATTCGGATTCGCGATAAAAACCATCTTCGTTTTTAGCGTGATCGCATCAGCCATTGCCGAGAGATCATGCGTGTAATTCCTGAGCCTCGTCTCCCGCGCCACACCACCAACGGATTGAACCGACATGGAATATACGACAAATGATGGCGATGCCATGACTGCTTCGTCGCCCGGTCCGACGAAGGTACGGACCGCGATGTCAAGGAGCTCGTTCGAGCCGTTACCGAGTATGATTTCTTCAGGACGCACTTTTGTGCCGTCGTTGAAGAGCTTTTCGGATAAAGCGTTTTTCAGATAAAATCCGCTTCCGTCAGGATAACGACAGAGTTCTCCACTCTTTCTTATAAAAGCCTTAATGGCCTTCACCGCCTTTGGAGATGGCCCAACTGGATTTTCATTCGAAGCGAGCTTGATGCATTCCCTGAGTCCTAGCTCCCTCTCAACCTCCCTCAGGGGCTTGCCGGGCATGTACGGTTTGATCTGTGAGACGTATTCAAGTGGTTTAATCATGGCGCACTCCTTGTGGACTCTCTTTTGCCAAACTGCCTTGGGGCTTCTTTATAATCTATCTCTCGTCGATGGGATAAGAACCCAGATGTGTCAGATAAAGACAGTGTTCTTTCACCCTTTCTATGGCACTTCTCACCTTCCCTTCCTCGATATGGCCGTCCATATCGACAAAAAATATGTATTCCCAAGCCCTCCTTTTCGAAGGTCTCGATTCTATCTTGGAGAGATTGATCTTTGTTTCTTTGAAAGGATAAAGCACATCGTAAAGAGCACCGGGCCGGTTCTTCAGTGAAAACATTATCGATGTTTTGTCCGAACCCGTTCTGGCGGGCGATTCCTTTGCGATCACAAGAAATCGGGTGAAGTTATTTTTCTTGTCCTCGATATGCCTCTTGATGAACTTCAAGTCGTAGAGCTTTGCAGCAAGCTCACTCGCAATGGCCGCCGCATCTTCGTCGCTCGCAACCATCTCGGCCGCCTTTGCCGTGCTGACCGACGCGAGAACGGGGACCCCTGGCATGTTGGTTTCGAGCCATCCCCTGCACTGCGCCAATGCCTGCGGATGGGAATAGATTTTTTTAACTCTGCTCTTATCGCCACTTTTGGACAGAAGATTATGGGAAACCTCGAGCATCACTTCAGCGGATATTTTTAGGTCATAATCCATGAACATATCAAGCGTATGACTCACCACACCCTCACTTGAATTCTCGATAGGGACGAGACCGTAATTGGTCTCTCCGTATTCGACTGCATCAAAAACAGCCTTGATGCTTTCTACAGGGATATATCTTGCAAATGAGCCGAAATGACGTATCGACGCAAGATGGGTAAAAGTGCCCTCAGGCCCGAAATAGGCGACCTTAAGTGGTTCTTCAAGGGAAAGGGAAGCTGAAATAATCTCTCTGAAGATGACCCGGAGGGCATCATTGGGAAACGGCCCCTTGTTCATGGCAGTGAGGCGTTCCAGAATCGCCCTCTCACGTTCCGGAGAATGGAATTTAAGGCTCTTCCTGCGCTTGATGCCGGCGATCTCGATAGCGATTGAGGCTCGTTTATTGAGCAGTGCGAGCATCGCCGTATCGATGTCATCGATCTCTTTCCTCATCCCCCCCAGATCAAGGCCTTTACCTTTCTTCTCCATAGTGATTTAATATACAGGAATTCCCTTATTTAATCAATATTTACAGCTCACTGTTTTCGCTGTGGAGATGGTATGCACAATAGGAAACCTCGATGCAAACTTGAATTTCGACAGCTTCACCACTACATTTAAAATTAGATAACGAAGAGTTTATTTTTGCAGAGTTCAAATGGTAAACTTATGGCATAATATCATGTTTATTTATGTACGCCGGGCAGGAATGTAATGTGTGAACTCTTACAATATTACGTAACATAAATCTCATTCCCGATCTTGGCGTGAAATGGAAGAAATCTCGAATAACTCCGATCATCATAAAATAGCTACAGTCCTCATTGTAGATGACGATCCTTATGTACTCGAATATGTTTCCTCGCTGCTTAACGAATACGGGTATTCTTATATTGCCTGTAGAAATGCTGAAGAGGCATTCCTCAGGTTTCAGGATGGAGCCATCGATGCAGTCCTGACGGATATTAAAATGCCGGTATTCACAGGGATCGATCTCCTCGAAAAGATTTACCTCGCTAAGCCTGATGTCCCGGTGATCCTCATGACTGCCCATGCAGAAGTTGATGTCGCAGTCGATGCGATCAAGAAAGGGGCTTTCGATTTCATCATCAAGCCTTACCGGTCTGAGCAGCTGATCCATTCCGTCGAAAAGGCGGTGAAGTACCGGCGGCTCAGCCAAAAAGAAGAAGAATACAAGAAAACCCTCGAAGAGACGGTCGAAAGGAGAACGCGTGAACTACGGGAAGCCCTTACGATGCTCAAAAATATGAGCGCCGAGCTCATCGACCGTCTAACGGTAGTCGCGGAATTTAGGGATACGGGCACAGGGTTCCACAACTCACGCATGGGGCGTTACTCCAAAGTGATCGCGCAAGCCCTGTCCTTACCCCCTCACTTTGTAGAGGCAATTTCCTTCTCCAGTCCCCTGCACGATATCGGGAAGGTAGGCATCCCTGACACGATCCTTCTGAAACCAGGAGAACTCTCCGACTATGAGATTGAAATCATACAAACACACAGCCAAATAGGGGAACGCATCCTTGCTGGATCATCGTATCCGTTTATCCAGATGGCGGCATCCATAGCGTTGAATCATCATGAGAGATGGGATGGCAGCGGGTATCCGAGAGGATTAAAAAAGGATAAAACCCCGATCGAAGGCAGGATCGTAATGCTCTGTGACCAATATGATGCCTTAAGAAGCAGCAGGCCGTATAAACGCCCACTACCGCATGATGATGCATTTAGGATCATTATGGAAGGTGACGGGAGGACCATGCCCCACCATTTCGACCCCGACATCCTTGAAATCTTCAAAATATCAGCCCGCTCGCTTGATGATATCTTTAACAATTTTAAAGAGTAATCAGATTTAACTATGTAACCTTGTGCAGTCTGATAATGTTGGGTTTGCCCAGGAAAGGCGAGCTTGCGACAAAAACCATGCTATTCCCTTTCTTAATCAAACCTTCTTCGACAAGTGACCTTTCTATCTCACTCATCAGGTCGGCTTCCAGAATGATATCCTTCCGCCCTATCAGCTTTGCGATCGTCCCCCAGTAGAGAGGGATCCTGTGCAAAGTCTCCTCAGTGGGCGTAAAGGCTACCACTGGAACAGCAGGTCTCAGCTTGGACAGAAGTATAGCAGCGAATCCTGAATGGGTGAAGACGACGATCAGCTTCGCCCCTATGCTCTGCGCCGCCATGCAGGCGCCGACGGCGATCGACTCGGGGAACTTGTTTCCTGTCTTGTATAGGGATTTTATTCTGTCAGAAAAATTCGCCTCAGTATTTCTGATAATCAGGTCCATCATCCTGACTGCTTCGACAGGATACTTCCCCGAAGCAGTTTCCGCGGAGAGCATCACGGCGTCAGTGCCGTCGAGAATGGCATTGGCCACATCCGAGGCCTCGGCCCTAGTAGGACGTGTATGATGGGTCATGGATTCGAGCATCTGCGTTGCCGTGATGACCAGCTTCCCTTTCATATTCGCAAGATCGATGAGCATCTTCTGAATAACCGGCACCTGCTCCGTGGACATCTCAACCCCGAGGTCTCCCCTTGCCACCATAATCCCATCGGTGACTTCCATGATCTCCTCTATTTTTTCGAGGGCCTCGGGCTTCTCTATCTTTGCGATGAGCGGGGGCAAATGAACCTTATTCCTGTTGGCCCAATCAATAATACGCACGATATCATCGGCCCTTCTCACAAAGGAGACGGCGACATAGTCGACCCCTAACTGAAGACCGAACTGAAGGTCCCGCCTGTCCTTTTCCGTAAAAGCCTCGAGCGTGGTCCTTGTTGCCGGCAGGTTCGCTCCCTTTCTGGACTTCAGCACACCACCTTCAACAACCTTGGCAAGCAGAGAGTCTTTTCTTTTCTCCATCACCGTCAGCTTGATAAGGCCGTCATCTATCAGAATGCTCTCACCCTCATTCATATCCTTGATCAGGGCCGGGTATGAGATGTAAAGGTTCTTCGCCGTGCCGATTTCGCTCCCTGGATAGAGAGAGACTTCGGCCCCTGTCCTGAGATGAACGCTCCCCCCTTCGACTTCGCCAACGCGGATCTTGATTCCCTGAAGGTCTTGAAGAACCGATACCATCCTGTTCTGCCGTGCGCTCTCATTTCTGATCACGTGAAACATCTTTTCATGAAATTTGAAATCTCCGTGTGAGAAGTTCAACCGGGCGACATCCATGCCACTTCGAACCAGCGAGGCTATGATTTTCTGGCTGCTCGATGAGGGGCCTAAAGTACAAACAATTTTCGCCTTCCTCATGCCCATGTCACCTCCATATTGTCGCCAGATTTCCGTATATTTGAATGATGTTTCCATTGATCGTCTTTCAGGGGAAAATCGGATCGGTAATGTCCTCCGACACTCCCTTTTCTGTGGATTGCCGCTTCGGTGATCATCAGTGCTACCGTGAGCATATTCTTTACCTCAAGCCCGGCTCTTGTACTGAAGTCCTTATCGAGTATTTCCTTGAATGCCTCAAGCCTTTTTTTAGCAGTACTGAGAGATTCCTTGCTCCGTATAATCCCCACACACTCCCACATGGTCCTTCGTATAATGGTCCTTATCTCGCCTAGATTCGGCGAATCCGGTATTATGCCGCGCACTGCTTCAATCTTGTTTGATGTCCGATCTGCCTGCAGACATGCACCATAGCGTGCTGCAGCAATCCCCGCTCTGTATCCGAAAACAAGCCCCTCAAGAAGACTGTTGCTTGCGAGCCTGTTGGCACCATGCACACCAGTGCAGGCCACCTCTCCGGCGGCAAAGAGGCCGGCAATTCCAGACATTCCTTCAAGGTCAGTCTTGACGCCGCCCATCATATAATGCGCAGCCGGAGAAACAGGAATCAGATCTTTAGTGATATCAAGATCGTATTTCAGGCAGGTCTCATATATCCGTGGAAATCGTTTCTTCACAAATTCCGCATCGAGGTGTGTGAGATCGAGTGAGACGTGACTGCTCCTCGTCTCGATGATCTGCGATATTATCGCCCTCGAAACCACATCTCGCGGCGCCAATTCTGCATCAGAATGATAGCGCTGCATGAAAAGCTCTCCTTTTGCATCTCTCAACAGAGCGCCTTCTCCCCTCATCGCCTCACTCAGGAGAAACTGAGGGGCCGTCGGAATAAAGAGTGCTGTTGGATGGAACTGAACAAACTCCATGTCTTGCAGGACCGCTCCAGCCCTGTAGGCAAGTGCCACGCCATCACCCGTAGCAACACTCGGATTAGTCGTCCTCGAAAAGATCTGACCAGCCCCACCGGTGGCGAGCACCGTTGCCTTCGCATACGCAGTGATGAAATCAGTTCCACGGAGAATAGAAGCTCCTTTGCACATACCGTCTTGGATAACAAGGTCCACTGCGGTGCTGAAGCGCGATGCCGTCACACTGCTCAAGAACTTAACCTTGCTTATCAGGACACGCTCCATCTCTTTCCCGGTCGAGTCGCCTCCGGCGTGAACAACTCTCCTCCGGGAGTGGGCAGCCTCCCTCGTGAAAGCAAGTTTTGCGCCTTCCCTATCGAACTCAGCACCCCATTCGATGAGTTCGAGGATCCTGGCCGGACCTTCTTCAACTAGGACTGCCACCGCCTCCTCCCTGCAGAGTCCTGCGCCAGCCTTGATCGTATCTTCAAAGTGGATGCCGACCTCGTCCTCATCGCTCAGGGCAACTGCCACCCCGCCCTGTGCATATTCTGTAGAGCTTTCGGTCGGGATGTCTTTGGTCACGATGAGCACACGCCCGTGGCGAGAAAGCTCAATCGCCGCCCTAAGCCCGGCAACGCCACTACCGATAACGAGGAAGTCAGTATAAATACTTCGCATTACTGCACCAGTCCTTAGTCCAATTTTCTGTCAGTTTACCACAGATCGCGATCGAATCATAAGCGCATGATACAGAACACGCGTGACTCACCAAGCTAATTATAATTAATGGAGGGGATAATTGGATTCCCTCTAACGTTGGGGATAAGGAGTATGGGGGAAATCCTTCCTGTCAACTCATAAAGAAAAAGGGCGCTCAGGGGAAGCCGTTTGGGAGGGGGGCAGCTTGTCGGCTGGCAAGCCTATCCCCTGAGCAACTTTACATTCCGAACAAACTTGTCAGTACCTTTCACAAAATCAGGACTTACTCATCAATCACTCGCTCTTCGATGTTCTTCTCAGACGGGAAGAAGAAGCTCGCCGATCGTCCTAATTGAGTTCGCTTATGTCGCTCTTAATCTTGTGGATGCGATCCCCGCATAGGAGCCAACGCTGCTCGATAAGTGTACGGCTTTTCCGAAGCTCCTCAAGCGACTTGAGCGCCCCATAAAAACCCCTTCGTGTCCCTGCTATACCATAATGAACCCTTCGGCAAGATAAGCCGGGATAGAGAGAGTTGTTTTACGCATAGAGCCTAAACTATCGTCGGAATCCCAGGCCGACAGATTGTCAATCATTTTCTGCACTTCCTCGGCAAGCCCAAGTCCTCTCCGCCAAATACTATAATCATCGAGACACTTCATCTGCTCGTGCATAGTGCACAATATACACTAAACATGTGCTTTAGCGCCCAAAAAGCCTTTCAGGAGTTGAGGCAACTTCCTTGTATCAAAGGGTTTCGCTATGTAATCGTCGAATCCCGATGCAAGTATCTGTTCCCTGTCTCCTTTCATGGCGAAGGAAGTTAGTGCGACAATGAAAATGCCCGCCGTTTCAGGGTCGCTTCTCAACTCCCTAAGGACTGCAAAGCCGTCCTTGCCGGGCAAATGTATGTCCATAAGCACAAGGTCAGGTTTCTGTTCTTTTGCCTTGATCACGCCTTCAATCCCGTCGGAAGCTTCGATTGTCTCATATCCGTGAACGCCGAGAATATGACGGACAAGAACCCTATTTTTCGAATTGTCTTCCACAATCAATATTTTTTTAGTCATAAAATATCCTTTGTCGAGTATGTAGTTGATATACAAATCAAGCTACATTAAGCACCCTGTCGCTGCCGGACATCAGCAGTGCATAGAGTCCTGGCTTTTCGCTCCGGAGCCTGTCTTCGAGTACAATGAGATTCGTAATAGCCGGAACGGTCTTTGATCCCATATACATTTTCGGCTCTCCTATCGGGACAAAGTTGAATCCCATCATTATCAGGAGCCTAAAAAACCGGTGATCAGCAGAGATGAAAGCATGACTGGCTCCCGCGATCAGTAGCTTACCAAGCAAGGCCATGCAGAGTGCCTGGGTGATCTCATGCTTCTTGTACTTCTGATGTTGAGGCACGATAAAGCGCGATACTTCCGCACCAAGAACAATCTTTCCATGAACAGACTCAACCAGTTCTTTCGGGTAAAGCTCAAAATGCTTCTCTATCGGCAACGGAATACCCCCTGGCATTATAATCCTTGTGGTTCCCACAGGATTGTCGTCATCGTCAAAGGCCAGGAAAATAATGCTCTGGCCTGCATCATATTCGTCTTTTTCTTCTGGGACAGCGTAATCCTGAGCAGGAAGCCAGCCGAGATCTCGGCACATTGTCTCAAACCGTAACCGGTAACTGGACCTCCTCTCTTCCTCTGTCCCTGCAACTGCTACTTTCACAGACATATCGCACCTTCCTTTCGAAATCGAGAGCATGTGGGAAACTTTCAAAAGGATGCAAACTCACGCAAACAGGCATTCCGCTGAAGACTTGGCTGAAAAGACGCTGCAAATGAATGTGCGGAGTGATACTCTCAGCACACTGGATTTCGAGCGACACCGTTTCGCAATTTCTGCTGATAAAGAAATTGCCAGTGGTGCTCGATGCGATCTCAGCGGAAGAAAAAAGGAGCTCCTTAATTCTCTCAGGATAAATGCCAGCTACGTTCCTGCCCCTCCCAAACTGCGCAAGCACCGGTAATCCGGTGTCATCCACGGGCCTGTACCCGAGGCTGATCAAGACTGTATTGATGTCACGCCACAATAACTTCTTCCCTTTGTCGCCACTCTTATATCTGATCAGTGGCAGGACCCTATCGGAATCTATCGTCGTCAGAAGAATCGAATCGAAGGTTTCCCCCATCTCTTTTACCGTCTCTACAACGAGCGACCGCTCATCATAAGAAAACAGCATCGGGCAGAATGCTGCCTCCCCGAAAAGGGCCTTCATCAGGCGTCTGTCTTTCACAAGCATTTTTCTCAAGAGGAGCGTCTCGTCGGTCTCGAAAAAATAATTCAGGCCGAGTTCGGCCATTCCCATCGACGAATAGAGCCGGTTTTGACCTATTATGCCTTCGATATAACGGCGGTATGATTCAGAGATCCATTCACCTCCTGCGACGATAGAGAGTGGTAAATACTTCCATACAATGGACTGCTCGATGCCGTATTCAATGAGTTTCTTTATGAATAGCGGCTCGCCTGCCAGGATAATCTGCTCAAAGCTGCTGCCGAGGGATTCGATCGCAGATATCGCAGTGTCCGTCCTTACCCCTATCGATGCGACAGTAACCGATGATGAATGCAGCGATATCGCTCCCGGCAGCAGGTTGAGGAGAAGCGTCTTTTTGGTATCGGTCTGAAATTTTTTTCTCAGGAACGCCTCTATTGCCACCGATGACTTTCTCATCTCGTCAATCCCAAAAAGGCCGAAAGAAAACTCGCATCCGGTGGAACCTGAACTCGGTACGATATTCCTGACTTTCAGGAGCGGCACAGTATGGATGGCTTGCGCTATGAAATCTTTATCGATGATGGGGAGTTCGCTCAGGTTCTCGAATTTAAGGGGATTGGGCAGCAACCCCTCGACATATTTCCGATAGGCGGGCCACTTCTTTATAACTTTCTTTACCTGCAAAACAGTCCTGACGTCCACGTCTTCTGTCTTGATATCAATATTCATGACCAAATCTTAGCGGAAAGACGACAGGATTAATACCGCCGTTTGGAGGATAGGCTGAACTTTTCTGGCAAATGATATCCTCTTTTCGGAGGAGAAAAGGCCGTTTCTGCTATTTTCTGAGTGCCATAAAGACCGACGATATCAGAGAAGCCTTGCTGTTGACATCGAATTTCCCATAAAGGTTTTCAAGGTGCTGCTTGACCGTTGCGGGCTTGATCTGTAGTCTTTCGGCAATGTCGCTGTTTTCGGTAATCCCTTCCTCAACCATTAGCTTGAGCATATCTTCCTCACGCTTTGTGATGCCTACGGCGATGAGTTTTTCCCATAATATCGGTATGTCTTTTTGACGTTCCAGCGACTTCGCGACAGCCTTGAGGATCTCTTCTGTCTTGAAAGGTTTGGTGAAATAGTCGATAACGCCTTTCTTTACAGCATCGATCGCACTGTCGGCACTCGGGTAAGCTGTAATGACAATGATGGCCGTATCAGGACAATTCTCCGAGACATATTTTATGAGTTCTCCCCCTCCCTGACCGGGCATAAGGAGATCAGTAATCACGACATTATAAAGCCTCTTCTTGAGCAGAGCGATGGCCTCGACGCTGCTTCTCACAGGAGTAGCGGAATAGCCCGAGCTATTGAGGATAAACGTGAGGTTCCTTCTTAATACATCTTCGTCTTCGGCAACAAGTATACTGGCCACCATCACTCCTTTTTCAAGAGGACAGTTACTCTCGTCCCCTTGTCTTCTTCATTGCTGATTGAGATATCTCCGCCGTACTTCTTGACTATCTCTCTGCTGACGGAGAGGCCAAGTCCCGTACCCTCTGCTTTTGACGTATAGAGCGGCGAACCAATCAGGGGCAGCCTGTCTGGCGGCACACCACAGCCCGAATCGACAACGTCGATTCTGATATAATCTCCCATCTCACCTGTTATGATCTCGATAGTGTTCGAGGTGGAGAGTTCCATCGACTCCTCAGCATTCTTCATGAGATTCAGCAGGACCTGCTTTATATGTCCGGGATAGCAGGGGATAGAAGGCAGACCGGGCGATAGACTAGCGGTAACAAGGATACCCTTTCCGTTCAGCCGCCGCCTGGCTATGGAGATGATCTTCATGATTTCGGTGTTGATATCGACCGACTGGAGCACGGCATTGTCAGCTCGATAAACCTCCAAGATCCCCTTCACGATACCCGACATCCTGTCGATCTCTTCATGGACGTCCTTGAGCACATCATGCCGATACTGGCGGTCGATCTTTATCCTGTCCAGAATAAAGAGGGCAGTTTCGATATTGGCGAGGGAATTGTTGATCTCATGCGCGATCTCTGCGGCAACTATCCCCTTGGCGGCAAAACGCTCAGCTTCGAGCAGACGTGTCGCCATTTCCTTTTCGGCGGTAATATCTCGTGCGATAACCATAAGACCCTTTACTTCGCCGTCTTCCTTGATGGTGGTTTGGTTGGTTGAGAGAAGAAGGCGACCCGAGTCCTTTTTGATGACCTCAAGTTCAAAAACCGTTGCGGTACCTAGAAGGCTTTCGCTGAATATCTTCTCCGCTTCCTTTCGATACGCCTCATCAACAAAACAAAGAAAGTGTTTGCCCCTGATCTCTTCATGAGAATATCCTGTCAGTTCCAAACCTGTTCTGTTCATCAATACAATGATCCCATCAGTATCAACAAAGCAGATCATGTCTGATGCGCTCTCCAGCAAATTGCGGTATTGCTCCTCCGACTTATATATCCGCTCGTAGGCTTCCTCGAGTTTTGCGTGGTTCTCCTCAAGATGGGCTAGCGCCTCCTGCAGGACCTTTTCCTTTCCTGGAAGTCTGCTGAACAATCTTCTTTTTGACTCCTGCCACTGCAGGCGAAAAATACAGCTGTGTGCCCCGAAACCTGTCCTGCCGAGAGTGAACACCCCCGATTCAGGAATTCTGCCCAGCGGCGTCCAATCGCCTTTATCAGCTCCTGTTTCGACTACCGTTCCCGAATCGTTTATGGAATAATATTTCCCCTTATGCTTTCCGAGCTGATCCACGGGTACAACACACTGCATTTCTATAACCGATGTCGGCCCCATACCGAACAACTCTGAGGTGAGACTGAAGAGTCCCTGATTGAAGAGACACGCCCCCCTCGTCTGCTTACCCCGGATTTTAAGCTCTACGGTTGCATGGCATGTCCCCACATCGATGACAGCAATGTTGACAATATCCTTGGTGAGAAAACGCGCGATCTTCGGGGCATACCTGATAAGACGTTCTGGCGTCATGAACATGTTGAAAACAATATTGACCATGCCAAGAGATTTGAGGGAGATTACGCTCCTGCCGATCTCAAACATAATGCGCTCATCGTCAAAGAGCCGTACCAGTCTCTCTTCAAGGATACGCTCAGTATCCCATGGGACCCAGTTATTAGGATCGGAAAGAAATCCTTCGTCGTAGGGCAAGCCTGCAAGGAGCGGCGAAAGGAATTCGGGTCTAGTGTGTTTTACGTACTCGAGAAAACTACTCGTTATCTTGCAGCTGATCTCGTTCACACCAGAACACAGCTCAAATGAATAATTTCAGACAATACGATTTCTGCATATGGATGTCGCAAACGGCTGTCCCTTCTCAAAGACTTTTATTAAAATTATAAAGGTTTTCAATCCCAAATTGATATGCCCTTGACTCACGGAAAAGGTATTGAATACAATCAAGACCAAAGAAATATAAAAATAGGAGCCGAAAGGAGGAGTCCGCAATGAGCGAAAAGGAAAAGGAATCTCTGGAAGAGTCGCTAGGAGGATACAAGGAAAAAATCTTACCCATTAATAAGGCAACTCTGACATGGGATAAGGACCTTATCTTCGTGGGCAGGACGCAGGAGGGGTATGAAATCGATTTCGACGCCCATGTCCAGTGGGGATGCAAGCCGACGGATGCTCTACTCCTTGCTCTCGCCGGCTGCATGGCTATCGACATCGTCATGTTCCTGCAAAAGATGCGAATGAAACTCGCCACTTTTAAGATCGATATCATGGGAGAGAGAAATCCGACACCGCCGCAGTTCTACAAAGCCATCGAGATGGTACTTAATATAGCCGGGAAAGACCTCGAAGCCAAAAAAATAGAGCGGGCCATCTCACTCTCTCACGAGAAATATTGCTCCGTTTACAATTCTTTGAGGAAAGATATGGAGGTCAGAGTGCGGTACGTGCTTGAAGAAAAGGAGCCAGAGGAAAAGAGCGACCATTGAGGCCATACGGGATCATGGTCCCCACCTTGGTGGAGGCCGAAATTCTTATCCGCAGCATAGCGGAAAGGGAAGAAGTCGTCATTCAAGGCAAGCCATTTCATAAAGGGCTGCTGAAAGACAGGCCCTTAGTCATCTGTCTCTGCGGTATTGGAAAAACCAATGCCGCCCACGGCGCCACTCTACTGCTCGAAAGATTTCACCCCACGTTTATCTGCGTAATCGGCGTAGCCGGGGCTTACCCCTCGGCTGGCTTGACAATCGGCGACATCGTCGTTGGTGAGAAAGAGATTTACGGGGATGAGGGTCTTCTGCTCGAAACAGGGCTTGAGACGATGAACGCAATCGGGCTGCCCCTTGTTGACATTGGAACCGTCCACTGCTTCAATGAGTTTCCGCTCCATATGCCGGAGGAGTTAAGAGGTCACCGACACAAAGGCGTTTTTGTCACCGTATCAGCATGCACAGGTACATTGAAACGAGGCAGGGAGATTGAGACAAGGTTCGGGGCTCTCTGCGAAAACATGGAAGGCGCTGCAGTCGCCCACGTATGCCTGCTAAACAATGTCCGCGCCACCGAAATAAGAGGCATCAGCAATGTCATCGAAAACCGCGCAGGAAAGCCGCTTGACAAGTCCGCAATTGTTGAGGCTGCGCACAAGGTCCAGACATTTTTTCTGAAGAGAATGCTTTAATTAAGCCTGAGACGATATTGGGGGACTTGCCTGTCCCTTGAGCTGAGATACGATCTTCTGCACACCCTCGACGTAGTTGCGATAATTTTCCCCAGCATGCTGCATGAAGCCTTCATAGGCCTTGATAGTTTCATCAACGAGGCCCTTTTTGTTATACGCTATGCCGAGATTATAGTAGGCTTCTGCAATTTCGGGATTCAGATTGACAGCCTTCGTTAGTTCCTCGATCGCCTCATCCACGAGTCCCTTGTTCAGCAGCACTAGGCCAAGATTGGCATGGGCAAGGGGAAAGTTTTGTTCGATGTGCAGGGCATTCCTGAATTCCTCAATCGCCTCATCAAAGCGACTCTGATTAAAAAGCGCAAGCCCCATATTATTGTAGGCTTCCGCAAACTCAGCGTTGTTCTTCAGTGCTTCCTTAAACTCCGCGATCGCGGCATCGAGACGGTTATCCTGCATGGCGATATTACCGAGTTCGAAGTGGTCGACTTCATTATTCTGATCGGTCATTAAACGCTCCTCTCAACTTGGAAATGATTTGTCATTGCATTATATCATCAATGCCTAGCGAATGCGTAGTCTCTTCAGGGATCAAGCAGCTCAGGAGGAGACAATCTTTTCTTCCCAACGCACCGGGAAATAGATACGTACCGTCGTACCTTTACCAGGCTCACTATCGACGGTGATCTCGCCGAGGTGCTCGGTGACAATCTGGCGCACAAGCGGCAGGCCCATGCCAAAGCCGTACTGTTTGGTGCTAAACAAGGGGTTGAATATTTGCTTGGCCACATCAGATGGGATACCCTTGCCGTTATCTGTCACGGTAACAAGGATATGCTCTTTTTTCCTTTCCGCCAGCACAGAAATAGTGCCACCCGGTGGAGTCGATTCGAGGGCATTTCTGAGAACATGAAAGAAGGCAGCCTTAATGAGGTTCTTCTGCATATTGATTGGAAGCTGTCCCTCCGGCAATAAAACTCGTATCGTAACGCGCCGTTCACGCGTTTCGTATTCCATAGCATCTACAACTGTACTGATGACGGCCTTCAGATCCTCGAATTTGAACATGCCACGCTTGGCCTTGAAGAATGCTTCGAATTGTTCTACGATGGCTTCGAGCTTCTTGCACTCATCTGCCATGTCCCGAACTGTCTCTTCGGCCTTACCCGTGACCTGACCCTTCTCGATCATACGGCGGCAAGCGCCGCCCATAAAGAAGGCTGGATTACGCACTCTGTCAGCTACAGTCAGTCCCATAAGGGCCATAGTCCTCTCCGCCACGAGAGTGCCGATATCCTCATTGAGTTCCGTAAGTGTTGAGTTTATCCTCTGGATTTCTCGACGTTGCTCAGCCATTTTCAGATAGATTTGATAGGCTCGGATAAAGAAGAGGCTGACGCATCCAACACCAAGAATGGCAACAGTGTTAAGACTTCCACTGTAAGGCTGGATAAACAGCCAGATATCATTATGCTCCGTAGAAATGAGGACATGCTGTACTATATGCCCGAAGGACCTGGATATCGAATAAATGAGATACGATGTTGAGAGCCAGATCATATAGCTCCAAAGGGCGTTATCCTTGTCCCTCCGAAAAAGTCTGCTGCTCTCCAGAAGACTCAGCGAGGCAAGAACCATAAAGATAACTGTACCGGCGATATCTGAAATGAGAATAGGAAGAAACGGAATATAGGCTGGGGAGACCGGCGCCTCGTGTTCCTCACGCCTATGCTCCCTAAGCCCGAGATAAAAAAGGAGCATGGCGATATCGAGAAGAATCTGGTCCATGCGCGATGCATACAAAAAATAATCCCATCCCTCAATAACTGCGATCCGTTGAAAATAGTTCCATCCCTCCGTTTCACCGATAATCCAGAGATCTGAGAACCGACCCAGAAAGACGAGCACATCCCACAGGATGAAGACGATCACCGAATAGAAGGAATAGCGCCAGCCCTTCTGCAGGTATAGGCGATTCTTTACCATGAGACTCAAAACTGCAACAAAAGCGACAAGGAGAAAAAAACGCCCAATCTGATGCGTATAAAGGGCCGGATACTCCTGTGGAACATAGCCCCATGCATTCATTGGCAGAAAAATAAGAAAGAAGACAATAATGGCTCGTTTCATGATCTTTGGCGCTGACAAACCTCAAGAATATTTTTTCTCGAGAAGTCGTTCCTTCATAAACCTTTTTTTCAGCATATAAATATTTTCACTATTATACCACTATCTCTTAACCCTCATTATACAAACGCCATATATATGAATGTCAGACTGGCATCAGCCCTCCTCTTGACAGGGGGCGAAACAATCATTATTGTAGATTAATGCAGCTTATCCTTTTCGATATTGACGGCACACTCGTAGACTCAGGGGGTGCCGGCGTCCGTTCTCTCGATCACGCTTTTAAAGAAATACTCTCGATTGAAAACGCCTTTAGAGAAATCAGCATGGCAGGCAAGACAGACCTCCAGATCGTGAAGGAAGGTCTATCAGCACATGGATTATGTTCAGCTAACGGCTTGGTCCCTCGCATAACCGATGCTTATATTCGTCACCTTGAGAGAGAGATACAGAGCAGCGACAAGCACCTAAAGCCCGGAATCATAGATGCCCTCGAGGCGGTAAAGAACCGGGGCGACCGTTATCAACTCGGTCTTCTCACAGGGAACCTCGAGCAGGGAGCGCGGATAAAACTCAGTGTTTTCGACCTTAATGAATATTTTCTGACAGGAGCTTTCGGCAGTGATCATGAGGACAGAAACAAGCTTCTCCCGATTGCCATCCACCGTTTCAACACCGTTTCCGGAAGGCACTTCGCTTTTTCGGATTGTATCGTCATTGGCGACACGCCGCTCGATGTCATGTGTGCAAGACCTTATGACGCTGTGTGCATCGCTGTTGCGACCGGCCCTTATGGAGCAGGTAGCCTCGTTGAGGCAGGTGCTGATGTTGTCGTGGAAGACCTCTCCGACACTGAGCATTTTCTGAATATCCTCCATTTCCTCGAAAATTAACAGATGCAATTCCACGCCAAACAGGACGTATATCTTGAAAATTAATCATTAATCCTTTTACGACCGATTCACAATTCTTTGCAATGCTTAAAACAAGGTTACTCACAAGCAGAAAGGAGAACGACCATGACATGCCTCTTAATGATATGCGTGGGAAGGAAACTCAGGCAAGAGCGCTAAGATTACTGGCGTTTAAGAGGAAGGCCTTGCAAGTGTACGATAAAACAGTTCGGCCTCATTATTAGCAAGCATTACTCAATCCTTTTAACTCCCTTGAGATCAACTGTGCGATGTGGGAAGGGGATTTCGATCCCCTCTTCCCGGAACCTTTTGACAATCCTCTTGCGCATCTCATGCTGGACTGATTGCTGAACCGAATATTCCTGAATCGGGCAAGCCAGGGTGAAGTCGAGAGAACTCTCACCAAAACCGACCAGTCGGACAGTCACTTCGCAATCTGCCAGTAATCCGTCCACATTCCCTTTCGCTTTTTCTGTCTCATCGACGAGAATCGCTTCGACTTGGTTAGGATCGGAGTCGTAACTGACACTCACGGGTAATGTAAGCATCATCTTTTTTTCAGGCAGCGAATAGTTGGTGATGACACTCCGCGAAAGCTTGTTATTCGGGATGACCACCATATTGTTCGGCAACATCTTTATCCTCGTCGTCCTCCAGGTGATGTCCTCCACCCTACCCTCTTGTCCTGTTTCGAGCCTTATGAAATCACCTACCCGAATCGATTTTTCAACAAGTATATGGATCCCAGCAAACAGGTTGGCGAGGGTATCCTGAAGTGCCAGGGCGACCGCCAGGCCTCCCACGCCAAGGGCGGTTATTAATGGCGTAATAGAGATGCCGAGCAAAGCCAGAATAATCAGAATCCCGATAATGTAAATCGTCCCCTTAAGCATGCCATAGGCGAGCCCTGTTGTCGGAAGAGGGAGGTCAGAATTCTGGATGTAGTCCCTGAATATCTTCCCCGCAAGATTGGCGATAGCCATGGTAACGGAGAATATCACTAACACATAGAGCCCCGCATTAAAATAAGAAACATATTTCTCAGGCAGCTCGGAGATGATGATCCCCGCATAGAGGCCGACCGCAGTGCACCAATATATCGAAGGGATACGGACAGAATCTGTTATGATATCGCCGATCCGAGTTTCAGCCCTTCGGTCCCACTTACGCAAGAGGCCGAAGGCAATACCCCTCGCGATAACTGCGGCAACAGTCGCAGCGGCGGCTATGAAAACCGGCAGAATCAGTTTATGAACCGTTATGTCCATGATGCCTCCCTATGTCGAAAATAATGGTCACTCTTTAGCAGGCGTCTTCGGCGCCATTTCAGCCGACACCTTCTTTGCTGAAAGTGCCTTCTTGACCGCCCGCGACGAGTAGATGATAACTGTTACCAACATTCCTGCAAGTACTGATAGAAACATGACTATCGCCAGTGAGGCCTCGAACCTCCAGAAGAGAAACGAAATCGCGACCGGGGATGCGTTCTGGACTGAAAAAAGAGCTACTAGAAATACTACAAGCAAAACTACTATCAGACTCACCATTGTTACCCCTCCTGTTTTGACGGCATAGGGAACATAGTAGATTAAAAAGCTTTATATTTTACACTATCGTTCTGCACTTCATTCAGCTTCGCTTTACCGGGGTTCACACCGCCATGCAGAGCATGCCCGACAATCCATATTTTACTCTGCCGTTGGCATAAGCTCAAGCCGTCATCCGGCTCTCGCCTCTTGCATTCATACTTCCAGATTTAGAAACGCTGATAGTATGATTGGTGGGGCTGAACGTTTGCACTGACAACATGTAATCAAGTATTATGTAAACTTGGGAGCGCATAGGGTTCTGGTGTCCCTCCCGGACTTCAAATCCGGTGTTGCCGGCTACAACCCGGCAGGGTGTGTTCGATTCGCACGCGCTCCCGCCATAGACGCCTCAATATTTCCGTTGAAGGCTATGCTATAATTTGACAGACATCAAATAGCTTATGGAGTAAAGCCATGATCAATCGATACATCGTTGTGCTGCTGGCATGCAGCCTGTTCTCTCTCTTTTTGCATACAAAGACCGACGCCATGGATGCGCAGGCATATCTCGAAAAAGGGAATGCTTACTTCAACGAGAAACAATATGATGAGGCCATCCAGAACTATGGAAAGGCTTTATCGATGAAATCGGACTTCCCCGACGCGTACTATAACCGTGGCCTCGCCTATTACAAGAGGGGCCGATACTCAGAGGCAGTCGCCGACTTTACTAAGGTCCTTGAAGTGAACCCTAACTATACCGAGGTGTATTATAACCGAGGTCTTGCCCACTACAAAAAAGGACATCATGAGAAGGCTATTGAAGACTACACAAAGGCCATATCCCTGAACCCTAACCTTGCAGAGGTCTATCTTGATCGAGGCATCGCTTACGCATATAATAAGCAATATGAAGAGGCCATCGATGACTACAACAAGGCGATTCTGCTAAGACCCAATTATGAGTCCGCCTATTTTAACAGGGGCGTGGCCTATACGCGTAAGGCCGCAGCTGATTTCAGGAAGGTCTGCGACATGGGGAATAAGTTGGCGTGCGATAACTTCAAGCAGATTTCTGATTGAAAACTTAACGGGTTTATGAGCGACGAATTATTCAATCACAGCTTACCTCTGCTGTTACAGGTGCCGAAGCTCGATCGGCGCGTCAACATCTCCGTGATCGGCTGGCAAAAGGACCTTTTCCTGCTTACAAACCTGCCTTACATTAACGAAAAACCGGTGAAGCTCAAAGTCGAAGACAACTGCATTATACGGTTTTTGCGAGGTGATGATGCTTATGGTTTTCAAACATCTATCATCTCAGTACAATTCTTCCCTGCGCCTCTTATATTTTTTAAATATCCTCTTAACATCGACAAGACACCATTCCGGAAGTCGAAGAGGTTTAGGCTGAATATCGCGGCAAAACTTCTCAATCCTCAGGATGTTCACAACTACGACGTCGAAATTGCCGATATCAGCGAGACAGGATGCAGGGTTAAGGTCAATAATGGGGAAGAAGTAGCCCCACCAGCAGGCACACGTTTTTATCTCACCTTCAATATTCTCGAAAAAGGAATCGAGGCGGACTGCATTCTCCGTAATGTCCGAAGCCTGGACGATGCCCTTTTCCTCGGCATGGAATTCACCTCGATATCAAAGACAAACAGGGAAACCATCGCTGCCTTCATAGAGATGCTGTCCCGGGTTATTAGCAATCCTTAACCGCCTATCTTCTATTTTCTTTGTCATTCTTTATTTGTCTGCCTGCCATGTTAAACTATCCTGTCTGTCACTTCTCTGATAGGAATTTAGTGGGTCAGGAACATCCGTCGGAATTGAAAAGGAAATTTACCGAAATCCTTAGGAGATGAAAGCGTGATAAAAACAGGACTCGACTGGTTCGATAAAAGATGGCCCAGAACACTCGCCGGCTCAAAAGTGGCCCTACTCATCCACCCCGCCTCGATAAATAGCACGCTTGAACACGCATCATCCCTCTTTCTCCAGTCGCCAAAGTTCGAGGTGATGGCATTCTTCGGTCCGCAGCACGGCATTCGTGGAGAGACGCAGGATAACATGATCGAGTGGAAAGGGTTTCGGGACCGGAGGAGTGGCCTTCCTGTATACAGTCTTTACAGCGAAACCAGAAAACCGAGTGCGGCCATGCTTAAAGACATCGACGCAGTCGTCGTGGACCTGCAGGACGTTGGTGCCCGTTATTACACGTTTATCTGGACCATGGAGCTCTGTATGCAGGCGTGTGCCGAAATGGGCAAATCGGTTGTCATCCTCGATAGGCCTAATCCACTGAGCGGATCAATTATTGACGGTACCGTTTTATCGTCGTCTTTCGCATCATTTGTCGGACTTCGCCCTCTTCCGATTCTCCACGGAATGACCTTAGCAGAAATCGCCCTCTACATCAAACACGAATATTATCCTTCTCTTGATCTACACATTATTCCGGTAACAGGATGGATGCGGTCCCAGTGGTTTGATGCAACGGGACTTCAATGGGTATTGCCCTCTCCCAACATGCCGACCCTCGATACAGCAACTGTTTATCCTGGGATGTGCCTTCTCGAGGGGACTGTGCTAAGCGAAGGGCGCGGTACAACACGCCCATTCGAAATCTTCGGCGCACCTTTCATCGACCCTGATAGGCTAGTCGCGAGGCTTGACGAATTCAAGCTTCCCGGTGTCGTGTTCAGACCTCTCTATTTCCAGCCTACTTTCCAGAAGCACGTGGACAGGATTTGCGGAGGCGCGCAAATCCATGTTATCGATAGAAGGAGATTCAAGTCCTTCAAAACAGGCGTAGCAGTGCTCAAGGCCATCCATGATCTTCATCACAGACAGCCCCTCTGGAAATCGCCTCCTTATGAGTATGAAGCTGAGAAGATGCCGATCGACATCCTTGCAGGAAATGACTGGTTGAGAACTTCTCTCGAACAAGGAGAAGAACTCGATCAAATGGAGGCGCGATGGAGCACGGAATGCGCCTCTTTCGGGAAGAAGGTCAGAAGTAAATACCTTATCTATGAGTAAAAGTTTTAATTGCTTTATCCTCGCCGCAGGGTACGGCGAACGTCTGCAACCTATCACTAATTATATCCCCAAGCCGCTTCTTCCCATCCTTGGGAAGCCCCTGCTCGAATCGATCATCGAGAAGATCATTGCCCTTCCCTCCGACAAAATTAGGATCGACAAAATCGGGATAAACCTTCACCACAAGAAAGAGGCCATTCAAGAATGGACCGAAAAATCGCCCTTTAATGCCCGGATTGTCCTATTCCCTGAAAACTCAATACTCAACACCGGAGGGGCGCTGAAGAATGCGGAGTCGTTTCTGGCTGGTAGCGATTTCATCGTGCATAACGGCGATATCATCTCCGATATCGATATACTCGCTTTGGCAGAATACCACCATTGTGAAAAAAACCTCGTGACCCTTGCGGTCCACGACTATCCGCAGTTTAATAATGTGGTAATAGACAGGGATGGGTTGCTCAAAAGAGTCGTAAAGACGAATGTACTGCGTGATGGATATAAGCGCGCAGTTGCCTTTACCGGCATTGCAGCTTACTCCGAAGAGTTCCTCAGTTTCCTTCCGAAGCACGCATCCAGCATTATCGATGCATGGATGAAAGCTACGGCGTCCGGTCATCGCATCGGCACTTTCGATGTCACCGGATGCTCATGGAGCGACATTGGCAGTCCCTCCTCTTATGTTTCTGCGGTTATTCTCGCACTGAGGAATGACGGAGAAGCTGCCCATATCGCCCCCTCCACTCTAGGCTGTGAAGATGTCCACCTTGATGGCAATATTGTGATAGAGAATGGCTGCACTCTAGGCAAGGGCTCTTCATTGGAGAACTGCATCGTCCTTCCCAACGGCTGTGTAGAGAAGGGGGCCACCTATTCAAACTGCATCGTCGGGCCTGATTATGTCATCCCTATCGATGAATCAGCATTCTTACTGGTGACCGACAAAGGAACACTCATTGGCACCGGAGGCTCTGACAGAAGCTATTTCAGGACACGAAACGAGAGCGGTACCGTGATTTTTATGCAATGCCGACATGAAGACCCTGACTTTTCACGCCACATAGAATATACAGCTTTTTTTAGAAAATACAGCATACCCGTACCCGAGATGTTCGGTGCAGACTTAGAAAATAGATCTGTCTATTTTGAAGATCTGGGAGACCTTTCTCTTTATACGTGGCTTAAATGCCCTCGCTGCGACAGGACGATTGAAGAAGCATATCGGCGTGTCATAGACATCCTTGTCCAGCTCCATTGCGAAGCTTCGGAGCACGTATCTGAGTGCCCTGCACTTGCAGACCGCATCTTCGATTATGCTTATCTAAGATGGGAAACTGACTACTTTACAGAAAGATTTGTTAGGGGACTTAAAAACATAGAAATCGGCGATGCTTCCTCTCTTGCTGATGAATTTCACCGGCTCGCGCTTAGAACAGGTGCCTTCACCAAAAGAATCATCCATCGCGATTTCCAGTCGCAGAATATCATGATGACAAAAGGGGGCATCCCGCGCATCATTGATTATCAAGGGGCTCGGATGGCACCTCCCGCCTATGATGTCGCCTCAATTCTCTGGGACCCATACGCGCCCCTGAGAGATGATCTCAGAGGAAGGCTGCTCGTTTATTATAAAGACAGAATGACTGAAAAGGCCGGGTCATGGTTTAAAACAGAGGAGTTTACTGAATCACTGCTTTATTGCAGGCTCCAGCGGCATATGCAGGCCCTTGGCGCCTATGGTTTTCTTTCAACATTAAAAGGCAAAACCTACTTCCTCAAGCACGTTCCCGAAGGACTGCGGCTCTTAAAAGAAGAAACAGATATGGTGAAGGAAGAATATCCCGTTCTTCATAATCTTGTTGCGCATTTGTGATCCTTTTGTCCGATACAATTAACTTTCGATTCTATCTCTGAAGCAGACTTAGCACAAGCTTTCACTTCAGTTATTCGCATAGTCATTATAACTCATAAGAGTCAGGATAGTAGAAACCCTTACCCGTTTGTCAAATAATACCTTTGGCAGAATCTTGATTATAAAATGCGATCGTTTCAGATTCGTAGAAAACAGAAATGTACACAGACGTAAGGTAAAAAGAAGACGGTACCTGAATTTTATGGGGTCTATAATGTTCGAATGCTTCCAGAAGTTACTACCCCAGTAATAATTGAGCTTTCTGAGAATTGCATCAAAGGAATAGACACTCCGAACGACTTTCCAGTAACCTTCAAGGAGCTCTTCCCGACTTAATAATGCCGGTTTGAACACTACATGTTTGGTATCGTACCCGCTCCAGTCCTTATGAACGATCCTGCCTTCTTCTTCGAGACGTTTAAAGAGCTTGGTGCCTGGGAATGGAGTGAGAATATTTATGACTGGCATCAAAAGATTCGTATTTTCTATGAAATTAATCAGTTCGTCAAAACTAGACTTAGTCTCGAAGTCATACCCGACTATGAAGGAACTGTGGACTAGAATTCCGTGAGACTGAATATTCTTAATCGCTGCAGCATAGTCATGCCTCAGGTTGACACCCTTATCCATGCGCGAAAGATTCTCTTTTGAAACGGACTCAAATCCTATAAAAATCGAGCCGCAACCGCTCTCCTTCATCAAGGTCAGCGTTTCGTCATCCTCCCCAATATTGATTGAAGCCTGACATGACCAGTTTAGATTATAAGGCTTCAGCGCCTTAAAAAGCTCCCGGGCGAAATTCCTGTTAGCAATAATATTATCATCAGCAATAAAGATTGATTTCTTCTTGAAACGGGTAGGGTTGCTCTGCAAATGCAGGATCTCAGATACAACCTGATCGACCGTTTTATTCCTGATGCGTGTTCCATCAAAAGCATGCACGGAGCAAAATTCACAGTGAAAGGGGCATCCCTTTGTCGTCTGAACGATGTCGACAAAATATTTTTCTCTGGAAAGTGCGTCCCATGCCGGAATAGGCGCTTTTGTGAGGTCTGAGTGGTCTTCTGCTTTATATATTCTCTTCAGCTCGCCCCTTTCCGCGTCTTCCAAGAGGGCATGCCACACATATTCAGCCTCGCCGATAACCACAGTATTGCAATATTGCAGGGCCTCTTCAGTGCACATTGAAGGATGAATGCCGCCCAACACGGTCTTTACCCCTCTTTCTCTAAACTGTCCCGATATCGAGTATGCTCTGTTTGCGCTCATCGTCCTTACGCTGATGCCGGCAATATCCGCTCCCCAGTCATAATCTATCTGTTCGATGTTCTCATCAAAAACTCTGATCTGATGCCGTGAAGGTGTCAGTGAAACTAGGGTGGGGATGGCTAAATAATAGGTATAATAGTTCTTAGAAAATAGGAAGCGCGAAATAAAGTTGTGGTCGTAAAAACTCTTTTCGACTCGGTTACTGTTGAGTGGAATAATCAATGCTATCTTCACAGATTATTATACGCCTTCTGGAGCTATAATTACTTCCTCCCTCTGATAAGCTGAGAAGTATCTTTAGCGTAGCGACCGACGGTTTCCGGATATCATCGCGGACCGGTTACATGCGGGATTGCAGCTAATGCTGACTGGACACTGCCAGTGGCTGCAGCTTGATGCTGGCATCAAAGTAGCGTCCTTCGGCTATGAGAGTCCTAGATAGGGGGAAATGGATGGGAAGATATGATTCGACAGCAGATCACGGCTTCAAAATGAAGAATTTTAGTGCGACAGACGAACGATAAACGGTGTTATGTTTGCCTAAAACCTGATGAGCCCGTTAGTAAGATGTTTTGGTGTTAAGAGACGGTCGTAATTGGAGACGACGCAACACAAAGTTTTTGCTGTTGGCCGATGTCTGACTAGGGAAGGGGATGCCCGTATTTTGAAGTTCTTTATAGCAATGTGATGGTGAGAGCGGTTACTGGATCTTTAGAGCAAATCAAAGTCCTTTGGCCTTTCCGCGGCTTTGTCTGCGCAACTCTTATGGCCAATCTGCTTTTAAGTTTACAATCGACAAAATATTTAGGAATGAGTGCTTGTCATATCATATGGACTGGCACTCGAAATGGCCCTTCATGCATAATGGATAAAGGAGTCTTTTTGTGGGGAGCAGACATTTGAGATATCTGGCTCGGGGTTGCAAGGCGACATTAACAGGGCCTTGACTTGCCTCAAAATCCAGTAGAATACAGTATCCCAATCAATGAAATCTGTTTCCGCTTAACTTTCCTTGAGAGGGATGCGAGACAAAGGAGGACTGCATGAAAAATGAGCTTAACAGGAAAGATCATCTTTCTGCGGTCAAAGTCGTTGGAGTTTATGCCACAGTTGCCGTTCTATGGATCTACTTTATCGATAATATATTTGACTCCATCATACTGGATAGCGCCTTCTTTGTTAACAGTTCAGTTTTAAAAACATTACTCTTTCTCATCGTGACGTCCGCGCTCCTCTATCGACTAATTATTCAGCATTTAGAGAAATCAAAACATATAGAGGAGAAACTGCGCGTGGACTTGAATCTCATAAATATCGCGCTAAAAGGCACTACAGACGTGATTTATATAAAAGACCGGGATGGGCGTTATCGACTGTTCAATTCTGCTGCGGGACACATGATAGGCAAAACCGCTGAGGAAGTAATCGGCAAGGACGACACCAAAATATTTCAGGATGAACAGGCCATGCGCGTCATGGAACATGATCGTCAAGTCATGGATGCACGCTGTGCTATTACCTATGAGGAATTTATCACCACAATCGATGGTATGGACCGTACTTTTCTCTCTACCAAGGGGCCGATCTTTGATGAAAAAAGGGAACTTTGTGGGCTGTTCGTTATCTCGCGGGACATTACCAGACGCAAGCAGGCGGAGAAAATGTTAATTGACAGTGAGGAACGATATCGACGTCTCTTCGAAGTCGAGTCCGATGCTGTTTTGCTGGTGGATCGCGAGACCGAACAGATTATTGACGCGAATGAGGCTGCACTGAAACTTTATGGATACAGTAAATTTGAATTCCTGCTTCTCAAAAATACCGATGTATCAGCAGAACCGGACAAAACCAGGCAGGCGATAGCTACGCTACAAACTAGAATTCCGTTGCGCTGGCACCGTAAAAAAGATGGCACCATATTTCCAGTAGAAATAGCTGCCAGTTATTTTGAATACCAAGGACACAAGATTCATGTAGCGGCAATACGAGACATCACGGAACACAAGGAACTGCAGAACAGATTGAACGCAATTATGCTTGAACAAAGCGTTATCCTGGAAAACGCAAGTGTTGGCATTTCCTTGGTGAAAGACAGAAAGCAAATGTGGGCAAACCGGAAACTATCAGAGATTTTCGGCTATCCCATTGCGGCCATGGAGGGCCAAAGCACTCAAATGTTTTTCGCATCTTGTGGAGACCATGAAAAACTGGGGCAGGAGGCATATCCTACAATCGCTCAGGGTGGTGTATACAGTACTGAACTGGAGCTGAAGCGAAGCGATGGAACTATTTTTTGGGGAAAGGTGCGAGGCAAAGCAATTAATACTTCGGATCCTTTAGCCGGCAGCATTTGGATCGTCGAGGACATCACGGAACGTAAGCGGATAGAGGCCGCCCTAGTTGAGAGTGAAATAAAATATCGCGCACTCGTTGAAAGTCTGCACGAAGGTGTTTGGATGATCGACAGTGATGAGAGTACAGTGTTCGTAAATTCACGTATGGCAGAGATGCTAGGCTATACTGTGGAAGAGATGTTTGGGAAAAACATCATCTCTTTCATTGACCGATTCAGCTGGGAAACAGCAGAGAGATATTTCCAGAGACACAAGTGGGGCATAAAGGAGCGCCGCCGTTTTGACTTACGGCGAAAGGATGGAACGATACTAAATACTTCGGTGAGCACCTCTTCCCGTATTGACAGCAACGGCAAATATGCCGGGGCGATAGTCGGCGTAATAGATACTACTGAACAGCTACAATTGGAGCAGAAGATTCAACAGATCGGCATCACTGAGCGACAGCGACTAGGGCGTGATCTGCACGATGATCTCGGACAGCATCTCACAGGGATCGCCTTTATGTCCAAAGTGTTGGCTCAAAAACTCACACTGAAATTGTCTGAAGAGGCAACCGATGCCGGGACTGTATTAACCCTCATCAATGAGGCAATAAACAAGACGAGAAGTCTGGCACGAGGGTTCTGCCCTGTGGGACCAGGAGCTGAAAACATTATTTCGGGATTGAAGGCACTAGCGACAAAGGCCGAAACCATGTATGGAATATCCTGCAGTTTGGACGTAGACAACACGATAAGGATAAGAGACAACAATAAGTCAATGCAGCTTTGTTATATCGCCAAGGAAGCGATCAATAATGCAATCAGGCACGGTAGGGCAAAGAAAATATCGATTTCCCTGACTGCGGCAGATGATAAAATCTCACTCACGATAAGCGACGATGGGGTGGGGCTCCCGAAGCAATTGAGCTTCGATAAGGGTATGGGATTGGATATAATGATGTATAGGGCTGGAATAATGAATGCTTTGCTGAATATACATGGTGGATCATCTGGGGGTACTGTGATCAGCTGTTCATTTAAAGAAAGCGATGGGGGGGCTGGGAGCATCGATCAATGATGAAGACGGAGAATCAGGAACTTACAGCAAAAAGCACAACGCGTATATTTCTGGTTGATGATCACCCCATTGTACGCATGGGCCTTGCGCAGCTCATCAATCAGGAGGCGGGCTTTACAGTCTGTGGCGAAGCCGAGAACAGCGAGAAGGCTGTCATTGGCATAGCTGAGCAGATCCCTGATATCATCATTATCGATCTCAGCTTGGGTGAAGGTAACGGTCTCGAGCTCATTAAAAGTTTAAGGGACACCAATCTGGAAGTAAAAATGCTCGTTCTATCTATACACGATGAGGAAGTTTATGCGGAACGAGCATTGAGGGCGGGAGCTGGGGGATATATCATGAAACATGAGGCTGCTGAAACAGTCATCGCCGCGATCCGCAAAGTAATGAAAGGCGACATTTATTTAAGTGAAAGGATGTCTGGAAGGCTACTGAGCAAAATTTTCCATGGAAAGCTGACCCCATGTGCTCTGTCTCTCGATCATCTCAGCGCCCGCGAACTGGAAGTCTTTCAACTGATTGGTGATGGCTGGAGTACGAAACAGATTGCGGAACGACTCGGCCTGAGCATTAAAACAATAGAAACGTACCGCGAGAAGATTAAGATCAAATTGACTCTGAAGGATTCATCCGAACTCCTAAGACAGGCGATTCGCTGGCGACAATATGAGTGTTCAACTATTAAATAAACTCAGGCAACTGGAAGCCTGCTGCACCTCCTTGTCATATCGTATCAAGAGATTTCTCATAGCCTTCAAAATCCCCCCCCCCTATACTGTATAGGTGATATCCCCTATATAGTATAGGGGGGAACCCCCCATCTTTGCTTCTAATTTCCCATGATAGACAATACTATCAGTTTTATGAACAATTAAAGACAGAAGACCCTGATAATGCAACGGCTTGGTTGAGACAATATGTGCGGATATTTAGAGCGAAGTTTATTCGGTCCGTCAAACTCCGATAGGCGAGACTGATTTGACGTCATTATCTATATAAACTCTGCAGAGGTGAGAATATGTTGAAGAATCTCTCTATCAAGGCGCGGTTGCTGGTGGGTTTTGGTGCCATAATGTTTCTTTCCGTGCTGCTTTCCGTTGTTGCATTGTTTGCTATCCGTACCATTAATGGGGAAATCGACAGAATAGTTAGCGAACGCTGGCCGAAGACCGTCCAAGCAAATGATATCATCGATAATATCAATGTTGTTGCCCGGGCTCTCAGAAATGCCATTATCCTTGAAGATGCACACATGGGACAAAGGGAACTCGACCGCATCCCTGAAGCGATCAAAGGCGTAACTGGAAATATCGAAAAACTCGAGAAGTCGATCAGCAGCGACAAAGGCAAACAACTGTTGAATGACCTCAAAGGCAAGAGATCGGCTTATCAGGACGATTTAACAAAGACGTTGCAGCTTATCAAAGAAGGCAAGAGGAAAGAGGCGGGTCTCTATCTAGTGACGACCCTGCGGAAGACACAAAGTGCTTATTTCGCGTCAGCCGAAGAACTCATCAAATATCAGAGCCAACTTATGGAAGAAGCGGGTAAAGATGCCGGAAACAAAGCTAGGCAGACACAGATCCTGGTGATTGTGCTTATCCTTGCGGCTACGGTTCTGTCAGTAGTGGGATCCCTCTTCATCATCCGGAGCATAACCGTGCCTCTGTCAGAAGGGGTTGGGGTGGCCAACAGACTTGCAGCAGGTGATCTGACGGCGTCGGTGACGATTAGGAGTAATGATGAGATAGGCACACTGATGAGTGCCATGGATAATATGGTGAAAAGCCTACGGGATTTGATAGGCAAGATCCAGTATGCTTCAGTGAATATGGCCTCTGGCAGTGAGCAGCTCAGCGCCAGCGCAGAGGAGATATCGCGGGGCATGGAAGGTCAGGCTGCCCGCTCGAACCAGATTGCCACCTCTACTGAACAAATGTCCCAGACCGTTATTGACGTGGCAAAAAATACAGCCAACATCGCTCAGATATCCACACAAACTTATAGTCATGCCCAGGATGGCGCGAGCATTGTCAATCGATCAGTCGATGAGGTGCAGGCCATCGCCACGACTGTTGCCGAATCGTCTCAGGTCATGCAGCGCCTCAGCGAGAGCTCAAAACAGATTGGCAATATAGTGGGCGTCATCAACGACATTGCCGACCAGACCAATCTGCTGGCCCTTAATGCAGCCATCGAAGCCGCTCGAGCAGGGGAGCAGGGCCGGGGTTTCTCGGTTGTTGCCGATGAAGTCAGGAAACTCGCTGAAAAGACCACTCAGGCCACCTCTCAAATCAGCACGATGATATCCTCCATCCAGGTTGAGGTTGCCCATGCTAATACCTCATTAGACAACGCCACTTTGCGCGTTGAGAGTGGAATGGAGTTCAGCCGGAAAGCCGGAGATTCACTCAATAATATTGTAAACAGTTCCAACAACCTTCAGTCCATGGTGCAACAGATCGCTTCAGCCACAGAGGAGATGTCAACTGTCTCCGAGACTATCAGCTCTGACATCCAGAGCAACGCTGAAGGACAGAAGGAGATATCGGCCGGTTCCGGTCAGATCGCGCAAGCCTCATCGGATCTTGCCCGGCTTGCAACGGAACTGAAGAGTGTAGCGAGTCAGTTCAAAGTGTGAGCCCAGACCCATTTAGGCTCTCAATCCATGCAACTCAACTTAACCTCGATATCACTCCTGCTGTGACAGCACCGGTTGTGGTAGGCAGAACGATTGGAATTTCGCCTATTCGTACTGTGATCGAGACAAATTTCTATGACCTGAGAATATGATTTATTACCTTCGAGTCTCTATGGCCGTTATACGTGAAAACCTCAATTATATTACGGTGAGTTTGAGTGTTGTTCCCCTGCTCCTGATCTTAATAATTAATACCGGATGCTGCGATGTAATCAAGATTGGAGTGCTTGCCAATCGCGGCGATGAAAAATGCAGGCAGATGTGGGACCCAACCGCAGAATATTTGTCAAATAAATTACCCGGGTATATATTTAAAATCATTCCTTTATCATTTGATAAAATTTCCTCTGCCGTCAAGAATGAAGAGGTAGATTTTTTACTCACCAACCCTTCTATTTACGTAGACTTGGAAGTGCAATACAGCATTTCCCGCATAGCCACCTTAAAAAGTCAGTATACCAAAGTCTACCCGTGTTTTGGCGGGGTCATTTTTACCAGATCGGACAATCCCAATATATATGTTTTGCGAGATTTAATCGGCAAGAAATTCATAGCGGTAAATCAAACGTCACTGGGCGGGTGGCAAGTTGCATTAAGGGAATTTAAAAAAGCTGGAATAGACCCCTATAGAGACTTTGAGATCGTACAATTTTCCGGTAATCACGAATCAGCAATCCAAGCTGTGGTTGACGGCAAGGCTGATGCTGGAACGGCCAACACAGACGTATTTGCAGATCTCCTGCAAAACGGCAGCATTAATCTGAATGACTTTCGCATATTGATGCCTGAAGGGTTGGATATAAATAAAAATGATTTCCCTTATCCCGTCAGCACAAGACTCTACCCTGGATGGCCCTTGTCAAAGTTGCAAAAGACTCCTGAGAACTTAGCGACTAACGTAGCAATCACCTTGCTCGATATGAAGGTAGATAATGAGGCGGCACGAGCAGCGGATTCCAAAGGGTGGTCCTATCCTCTCAATTATCAAGAAGTCCACGAACTGAAAAAAGAACTTAAATTGGGTGTCTATAAGGATTTTGAGAAGGCAACAATGATGATTATTTTACACAAATACAAGGGCGAGATTCTCCTGGGCTTTCTCATATTCCTGATTTCGTTAACAGCGTCGATCGTTCTGGCATATCTGTACCGGCATTCTAAACTGACCGAGAAGGCCTTGAGACTGTCGGAGGAAAAATTTTCCAAGGCCTTTCGTTCCGTACCTGCCGGTCTTAGTATAAGTAGTCTTTCAGATGGTCATTACATAGAAGTAAATGACACTTTCCTTCGCGATAGAGGGTATACAGGGGAAGACATCATCGGGCAAAGGGCAACAGAGTTGAATATGTGGGTCGAACCGGAGCAGAGGGTCGAAATGTTGAGTAAACTACAGGAAAGTGGGAAGATGGTTACCAACAGGGAAGTAAAGTTCAGGACGAAGACCGATGAGATTCGAACGATGTTATGGTCTGCTGAACTCATGGAATTCGGCGGAGAACGAAACGTAATCGCAATAAGCCAAGACATTACCCAATTAAGAGAAGTGCAGGAGGCATTAAGAAGATCCGAGGAATGGTACCGCAGCGTAATAGACTATACATACAATTGGGAATATTGGATAGACGACAACGGCAATTTCTTATATGTTTCTCCATCATGCAAGCGAATCACCGGATACAATCCGGTAGATTTTATGATGGATAAAGAGTTGCTGCGTAAAATCATTCATCCCGACGATATGCAACTTTTCATGGACCACCTCCATACAATATCCGGGTGTGGTGAAGTCGTCCCCATCGACTTCAGGATAATCGATGCTGAAGGCAAGGAGAAGTGGATAGGACACGTATGTCAGGGCGTTATGGGCAGTGGTGGAGAAATCCGCGGAAGAAGGGTTAGCAACCGTGATATAACCGACAGGAAAAGGCTTGAAGAAGAAAGAGAGCTCCTGCAGACCCAACTTTTACAAGCCCAGAAGATGGAGGCAGTGGGACAGCTTGCCGGTGGCATTGCTCACGATTTTAACAATATTATTTATGCGATATCAGGCTATGCCCACCTGCTGATGGACAAAGTGAGCGTTGATAATCCTGCTAGAGACTACGTCGTAGAGATACTCGAATCGGCGGACAGGGCAGCTGAAGTCACCCACGGCCTTCTTGCATTCAGCCGCAAACAGGTGATGAATGTCAAATCATTGGATGTGAATGACATTCTTGGAAGGTTTAAAAAATTAGTACCCAGGATAATCGGTGAGGATATAGAAGTAATCATTACGTTGTCAAGCAGTAAAGTAATCTGTATGGCCGATGCAGGTCAGATAGAGCAGGTCTTGTTGAATTTAGTGAACAATGCCAGAGATGCCATGTCTAAGGGCGGAAGGCTGATATTAAGTGGCCAACTTGTTGAACTTGACGACACTTTTATTAAAATACATGGGTACGGAAAGTCCGGCACCTATGTTCTTGTTTCTGTGTCAGACACAGGCATTGGCATGAATAAAGAGACTCTAGCAAAAATATTTGAACCTTTTTTTACAACGAAAGAGTTTGGAAAAGGAACAGGTCTCGGACTTGCAATGGTATACGGCATAATAAAGCAGCACGAAGGCTATATAACTGTTTACAGCGAGCCTGGGGAAGGATCAACTTTCCAAATTTATCTTCCGTCAGCTCAGTCAAATGCAGAAGTCCCTGCAAGACCTGTTGTACACCTTCCGGTAGGCGGGACAGAGGTCATACTCGTGGCGGAGGATGATGATAGATTGCGAAAACTCTCCAAAATCGTCCTGACACAGCATGGGTATGAAATAATACTGGCTCGGGATGGTCAAGAGGCGTTAGATAAATTTATCGAGAACAAAGACAGAATTCAGCTGGTTCTCCTTGACATGGGGATGCCTCAAAAAAGCGGGAAAGAAGCTCTTAATGAGATCAGAAGAATTAAGCCGGACATGAAAAGCATTTTTTTAAGTGGTTACACTGCTGACAGGCTGAATAAAGACAGTCTGCATGACGAAGATATAAACTTATTATTTAAGCCGGTATCACCCAAAGATCTATTAAGAAAGGTAAGAGAAATCCTAGACAAATAATAGAGTATGAGCTTACTTATCTGAGAAAGGTCCGCGCATTCGCGTCATCGACTATGATTTGCATGCATGTTCAAGGATATAAATACCCGTTCGAAATCCCCAAGAGTCATAGATCGTAAGGTTATGAAAGGGCGAGTCGGTCGCACTGCGGCTTTCACGCTATACTTAATATTTTAACCACCGCATTTCATGTATTCAGAATGCTCTGCGACATTATCCGCTAAACATTGGACTGCTTGTGCCTGATAAAATAGTATCTCTTTCCATGCGAGTCCAAAATATGCATTAAATACACTTTTGTGATATATTGCGGACAATTATGACAATCATATACAAACGTAGTGGTAATACCCAGTCTCTTGGGATAACCCGTTCGACGTCACGCGCGACCTTGTATAGCGGCATAGATGGCACCCTTCTTATCGATCCCAAAGGCATTCGCCACGCAATTAGCGCAATACTAGATAGCATGACAACGAACAATGGTAACATCTCACGGGGTGCACGACAACTCAGCAAGCCAGTACATCTCATTTGCAAGATCACCAACTAGGTGTCTCGTTGTGTCGGAAGGGGAGCTACGTCAACTTGTTGCTGAGACTTCGCCCGTAAACTCGCAAATCTGAAATTGACAATCGAATCGCCTCATTGAAGACTCAAGATGCAACAATCACCATAAGACGTTACCTTGGCTCGAAGGACATAGATTTTACCTCACCTCAGAGCGGCGCGAAATCATCGACAAGGAACTCGCCCGTATCAATAGTTCCCCTTGGGCAGTCGGAGAAATAAGATTGGAAACGTTCATTTTTGTTGTGGATCCGGCTATGAATGATATTACTCTGCGGAATCGGAACTAGACATGGGAACAGACAGCTGACAGAACTCCCCAGCGAAGTCTAAACACAAGGGCATCATGAATGAAAAAAAGGGCCTATGACGGCCCCTTTCATTTCTTAAAAAATATTCTGTTACGTCCCCATCTCCCAGCTTTTCAGGTACTTCTTCTGTTCCGGAGTGAGGGTGTCGATATCAAGGGCCATCGCCTGCAGCTTCAGTCGCGCTATCTCCTTATCGATATTTTCGGGAACACTATATACTGTATTTTGAAGCTTCTTAGCAGTCTTCACCATATACTCCGAGCACAGTGCTTGGTTGGCAAAGCTCATGTCCATGACTGCCGAGGGGTGCCCTTCGGCTGCCGCAAGATTGATAAGCCTTCCTTCACCCAGCAGGTAAATACGCTTGCCGTTCTTCAGGGTGAATTCCTCGACGAAGTCCCTGATAGTCCTTTGTCCCCTGGACATTGACTTGAGGCTTTCAATATCGATTTCGACATTGAAATGACCGGTATTGGACACGATCGACCCATCCTTCATCAGCGGGAAGCAGCCTTTCGCTATGACGTTAATGTTGCCGGTTGCGGTGACAAAGATATCTCCAATCTTCGCGGCCTCCCTGATGGGCATGAGTTCAAAGCCGTCCATGGTGGCCTCAAGTGCTTTAAGCGGATCGACCTCAGTAACGATGACTCGTGCACCGAGTCCCTTGGCCCTCATTGCAACTCCCCTGCCGCACCAGCCGTAGCCGCATACTACAAAAACTGATCCTGCAATGAGCCGGTTGGTGGCCCTGATGATGCCGTCCATGGTGCTCTGGCCCGTTCCGTAGCGGTTATCAAAAAGATGTTTCGTATAGGCGTCATTGACGGCGATGATCGGGTACTTCAGCGCACCGTCGGCAGCCATTGCCTTTAGCCGGATCACGCCAGTCGTCGTCTCTTCTGTACCGCCGATAACATTCTTAAGTAGGGCCTGTTCATCCTTGTGGATCGTCGACACGACGTCGGCTCCATCATCCATAGTGATCTGCGGTTTTATGGAAAGGGCATCCTTGATATGACGATAATATGTATTTGTGTCTTCACCCTTGATGGCAAAAACACAAATCCCGGAATTCTTGGCGAGTGAGGCGGCAACATCGTCCTGTGTGCTGAGCGGATTCGATGCGCAAAGAGCTATTTGTGCACCACCGGCCTTGAGTGTCTCCATGAGGGAAGCCGTTTCAGTAGTGACATGCAGGCATGCTACCACACGAATTCCCTGTAAAGGCTTTTCTTTGGCGAATCTCTCAGTGATGCTCCTGAGCACCGGCATTTCTTGGGCTGCCCACTCGATGCGCAGCTTTCCCTTCTTGGCGAGAGTGATATCCTTTACGTCATACTTTGCCATTTATCCTCCATTTTCAGGACTTTTATAGTCCCGCTCCTTTCCTTAAAATTTCAGCCTTGTCGGTACGTTCCCACGTAAACTCGGGTTCGGTCCTGCCGAAGTGTCCGTAGGCTGCAGTCTTCTTGTAAATAGGCCTTCTGAGATCCAGGGCATCGATGATCGCTTTGGGGGTAAGGGCGAAGTGTGCCCTTATCAGTGAGACAATTTTTTCATCGGATATCTTGCCGGTACCGAAAGTATCGATGAATATCGAAACAGGATCGGGGACGCCTATGGCGTAGGCAATCTGGACTTCGAGCCTTTCGGCAACGCCTGCAGCAACGAGATTCTTGGCGATATATCGGCCCATATACGAGCCTGAGCGGTCGACCTTCGTTCCATCCTTGCCGGAGAAGCAGCCTCCCCCATGGCTACCAACGCCCCCGTAAGTATCGACGATGATCTTCCTGCCGGTCAGTCCAGTATCTCCCATCGGGCCTCCGACCACGAACCTGCCGGTGGGATTGATGTGATAGGTGATGTGCTCTTCATCGAGCAACTCCGGAGGAATTACCGGCTTGATGACCTTTTCGATGATGTCTTCACGCATCTCCTTAAGTGTGATGTCGGGACTGTGTTGAGAGGATACGACAATGGTATCGACCCGCATAGGTTTGTAATCCTCGTATTCAATGGTCACCTGGGTCTTCCCATCTGGCCTCAGATAACTCAGGATGTCCTCTTTCCTGCACTCGGAAAGCCTCCTTGCAAGCTTGTGAGCAAGCATAATTGACATCGGCATGAGCTCGGGCGTTTCGTTGCAAGCAAAGCCGAACATGAGTCCCTGATCTCCAGCGCCTCCGGGATCAACGCCCATCTTGATGTCGGGCGATTGTTCATGGATTGATGTAATTACTGCGCATGTTTCATAATCAAAACCGTATTTCGCCCTGGTATATCCGATATCCTTTATAGTCTCGCGTACGATCATCGGGATGTCAACATACGTGGTCGTAGTGATCTCACCCGCCACAAAGGCAAGACCTGTTGTGACCAGTGTCTCACATGCAACCCTCGAATAAGGGTCTTTGCTCAGAATGGCGTCGAGAATGGAATCCGATATCTGATCGGCAATCTTATCGGGATGACCCTCCGTTACCGATTCCGAAGTAAAAAAGTATCTTTTGTCAGCCGCCATCGCTCACCTCCATGTGCGTAGGTTCTAGATTAATGATGTGAAACACCCTATTACTCTTTTATCAAATACTCTGCAATCTGGACTGCATTCAATGCCGCCCCTTTTCTCAGGTTATCGGATACGATCCACATATTGATTCCGTTGTCTGTTGACTCGTCCTCGCGAATCCTTCCGACAAAAACCTCATCCTTGCCGTCGCAGTGGATCGGCAGTGGATAAATGCTCTTTTCTGGCGCATCGAAGACTATCACACCCGGAGCCCTGGATAGTAACTCCCTCACAGCATTGGCCGTAATTTTTCGCTCTGTCTCGATATTCAGCGCTTCGGAATGGCCTCTAAAAACAGGAACACGTACCGTTGTAGCCGTGACCCTGATCGAATTATCTCCCATGATCTTTCTCGTCTCATTGACCATTTTCATCTCTTCCTTCGTATATCCATTGTCAAGAAATTTGTCGATCTGAGGCAACACGTTGAAAGCGATTTGGTGTGGGTAAACGTTGCACTGAACGCCTCTGAAGCTAAGTAAGTCTGAAGTCTGCTGCATAAGCTCGTCCATCGCTTTCTTGCCAGTGCCCGAGACGGCCTGGAATGTTGTTACCACTACGCGCTTGATCTTTGCAGCATCATGTATCGGCTTCAGGGCAACCACCATCTGTATAGTAGAACAATTAGGATTGGCTATAATTCCCTTATGCCAGTTGAGGTCATGGGGATTGACTTCAGGAACGACAAGCGGGACCTCTGGGTCCATCCTCCAATAGCTCGAATTATCGATAACCACACATCCCGACTGAGCGGCGATAGGCGCCCATATCCTGGACCTCTCTGCTCCCGCTGAAAAAAGCGCGATGTCGATACCCTTGAAAGAATCTTCATTGATGACCTCGACAGGAAGCTTCTCACGCCGGAACTCAAGGGTCTTATCCGCAGAACGCTCCGAGGCAAAGAGTCTCAGTTTTCCAACAGGAAACTCGCGCTGTTCAAGTGTCGCGATCATCTCATTGCCGACGGCCCCTGTTGCACCCACAACGGCAACAATATATTTTTCTTTTTTCCGCAGCACGGTCTTACTCCTTTATTTCCGTCACATATTTGGCTGCAAGATCCCCGACCTCTGTCGTGGAATATCCCATCTTGCCTGCGGCAAGGCTCTTCAAATGCTTGCCTGTCACCTCCATAGCCGCCCTCTCGATCACCTTGCCAGCAGTATTCTCGCCGAGGCATTCGAGCATCATCCCTCCCGCGCAGATCGCCGCCAGTGGATTGATGATATTCTGCCCTGTATATTTCGGGGCCGAACCGCCGATCGGTTCGAACATCGAAACACCCTCAGGGTTAATGTTGCCGCCGGCTGCGATACCCATACCGCCCTGGATCATCGCGCCGAGATCGGTGATGATGTCGCCGAACATGTTGTCAGTGACAATCACATCGAACCATTCTGGATTCTTCACAAACCACATCGTGGTCGCATCGACATGCGCATAATCAGGCTTGATCATCGGGTATTCTTTAGCGACTTCATAAAACGCCCGTTCCCAAAGGTCGAATGCGAAGGTGAGAACGTTCGTCTTGCCGCAAAGCGTCAACTTGTTCCTCTTATTTCTCTTCTTGCAGTATTCGAAGGCGTATCTGATACAGCGCTCCACGCCTTTGCGAGTATTGATCGATTCTTGGATAGCGACCTCATCAGGCGTGCCTTTCTTCAAGACACCGCCCGCGCCAGCATAGAGGCCCTCTGTGTTCTCACGGACGACAACAAAGTCGATATGCTCAGGGCCTTTGTCTTTTAGCGGACACTCAACGCCGGGATAAAGCTTAACCGGTCTCAGGTTGATGTACTGATCGAGCTCGAACCTGAGGCGAAGCAATATGCCTTTTTCGAGGATGCCGGGCTTCACATCCGGATGTCCTATTGCGCCGAGATAAATTGCATGGTATTTTCTGAGATCGTCGGCTGCGCCGTTCGGCAGCACTTCACCGGTTCTCAGGTAGCGATCGCCTCCATAATCATAGTAGTGGTAATCGAGCTTAAATCCAAACCGTGCAGATGCGGTATTGAGGACCTTAATCCCTTCGGCAACCACCTCGGGACCGGTGCCATCGCCACCTATGACTGCAATATTATATGTCTTGCTCATAAGTGCTTCTCCTTTGTTTAATTTAATCTTAGGCTGCTCGATCAGTCCCCCTTGCTGTTTTAATATAACAGTCGGGGCTGACAGCGTCAGCATCTGAAACTTTGCTGAGACTCAACACCTTGCCCGCAAGCAATATCGCTTCTATCTTCATGCCATGCTTTGGCAAAGCTGTTATTCTGTTATAATGAACAGATATTATAAATCTTTATCAAACAATTTTCCAATGAAAAAAGTCATCGTCCTTCTCGGACCAACTGGCGTCGGGAAAACCGCAGCCTCGCTCATTCTGGCCCAAGCCATCGGGACAGAGATCATCAGCGCCGATTCAATGCAGATATACCGTCATATGGACATTGGGACCGCAAAGCCGACTCCGGAAGAACAGTCAGCAGTAAGACATCACATGATCGATGTCGCAGATCCCTGGGATTCCTTCAGCACCGGCAGGTATATCAAACAGGTCCAACCCGTCATTGCCGCTCTCCACGAGAGACACACCGTGCCAGTGATAGTCGGAGGCACAGGGCTTTATATAAAAGCTATGACACGAGGCATATTTCACGGTCCGTCCGCCAATAAGGATTTGAGGGAAGAATTATTGACGAAAGAGAGTGCTGAGCCCGGTTCTCTTTATAGGCAACTCCAGTCTGTTGACCCTGTGTCAGCAGCCGCGATAATGCCTGCTGATGTGAGAAGGACTGTCCGCTCCCTTGAGGTTTACCTCACAGGAGAAAAATCGATGTCCGAGATGCAGGCCAGATATACCGAGCGGCTTCCCTATTTTTTTATCAAGATCGGCCTGACGAGAGACAGACAAGAACTATACGAAATGATACAAAAGCGCGTAGACATAATGATCGAACGGGGACTGGTGGATGAGGTCAAGCAGATAATCGCTCGAATCTGCGAGCACTACAAAGGCCCAGTTGCTAATTTGTCATCCTTGCAGGCCATCGGGTATAAGGAACTTATACCCCATATTGATGGGAATCTGTCCTTGCCTGACGCAGTCGAGCTTATTAAAAAACACTCTCGCAACTACGCCAAACGACAGTTCACCTGGTTCAGGAAAGAAGAAGGAATCAACTGGGTCGATATAACTGGTATTTATGAATCTGCAGCGATCGGTAAAAAATTGCTTGAGCTGGTCGGGGCGGCATGATAATGAACCGACACACACCATTATGCTTCTGATATTGCCTTCTATCTCCGCCCCTCAATCAAAAATATGGAAAACTCTTTGTTCCCTGCTCCTGCCACATCTCTGACAACCGTCGCGGCCGTTGTGTTGCTGACATCATGGAAGCCCGATTCCTGAAGCAGCTTTTTTAGCTCTTCACGGTCGAACCCGAAGTGGAACACGCCTGTATTATCGCTGTGGAATAAACCTCCCTCCGCATCGAGATCGGCGAAGCATAGCCGACCTTCCGGCTTGAGGAGTTGATGCCACATCCTGAACAGCATGCCGGTATCAGGAACATGTGTCATTTCCAAAAGATAACTTAACCTAACAACAAATAACTTAACTGATATACAAGATAACTTAACTCACCTAGCCCTTATTCCCTACTAAAGTCGGTCATTATTGCTTATAGGAGGACTTTCTTAATCTCGTTAAGTGCCTCGTTCGGCTCCGAACACAGGACTTCGAGGCCGGACACTGTTATTTCCTTGCAATATAAGTCAAAGTCGACGTCCTGCCTCCCTTTGCCTATAAAAGTTCGGTTCATATGCGACCGGCTTGCTACCTGACGCTCCAAAAGTCATCCTGGAATCAATTCCAGGGTACCAATTGTTGTTCCCGTTGGTGTCTACACACCATGTGCCATTTCTAAAAAGGCCGATTTCCGAATTGTTCCACGGCATAATGGCTAAGGCCCTACCTGCTTATTAGCTTGTAAGAATCTGTTTATTTTACGATCGGCTTGTCACCGGGCAGCCCACCGAATACCGTTAGAGAATCAAGATTGGGATCCCACTGATCGTTGTTGTTCATATCCAGGTACCAATTGCCGAAGCTAGGTCTGAAAACACCGATCTTGGTGAAGCCATTACTATTCCAGTCGCCAACAACGGGGATATCACCGGTCGTTCCAAAGGTTAAGCAAGCGTCTTTAGTCGGATCTGCGGGCGCTCCGCACCCCGCCCATATGCCAGTAGCAACGAATGCCCCAGAATAGTCAAGATACCATGTCCCATTCCTGAATACCCCTATTTTAATTCTGCCGTCTCCATTCCAGTCGCCAACAACGGGGATATCACCGGCTATCCCAAGGGATAAGCAAGCGTCTTTAGACGGATCCGCGGGAGCTCCGCACCCCGACCATATGCCAGTAGTAGCTAATATCCCGGAATAATCAAGATACCATGTCCCATTCCTAAATACGCCTATCTTATCCTTTCCATCGGTACTGCCGTTCCAGTTACCTACAACTGGAATATCACCAGCCTGGCCCAAGGCGATCGTTTTATCAATACCCGGATCCCATGCATTGTTACCGTTCATATCGAGCAACCATGAACCGCTTCTGAAAACACCTAATTTTATTGTGCCGCTACCGGTCCAATCGCCTGCGACCGGGATATCACCTGCAGTGCCAAAACTGATCGTAATATCGCTGGACTCCCAATAATGGTCACCGTTGGCGTCTATATACCATGTGCCATTTCTAAAGACACCTATATTTGATGCAATGATAGATATAAATACATTTCGACCCATACCCACCGAAACATTGCCGGCGGCGTCTTTTGCGTAAGCGTAAAGTGTATGCGCACCTCCAGTTACGGCCGTATAAGATGCGGGTGCCATTGACGACCATCCCGCGGCTCCAGCACTTGGGGCAGCGGGGTTTTCAGTAATAATATATCCTGTTACCGCTACGTTGTCCGAGGCAGTCAAAAGGGTAACTGGAACCTGGAGGGTGTGTACAACTGCAGGAATAGTGAACCCGTTCACTGTCGGCGCCTGGTTATCAATTATGGAAACTGTTGCGCTTACGCCTACTGAAACATTGTTGGCAGCGTCTTTTGCATAAGCGTAAAGAGTATGCACACCTGTAGTAGCAGCCGTATACGATGTGGGTGCCGTTGACGACCATCCCACGGCTCCGGCACTAGGGGCAGTCGCGCTTTCAGTAATAATATATCCTACTACCGCTACGTTGTCCGAGGCAGTAAATACGGTAACCGGAACCTGGAGGGTGTTGAACACCACTGCGGGAACAGTGAACCCGGTTACTGTCGGAGCTATGGTATCAAGGCCGGAGGCACCTGAAACCGTCTTGGACAACCGATTGCCCATCGCGTCATAGTTATAAACTATAGCGGTCCCATCTGAATTCGTAACCTGTGCCAGCTGGTTTAAACCGTCATAGCCATAAACACTTGTTGTTGTTGTGGCGAAAGTTGTAGTGGTGTGTGCACAGAAGCACAGAATCATCACAGTAAAGACAATATATAGAAACTTAGAAAAACTCTTCATTGAACCCTCCTAATTTATCTATTAATCTTTAATTCCCATATTGATGCTCATCAGCCTGCATCGAACAATCACAGACGTTACGTTCCCCTTGCCGTCGCAAAGGTAGTTGATGCTATCTCCTTACAGCGAAAAATAATAGAAAATACCGATGATTTTAAATACCACCCCTAAATTTCTTACAAAAAAGTTCGGCTTGTAAATTGTTTTTTGCCAGCATATCGGATAATAGTATATGTGCTATAAAACAATTTTATTTTTTTCAGCAATCGTATCCGGTTTAGCACACCTGTTGATTCTCTTCCCGCCAAAACAAAAGGATTGCCCCCCCCTTTGCAATATCGTATGTGTACTTATATCCAGGACTAAGTATGGTATCCCTCGAACTAACTGCTCAACCGTCCCATTTAGACATTCGCCCAAGCGTAGCGACTCCCGTCAATTGATAGATCTGCAAATCACCGCTCCCTCAGCTCCCCATGAAGGCTCCATGACAAACAAAATCAATTCATTGTTCTTTATCTGCTTCAAATATTTACCTATAGCGTCGCTGGTTATTACAGGTTGTGTCTCATTTGAGCTATGAATCCATTTGACCCACTGAATGATTTCCTTATCATCCAGAGGAATTTCGGTAGAAACAATAAGTCTGGAAACAACATTCTGAAAATTTAAATCATTGATTCGGAACGAAACAACATCGCTAAAACTCAAATGCGCGGCTATTCCATTTACCCGAATGAAACCAAGCAATATTTTTTTCTCTAATCGCTTAATCTCGACAGAGACCAATTCCGCATCATGGAACCCAGACGACAATTCTTCTTTCAGCATATCTTTAGCTCCCCAAGCATTTAATGAGTTTTGAATCTTATGTTGCCGTTATCTCCCTTGAGGCCATGGTGACACTGGATAACCTTGACCTCGTACAGGGTTGCCATTAGCATCACGATCCCAGTTATGTGCATGTGGATCGTCATGATGATCATAATCGATATCAGTTTCCGGTTGACCATCAGCTCCGTACTGCCTCTCTTGACCACTTCCAGGATTCTTACAGCGACTTCCCGGATCGCCAGTATTTGGTGTTTTAGCGTAAGAATTCCACCAATCTTTTGCCATATTGATCATATCTGAAATGGCGTCTCCTGCGTTTTGAAAGCCTTGCCAGATATCATTAGCCAACTGCTGATTAGCCGCTTGCTGCTGTGGTGTAGGTGGTAATATTAAAGGTAACGGAATTGGACCGGGTAACACCATTGCTTGAAGTCCAAACGGATCCACCCAGTTCACGGGACTATTGCCAACGAAACGATATAGGTTGACATCGCCGTATTCTCTCAGAGGGTCTCTATTAATCCATCTCCCCAGTGCGGCATCATAGAACCTGAACCCGTAGTACGAAAGTCCCGTGTCAGCGTCGTATTCCTTCGTCGAAAACATATACGGCTGGTCGACGGTGGCTGATTTCTTCATGAGGACACCGAAGGAATCATAGGCATAGGTGTCGACCGGTGTTTGCGTCGAGTCAATCACTGTGACCACGTTGCCCTTGCCATCGTAGAGGTAATTATAGTCCTGGCTGTTCTGCCTGAGGTTAAGCAGTCCGCCGATTCCGCCGGCACGGTTCTTACCCCACAAGTATTCTCTTTTCACAATCCAGCTATTTAGTCCGTCTTTTTCCTGCACAGAGAGGAGCCTGTCTCTAACGTAACGGATGTCACTCGCGGTTGTCCAAATCCCGTTCCCGTTCGTCTCTAATGTCTTTATCATCTCAGTAAGTACGCCATCCCCACTGTAAGAATAGCTAGTCTGGTGAGTTACGTTTTGGTTGTCGGTAAACGACGCTGAAGTAAGTCTGTTTGCAGCATCGTAACCCAGCGTCATTGGGTAGCCAGATGGTGTGTACGCCCGAGTCATGTTCCCGTCATTATCATAAATAAGCGCTGCCCCGTTAACCTTTTGCACCTGGTTAACCTTGTTTTGAGTGCTATCGGCATTTATGTAGCTGTAAGTTGTAGTGCCGTTAATGAAGTTGTCAATTACCGCTCCGTTGGTAACCGTCTCAGTGCTAATCATATCTGGATGGGTCGCATCGGCGTAAGCATACGCATAACTGCTGATGATACTGTCGCTGCCCGTATTTGGATGGTAATAATTATACAAGCCCATAAGTTTATTCAAAGGATCGTTATACTGATGTTGATATTGGGTATTACCGCCATTTGGACGCGTGAGCTTCTGCACAATTGGGCTGCTCGGACTGATTGTCGTGTCGTAGCTGTAGACATACGGAGCGTCGCTTCCCCTCTGAATGGTTGAAAGTCGGCCAATCCCATCATACCCATAAGTTATAAGTTGACTCCCCAGTGCCTGCATTGTGCTCAATTGCCCGAGAGAGTTATAGGTGTACGTAATAGTTGGCTGCGTGTCCCCGGGATATGTCACCGTCAGCAGCCGCCTGTTGTTATCATAGCCGTAGTAGAACGTCCCAATGCCATCAATCCTGTAATCAAGCCTGTTGTTAGGATCATAATGAAGCGTGACGTTCGGCGTTGCTGTTACTCCTGTTCCTGTCGTATAGTTTATATTCGTCAGGTTGTTAATGGGATCATAAAGGTACGTTGTCGTTGTCTGGGGACGCGCGGATGTAGTCAAACGGAGCAGTCCGTTGGGCCAATAGGTATAAGAGATGGAATTGCCGTCCGCATAAGTTTTCAGATTGAGCCTGTTATCATGGTCATAGCCAAATGTCGTTACTCTGCTGTTAGCGTCGGTAAAGGAAGTCAGGTTGCTGTTGGCGTCATACCCGTATTGAAATGTTTGCAACAATGCTCCAGAAGGTCCGACGGTCTTGTAGTAGAGTCTCCTTAGTGCATCATAGGAATAGGTTGTCGTGAGCCCCGATCTATCTGTCGTGCTGTTGACCATAAAAGGACACGAGGTATTGTTAGATATCACTTCCGTCCTATTATCAGGATAGTTAATCTGTGACAGTTGATCCAACCCCATATATTGATAGGTCACATATACGCCGTCCGCATAGGTAGCATCGGATAATCTCCCGATGTTATCAAAGTCGAAAGTGCCCATTAGCGTGTCAGATTGCGATCCCTGGTGCTTTAATATCTTATGCAAAGTGTTATTGGGCGCATCATAGACAAAACTCGTGGTCGTCTTCAATGCCGACACATTATTAGCCTCTATTGCCGAAGTAAGACGGCCATAACTGTCATATTCATACTTTGTCTCTACACTTACACTCATCCTGTCTAAAATATCAGTGACATCATGCGTGCTGTAGGAATTGTAAGTACCGTATTGATAAGTGACCGTACCAAGTCCATCAGTGATGGTATGGACATCGACACCATTGGAATAGTAAGCATATGAAATGGTGGCATTACTGGTAGTCGGGGTGGTAATTGTGGCATCCCAGAAGTAGGTGATCCGGCCATTTGAATTATACTGATAATGCGTGGTGTGGTTGTTGGCGTCTGTAATGGAGGCTGGACGTCCGGTGACCGGATCATAGGTGTATCTCGTAAAGTTTTGCTCAGGGGTAACGATGTTCGCAAGCTTAACCTTGGGAAGGCTCGACCGGTCAAAAAAGTATGAAGTCTTCGGTGCCGCTGAAGTCAAGTTATTAGAGATTGCACCGGTCACTGGATCCTTAAAGTAAGTAACATAGTCCCTCGGGCTAACATACCAGGTATTGGCACCATTGTAAAAATATTCTTCCGCATGATTATTTGGGTCAGTAATGGTTATGCGGTAGTTCTTGCCCATACCCAACGGATCGTCCGGCGCAGGATAGGCGACGGCCGTTGATGAGCCGTCATTCGGCTCGATTTTGAAAACCCATGTGCTACTCGACGTGCCATTGGACTTTGTGATACCTGTAAGATAACTGTCTGCATTGTAGGTATAAGTCGTGATGTAAGTTCCCATGTCGGATGCTGACACAAGATTGCCCGAGGTATCGAACAGAAAGGTCGCATGACGCGGAGAGAGAGAGGGGTCGGTGACAGTGAGGCTATCTTGGGCATACTGGAAAGAGGTTGTTTGTCCGCCGGCATCTGTGATGGTCGACAGTTTTCCCCCGACATAGCTAAGGGTAAGAGGTAACCCGTGCGGGTCTATTATTTGGACTAAGGATGGCTTTGTAAGTCCCGACGATTGCGGGATATCGTACACATAGACGGTGTCGTCCAAAAACCTCAACTGGTATTGAGAGCCAGAGGTATGTGTCAGAGTGTTGAATACCCCAAATGGTTTTGTATAAATGCCCCCGCTAAGAGTATATGCGTCCTGTCTACCGTCAGGCATATTTACCGTTACGTTTCCGCTTCCATCCACTGCTAGGGAACTCCCATAGTTAAAAGTCCATTTGTTTCCAAAAGGAGCTGTGGCATCAATAGATGCTAGAGAGTTATAACTCAACTGAAGTTTGACCTGTGGCCCATATGCAGGCTTATACCAGATAGGAGTATCTGATATGTTCAGATTCATGTTGATCTTATTCACAGACCAGACAGGTGAACCTTGACCACTACACGGGTCGTCGGGATTTGTATCAGTACCTAAATCATCAGCTGGCGGTGGCGAGGGATCCTTCTGTTCATATACAGCAAAAGTTGTTGTATTCCATGCGGGGGGGATATCTGGCATGGGACCCACTGTTATTTCAGCTGTAACTACGACAGGCATATTAAGAGGATTATAGGGCGCATAAGGATCACAAGATGATGAAAAACTATGCCCATACTGATCGACGCCAACCTCTTGACAATTAGCCGTGGCGAAATAATAGCCGTCCTCCGGAAAGGTATAAGTTATTCCGTACCCATAATTGTAAATGGATCCTTTTGTTTGGTGTGTAAACCACATCGGTAAAACTTCGCAGTATAAGTCTGCTTCAACATTCATAGATAGAATCGATAGTAACAGCGTCAATACAATAGTGATCATGATCAAAAAGAATTGCATTCTCCTTTTCATTTTCACTGTCAGTAGTGAGGATGCACATTTCTTACCTTTTCCTTGCCCCATTTCAAAAAGCGACAACAAATCACTATTATTCTTCATCAGCCCCTCTTTGCATCCAGGTTATTTTTGCATATCCTTGCGCTATTGTTATGTGAGTTAGTTAGTGGAATGTCGGCTGCAGTTAGATGTGCGGGGATAGCCCCCTTAGATAAAACAGAAGAAAAAAGAATGGAAATAATGAATGATGGAGTCGGGAGTGGAAGTGCGGCAACGCTTTCGTACAACAGAAACCTCCATAAAAGAAGTTCTTGTTGTCACGCGCCTCTTGAGTCCCTCCCAGATACCCAGGCAACGCCTGACGAAGATAAAAAATATCTATAGAAACTGTCAGAGTCTACCACTTAACAAAATTAATGTCAAGGAATTGGGCCCTTTTGTCAAGGAATTTTTCATTACTTGTACGTACTAGACATCTGATGATTACTGGATGGCCCCAGAAATCTTTTCTTGTCTGCTTCTTCCTGTACCTCACATCGATGCATATGTGACGGAAATTACGATTCTTCTTTGATATGAGACATATATTCTATAGAATACACTTATATGGTTCGTATCACTGAAACGAGTCCAGCAAACTGCACTTCTTATTGAAATAATGCAAAGCTGTTTGGTAATATTTTCACAGCTGAACAGAAACTCTATAATCATTAGTTAGATAGTACAGATGACTTTGTGAAAGGTCCTAAGAAGATGTCTATTCTAAGCGAGATGACCTATAGTGTGCTGAGGGTGACAACGGTTATTTCTGATCACCTTTTCTGGCCGGCGATGGAAACTTCCGGGCAGCGAGCGGCTCGAGAGCTACAACTGCCTCCGTCTTTTATTCAACAACTATTAGCAGTCGAAGATAAACGTTTTTTCTACCACCTTGGCGTGGATTTCCTATCTGTACTGAGGGCATTGTTATTCAATATGGGGACAGCAGTGACTCGCCGGCACGGTGCAAGCACGATAACCCAACAAATATACTCCAATACTACCCGTCGCAACGGAACTTACCGATCCACTGTCGGTTTCAAGATTGCTCAGTCGACCTGGGCAGTTAAGAGAACATTGACACACTCAAAGCTATATGTCCTTAGGGATTACTTAGATTCGGTATATTTCGGCAAGTCTTTCTATGGGCTTAAGCAGGCTTCCGAGGGATATTTCGGACGGATCCCGCGTGACCTCTCTATAGCCGAGAGTTTCTTTTTAGTTGAGCGCATCGCAAGACCTAACAAAGTCTGCGTCAGACGGATAGAAATTCTCGCCGCCAGGAGACCCCTTGCCATCCTCCTCAAAGCTGATCTCACCATCATCTGTCAACTGGCAGCACTGTACGAACGGTATTTTAATTGTGGGGAGGTAATAGCACAATGCCTGGAGAGGTCTCTCAGGAAACAGGTCGTGCATACGTCTACGTATTCGGAGGCTGTCTCGAGAGAGCGGTAAAAGGGTTCCAACAGGTTTTTAACGTGTATCAGAACCCGGAGAAATTGACCTTCGCAGGATTCTCTGGAGCCGAATACTCCTTCGATCTTTCTGGCCTTTACGAAGGGGCTGAAGTGTTTGTGGAGTCAAAAGGGTATCGCGATGGCTCAGGCATTCTGGACGGATACAAAGAGTTTTTGGCCAAGGCATATTGTACCTCTGTTCAGAACATGAGACACCGGAACGATCATTTCTGGTTTGTCACAAACGTGTCGTTTGGCTCTTCGATTGGTCGCCGCTTATGGTCTCCTGAATTCATTGCTGACTCACTTGGTGGATCGAAGTCGCCAAAGGCCGCGATGATTATCGGCAGTGCACCGATCGATGAAGGACATGTCCGATCCCTCAGCCAAAGAATTGCCATTGGTATCTTTACCGACTCCTTTATTAAGGTGATGGGCGTACTGTATCACTTTCAGCCGGGAGATACGCTGTGGAGCGCAACGAAACTGATACACGGGGGCCGCATGCCACTTCCTTATTTCGACCCAATTGTGACAAGCGTGCAGCGCATGAACAATAATCAAGATCCGAATCGAATTCGCTACGGACAGCGGCTGCATTTGCCCTGGTTCGGTATCCGCGATGCCGATAATAACTAACAGATAAAAGATACCAAAGAGCGTGTAAATGTCACGGGTATTATGCTGAAACATACCCCTTATTCAACATCACGACCATTAAACGAATTGAATATGATGATGAAGCTGTTATTGACGGTGCAGGTAAGGTAGTAGATATGAGTGGTGTTGATCCGCGTAGAATATCCAGAATCGTTGTGAGAGGTACCGATGCCGTCGTCTAATATGATTATCATTCCTGCGGAGAAACTTGTTGAAGGTTACGAATACGCAGTTGAGAACGGAAGTCGTCTGTTTAATGCTGCTCTTTTGCTATTGGATAAATATCCTGATAAAGCCCTTGCACTAGCACAACTTGGGCAGGAAGAAATTGGGAAATCGCTGACTATACTGGCTGCTTTTCACCTACCTGAAATTCCCACTGCTTGGACTTGGTTCTGGAAAGGCTGGAAAAGCCACACACTAAAAGCTCATAGAGCTTACCTTTATGAAATCATCTATCCATTGCGAATTGAGATGAAAGCTCCGGATGGGACAAAATACGCTGGCCACCCGTTACGAACCCCAATATCAAAAGAAAAGGAGTCAGGGCTATATGTAAATTTCGATGTAGCCTCAAGTTGCTTTGTCAATCCCATTAGTGATGTATCAAATTTTGACGCTTTAGCACGCATCTCTACGCTATTGTATCTTAGCACAACAGCTGATGCCGTTCGGCGCGTGTTGCTCCATACAGACATACCGTTCCGGACGAAAGAATTCGGCGCTGTCGCGTTCAAAATTTGTAGCGAAGAGGTCTACCAACAGGATATGCCACAGATCCTCGAGCAGTTCGGAGCATCATCGGTAAGGCACGCCAAGATACTGCATGACCTGAACATGGCCTTGAGAAGTGTACCTCCAGGCTTCGAACATGCGACAGGACAACCTGTTGTTAACCAGTCTGATGACACCTAACAATCGTCTCCCTTGGACTCCAGGTCTGTTCGGAATTGCAACGTAGAACATGCACGTGGCCCTGTCAGCCAGTCATTCGAAATGAATTTGTTTTCTGGGAATTTCCAGTTGTACTCAGCATAATAATCAGGATGCTCTCAGGTAGTGACTGCTGTGAGAACATGCAAGCCGAATATAGTGAAAATTAGATCAAGTAAACTGTTTATAGCTGCACGGAAGCAACATGCACGGAAGCAATATTGACTTGGACTAGACATTCTGATATTATCCTGAAAACTGGCTAATAATATATTAGACATATAAGAACCTGCTTGATAAAGAATTCCAGGTGCCCTCGAACAAAAGAGATATAGACGGCCTCATACTGCGGGGATTATCTGATCCCAGATTCAAAGATCGGATATTCAGACTTTGCTGGATACAAGACATATTTACTAAGCCATCCCAAAACTCTTACAAGGTCCTCTTCCAGGATGTAAACTCGCCAATGTACTTACGGGAGAGTATTTTCCCGGAACACCTCTCTTATTACACCATAGGATCTTACTATCAGAATTCCAGGCTATACAACAACAGACCTGAAATAGGCGACACTATCCCTATAGAAATAGAATCTACAGAAAGCAATCTTATAAAAAGAATCTCCGATGTGATTACGGATGATGAGTATGATCTCAGAACCTTTTTTACACCGTCATCTGGCAAGGAAAAAGATTATACGTCTGAGAATAAGAGGCAATACTGTGTTATATTCGAAACCGATAAACAAATCATTATTTTCCCTTGTGCTGTAATAGGTGCCACCTATTATTTCACGTCCTCTTCCATAAGGAAACTGATATTTGTGGGGAACCTGGAAGGGCTCTACGAAAAACCTGTCAAGATTGATTACGAGATAAAAACGGCAATGATAGTCATGAAACCGGGATCGGCAAACGAGGACGCAAAGAATATCGTCCGGTTCGTGAAAGACCTCTACGCCGATGAACTGTGGAAAACTATCAGGATTAATCTTTTGCAGGAAAAGAGGTCGGTAGAGATATTCGGAGGAGAATCATCTTTCGTTCCTCTTAAGATCGATTTCCCAGTCAAACAGAATATTCCCATGTGGGTCAGAGCATTAAAGTTTCCTGGAAACAACGGCACGAAAGAGAAGATTTTGGTCTTTGAGATATTGAGGGAGTATAGTCGCTATGATTTCGAATATCTCATACGCGTGAGGAGGGAACAGAGCAATGTAACCTCGGCCGAAAATGAGCTCATACCGACGGAAGCTAAAAAGACCAGCAGCACGATAATTAATGAGCCGCCAATCTCTACCCTGAGCCCAGTCACTATCATATACAACGTTGATGATAAGAACCCCAATGCTGAAAAAATCAAGATTATCGATCTGCACATAGCAGCTACTGATTCCACAATCCGTCCACTGCGCGAAATCTCCGACGAATTAGTGGATATAAGTCTCATTCAACCCGAATTGCACGGAGAGGAGTCCGTGAGACCAGGATCTATTGAGCAATCACATCAAGAACCGCAAAAGACGAAAAATAAATTAGCCTTTAGCCTCAAGGATTTTTGGTATATGACTGAGATACTCAAAAGCCACACAGATGTTGTAAATTTCCAAGTATATGAACCGCAGTTAATGCCAGCGAGGGATGAGGCAAGTCAAAAATTCTCTCTGAGGGAAGCGTACAACAAGGTATCCAGACAAAGGAGAGAATATCTGCATGTGACATTCAAATACCTCAACTTTAGTGTATGCCTCATAGAAATAGATCAGACTGCCTTGCCAAGCGGTTGTTCCACTTATGGATTGGTGATCAAGGGTGATTACAAGTTTACCCAGAGCAACATCGAAGATGTTCTGAATGCCTATGTAAGACGTGCGAAGATCGTGATGATTTCCGATAAAATGAAAAAACAGGGATTCATATTCTTATCTAAACATCATCCTGGAAAGACAGAAGACAGTTATTATGAAAGGTGGTGTGAGGAGCTTTTGAGAAAGATAAAGATTTTATGATGGAGTTTGCTTATTTCGGTCTATTTTTGCAAGCCATATGATTCAATCCTCAGTGTATATCAGCTTAACCTTTTCTGGATGAAATTCGCGTAGCATTGGTAGGATAACGGAAAATATAAATTGACAGAGTAATAGTAGTCTGCTAAGCTTTGTGATAGGAGGGGGGTCGACCGCCTTCAGTTTCTGATGGCGGTCGGTCATCCCTTTTTTATTGCTATTTACCAACGCCTCGAGTGTATTAATATCCGGAAGTGTGGATGTTGCAGTAATCATTCAGGAGGGAATATATGGCAATCAAGAGGGTATTTGTCAGTGATGTTCATATGAGTCCTGGTTGGAGTTTGCCCACCCCTCAGCGCTCATACGACTGGTTTAGCATCAGCCAAGCGCAAGAATTTGGGGCTTTCCTTGATAAAATGATTACTGATAAAACGATAGGCGAAGTGATACTTTTGGGTGACCTCATGGATGGATGGGTTTATCCAATCGAGACTAAGCCACCTATATATGCCGAGACAGCCAGCGCACTTCATATTGCCCCTATTATGAAGAAATTGAGGGAACTTGCCAGGAATAAGCCGGTTATCTATGTTATAGGGAATCACGATATGACCCTAGCAGAGGCACAATTTGACAATTTCAGAACAACCGGGCTTGCGGGGATTACATTTCAGGATATTTATGAAACGCCGGACGGACTTTTTGCTGCTCACGGGCATCAATATACCATGTATAACGCCGTTGATCCGAAACACGATTCAAAACACAAACTTCCTCTAGGGCATTACATTTCCCGTCTTGCAGCCACTGTGGCCGAACGAAAAAACATCCGCTACAGCACTGCTGATATTGCAGCTATTGTCAGGGAAAGCTGTTCCGCTCAGTTAATAGCTTCGGGATTATTTGACCTGCTAGTGAATATACCGTTAAATCATTTAGCTAATGAATTGGGCAACATGGGAGATAAAACTCAGATTAAAACGGTTGACGGCAAAAAAACTACTTTAGCTGCAATCAAACAACAATACTCGCGATTAGCCCACGATTGGGGAGAAGAACATGGACTCCTCGCCCCTTTACAGTCAATCGAATGGGAAACTGAAGCAGTAGGGCTCTGCGGAGTAGCCGATCAAATAGCTAGAGGCACTCTGACTTCTTTTAACATCACCGTGGGTAAAAGGTACAAAGTGGTAATCTTCGGACATACTCATAAAGCAGACATTGAATATTTGCAAACACCTGATTTGCCAACTTCGCCGGAACCAATTGATCGTTACGGTATTTATGCAAATTGTGGGGCGTGGTGCCTCAAAAAAGACGAACCTACTTACGTGATAGACGAATATGATCAAACCACCGGCGAGCACAAAATTACGTTAACCTATAGAGATCCGGCTAACAATATTCAACTTACAATTTAAATACATGGAGACAAATGACGCTCATAGAGGAACAGTTAACCGATAAGGAGAAACTCATGGACACATTTGAGCTTTGGTCTTACGATGTCAGTGGTGATTTGGGACAATATGCAGAGCACACTTATATTAAGTGTCCTGATAAGGGAACGTATTTTGACTGTTGGGGTAACCATCAATCTCCAACTGAAGGAGCGGGTGTCCACCGTTTTTCCTGTGAAGGGATATATGAGGTGGCTGACTGTTACAGAAAGAATATTGGGGAAATTAAAGATACAGCGGGCATTGGTGTTTATGGCGTAAACGGAGTCTGCCATCAGACCGCAAACCTGTTTCTTTATTCGACGGGACGGGCCATAACCATTGCTGACGGGGTAAAGGGCTATTGGCTTAGCAGCCTTGCTTACGGAACATATGGTGATCTGAATCCCTTTGATACGCCCATCAAACCACTTTTTGTGGAAGCCTGGAAACTTACTGTATACAACCCTTGCTATCAAACATACGCCGATGGGAAAGGCAAAGGTAATGAGCTTTTCCAAAGTCTCGCGAAATTACACAAAACAATTGTGCAGGACAGGATCAAGATATCGCATCCTGAACTGATCCACCATGAAGCATCCATCCTTGCAAAACAGGTATTGCCTGAACTGAACACCGACCTTTTTGAAGATATTCATATCGATTTTCTGAGAGAAAAGCGTGCCATTATAACAACCAGGTTGAAGGGAGTTGATTTAGGCAACAAGATTAACGAAGGCGCAGCTCAGTTTCAGATATCCCTGGCTCAAAGAATAGGAGCTGAGGCGTATAAAAAACTGACAGGATTGAATGCGGGGGAAACACTGCGGATCATAGACCCAGCAATTGCAGCAAAAGCGGCTAAACAATGACAATGGACATAGCCAATTATCCATATGTTTGAATCCTTACAATTATCTGACCATTTATAGGTGGTAGTGATGAAAATAAGGCTCGTTAGAATTCTGAATATCTTTGGACGCCCAGACAAAAATCTCAAGGATGAATTGAAGGGAGGAGTGAGATGGACATAGAATTCCATTATTACATGACTCACCTGATTGCATTAAGGGCTGGCTTCAAAAAAGAAGATGCTCTGAAAATAGCCTATGCAAGCCAATATACGGATGATAATGATGAATCGCGTAAGATCATGGGAGGGGATACGCCATACTACAATTCAATAAGCCAAACGTCGGATATTCAAAAGCCACAGGAAGAACGACTGAGCATATACCCGATATTTCACTTCTGTCCTGGCACAAAAGATGAGATGTTCAAATATTCGCCATTGCGCAAGGATGGCGGTTTTAATCTACTTACAACTATTCGGGATAATAGTAATGCGCGGAAGATTTTCGATGATGCTCTCAAGGCTGGCGACGTATATCGCATCGGCATCGGGACACACATGTATGCGGATACGTTTTGCCATAGGGACTTTTCAGGGTGGAAGGATGCATTTAACTGGATCAAGCTGAAAGGATTTGCCGGAGGAGTATGGAATGCTGTGGGACCAGCAATCGGGCATGCACTTGCGATGCATAATCCGGATATACCATCTCTTGTATGGGAAGACACGCGGCTGACTTCAAAGTACAGCCTTAAAAAAAATAAAGAACAGATCCTCATGGCAGCAGGAAACATCTTCGATATTTATTGCGGGCTGACTAAACCGGGAAAAAAGAAATCTGCCAGCAGAGATAAGCTTCTCGGCGATCTTAGTGACGCCATAGGGAACGAGGCCGAGACCGATTCGACCAAAGATGTTCGTGTTAAAAATTACAGAATTCTTCTCGATCTCGATTATAGGGAATACGATGAACAGCAATGGTTTGATAGTGCAGTTGATGAAGTAGTAGATCCTAAAACAGTGGGCACCTCTAATCTTAGAATGCTTATTTGGAAACAAGATTATATGAAAAGTGACTGGTACTTGTTTCAGGAGGCGGTAAAAGAGCATCATGAAGCGGCGATGTATGTTCTTAAGGATACGTTTGATTTGATGGAAATAGATGAAAAAATGCTGGTGGGCAAGTCTACTGGTGATACGGAGTAATTGTATTCCTATTGTCTCTTTTAGGAATTCACAGTAACAGGAGAAAGGAAATTATGCCTCTTGCGATTCGTCCATCTCATTTTTATAGCCTTTTAAGTCCATCCGAATGTGCATTGCGGCTATATCTAAATCATCAGGGGATCGAGCCTGAAACGCCAGGAGCATTTGAGCAGGTGCTTTTTCGACTGGGACAGAGACATGAGAAGAATCATCTGGCTACCTTTTGTGCTTTTTCAGATCTGACAGGCAAATCAGCAGAAGCAACTGTGGAGGAATTAAATAGAAGAGCACCAGTTATATATCAAGGTACCCTCCGAGCCACAGTGCAAATAGATGATAATCTGATCGAGATCGTTGGCATTCCGGATTTCATGATCTGGGACGAGACGGGCTATGTAATTCGCGATTGCAAAATATCACGGCACATAGATGAAGCACGCCATCCTGAAATACCTCGGCAAATGCAAACATACGGATGGCTTTTCGAAAAGATAACCGGCAACAGACCTTTAAGGCTTGAGGTGTTAAAAGGCGATGGCATCATAGAAACCTTAGACTATGCCGGAGAAAGTGTGCCTTTATCGTATCTGCAATCTTTGGCGGAGATCATTTCCCTGAATGAGGAGCCGTATTCACCGGTCGGATGGAGTAAATGCGGTAGCTGTGGATATAACGAACTATGTTGGACACGCGCTTCTGATCAAAGGGATGTCGCTTTGGTATACGAGCTTGATCAAAACCTCGCCAAGCGTTTGCGCGAACTAGGTGTTTTGACAATAGAGCAACTCGTTGGTCGATATAATGAGCCAACACTGTCAGAACTCAAGAGGCCTTGGGGGGCCCGAGAACAAAAGGTTGGGAAAAAAGCAGAAAGGATACTTTTACAGTCAAGAGCAATGATCGCTAAGAAAGAAATTATCCTTAAAAAGCCTGCGATCCCGATATCAAAGAATTATGCCATGTTCGATCTTGAGGGGCTCCCTCCGCAATTGGATGAACTCGACAAGATTTACCTGTGGGGCGTTCAGGTATTCGGTGAAATGCCGAGTCCCTTCCTTCATTCTCTTGCAAATATTGGATCGGAAGGCGACAGGCAGGGATGGGAGGATTTCCTGATGATCGCTAAATCGATTTTCTCAACTTATGGAGTTATTCCCTTTGTACACTGGGCGCCATATGAGAAAACCAAAATAAAGATTTATATGGAACGATACGGCGATATCGAGGGGCTAGCTGAGAAGGTCCTCTCCAACCTGGTCGATCTATTGCCAATTACACGCGAGGCAGTCGTAATCCCCGAACCGAGCTATAGTCTGAAAGTTGTCGAGAAGTACGTCGGATTCAAGCGGACACAAGATGAGTACGGTGGCGATTGGTCAATCGCCAAATATATTGAAGCGGTGGAAACGGATGATGAAAATAAGAGAAAATCGCTTATCAATGAGATCTTAAAATATAACGAAGAAGATCTTCAGGCTACTTGGGCAGTGTTTGATTGGTTGAAAACTCTTTAAGTAATTTACATGCTCAATTGCTGAAAAGCTCGCATTTATAAAACAGGTGTACAATTACCCAATAAGGTAAATGCTCATCTCAGTTTTGAAGCATACATTTTTTTAACTACCCTGCTTATGAAGCTATTCAATCCTCTTCCCTCAATAGCTAACCGTTTCATTTGCTCAATATTGTTGTTGCCAGCACTGTGGTAGTTGTACAGATAAAGAGACCCATCTTTAAATTGAACTTTTATAAAGTCGACTCCAATTTCATAAGCAATAACTCCCGAATCGCCTCCAAGATTCTTGTAACTGTCCATAATTATCTCCATTCTGGTTTGATGTTTAAGAATCTAAATATCACTATTATGTAGCATGCTTATTGTTTCGAGACTAGCATATTGATTAAATAATTACAACTGTTAGTCAAACAACTAGTCAAAAGGGCGATGCAATATTAATCAAACTCATACCGCCACAGGGATAGTAAGTGTCGCGGAAGAACAACGACTTAAACTCAGATGTCTCATTCAGCTTTAAGACAACCTCAGAAGGTGGCGAGCTGCGGCCATCATATATTGAACGGTCGGCTTCCATCGAAATTACTGGTCCGCATCATCTTTATAAGAACGCGCTGATACTAATAATCCCCTCCAGCCCTAATTTATAATGTCATATATGACATTATAATAATATATATGATATAATTAATTATAATATGGAATATAAATGTTATATTCGACAAAAGGCTTAAAGATGGCAAAGATCGAGTGGACCGAAATCACCAAGGGACTCATTAAATCACAGTTGGCGCTGAGAAATATTTCTTACCTAGAGTTGTCAAGGAAACTGGACAAGATCGGTGTAACGGAAACGCCACAGAGCATAAACAGCAAACTTAATAGGGGTAGTTTTCCCGCAACATTCTTTATTCAATGCTTGAGAGCTATCGGATGTAAGTTAACGATCAAATGTAAAGGGGATGATCTCTATGAATAGAACCGCGAATTTTAACAAATAGAAGAGTTGGAAGCTCAATAAAGGTATGTTCACATGGCTTTAGATAGGGAAAGTCATCAAAAAGGAGACTATATCATGAAAAAAAGTATGATCGAGCTGACTACAGTACCTTCAAGTAAGAAGAACATCGAAGAATCAGTGTGCGAAACATCTGAGATTCGCTTTTATCGGGCAAATGAGAAACTCTATGGTGCCTTTAGCAATCTCTATCGCAGGAATATTCTTTTTGAGGGGCGGGTGTATCCTTCAGCTGAGCACGCTTACCAAGCAGGGAAAGCTAGAAAGGAAGCTGTAAGAGAATGGATATTGAGTGCGCCTTCTCCCGCCCTAGTGGCAATGGCGGCTCATGGACTTTACACTTGGGATATTGTGCCCAATTGGGCTGCTATTAAATTTGAACGTATGCAACAGGTACTGCATGCCAAATTTACTCAACACGATGACCTCTGTGAATTGCTGCTTTCTACTGGCGATGCGCGACTTGTTGAAGCGGGTACGGTCGATAGTCCTATTAACCGGCTATGGGGCGAAGTAAACGGTAAGGGTCAGAACATGTTGGGTGTCCTATTAATGAAATTGAGAGTAGCACTACAGAGCGAACTCGCTTTCCAAAAGGACATAACAAAGTGTAGAATTAACAATCTCAGAGTAATTGGAAGACAGGACACTATTTGTGTAGGGGAATAACATTCTAATTTTTTCTCTAATTGACTAACAAAGTCGTGGGAAAGCCTTATCAATCAGAACTAAACAAGCTACCCGAGACTTATCGTTGGGCAGTGTCACAAAGTATTGCCCCCCTTGTAAAAGCAATAAAGACATCAGCACATCTTCCTCTGATAGCAGTAGGGTCTGGTGGCTCGCTGTCTGCTGCCGAAGTTATGGTGTCGTGCCATGAACATTATTTTGGTGGTATTGCTCGGTCGGTCACGCCTTTGGAACTCATATCAGCGCTCCCTGCAAATGGACATGCATCTGTTTGGTTCTTCACCGCAAGCGGAGGGAATATAGACATTCAAAGAGCTTTCGAGCATACTCTGCTATTAGAGCCGAAGCAGGTATCTGCAATAGTTGGTCGATCTGGAAGTCCTATGGCGAAGCTTCTTGTTGAACATCAATACGCCGATATCTTTGAATTTGATTTGCCTTCGGGAAGAGATGGCTTCCTTGCTACAAGTTCCTTACTTGCATTCTCCATTTTGATTTGTCGGGGATACAGCGAAGCCCTGCCCGATAGTGATTTGCCGGCATCATTTAGAAGTCTTCTGAAAAAGACGCTGCCTTCGAACTTAACATTAAATCAGATCGAGGACGCCAGCCAATCCCTTTGGCGACGGTCAACATTACATGTTCTTTACAGCAATGAGCTCAAGGCGGCTGCAATTGATATCGAGTCGAAATTTATTGAAGCGGGCTTATGCTCAGTGCATTTGGCGGACTTCAGGAATTTTGCTCATGGCCGTCATCATTGGTTGGCTAAACATGAAGATACAAGTGCTATTCTCGCTTTATCAATACCTTCTGATGCTAACTTAGCAACCCAGACTATTAAATTGATACCCAACAACATCCCCCGTCTTCACATTCCAGTACAGACAAGAGGCGCCTCGGCATGGCTTACAGGTTTAATTCTTTCATTGTATTTAACTGGATATGCCGGCAACGCAAGGAAAATTGATCCGGGACGTCCCGGCGTCCCATCTTTTGGGAGCAAGATATATGGTCTTAATACTATCTCTGGTTTTTTGAGTTCATTCAGCCGCATCGATGCGGCAATTAGACGAAAGGTAAGCACGCATAAAAGTCTTCTTTCTCCACGTCGAAAGAGGCTTTGGGGAAAAGCTTATCATTCTTTTGAGAAACGTCTTTTGAACGCTTATTTTGGCGGCATAGTTATGGATTATGACGGCACCGTTGTTGACAGTCGTAATCGCTATGACCCGCCAACTGTGGAGATGAGTAAGCAAATAGTGCGATTGCTAAGGGAGGGGATTGTCATAGGTTTTGCTACCGGCAGAGGCAAATCTATTCGTAATGACCTTAGAAGCGTAATCCCTAAGAAATTCTGGGGACAAGTTTTGGTTGGCTATTATAACGGCGCTGAAATATCACTTCTCACTGATGGTAATGTTCCGGATGGATCGTCACCTCCTTGCGATGATTTGCAGAAATTACTAAATACCCTAGCTGAAAATATCGAAATAGCCTCCTTGGCAAAAGTGGCACCAAGAAAATTTCAACTAACCATTGAACCAACGAGTATGGTTCCAGAGACTTTTCTTTGGGAATTAGCACGGAGCGAATTGTGCGCAGCTGAAAATATGTCCGAGAATATCTATCGTTCTAGCCATTCAATAGATATCTTGGCACGAGGAGTATCAAAGGTTTCTGTTATTGCGGAAGTTAGCAAGAGAATTGGGCGTAACGTCGACGTGCTAACCATAGGTGATCGCGGCAAATGGCCAGGCAACGATTCTACTCTACTAACACACATTTATTCATTAAGTGTCGACGAAGTCTCCTTTTCGAAGGATACCTGTTGGAATGTATGCCCTGCCGGTGTGCGGGGGCCGCAGGGAACACTTTATTATCTGAGTAACCTCCTGCCAGTCCCAAGATTGCGTTTCAGTGCCGTTAAGTTTTCTGCAATGGGAGAGTAAATGTGAATCATGCACTCGGACTCCGGGTACTTAGTGAAATAATGGGGTGGGATGATAATCAGGCAAGGACAGAGTTCAGGTGGCTATCCTTTATGTCTCGATACAAATATGATGGGTATGGAGACTATCTCGCAGGAGCACGTTTTATAGAAAGCCTCGCAACGTGGTTGCAACAATTCAATTTTACAGATAGAAGTATTGCTTATGAATACATTAAGAATGATTTGATCTATATTAGTCCTGCTGAAATGCAAAGACTTATTGAAAAGTTGTTTCCTGAAGTTGTTCAGCGTCATTTAGCAAAGACAGTGGCAACTTATCTTAAAATACCGTCGCACAAGGTATGGGCTAGTAAGGAGACCGTTGAAGAATTTGACTGGCAAAAACGAAAGACTTTATTCATGAGCTTAAGCGATGGTGCAAGAATTGATATTTTCCGAAGGGTAAATGCTTCGACAATTTCTAATGAGCAGATTGTCGCAGCAACCCAGATAGATAAAACAAAGTGGGGAAGCTTAATAAAGGACTTAAGAGACGATCTGGATAAACTACGTCCCGGGCAGGGCAGGAATGCCACCGTGTCTCGAATTTATCTGATAGATGATTTTACGGCATCAGGAACAACCTTGCTTAGGTATGATGAGAAAGAAGCAAATTATAAAGGCAAACTCGATAGATTTTATAATTCAATCGATTTTGCTCAGAACGAATTGAAATCTGATTTTGGAGATATTCTTGATAAAAAATGGGAGCTTATTATCCATCATTATATCGGGACCGAACAGGTAACTCATGTCATAAAGAAAAGGTATGAAGAATCACTATCCATAAAGGCAACGTGGAATCCAAGAGTCGACTTCACTTTTGGCATGATTCTCGCCCAAAATACAGCATTGGACAAGCAGTCTAATCACCCATTCGTTGAACTATGTAAAAAATATTATGATCCTTCACTCGAAGGCAAGGGCTTGCACGCTGGTGCGAGCGGTAATCCTGACCTGACTTTTGGCTATGGTCAATGTGCGCTACCTCTCGTTCTCGAACACAATACGCCTAACAATTCACTACCTTTAATGTGGGCTGAGACCAGAGGGGCAAACGGACGACATGCTATGCGACCACTTTTTCGGCGAAGACAGAGATACAGTGATTTAGCCGAGTGACAGAATATGGCAAATCCATTTGAAAAGAGGGCTACTGAGTATCTGCGTGATGACGCAGCGTTTCTTTCGGTAATCACACCGGAACCTTTGCACACTTTCTTTGAGCGTCATGCCAAAGCTGGAACTCTTTACGACAGGCTTTGCATGGTTATTGGAACCCCGGGTAGCGGCAAGACAACCATTGCCACTCTGCTTCAGTTGCGGACAGTTGAGACTTTACTGAATAGTTCAAACATAGAAGAATATAAAGTTCTATTACATGCATTAACAAGATGTGGCGTTGTAAGAGAAAAGAAAATTGAAATTGTTGGATGTCGGCTACCCCTTGAGTCAGAATATCGAGAATTCTGGGAACTCCCATACAAGGAAGATATCAAGATTGGATTGGTAAAGTCCTTTATTCAATCGAGAGCAATTATTTCTTGGATGAAAAACCTAGAAGCAAACGGACGTTATAAGCTGGATAACATAAATATAGTGTATCGGGATGGGACTGAAGCTGCGTCTGAGGCAGTTGGGGGTGTTACCGCCTCTAATGTCTTTAGCAAAGCGAAAATAGTTGAACGGTCAATATACGAAATAGGTGCCGCTCTCATCCCGCCAAGTGAGAGTTCCCTGAAGAATGAAGTTATAGCTCCATACCATCCTTTTGATATTATCAATTACTTTTTAATCGATGAATCCGCAACAGGGACGCAAAGAAAGCTAAAACCATTAGTGATGCTAGACGATGCACACACGCTTCATCCAAAACAACTTTTGGAGGTACAAAATTGGTTGGCTAGAAGGGAGATGACAATTGGACGTTGGCTATTGATGCGGCTAGATGCGCAAACGCCTAAGGAGATTATTGATAGCTTCGGGACAGATGCTGACGTCGAGGGAGAATCAAGGATCAACAAGAGTCGCGAAATAACGCATATCTGGCTTCAAAGTGGTGTGGGACGGCGGAGGCAGCGGGAAGATTTCCGAAAAATGGCCAGGAGTATGGCAGATAAGTATTTACGGTTAATGCCCCTCTTTACTCGCCAAGGGATTTCTCGTTTCTCGGATATCCTGGGTATTAATGTAAAAGAAATATCTGATACTAAGATGAAAGATCTTGAAAAGCAAGTGAGCAAACTTCAGAAACAAAAGGGGATAAGTAATCCGCGAAGAGGAAGTTTAGAAGGTGATATCGACAGATATTTCGATAATTCTGATACAGCTGATAAGGGACAAGATGTCCGTTTAGCGATGCTTCATATAATGTTTCATCGCTATGCCAACAGGGTTCCACAAAAGAGCCTGTTTAATATAGGCGAAGAGGATTATGGACCGGACCCATCTAAGCCACTAAAGGTAACATCTGCACTTGCCGACGGTGCAAGAATATTCTTACTGCATAAGTATAGTCGACCCTATTATTACGGTATAGATACTTTATGCGATGGAAGTTCCGAAAATGCTGAATTGTTTCTGCAATTAGCAGGCAGATTAGTGGAAGCGGCTGAAGCTCGCATCATAAAATCGCCGAATGAGAATGCAGCACTGGCTCCTCAATATCAGCATCAATTGCTCACTGAACGTGCAAGAGAGATTGTTGACGACTGGTCTTTTCCAGCTTTTAACGAGGTCAAAGCCCTTTGCGCTCACATGGCGAAGCAGTGTGTAGAAAAATCTCTTGAACCTAATGCTCCTTTAGACGGGGGGGCAATAGCATTTGGAATATTGCAAGATGAGTTTGACGAAATTGCGACAAATCATCCCGAGCTGGCAAAAGTCATTAAGTTTGGCGTGGCATATAACGCAATATCGTTAAGACATAGATATTTGGCGAAGAACAAGGAATGGTGTTTAATCGAACTAACAGGGCCTGTTCAAATTGTATATGGGTTAACTTTGAACAGAGGCGGCTTTTTAGAAAGACGCGTCCCAGATTTATTGAAGGCACTGGAGAAGAAATAGCCATGGCCATTCCGTCTTGGCATAAGTCTATTGACCATTATGATAAAGATGTTAGCATTTTCTATGTACTTCACTTCTCGGAAGCACATAGAAAATGCCTGCTTATTGCAGGAGCCGGGTTCGACCCAAGGACAACTGTCCTCGCAAGAGAACTTTCGGCTACGCTAGGAAATCGATTGGAAGCCCTGTTTATAAGGGAAGAGCGTCCAAACCCAGATACTACACTTGTTGAGCGGGCTGAAAGAAACTTAAGTTCCCTTCAGCAGATGTGCCCAATTAATCGGGTTCTCAGCATTGCTGTATTTTCTGATGATAATGCTGTTGTTGGAGGCATTAATGCAGTTTCTAACATAGTGAACGTCGACTTGGCATCCTATACAGATATAATTATAGATTTCAGTGCGCTATCGATAGGCATCAGTTTTCCGGTGGTCAAGTATATTTACGATAGCCTTCGGAAGGATGGAACCAATACCAATATTCATTTGGCGGCTGTTTCCAATCCCGAATTGGATTCATTAATATCGTCTGTTCCAAATGATCGAGTAACAGAGGTGCGTGGATTCTCTCGAATTGATAAACTTTATGGAGAGGTCGAAAAAGCAAAACTTTGGCTTCCTCAATTGTCAGGAGGCAGGCACGAGACTCTAAGAATAATATTTGATGATGTTAAGCCTCACGACTGCTGCCCAATTTTACCTTTCCCTTCCGATGACGCAAAGAAAGGCGATAACTTGGCGGCCAACTTTATATCAGAACTGGAAAATGAATGGAATGTTGATACAAGGAATTTTGTGTATGCTGATGAACGAAATCCGTTAGATATCTACAGAACGATTTTACGGATAGATGAGGAACGCAAGCCAGTTTTTGAAAGTTTCGGAGGTTCCGTTATAATTCTGTCGCCTCTCGGCAGCAAAATGCTTGCTATGGGAGCACTGATTGCTGCTTTAGAAAAACATTTTCCAGTGGTTTACGTTGAAGCTTTGGAGTATAATGTGGATTGGCATCGCGTAGATGCTATAACTGGAAATGCCTCAATGTCAGCTCACATTTGGTTATATGGTGAAGCCTATTTAAGAGATATTCGTAATGCCTAAAGATATGAGAAACATTTCCCATAAAAATAAACCGAGAGTGTTTGGCACAGGGCTCTTTGCTCTGGATGTCGTTCTTAGTGCAGATCCAGCGGAGCCTATTTATTGTTGGGCCGGCGGCACCTGTGGCAATGTTTTGATAATATTGAGTTATCTGGGCTGGAGAGCATCTCCCATCGCACGGCTTAACGGGGATCCCTCATCGATACGTGTAAAAGACGATATGTCTCGATGGGATGTGAGCCTTGCTTTTGCTAAGCAGTCTCCGACTGCTACTACACCTATTATTGCTCAGCAAAACTATCGTGATAAAGGCGGAGATGCGACCCATAAATTTGCTTTTACCTGTCCGATGTGTGGTGCGTCATTACCTTTTTACAAGGCAGTTCCAAATATTGCAGCGAAGCGCATTGCTGAGCAAATAGAGAATCCTCACGTATTCTTTTTCGATAGAGTATCGGTTAGTGCGCTAACCTTAGCGAAAAGGTGTAAAGAACTCGGAGCGGTTATTTTCTTTGAACCATCTGCTAAAGGTGACCCCAAGCAATTCTCGGAGGCGGTACAGTTGGCTCATGTCATTAAGTACTCGCAAGAACGTTTTAGTTTTTTTGTTGACGAGTATAAATCGGCTGGAGAATTGCCCTTCATAGAGATTCAAACGATGGGACGGGAAGGATTAATATTTCGTTCAAGTCTGCCTAATGCGAAATCAGAGGAATGGACAAAGCTACCGGCAACGGCTGTAGAACAGGTCGAAGATACGTGTGGTTGCGGTGACTGGACCACTGCTGGCCTTATATCGAAATTGTGTGATGTTGAAGGAGTAGAAGGGCTTAAAACAAAGTCTTTGAAAGATATTATGCGTGCTTTGAATTTTGGACAGGCTCTAGCTTCTTGGAATTGCAGGTTTGTGGGAGCTCGGGGCGGAATGTATCGAGTTGACAGGAGAAGATTTGAAAGAGAAATATCGGAAATTACCAATGAGAGTGTCCAAATGACAAGAACGCATACGAAGAAATTATACGATGAGACACCAATGAGAATGATTTGTCCATCCTGCTGCGGAACCTAATTAAGTGAAAGGCCCGCAACATTTTAAGATTTCAATACCCAATTTCAGCAAGATCGCGAATCGGATTTATTTGTCCTTCCAGATAGTTTCTGAGGACATCCTCTTTTTGTTCAGTATAGTCTTTCAATATTGAATAAGATGTGATATCTACTGCCTTATAGAACATATCATAGTTACCACTAAGACTGGTTGTCCAAGGGGCGGGATAGGACATTTTCGTGTAGATTTCCGAAGATAAAATTGATGCCAGCCATTTACACTGAAAATTATCTTTACCTTTATTCAAGATGTAATCAATATTAAGATCCTCAGAAAGCTTTCGAGACTTCTTCTTATCGGGCTTTGTCAGGATGACATTGAGAGATTCTATTCCTAGCTCTGCTAATTTCCTGCAAAGGGAAACTAAGCCTTCATTGAAACCAAAATGAGGATATCCTACGAAATGTTTACCATAAGAGGGACTTTTTTGTTTGACATCGCAAGCATACAATTTATCCTTGTGCTCAATAAAAAAGTCCACATCATATCTGAATCGGAATAGTTCAGCAAATAATCTGCTTAAAGCGATCTCTTTAATAAGATTAATCTTGGTACGGTTATACTGGATTAAGACCCTAACAAGCTTCTCCCATCTTTTATTATCTTCCTTTTCTTCCACTGGGGCTTTTTCTTTCCACCATCCACCAGTCAGTTTCTTTTTATTCTTAAGCCAACGATTATTGATTTCGGGAATATCAGATTGCGATATGGTCAAACAATCAAAGGACTTTTCTGCTTCATTGAAAGAAACTAAAAACACCCTAACTTGTCTGTTCAGAAAATGCACAAATAGTTTTATATCTAAATCTGTTACTAAGTTATCAGGATTTGATAGCTTATATGCCTCCCCGACACATTGATCCGGAAACCACCAATTAGATGAATAAGACAAAGAAGAATCCGATAAAATATCCTTTGCGAATGCCCTTTCAATCAATATTCCTTCTATTCTCTCTACTTTGTTATGTCTGAATGTGCCAATCAATTTGTTCACATCGTTAAAGTCAATGGATTCAAGAAGCACGTCTTGATTTAACCACTTTGTCATTATTACCTCCTTCTACCACCAAGACATTAGCGGATCACAGTCACGGCTATTCTCATCAGCTTATTTCGTGCGAATATATATTAATCTCTATACACGCACTTCTGAACCTAATTCCATCATAGCAGTAGCGTATATAATTGGCGAAACTTTTTGTATAGGATATATTCTCATGCATATCACAATTATTAATTGTCCATTGTATCACACCAAGACTGGAAGATAAATTATGATGAATACGCCCGTGGCACACGAAATCACAATAAGTGATGAAGATGATTCAGGTTATGAGACAAAATTTTCCGGAGTTCATAATAAATCTTGACAAAGTGCGATCATCTGGGTAAAATCTGGTATAAATAATACCCAGAGGTAATAATGCCGCAAATTCACATTAAGTTGGACAAGGCGACACACGAAAGATTGAGCAAAAAAGCTCGAGAGTTCAACTTTAGCATCCAGGAATTCGCCGAAAGGGCCCTGTCGCTGGCGGTTGACAACCCGCTTGAAACCATTTTCTCCTCCAAAAATAATGAAGACAGTAATTCAGAGACTTTGTTTACATTTATCGACCTGTTTGCCGGGATTGGAGGGATACGCTTGGCACTGGAACAGAATAAAGGGAAATGTATTTTTTCTTCAGAATGGGACAGGTGGTCACAAAAGACATACTTTGACAACTTCGGAGAAATGCCTGCAGGAGACATTAATGAAGTTCGGTTGAAGGAGATTCCCGATCATGACATCCTATCAGCTGGATTTCCTTGCCAGCCCTTCTCTATAGCTGGAGTCTCCAAGAAAAAAAGTCTCGGGAAAGAACACGGCTTCAAGGATAAAACTCAAGGGACACTTTTTTTCAAAGTCGCCGAAATTATCGAGGCCAAGCGACCCAAGGCGTTCCTGCTCGAAAATGTTAAACACCTGAGAAATCACGACAGGGGGCAGACCTTCGCAATCATCGAGGGTACTCTCCGGGAACTCGGATATACTATTGTCCATGATATAGTCAACGCTGCTCACTATGTCCCGCAGCACAGGGAAAGGCTTTTTATTGTAGGCTTCAATAGGGATATTTACGGCGAAAAAGTGGACTTTAATTTCCCAGAAATACCCAACGCAAACCCACACCTTGGCTCTATTCTTGAAAAGAGGGTAGATGCCAAATATACGCTGTCGGATAAGCTGTGGAAATATCTTCAGGACTACGCTGAAAAACACCGCCGGAAAGGAAACGGCTTTGGTTATGGGCTGTTCGGCTCGAAAGATGTGGCACGCACGCTAAGTGCCAGATACCATAAGGACGGGTCAGAAATTCTTATAAAGAACGGGAATTTAAATCCACGCAGGCTCACACCGCATGAATGTGCCAGACTCATGGGATTCCCTCACAACTTCAAGATAATGGTATCCGATACGCAGGCATACCGGCAGTTCGGAAATTCCGTAGTTGTTCCGGTCGTTGCTGCCGTTGCCTCGGAGCTGGTCAAAGCCGCTGGGCTGGGTGCGGCGTCAACCCGACAGTCCGTACGGAATGGCTGATATTGTCGACACTGCTACCAGAAGCAGGATGATGGCTGGGATCAGAAGCAAGGACACCGGTCCCGAACTTGAAATAAGGAAAAAACTTTTCGCAAAGAGATTTCGCTACCGCCTTCATGACAGGAGGCTGCCCGGGAAACCGGACATAGTACTCCCCAGATACGGGGCGGTTATCTTCTTCCACGGATGTTTCTGGCATGCCCACGATTGTCATCTATTCAGATTGCCTTCTTCCCGCGTTGCTTTCTGGGAGAAGAAACTGCTTCGGAATGCAGAAAAGGACAGGGAAAGCCGTGACGAACTGAAAGAACTTGGCTGGCGTATCATGACCATATGGGAATGTTCTTTCAGGGGTCCCGGGAAAAAAAGGGATAAAGAGATTGATGCAATTATCGCAACGGCTGTACAATGGCTGCAATCGGGGAAGAACGATGATATTGAAGTCAGGGGATAAACAGAGATGACTATAAGTTTGTTCGATGTACACAGAAAACTGATGCCCTCGCCGACGGAAGTAATAAACGAAGCTATAGAAAGAATACTCGTGCCACCCGATAATACTCCCGTCTATATCAAAAGCAATTTCAGTAAGCTTGTTGAGGAAATACAGGTTGATGCTTATGAAATATACTTGAAAGCTGAAAATGCTATTGGCCAAGAAACCTTTAAGAAGGCCTTGTCCGACAGATGTCCGGAAGATGCAAGCAGGGATGAAGTCATCAAGATTGTCTGTTCGATGTTTCATGAATTCGACAGGTTCTATCTGTCGCTGACGCAGTCCCGCAGACCGCGGGCTGGCAGTGCTTTTGAAATAGTACTGAAGACCCTGTTTAAACACATGAAATATCCGTTCGATGAACAACAGGTGATAAACGGCAAGCCTGATTTTCTTATGCCGAGCAAGAAGCATTACGACAAAAACCCAATGGACTGCATCATATTCACCGCAAAAAGGAGTCTGAGGGAGAGATGGCGTCAAATTGTTACCGAGGGCACAAGAGGGCTGGGATTTTATCTTGCCACAATCGATGAGGCTGTTAGCCCCCCTCAGCTGGAGGAAATGTTAAACCACAGGATTTATGTCATTGTTCCTATCAATATCAAGCAAAAGGTAAAGGTATATGCTGACGCACAGAATGTCATAACCTTTGAGGAGTTTTTCAGACACCATCTGGACCCTGCGGTAGACCGATGGAGAGATAAAGGAGTCATATAGACGGCAATTTGCCCATCACCTGAGAATGTTCTTTCTCCTTTTCGCCACTTCGTCCATAATACTTTTATCCCCATCAATCTTGCCAAAAAGTTTTTCAGCATGATAAGTATTCCCAGTGCCGATTATCATAAATTCTTCCGGGTTAAGCGGTTCTTGTACTCTTCGATAAGAGTCTCGACCTGAATCCACACCAGATGTTTCAAAACAGTCATCGCTATCTTTTTTACTTCTTCTAATTGTCTCCGTTACAATCTTGCTGGTAATCCATAACAAATTATCTGCTAGTTTCTTATCTTGGATTAGAGGGATAGGGGAGAGCTTGTCCCCCTGCCTCGGATCCACCAATATTACATGCAAAAGGGGTTTGTTATCCCTGGAAAGCCATTCAATCAGCTTAACAAAAGGGTTAATATCCAGTCCAAACCTATCGTCTGCAGTAGGATATTTTCTTTTAAATTCGACCGGAACAATCTCACCCTCGACCTTAATGAAACAATCCAAGTCAGAAGGCTGCCTTGCGAACAAAGGGAATAGCCAGCAATTCATGAAAATTCTACTTATTGCAAGTGACTCGATCTCTTCCGGAGGTAGTTTGTCAATCGCTTCAAGCACTGCATTGTCAATTCCAGAATTATCCGGATTCTTAGGTTCAACAGCGTTGCCTAATCCAAGCTTTTCTTTGACAAAAACATCGATTGGCAAAGCGCGCGATTTGTTCTCGCCGTATAAGATTGCATTATACATCTCTTTGTCAAAGTTGACCCGTGTAACGATTGAATTTCGACTCTTAAGATATTTGGCTATTTCATCATCAAAATCATTCCATCTATTGTGATGATGTTCGAGTCTGAACCAATATTTCGGAACCTCGCCCATCGGTGTTTCCTGAGGGTAGATAACTTCAACCAATAATCTGTTAAGTCTGCGGATTTCTGTCTTCTCACCCGATGTAAGTTCTCGCGATGATTCTCTCCTCCAACTTTCTGTCTTTTTTACGAGGTCATATATCTGGCATGTTAATAGCAGTTGTTGATTCTTATTTATTATCTTCTCGTATAGACTCGGCAAACTGATTACTTCATTGAGCCAACTCACGGTATTAATATCAGCGTTTATTTCGCCAATTGCATAGCCTGCATCAGAGATTTTCTGGCACAGTATCCTGATATCTATTCTTGGATTTTTAAATTCACGAGAAGAAAATTCGATGACCTTCTTAAATTGGAAAGCCCATCCTTTTGTCATTAATTGTGAAGTTCGACGGCAATATTCTTCGAGCTGTGATATGAATTTGTACTCAAATATAAAAGCCGGTACGCGTTTCATCCCTTCTGCCATCAGCAACTCTCCGAAGTGCTCTCGATTGGATATATCAAACCGCTTGTTATAGTGAGCACAGCAAATGCTTCGTTGAGTGGCTCTTTTCATTTGTGAAGAAACTTTATTGGAATTTATCAAGTCCTCACACTGATCACTCTTGTGTTCTTTGCGAAACTTATCCAGCTTATTCATAAGCCTCCCTATAGTTGTTGCATGACTTGGGATAATTATTGTCCCAGATTTAGAAGGTCAGGCTGATCCTTTCGTGGGATGTGTTCCTCAACTTTTATGATTTCAAAGGATTTGTTTACGAAAGTATTAGCGATCTTATCGAATGTTCTCTTGAGACGCAGCTGAACCCGCAGTATATCGCCATTTGCAAACCGTTCACCCGACAGTATTTTATTGGTAAATTCCTTGTCCATAATTTTTGCAGCTATTTTATTACCTTTGTAAAAGAATTCCCATTTGTGATTTGCATCGAACACGATTTTGAATATATTTAGGAAAACATCTTCAACTATATCCGCTTGAGCATCTTGAGCTATCATCACCGCTGTCGGATAGTCACGAAGAAGTAGGCTCATGAATTCTTCACGCTTGACTGCGATTAATGACTCGTTTGTTTTTGATCTCAATTCCACATCATCTATCGCAGGGTCATAGTTTAACCTATCGAACTGCCGCTCAAAAGCATTGTGAACCCTGTCATTTTTGTTGTAGATATTGAATGTTCTCTTGTCGACAATGGTGATATTCCCACTATTGTTCGAGATTTCTATCCCAGTGTCTATTTCTTTATATTTTTCTGGCTTTTCACCCTTGAGGTTCAGTTTGAGCCTAATCAGTTCAACATAGATTTTGATAATTTCGGGGATACTGAATGCATGTTCGGATAAAACCCCTGCTATGGCACCCTCTATGATGTCAAAAGGAACATCAAAGCTGCCTGCCTGAAAAGGCTTAATTCTCACTTCAATACTCTTGCCCGTTATTAAATCCCTGTTTATCTCTTCGATTATTTCAGTGAAGGCTAAAAGTGTAGCGGCAAGGGTCTTGGAGTTGACTTCATTCTCTTTACAGCCGAAATGGAATAGAAAATTATCAGAGGATATCTGTTCAATCATATTCACCTCGGGCAGCATTCATCATCACTATTGTAGCTTCACAGCATGTTTACAAAATCGTACTCCTTTGTACGCATCATTGCAAGCGAAAAATATGTCCAGTCCCATTTTGCCTTGCATGGCATTAATTTATCGTGCTTCGCCCAGGAACTTTTTGAGCTTTTCTATGTCCGTCTGCGCCAGTTTAATCGCCTTTCCCGGTGCTTCACCTGATACCTCTGCCAGAATCTTCCGCATCTCCGTCCTCAGCAGTTCGAATTCGTCTATAAACACCTTCAGTGTCTTGTGCCTGAGTTGAGAGATAATTTTCTTAATATCCGCAGCCGCTTCATCGAATCTATTAAGTCGCGACAAGGCCGTGCCGCGAGCAACAAGAGCCCTGCTGAATCCGGGCTTAAGATCCAAAGCCTTGTTGAAATCCAATACAGCAGAATCGTTCTTGCCTACCATCAGCGCAGCCATACCGCGGTATAGATAGGCTTGAAAATAGGTGCTGTCAAGCTGAAGCGCTTTCTCAAAATCCTCAGTCGCCTTGTCGATCTCGCGGATCTGCAAGTAAGCTTGACCCCTGATGGTATGGATAATAGGCGGAAGAAACCGTGAATGAAGGAGTTTTGTAAGCAGTTCGATGCTCTCCTCCATTCTGCCAGCACAAAAAAGTACTTGGGCTTCATTTAACAACTCCATCGATATCATGGTGACTTCCTCCGGTAATGAGACTAGATATTTCTCTTTACCACAGAACCCGTGGCTTCAGGGTTTTACTAATCTTTTTTCAGAAGCTATGCCCTATCTGTGCATCTCTGGTCAATGGAACTAAGGATCTCCTTAAAAAGAATCTCATCATCATTATTCGTATCTGTAATCATTGTTGTAACGCCATAGTGCAGCATGATATTTACATTGAACACTTCGCATTTCCTGAAATCGGTCCTGACTCCTACAATTTGTTTCCCTAGCCCGTAGGCAAAGCCAACCTCCCAACATGTTCCGGAGTCAGCGTCCGGACCGTCCAGTATTGCCAGAATGGTGTCTGCTTTTTCGACACCACTCTTACAGACCCTAAAGATTTCCTCAGGGGCAGTGTCCAGTCCAGCACATTCTTCTTGTGGCAAGATTACAGTGAATCCATTTTTCACAAGAAAATTCCGCAGTTTTATGTTCCACTGCTTCTCTGCAGTGGAGAATAAAGGCCCAGCCAAATAGATCTTTTTCACCAAAAGCCTCCTTACGAATGGGGTTGCCTCTAAATAAGAAACTCTTTCCCAATCAAGTGCTTATAAGATTCATATATCGTACCTTTATATCAGCGTCTAAAATGACTTTACCCTTTGCTTTTGTCCTTTAATGCCTGAGCGCAACATATCCCCGTAGTTGATTATCGGGGAATAACGTATCCCCTTAATCTCAGGCAAGGAAAACCGTCGAGCATCTTTGAGCAGTTCGCTTCTTAAAGCTGTATATTTTTAGGGTATTTACAGCGAACGTTCGTTCGCCTATAATAAAAGTATGTCAAAAGCAATTTCTGCGGATGCACTCCAAGAGAGAGCTGATAAAATTAGAGACTTTTACTCAGCTAGAGATCGAATGCCGAGCTATTCTGAAATTGCCGGGATATTGGGATTCAACTCAAAAAGTTCGGTATTCAAACTAATCGCAAAACTTGAGCAGAATAATTATCTTTTACGAGATGAAACCGGCAGGCTTATCCCTGGGCAGATGAAACACTCCCTTCGTGTTTTGGGCACCATCGAAGCTGGGTTTCCAAGTCCGGCCGAAGAGGAACTCGCCGATACACTTTCGCTGGATGAATTGCTCATTAAAAACCCTCAGGCAACATTTCTTCTGAAGGTATCCGGTGATTCCATGTCTGAAGCAGGGATATTGCCTGGTGACATGGTCATAATTGATCGCTCGCTGGAGCCAAAAGGCGGCGATATAGTAATCGCTGAAGTGGACGGCAATTGGACGATGAAGTATCTCGACAAACAGGGTGACGAAGTAACTTTGGTACCTGCTAATCGGAAATATAAACCTATTAAACCACTACGAGAGTTAAAGATCGCCGGGGTTGTCACTTCAGTCATACGAAAATATCAATAACCTTTTGACAGTTCATGACCAAGAAATCGTCACCTAAATTAAAAGACCTAGCTGCGATGAGCCGCAAATGGCCTAAGCTTGGCAAGGCCGAGGCTGATAAGTTAATGCAGGACATTGAAGGGATGAGGCATCCAGTCTGCCCAGTCTGCGCAGAAAAAGATGCTGTCAGCAGGGACAACTTTGAACTGCCCTCTGAGGTGGACTTTACTGGTGGGGTGCGGGGTAGATTTTATAAGAAACCATGCAGAAAGGGAAAAAACAATATGGAAATATTATCGGAGAAAATCACAGAAGTATGCGATATGGAAGTCGAGTTTAAAGGTCGGGAACACCAGGTTCTTTACGAACATGCCAAGAAGAATATGCCCAAGAAGATACTGGACGGTCTTATGATTAGCTGGGCTCTTGGCGATATACTGCGGAAGAAGTTAAAGGAACTAAGAGACAAAATGAGTCCGCAGGCGCGAGCGGCGGCTGAGAAGAAAACACAACGGATGGAGCTTGCCTTAGATATCACCGAAAAACTTTTCGGAGAAGCTCCACTTCACTTAAAGAGACCACAGACGGTCGAACTTGCCAAACTCAAGATACGACAACTTCTTGTTCTCGCGCAAGTAAAGGCCTTACCTATCCCAAAAGACATCAGGGAGAAGATCGTTACTTCGCTTGGGAGCGACAACATTGTGGTGCGCATGGAGAAGAGGTGGCGTATTGTCAGAACTGTAATATCTGCTGAAAGGGAAGGTCTTTACGAAGCTGCCGAACACGCAACGGGAGAAGTTTTAACGGATCTGTGTGAGGGCGTTACTCCGCAGAACGGGCATGGAGAAGTAGATTTCAAGCCTTGCCCTGTAAAGCTAAAGAAAGAAGGGAAGGTATGGATAGCAAGCTGTCCTAGTCTGGATATCCACTCTCGGGGAGCGACAAAAAACAAGGCTAGGGAAAACCTCGGCGAAGCCATTCGCCTTTTCATAAAAACATGCTCTAGCAGGGGAACCCAAGAAAATGACCAGAAAAGAAAAGACATATAGGTTTGCCGCCGTAGCGTACAATGTTGATCCTGAACTAGTCGATAACAGGACAGTCCGGATAATGAAGGTCAAGGCCTTACGATCAGATTCTTCAGAGAAAATCGCAGAGAATCGAATAGAGAAGCTGAATAAGCAGACAGGAGTCACATGGACGCTCCACAGCGAACCTCACAGATTGTCGGACCGCCAGGAGCGGGCAAATAGAATGGCCAGGTTTACGGGGCGAGCGAACGACGCTATGTGGGCGACTATTATGTCGCATCGGGATTTCTGGGGCGAGATTGAAAAACTGACACAGTCAGAGAAATATATGTCTGCGAAAGGTCCTGACCGGGTGCTTATGAAAATCGAGCTGCTGCACGGGAAAGTCGGAAATACGGAATCACTTCGGGAAGCTGCTGAGTTTGCTAGGTTAGCCGCGTTGGAGACGACGCGAAAGGTGTACCGGCGGAGCACGAAGAAATGCGGACGCCATACCCATGGAATCGATGCGCGAAGCAGTGAGGGGGCTGCATAAATTTGGACTCATAACTACGAAAGAGAACGGTGATATATCGAAGGCAAGACGCAGGTGTAATTTTTTCTATCTGTCAGTGGACCTCAATAAAGAAAACCTTGAACTCTCCGATAAGATATATTATGTGTTCCGGGGAGGTTGCAGTATGGGCGAGAAGTGGAGTAGATGCAATCATTTGTAAATCTATAAGTATGAAAAAGATGAAAGACATAGGAAGCGAAAAAGCAACAAATGATTTAAATGATAGTAGCATAAAGTGCGATACAATAATTAAGGAGTAACGGAGGATTGATCATATGCCGACGTACATTATCAGTCTATTAATTATCCTTTTCGTATATATAGTTCTAAGAATGGTTTTTAGATATTATGAAAAGAAGAACGACGCAATGATGTCCGAATGGATAGCAGCGGTAAGGAAATATGCTTCTAACCTGTCTCAATCAAAAAAACAGTAGTATATAAGCTACAATGTTTTTAGGGGGACACATCCCCAAACCCTATCTTCCGACTTCCTGGAATATAAATATCTACGATAATCCTTACCGCAACTGATTGCGGTCATCAACCACTAGGATATTAAAACGCCAATCCAAGGAAGCAATCATGCCAAAAACGGCAAAGAAGAACCCAATTAATAATATCATGGCACATTACACGGGGCGACAAACTATGCTCCCTATGCCTTCGTGTCATTACAGGTAGTTCGCAATTTTCATAACGCCGGCATTGTGCTATAGTTATAAGAAAATACATGTAAAGAAGGATGCTTCATACATTACTTGTTAGCTTGACAGTGTGGAGGGGCAAATCAATGCCGGACACCGGTTATGGAGAGCATGGCTTTAAGGAACTTGAAAAGTTATATTGTGAGAAGCCTTATCAAGGGCAGAACCCCCAGGTTGCTAAAGTTATCTTCCTCGGGCGGGATGCCAATTACCCAAGAATAATAGGGGATAGCGATTTCTTTAAATTTATAATTGAATATCATAGAGACGGCGTAGCTTTCTGGAAAAAGTACGGCATACATCACCCATTTCTTCATCCTGAATACCCATATAATAAAAATAAGGACAAACGATACAAGGACGGCGTTAAGTATCATGAAGTATTTGCAAAAATGTGCTTAAGTGCAAAATATGCAGAGTATATATCTTTTGTGGAGATACTTAATCGGCCAACTGCGGGCAATACTGGACAAGATACAGAAGACTGGTTTGAAAAAAATATTTCTGACGGGCATATAGCTTTTCTGGAAGAAACGTTCAGGAGCGCAGGCAAAACAATAATATTTATTCCTAAGACTGTAATCGGTGTCGACCTTAAAAAAGTTAAAGACAAGACAGGCCGTTTTGCATGGTTATTGGCAAAGGATCGGAACTCAGACAAAGACGAACCTGACTGCATATTAACGGAAGGAAAAGTTAGTTTCTATAAGTGCAACCATTTTTCAGGTGCAATATCAAACCATCATTTATGCTGCATATCGAATATAATAAGAAATTGTGCCGACCCTTATATCTGGGGAACAAATAAAGGTGCCGGAAACGGCCCCGCCTCTGGGTGATTTCCGGCGTTAGCCGGAGGGAAATTTATTATTATGAACAAACAAGTCTCCATATATTGCAGGGCCTGCGCTGAAAGTATTCTCAAACAATGGAAGGGCTGGCCCCATAGGGACGCGGTTCCTTTACTCCCGACATCGATTGATGGCAAGTGCGAAAATTGCGGTGGAAATGAAACACTCATTTCAACCGATATCACTTGGTTTAATTATCACAACGAATACAGCACCGGGTTGCCCGATTACTGGCTTCTGAAAATTAACCCCAATGGAAACAAGTGGGGGTTCCCGTACTACACTGAAAGTGCATGCCGTAAATGCAACGAGAGAACAATACTGAGCTTGATGAATTACCCAAATGGTTCACGAGAAATCAGGTATAATTGTGAAAAATGCGGCGTGTTAACGTGGGGGACCAACAAAGGGACATGAAAATGACGACAAGAACGTTACGCCTTCTAAATATTGAATAAAATCTGAAGCCCTGATAAAGTCAGATATTACAAGGCACGGGAGGTTTTATGATTCATAAGAAGCTTGCATTAAGACTATTTGAAGCCTCTTATATTCAGAGGTGGAATGAAAAAATAAGGCCGGTCGAATTAACCGAGCTTGATAAGCACGCCCACAAGATGATCATCGCCTATTGCCTGGCGAAATACGAGGAATTGAAAGGAGAGAAGATCGAGTGGCATTCCATCATCAAAAGCGGAATCTATGAGCTGCTGCGAAGAGTCGTTATTTCAGATATTAAGTCCCCTATCTATACAAAAATTAAGAATGAATTTAAGAATGAATATGCTGAACTAAACAAATGGGTTTTCAAGAATCTGGCGACAGAATTAACAGGGCTTGCCAAAGGCTCTTTAAAAGAAGAGATATTGCAGTACCTGACAACGGAAGACTATTTTGATGAAAAGACAAACGCAATCATGAAGGCAGCACATGGTTATGCGAGCTACTGGGAATTCCAGATTATACGTCAAGCAAACCCCTTCGGTTATCAGATTCCCGAAATTCACAAACTGATGATAAACGATCTGGAAAATCATCTTGACCTGATAGGGATGAGGAAGATATTGACGGAGCACAAGATATCGGATTTTATCAGCCTCTGTGGACAGCTTCGATTCCAAATAAGGTGGGGGCATACACCCCGAATCCCCAAAACCTCTGTTCTTGGGCATATGCTATTAGTGGCGTGCATCAGCTACCTTCTAACAAGAGAGTTGGATGCCTGCCCCGCTAGAATCTACAATAACTTCTTCGGAGGTCTTTTCCATGACTTGCCCGAAGTTGTTACAAGAGATATCATCTCCCCTGTCAAAAATGCCGTTGAAGGAATGCCTGAAGCGATAAGCCAGATTGAGAGAGAGCTTGCGGCCGCCGAGATTTACCCGTTGCTTGAAGATCCTTGGATACCTGAGTTCAAGTATTTTACTGAAAACGAATTCGAAGGCAAGATTATGAAAGATGGGAAGGTGGAATTTGTCTCAAGCGAAGACATTAACAATCGTTACAATGAGGATGCATTTAGCCCTATAGACGGCAAGCTTATTGAAGTGTCCGACAAATTTTCTGCTTTTTTGGAAGCCTATGCAGCCGATTCAATCGGCATAAAAACGCCTCATCTCCAGGAGGGGCTGCAAATTCCCAAGAAGTTTAAAGATACTTCGGTGGCCGGATTGTCTATTTCAGAGCTTTTCGTAGATTTTTAAGCAAGAAGAGATCCCTTCTGAAAAGGCACCAATGGATCATATTTGACCTCAATTTGACTTAAGTTAGACGTTCAGAATGCCGTTGATAGCCAATCCATCAATGTCTGCACGGCGTGACAAATTATGGTTCCTAAAGCGACAACTTATCGTTCACGTCACAGATTGATTCCCTTTTTCTGTCTCTTTCTTCCCTTATTTACAGGTCAAAGAAGCCCATGCGACCGCCCCCCGCTTCACAGACAGGCACGACTTTTACTGCAAGACCAGCCGATGTTGCGCGAGCTTGAAGTTCAGCAGCAATTGAGTTCTGATCGCCATTTATCTTTCGACCAAATGGATCATTCATGGGAATAATGATAAAATCAACGCTTTGTTACTTGATGTGTGCAACTTTGAAGTAGGGCATTAGGGCCTCCTTTTATGTCTGTCTTGGCAAAGTGCCTGCTAGTCTTCTTAACTATCTAGACCGGGCTTTGTCGCTGAGTTTAAATGCCCCTCTTATCCCCTGTTCCTTTTTTCGTTATCGCCCCGATCCTTACATTGTTTCTGGCAATCAAATCTCTTATGTCCCCTCTCTCATCAAGATGTAGAAAATTCCCCGTTGTTTTCAAGACACTTTCTCTACAAACTGCTATATGTCGCCTCTTTAGATGTTCGATAACGCTCTGTATCTCATCACAGGTTATAGCGTAATACTCCATACTGAAGGGATCAGCAATAACCTTATAAAAAAAGGGCAGGTAGAGCAGATCTTTTGTCAATTCTGTCTTTCCTAATTCATTCCTTTCGCAGAATGTTATAAGATTTTCGGGGAAATTCTCAAAGATCATTATTAATCCCGAAAATAACAGGTACTGAATCTTTAATGGGATATCATAGAAAAGAATATGCCTCCGCTTAATGACAGGAAAGTCAATTCGTTGTGCCATGGATTCATGGTCCAGTAACCCCTTATCGAATCCCCAGTTGTAGGCAATTTTTATAAACTGCTGCAAGACACTGTAAAACAGAAATGAATAGGCATAGCGATCGCCGAAACTGAAGATACCAGTCTCCAAAATTTTATATAGCTCTTTTATGGCCCTCAGCCCATATGAGTCTGGGTCTACAAACTCTGGTTCCGATTTTGAGAAGTCAAATCCGCACTTATAACAGATCGGGAAATTCTTGTAATAATAACTTCTTCTCAGCGTTATCGGTATACCGCACTGGGAGCACCGGTCTAATAAGAAGCATCCATGAACAATGCAGGCAGTCGAAAAAGAAAGCCTCCACCTCTTCCTAAAATATCTGGCGTGGTGCGCTTTTAAGCATAGTGGGCAAAACCTCAGACCGTATCCCTTCGTTATCCTGCTGCGGATAACCAGGGGCTGTATGAATGGCATGCTTGTGGCTGATATCTCTTCGGCAAGATACCCCTGGTAGGACTTGAGAGTAAGGTTGCAAAGTATTTCATTGCTCAAGAGACACTTGTGCTCAAGCGCCTCCAAAAGCTTTTGATCAGGTGAAATATCCACATCTCTTGTCCATAAGATATTTTTCCATTCGGGCAGATAAAGGTTTACAAATGTGGCAGGATCCGTCAAGTGAGCAAGGGCAGTTCTAGTCAGCCATGAACTGAGAAGTTCATCATCCTGAGGAGTAAGACAATATCGGAATTTGTTATTTGCGAAATTGATACGCTTGCTGTCTATCTTATAAGCAAGAAGGCTCATACATCTACCAGTGCAAGCCCGCGTCTCTGGGATGGCCTGATAAATCCACACTCCTTTATAATATCCTCTGTTATCTTCTCGCTACCTGATTTTATCCCAAATATGGCCGCCTCGCTGATGACGCTGATTATCTCCCCAATTAATCCCTCGCTTAAAGCCAAGACCGTCCTGCCTATTTTGCTGTTTGTCGATATCTTGGAGAGTTTTCTTAACGGCAACATCATTTCTATGCTTGCAAGCAGGGATGCGTAATCCGCATTGAGTCTCCAAAGCGGGAGCAACATTGGCCTGAATCTACTACTGATCTGCATGTCGGTACTGGTGGCATTTAGAGCATCCTTTATACCAACAAGGACTATAGGTAGCATCAGCGCATTGCTGATATTCTTCAGCGCGTTCATAAAAGCTTTCTGCTTTGGAACCGACCCACTTAAGATATTGTGGATCTCATCTACAATGAGCACCCCAACGCCCATACTTTCAAAATGATATTTTATTTCTGATGCCTTTTTAGTTAAAGAATCGCTCTTTCTGTGGGGAATTAGTATTGTGTCCAGGATTGCATCATAAAGACCGTTCGGATCAGGAGTGATCGGTGCCTGCACACAAACTACCGACATTGCCGGTTCTTCCCTTCCATCCGTTGGCAGATGTAATCTCTCGAATTTCTTAACCAGACTCGTTTTGCCGTTATGACTGTCACCAATAATCAAAAGACATGGCATCCTCGATTTCTTCGGTTCATTTAACAGGTCCTCCATCTTCAGGAGAATTACTTCAGCCTTTGGATACATAATAAATTTGTCCGCCTTTATATATCGTATCCGTTCGCGGTCAGGGCTCCACAGCAGTTCCTCTGCTTCCGGGCTTAGAACTATTTTATCCTGCACAATATCCATCAACGTCTTTCATCCTCATCTGACTCTCTGCGAATCACTTCTATGTCTTTGAAAGGCTTGGGGTTTGTAAAAATATCATCAACCCGAGCTTCCACCGCTTTCCGAGTGCTTTCAGGTTCGTCCTTAACAGCCTTATGAAGAGGTTCGGCTTTCCCTTCGTCCGTCTGTCCCGTGCCTTTCCCCATTTTCTCCTTATGGTGCTGTTTGCCGGTACGCTGTCTCCTGACGGCCTTAGTTTTTTTGACGGCTTCATCCTCGATTTTCTTCAGTTCCGCATTTGCCTTGAAAATATCGTACTCATTGTAATCTTCCATGTTCTTATCTTTGAGATATTTCTGGCTCTTTCTTAGGTCCCATATCGATATCGGAGGGAAGGCAACGTTTCTGTAAGGAATCTCAAAATACTCCTTCAGATCAGGAGCATAAAAATACAAAATGCTTATATCATACGGATTATACTTGAATATGTATTTCGTCCTTTTCTTGCCGGGCGTTTCCATTTCACTATATTTTCTGAGGACATCGCTATAATAATGTATGTGTTCCCATACCACATTGGCCCTCTGGATAGTCCGCTCTATAGATGGGAAAAGAGAGATTCTCAACTTGCGTGCCTCTTCTCCCTGGATTATTTCCGGAAGCCCGGTACCGGGTGTAGTTTCGTCCCCGAAGATACCCATCTCATATTTCTTGTACGGCATCATATAACCTATGCCTGAGTGAGGACTCTTATGGTATTTGTTGACGATAAGTTGCGTAGCCCATTTTTCAGTTTCTTTTATCGTCATACAGGCCGTTGCCTCCGAATCGTATTCTCCTTTGGCCTGCGGATTCGAGAATGTCGTCCCGGGAAGAGCATGCACTTCATTGTTTAAAGTCTCAATAAACCTCTCGATGTGGCCACCGTATTTTGGTTGTCGGCGAGGCCTGAACTTTACCTCCAAATTATTATCTTCACAAAATCTCTTCAGATCTTTTCCTCTGTACCAGCTGGCATTGTCGGTATATATGATGATATTTTTTGTCAATCCCCATACGCTCCACTCTCCCTCGACACCTACTCTAGCCAAAACTTCCTGTTTCGGCATAGCTCCCATATAAATGCATTGTCCGATCGTGAAAAAACTCGGGTGGTCCACTGAAAAATCAAACCCATATACCGACCTGCTAAAAACATCTTCAGCAACAACTGCATATGCTTTTCCGATGGATTGTCTGTATAGTTCATCGACAATCAAGAGATCAAGCGGCGTCTCATCTATTTCAATAACATCCAGTGGATGTTCGACAATAAAAGAGCCAACTATCGGATCGTAAATGGTCCTGGCTTTGGCAGCTCCTTCTGTACGCTTCATGATTTCTCTCTTTGATATCTCACCTATTCTGTTTTTGATAGTATTTTTGTGAGGAGCCTTTAATTTCGCATTTTTGCACTTTACCTTTACGTCTTCCTGAAGTTTCTTAAGCCTCAGTCTTTTCCCCTTCTGTAAATATTCCTCGATAGTTTCGGCCACGACGACATCAACTGCCGGATCTATTCTGTGGGTACCCTTTCCTCCTCTTTTGTTATAGTTCGGGGCTAGGGAGCTCAACTGCCCTGTTGCTTCATATCTTTTTATCCAGTCATATAAAGTAACATCAGTTAGACCAAATGCCTCTGCTCTTGCTATAACCTCTTTTTTTGTCCTGTCAGACCTCAGAAGAGGCTTTATTATCTCGTATCTTTGCTTCGCTATTTCCCAGTGCTCTTCCTCAATGTGCTCTGCAGGTTCCACTTTGTTATTTTCGGCCGGTGCGCTCGCCGGGGTCATCCTGAGCTGTAAGATGGGGTAGAGCCCTGTCTCGCCGCTTTCCGGGTCTCTCAGGAGAACTTCCTTGAAATTGACTGCGTTGATGACCTCGTGCTTCTTGTCACCTATGTAAACGATGCTCCCTTTGGATAACGATAATCCTTTCATCGGTTTGCCTTCAAAATTGTGCTGTTGGTTAAAGGCTTGTTCAGGTCTGTCACCAGGATCTTTGTCCAGACAAGATGCCAGATCGAAGGGAGTATCCACGCACGCTCAAGCCGGTCTTTCGCTATGCCATCGAGAATATCCGATACACTCATGCCATTTCCATCAAGATTAATAAGTATCCGGTCTTTATACGATCCGAGAAGTTTTGGCGCTTCTCTGTATCCGTAAAGAAAATTAAGATTATCGAGGCGCTGGCCTCTAATATCGGTGTCGAGGACCACCTTGAAGTCCATACCATTAGCTGCGGCGTATTCCTCACATGTCGCAAACTTGAGCTTTAACAGAGGAGCCTTCTCCGGATCCAGGAGGTCCTTCTCGGATTTGACTTCCATGAGAAGCGGCTTTCTGCCAGTTTCCGGTTTGTAATATATAAGGCAATCCGGATAATAAGGACTGCTCGGCCTTCTCGGATTCGGCACTTCAACCTGTTGAGCCACGTATCTTTCTATCTCATCCTCAAACTCAAGCGTCTGATAAAAATCCCGTTCTACAGGAGACTCGTAATCCACGTGTCCGCCGTTTTTCATACTGTAAAAGTAGCCCGTCGGCACTCTGTTGCCAGGTGGTATTTTCCTGATCTTCATGAGTAAATTATACTTTGTCCGGAGTCCATTTGCAACTTTTGTAAATTAGTTAATCTATTTATTGTATTATTGTAATTGGTTAAGCTATATTATGTTAAAGTTAAGTTATTTATTGTCTCTTTCTGTTTTTTTGAAAACGAGACCATATTTTGTCGTATCTTATTGATTTAAGGTGATATAAAGATGTGTTATGGGAGGCAGAGCGATAAAATTAAGTTAAGCTATCTTGTGGGAATGACAACATGATGCACCGTCATGCTGCTCACGATAAGATCGAAGGCGCCAGTCAAACTGACTCCCTTATCGAAATTTACAAATTCTGTATACACATTTGCTAAACCCCGTCGCGCAACTTTATCATCCACCACACTCAGCATGCCCTTCGAACTATCGACGCCGATAATACATCGTACATAGGGCTTCAGCCGGAGCGTCACAAGACCTGTTCCACAGCCGAAATCGAGAATATCCATATTCTTGGCGGGCTTGACGATCCTGATTATTGCATCGGCAATATCATTTGCAAGTTTGATTCTCTCCGGATTCAGGTCCCCCCTGCGCAGCTTCAATATCGAAATTTCTCCGCTCTTCTGCATTCAATTTGTTTACTCCTTCCCGTTCTCAATGCTCCACAAATGATTCTATCCTGCTAATATGTCTGCTTTTAATATGTTTGTATACTATCGTAGAGGACAAAGAAAGTACACTGCCTTCATTGTTAGGGATCCAACATGAAAAACAGGGAAATTGCAAAGATATTTAATGAAATCGCCGACCTTCTCGAAATAAAAAACGAGAACCCCTTTCGAATTCGAGCGTACCGCAGGGCCGCCCTTAATGTCGAAGGATTAGCTAGGAACATCGAAGACCTTACCGAAAGGGAGTTAATCAAGGTCCCCGGCATCGGCAAAGACCTCGCGGGCAAGATTGCCGAATACCTGAAAACCGAAAAGATCGTGGCCCATGAAGAGTTGAAAAAAGAGATCCCGCCGGAGATTCTGGCGCTTGAAGCGGTACCGGGACTTGGCCCCAAGACCGCTATTCTCCTTCATGATAAATTGAACCTCAAGAGCATTGATGAACTCGAACAGCTTGCAATGAAACATAAGCTCGCAGGACTGCCAGGGATTAAGGCAAAGACCGAAGAAAATATATTGAAGGGGATAGGGATGCTCAAAAGGGGCATAGAGCGCCAGCCGTTAGGCAAGGTACTTCCTATTGCCCAGGACATTGTCGATCAGCTCAAAGGCAAAGCGCCTATTATCAGGATCGATATCGCCGGCAGCCTGAGGAGATGGAAGGATACAGTGAAGGATATCGACATTCTAGCGATGTCCACCAATCCCAAAGAGGTGATGCGTACCTTTGTCAATCTTCCGCATGTAAAAGACGTACTGATGCAAGGCGCGACAAAATCGAGTGTAATCATCAAAGAGGGCTTACAGGTGGACCTTCGCGTTGTCGAAAAGGAATCATATGGTGCCGCTCTTGCCTATTTTACCGGCAGCAAGGAGCACAACATCAGGCTACGGGAGATAGCGCTTAAGAGAGGGCTCACTATTAACGAGTATGGAATATTCCGGGTAAAGGACAACAAAAAGCTTGGCGGAGAAAATGAGGAGGATGCTTACAGGATACTCAATCTGCAGTATGTACCTCCTGAGATGAGGGAAGACCGCGGAGAGATAGAAGCGGCGATCGAGGGGAAATTACCGAAGCTCGTCACTGTCGAGGATATCAGAGGCGATCTCCATGTTCATTCAAAATGGAGCGACGGCAGCCATACGTTCGAGCAGCTTGTTGAAGCCGCGAAAAAGATGGGCTATTCCTATTTCGCCTTGACAGATCATTCGAAGGGCCTTGCCGTTGCGCGCGGCCTTACCGTTGAAAGACTTATGGATCAGAAAAATGAGATCATTGCCCTAAACAAGAAGCTGCAAAACTTCAGAATCCTCCAGGGGACAGAAGTTGATATAAGAAATGACGGGACACTCGACTATTCCGACGACGTCCTTCAGATGCTCGATATTGTGGTCGCATCGATCCATTCAGGCTTTAAGCAGACGAGGGAACAGATAACATCACGAATTGTCTCAGCCATGAAGAATCCGCATGTGAGCATCATTGCCCATCCAACCGGCAGGCTCATCGGTGAAAGGGATGCTTATGAAGTGGACATGGATGAAGTATTGAAGATGGCGAAAGAAACAGGAACGGTAATGGAGATTAATGCTTATCCTTTGAGGCTTGACCTTCATGATGTTTACGCAAAAAAGGCAAAGGAAATGGGCATTCCCATCGTCATAAGCACCGATGCCCATGTTACGACACAATTTAACTTTATGTCATATGGTGTCTCGATCGCGCGGCGCAGCTGGCTTGAAAAGAAAGATGTCGCCAACACTCTAGAGGCAAGACAGTTGCTGAAAAAACTAAAACCGTATGGGAAGAAAGAGAATGGAAGGTAATTCATCAATGCTGAATGAAATCGAAGTTCGCATCCTTGGCTGTCTGATCGAGAAGGAAATTACAACGCCAGAGTATTATCCGTTGACATTACACTCACTAACCAGCGCTTGCAACCAAAAATCGAACCGTTGTCCGATCGTATCATATGACGAGAATACCGCAGCGCATTGGCTTGAAGAACTGCGGAAAAAAGGGATTGTACAGTCGATCAATACTCCGAGCAGTCGTGCAGTTAAATATCGGCATTCCTTTCTTGAAGAATTCAGGCTCATTCCAAGTGAGGCGGTTATTCTTTGTGAACTGATGCTTCGCGGCCCTCAGACCATGGGAGAAATTAGGGCACACACCGAAAGAATGTATGAGTTCAGGGGGCAGGATGAGATTGAAGAAACCTTGCGGGGCGTGATGGAACGTGATGAGCCCTTGATTATTAAATTACAGCGGCAATCGGGCAAAAAAGAAGCGAGATATATGCATATGTTGTCGGGTATACCCGGAAAACAGGAAAAGGACCAGGACGCTTCAGTGATGGGTTCCAGGCAACAGTATCTGACGGATGATGAGCGAATTGGTAAGCTGGAGGAAGAGTTGTTGGCACTCCGCAGGGAATTGGATGGATGGAGAAATTCTTTCGAAGAATTCAGAGCACAATTCCACAAAAAAGAGAATTATTCCTAACAACTTACTTTGCATCCTTCATGCTTCCTTTGTTAGCCGAGCCCTCAGGCTCCCTGATAGCAAGGTCCTTGCAGTAATCAGGGCACTTCTGCCCAGCTTTCATCGAGAACTGTTTCTGGCAGGTCTCCCTCCATGCGCATATAATACACAACTCTTTTTCTTCCATTTATGCCCCTCCCCTGAAATGCCTCGTCAGGACCCGTTCGATATTCGAGACAATGCCGTCCTTTGCATTTATTATAAACACTTTAGGCAGCTCTATTCCGTCGCAAGCGATCTCGAAGAGTTCCTTCTCCATCCGTCTTACCGCCGGTGGCTCGCGAAAACGATTCTTCAGCTCGTGTTCGAACATCGGTACGATCTTGTCCTTCATCCTCAACTCAGTATCCATAAAGAATATTGAAATCTCCGGCATCAGGTCGCCGACTCTGTCGAAAAAGGCGCTTATCTCGTTCTGATATACCTGCCTGGGCGGTGATGATTTGATCTCCATATAGAGGATGAACCCTTCAATCCTGGAGAGGAGGTCGTAGTCTCCGCCGACAACCCTGTGTCTGATCTTCACTCCCCAGACCGCCTCAGCTGAAAAATCCTTCCTAAAGATCTCTGCGACAAACCATTCGAGAGTATTCCCAAAACTCCTGATCGGCCCTTTCAGAAGCCTGCATGAATCCCCCTCAGGCCTCACAATACCGATGTCTATGAGATAGCGAATATACTCTGCCGTGACCTCTTTTGTAGCATAACGCGTTACTTGAGCAAGCGAGAATAATGGCTGGTGCTTGATGATGTCGCGTAGAAAGAGGCGAAACGAATACTTCCTAAGCATTTCATAGTATCCATCGATGAATTGCTTCCCGGGGACCAGGAGGTCGTCGGACGGCTCCTTTTTGTAAATACTGATCCCCCGCCGCCTGAGAATGACCGGAAGCGATGGAGAGAGCCTGTTCAAGCGCTCCCTGAGCCGCTTGACCTCGTTTCTCAGCGCACGAATCTCTTCACTTTCCTGAAGGGCCTTCATATCTTATTGTAGCAATTATTGGGACCTTGAGAAAAGACTCAAATCATATACTATTACGTGTTGCACAATCGAATCCACAATTTGCCGAAATTTGAATTAATCTCCCCGCCATGATAAAATGAAACTCGTTTATTTGTGTGGCAATACGTATAAACTATTAACAATCAAGGGAAAACCATTACTAATATGCCGAATGTCATTCCTTTCAGAGGGCTTCTCTTCAATCGCGACAAGGTTTCTGGCGATAATGTCGTAGCTCCGCCGTATGATGTTATATCCCCAGAGTACAAAGAAGTGCTTTATACCAAAAGTCCCTACAATATCGTCCGCATCGACTTCGGGAAGGAGTTGCCTGAAGATACGAAAGAAAGTAACAAATATACGCGCGCCAAGGCTTTGCTCGATCAATGGACACGTGAAAAAATTCTAGTAAAGGACAGGGAGCCTGCTTTCTATGCTTATGAGATGGATTATAACGTAATGGGCAAGAACAAGCGGCTTAAGGGCATTTTCGCCCTCGTGAAGATCGTTGAACTAGGCAACGGCGTATATCCTCATGAAATGACTCACGCGAAGCCGAAGGCCGACCGACTAGACCTCATGAGATACTGCGAGGCAAATATAAGCCCTATATATAGTATTTATAACAGCCCTGAAAGATTGACATCAAAAGTCCTTGATGCGATTAGGAAGGAACCTTACCTGACAGCAAAGGATGCCGACGGTGCAGTGCATAGGCTATTCAAAATTGCAGACAAGGTAAAGACGGGGCTGATTTCGAAGGACTTGCTCGACAAGGCCATATTCATCGCCGATGGACACCACCGCTATGAGGTAGCCCTCGAATTCAAGAAAGAGATGGACCAAAAAACGCGCAGGACTGACGATGAGCCACGGCCGTGGGATTATGTTCTCATGTTTCTCGCAAACATGTCGGACGAAGGGATCACCATTCTTCCCACTCATCGTATGGTCAAAGGCATTGCCGATAATGTGTCCATTCTGGAAAAACTTAAACCCGATTTTAAGATGAGGGAACTTCCTCTTGCTGCCGACATAACAAGCCAGATCTTCTCGGAAGGGGAGCACACCTTCGGTCTCTTTTTGAAAGCAGACCAGAAGTGGCACGTACTGACATACATGGGGGGCAAACTGAAAGACCTCCATCCGGCCCTCAATAATCTTGATGTTGTGGTGCTTCATGAGCTGATCCTTAAAAGAGACCTTGGCATTACCGAAGTTGCCTATGAAATGGACGTTATAGAAGCAATGAGAAAGGTGCACCGCGGCGATTTTGATGCCGTTTTTTTCCTCAATCCCACGGGGGTCGGAGCTATCGAGCTCGTAGCATCAGCTAATCTGCGGATGCCGCCGAAATCGACGTATTTCTATCCCAAGCTCTTGACCGGAATGGTCATCAACAAATTCTAAAAAAGCTTTAAGGAGGAGAGTATGCCTGTAAGAGTAGCAATCAACGGCTTTGGTAGAATAGGAAGGATCTTTTTTCGAAAGTGTAAGGGATTCGGTGATATTGAAATTGTCGCTTTGAACGATCTCACTGATGCACCGACGTTGGCCCACCTCTTGAAGTATGATTCAGTCCACTGCCCTTTTGACGCTGACGTTAAGGCTGGGGACAATGCGATCATCGTCGACGGTAAATCAATCAAGGTCCTAGCTGAGACCGCCCCTGAAAAGCTTCCTTGGAGGGACCTGAAAGTCGACATAGTGATCGAGTCGACTGGCCGATTTACTGACAGAGCAGGTGCCTCGAGACACCTCGATGCGGGGGCCAAATGGGTCATTATTTCGGCACCGGCCAAAGACCCTGATATCACCGTATGCTTGGGCGTCAACGAAGAGAAGCTTGATCCGGCAGTACACAAGATCGTCTCCAACGCTTCGTGCACGACCAATTGTCTTGCACCGGTCGCAAAAGTACTCAATAACGAGTTCGGCATACTTCGCGGCCTCATGACCACGATCCACTCCTATACCAATGATCAGAGGATTCTCGACCTGCCGCATAAGGATCTGCGGAGGGCAAGAGCTGCTGCCCTTTCAATGATCCCGACCACGACTGGCGCGGCCAAGGCAGTAGGACTTGTCCTGCCGGAACTGAAAGGGAAACTGGATGGTATGTCCATAAGGGTCCCGACTCCGAATGTTTCGGTTGTCGATCTCGTTGCAGAGTTAAGCAGGGATACATCGGTAGATGATATCAACGGGGCGCTCAAGAAGGCCGCTGAAGGACCGATGAAGGGGATATTGGCTTTCTGCGAAGAGCCGCTCGTTTCGGTAGACTTTAACGGAAGCTCATATTCATCCATCGTGGACGCAGCGTGCACAAAGTTAATCGATAAGCGTCTCGTAAAGATCATCTCATGGTATGATAATGAGTCTGGTTACAGTTCCCGATTGAGAGACCTTGCAATTTATATCAGCAAAAGGAGTTAGTCATGGCGCGTAAGAACAGTATATCGCCTGCAGTAGGAGATATACTTGGTAAAATGACGATTGAAGATCTTCCTATCAAAGGGAAACGAGTCTTTATCAGGGTCGACTTCAATGTGCCCATCGACACCAATATGGGCATCACCGACGACCGCAGGATTAGGTCCGCACTTCCTACCATCAACTATGCTATCGATGAGGGTGCAAAGGTAATCCTCGCATCACATCTTGGGAGACCCAAGGGCAAAGTTGATCCCCGCTACAGTATTGCGCCCGTAGCAAAGAGGCTGCAGCGTCTCCTGAACAAAGAGGTGTTCTTCGCACCCGACAGCGTCGGACCCCAGGTTGAAAGCATAGTCGCAAAGATGAAGGATGGGGATGTTCTTCTCCTTGAGAACCTCCGTTTCCATGTTGAGGAGGAAAAGAATGATGAGAATTATGCGAAATTACTTTCTAGACTCGCGGATTTTTATGTAAATGATGCCTTCGGGGCGGCTCACCGGGCGCACGCTTCGACGGTAGGGATCACAAAATTTCTTCCATCGGCGGCCGGCTTTCTCATGAAAAAAGAGATCGAATACCTGAAGGGTGTTGTCGAAAACCCCGTAAGACCCTTTGTGGCTATACTCGGCGGATCGAAAGTCTCCGGCAAGATCGGAGTGCTTCAACACCTCGCCGACAAGGTTGACAAGGTCATCGTAGGCGGCGGCATGGCCTATACCTTTATCAAAGCAATGGACTACGAGATCGGCGACTCGCTCCTAGAGGCCGAGATGCTCGGCTTCGCCAAAGAAACGATAGAGCAGTTGAAGAAGAACAAGGTGAAATTCTATCTCCCCGTCGACAGTGTTGTCGCACAGACGATCGAACGCGGCGCCGAAACGAAGATCGTCACCACGCAGGAAATCCCTAAGGGCTGGAAGGCCCTCGATATCGGTCCGGCATCGGTGAAGCTCTTTTCAGAGGCGATCCAGGATGCTAAAACGATCATATGGAACGGGCCGATGGGCGTTTTTGAGATAGACGCTTTTTCACGAGGGACGTATGCGATCGCCCATGCGGTTGCTGATGCCTACGCCCTTACGATCGTGGGCGGAGGGGATACGGACTACGCGGTGCACAAGGCGGGGGTCAGCGATACGATCACCTTCATCTCCACGGGCGGCGGCGCATCACTTCAGCTACTTGAAGGAAAAGACCTGCCGGGAATATCGGCGTTGAGCAACAAACAATAATAGTCGAGGGTTAATAAAATATGAGGGAGGCTCGGGTAGTCCCCAGGGCCTCCCTTTTCTCCAACTGGCAATTATCAAAATTCACAGTCCGAGAATATGACTCTGCTGCCTTCGAAGTTTCCTTATTTGAATTTAAACTGAATTGATCTCCCAGGGCGAACGGCCTGTTCTATCAATCCGCATAGGCTGGGTCAACCCTCAGGAGAGCACTTCCACAATCTCTTCGCATACCTTATGAGGAAGTTTTTCGTTATCAAATGAAAGGATTCCTCTCTTCATCTCGACGACGGACGGAGTTTTGCTCTCGAACCGCTTGATAAGGTATTGAGCGGCAACCTCGGGCTTGATGACGTCTCCACAGGTAAATATGTCGACTGCGGCATAAGAATATTCGGGCCAGGTATGGATGGAGAGATGTGATTCGGCGATAACCACCATTCCGCTGATCCCGAAAGGATTGAATTCATGGAATGATACGTCGATAATAGTCGCTTTCGCCTCTTTAGCGGCTGAGACCAAAGCTCCCTTCACCTTGTTCAGGTCTTTAAGAATCTCGGGATTACAGTCCCTCAACTCTACCAATAGATGGGTACCTAAAGCATACAATTTCTTACCCCCCCTCAGTAAAGAATTGAAGAAAGAACAATCGCTCTTAAGCTTTAAATATTAAGGTAATTGGCACTTTATTGTCAAGATAATTATCGTCTCGGCTGCCGTACCGCAGCCATCGAATAATAAAGCTGAGACAAAATGCATTGACACTTCCCCGAGAAAACTACAAATGATTTGCTATCTGTACATCCCGAAGGTCAGGACGGTGCAACATACACGGACTGCGGAAACAGCGCTGGGAAAGCAATCGAAGGCAGGGGTTGATACCCAATCTTATTAAGGCTCCGGCAGAATCGCTCGGTGAGAGCGGCCTTTCTGTCAGCACTATGCATTTCTTCAACCCAAAGTTGGAAATCGATGTCGAAATTATCCTCGGCAGTGATATCATTGGGAGACGCAACTGGGTGCGGCATGATCAGAACAGTAATAGGCATGGGTTCTTGTTTAGCATCCGCCCCTCTATTCATTACCAATCGATCAAGAAATATGTCTCAGCGCGAGTTCAGAAGGGACCGCCTTGGACAGAAATAATATTCTTATGGTCGATCCCGATCCTGATCAAGAGCAGGATATACTAGGGGAAGCTTATCAGAACGGTTCATTGTAATCGAGGATGCTGAGGGGGGGAGTTCCTCAGCAGCATGCAGGAGAGAGATATCGGCCTTGTACTCATGGACTTTTAGTGAGCGGGCTTGATATTATTGTCTGCATCAGGAAGATCCCGCTGTGGATTGGCATGCCTATTATCATTAAATTAGTGTCAAAAATATCCTCCATGCTATCAACAAGGCAAAAACTGCTGGAGTAAACAAAGTCCTTTTCAGGATGATTACACCCTCCTCTATAAAATTGAGTGGCATGATTGAGAAATACTTCAATGCAGAATTTGATGCTCAAAGCGGCAGAAGGCCCTTCTTCAAAAAGCTAGAAGCTTGGCAGCTCTAAAATCCTCTTTAGTCCACAAGTTGTGTGCCTGACGCTTTTGCCAGTCAGTTATCTACTATGCTATGATGACTAATTCTATAGATGTTCCATAAACTTTGGAGGTGTTTGATGCGAAAGATCTTTAGTTTGTTTGTATTAGCAGTGCTGGTTTTCGCCACCCAGGCTTGCGCCTTGTCCGAGAAGGAGCATGACAAGAAAGCTCATGACTGTGCGGCGTGTCATATCCTAAAAAATGAAGAGGCTGCCGTAATCCTGAAAGATGTTGCTCCCGATCTAAAAATATTGAGTGTAAGCCAAGGACCGGTCAAAGGCCTCTGGGAGGTCTTCCTCCAAGCGGGCGGACGCAAGGCAGTCGTATATATCGATTATTCGAAAAAGAACTTTTTCAGCGGTGCTATCATCGAAATAAATGGGAAGAAGAACCTGACCCAGGAAAAATTCGACGAGTTGAATAAAATCGACGTTTCAAAGATACCGTTGGATGGTGCACTCGTGATGGGAGATAAAAACGCAAAATACAAGGTCATTGTCTTCAGTGATCCTGATTGCCCTTACTGCGGTAAGCTCCATCAGGAGATGAAGAAGGTAGTCGAAAAGAGAAAGGACATCTCATTTTTCATCAAGCTCATCCCTCTCCCTATGCATCCGGATGCCGGCTGGAAGGCAAAGAGCATACTCTGCAAAAAGTCCCTACAGCTTCTCGAAGACAATTTCGATGGCAAGCAGATTCCGAAAATAGAGTGTGACACAAAAGCAATTGAAGACAATACAAAGCTTGCCGGTGAAATCGGCATCTCAGGCACGCCGGCTCTCGTGCTTCCTAACGGGAGGATCGTACCAGGGGTTCGTGAAGCAGACGCGCTTATCGAGCTGATCACAAAGTAATCAGGCTTTTATCATCTAGGAGGGGAAGCGTCTGGTACGCCTCCCCTCTGTTATTTCAGCCATATCCAACTCATGCTTTTTAGGTAAGTAATGATAAAATAAGAGCGCTATGGAATGGTTACATCTGGATGACCTGGCGAAGCTTGCACTTGCGACCCTCACGGGGGCCGCTATCGGTTTTGAGAGAGAGGCTCACGGCCAAGCGGCAGGACTAAGGACTAATAATCCTTGTCTGTACCGGCGCCTGCCTGATGATGCTCCTGTCCCTCCACATGGAAGAAATGTACCGCACTGTCGGCGTCACAGAGTCGGTGGTCCGACTCGATCCGGGCAGGATTGCCTCATACGCCATCGCAAGCATGGGCTTCCTCGGCGCAGGAGCGATCATCAAAGGCAAGGGGACAATAAAGGGCCTTACTACTGCAGCAGGGCTTTGGCTCGTGACGGGCGTCGGCCTCTCTATTGGCGCTGAGTTTATCATGCCGGCAGTTTTTACTACCGTCATCAGCCTTATCTTTCTTTACGGACTGCGCAGGCTGAAGATCGTTCTTCCTCGCACCGAATTCATCGTCCTCACTATCAGGTGCAGCGGCATCTGCAACCCCATTGAGCGGATTAGAGAGGTCATCTCTGAATATCGTTACGTAACGGTGCATTTTATCAATTACACGAATGAAATAAAAAGACTGAATTTCGCTTATCGCATTCGAATCTCCCACAGGGCGCAGGTCCGTTTCGAGGACATCACCGATAAACTTGCTACTATTGAATGTATCGACGAGATCAGATGGGAGGAGAGTGACATCCCCTGAATTCGTTCCATCCATGGATATTGACTCTCTGCCTTTCCCAGTTGTTTCCTCATCGAATCAGTTTGCATTGAAGCCCATTATTTGTTAAAGTAGCATTAAATGAGTTACTACATTATAGGAGGTACGTTACAATGAAGCGCTTCTTTATGTGTGTTGTTGTCGTGTTAATGTTTGCCTCACTGATTGGGTGCGCCCAGAAACAGATTGCCCAGCCCGAACAGCCTGCTGTAAAGCCTGCTGAGACTGCGCCTTCGAAGGCTGAGCCGGTCACCGAAAAGCAGCAACCAATGGTTAAGCAGGAAGAAATGACGGCTTCGGCAAAGGAAATTGAGGCAAAAGTCAAAGACGTTTATTTCGCCTTCGACAAATATGATCTAGACGATTCGGCAAAAACAACCCTCAAAGGCCTTGCCGCCATGCTGGGAAAGAGAAATACCAAGGTCATCATAGAAGGCAATTGTGACGAGAGGGGCACAAAAGAGTATAACCTCGCACTTGGAGACAAAAGGGCAAATGCGGCTAAGCAGTACCTAGTTTCCCTCGGTATACCTTCAGCAAAGCTTGACACCATCAGCTACGGCAAAGAAAAGCCAGTATGCACCGAGAGCACTGAGGATTGCTGGGCTAAAAACAGAAGGGACCACTTCGTACTCGTTGAGGGAGGCCGTTAACGATGAATAGACGCCGGGAAACAGGAACGGTTGTTTCAGGTAGGAGGCCCTCACCGCTTCAGGCAACCTTTCGCCGTCTCCTGCTTCCCTTGTTGTCTCTCGTTGCGCTGTCCCTATTCGGCTGTGCAACCGGTTCCGAAATGGAAACTACCAAGAGCAACCTTGCTCAACTGCAGGTCCAGTCTGTGAATCGCGATAGGGATATTGCCCAAATAAGGGACCAGATTGCGGCAATATCAAAAGACCTGAATACTCTCACGGCGATCAAGGAGAGTCAGTCAACCCTGCTTACACAAGTGAGCGATTATTCGAAGGAATTGCAATCACTCAGAGGCCGTTTCGACGAAAATAAATATTTCATTGATAAGACGATCAAAGATCTCACTTCTGAGATGGACCTCGAAAAGGCCAGGACTTTGGCACTCGAAAATGAGTTGAAAGGGATCAAGACATCGGTGCCGGTCAAGGAGGCGCCGAAAGCTGTCGACCAAGGTGGAGAAAAAGCCCTTGCTGTTACTACGGAGTCGGCACCCACGGGCCCGGATGATGCAGCGAAGCTTTATGATGAGGCCCATATTGCTCTTAAGGAAAAGAAATACGCCGAGGCTAGAAAGATGTTTGAACGCTTTGTAAAGGGATATCCCAAAGAGGCCCTTACTGCAAACTCGTATTTCTGGATAGGAGAAACCTATTATTCGGAGAAGAAATATGAAGACGCCATCCTCGCCTATGAAGATTTTCTAAAGAAATACCCCAACCATGAGAAGGCGCGCGCGGCCATGCTCAAGCAGGGGTTCTCATTCCTCGAACTCGGAGACAAAAAAACAGGCAAGGTGATCCTTGAAACGCTCATAGAGAAGTACCCCAAGTCCAAAGAGGCTGACCTGGCCCAGAAGAAACTCAAGGAAATCTCAAAATCAACCTCGACTCCCACTCCCAAGTCGAAGAAAAAGAAGTAATAATCTCTCTGACGGCACATCGAAGCGTGACCGGGTATTGTCAAACCTATCGTGATCGCGCAATAATAAGGCGATGAACGAGATCAGAGACCCATTCGCACGCATCATCGATTATATGAGGATATCTATAATCGATCGCTGCAATCTGAGATGCATTTACTGCATGCCTGAAGCCGGCATTACCCCTCTCGATCACGAGCTCATTCTTAAATATGAGGAGATCATTAGGATCGTGAAGGTTGCCGCCAACCTCGGCGTCAAAAAAATCAGGCTTACCGGAGGGGAACCACTGATACGGCGGAACCTCCCATATCTCATCTCATCGCTTGCAGACATCCACGGAATCGAAGACATAAGTCTTACAACGAACGGTATCCGCCTCAAGAATCTGGCAGTCACCCTTGCTGATGCCGGTCTCAGGAGAGTGAATGTGAGCCTCGATTCCTTGCAGCCAGACCGGTACCGAGAGATTACCAGGGGCGGCGCCCTAAGCGAGGCCATGGAGGGAATTGCAGCGGCAGAACAGGCAGGCCTTCACCCAGTAAAAATTAATATGGTTCCGATACGAGGATTTAACGACGATGAAATCGAAGACTTTGCGAGATTAACATTGACCAGGTCTATCCATGTGCGGTTCATCGAATTTATGCCGATCGGTGCCACCGAGTTTTGGAACGAAGACAAATATCTCTCCACCGAAGAAATCAAAAAACGCGTCGATCGAATTGCCCACCTCATGCCGGTAAAGGTACGCCGAAACGGTCCAGCGCGTTACTTCAGCTTTGAAGGCGCGCCCGGCGTGGTTGGATTTATCAGCGCCCTGACGCACCACTTCTGTGATTCCTGCAACCGTCTGAGATTAACCTCTGACGGCAAGCTGAGGCCCTGCCTTTTTTCAGAAACCGAGATCGACCTGAAATCGGCTCTGCGCTGCGGAGCATCGGACAAAGAGATTGAACGTCTGCTACGGCTCGCCATAGAGATCAAACCCGACAGTCATACCCTGTCAAAAGAAAAAAGCTTCGTCCATTTAAAACCAATGTCTAAGATCGGCGGATAGCGTGTCCGGCAAGATCCCTCTTTCTGTCGCGATCGTTACAAGAAACGAAGAACGCAATATTGGGGACGCCCTTGAAAGCGTCAGGGATTTCGATGATATCGTGGTCATCGACGCATTTAGCGAGGACCGGACCGTCGAGATATGCAGGAACTACACAGACCGCGTATATCAACACGAATGGCCAGGGTTCTCACGCCAAAAGCAGAGAGCCGTCGATTACGCAAAAAATGCCTGGATTCTGATTCTCGACGCTGATGAGCGAGTGACTCCTGAGTTGAAAGATGAAATGATGGAGGAAATATCCGATGGTGAATGCAGTGGATTTTATATCCCGAGGAAAAACTATTTCCTCGGCAAGTGGATACACCACAGCGGCTGGTGGCCGGATTATACGCTGAGGATCTTCAGAAAAGATTCTGCTCGTGTCGAACCGCGTGAAGTGCACGAAAAGATCCTTGTCCATGGGGTCACGAAGCATCTAAAAAGCCCGCTTCAGCACTACACCTACCGGACACTCAGCGATTACATGAAAAAGATGGAGACCTACTCGACTCTTGCAGCCAAGGAGATCGTTCGGCAAAAAGGACGGCCCTCCCCGCTCTCTCTCTTGCTCAACCCTCTGGCCGTCTTTGTGAAAATGTACTTCCTCCGGCAGGGATTCCGAGATGGCATCCATGGCTTCATGCTTGCCATGCTCTATGCCTTTCAGACCTTTCTCAAGTATGCAAAAGCCCTGGAAAATGACTTGACCCTTGCTTCCTCCATAGACAAAAGTCCTTGACATTGCTTTTAACAATCGTTTCTAATAGTAGTCATGGTAATCTCTACCTGTTTCAGAGGGGCTCTTTTCTCTTCCCTGCTTATTTTCTGTTTCGCGCATGTTGGATTTTGCGGGGAGAAGAGCACTGGTGAGATCATAGCCAAAGTTGTCGACTCGACTGCAACGGTCGATGCACCTCCGCAGCAGGTTGCCAAGGAGATAGATCCTCCTGCACAGCCAAAGCACGATGCAGTTTCTACCATTATGGTCCCTGCTGCTTCAGATACGTCGCTTCTTCCCGAAAGTCAGATGGGGGCATCGGCGACCACAGCACCCCCCGCTGTTTATAGCGCTGCTTCTTCAGGTGAGCAAGGTTCCCGGTCTAAAATAACCCCTCCCCTTTCAATATCGCTTTCACCCTCTGATAAAACAGCGACCAAGGCGATAGAAAAAAGCTTTGCCCTGTACACAAATAATTTAAAAAAGAGATTCTCGGTCTGGCTCGAAAGGTCCGCAAGGTACCTTGAAGTCATGAAGGATATTTTGAAAGATAAAAATATGCCCGAAGAACTTGTCTTCCTTCCTATTGTCGAAAGTGGATTCAATCCCAAGGCATATTCATCAGCTCGGGCTGCTGGTCCTTGGCAGTTCATCGCGGGTACAGCAAAGCGTTATGGTCTGGTAATCGACTGGTGGAGGGACGAAAGAAAAGATCCCGTCAAGTCGACTGTTGCAGCCGCCGACTATCTGAAAGATTTATATGGCATGTTTGGCTCCTGGAGCCTGGCACTCGCAGCTTATAATGCCGGAGAAGGAAGGATCGCAAAGGCCTTGAGAAGGACCGACTCCGACAACCTTTGGTCCCTTCTCGACACCAAGCAGATCAGGCAGGAAACAAAAGATTACGTCCCGCACTATATCGCCGCCACAATCATTGCAAATACACCTGAGAATTATGGGTTCAACGATCTTTCTTACCACGAACCCTTTGAATATGACGAAGTGGTCGTCTATACTCCTGTAGATCTTGAGGTCATAGCAAAGTGTGCAGGGACAGGAGTGGATGAAATCAGGGAACTAAACCCCGAATTGCGCAGATGGAGCACTCCCCCCAACATGACGGAGTACACCTTAAGATTACCGGTCGGGACCGCAGATGCCTTCATCGAGAACCTTTCGAACATGCCCGATGATAAGCTCTTCAGTTATGATTCATATACGGTTAAGAAAAACGAAACATTGAAGAAAATCGCCGCCAGAACAGGGGTATCAGTGAGCACAATACTCGCCATGAACTCATTGTCGGGCATCGAAAGACTTCACGCCGGAGAAACGATCAAGCTACCGCCGCAGGGACAACATTTCGCCGACATCGATGACAAGATGACGGCCCGCAAGGTGTCCTTGAAATCAACAAACAAGGGCCAGATAGTCAAGAAAGGTGATAAGTCCAGAAGCAAGAAGGCCACTCATGGTAAGTCCAAGTCCAAGGTCAAGACCAAGAAGACCTGATATTAAAGTCACGAAGGCTTAATCCCACAGTCCCATGCGCGATTGGGAGCATGGCCGCTCTGCCCCTTGTTTTTTTTTGATAATAATGGAAGTACCCACTCATCTCTTTGTCATGCTTACAATATGTATCCGCACTGCACCCAGATTGATGGCCTTAACTCGGGATAATCGCGACAGCCCAACCAAACTAGAGATGATATATCTACTTTAGAGTTAGCGGGAGGAAAGTCGCATCCTATGGCTTGAACCGGATCGTCAAGTTCGAATAAGCATCATGCTGCACCTGCGCAGCAGAATAATGCTTATTCGAAATACGTTGAGCAGGAGGTTGCTGCAGGTGATGGTTGCCAAAAATACTTCATTTCCTATTGGGCACGTCAATTGGTAATCACGAAAGTTTCATTCACGTAAAAAGTGTAGACTCATAGCCAATGAAACCAATATTGTTAGAATTGCTCAACCCGAAATTAATAATCGTTTACTGACTCGAAAAATTGGATATATGGCTGAATTAGTGTACAGCTGATGCCAGGTGAACTGATCGCGGAAGAAAGCGCTATTCGCTCAGACAGCGGTGAAGGTCAAGCGCGGTGCAACCACTCGGATCTATTCTGCAAGCCTTGCTTTAGCCTCTCCCACGAGGGCTGAATTCGGGTATTTTGTGACCAAGTCTTTATACTTAGCTTGTGCCTCTTCAGTTTTGCCCTGCACTTCAAGTATCTTGCCACTTTCCATGAGCGCCATGTCACGGAAAATGCCGTCTTGCAATCCCGCCAGAGTATTAAGCACAGCAAGAGCGTTAATGGTATCACCTTTCTTCAGATAAGTCTCGGCCATCTTATAATAAGCGAGGGGAATGATCTTTGAATCGGGGAACTTCTCGTTCAGTTCCCTCAGCGACTTGATTGCGTCATCATAACTGCCGAGTTCATACTGGCAATAGGCAATGTAGAGAAGGACATCGGCCTTCTGCTTCACATCATAAGATTTTCTGAAAAGCTCGAGGGCTTTTTTATAATTCTCCCCGGTTACTACTGGCTGCGTGACATTCTCATTGTAGAAAAGCCGGTAGGCTTCGCGCTGCAGACCAGCGGCCTTGTCCCCTTCGGATTTAGTGTAGATAAAGAAAGCGCCGACAGAAACCAGCAGGACGAGAAAAATGGCAAGACCTATAACGAGCATGCGCTGCCTCTCTTTGATTCGAGAGCGAATGTCCGCTACTGCCCCCCTGAGGTCTTGGTCGGGGCCGTCATGTTTCTCGCTGTGTTTCTTTATGACCTTCGGCATTACATTCCTCCAATAGCTTTCTTAACAAGAATCCTTGCGTGGTTAAATATGTCGTCAATTTTAGCCCGGTCAATTCCGGCAGAAAGAAGAATTCTAGCGGCATAATCACGGTTTATGAGATCTGACGGAGCATGCGTGTCGGTATTGACGGTCAGCGGAATACCTAGAGGAATGGCTGACTGCGCTACATGGCCGTTCGACAAACTGTGGCCTTTCCGGGCAGTGATCTCGAGCGTGATGCCTTTTTCTCTTGCAAAGAGAAGGTCATCTCGGGAAATCAGGCCGGGATGGGCGAGTATGTCAGCGCCCGCTTCGATAGCCGCCTTGTTGGTGCCTTCGATAACCGGCTCGACAATGGTTTCGCCATGAACAATGACTATCAGCGCGCCAAGTTTACGCGCCTCTTTCACAATATCCGGAATCAGCGCCGGAGGCACATGCGTAATCTCGGCACCCGGCAACAAGGTAATGGGCATAATGTCCTTCAGTGCACGAACGACCTTCACGATTCTCGGGATGATAAGATCGATATTGGAGTGGTCCATGTGGTCCGTAATCGCAAGAGCCTTATAGCCCATCGAAACCGCTCTGCGAGCGAGTTCCGCAGGAATGAGTTCTCCGTCACTGAATATGCTGTGGGTATGAAGATCTATCATATTGTTAACTTTCAGAATAACGGATAGAAGCGCCAAATGTAAAGCTTTCGCAAGCTGACATGACAGTAGCCCACCGCCCTGTATTTTGATATACTTGCGATAGGGTCGCACCCATAGCCGTACGATAGATCGCGATCATATCGTGGCTGTTTTTAGTACCAGTACTATATCCTAATCCATGATCGAGCTGCACACTCATGATCCGGAGGACATTCGATGGCCTATGAGTTGAAACATACGACGAACAAGAAGGTATCGAAAGGGTCATTTTATCCCCTCGGCGCAACACTCCACCCGGACGGAGTCAATTTCACCCTGTATTCCCAGAATGCGCGCGAGGTTTTTTTGCTCCTTTTCGACAAGCTGGATACTGACCCTTCGGATATCATCAAGCTCGAAAACAGGACCAAATATATCTGGCACGCTTTTGTGCAGGGATTGAAAGCAGGACAATTATATGGCTTCAAGGTCAGAGGCGATTTCAATCCTTCCCGCGGGATGAGATTCAACGAACACAAAGTCCTTATTGATCCCTACTGCAAGGCCCTTACCGGCAAGTTCATCAATACCGACAATCTTCTCCTCGCATATGATACAAATTCCTCAGCCAGGGACCTTTCGCTCGCCGCACATGACAACACAAGCATAGTGCCGAAATCGATCGTCATCGATGACGGTTTCGACTGGCAGGCAGACTCCCCATCCCATATCCCGCTCGAAAAATTGATCATTTACGAAGTCCACCTCAAGGGATTTACTGCTCATCCATCATCGGGAGTAAGCAAACCCGGCACTTATTTAGGGTTCGTTGAGAAGATCCCGTATTTGAGAGATCTAGGGATCAATGCCGTCGAACTGCTCCCCATCCATGAGTTTTATGTCGATGATTTTCTGCTGAATAAGGGTCTCACAAACTATTGGGGATACAACACCATCGGATTCTTTGCTCCCGAATCCTCATATTCGTCCCAGCACTATCCCGGCTGCCAGGTCGAAGAGTTCAAAACGCTGGTGCGCGAACTGCACAAGGCTGGGATCGAAGTGATTCTCGATGTCGTCTTCAACCACACCGGCGAAGGGAATGAACTTGGCCCGACGATGTGCTTTAGGGGTATCGATAATCCCACCTATTATTCTCTCACCGGGACTCCCTCTGATCCGTTTCGTTATTACATAAACTATACGGGATGCGGCAATAGCGTGAAATTTGAAAACAGCCAGGTGATACGCTTCACACTCGACTCTCTCAGGTATTGGGTCGAGACGATGCATGTGGACGGTTTCAGGTTCGACCTCGCCTCTGTGCTCGGGAGGGAATACGGCGGGTTCAGGACCTCGTCATGCTTCTTCGATGCGATTTCTCAAGACCCCGTTCTCTGCCGGTCTAAGCTTATTGCCGAACCATGGGATCTCGGCACCTATCAGGTCGGCAACTTCCCTGTCGACTGGTCAGAGTGGAACGGCAGGTTCAGGGACACGATTAGGAAATTCGGTAAAGGCGATGCCGGTCAGTTAAGAGACCTGGGCTGGAGGCTCACCGGTTCTGCAGACTTGTATGCTGACGACGGCAGGTCGGCATACAATAGCGTTAATTTCATCACCTGCCACGATGGGTTTACCTTGAACGACCTCGTTTCATATAACTACAAACACAATAATGCGAACCTCGAAAATAATAATGACGGGACTGATGATAATAACTCATGGAATTGCGGCGCAGAAGGCGAAAGCGACGATCCAAACATCATCGCCCTCCGCAAGCAGCTCATAAAGAATTTCGCCTGTTGTCTCCTTTTTCCAGCTGGCACCCCCATGCTGCTCGGTGGCGACGAGTTCATGCGGTCCCAAGAAGGCAATAACAATGCATACTGCCAGGACAATGCCATAAGTTGGTTCGATTGGTCCAACCTGGAAAAGCACTCAGATATTTTTGTCTTTTTCAGGAAGGCCATCGCATTTACCAGGAAATACACCGTCCTTCAGAACAGGAAATTCCTTGCTGGTGTCGATGAAGACGGCAACAAAATACCCGACATCTCATGGTTTGGCCCTAACAGTGGCAGAGCAGAGTGGGAGGATCCAGAGATGCGCGTCCTCTGTTATATGCTCGACGGAGCAGAGGAGGATTCCGAATTGGGCAACTATCAGCTCTATCTGATCCTGAATGCGGACTACAACGCGCACAGCGTGAGCCTGCCGCACCTTGACGGCGAGAGGTGGTGCAGGGTAGTAGACACAAGCCTGGGCGCCGGAGAGGATTTCCTTGATGGCGGAAAAGAAATTGAACTCGATCCACCGGATGTCTACATTGCCAATCCGCGAAGCACAGTCGTTCTGCTTGGAAGATAAAGTCGGCAAATAGTGATGTGGAATTAGAGACCTCGGATGGTAATCTCCTTGCTACAATCCTGTCGCCTCTGCCAAAATATTAAAATGCTAGGGATTGAGATGAACAAGAACGTCATCATTGGCATGAGCGGAGGTGTCGATTCCTCTGTCACTGCTTATCTGCTGAAGGAGCAGGGATACGAAGTCGAAGGTGTGAGCCTGATACTTTTCGACTCCCGATCACGTAAGGCATTGGGCCATGCACCCTGCTCGATCGAATCTGTCGCGGATGCCAGGATTACTGCCCAGGCAATTGGGATCCGGCACAGCCATGCCGATATGCGAGATTTATTTGCGGAGAAGGTCATCAAGCCCTTTATCGATACCTATGCAAAAGGCTCAACACCTAACCCCTGCATACTCTGCAACAGATACATCAAATTCCTTTCGCTTATCAAGGCCGCTGATGAGCGGGGATTCAGTTTCATCTCGACCGGCCATTACGCTAGAGTATTGCAGACCGACACAGGACCGCGCTTACGGCGAGGAATGGATCCAAGTAAAGACCAGTCCTATGTTCTTCATTATCTTAGCAAGGACATACTCAGTCGCCTCATATTGCCGCTCGGTGAAAAAACGAAACCTGAGGTTCGCACGATCGCTCAGACCCTCAACCTGCCATCCGCAAAGAGGCCTGAGAGTCAAGAGATATGCTTTCTTGAAGAAAGGCATTATGTTGCTTTCATGGAACATCTTAACAAGGATGCGCAAGGGCAGGTTGTCGATATCAAATCAGAAAAGGTAATCGGCAGCCACAGGGGAATTCACCTTTTTACCATCGGACAGCGGAAAAGGCTACCTGCAACCGGAAGGCCGATGTACGTTGTTAAGATTGATCCCTTGAAAAACTCCGTTTATATCGGCCCGCGTGAGATGGCGCTGATGAGAGAGTTTATAGTGCGCGATGTGAATTGGCTGATATCCCCCGACAAGGGTCATCTCCGCGCCACAGTGAAAGTGCGCTCGACAATGACGGACGAACCCGCTTCACTAAAGATATTAGATGACGGCACTGTCAGCGTCGCCTATGATGAGCCTCAGTGGGCACCCGCTCCGGGACAGAGCGCCGTTTTTTATCAGGGCGATAACGTTTTAGGCGGTGGCCCGATTGTCCCCTTCTAGGACTCCCCCCCTATAGAGCACATTTATGTCATTGTTTTTTAGAGCATTCGGATTGTCGTGTTAACGACTCAACCTTTCGCTGGCCGGATATATCTTTCATCCATCGAGGAAATCGCCACTATAGTTGCTGCTTAGTGGGCGGAGGATGTCATACAGTCTGTCAATCTCATTTGAAAGCGAACGCGTCAAATTGTCCCTTGCACAAATCTGAAATTGTGGATTACAATATCCGCGGGATATGAGTCATTAATCTTACGGGCGTGTAACATACTATTAACATGGAAACGTCCCTCTCTGCAGGACGGACAAAGTTAAAAGGTTGGGATGGCGAAAAGCCGGCGATTATACTCACATGAAGCAGCCACATTGATTTCACTGGATTCTTTCTGTCCGAAGTCGTCACACTTATCGCTTCCTATTGACAAAATCATATTTTTAAAAACTATCAACCCGCGAGGAGATAATTATGCCATCGCAGACTCTCACTGTTGAGACTGAAGTAGCCGGTTCACTGGCGCAGGAAGTGGCCAAACGTTCAGGCCAGAACCTCAATGCCTGTTACCAGTGCCGTCGGTGCGCCGCAGGATGCCCTGTTGGCGACGATACTGGGGTCACACCAGACCGCCTGATCAGAATGGTCGTTTTGGGTGACAGGGAGGCGGCCCTCAATAACCTTCTTGTCTGGAAATGCGTAGCATGCTATACCTGCGGTACCCGCTGCCCGAACAGCATCCATACGGCCAGGATCACCGAAACCCTAAAACAGATGATCAAGGAACAGCACCTGCAACCGATGGTTCCGAAGGTGGCGAACTTCCACAGCGCCTTTCTGGCCTCAACCTCCCACTTCGGCAGGGTAAACGAGATGGAGTTTATGGGTATCTATGATTTTAAAACTGCCATAAACGAGCTTACAAAAGGTGGGGGAATAAAGGCGTTTATCACTGACCTGAAGAACCAGATGCAACTCGGCAAGGCGATGATGAAGCTCAAGAGGTTTCATATCGGCTTAGAAAAGATAAAAGGCCTTGCTGAAGTAAAACGCCTGTACAACAAAGCGAAGGGCAAATAGATGTTGTATTCAAAGACTTTGGGGGCGGCTCCGGCTGCCTTAACTACGAGGTAAAATAAAATGGAAATGGCCTATTATCCGGGATGTTCGCTTCATGCCTCCACTGCGCTCTATGATATCCAGTGCAAGGAAGTGCTGGGCAAGCTTGATGTGGATCTCAGAGAGATCAAAGACTGGAACTGCTGCGGCGCCACTTCTGCGGCAAAGACAAATGACTTTCTGGCGATAGCCCTGCCGGCCCGCAATCTGGGGATTGCCGAGTCAAGCGGTTATGCCGAGATGATGATTCCCTGCGCCTCCTGTTACAGCCGCACTCTCATCGCGCAGAAGACGCTCGAGAGCGACAAGGACCTGAGGGACAAGATCAACGCCGAGCTTTCCGAAAAAATCAAGGGGAAGATCAAACTGCTGTCTATCCTCGACCTGCTGGTCAAGAAGTCGAAATCCGGGGAGATTGCGGCAAAGGCGACAAAAAAGCTTACCGGCCTGAAGCCGGCATGCTATTACGGCTGTCTCCAGACCCGGTACCCCATGGACGTTGAGTTTTCCGACAGCATCGAAAACCCTCAAGGCATGGAGACGGTATGCAAGGCCTTGGGAGCAGAGGCCCTCGACTGGGGCTATAAAACCGACTGCTGCGGCGCTTCAGCCTCGGTCAATGATACCGACCTGTCTATCAAACTCATGTCCAATATCATGAAGGACGCTGTGGGCCGCGGGGCGAACTGCTTCGTCACCACATGCCCTATGTGCCAGTTGAATATGGATGCCTATCAGGAGAAGGCCGGTGAAAAGTACGGCATCAGTGCAAGGCTGCCTGTCTATTTTATTACCGAGCTGATCGGGGTCTCGATGGGCATCGGGGCCCTCGAGCTGCAGCTTGACAGGCATTTCATAGAAGCAATAGGACTTTTGAAAGGATTGGAATTGCTATAAACGACTCTAACTGCTTCCACTGAGAGAATCCGGGTTAAAGCCCGGATTCTCTTCAATCAATCGGCAGCGACCCGATAACCCGTCTTAGGAATCTCCGAATGGCTCAATACCCCTGCCCCGACCTCGACGCCGGCGGTGTGGTCACCGTTCGGACCACTGGTTGAATCTCGTACTTATAATTGCAGGTTGCCTGTGTGTTCTGATTGTTTGTCCACATCAAGCAATAGATGTCCTCGTGATCAGGCACATACGTTCCATCATCCGAATTGACGTTGCGTCTCTCAAGGGGAAAAAAGATCTTGTCGCCGGCATGGTAATGAACATTAAAATCGACAGGCACAGAAGCAAAAAAGGAATAGATGAACTTCTGGCCGCCCTTGACCGATATACATTCTTCATGTATGCCGCCCGGTTTGATCTGAGTCATGCCACTTTCCTTCACAGGCGCTACAGCGCATGAAGCAAGGAGGAGCAACGAAAAAGCAAACATCATCATCCTTATCATCTTTTTCACCTCATTTTTAAAGATATCGCACCCCGGTTGCTTGACAACGACCGGATGCCTAAACATACTATATCCGGATTGATGTCATCATGCAAACACGCTAACATCTTGCAATCCTTAATATCATATATCATTGTTTTTTCTTATTACCTGATAAGCTGATATTGACATAAGTTTGCTCGAATACAGAGTTCCACCGGTTCTAAAACAGCCCTGCACAAGGCATTGAGTCTAATGCCCCTGTCCGACGACGTCCGCTCCTCGATATCGTGCAAAAGCGAACGTGTCAAATTGCCCCTTGCACAAATCTGAAATTGTGGATTACAATATTCGCGGTGCATGGTTCATTAATCTTACAGACGTTGATTTTTGGTAAGGCAATGCCCCGCCAGAACAAGTCGCAAACCAACGGGCGTGTAACATACTATTAACATGGAAACGTCCCTCTCTGCAGGACGGACAAAGTTAAAAGGTTGGGATGGCGAAAAGCCGGCGATTATACTCACATGAAGCAGCCACATTGATTTCACTGGATTCTTTCTGTCCGAAGTCGTCACACTTATCGCTTCCTATTGACAAAATCATATTTTTAAAAACTATCAACCCGCGAGGAGATAATTATGCCATCGCAGACTCTCACTGTTGAGACTGAAGTAGCCGGTTCACTGGCGCAGGAAGTGGCCAAACGTTCAGGCCAGAACCTCAATGCCTGTTACCAGTGCCGTCGGTGCGCCGCAGGATGCCCTGTTGGCGACGATACTGGGGTCACACCAGACCGCCTGATCAGAATGGTCGTTTTGGGTGACAGGGAGGCGGCCCTCAATAACCTTCTTGTCTGGAAATGCGTAGCATGCTATACCTGCGGTACCCGCTGCCCGAACAGCATCCATACGGCCAGGATCACCGAAACCCTAAAACAGATGATCAAGGAACAGCACCTGCAACCGATGGTTCCGAAGGTGGCGAACTTCCACAGCGCCTTTCTGGCCTCAACCTCCCACTTCGGCAGGGTAAACGAGATGGAGTTTATGGGTATCTATGATTTTAAAACTGCCATAAACGAGCTTACAAAAGGTGGGGGAATAAAGGCGTTTATCACTGACCTGAAGAACCAGATGCAACTCGGCAAGGCGATGATGAAGCTCAAGAGGTTTCATATCGGCTTAGAAAAGATAAAAGGCCTTGCTGAAGTAAAACGCCTGTACAACAAAGCGAAGGGCAAATAGATGTTGTATTCAAAGACTTTGGGGGCGGCTCCGGCTGCCTTAACTACGAGGTAAAATAAAATGGAAATGGCCTATTATCCGGGATGTTCGCTTCATGCCTCCACTGCGCTCTATGATATCCAGTGCAAGGAAGTGCTGGGCAAGCTTGATGTGGATCTCAGAGAGATCAAAGACTGGAACTGCTGCGGCGCCACTTCTGCGGCAAAGACAAATGACTTTCTGGCGATAGCCCTGCCGGCCCGCAATCTGGGGATTGCCGAGTCAAGCGGTTATGCCGAGATGATGATTCCCTGCGCCTCCTGTTACAGCCGCACTCTCATCGCGCAGAAGACGCTCGAGAGCGACAAGGACCTGAGGGACAAGATCAACGCCGAGCTTTCCGAAAAAATCAAGGGGAAGATCAAACTGCTGTCTATCCTCGACCTGCTGGTCAAGAAGTCGAAATCCGGGGAGATTGCGGCAAAGGCGACAAAAAAGCTTACCGGCCTGAAGCCGGCATGCTATTACGGCTGTCTCCAGACCCGGTACCCCATGGACGTTGAGTTTTCCGACAGCATCGAAAACCCTCAAGGCATGGAGACGGTATGCAAGGCCTTGGGAGCAGAGGCCCTCGACTGGGGCTATAAAACCGACTGCTGCGGCGCTTCAGCCTCGGTCAATGATACCGACCTGTCTATCAAACTCATGTCCAATATCATGAAGGACGCTGTGGGCCGCGGGGCGAACTGCTTCGTCACCACATGCCCTATGTGCCAGTTGAATATGGATGCCTATCAGGAGAAGGCCGGTGAAAAGTACGGCATCAGTGCAAGGCTGCCTGTCTATTTTATTACCGAGCTGATCGGGGTCTCGATGGGCATCGGGGCCCTCGAGCTGCAGCTTGACAGGCATTTCATAGAAGCAATAGGACTTTTGAAAGGATTGGAACTGCTATGAGCGACTCTACTGCTTCCACTAAAAAAGGATCGGTTCTTATCGTCGGCGGCGGAATTGGAGGCATGCAGGCATCGCTTGACCTTGCTGACAGTGGGTTCAAGGTGCACATGGTCCAGAAAGATTCTTCCATTGGCGGCGTCATGTCGATGCTTGACAAGACTTTCCCCACAGGTGACTGTGCCATGTGCATGATATCTCCCAAGATGGTCGATGTAGGCCGTCACATGAATATAGATATCCACTCCTGTTCTGAGATTGTAGCATTGAAGGGCGATGCCGGCGAATTTACCGCCACAATCAGGAAGAAGGCACGCTCAGTGGATAAGACAAAGTGTACGGGCTGCGGCGAGTGCACGCGGAACTGCCCTGTGAGAAACGTCATACAGATTCCGGATCACGTTCCCCCTCCTCCGCTCAAAGAGGAATGGCAGCAAGTACTCAACGAAACTGTTGCTGCTTATGAGGATGCCCCAAGAGCGCTTATCTCCATTCTTCAGGACATAAATCATAAGCTAAAGTACCTGCCGCTCCCCATGATCGGCAATCTCGCCCATCGGCTGGGGATCCCAGAGTCGCACATCCTTTCTGTCGCGACTTTCTACAATGCATTCAGCTTAGTTCCTGTCGGGCGACACATCATCGAGGTCTGTTCAGGAACGGCCTGCCACGTCAAAGGGTCGAAACGCCTTATTGATCGACTGAGTGAGTCACTGCAAGTTGCTCCCGGGCAGACCACCAAGGATGATCGTTTTACGCTGCGTACTGTCAACTGTATCGGCTGCTGCGCCCTCGCACCCGCAATGCGCATGGACGGAGAGGTCTACGGATACGTGAAGATCTCGGAGCTGCCAAAGATACTGAAAGATCATGCATGAGGGGAATCTATCCATGGAAATATTGAAAAATGTTAATGAGCTTGAATCTCTTCGTACCCGACTCATTCAAGCGGAAAACAAGAAAAAAACGCTCGTTACTGTCTGTTGCGGATCTGGGTGTCTCTCCAATGGGGCTCTGAAGGTAGCCGCAGCTTTGAAAAAGGGCTTAGCGCAGCCCGGGATGGAAGGATCTGTTGAGGTCAAGACCACTGGCTGTCATGGTTTTTGCGAGCGTGGCCCTATTACGGTGATTGAGCCCGAGGGCATCCTTTATCAGGGTGTAGGACGTAAACAGTTAGATAAAGACGTTGATGAGATAGTGGAGACTCTACAAAAGGGGGGAGAGCCCGTTAAACGGCTGCTCTACAAAGATTTAGAAACTAAAGATGTTATTGCACATTTTAAAGATATCCCCTTTTACGCCAAGCAACGCAGGGTGGCTTTACGCAACAACGGGATAATCGACCCTAAGAATATTGAAGACTACCTGGTTCACAACGGTTATGCTTCTTTTGCCAAGGCTGTTTCCATGAAGCCTGAAGAAATCATTGCCTTGCTCAAAGACTCGCAACTGCGTGGCCGAGGCGGCGCTGGTTTTCTTACAGGTCAGAAGTGGGAACTATCACGAAGGTCCGAAGCGTTCCCTAAATACGTGATCTGTAATGGTGATGAGGGTGACCCCGGCGCCTTTATGGACCGGTCCATAATGGAAGGCGATCCCCATTCTGTGCTTGAGGGCATGCTCATCGCGGCATGGGCCATCGCTGGCGGCCAGGGACCGATCGCCGGATACCTTTATGTGCGCGCTGAGTACCCACTAGCAGTTGAAAATTTGACACTTGCTGTGAAGCAGGCAAGGGCCTATGGACTTCTGGGGAAGAACATCTTAGGTTCTGGATTCGACTTTGACATAACGATCAACCGCGGCGCTGGAGCATTTGTGTGCGGCGAAGAGACTGCACTTATAGCTTCTATTGAAGGAAAGCCAGGCCTACCACGACCCAGGCCGCCTTTCCCCGCCCAGGAGGGGCTCTTTGGCAAGCCTACAAATATTAACAACGTCGAAACCCTTGCCAACGTGCCAATGATCATCGAAAAAGGCGCTGAATGGTTCAGAAGCATCGGCGTCGAAAAGAATGGCGGCACCAAAGTATTCAGCCTCGTGGGAAAGGTTAACTATACAGGCCTTGTGGAAGTGCCCATGGGAACAACCATCCGCGAAGTGGTCTTCGGCATAGGGGGCGGCATCCAAGGCGGCAAGAAGTTCAAAGCAGTGCAGACTGGCGGACCCTCTGGCGGCTGTATCCCAGAGTCGTTGCTGGACCTTCCCCTTACCTATGAAGGACTGATGCAGGCAGGGTCTATCATGGGGTCCGGTGGTATGATCGTGATGGACAACGAGACTTGTATGGTTGACGTTGCCCGTTACTTCCTGAAGTTCGTCTGCGAAGAATCATGCGGAAAGTGTATCCCCTGTCGAGAGGGCACAAAACGCATGAGTGATATCCTGGAGCGCATTTGCGCAGGAGACGGGCAGGAGGGAGATATCGAAACCTTGGAACGCATGGGTAAAGCCATTGCCGCTTCCTCTCTTTGTGGCCTGGGCCAGACGGCACCTAATCCGACGCTCTCCACGATCCGCTATTTTCGCGATGAGTACGAGGCCCATATTCGGGACAAGAGATGCCCTGCCGGAGTTTGCAAAGCCTTAATAGATTACCGTATAGACGAAAAAGCCTGCACAGGGTGCGGGGCATGCGCCAGAAACTGCCCGGTCAATGCTATAACTGGTGAAAAGAAGAAGACGCATGTACTTGATCAGGATAAATGCGTGAAGTGCGGCGCTTGTCGCGAAAGCTGCAAGTTTAATGCAGTTGTCATTGAAAAAGCCCATGAGCACGCAGCAGTTTAAGGAGATATCATGAACGAGGCATCTAACATTTATTTCATCAACGACCAAGAAGTCAACGTCGAGCCGGGACAAACCGTTTTAGAGGCCGCCCGAAAGCTGGGCATTTGGATCCCTACACTATGCCATCGCAACCCTCTTGAGCCCGAAGGCGCCTGTCGGCTTTGCATGGTCGAAGTGGAGGCCATGGGCCGGCGCAGGCTGGTTACCAGCTGCGGATATCCCGTATCACCTGGCATAAAAGTCTATACCGAAACCCCATTAGTCAAAGAGAGCCGTCAGGTTGTGGCTGAACTCCTATTGGCCCGCTGCAGCGAGAATAAGGAGATACGGGAACTTTGCGAAAAGCTGGGGGTAACTGATACTCCTTTCTCTAAAGAAAAACATGATTGTATGCTATGTGGTCTCTGCGTTCAAATGTGCCATCAGCGTATGCAGGTTGGCGCAATAGGCTTCATCGGCCGAGGCTACGATCGTAAAGTGGGCACTCCTTACGACCGCAATTCTGACGTTTGTATCACCTGCGGGGCATGCGAGTTCATCTGTCCCACCGGGGCCATCACAGCCAAAATGAACAGCGGCCGCAACCCTATCCCTCACAAAAAGACGTTCGAGCAGGGCCTCAGTGCATGCGGCAACATTGATATCCCGTTCCCCTCGGCAGTGCCGCTCCTTCCAAGCATCGACCGGACTAATTGCATCCATTTCAATATCGGGTCGGATGCCTGCAAGATCTGCAAACAAGTATGTCCTCCGGGCGCCATTACTTATGAACAGGAAGATATAGAGGAAGAACTCGAAGTCGGAGCAGTCATCATGGCGCCGGGTCTGGAGCGTTATAATCCCCAGGTCAGGGGCGAACTTGGTTACGGCCGGTGGCCCAATGTTGTCACATCGCTTCAGTTCGAACGCATCCTGTCTGCTTCGGGTCCGTTTCAGGGGGTCGTACAACGGCCCGCCGACGGCAAGCATCCTGTCAAGGTCGCCTGGATCCAGTGCGTAGGCTCTCGTGATGCTCATAATGCCAACCCCTGGTGCTCGTCAGTTTGTTGTATGTATGCCACCAAGCAGGCGGTGATAGCGCGCGAGCATGATAAGCACATCCAGCCCACTATTTTCTACATGGATATGCGGGCTTTTGGCAAGGATTTCGATAAATACGTAGAGCGCGCCAAAAGTGAGTATGGTGTGCGGTATATGCGGGCAATGGTCTCTGCTGTCCGCGAAGCCCCCGGTACCAGTGACCTCGTGCTTCGCTATGCGCTCGAAGATGGTTCACTTATCAATGAAGAGTTCGATATGGTAGTTCTCTCAGTTGGCCTAGAACCGCAGAAAGACGCGGCCAAACTTGCGGAGATTTGCGGCGTCGATATGACCAATTATCTATTTCCACAGACCTCTACCTTCGAGCCTGTCGACGCGAGCCGTCCGGGCGTCTTTGTAACCGGCACTTATCAGGGGCCAAAAGACATTCCCGAGACAGTTATGCAGGGCAGTGCAGTAGCAGGGCAGGCGATGGCCCTTCTTGGCGAAGCGCGTTGGACGGAAACAATAAAAAAAGAGACGCCGCCTGAAAGGGACATTTCTGCAGAAGAGCCGCGGCTCGGCGTCTTCGTCTGCTCATGCGGCATAAATATCGCCGGCACCGTCGACGTTGCAAAGGTAGTCGAGGAGATGAGAGATATCCCCGGCGTGGTCCATGTAGAAAACACACTTTACACCTGTTCCCAGGACAGCCAGGAGAAGATAAAGCAGCTGATAAAAGAAAAGGGAATCAACCGCGTGCTCGTTGCTTCATGCACGCCTCGTACCCATACCCCACTATTCCAGGAGACTCTTCAGGAAGCCGGCCTCAATAAGTACTTGTTCGAGCTTGCAGATATCCGCGAGCAGTGCTCATGGTGCCATATGGGCCAGCGTGAAGAGGCGACAAAAAAGGCGATACGTCTCGTAAAAATGTCGATCGCCAAGGTAAAGCTCCTCCAGCCGATTAAAACCGAGACAGTGGGCGTAACCCCGGCGAGTCTCGTCATTGGTGGCGGTGTAGCCGGAATGACCACTGCTCTTTCACTTGCTGAGCAAGGGTTCGACGTCCATATCATAGAGCGCGAAAAGGAACTTGGAGGCCTTGCCAGGAATCTTTATTTCACTCAGGACGGCAGTGACGTTCAGGGCTACCTGAAGTCGCAGATCGGTGCAGTCATGGCCCATCCTCGCATAACGGTGCATACTGGGGTCGAGGTCCAGAATACCGAAGGATTCATCGGCAACTTCGAGACGGTACTTACTGATGGGAAAACCATCTTACACGGCACTATAGTTCTGACGACAGGCGGCATCGAGTACCAGCCGACGGAATACCTCTATAACGAGAGCGACAGGGTAGTCACCCAGCGAGAACTTGAAAAGAAGATCTTTGAAGGACTCCAGCCCGGCTCAGGCGAACGGTATGTAATGATCCAGTGCGTCGGCTCACGTGAAGAGCCTAACCAGTACTGCTCCCGCATCTGCTGCCAGGACGCCGTGAAGAACGCCATCGAGATCAAAGCACGGAACCCAAAGGCCCAAGTGGCCATCCTTTACCGGGATATGAGGACCTACGGCCTTCGCGAGGATTACTATACAAAGGCCCGCGACCTCGGAGTCCTCTTTATCAGATATGATGTAGATAAAAAACCCCAGGTCGAAAAGATAGGTGAAAAACTCCGTATCAAGACCTGGGATTACATGCTGGATAAGGAACTCGTAATGGATGCCGAGTGGGTGGTTCTCTCAACAGGTCTGAGGCCGCACCCAACGACAGAAAAGATTGGTTCGCTTTACAAAGTCACCCGCAATCCTGACGGCTATTTCCTTGAGGCCCATGTAAAACTCCGTCCAGTGGACTTCCCGAGTGAAGGCATCTTTGTAGCCGGTCTTGCACACGCTCCCAAGAATCTGGATGAGACAATCAGCCAGGCACTTGCCGCAGCTGGCCGGGCGGGCGTCGTCCTTTCTCATGAGAGGCTGGCGATATCCGGTCTCATCGCCAAACAAAAGCGCGAGCTCTGCATGTCGTGTCTGAGTTGCCTCAGGATATGCCCCTTCGGGTCACCCTTTATCGACGCAGACGGCAAAGTCAGCCATAACGAGATCAAATGCCACGGATGCGGTCTCTGCGCAGGTATTTGCCCGGCAAAGGCCTTCCAGATCAACGGCTTCAGTGATGAGCAGATGCTCGCCATGATCGACGTGGCTGCTGATCTTGAAGAAGGCGGGGTAGTCAATTAGATTAGTGATGAATAGTTCGACGAGCGTCTATGCCCGTCGGCGATATAACAGGAGGAACATTTAATGGCGACAGTTGCTGAAGCGCCTGTAAAGGAAGCGGTTTCGACAATCGAGAAACCCCACGAAATAAGCGAGGGTTGGCAGCCGAACATTATCGCCTTGGCTTGCCATTACTGCGCGTTTGCCGCGGCAGACCTGGCCGGGGTCATGCGCCTTACTTACCCAACGGGCGTCAAGATCATCCGCATGCCCTGTACGGGAAAGCTCGATCACATCTATGTGCTTAGGGCCTTCGAAAAGGGCGTTGACGGCGTCTTCGTCGCCGGTTGACTCGAGGGGCAATGTCATTACCTGGAAGGTAATACCAATGCAGCAAGAAGGGTAAAGCATATAAAAAAGCTTTTACAACACGTAGGAATCGATCCCGCACGACTCGAAATGTTCAATCTCTCTGCGGCGATGGGGCCACGGTGGGCTGAAATATGCATCGATTTCACCGAGCGTGTCAAGAAGCTCGGCCCCTCTCCCGTCAGGATTGCAAAAGAAAAACAGGCCAGAAACAAAAGGAGTGACAACCAATGATCGTCGGCGAACAGAAGCCAATTGAAGAAATCTGGAATATGGTCAAGGGTCTTAAAAAAGTCTTGGTGTACGGCTGCAACACCTGTGTTGCCGTCTGCCATGCCGGCGGCGCCAAGGAGGCTGAGATCATCGCCTCTCTTCTGCGCATCAGGGCCGCGGAAGAAGGGATCGAAATGGCGGTTGAACACGGGGCATGCGAACGACAATGTGAACCCGAATTCTTTATGCCCTCTATAGAAAAATTCAAGGCGCAGGATGTAGTACTCTCGACCGCATGCGGCGTTGGGGTAAACCTCATGTCCGCTGAAATCGGCGATATCGCCGTCTATCCTGCTCTTAATACCGAATTCTACGGCGCCGTGCCCAAGGCTGGGCTCTTTGTCGAGATGTGCGGGGGCTGCGGCAACTGTATCCTCCACCTTACCGGCGGTATCTGCCCCATCGTCCGTTGCTCGAAGTCGCTTTTAAACGGTCCCTGTGGCGGCACCAACAACGGCAAGTGCGAGATCAGTAATGAGGTAGACTGCGCCTGGTACCTGATAGTTGAACGTATGAAGAAACTCGGCACTCTTGATAAACTTCTGGAGATACAGCCCCCGAAGAACTGGGCAACAGCAACTGCCGGCGGACCCCGCAGAATCGTAATCGAGCATATCGCTGAATTGGAAGAAAAGGAAGAAAATAAGGCTGCGGGGGAGGTCAAGAAATGAAATCTGGAAGCAATCTCGAACGGGTCATCCTGAGCGGAAATCCGGCTGTTACAGCGGAACTTGGACCTCCCATGAGTGCATCACCCGATGAGATAGTCCATAAGGCTCATACGTTGAAGGGTTTTTGCGATGCGGCAAACATCACCGATTGTCAGACAGCAGTCGTGCGCATATCCAGCATAGCTGCAGCCTTCATCGCCTTTCGTGAAGGGCTCGAGCCGGTCATGCAGATGACCTGCCGCGACAGAAACCGCATTGCTATACAGGCCGATCTGTTAGGAGCAGCAGCACTTGGACTGAAAAACTGCCTCTGCATCGCAGGCGACCACCAGAAATTCGGCGCTGCAGGAAAATTGAAGGGCCATCCCGGAGCAAAAAACGTCTATGACGTCGACACCACACAGCTCGTTGGCATCCTCAAGAAGATGCGCGACGAAAGTCTTCAGGAAGGCGGCGACAAGCTCGAAGTGCCCCCGAAGTTCTTCATCGGCGCGACGTGGACACCCATGGGCGACCCGATGGATTTCAGACCTTATAACCTGAAGAAAAAGGTCGATGCGGGAGCTGAATTTATCCAGACCCAAGGCATCTATGACATGGAGCTCTTCAAGTCTCAGTGCGAAAAAGCGCGGAACCTCGGCGTCCTTGAAAATACTGCTCTATTGGCCGGCATCATCGTGCCGAAGAGCGCCATGATGCTCAAATATATGGACGCGAGCGTTTCAGGAGTGACTGTACCTAAGCCACTGATCGACCGCATGGCAAAAGCGAAAGCGGCTGCCGGAGATGACAAGAAAAAGGCCAAGCTGCTCCAGGAGGAAGAGGGAATAAAGATCACCATCGAGCTGATCCATCAGGCTCTTGAAATACCCGGCGTCAAGGGCGTCCATATTCAGGCAATCGATTGGGAATCAGCCATCGAGAGGATTGTCAAGGATGCCGGTCTTTATCCGAGACCGACTTTCCCGGCAGAATAGCTTCATTGTACAAAAAAGGGCGGTGGTTAACTCCATCGCCCTTTTTTGTTGCCAGACACCATCCCCCGTAAACGTGTTAGCATTGTTAGTGAAGAAAAGGTATAACGGGGGTCTGCCGCACCTTTCGTTAGAGTACAGCAGAGGTCAATAAAAGCTTACAGCTCGTTGCAGTCCAGAGTCTATATATTAATGTACTTATTCGCCTGTCCTACTCGTCATACCATCCGCCGCCGTCATTTCCACTGACAGAGATACAAGCTGAAACGCCTTACAAAAATCATTACTAAGCAAAGCACCTATTTCAATAGGTCCATTATTAAAAAGAATTTTCGTGCATCCCTTCAGTAAATCATGATGCTCTTTCATAAAGTTTTTGAGCTCACAAGCGTTTACGAGTATACCTTTCGTCAACAAAGATGGCCCGAGATCCTTCATCACAACATTGAACAGCTTCAGATGTACTACTCCTTCGCCGCCGGCTCGTAGACCTGACTCTCTGTAAGTGATCGATCTGCGGAATGATGCAAAGACGCTTCCCTGCCTCATGGTTGCTCCAACCAGGCCCGGCAATGCAGAGGATAGCGCTAATCTCGATTCGTTCCTGATGGTCGCCGAATCAAGATCATCCACGGGCTTGCCATCAAGGAATACGGTGCTTATATGGTCTCGGATATACTCCGGGCTTATACCGAGTTGCCCGGTCAAAAACGCCGAGACACTGCAGCCGACCTTAACGTCTCTCACAAAAAAGCCGCCTTGCACAAAACTGAACAGTTCTGATACCTTCCTCTTATCAAGCTCCAACACCAAGTGCGGAAGGATGTTACTGAACCCTGATTGATCCAACAAAACAGTTTCACTATCGCTCATCGTTCCCCATTATTTAACAATATGGTATGCATTTGTCTTATATTGTAATGATAGTTCAAAATAGCCGGTATGCCTAAACCGGGTCAATCTTCAGGAGCGGGGCAGGAGCAGGTTGGACTATGGATATTCCACAACAAGGCACTAAATCCCAATAATCCAGCCTGCTTCCTGAAGTCAAAAATACATCATTCTCCTATAAATTAATAATCAGACGACTTTTACGTTCATGATTCCTTCCCAATAGCCATGCAGATTGCACCGCTGATGTGCGACCAGAGTTATCATGCCGGCAGGAGCGGACTCCTTTGTAACGACTACGGTAAAGGTTGCTTTTGGCTGAAGATATCCCTTGGGCTGAAAATCGATCCTGCCTGCAGGCTCATTGCCTATGTTGAGTTCGATATATTCTATCCAGTGGGTAGGTCCCATTGAATGGACCTTCTCTCCCACGCTTACCTCAACGGTGAACGGTTCTCCAGCCTTAACTTCCGAGGGTACGGTCAGAAAGGGTGCGTGGGTTTTTTCGAGGGGAGTCTTATTAGAAACATCCTTTACCTTGTTGATAGCCTCAAACAGTGCAGCATCGACCTTCACCGGATAATTGGTATCGAGTGCAAAAGCTCCTTTCGCAAGTCCCACTACCAGCGTCCCCATTGTAGCAGTCTTTAAAAAAGTCCTTCTATCCATCTTGCAGATCCTCCTTTTGATCGCTTTCTTATAAGTATCACATCAAAATATGGAGCATTCAAGTCCAGCGTACGGTCCTGATATGTGCTATGGCTATTCCTCATTTGCCTTTATTCGGTCAAATAGGTAATATATCTTTCCGTTATGGATAAAGAAATCGCCCGTCTCAACCCGCGACAGAAGGAGGCAGTCCTGTATACTAACGGGCCTCTGCTGATACTGGCCGGAGCTGGCACCGGCAAAACACGGGTAATCACGACACGCGTCGCGCACCTTCTCTCCAATGGCATGCCATCTGATGCGGTCCTCGCTGTCACATTTACAAATAAAGCTGCCAAAGAGATGAGGGAAAGGGTCATGTCCATGCTGTGTGGCAAGGGATATAGAACGCCCATAATTTCCACCTTCCATTCACTATGCCTGAACATCCTCAGGCGCGAGATAGAGAATCTGGGCTACCGGAAAGATTTCACCATTTATGACGTCTCCGACCAGCATTCACTCCTGCGCAACATCCTGTCCGAAATCAACTTTGAGGACAAGAGCTTCAAGCCCGAAAACATCATGGAGAGAATCAGCATGGCGAAGAACCAGATCGCACCTTCTAGGGGGGGGGAATCCGCCGCCCCTAACGATCTGGAGATTATTTCTGACGCTGTGTATCCCAAATACCGCGAGGCTATGAAGACCCTCAATGCGGTGGATTTCGATGATCTCCTTTTACTGACACTTCAATTGTTCAGGGAGCATTCAGCTATCCTGGATAAGTACCGTGAAAAGTTCAGGTATATCATGATAGATGAATACCAGGATACCAACCGGGTCCAGTACGACCTGGTGAGGCTGCTGGCCGGTGAAAGAAAGAATTTGTGCGTTGTCGGAGATGACGACCAGTCCATCTATGGCTGGAGGGGCGCTGACCTCGGCAATATTCTCGATTTCGAAAAGGATTTTCCGGGGACCATGATTGTAAGACTGGAGCAGAACTACCGGTCATACAGTTACATCCTGCAGGCGGCAAATGGGATTATAAAAAATAACAAAAAGCGAATGGAGAAGTCTCTCTGGACACAAAGGGGCGAAGGGACTAAAGTAAATTGCTTCAAGGCATCCGACACTGGGGATGAAGCAAAGTGGGTGGCTGACAGGATCGAGCTTTTGAAATTCGAGAAGAAAGCGTCCTATGATGATATCGCTATTATTTACCGCGCAAACCTCTTCTCCAAACCCTTCGAAGAGGCCCTCAGGGGGAAAAGGATACCATACACGGTGGTTGGCGGCACGAGCTATTTCGAGCATCGTGAGATTAAGGACTTGGCAGCATATCTGAAAATATGTGTGAACCGCAGTGATGATTTAAGCCTCTTACGAATAGCCAACGTCCCGAAAAGAGGCCTCGGCTCATCAACTCTAGGCAGACTGGTTTCCTTTTCCAGAGATAAGTCGATAGATCTGCTGGAGGCATTTGAGAGGGTTGGAGAAATACCAGACCTTGGCGGCAGAATCAAGAGTGCTGCCTCAGACCTCGCGGGCCTCATCGCCAAATATGCGAAACTCTTTAAAGCCAATAGGGAGATGAGCAAGGTCTTCAGATCGCTGATCGGAGAGATAAATTACCGGGACTATCTCCACGAGCTACACAGTAACCCCCAGGCTTCGCAAAGAAGAATAGAGGCCTACGAGGATTTCATCTCTTCCCTTGCCCGTTACGAGTCGCAGGAGCCGGCCCCATCGCTCCACGGCTTTCTGGAGGCATTGGCATTAATGGACCTGATGAACGAAAAAGATGAGAAGAAATCGTTCGGTGTCACACTGATATCCTTACATTCATCGAAAGGGCTGGAATTCCCGGTCGTTTTTATTGTTGGAGTCGAGGAGGATATTCTTCCCCATAAAAAATCGGTCGGTGATATTGAGGAGGAGCGAAGGCTGTTCTATGTGGGCATAACGAGGGCAATGCAAGAGTTGTATATTACTTATACCGCTGGCCGATCGAAGTATGGCAAAAATGTGCCTTCCACCCCCTCGCGATTTCTGAAAGAGATCCCTGACGAAGTGATTCAACCAGTTGCCAGGTTCGAAAAGGAAGAGCCTGAGCAGGCGGAAAAATCCGCGAAGGCGTTCTTTGCGAATATTCAGGAACTGCTGGGGCCATAGGATGTTAGTTGGCAGTGCCATACTGACAGATAGCTTGTAGTCGGCTAAACACGATCAATCCTGATTTCCGTCAAAAGCACCGCCGGTTTTGCATCGAGATTGAATCGGCCTCACATACTTCGATTATAATCCTTGCTTACAGCTTTTTTTTACGACTTTTTTATCGCCCAGTGTCGTTTCTTAACACATATTTGACATCCGTTGTTGATACACTTAATAAATGGAGGTGCGTATGGATCTGAACTATCTCGAGATCATTGCAGCTTTCTTCGGACTCACATGGCTACTGATCTTCCCTGAACAGGTGACCGGCGGCTTGATCACGAAGAATAGCAAAACGGTAGGATCCTCTCTAATCGGGCAGCCCTTTGATGATCCAACATATTTCTGGGGAAGACGATCAGCGACATCGCCCTTTCCATATCATTCGGCCTCTTCGTCTGGCACAAATCTGGCCGAGACGAACCCCGACCTTGTGAAAAATGCACGGGGACGGATAGACGCCTTGAAAGCCGCTGACCTGCAGGCAGGGAGACAGGTACCAGTGGATCTTGCGATTGCATCTGGAAGTGGTCTCAATCCTCACATTAGCCCTGCTTCCGCCATATATCAGATAACTAGAGAGGCAAAAGCACGCGGGATGGATGAAGCAAGGGTGGGCACACTCGCCGCTCAATATGTGGAAGACCGTCAAGTCGGAATTCTCGGTGAGCCCAGAGTAAATGTACTCAGGTTGAATCTAACCTTGGATGACCTACAAAAATAAAGGAGGAGACTATATGAAAATGAAGATAACCAGAATCATTCTGATGCTAGTGCTTTTGGCATCTGTTTGTGCTCCATTGACCGTTTCTGCTGTTTCCTATCCGCCCGCTCCGCTCTATCATCATCCGCAAAAAGCTGAAACAATTTTGACATCTGGTGCCATCGTCTATTTGTTTCACAGCGGCACGGATGAGATTAATAGTGCTATTCATGCCAATGACATCCTCACTGTATATAGAATCAACACTTTATGCGAAGTCAGGGAGGTTGGGAAAATCAGAGTAATCTCCCATATCGGAGAAACATACCTTAAATGCGAGGTAATGGAGGGTGAGATCACGCCTAATGATATTGCTAAGAAAGGAACTGTCGCACTCCTTGTAATTTCAGCTGGCACATGCGACCATTAATCGGCAACTTTACTTATGATATCAACCACCAGATAGAATGAGACAGAGCTATTTAACTGATGGAAGATCAACGACCTGATCCTGAGTTGCTACTCGATCAAATGCGCATGGATGCTGAACGCAGCCGCGAGGGACAGCTGAAGATATTCTTCGGAGCTGCACCGGGCGTTGGCAAGACCTATGCCATGCTAGAAGCTGCTCACCAAAAGATTTCTGAAGACGTCAACGTTGTGGTAGGACTCGTCGAGACACATGGACGCAAAGAGACTGAGGCATTGCTTGAAAGATTGGAAATACTGCCTCTCAGAAGTGTCGAATACCGCGGTACCATCCTGAAGGAATTCGATATTGATGCGGCCCTTACCCGTAAGCCCTCAATCATCCTTGTCGATGAACTTGCCCACTCAAATGCCGAAGGGTCACGTCATAAGAAACGCTGGCAGGACATATACGAACTCCTGGGGGCCGGCATTACGGTCTATACGACACTGAATGTACAACATCTGGAAAGTCTCAATGACGTAGTTGCCCAGATCACCAGCATCAACGTTCGTGAAACAGTGCCTGATTTTCTGCTCGACCGAGCCGACGAGATAGAGCTTATCGACCTACCGCCTAACGATCTGCTGCAAAGGCTGGCCGAAGGAAAGGTATATGTGGCCGAACTCGCCGTGCAGGCACGCAGAAATTTCTTCAGGAAGGGCAACCTCCTTGCCCTGCGCGAGCTTGCACTGCGCCGCACGGCGGAACAGGTTGATGTCCAGATGCAGGACTACCGGCGGATTAAGGGCGTAAAAGATGTCTGGCCGGCGGCTGAGCGCATTCTTGTATGCGTTGGTCCGAGCCCTTTTGCTGTCCGCCTGATTCGCGCAGCCAAGCGAATGGCCGCGGGGCTTCGCGCCGACTGGATTGCGGTCAATGTAGAAGCACCCGGAAAGATACAGCCGTCGGAGAAAGACATCAAAGGACTTACCGAAAACATGCGCCTTGCCGAAAGCCTCGGCGCCGAAACTGTCGTCCTTTCGGGTCACAAGGCAAGCGAGGAGATCTTGAATTATGCTCGAAACCGCAATGTCACCAAGATTATCGTAGGGAAACCGACCCATCCCCGTTGGAAGGACAAACTGTTTGGCTCCATGCTCGACGAGATCGTACGCGGAAGTGGGGACATCGATGTCAATGTCATATCAGGAGACATCACGGCCCCCTCTCGGATATCCCCGCCTAAAACCGCCCCCAGCAAAACCCCAGCAAAAGAATGGATCACGAGCATCTTCGGCGTTGCGCTCTGCACGGTCATAGCAATCCTGATGTTACCCTACTTCACTTTGGTCGACATTGCAATGGTCTATATACTTGGGGTTGTAGTGGTTGCAATCCGCACAGGCAACGCCCCTTCCCTTCTAGCCTCTCTTTTGAGCGTAGCTGCTTTCGATTTCTTTTTCGTTCCGCCCTACTATACTTTCGCGGTGAATGATGTGAAATATTTCGTAACATTTATCGTGATGTTCATTGTTGCATTCGTGACCAGCAGGCTCACCCTGCGTGTGCGTGAACAGGCGGAATCAGCACGGCGAAGGGAGAGAAGCACTGCCGCACTGTATCGCCTGAGCAGGGAGCTCACACGAGAACGGGAAATAGAGCGTCTGAGCACCGTCTCAATCAAACATATAAGCGAAGTCTTCTCAAGCGAGGCGGTTGTGCTCGTCCCGGATCAATGGGATAGACTGACATGTGCAGTAAGATGCACAGGAACTTTTATCGTCGATGACAAGGAGATGAGCGTTGCCCAGTGGGCGTTTGATCATAGTCAAAAGGCTGGCGCCGGTACCGATACACTGTCGGGTGCCAAGGCCTTTTACATCCCCCTCATTTCCGCCTCAAAGACTGTCGGGGTAATCGGCGTTATTCCCGGCCCTTCCGTTAGCTTCTACGACAGCGAACAGGTCCATGCCCTTGAAAGTTTTACGACTCAGACGGCAATTGCCATTGAGAGAGCCATTCTTGCCGAAGAGGCGCAGCAGGCCATACTGAGGGCTGAGACGGAGATGCTTCGCAACACGCTGTTGAGTTCGGTCTCTCATGACCTGCGCACGCCTTTGGCTGCGATTACAGGGGCAGCGTCCACAATTCTGGAAAACGATTCTACGCTGAACCAGTCAGATAGGCATGAGCTGACACTTACGATTTACGAAGAAGCGGAGCACCTAAATCAGATCATTCGCAATGTGCTTGATATGACTCGCCTCGAATCGGGCGCAATAAAGGTCAAAAAAGAGTGGCAATCCATCGAGGAGATTGTGGGGGCAGTGTTGAACCGTCTGGCCGATAAACTTAAAGATCGCCCTATCTCGATCAGGCTTCAGAAGGATTTACCCCTTGTACCTTTCGATCCACTGCTCCTTGAACAGGTCCTTATGAACCTGCTGGTCAATACCATAAAATATACACAGCCTGAATCCGAGATTGATATCTCGGCGGTGGTCAAAGGGCAAGAAGTTTTGGTAGAATTGGCGGATAGAGGCCCTGGAATACCTTCCGAAGACGCAGATAGAATATTCGAGAAATTTGTACGAGGTCCCTCTACCGGCGGCATAGGCCTGGGCCTTACAATTTGCCGGGCGATTGTTGCTGCCCACGGTGGACGTATCTGGGCCGAAAACAGGCCGGGGGGCGGAGCAGTATTCCGTTTTACACTCCCCATAGTGGAGCAGCCGCCCATGGTCGAAACCGATGCATAAGTAATTCCACGCTTCCTCCCTTTAAATAAATGGGATTGGAGGAGGAGTGAAGCAGGGCAATATTTTATGACACATGACAATAGACTCATTCTCCTGATTGAAGATGAACCGCAGATGCGGCGTTTCCTGCGTGTTACGCTGCAAAGCAACGGTTATGGCCTGATCGAGACGACCACGGGACAGGATGGACTCGCCCAAGCGGCAACACGCAACCCTGATGTGGTGCTTCTCGATCTGGGGCTGCCGGATTGCGACGGGCTCGAAGTACTCTCAGAAATAAGAGAATGGTCGCAGACGCCTGTGATTATCCTTTCGGCGCGGGGCCAGGAGCAGGATAAGATCAAGGCGCTTGATGCGGGCGCAGACGATTATCTGACCAAGCCCTTCGGCGCAGGAGAGTTACTAGCAAGGATCCGCGTAGCACTGCGCCATATCAATAAACAGCAAATCGAGCAGACTGAACCGGTTTTTGTTATTGATACGTTGCGTGTCGATCTATCAAAGAGACAGGTCTTTATAAAAGATACCGAGGTCCACCTGACTCCGATCGAATACAGGCTGCTAACATATTTGATCAAAAATGCGGGCAAGGTCGTCACCCACAATCAGTTGCTAAAGGAGGTATGGGGGCCTGCATATGCTGGTCAGACCCATTACGTACGCGTCTATATGGGCATGCTCAGGCACAAGCTTGAAGAGGACCCTTCGCGCCCCCATTTTTTCATTAACGAGCCAGGAGTCGGCTACCGATTGCGTTTCGAGGATCTGGCTGAACACGATTCCTGACATCAACTCCAAAAGGCTACCCCTTCATCTACACCAGGGCAAACTTCCTTCAGAAAGTCACGCAAGAGAGACTTCTTCTCTGCCGATTAGAATGCCAATCCATAGTAGGCTCTGTCTATCTGCGAAAATTGGATATTTCTAATTTTGAGCAAATGACTCACTTAATTGAACGGTGAGGTCCCTGACCAGGGGTCGCACTTATCCTCAACAAGGGACGTAGTTTATGTCATAACCATGTCGTCGAAAAGCTCTCTTTAGTTGCTCTTTTTCCTCCGGCGTAAAGAAGGTGTATATTGCAACTACTTTTTCCTTTGACTGTTCATGTGTGCAGTTATACCGATAAAATTCATCCTTAAGATAGTCAGGCATAGATGTCTCGGACAGAATATGCTCCAAATCGCCACTCATACAGACCATAGCGTGCAGACTCTTACTTTTGCTCCCGAGGTAATACGCCCTTCCGTCCTTGCTAATGATAAAAGTGGTCGCTCCACAGCCTGCGAGTATCAGTGTGGCTAGGACCACCGTTAACAGTATCTGATAACTCTTTATTGTTTTAACCCTTACATAAGATTTTCTATCTTTTTCACAAAAGCCGCCGAACTGAAATCAATCCGGCCGATTATCCTTTCCACGACAAGACCATTCCTGTCTATGACAACAGTCGTGGGAAGTGCAATGACTGTATAGCGCTTGATAAACACGCCCCCGCTTGTATCGAGGAGCAGAGGGTATGTTATATCGATCTGCTTTAGGATCTTCATGACAGCTTCTTTATTCCTGTCAGCCGATATTCCGAGCACGACTAGGCCCTTTCCTTTATATTTCTTATAAATTATGCTTAGCGATGGCATCTCTTCAATGCACTCCGGACACCAACTTGCCCAGAAGTTAATCATTACTATTTTCCCCCGGTAATCCGATAGCCTGTGATGCTGCCCGCGAAGATCATCCAGCTCAAATTCGGGTGCTTTAACTGACTGCTCTGCAAAGTCATATGGCGGGATGAAAAGCTGAAAGAGCACTATGAGTACAATCCCAAAACCGCCTAACATTAATTGTTTCATCTTCAATCCTTATCGTCTACTCACAAACGAAATCTCTTGTTTATCACAGAATAACATATTTCCAGTGTGTTTCAATATATCGACTTACTAGACTAAGACAGATAACTGGGTCATGTCGTATTCTTGTCATATCTACTGTTTGATCCTCGGCATATATGCTGCGGTTTTATGGCATCATCGGCTAACTGTAGTCAGGCTGCACTTCCCGGAGGATCCCGATGAGATTCGTCGAGTGTGTCCGATCGCAGAAGAAAAGGTAAAAATTGATAGTCTTCTCATAAGGATCATGATAGAGGATCAATCCCACCGGTATTGAAAACAAAGACCTCTTATCAGCCCCATGCACCTGATATTATTTCTCAAGAAGAAACTTGGCAAGATACGCGCCGTTTTCCCCGATTATTCCCATGATGAGCGTTCATTTCATATGTCCCCCAACCAAGTAATCAGCACCCGTTCACTAATCACGGTCTTTATAGTACTCTTTGTACCACTCAATAAATTTTTCTATCCCTGCCTCGATGGATGTAGCCGGCTTAAACCCGACATCACTTATGAGATCGTCCACATCTGCATATGTCGCGGGCACATCTCCTGCTTGGAGGGGCAAGAAATTCTTTATGGCTTTAATACCGAGGCAGCCTTCGATGACCTCGATGAACTTCATGAGTTCGATGGGATTGTTATTTCCAATGTTGTAAAGCCGGTAAGGAGCATAACTCGTTGCAGAATCGGGATGGTCGCCGCTCCAGTGCGGATTGTGCTGCGGAATACTGTCGATCACCCTGACCACGCCCTCGACGATATCGTCTATGTAGGTAAAATCCCTTCTCATCTTCCCGAAATTAAAAACATCGATAGGCCTGTTGCCGAGCATCGCTTTGGTGAACAGAAAAAGCGCCATGTCAGGCCGCCCCCATGGGCCATAAACTGTAAAAAACCTAAGGCCGGTGCAAGGGACCTTATACAAGCTGGCATAGGTATGGGCCATAAGTTCGTTGGCCTTTTTAGTCGCTGCATACAATGATACAGGATGGTCGACATTATCATGAACGGAAAAGGGCATCTTGGTGTTGGCGCCGTACACTGAGCTTGAAGAAGCAAAGACAAGATGCCCAACACCGTTGTGCCTGCAACCTTCAAGGACATTGAGGAACCCGACGATATTGCTGTCGATATAGGAGTAAGGGTTTTTGAGGGAATATCTTACGCCCGCCTGCGCCGCCAGATTCACTACCGCGTTGTATCCCCCCTCTGCAAAAAGCTTTTCCATTGCCGCCCGATCCTGAAGGTCGAGCTTGACGAATGCAAATCCTTTTTTTACTTCGAGCCGCTTAAGCCTTTCGAGCTTCAGTTTAACATCGTAGTAGTCGTTTATATTGTCGAGCCCGGTAACAACATCTCCCCGTTCAAGAAGTCTACTGCTGAGATGGAACCCGATGAAGCCTGCTGCGCCGGTAACGAGTACCTTCTTCAATTTATCCTCCCCTAATCTTACACTGATTTTTTTTCAGGTACCGATCCACTGCATTTTCCCAGTCCGGTATTTCATACTTCAGTTCGGAGGTAATCTTCGCATTGGACATAGCAGAAAAATATGGCCTCTTTGCAGGCGTAGGGAAAAGATCCGTCGTGACGGGCAAGACGATATTATTCGCTCCGATCTTCTTAAGAAAGTATCGGGCCACTTCATATCGTGAGGCATAACCCCCGTTAGTCAGATTGTAAAGCCCTATTAACTGCTTCTCGATAGCCAGCATGGTGACTCGTACGATATCTTCCGTATACGTGGGCACCGAAACCTGATCACTCACTATCTTCAGCACCGGATTTTTCCTTGCCCATTCAGCCAGCTTGTACAGGAAATTCTGCTTGCCGTCTCCAAAGACCCAGCTCAATCTAAATAACAGATATTGTTTCGCCTCGTTTATCACAAAGAGCTCGCCGGCCCTCTTCGTCTCTCCATAACAGTTGATCGGAGAAGGCATGTCATCTTCCGTATAAAAGTCCTCTTTCCGGCCATCAAAGACATAATCAGTGCTGTAATGCACCAGTAGGGCACCACTCTCTCTGCATGCAATCGCGAGGTTTTTCGGCCCGAGGGCATTCACCCTATAAGCTGTGTCGTAATCATCCTTTTCGGCCTTGTCCACGTTGTTATACGCGGCACAGTTCAGTACAACATCAGCGCGGTGAGTTTCCAAGACATCCTTGATAACAGCACTATTGGAGATATCCAGGGATTCCTCGGAGGGGGCCTGCACATCATGACCTAATACAGGAAGTACCCGCTGAAACTCTTGCGCAAGCTGGCCACTAGCGCCAGCTATGAGAATTTTCACTCATTAACCTCCATGAACAACAAAACGCGAGACAGACAATTTAAGCTTCATGCATCATAAAATCATAGTCGGCATTATTAAGCAATGGGTGCCGAGAATCTTTATCGGAGAGAAGCAACTTGCACAGCGGCCAGTCAATAGCGATGACGGGATCGTTCCAGGCTATCCCCCTGTCATAGTTGGGAGAATACTCCTTCGCGCATTTACAGGAGGTGTCGCCAAGCATTGCCAGATCAATAAATTTAAAATTGCTCATCGAGCATCCTCAGCAGATATTGGCCGTACCCGTTCTTTTTTAAAGGCCCGGCGAGCTTCAAGACCTGATCTCTGTCGATATAGCCAAGCCGGTACGCTATTTCTTCAATGCATGCCATCTTAAGGCCCTGCCTTTTTTCAATGGTGGCGATGAATTCTCCCGCCTCAAGGAGGCTCTCGTGGGTCCCGGTATCGAGCCAGGCAAAGCCTCTTCCCATAAGTTCGACTCTGAGTTTTCCCCTCCTCAGATATTCCCTGTTCACATCCGTGATCTCAATCTCTCCCCTTGCGGATGGCTTTACCTGCGCTGCTATGTTTATAACGTCATTGTCATAGAAATAAAGGCCTGTAACTGCATAGTTCGATCTCGGCCGCTCCGGTTTTTCTTCTATCGAAAGAACTTTGCCCTTCTTGTCGAATTCCACTACTCCGTATCGCTCTGGATCATTTACATAGTAACCGAAAACAGTCGCGCCTCCCCGCTGTTCGACATCATCGACGGCCTTCCTGAGCATTCCGGTAAGGCCATGGCCGAAAAAGATGTTGTCGCCGAGGATGAGGCAGGCGCCGTCATTCCCGATAAATTCTTCCCCGAGAATAAACGCCTCCGCAAGCCCTCGTGGGGCAGGCTGCACTTTATACGAGATACTGAGTCCCAAGTGTAAGCCATCTCCAAAGATGTCCCTGAACCTGGGCAGATCCTGCGGGGTCGAGATGATCAGGATATCCCTGATAGCAGCGAGCATAAGGGTCGCGAGCGGATAATAAATCATAGGTTTGTCATAAACCGGTAATAGCTGCTTACAGACCGCCATCGTAACCGGATAGAGACGCGTACCGCTTCCACCGGCAAGAATAATTCCCTTCATTCTATGCTCCTCCAGTCAACTCAAGTCAAAAACCGACTCGCTTACTCAATTTTTATTATAATCGATTCCGTAGATCCTTGACAGGGTTTAGATGGAATGACTCAAAAGGGGCAGGGCTCCGAGACATTTAATGATCTGAACTATTTCCGTGTTCGACTTCCCATGCGTTGATAATCTTCAACTCCGCACCTGGGAGTATCGGAGTCACGTATAAGCATTTTTGACGGCATATTGGAAATTTTCTTGTAAGTATAGCTATCCATCTTCGCAAGAAATTCCAGAGCCTATTGAAAGCAGTCGATATTTCTCATATTTTCAGAAATCTCCCGCTGATCTGCCTCCGCGCGATTATCTCCCTGGCGATAAAGACATCAACTAACGGACACGATCATGCCGCTAATCGCATCGTACCTGTCACGACACGACACGAACAATGTTCTCTCTTGGGACCTTTTTGAGAAGTATTCTCAGAGCAGAATCAAGACCCTCCTCATCAGTGGATTCGAGCGTCACCATCACAGAATGATCCCGATTATTAACGACAGGATAAGAGCCGACCTTGACGCCACTTTTGAGTCCTACAATCTCGTCAAGATAAGGCGCAAGGAGTGATTCGGCCTCGTTGAAATAAACCTTCTTGAGAAAGATTTTCGGCCCGCTAAAACGTTTCTCAACAGCAAGGAATTTCTTTCTCAGCAGTTCAGGTATGCCGGGGAAGATGAAGATGTTTTTGAACTTGATTAGGGGGAAAATAAGGTCCCCGTCGTGGAGGAGTTCGGCTCCTTCGGGGACCTCCGCCATCTTTAGCTGGGCGGGGGTGAGGTTTTTATGTCTTTGTTCAAGAAATCCCTTCAGGATGTCGTTTATCACTGGCCTGACTCCAAAAGCCTGCGAGATGCCCTGTATAGTAATATCGTCATGGGTCGGCCCGATGCCGCCCGAGGTAAAGACAAAATCAAATTTGTTTGAGAAGTCCCGCACTTCACGGGCTATTTCATCCGTCAGGTCGGGGATTACCGAAATACGACAGACCGTTATCCCGCGGGTCCAGAGCTCCTTCGTCATAAAAAAGGTATTCGTATCCTGGACCTTTCCAGTCAGAATCTCATCACCGATAATAATTATGCCAGCTGTTTTTACCGAGGCCATCGAATCAATTATAGCACGTTATGTTCCCGCTGCTGTCCGAGAATCATCCCTGACTCCGACTTAGATCATTTGCTCTCAGCCTGAATTCTCCCCGTTATTATTAAGCAGTCGTCGAATACGGCGATGGGCTTTTCAGAGGATTGCACCTCGCGGATAACAAGCTCCTTCTGCCTGTCGATAAAGACTTGGCGGTGATCCACAGCAATCCCGGCGGCATCGAGAAGATCGAAGAACAGGTATCCGGGGATGGCCGCTTCGAGAATTCCTCCACCCTTCAGGAAATCCGAAAAGGCAGTCTGTCTTTTGAGTTCATGGAGTATCTTCATCATGAAAGGTTTCTGCCGCAAAAGACCGCTGCGGAATGCCGAAAAAGCAGTCCCATAATGCCGATCTGTAAACTTGCCGTTTCGCCAAACCTCACATGACGCTTTATCAGAAGACTGGAAGCCCCGGCATCGGGAAAATGCGCCCTTCTTCTGTTCTATAAAGACGGAATCTTGTCTCTCCTCGGGATAGATGGCACAGAATGGGACAAGTGAGCATTGTATTGGTTTTCTGCCTTCTTTATGCAGCCCGCAGAGATTATCGCCCCCCAGGACAGCGCAACGCCGGCTACGCCAGTTCCCCGCAATAAAATCGCCAACGATGAAATGCCTACCCGTCCCGATACCGATGGCTTCTAGAAAGTTTTCGTGTTCGGCATCAATTGGTATATATTTTCTAAACCCGACGGTAATAGGGAAAACATCATAAAGCTTGCCTATTTCGTCTATTGTAATCATCGTTGCTCCGCCACAGCACCAACTGGAGCAATCCCTAGCACAATCGAAGTTGCAGACGCCAGCGGTTAAAAGTACTTCTGTAGACGGCACTTCTGCCGAAGACGGACTTCCACAACACCGCTTGTATTTCTTCCCACTTCCGCAAGGACATGGGGTGTTTCGTTCCGGTTTCATTCTAAATCTATGGTAACAGAGTTTCAGGATAATAGTCATTTCCTTGCCCAAAGCTTTCTACGGATGTTATTTTAAAAGGATGAACTTTTCCCGTTTCCAAAAACCAAGCCGCTATATAGACAGTGAATTCAATGTCCTGAGGAAAGAGTCCCCCCGTGATGCCGTGGATGTTACGGTGGCTCTGTCTTTCCCCGATACTTACGAGATCGGAATGTCCCATCTCGGGCTTCGCATTCTCTACGAGATCATCAACAATCTGCCCTTTGCGACTGCCGAGAGGGCCTATGCGCCATGGACAGACCTTAGAGACTATATGAAGAAAGATGGGGTTCCTCTTTGTTCCCTTGAGACAAAGAAGCCCCTCTGCGAATTTGATGTCGTCGGCTTCAGCCTGCAATATGAGCTTTCCTACACCACCATTCTCGACATGCTCGACCTGGCGGGAATCCCTATAAGGGCTGCTGAGAGGATGCAATCAAAAATAGTGCAGCCTCTCATCGTTGCCGGTGGCCCCTCTGCTGTGAATCCCGCGCCGATGGCCTCGTTTATCGATGCTTTTCTGATCGGTGACGGCGAAGAGGCGGTTGTAGAACTCATCGAAGCGGTGCGGCAATGGAAGGACGGCGGCGGCAGCAGAGAAGACCGCCTGCGGACAATTTCTCAGATCGAGGGGTTTTATGTTCCTTTCATTCACGGCCATGCTAGCAAGATAAAACGCAGATTTGTCGACGATCTCAACTCTGCCCCCTTCCCTGAAAGACCGATTGTTCCCTATGCTCAGATCGTTCATGACCGGATCAGCATCGAAGTGGCAAGAGGCTGTACGATGGGCTGCAGATTCTGCCAGGCGGGGATGATTTACCGTCCATTGCGCGAGCGGAGCCCCGAAAAGGTACTCGAAATCGCCGAAAAAACGCTCAAGAATACCGGCTATGACGAGGTTTCCTTTTCGTCTCTGAGCACAGGCGATTACCAGTGTCTTCTGCCGCTCATCAAGGAATTCAATCTCAGATTTCGTCCCATGAGAACAGCGGTGTCGCTCCCTTCGTTGCGAGTCGCATCGGTGAGCAGGGATGTGCTGAAAGAGATTCGGTCGGTAAGAAAGACCGGTTTTACGATGGCCCCTGAGGCAGCGACCGAACGGCTTCGCAATGTCATAAACAAGGACTTCACTGACGCCGACTATGAAAGCGCACTTACAGCCCTCTTCGAAGAAGGGTGGCTCACCCTCAAGCTCTATTTCATGATAGGACTGCCGACGGAGCGTGAAGAGGACATCGAAGCAATCAATGATATGGCCATGCGGGCACTCAAGATTGCAAAGAGGAACAGCGGGAAGTTCGTTAATATCAATATCACCGTTTCGCCTTTTATCCCTAAACCCCATACTCCTTTTCAGTGGTACGGGCAGATAAGCCTTGACGAGATGAAACGAAAACTTGGATTTCTGAGACGATCGATCAATTCAAGGAAATTTAAATACAAGGGTCATAACGAAGAGATGAGCTTCCTCGAAGCAGTCTTTGCGCGTGGTGACGAAACCCTCTCCCCTCTCATTGAGGAAGCTTGGAGATCGGGATGCAGGCTCGACGGTTGGTCTGAATTCTTCGACTTCAACAAATGGCTGCAGGCTATGGACAGGACCGGTGTCGAAGGCGCTGCCTATGCCGGCAGACAATTCGACAAGGATGATCCTTTGCCTTGGGATAACATCGATGTAGGGGTCAGCAAGGATTTCCTTTACCGGGAGTATGCAAAAGCTGTCGAGGGAACCATGACGGCGGACTGCAAAAAAAGCTGCTCGGCCTGTGGCCTTGCATGCAAACAGACTGTTGGTTCAGGGCTTGCCCTGCTCGGGCAGAAATCGGAAGCTGCGGCATCTCTCAACGCGCCGGCTCAGGAAACCGTTTCACAGTCGGCGCAGCACGTCAGGCCGAAGGTACGGGTCAGGACTGAGTTTTCGAAGACCGGCATGCTCCGCTACCTCTCTCACCTCGAACTTGTAACAACCATCATGCGAGCATTGAGACGGGCGGGCGTACCCCACGATTTTTCAAAGGGCTTTCATCCCAAGCCTGAGATATCCTTCGGTCCTTCCCTCAGAGTGGGTGTTGCGGGGACCAGAGAGTATTTCGATATGGAGGTCTTCACGCCCTTTGATGTACAATTATATAGTGCATTATTGAATAGCACATTACCCGACGGAATCAAAGTCAACTCAATGCAGGTAATCCCTATGACGGAACCTTCGCTCACCGGCTTTGTCAGCAGGTATGAGTATATCGTTGGATATCTGGCGTCTCCCGACAGTAACGGGGGCCTAGAAACACGCTTGCCAATTATGCCTGCTCAGGGTGATAAAATCATTGTCAGGCGCGAGGATAAGGAAGTTGACCTGTCGCCCTGCATCGAATCAGCGGAGAGTATTGAGCTCTCAAAGTCTGAGGCGGGGCTTATGTTCGGACATGATATCAACTGGGCATACCGGCTGATTCTCAGGGACCGGGACGATATTAAGGTCAGACCCGGCGAAATCACCGAAGCGCTCTTCGGAATAAAAATGGAAGACCTCACGGTCATCAGGACACGCCTGTACGGGTGGAAAGAAGGATGGCCAGAGGGATGGAAGGAGCCGCTATGACAAGTGAACTCATCATCAACGTGACGAGAGAAGAGAGCAGGGTCGCTCTGCTTGAAGGCGGCCAGGTTGTCGAACTCTATATCGAGCGAAAGAAAGACACCAGTCTAGTCGGAAATGTCTACAAAGGCAGAGTCCTTAAAATTCTGCCTGGCATGCAATCCTCATTTATTGACATCGGCCTCGAAAAAGCTGCGTTTCTTTATGTTTCTGACATCATGCCGAATGACGAAGATTACTACGCGCCATTCATCGAGAGCAAATCGGATGAGGTACCCAGCGTGGACAATCCCCCGATCGCCACGGAGGCACCGAAACCTCTCCCCATCGAGGAACTGATCCAGGAGGGCCAGGAAATTCTCGTACAGGTGGCAAAAGATCCGATGGGCACCAAGGGAGCACGGGTCACTTCCTATGTTACGCTGCCTGGACGTTACTGCGTCCTTATGCCGAACGTGGAACATGTCGGCATATCCCGGAGGATTGAGAACGAACAGACGCGAGAACAGCTCAAATCAATCGCAAATGAAATGAAACCGAAAGGTTTTGGCATCATAATGAGAACGGCGAGTGAGGATGCCTCTGCTGAAGAGATCAGGCGCGATCTCGAATTCCTGCTACTCGTCTGGGAAAATATCCAGAGGAAAAAAGATAAGGTTTCAGCCCCAGTGCTCCTTTACAGCGACCTCGACTTGGTTTTCAGGAGCATCAGGGATTTTATGAGTCATGAGGTGGAAAGGCTCGTCATCGACTCTCCGGACGAGTTTGAACGGCTCAGCGAGTTCGTAAAGAATTACTTCGAAAGACTACTCGAAAGGATTGAGCTTTACGAAGGCAGGGAGCCGATCTTTGATGCTTTCGCAATCGAACACGATGTCTCGAGGGCCCTCGAGAGAAAGGTCTGGCTAAAGTCGGGAGGGTATATCATCATCGACCAAACCGAAGCGATGACTGTCATTGATGTAAACACCGGCAAGTTCGTCGGCAAGGAAAACCTCGAGGACACCATACTTAAGACTAACCTCGAAGCAGTCAAAGAGACCGCTTATCAGATACGGCTCAGAAACCTTGGCGGCATCATTATCATGGACTTCATCGACATGGAAAAGATGGAGAACAGAGAGAAGGTGTGCAATGCCCTGGTCGAGGCGATGAAAAAAGATCGAGCCAAAAGTACCATTTACAACATATCGGAACTTGGCATCATTCAGATGACACGCAAACGCGTGAGAGAAAGTCTCGGTCGGGTCCTCTGCGGGCAATGTCCCTATTGCGAGGGCAAGGGCTTCGTAAAATCCGCTCGAACCGTGGCTTACGAGATATTCAGAAAGCTCAGAAAAATGAACCTACCAAGCGGGAAGATGGCAGTAATAACAGCGAATTCAGCCGTGGCTGAACTCCTTTCGGACGAAGAACGGTATGGTATCGAGGAGATAGAGAACACCTTCGGTATAAAGCTTATTGTAAAAGAAGACTTCAGGCTGCATCAGGAGCATTACGAGATTATAGTACTGTGATAGGATTCTTATCCCATGGTATCTTTATTAATCTGAGTCCGACACCTAATGACAATGGCGCCGGGGATGACTCTCTTCCGCTCAAATGCTCTCTTTTAACAGTTCTAAGCTCATTACGCTGCAGCCGCAAAGCTCTCCTGTACAGGGCCTAGATAGTTGCGGCTGTTTAACACTCTATTTCAGTAAGGACGGTTGGCAAAGGCGGAGCAATTCGCTCCAGAGCGTCATCCGGCTGGCCGACAACGCAGTAAGAAGATATGAACAATAAATACGAAAAACTACTCGTTCTTTTGAGCGACATGCAATCAGTCGTGCTTGCTTTTTCGGGAGGGGTGGACAGCACCTTTCTGCTCAAGGCGCTGAAAGACTCGGGCGCTCGGACCATAGCCGTAATCGCCTCTTCCGAAACCATGCCGGAAACCGAATTGAAACATGCCGAGAACATGGCCGCGTCAATCTGCGTTCCTTACCGGATAATAAGGACTTCTGAGCTGGATAATCCTGACTTTGCCCGGAATCCGGTGAATCGCTGCTTTTACTGCAAAGATGAACTCTTCATGAAACTGTACAGGATAGCCGATGCAGAAGGCTACGCAGCAGTCGTTGACGGAAGCAATGCAGATGATCTCTCCGACTGGAGGCCAGGCAGGGAAGCAGCCGTAAGGCATGGAGTGCGAAGCCCCCTCATTGAAGCAAGTTTTTCGAAAGATGAAATTAGATCTCTCTCCAAGAGCATGGGATTGCCTACATGGTCGAAGCCTTCGTCGCCCTGTCTTTCATCTCGCTTCCCCTATGGTATTGCGATCACAAGGGAAGGACTCCGGAGGGTCGAAGAGGCCGAGGCATTTTTAAAAAGCCTGGGCTTAACTGAATTGAGGGTGCGGAGCCATCATGGAGACCTCGCGAGGATAGAAGTAAAGGCCGCCGAAATTGATTCTCTCTTGCATACCGGTCTGAGGACAAAAATCGCCAATCGCTTCAGAGAACTTGGATTCAAGCATATCACCATCGACATTGAAGGCTTCAGAAGCGGGAATCTCAATGGCTAGAGATTCCAATCTCAACCTTTGCGTGCGGTGCGGAAACTGCAAGGCCCTCTGTCCGACCCACATTGAATTCAGGAGTGAAGGAATGAGCGCCCGCGGCCGCGTCGTGCTCCTGAAAAAACTCCTTACGGGAGAGATCGAAACATCTGACACCCTTGACCAAAGAATCTTCAGCTGCCTGCTCTGCGGCTCTTGCAACAGCCTCTGTCCCCTGGACATATCAGTTACCGATGCCGTTTACGAGGGCCGGAGAAAGCTGGCAGGCCGAAAGAAACGCTGGCTCTTCAGGGCGATTATGAAATATGTCTTTACGGATCCTGAGAGGACACTACGGATGCTTCAGTTTCTTGAAAACGCGGGACTGCTGTCGCCGTTAAGCCGAATGAGGCCCTTCAAGGCCTTGCGCGAGCTTCGTATCAGGATTCCCAGGACACGTCTCAGAAACGAAGCCACGATCTTTAAAGTCTCTAATCCAAAAGGGAGGATCGCCCTCTTTGCCGGCTGCACGGTCGACTTCCTCTATCCTGCCATGGGCTTGTCGCTTATATACACGCTTAACGCCCTCGATTATGAGGTGGTAATGCCGAAAGGAGAAGTCTGCTGCGGCGCTCCACTGCTTGCCATGGGGCTCAGGGATGAGGCCGCTGCCCTCGCAGACAAGAACCTTAATGCATTTAAGAATCTTCAGGCCGAGGCCGTAATAAGCCTTTGTCCGACCTGCACGCACTTCATCAAAACCGAATACCCGAAGATCATCGGTGACGGCATCTGTAATGCCATGGATATATCACAGTTTCTTGGCGATAAGCCTCTCGATTCAATCCTTATGCCGCCTGAGAATCATAGTGGTACGATCACTTACCACGATCCCTGCCATTCAATCAATTATCTGGGCGTAAAAGAAGGACCTCGTAAGATTTTAAAGAACATGGGATTCGGGATCGTGGAACCGGCGGAAAGGGGTTGCTGCGGACTTGGCGGTACTGTTAGACTATTGCACGACGATGTCTCCATGGCTATCCTCGCAAATAGGGTAAAGGCCCTCGAAGGAACAGAAACACCGGAGATGATAGTCACATCCTGTCCCAACTGTGTCCTGCAACTCGAAAGCATGATCACAGACAGACCGGTAAAACACATAATAGAAATCATCGCCGCAAATATAAAAAGGAGAGCATAATATTGGACAACAGCAAGACTGACAAATTCGAAATCGTCACCCCTCAAGGATATGAAGAGGGCGACAAGCCCAAAAAGATGAAATTCGTCAAGAAGACCTCCTGCGACCGGTGTGGTAGCTGCTGTACCGCCAGCACGCCTTCTCTCTTGAAGCAGGACCTGGACCTTTTTCGATCGAGCATCCTCTCGTTTGACAACACTTATACAATCCGGGAAGGCGAACTATTCGTCGTGCCCGGTGAGGAAGACCCCTATCGGTCGGCAATGGAACTCATCAAGGTCAGGTCGAAGGAAGGCACCACGGAATGTATTTTTTATCATGAGGATGAGGGGTGCACGATCTATGACCGCAGGCCATCCCAGTGCGAAACCTTTGCGTGTTGGGAAATGCGGGAAGCGTTGACCGGACTCGAAGCGGATGCACTTCGGCGGGAAGACCTCTTCGGTGATATCGAATTGATTGCCGATATAATCGACCGTCATGAAGACCGCTGTTCTTACGAAAAACTGGCCCTCGCCGTGGAAAAAGCAACTGGGGGCGATGAAGCTGCAGCCGAGGAGATCGTTGATAGACTTCAGTATGATATGTTCATCCGGTCTTATGTCACTGAAAAATTCAACATGCCAGAAAGCTCCCTCGATCTTGTTTTTGGAAAGCCGATGACCGAAAAGATCAAAGAATTCGGGGTGAAGGTCGAAAAAGAGGGGGACGAATTCATATTACTGCCAATAAATCATAAGGAGGGAGAATGAAATTTTTTATTGACACAGCTAATATCGAGGAGATCAAAAAGGCCTGGGAGCTGGGGGTTATCGATGGTGTGACGACAAACCCTTCACTGATCTCGAAGGAAAAAAAAGACCCTATCGCTCTTTTTAGGGAAATCTGTGCAATAGTTGACGGGCCCATCAGTGCTGAAGTGCTAGCTACTAAAACGGAAGATATGGTCAAAGAGGCTGAACAGCTTGCAAAGATCCATGAGAACATCGTTGTCAAGATCCCGATGATCGAGGACGGGCTCAGGGCTGTTAGGAGGCTCACCGCTGCGGGGATCAGGACCAATGTAACCCTGATCTTTTCGTCGACTCAGGCGCTTTTGGCTGCTAAAGCAGGCGCGACTTATGTGAGCCCGTTTGTCGGAAGGCTTGATGATATTAGCCACACAGGGATGGACGTCGTCGCGGATATCCAGACTATTTATGAGAATTATGTGTTCGATACACAGGTAATCGTAGCCAGCATCAGAAATCCCCTTCATGTGGTTGAAGCGGCCCGCATAGGTGCAGATATCGCCACAATACCATACAGTGTGATCGGCCAGCTCATCAAGCATCCGCTCACAGACATCGGGCTCGCAAAATTCCTGAAAGACTGGGAAAAGGTCAAAGCAGCAAAATAAGCTGACTGTAATCATACATAAGGCAGTCCGACTTTCAACAAAGGATATCAGTACTTGGGTACTAGTTTGAGTTTTGACCAAGATAGACCTACTATTTCTTTTGAGTTAATCCCGAACCGGATAACTCAGGCTATTTTACTTCAATCCGGCATGCCTTATGCGGTAATAGACAACAAGAGAGGGCATTATTAAAGACGAAGCCTGGACGGTAATTTACGTAACCTACGACTCCCTTGAGGCCGAGATGATCAAAGACCTTCTTGAAAGCGGTGAAATCCCTGTTGTCCTCAGATCATCAAAGGTGAGTCCCTACCCCGTCAACGTCGGCAAGATCGGAGAGATCAAAATTCTTGTGAACGACAACGACAAAGAGATAGCAGAAAAACTGATCAAGGAAGAAATCGATAACGATTAACTTAATATACTGTTGATTGCTGGAACAAATCACTTGGTAACCGTGCACTAAATATTTTTTGCGGCGCTCGTACAAGCGGAATTTACGTAATGTGTCGTTGTGAAATTTCCCCCAATTCACTCAGCCATTACTTTCAGTTCACATGGAATTTAAAGACCCCAGTTTATTCATCCTTAATTCGTTGTCCTTATATTATTAATGGCTTCAGATCGATTTCCGCCTTTTCTCTTTGCTTTATACATGGCATCATCTACCCTCTTCAGAAGGGAATCTTCCGTATCGCTATCAAGAGCCTCTACCACACCTAAACTTATTGTTAATTGCCCGACTTGATCGAATATATGCCCTTCTACCATTTTTCTTATTTTCTCTGCCACTATGTATGCTTCATCCATTTTGCTATCCGAACAAATTATGAGGAATTCCTCACCACCCCATCTCACAAAGTAATCTAATGTCCTTATATTCTCTCTTACAAAATCAGCTATCGTTCTCAAAACATAATCACCACCATTATGACCGTAGCTATCATTCACCTCTTTGAAGTGGTCAATATCAAACATTAGCATGGAGAATGGCCGACGATATCTTCTGATTCTTTCTATTTCCCTTTCTATTATTTCATCAAATTTCATTCTGTTATAAGCTCCCGTCAATTTATCTATAGTTGCCAGTTTCTCTAATTCTCTATTTTTAACATTGACAATCTCTCTATATTCGATCAATTGTTTATGAATAATTGCGAAAGTATCTCTGATAGTTGCATTCTTGAAGTTGGCTAGAAAAACTCCACAGGAAAGACATATCTCTATCTTCTCTAAGAACGTTCCCTGAAGCTCCCCTCGACAATAGGTTCCTGAAAACAGCCAGCATCTGAGATCTTGAGACATAAAAGCAGGACATGAGTTATTTTGACATTTAAAAAGTTCCCAGCATTTAGGCTTTATTTTCAATTTCTCTCCTAACCCAGAAACTTGTCCTCAAGATGCGTGGAAACGGTAATGGGGATAACTCTTCTCTCTATCACTTCATCGTCCTCTTCTAATATCTACCCCACAACTTTATTGCCGCATGAATCTTGTATCATTTACTGCTGGCGCAAACTCTGCACACCTGGCTACTTCTTGATGCCGCCCATCCTGCCGCCTCTCGGGATGATCCCGATTCCGGAAGACTGGTCGATGTGACAACGGAAGCGGTCCTTATCGGGATCGAATCCGATCTGCTCGCATTCGCTGACCACATTATATTTATCAACGATGACCTTACGAAGCTTGCACCCTTTATTAATAGTGACCCGATCCATGATGATGCATTCTTCGATTGAGACACCATCCTCGATCGTTACTCCGCTCTGTATGATAGAATCCCGGATCTTTGCCTTCCTGATTATCGACCCTTCGGCGATAAGGCTATTCTTGATCTGGCTATCGATTATTTTAGTCGAAGGCCCTTCGTACCCCGATGGATGAATAGGCCAAAGAGTGTTATGAGTATCAAAGGGCGGCGACGCGCTCAGTAAATCCATGTGAGCGTCGAAATAGGCGGCTATTGTCCCTACATCCCGCCAGTACCCTTTTTCTTCGTATGGCTTTGTGCCCGGAATGATATTGGTTGCAAAGTCATAAGCAAAAACCTTCCCGGTATCAACAAGGTTTGGAATGATATGGGCACCGAAGTCGTGCTCCTTTTTCTTCTGGGCCTTTACCAAGGCATCGATGAGAACATCAGTCCTGAATACATAATTCCCCATCGATACAAATGACCGCAAAGGATCATCCGGCATCGCTGCAGGCTTTTTAGGTTTCTCCTGAAATCCAGTAATCCTCTTGTCCGCATCGGTTGCAATAACTCCGAACGCTGAAGCCTGCTCAATCGGCACGGGACGCGCAGCGACGGTGACATAGGCGTCGTTTTTCAGATGGAAATCGATCATCTGCCGGATATCCATTCGATAAATGTGGTCAGCGCCGAAAATAACGACGAGGTCGGCGTTGTGGTCCTTTATGAGGCTTATATTTTGATACACGGCATCGGAAGTGCCCTGGAACCACTCGGGCCCCATTCTCATTTGTGGAGGAACAACAGCAACAAAATGATCCTTAACGATGGAGGAGAAATTCCAGTGCTGCCTCACATGCTCAATAAGCGACTGTGATTTATACTGAACGAGAAGATAGATGGAATAAACATGGGAATTTAGGAAATTGCTGAGGACAAAGTCCACAATCCGGTATCTGCCGCCGAACGGCACCGATGGCTTTGAACGGAAGACCGTCAGGGGGAAAAGTCTTTCCCCTTTTCCGCCGGCAAGAATGAACGCGAGAACCTTTGGATGTGCCATATATGCCCCCTCAACCGATTTGATTGCATCAATGCGGTTATTATTATATCACTTTTCGGCGGCGACGGATAATATGTTGAACATGTCCAGTCGCATCAGACAGGCTATCGTTTTTGATTGCATAAAAGCGTTGTCCCTACTTCTTTTGATGAGGTCGACGACGTCCTCCGGCCTGTCGATGTCCCTCCAAAATGGCAGTTGTCGGACCTCGCACCCTTCTTCCCTGAGAATTTCTATGGTCCTCGTAAAGACAACAGCGGTACTCCAGGGGATGTCATCGAAGATCCGAGGCAAGAAACTGTCGTTACTAAATCCTATCAGATAATATCCGCCATCCCGCGCAGGACCTATTGCTGCATCATAGTCCTTGAGGGATGTGAAGGCATCTTTGATGATCTCAACAGGAAGATCAGGAACGTCACTTCCGATAAGTACCACTCGCGAACACTCTTGAGCAAAGGCCCGCGTAAAAGCATTCTTCATCCTCGTTCCAAGATCGGCACCCGTTTGAGGCATATAAATATACTCATCACCGAGCCATTCAGCAATTTTATCCCCTGCCTCCGAAGGATAGAACGCTATGATGGGCCGAAAGCCAGCTCGTTTCAGAGTTTGCAGCAAGTCTTCGACAAAACATTTATACAGGTCGCGTACCACATTTTCATCCAGACCGGCTGCAAGGCGTGACTTGACCTTCCCCTTCTCAGGCCACTTCATGAATATTATCAGGCAGTCGTTTTTGTCCATCTTCATTTATACACTTCAATATTGCTGATATATGAAACAGAGTTTTCACCGGTATTGTCGGAGTCATTCATGATCGCGATACTTGCCATCAAAGGCGGTTCTGTGCCAAAGGCCTTTCTGTAATCTTCGAGGATATCGACCGATTCTTCGACCCATTCGCCAACCCTAGTAGATCCACGCTCAAGCGCGATAAGCTGCGCCCTGTCGGTATAAGGACTGGGCATAATCTTTGGATTGTCGAGACTGCTTGCCCATATATAGTTAAGCGTGCTGTCGGGGGGGTACTGGCCGTAAATTGCCCTGATTGCTTCATATTTGATCTTCCCGAAAAAGCTGTCCCTGGCGGGATCGTATTTAAAAACGATATAGATGCGAACGGGATAATCGTCGCCCTCTTTTGTCCCCGGCAAAGCCTTCTTGTAAACATTGCTCACCTTCCAGCGCCATTTCGCCTTCGGATATTCATATACGTTGAATTCCTTCCTGTAAACCAGGGCAGATGCGGAGGCAGTGCTTTCAGCTTTCAGATAATGAGTCCCTCCCTTCGTTTCAATACTATACTTCGTGTGAGCCTTGATCTTCGGAAAGTAAAGCGGTTTCCAGTTGTCGAGTGAATAAAAGTCTTCGCGGAGAAAAACCGCATCGTTGGCAAAAGCCGACGATACTATAATGATGATACAAATAATAAGAACAAGATACTTTTTGATCAACACTGCTATCTGTATAACTCTGGGATTAATATCACTTATAAAACCTGACCAAAGTATCGGGCCTCACGCCTAATAAATATAATGTCACGAGCATCCAGTTCCTGACCGTGCAATATATGATACCTTCCCTTTCCCACCGCCTCGACGATGTTTTCACCTTTGTCGCAATGATAAAGATTCGGTGCCCGATATTTTTGATACTCCTCATCAGCTCCACATCTTCCATAATCGGGAACTCCCTAAAACCGCCAAGGCCATCGAAGATATCCTTTCTGATAAAGATAGCCTGGTCTCCATAGGGGATGCGAGTGAGTCTAGACCTGTAAGAAGCCGCGCGTTCGATGATCCTGTAAGACGTTCTGCCGGAATCGAACCCGAGATCGAAGGCACCTCCAGCATAGCGGCCGGTTCTCATTACCGCCGTGATCTTTTCAAAGGCGCCTACCGGAAGGAATGTATCCGCATGAAGAAACAGGAGGATGTCCCCCGTGGCTACTGCCGCCCCTTTGTTCATCTGCCTTCCCCTGCCCTTTCCCGATAGGACCCTTATCACTTTTTCGCGAGAAACAGTTTTTATGGTACTGCCACATGGATCTCCATCTGCAACAATAATCTCAACGTTAGTATTATTGTTCAAACTGCAGACGTGTTCGATGATCTGATTGATTATCTCCGCTTCGTTAAGAACAGGGATGATTACCGAAATGTTCGCGTTGCTATTATTCATTGTATAGCTATTATAGCCGATATTAAGCCCCGCAGGCCCTGCCCCGCAGACTGAAGAAAAACTTTAATCCCTTTTTCACGTTGTCGGAAAATATTTTCTGCGGAAAGAAATTTGCTGCCACTTTCTTGTTAATCTCGCCAATGGTCGGATAGGGATGGACAGCAGATACTAGCAGCGAAAGCTTCACACCGCCGTTCAATGCTGCCACCCATTCGCAGACAAGCTCTCCAGCGCGTGGCCCGAAAATCTGAACACCGATAGGCATCTCCTTTTCATTCAGGATCATCTTGATCTTTCCCGTCTCTTCGGCTTCAGCAAGGCTTCGGTCGTTTGCTCTGAATTCTTCCGTCCACAGGGAATACGCAATACCGGCCTTCTTTGCTGCTGTCTCATTCATCCCGATACTTGCCAACTCCGGATCAGTATAGGTGCACCAGGGAAGAAAGGTATAGTCTGCCTTTCTCGGCAGATGAAAGATTGCGTTAGTCACAACAATGCTGGCTTCATACCCGGCCGCGTGAGTGAAGAGATAGCCTCCGTTCACATCGCCGGCGGCGTAAATATGCGTTTGAGCTGTCCTCATTCTCTCGTCGACCTTGATGCCCTTGTCATCAAATGCGACCCCGATCTTATCGAGTCCGAGGCTTTCGATATTCGGCTTTCTCCCTGTGGCGACAAGAATGGTCTCAGCCTTCAGAGTAACCGTGGTACCTTCACCAGTCCTGATGACTACTTCACGCTCTCTGCCGAGGTCCTGTGTGCTCACGATCGAAGTGTTCAGATAAAACCTGACTCCTTCCGTTTTGAGCACATCCATTACCTGAACGGCCATGTCCCCGTCCTCTTTGGGGAGGATCTGGCCAGAACGCTGGATAACGACCACCTGTGTCCCAAGCCTGTTAAAGGCCTGAGCCATCTCTATCCCGATAGGTCCGCCTCCGAAAATAATCAACGATGAGGGAAGTCGCTCGAGATAAAATATTTCTCTGTTAGTCAAGTACGGTGTCGTATCGAGCCCCTTAACCTGCGGAATCAACGGGGATGATCCTGTAGCGATGACCCAGTTCTTTGCAGAATAGGTCTGTCCGTTTAATCTCACGGAGTGCTCATCTACAAATGCTGGTTTGCCGAATTCGACCCTCGCGCCGAGGCCACAAAACCTCTCGACAGAATCATGTTTCTGGATCTTTGAGATAACCGATTTGATCCTGCAAGAAACATCTTTGAATTCGATGGGTTTCAGTTCAACGTCGGGTAGACCGAAGTCAGTAGCCCGCTTCATAAGGTGATACACGTGAGCGATTCTGATCAGGGTCTTGCTCGGTATACAGCCACAATGACGGCAGTCTCCGCCGAGCCTGCCGTCCTTCTCGATGAGCAGGGTTTTTGCCCCCAATTGCGCGCTGCCTGCGGCGACCGTCAGACCTGCTGATCCGCCGCCGAGCACCCCTATGTCGAAATCATATGATGCCATGGTACCTCCTGTCCTTTGATAATCACACCTTGAAATACAAAGTCTGGCTCCAATGCGGGCACTTCTCCATTTCACAGAGCAAATCCACTAATTTCTACACCGTGATCGTAAATTCCGCATGGCTCCGCACGAGCGGTGAGACAGATACATGCTCCTTGTGCATAGTTCTCAGCCCCGACGTTAGGGAGTACTGTTTTCTCATGTCCCTGTTCTGTCATAAGTGATGAGAAGCGAATTATTGCCGATCAGGATATCCCTGAGCATTTATCTTTCTCCCGCGCAGTCTGAACTATGTCCGTTCATCCTTTTTTTCAATTTGTACCAACCGAGTATCTTCTTTGTAGCGAGGGGGAATAGACCGAGAAGTACAAAAGAGAGAATTACACCCGGAGAGAGAATTCCCGAGACAGACTCTATTTTCGACAATTCCCTGCCAGCAATGACATAGATGATAGTCCCCGGAAGCATTCCGATCTGAGAGACCCAGTAAAAAGTTCCGAGGCTCATGTGAGTCAGTCCCATGATGAGATTGATTATAAAAAAGGGGAATACCGGCACAAGTCGCAGCGAAAAAAGATAAAAGGGCCCTTCCTCTTCGATCCCTTTGTGGAGCTTCGCAAACCTGTCACCGAACCTCGTCAAAACCCAGTCCCTGAGGAGATATCGCGAAATAAAACAGGCCAGCGTCGCCCCGATAGTGCTCGAGAATGAGACGATGAGTGTGCCTGTGATAACGCCGAAGAGTGCTCCACCGGCGAGTGTCATGATTGCTGCCCCCGGCAGCGCAAGAGCGGTGAAAAGAATGCAGACAACCATATAGGCCGCGATAACAGCTACTTTGTGTTCACCGTAGAGCATCCGGAAGCGCTCCTGGGAGTTCTTGAGATAAGCAAGATTGATGTACTGACCCGGATCGAAAAAGAAATAAGCCGCAATGATAATAGCCGCTGTAACAATGATCAAGAGTTTTTTTAGGTTCACTAAAGAATAGTATACGGGTTTTGTATCTTTAGAAAAAATGGGGAACCTATGTATGGATCATATAAGACAAAAATGAGGGACCGTGGCCTTAGCCACTGCCCCTCTTTCTTTTTCTTCCCCTACTGCGGCACTTCGGAAATCGACGGTTAATCCAACGTGCGGCAATCTACCTGCAACAGTCCTTCAATGGGCATATCTGGCGAAGCAACTTCTTGTTTTTCGCAAGCAGCCTCGAAAATTCAAAAAAGGCTGTCCGCGCTTTTTTGCCTTTGACGTTTCTGAAATTCTCCAAAATCACCTGCTCCTCTTTCGACATTTTCACTGCGAGTTTCGACTCCTTGAGGGAGCCTTTCTTCTCTACAGGGAAAAACGTGAAGATTGTTACATCGAGGGCTTTGGAAAGCTGCTTCAACCTATCGACGCTGATACTGCTCGCTCCTTTCTCGTATTTTTGAATTTGCTGATACGATACCCCGACCAGATCTGCTAACTTCATTTGAGACATGTGCCTGGACTTCCTGATTTCCCTGATAAGCTGCCCGATTTGATTATTATCCCTTCCCATGTTAATACTATACAATAGGTTACGATAAAAATCCAGACCCATTTGCAGCACTTGTTAATCACTATATAATGCAACAAATACTCTTAATTGGTGCATTAATTTCGTCCATGAGACAGGACCCGTGATTTGACCGGCTGCCAGATCTTTTTCACAAGGCGTTGTATTTCTGCCCGCTTATGCATTACGCTTTTCAGAATGAACGATGCATGATTGCGCAGACCAAATTCGAACCGGATGGATGGCGTGTATAAAGAATACTTCAGGCTGAAGGACCTTCCTTTTTCGATCGCTCCTGATCCAACTTATCTCTACATGAGTGAAAAGCACCGCGAGGCACTTGCACACTTGCTTTACGGGGTCAACTCCGAGGGGGCATTTGTACTTCTCACCGGCGAAGTGGGTACCGGCAAGACGACAATCTGCCGATGCATGATTGCGCAGCTTCCGCAAAACTGCGACATTGCCTTTATCATCAACCCAAGGTTGACAGAGATGGAACTGCTTGCCACCATCTGCGAAGAAATCGGCATCGAGCGCATGGCCGGCATGGCTAGCATCAAGGCCTTTGTCGACAGGATCAACCGTCACCTTCTCGATTCCCATGCGGCAGGGCGCAAAACACTGCTCATCATAGACGAAGCTCAAAACCTCACTTCCCCCGTTCTGGAGCAATTGCGGCTCCTCACCAACCTCGAGACAAGCCGCTGCAAGCTCCTCCAGATCGTTCTCATCGGTCAACCGGAACTCCGAGACATGCTGGCGCGTCGCGAGCTTCGCCAGCTCTCCCAGAGAATTACCGCCCGATTTCATCTCGATCCTCTCTCCAAAGGGGAGATAGCCGACTACGTTGCTCATCGATTGACGATTGCTGGCGCACGTCGTGTGCTTTTCCACCCCGCGGCCATAGCCCAGTTGTTTCGCCTGAGCGGAGGAATTCCCCGCATCATCAACCTTATCTGCGACCGCGCACTGCTTGGCGCCTACGCGCAGAGTAAGGCGCGAGTCGACAAAACAATTATTCGCAGAGCGGCCAGCGAAGTCCTGGGAGATTTGCTATCCAAAAGCCGAATGAACAGTCAATTCGAAAGATTCAGGTTGTGGCTAAAAAGAAGATTTTAAGAATGATACATAAACAAGGCCTTGGACTAGAAAAGACCACAATAAAGAGGGGAAACGGATGTCCTATATTCTCGATGCATTGAAAAAGGCTGAACAGGAACGGAGGCGTGGCAAGGCCCCCGATATCATGACCACCCCGGAAGGCAGTAGCTCCAGACCACAGAAACTCCTCTGGCCATATGCAGTCCTGATTATGCTGGTAGCAGCTGCCGGAAGTGTTGGCTGGTTTTTCGGCCATGAAAAAGCAGACACCTCTGCGCCCATTTCCCCGCAAGGCACACAGAATTATGTTGTGCCAGTGAATCCACAAACACACGTGACAGCCCAACCTGCAGCACCTCTCACTGAAACGGCACCGGCAAATCAACCCACAACTACATCTGAGGGGAGCCAAGCCGAAAAAGAGGAAAAATCAACTTCTACTAATACTACTTTAGGGCCTCTGAACGATAAGCGGACCCTTTCAAAAAGCCAGGTAATGCAACTGCCGGCGCACAGCAAGGGAACGTCGACTAAAATAAAACCGGGGTCGGTCACAACGTCAAAATCCACAGAGGACAGCGCCCTCGAAGAAATCCGGCCTCAGCCGGAAAAGAAGATGGTACCCGACAACAAGATATATGCGATTAGCGAATTGCCCGAAGCAGTCAGGCAGGGCTTGCCCTCCATCACTATTTCTACACATATTTATTCGCCGGACAAGTCGGAACGGCTCGCTGCAATCAACGGTCATATCGGTCGCGAAGGCCAGGAGGTCATGACAGGTATCACGCTTGAATCTATCACGCCTGATGGAGTTATACTTCGCAACCAGGGCTATAAATTCAGAATTGGCCTGAAATAAGGCTCTTTCATGTTGTTATGAAAAATGCTGCTACAGAGGTATCTTTAATTGCAATGGGATGCGTGGAATTGCAATTAAAATGATGTTTAATTCAGCAAAATTTCCCAAATAAATGCATTGCCCTTACTGTAATTATTGACATAAATCCGAATGATATAATGTTAATATAACACAGGATTTCATTATTTGACCGCTCAACCACAAACGATACAGAAACAACAAGAAAGCAACCGCTAATCAACTGGCAGAATTACACAAACAATTTGAGGAATTAAGAGATTCGCAACCGAGCACAAATAAGCATAAGTGACTTTTAGAGCCGCCGTTATCTCCGCCAATAATAAGAGGTGACATTCAGGATGCTGAGTATAGCCTTTCTTGTTCAAATCTGCCTCTTTTGGTAAAAAGTGCCCAGATACAATTTAATATCTAGACTGGTTAAAGGGGGCGGTCAGGCATCGCTATTTCTTTTGTGAAGGCAACTTGATTGTCTCACCGGCAACCATAAAAGCGCCTCTCCCTCGATGATGAATGTTCCACGGTTTTTTCTTTGCCGGGGTTATCCACGCCTTGAGCACCTCAAGGATGAAGAGGCTATAATTAACTACAAACTTGCCATCGACAACCTTGCATTCAAGATTCGCATAACACTCGTCGATGAGCGGTGCTTTCACATATGAGGCAGTTGCCTGCGTGAGCGCAAAGACCTTGAACTTATCAATCTTTCGTCCAGAGGTATTCCCGCAGCCCACCACTTTTTCCGCCAGCTCCAGCGTCGGGATGTTGATGACACACTCCCTTGCAGACTTCAGAATGTCGAACGTATGGCTTCGATTACTGATGATGCATCCCACAGTCGGCGGCTCAAACCCCATCATTGTATACCATGACATGGTCCATAATGTTCGCCTGCCCCTCTCGCACTGTCGTACCCATCACAACCGGCCCCGGTTCGAGTAATCCATATACTTTTGACAATAGGTAGAATTTTTTCGCCATATCGCAACCCCAGTTCAACGATCTTTAAAGACCGCCTTCTAAAAGAATCTACGCTATTTTTTAGGATATCCAACTGACTGCGTCAGAATGATCTTCTGATCAGATCGTAACCTCATCGTTTTTGATAGTGCTTCCTTGTCAATCGACCCACGCACGACCGTCGCTATCACCTGGGAAGCACAATACAGGTACACGCTCTGGCTGATAAATCCTATGTCTGCAGCTGAATAGAGTTTCTTGTCTTCCTTCGTTGCAGTGCCCATCTTCGAGAAGTCCGCTACATAGATAAGATTAACAGGAGCTTCCTTTACGTAATCCTGTTTGCCAGTATATGAGCTGATGTCTCCGGAGAGAATAGGTTCTAGGCTTGAGTCTTCGCATCATATAAGTAAAAGCCTTCGACAATAGCAACATAGATATCGATTTCCTGCCAATTGACGGCAGATGGCGCAGTGCACTTTCCTGTGATTGAGCTATTTATTCCAAAGGCAGCCCAAAACAGATTTGAGAGTGTCTGATCAGGCAACTTCTCCGAGCCGAATGAACGGGAAGAGTTTCTGTCTCTCAGCATCTGCATAAGAGGTCTTCCGCCTTCGACTTGCGAATTAGGAAGCTTGATAAGTTTTAGCTCATCGGGATAGCTAACAGTTACATACATGATTGAAATAACCCACACTATGAACGTGATAGAAAAAACGTTCTCTGCATGACACTCCTCCTTTCGTCATTAGCAGTTCATTTACTAGCTGTCTACTCAAATTATAGCAACGTATAAAGGCTGTTGTGAGGAAGCAGAGTATAAGGCTATGTAATGGCAAGAAAATCAAAGTTGCGTGCGGTAATCTGCATCCACGGCGAGATGTCAGAAGTGAGGTTTGTCAGGTGGACATTATACCATGACTCAGGTAGCGGGATCACTCAAAAGAGGCAAGAGATACCCATGGGGAGACAGGCTGGTAGCGAGCATTACCATATTGATGTCGCGATGCTCCGTCCAGCTGCGGGATTCTCTATTTTTGATCGCAAGCCAAAATATATTGATTAGCTCGCTTAAATGGGTGTACTCCATGAGGCGTTGCACACGGGAACGGACATCATACTGCTTCTTAAAGACAGCTGCATGTTGGTCAATCAACCCTTGCAGTTTCACAATGGCCTGCAATCCGATCGACAATCCCAACTCTCGAAATGCCAGTCGGTAATTGGAGGGGAGATTGAGGGACGACTTTCTTACAAAGTAGTTCAGGCTCGTTAGGGAATCATCCAAAACAGTCTTTAAGAGGTCCGGCAGTATGAAGCTGTCTGCAACTATTAACTGTGCCATCTTGTAAGCACCAATCAAAAGACCGCCAATGCCCAAGGAGTCATCAGTAGTCCAGCTGTTCCCCTCACAAATCAATGCCATGTCGGCAATCTCCGCACTCAGATTCTGCAGCGCTGATCGCTCCAAATATCTCCCAGCAGTTGTCTGGAGCTCGCTGTAAGTTATCAGTCCGTCAACAGGATCATGATGTCCCACGGACGACACGAGAGGATACGAGAGATCTATACTCATTTTCCAATATAGGCGTTTCTCTCCTCCGTGCGACGGCAGGTAAGTGAACTTTTCATGGGCCGTCTTTGCCATCTCTATTGCCCACTTGCTGAAGGTCAAATCTCCAATAATCCTGCTCGCGCAATCGAGGGCATGCATCCATTGCGTCAAGTAATGATAATACTGCCCATCCCGATCCCATTCAAAGCGCTCATCAAAGGGCTCTTCAAGTCCCCGTTCTTTCATCTCCTTCCCGATCCTCAGCCCCCCTTTTGTGGGATGTCTACGACCTTCCTCCTCAGCTAACCCGCTGATCCAACCCGTCCGAGGCTCATCCCGACGGTGTCGGCCCAGCGTGGCATGCACCTGATCGATCAGGAGCAACGCGAAATGCTTGTACAGCTCATTATTCGTCTGACGATAAAGTCCGAGAAAATTACAGACCGCATAGGCATCAGTCCATAGATAACGCGTCGGAATGGAACTCTCCGGCGAGAGTCCCGTCTTCTTCGCAAATTCGATCATGATTTCATGAACCATAAAATTCCTTCTTCTATAACAATCAGATACAAAGAGCGGGCCAACGTGAAATGTTCAGAGAGACTTCGAGATTCGAAGTATCGAGTCGCGCCGCAACAGTTCCCACGGTAATATTATACGCTCTGCGATTGCACTCGGGTGCGGGATAGCCGGTAAACGCTTCATTCGTGTTCCCCTTCCGTCAGCGATAATTGACGATTGTAATCTAGTTCCATCAGCCAAGAAACTTTTCAATCCCCATCATTATGCGTTCAAGGGCTTGAAGAGATTTTATTGCGTCACCGTCAATTTCGAGACTGTGATCAGCGGCGTCAATGATGATGCTCTCTCCTCCAGTTACCTGCAAAAGTTCATCCAGATTTCTCCGATCATAATAAGGATCGGCTGTGCCGATAACAAAAAGTGCTCTGTGCTTTACCTGCTTTATTTGCGAAAGCAGATGTTCATTTTTCAGAACAGGAGTTAGCCAAAGGCACTGAAATTTCGGCAAGTTCTGAATCGACGTAATAAGATGTCCCATAGATACAGTGCCGATTGACTTTCCCACAAGGGTTACTGTGTCATACTGTCGTTGCCTCATAGCAGTGGTATAGATCACGGAAGCATCGGCCGCAGCCCAGCGTCTGCGTTCATCCTGCGGCAGTGCCATAAAATCCGGAAGCTTAACATAATTGTACTCCGCCCGCAGAACATCTGCTCCCCGGGAAAGAAGAGCTAAAAAGGGGTAATACATAACCGGCATATGAGAAGTGTACCCGAGCCCAGGAAAGAAAATGGCCAAATGTCTCGTCCTATCTTTTTGACGGAAGAACGTATTCGGCACATCTGCATTTTGATTGCCGATAATAGTAAGTGTTTCGATGGAATACATGTAACGATTCTCTGCTTTCTACGATGCATCCGTATTATAGCGGGTATGCTATTCAATTATAATCTAAAATGGACTGCAAAGTCCTACCCGTACAAGAAGGCCAGAAAGCAAGTTGCCAAGAGGTTAGCTTGTTACTCCATAATAAAGATGGTCTGTTGGCGATAACATCTGAGAAGAAAAGAGCTGGGCAGAGGCTCATGAGTCTGAAACATGAGGAAATGTTCAGGGATTGCTCATTTAAAAATCGATTCCTCTATACCCAAATCGCATATAAATACTAATATGGATCGTGTGTGGACACTGAACTACTACGGTAGTGGGCATGGCATTTAATCTTAGATCACGCAGCATACTCTGGAAATTTATTTTTTATCTATGTCATTTCTAAGATAACTGAGCTATAATAGTGCAATTTTAAATGGTAAGTGTTTCTCATTTGTGTTTTGCATTTAACAGCCTTTTCTCGTGTCTTAGGGGATGCTCATGGGTAAGTTTCGTAAGGAGATTGTTTTAACTCTTTCGCTGCTTTTCGTGCTATGTTTTCCAGTAGCCGGACTGTGTACTCCTGAATATGCCGAGCAGACTAGTAAAAGTTGCGGTGACTGTCACGTTGATCCCGCGGGAGGCGGCAGTCTGACAAAAGATGGGTATGCATTCAAAGGACAATTGCGAATAAAGGGACTGTACAAGCCTCTTACAAACAGTCAACGTATTATCAGGTTTATCATAGGTTATGTTCACTTAATAACAGCCATAATGTGGTTTGGTACCATTCTTTATGTACATCTCATTCTGAAGCCTGCTTATGCCGCCCAGGGTCTGCCACGAAGCGAGTTGCTAGTTGGATGGAGTTGCATAGCTATAATGGCGTTAACAGGCACACTTCTTTCCATTGCGCGAGTGTCGAGTTGGTGGATGCTTTTTAATACAAGATTTGGAGTTCTGCTTACAATAAAAATTGTTTTGTTTCTAGTAATGGTTTTTTCGGCTATCTTTGTAACCTTCGTCATCGGACCGAAACTTAGGAAGAAAAGGAGTCTGGCTTTTGATCAGCAGAAACAAAATTTCATATCCGATGAGCTTTCGCAGTTTGATGGAAAGGAAGGACGTCCCGCGTACTTAGCGCTTAAAGGCAATATTTATGATGTCTCGAGCAGTAAACTTTGGCATGGCGGAGTACACATGAAGAGGCATTCTGCCGGCCTTGACCTGAGCGATGCTCTGAAAGCTGCACCCCATGGCGAGGACAGGGTGCTCAAGATGAGGATTGTCGGTAAGCTGTTAAAAAGCGAACAAGCAAAAAAGCCAAAGCTCTTTTATATTCTGGCCTATACAAATCTAATAATCGTATTTCTCATAGTATTTGTTATCTGTCTCTGGCGTTGGTGGTAAGGGTTCGACGCTGTCATTATCACTTTTTTACGTCCGCGTTGCATACAGTTCAGGAGTGATATTCGTCCTCCTTCATTTCTTCATGCTGGAAATGAGTAGGTTTGTTGTAGCATCGCGATAGAACCGTTTTCACGTAATGAAGAAATATTATGTAATCTCCCATAAATTCTCGACCCGCCTCCGCATTTTCGTCAGCATGTTTTTTGCATCTTTTGCCTTGTCGCAATTTTCCCTGATTGTCCGGGTTACATCCGGAATCGCTATTCGAAATTCCCCTGAATATGCGGACAAAATACTCTATTAAGAGCAACAATGGGAATACCTCTGGGTTTAAAGTGGTATGAATTTAGCTGGTACTTTATGTATCTGCACTTTCCTTGTTTTGGCAGGAGAATAGTTTTGGTATATGACTGCGAATTTCGGACCATGCCGAACACTCATTTCGGAGCAAAGCGAACACCTGTTTCGGTCTGAACGCGAACACTGATATCGGAGTCATGGCGAACACTTTTGGGTAATCCCGATATAGGTGTTCGCCATGAGACCGAAATAGAAGTGTTCAGACTACCTGACGAAATAAACATAGCCGAAGCTGGATAAATTCCACACAAATACGCCATTGTCCTTCTTCTACGAACTTTGACGAAGGAGAAGCGATGGCTAATAGGGGTATATCCATGCGGATGGTTAGAGAAATCTTAAGACTGTATTATGGGCTGCATCTTGGCAAACGACAAATAAGCCGGTCCTGCAAAGTGTCGCCGAGCACAGTAGTAGATTATGTCCAGAAGGCCCAGGATAAGGGCATTTCATGGCCACTTCCTGAGGACCTTGATGACGCAAAGCTTGAAGCTATGCTCAGTGAACGCAGTAGTCGGAAGACAGCCCTTCGTCCGCTGCCCCCAATGGAGGAGATTCATCGCGAGCTTCGCAAAAAGGGCGTCACCCTTCAACTGTTGTGGCTCGAATATAAAGAACGGCATCCTGAGGGGTATCAGTTTACGCAGTTCTGCGAGCATTATCACCGCTGGGAGAAAAACCTTGAGATAAGTTTACGGCAGGAGCATCGCGCCGGCGAGAAGATGTTCATCGACTTTGCCGGCAAAGGGATACCCATCGTCGACTCTTTCACAGGCGAGAGCACCGAAGCTCAGATCTTTGTGGCAGTCCTTGGAGCAAGCAACTATACCTATGTCGAAGCGCTCCCATCGCAGAGTCTCCCCTTCTGGATCAAGGCTCACATCAATGCTTTTGAATACTTTCACGGTGTGAGCCAAATCCTTGTCCCGGACAATATCCGAGCAGCCGTATCGAAGTCCTGCCGATACGAACCCGACCTCAACCCCGTATATCTGAGTCTGGCGCAGCACTACGGTACCGCCATTATCCCTGCACGTCCGTATAAACCAAAAGATAAGGCAAAGGTGGAAGCCGGAGTATTGCTGGTCACCCGATGGATCATTGCGGCATTGAGGAATCACACATTCTTCAGTATCGAGGAGCTTAATGCCAGCATCAGGGAACTTCTGGAACGCTTGAATACCCGGAAGTTCAGGAAACTAAACAGTACCCGCAGAGAACTCTTTGAGACCCTTGAGAGGCCGTATCTTAAGCCTTTGCCCGTTGAGCGGTATCGATACATCGACTTCAAGCGGCCAACGGTTAACATCGATTACCACGTCGACGTAGCGGATCATTACTACAGCGTTCCTTACCAGCTTCGTGGCAAAAAGTTAGAAGCCTTCCTCACTGTCGATACGGTGGAGATCTTCCACAATAACAATCGCATTGTGACTCATCAACGCAGCTTCAAAGCAAGAGGATATACGACCATTGCTGAGCACATGCCGAAAGCGCATCAGAAGCATCTTGAGTGGACTCCATCGAGGATCATCCACTGGGCGGAGCAGACCGGCGCTGCCACAGCAAAGCTTGTCGAGACCATCCTGACGACGCGACCGCATCCGGAGCAGGGATTCAAATCCTGCATAGGCCTGTTGAGACTCGGCAAGAAGTACTCGCCGGAGAGACTGGAAGCAGCCTCTATGCGGGCGGTCCATATCAAGGCTTATTCATACAAGAGCGTCAAGTCGATGCTTGAAACCGGATTCGACCGTACTCCGATCACCGAACAAAAGGAGGTGACCCCGCCCTTATATCATGACAATATCCGCGGTAAAGAGTACTTCAGTTGAAAATCGGCTCTATGGGACAGCCAATAATCGACTAAGAGGCATCGACCAAGGGGTAAGTATACCCCACAAACATACTATAAGGAGGAGACAGCGTTGAATCACACTATCGAAAAACTCTCACAGATGAAGCTCTACACAATGGCAACGGCAGTGAAGGAGCAGCTTGAAAATCCTTCCCTTAGCAAACTGAGCTTTGAGGACAGATTCTCCATGATCATAGACCGGGAGTGGACTTCCAGGGAAGACAGAAAACTCACCAGAAGACTCAAGTCGGCACGCCTGAGGACCAATGCCACTATCGAAGATATCGACTATCAGCACCCCAGGGGATTGGACAAGTCGGTCGTCAGATCCCTGGCTTCTTGTCAGTGGATCTCTTCTCACCATAACGTGATCATCACCGGGCCGACCGGCATCGGCAAGACTTACCTTGCTGAGGCATTTGCAAACAAAGCCTGCCGAGAAGGATTCACTGCTGTACAATACCGGTCAACAAGACTCTTTGAGGAACTGAGGATCGCAAAAGCTGACGGCAGTTTCTTCAAGGTCCTCGGAAGACTTGCAAAGACGGACCTCCTCGTCATTGACGACTGGGCCGTGGACCCACTGACCGAAGATGAGCGCGGCCACTTCCTGGAAGTCATGGAAGACAGATACGGACTGAAGGCGACAATCATTACCAGCCAGTATCCCGTCGCCAAATGGCATGATCGCATCGGAGAGCCTACAAAAGCCGACGCCATACTCGACAGGATCGTCCATAACTCACACAAGATAGCTTTGAAGGGAGAATCGATGAGAAAAACTAAGACAAACTTGACGAAAGGCGAACGCTCTTCGTAAGATGTTTTGGTACGGCTTCGCTATGTTTCACAAGTGTTCGCCATCCTCCGGCACGACTGTTCGCCATCACCGGAATTCGCAATATGACCAAAAGCATGTCAATAATTATTTGATATATGGAGTAAAATAAATTTTATATGAGCATATGTGCATAATAAATTTATGGGAGGGGAGGGTAATGAAAATATGTTTCCAAGTGTTAGAAAATAAGGATTGGACCAGTATGGTCTATAACCATTTGGATCCGCGCCGGCCTTTGCTGTTGTCAATACTGAGACAGGAAGTGTATCAACGATCAGCAGCAGTAATCATCACCATGTGCATGGTGCATGGAACCCTGTCATGGCTATGAACGGCCAGCAGTCAGATGCTGTGATAGTGGGGAGTATCGGGACAGGTGTTTTAAACAAACTGAATCAGAAAGGCATGAGGGCTTTCCAAGCACAGAAGGCAACAATATCTTTCCCTTTTAAATGTTATCGCATTGAAGATTGAATCTTATTCGTACCACTCAAATAAGGGAGGTATGATTACTGCGTGGATTACTATAATTAAGTGGAGTTGTCCGTTATGTGAAGTAAACGTTGCAATGCGGTTAAGACGTCTTGCCTGAGACTCCTTCCGGCTTGCTCATCAGCTCGTAATTACCGTTTTTGAACCTTTGGGCATAATGCGTGATGGTGGTATCATCGCGCAGCAGTGCATCAAGTTTCCTCGCAAAGGCGATGAGCCTTCCGAGCTGGTCGAGTACATCCTCCATCTGTTCCCGGCTGATATTGGCCAGCCTCGCGATGAGCAGATCTCCCTTCGTCCAGATCGTGAAACCGTAATCCTTAAGAATTGAAGCGATGAACTGCACCCTCCGCGAGCGCTGAGATATATCGGTCGCCCCCCCGGAGAAACGAAAATAGATATGATTGTTTCTGGGGTTCTCGCTACAATAACAGTCCACGATATTGAAGTGGTATCCGAACTTCAGGCTGAGATTTACATACTCTCTCGATACAACGGCCACATTCATAAGAGGGGAACTCATGCTCTCCGAGTGGATATCGGGCATGCGTGTCATGCTCATAAAAAAGTCCTTCATCTTCAAGGGTACCGTCTCATTATGCCATGCGCCCGGATGCATCATCCCCCCCACAATCGCCTTAAGTGGGATTGAAACAATTTCGTTTACCGTCACCGTTTCCCTTGAGCCCTTTGTCCCTTTGGAGACACTTCTGTCTAGGCCACCGCCCATGTCAATTATCACAATGCCGGCTGGGACAGGCAGGTCCAGTGTTATGGCAGCGTAGTCTTTCAGACTTGCCCTCCTATGTCGGGTGCAGTCAACTAGTTCCATGATCGATTTTTCATGAATGAACCTGAGGATGTCATGCATGGTCTTGCATTGCTCAGGCAGGAAATTACTATGCAAGGGTTCGATTAGATTAAGGGGTGAAATATGCGTCAACACATACCTTTTCTTCAGGTATTCATGTCCCTCGGTTATATCCGGCACATTTGCAGAAGAGCAATCGCGCACTTCATCAACGATTCCCTCGTATACGGCGCTGCCCTCGTCGTCCACGATTACCGTTACCTTCATTCCGTCTTTAAGTATTCGCGTGGCGTCATCCGTGTTCACGATAGTCGGTATCCTGCACTCCCTAGAGAGTGAAGCCATATGACTGGTAGGGGTACCGATGTCGGTGATTATAGCTGATACGTCATTCATCAGGCGTACGAAAACCGAGAAGTCGCGCTTTGAGACGAGGATTGCGCCTTTAGGAAAATCTCCGGCATCGTCCGGTGTCATTGCCACAAAGACCTTTCCTGCGCCGATGCCCTTTTGGACGCTGATACCTTTATTCCGCATCAATGTCGGCCTTGATTCAAAATGCCTCACGACGGACGAGCAATTACTGCCTTCACCTTCTCCCATCCGCAGTTCCCTTGCCTGCAATATAAAAATCCTTTCATCTCGGTCAAGCGCCCATTCGATATCCTGAGGCCTCCTGCAATGCTTCTCGATTAACTGGGCCTGAAGTGCGATTTCAGTCACAAGCCTCGGATCAACTACCATTTTGTCCCTCATCTCACGAGGAGTCGCAATCGTGTCGATTCCACCCCCTGGTATGAACACAGTCATCGATTCCTTCATGCCGCATCTCATGTCAGTTATTTGAGGAGATGCACCCCTGTTGACTCTGTAGATATCCGCTTCAACCAACCCTTCGACGATGGTCTTGCCGAGGCCCCAGTTAGCGCTGATCAAAAGGGTGTCCTTGTTGCCGATCGGTCCGCTCGGGTCCACGGAATACACAACCCCGCTCGATACCGCCTCCACCATCGCCACGCACCCGACTGACATTTTCATCTTACTGGCATCATAGCCAAATCGCTTCTGGTACGCCATGGAATGCAGCGAGAAGAGGCTCGCGACTACCTTTTTATAAGCCTCCTTTATGGCCAAGGCTTCCAGTGGAACATTCAGCAGGGTGTCGAATTGTCCGGCGAATGAAAGCTTGCCGTCTTCTTCCTCAGCGCTGCTTCTTACCGCGATGGAGCAAGATGCCCCGCATTTTATCTTCATCCTCCTGATTGCAGCATCGAACTCTCTATCCAGTGCCGGAGGTATTTTACCAATGATAATCGCAGTGCGCAGCGCAACAAAGTCCTCTTCGGATATCTCACCTTTTTCCATTAGAGACTCAACCTTGTCATTGAGTCCATTGAATTGCAGAAATTCGTCGAACGAGCGTGTAGTGATAAAAAAGGCATCTGGGACATTGAGGTCGAGCACATTTTTTAGCTCGGCGAGTCCGGCATTTTTGCCCCCTACATCATAGTACATATCCCATGATGTATCTTCGATGAAAACAACCCTTTCACCGGATGTAGAGGCCGAGTCCGACAACATCTCCACGATCCTGCCGTCTATTCTGATGAAGGCATCGCGCAGCCCCGGATATCCGTTGCGTGTGAGCATGTCGAAGTTTTTTATTGAACTCGAGACGTCAGCGGAAAGCTCCGCGTATGCGCTCTCGATATAATTGATATCGAACAGATATTCGCCGCTGAGTTTCTCTCCCATCTCGGCGATCATCTCAATAGCTCTGTTGTGGCTTGTGAGGACCTGCCGGAACCTGCTGAACAGGACTTGAAATGGCAGTGGTGGATGGAGCGACCTCTTCATTTTCCTGCTGATGCTGCTCAATAAACCTGCAAGACTATGATTCATTATCACTCTTCTCTAGTGCACGCAGTATGGACGCCTTTAAATCCTTGATCCTGACCGGCTTCGGGAAAAAGTCGAAAACGTCTCCCCTCAAGGCCTCGATGGCTGTATCCAGATTGGCAAAAGCTGTAATCATTATGACCTTAGTCGTAGGGTTTAGTTCCTTTACAGTTCTGAGAACCTCCATTCCATCTATGCCTTTCATCTTGAAATCGGTAATGACCACATCAAAAGGTTTTTCCTTGAGCCTGGCCAGTGCTGATTCGCCATTGAGGAATGTCTCCACGTAATATCCGTCATGCTCCAGTGACATTTTTGCCATGTCCCCAACTATCTTTTCGTCATCGATGACCATGATGTTATATTGACTCATGTCTTGCCTCCTTTGCACGTTTGTAAGATGGTAACTCTATTGTAAAGGTGGTGCCGAGGCTTACCGTGCTGTCAACCTTTATATTCCCATTGTGGTTCATTATGATCCCGTAACTGACAGACAGACCGAGACCAGTACCGCTGCTCTTGGTGCTGAAGAAGGGGTCAAAAATATTAGGCAGATATTCCGGAGGGATTCCCTGGCCCGTATCCTGAACACGTATCATAACTGTATCTTCTCCCACGGCTTTAGTCTCAACCGTCAGAGTACCACTCGGAGACATAGCCTGCACCGCATTTGCAATAAGGTTTACCATTACCTGTTCTATCTGATGCTCATCGATGTAAACATGTGGCAGACCTTGTCCGAAAATCAGCTTCGACTCGATATTAGATATGTCCAGAGTATTCTGCATGAGCCGTACCGATTTCCTCACTATCTCATTGATGTCCGCTTTTTTTAACCTCGCCTCCCTAGATTTCGAAAAATCAAGAAGGTTTTTGACGACATCCTCCATCCTCTTTGTTTCCTCATAGGCTTTGCTGATCAAAGATAGTCTGCTCTCTTTATTGAGAAAATCATAAAGATCCAGATAATTCTGGGTTATCATCGAGATGTTATTAAGGGGATTGGTCAATTCGTGGGCAACCCCCGCTGTCAGAACGCCAAGGGATGCAAGCTTCTTAGCCTGGATTATCTCCTCTCCCTTATTCTTCAGCTCTTCGGACATACGATTTATTGCAAGTATTACCGACCCAAATTCATCTTTGGATCTCCCGTCCTCAATTTTGCTGAAATTTCCTTCTGCTATGGACATTGCCACTCTTTCAATAGCCCTGAGGGATATTGATATCTTCTTTGATACGAGCCTTCCCAAGACTATGGATAGAAACAGTATACACAGGAAAGAGATGAACAGGAGCCTTTTGGCATTGAAAATGATGTCGTTGACGCGCTTCCTCTCAAGTTGAGTTTTAGCCTTAAAAAAATCTCTTAACTTCCTGCCCACCGTGCTCAATTCTGATTTGAGCCTCGGATCTTTCCCATGGGTCCTGTCAAGTTCATCGATGACTTTTGAATATTCGTCCAGATACGACCTCAACAACTGAAGATTGTTGTCCCCTATGACGCGAATCAGATCTTCTTTGGTCGCATCGATGGATTTCATCGAGTCCCCTATGTTTTCATGAATGTTGATAAGCCATTTCTCGTCGTTGTAAAGCAGAAAGTTCTTTTCCGAAATCCTCATTTCGAGGAAGGATGCGTTCAGGTCATCCGATATCTCCACAAACCTGAGCTTTGCCAAGACTTGGTTCATATTTTGAAAGGCAAAAAGGCCTATCATGATAATAAAAGCTACATTAAAGAAAAAAGAAAGCTGTATTTTATGTTCTATTTTCATACATTCCTTTTAATGCGGCACGGGGCATCTGGGCATCTCAGACTGTTCCTTCCGCACAGGAAGATACCACAATATGCCGTCGACAATCATCAATAATCCGGCCGTTATCAGCATTGCATCGACTATGATCAGCGAGCTGACAGCAAAGTAACTCACGAACACAATTCCCATACTCGAAAAGGAGACGCCCGTTCTTGCCAATGCAAGACCGGTTCTCGCCCTAGCATATATAGACCGGTAGCATGCAGCAACAGTCCGTTGCCCCGCAAGGACATTTCTTTCCCGTGCTAGCTGGGTCCGCACCTTGCTTGCCGGTTTGGGATAAAGGATTGTGCAATGGTCCGCCAGGAAATCCCCAAGGCGCGCGAGCATCGTCCCCTTTGTTACAACATTTATGCCACTATCCTCTATAAAGTGATAATTCTCCAAAAAGGATAAAGTCGCGGATGTGACCTCAACAAGGGTCTGATGCTCGTGAGGCTTTATCCACGATTTCCTGATCCTTATATAACCGAATAGGCCCAAAGCCCCGACAAGAAGGCCCACCACAAGCATGGCCCAATACAGATAAAGATGATCTCCCAGCTTAAATGTGTGCAAGAGTATATCCGCCACCGCTATGGTTCCAAGTCCCCACCTGAGAACGGCCAGACTTGTCCTTCCCTTTGATAAGTCATTCCTGTAGCAGGCAAGCCTCGTTCTCCAATGGGCCATGGTATTTCGCCATAGAGCAAGGCCGGTCCTCTCTGTCCCGGCAAGACGCCCGGGTTTGGCGTGAAGAAAGTCCTTTATAAACCAGCGGATGTCCTCCCGAAGTGCAAACCACAACTCATATTCGTTCACCCCGAAAAATCTCCTCGCTTCATTTACAATCATAGGATCTTCCGGATTGTTAGCTGCTATTATAATCTTATTGCCTTCGCTCGCAACGGGAAACCAGTAACTCATAAAAAGCCTGTCGTCATCGACTCCATCGAGCAGTTCCCGGGGTATGGGCAATCTTTCATCGTATTCGATATGCGGACAATGATAATAATCCGAACAGGCCTGCAGGAGTGCATGCCTGGTTACTCCATATTCCCTTATGAGCACCGTCTCAATATCGACAGACCTGGCCTCAGCTGAGTTTATCGCCTCGAATATTTTGTCCTTGCCCAGGATGCCGTTATCGGACAGAAGGAGGAATCTTTCGGCCTCTGTTTTAATCATTGTTATCATCGCTGAATATCACTTTTTCCCACATATAGACAGGTTTTCCGTAATCAGGAATTGGAATTTCCATCTCGCCAAGGCAATATGGGAATTGTCTCCGTGCTTTCTCGGCAGGGGCATACCAGTAGAGCCCATCGGCGATGAGAAACAATCCCACAACGATCAACAGGCAGTACAAGACAGTCCATGCTATGACATCCGGACCGTAATAAGCCAGCAGCGCTATTCCGACAGCTGCCAAACTCATTCCAGTCCTGATAATTGCAAGCCCGGTCCGTGACCTCGCCATCATGGTACGCAGTCTTGCCATAACATTTCGCCTGTCCGCCAACATCGTCCTTTCTAGGGCGAGGCCGGTTGTCGCCCAAATGCCCCGTATATGCGATTGCCTGACAGGCGGCACGTGGGCGTGCAGGTCCCTAAAATAAGTTCTTTTGTGTACTGGCGGAAAAACTATATCCCAAATATTGATCTTCTCCTCAGCTTCTTTGACTGAGTCGACACACACGATGCCCGCGCGCCGGCCGGGCAAGTACCAGTAAAAACCTTCCAATGCCATCATGATCCCTGTCACGATGAGGCCTGCATCGAAAAGGGTCCATCCACCCGTGGGGAATTGCCTGAGCAGCACTATGCCAAGTCCGGCAAATGCAACACCGGTACGCGTAAAGGCGAGTCCGTTGCGGCCCCTCGCCATTAATGTCCTGTGGCAGGCAAGTGTCGTCCTTTCCTCTGCCAGATCCGTCCTGTCGCTGGCCAGGAATCGCCGACGCATTACCGGCGTCAGATTGCTCCAGTCTGCTCGCAATTCATCAGCGCCCGCCGCAGGTCTGGTTCGGAAAAAACATGGATCATTGCCAGGATTCGACACTTCAAGCACAGTCGAATTTCCCGTTGGATGTGTCGATACGCACTCAGGCATCTTCTTGCCAGTCCTCCTAGCTGGTAAATACCACAAAAATCCGTCGACGGCCATCACCATGCCGGCGACAAGGAGTGCTGCCTCAAGGACTGTCGAATATCCAATCCCAAATATCCTGAAGAGAACTATCGAAATTGTAATAAAAGAGATCCCGGTTCTCATGAAAGCGAGGCCTGTCCTTCCTTTGGCTAGGGAAGTCCTGTAACATGCCAGCACCGACCGTCTTTCCGAGAGAAATGTCCGCACTAACGCGAGAGGCGTTCTAGCGGCGGCAACGCCGAAACTAGGATTCAAATCCAGGTTGTTCTCGATGAGCCTGATAATGTCTGAGGGAAGCGCTACCAGCAAGTTGATTCTCTTTACATTCAGCGTCTTCTTTATTTCCCCGATAGTAGACATGTCGGGATTGTACGCAATAACTTCTGCTTGGTCATTGTCGAAATAGAGGGGTATCCAAAGGGCGCCTTTCAGTCTCTCCAGTTCCAGCATTCGCACTATCTTTGAAGAGACCATTATATCCTCATCGTATTCCACGAAAGGATATCCGTAATATTCGGTCAGACAGAACAGTATTTCATGTTTGGGGATGCCCCTTGACAGTAAAAGATCTTCAGGGTATTTACCTGCAGCCGAGGATTCGTCTGTTATGTGTAGCAGGTCTTCCTCGGTGATGAATCCCTGCCTGATCAGTCTTGAAAACTTTTTGTCAAACATACCGAATTCAAGGTCTTCTATTCTGAAATTACCCGTTTGACTTTAAGTTTATACCTTTGCCGCCATGATATGCAAATATTCGGATATGAGGCTCATAAATCCGATATTTATGCATTGATGGTTTATGCGTTATGGATAAAGAGATTTTTGTGTTCACGGAATATCGGGTCATTGCGGGTTTCAATGGCAAGATTTTCAAATCTTACTTGAAAGGAGGTGAAGAGAATGAAGAAGGTAGTTGCCATGGTTATAGCAGTTATTTTTGTTATGGGTCTTGCCTCCTTCGGCTTTGCGGCGGGACTTGAGAAGTGTGACAAGTGCCGCAAAACCGAAGAGGCAGTAGACAACATGAACCTTCGGTCTTTGTATCCGGTTTATGCGATGATGGCTTGAAGTTAGTAGAGACATGTCTATCGTTTTTTTATGTATAATGCAGCTATGACTGCGGATAAGATCAACACAGACCACAAGAAGCCTAAAAGAACACATGTTTATCGTATCATCGTTCTCATCTCGGCATCTCTTACAAAGCTGATCAGCACATTGATCATCTGCCAGAATTCTCTCAAGGCGGCCGAAGAAGCGCTTAAGCTTCAGGCCTTAGGAATCGCCGCCAGCTTTGAACCTTCCCTAGTAGATGTGAAGGGGAAAGAAAATATCTTCAGGGATATCATCAGAGAGGCATCATGGGAAGGTATCGCCTTCACTGCTCTTTATGACCGGCACGGGGTACCCCCTCTTCATTCATATAAAAATCTTGTCGGCCGCAAAGAGAGCAATTCATTACAGGGCACGCGAAAAACCCCATCTGTTGGTATGCTCAAGGTATAGCCTGCGATCTAAACCGCGGAGGGACAGGTGGAGTAGCAAAATAGGCATGAATTTCCGGGCAAAAGATTCAATGTCTGGCAGCAGGAACTTTCCGCAATAGCATTTCCTCTTCTGACGAAGAATTAAACACTTCTAAGACCGAGTATAATCATGACGATTAGATCTCTGAGAGCAGCGCAAACTATCAACAGAGCGTCACTGCGTTATTTTCTCCATGGCAATTTTTCACTGCATGTTGTTTTTTATTTCTGTTTTGATACCATATGGATATAGACATAGATTTCGTTAAAAGGAGATAACATGAGAAAGATATTGGCAATATTATTTTCAGTTTGTACTTGTGTATTTTTTATTACGTTCACAGCGTCATCCGAAGAAAAAACGACAGCACAGGCAATGAAACCGTGCGACGGCTGGACTCTCCACATTGATGCAAAAAAACACATTCCTAAGATGCCTGATATGATCGTTCACCATTACTGCAAACAAGTATCAGGTGGGCTTACTGAATGTCAACTCTATGATAGCGACAAGCCGGATGCTCGGCTTGTAGGAGTTGAGGTTGTTGTCGATAAAGAAACTTGGAAGAAATTCTCAAAGGAAGAGAAGTCACTCTGGCATTATCACAAGACTGAGCTTCTGAAAGTAGAGCCTACGCTTCCTGACGTTTCTGCTGAAGAAGGGACAAAGACGTTGAAAAGTATGGAAGAGACTTACGGCAAGGTTTTTATCTTTTGGAATCCGGCCAAAAGTGATCCGACCGGAAGGCCTGTGGTATCGATCTTGCGATAGCGGTAGGTTCAAGATAGCAGCATGACCTTCGGAAATTTATAAGTACTGCTAGGTATTAGGTGTTATTATGCCAATGTGCATATAGGCAGGAAGGTGACGATACCGAAAAGCCCCGAGGTTCTACTCAGGGAAACAAGGAACCTCGCGTAGAAAAACTTCATGCTCTCTTCCTTCCCGAAGCACACTATCATTTTTTTGCCACAAGTGTCACTTTTCCCGGGTATGCAACAGACATCGTCATTTGAAATATTGCCACCTCGTGTAATAGCGAACAGCGTTATAAGATCAGAAGTTGAGGCAAATGTTTCCTCGCCGAGTCCTTGAAGCCGAAGGTCGCCTGGGGTTGTTCATCACGCATTCGAAGCCTTAATATAAAGAAGTTTCTATGCACATTATGCAGGAAAGAGTCGTGAACATTCACTACACTTGTATATCAAGACCTTCCCCCATCTTTTTGAGGAGCGTCGACGGGGTAATAGTTTAAGAAGAAATTTAATTCTAGGCTTGAGCAGGCCTTTTTTACTGATGATGTCCTCTGGATAAACGCTAATATAAATTGCTTTAGCACGGAGGCCTACTCGACTAATCTCATCAGCCGCTTTTCCTGTTTTTGTTCGGCATAATACCATCAAGGATTATCAACTCCACGCGAGCACTATTCTCTCTATATTTTGCGCCTGCATCTTCTCCGTCGACTGCTTCGATCATGCTGTACCCATAATGTTCCAGTAAGGTAGACCCCAGCTTCCGCAGCGCTATATCACCCTCTGCCATGAATATAGTTTCAGAACCGCACTTGTTCTGGGCGACTGCCGTTTCGCTCTGCTCCCCCCTGAGGTCTCCCCTATAGAGGGGGAGATATATCTTAAATATCAAGCCAGGCCCAGTTCGCCACACATGTCAATATATCCGCTGTCCTGCTTTATAATGCCCTATATCGAAAGACCAAGCCCCGTTCCCCTTCCCTGCTCCTTTGATCGTAAAAAATGGGTCGAATATTCTCCCACTTGTCTTTTACGGACAGAGGATTGTAGAGATGTTTATCATGCCGATCAAACCGAGTATCATGAACAGACTCGGCGTAAATAGGTACACGAGATGGTCTGGGAAAACGACATGCTTATACGGGACACTATCAAAGAGTCTGCGAAGGTGAGAAATACGAAAGAAAATATTCTTAAGACAGCAGATGAGATTTAGCAAGCAAACAGCCCGGAATGAGTATTCTGTGAAATACTTTAAAATAAGGAAACATCGGGGAGAGACAAATAGATCCTTCCCGATATTTTCTTTGAGTAAGACAAGCGCTGACAGGATACTTCTTAATTCCCTACAACAATATCAGACGCTATCGGATATTATTAAAGTCCATAAACATCTATTGTATATATGATTACAGACGTAGAACATATTCCATATGAGAAATGGGGGATTGTGCATGAAGATCCAGGCTATCAGAACAATTGCCAAGAAGATTGGCATGACAGTCGGACGTCAGGGCAAAATTGAGCTCATCAGATCCATTCAGAGAGAAGAAGGCAATAATGCCTGCTTTGCGACGCCTTATGTGAGCGCATGCAATCAAATCAATTGCCTCTGGCTGGAAGATTGTCTCAAAGCTGCATCAGCATAACCGAAATATTAGTCCTTATGGGGAACAAAAGATTGTGCATAAAAGACTATTTTCTGATATCCCGTATTAGGAGGGTAATTGTAACATGAACCAGCTGATGAAGCGTCCTGAAGAATACAAAATATGGCGGAAAGTACTGGAGCTCGCAGAGACAATACAGATGGCTACAGAAGACCTCTCTACGTTAGGGTCCGGAGATGTCCGTAGTACAGTGAGAAAAATCACTTTTACCGTCCCATCCCACCTCGCTGAAGGGTTTATGATGATAGATTCAAACGACAGAAAGGACTCTTTTTATAGGGCACTTAATGGGCTAGATGAGATTCTCAGAAGTCTTGTCCTGACAGAACAGATAGGGCATGTCAAGAGGATTCATATCCATAAGATAAAGAAAGACATCTACGAACTCAACAGGATGATTGGTGAACTTATAAGCCCCCTAGCGGAGAGTTTTGTCACAGCGGAAGTTTCCGAACGATAAAAATACAATCCCGCTCTTGCGTAGCTGAGTATTCACAACACCCTCAGTCATCTAACTAATGGGCCTTTGATGTCAAATGTAAATATCGCTGATACGCTTTTATCAATAGATGACAAACTCGCCAAGTTCACACAAAAGTCGGAAGCACCAAAATAACGAGTGATATTATGTGGAAATAATGGCAAACAATGACTTTGATTCATAGCTTGGTTTTGATAACCTAAAATTGACCAGCAAAGCGGGGTTTTGATAACCGAAAATTGATCATCCCAAGCATATCTCCTCATGATGAAGTGGGGCATAGTTTCCAAGTTGCCCCATTTTTATGCTGAGGAGGAAGGAGTGCTCAAGATGGATCAGTATGAATTGGTCAGGACGGGTCATCGGGTGTACGGACAGAACATCAGTGAGTTATCAAGATTAACGGGCCATTCTCGGAACACGATCAAAAAAGCCATACGCGGAGAGCCGTGGGGGTACAAGGAAAGGAGCCATCAGCCGTTTCCTGCCCTTGGCGATTACATGGTGGCTATCGATAACTGGCTTAAGAGCGACAAAGACAAACCGAAGAAGCAGCGGCATACGGCGCACCGGATATACAATAGGTTAGTGGATGAGCGTGACTATAAAGGAGGAGAGTCCACTGTTCGCCGCTATGTGAGACTTGCCAGGGTGATTTTGGGGATCGAAACACCGCGCGTCTTTATCCCATGCAATCCAGAGGCAGGGCAGGAAGCGGAAGTTGACTGGGGCACTGCGACGGCGATCATTGCAGGGGAAGAACTCCGGCTGAAGTTTTTCTGCATGCGCAGTAAGTATTCCGGCAAACACTTCGTACGTTTCTATCTTTGTGAGAGACAACAGGCATTCCTGGATGCGCATATCCACGCGTTTTCCTTCTATGACGGTATATTCCCGGTCCTAATCTACGACAATCTAACGACAGCGGTACAGAAGGTGTTGCGAGGGCGCGATCGCATCGAGCAGTCCGGATTCAGCAAGTTCAAGGCCTACTACAGCTTTGAAGCCCGGTTTTGCAATCCCGACAGCGGTAATGAGAAAGGCGGCGTTGAAGGACTGGTCGGTTATGCACGACGCAATTACATGGTCCCTATACCGGAGGCAGCTAGCCTGGAAGAGCTGAACGAGGAGATTCTTCGGCAGTGCGTCGCTTACGGCGATCACAAGATGGCTGGACGCGACCTCACCGTGAACGAATTATACGAAGAGGAGAAAGGGCATCTTCTTGCCCTTCCCGAAGCTGTATTCAGCAATGTGCAGACATCAGTGGGCCGGGCCGACAAGTATGCCACGGTCATCGTGGATAAGAACCGATATTCGGTACCAAGCCGTTATGCTGGGTTCAGAGTGAAGGTGCTGCTCCGTGCTGATCGGGTGGAGATCTTTACAGGCACGAAGAAACTGACAACGCATGAGCGTTTGTACGGCAACAACAAATGGGCTCTGAAGGCTGACCATTATCTTGAACTTATCCAACAGAGGCCGTTGGCATTCAATAGTGCACGGCCAATCCAGCAATGGAGGAAGAGCTGGCCGCAGTTCCTGCACCTTCTTTTGGAGCGTTTTTGCCGTTCCCAGGGTGAAACAAAAGGAATCAAGGACTTCATCACCGTTCTTATGTTCTATCGTGATTATGAGGCCGGCGAGATTGAAGCGGCAGTGGAACTGGCCATAGAGAACAACATCAGCACCAGCGACGGCGTGCATCATGTGCTCGCTTACACGGGTGACACCGTCAGCCCCATACCCCCATTGGCCTGCTGGCCGACGCTGCCACCTCCGGATTTGGCTGTCTATGCGCAGTTTGGAGGTGTTCAATGAAAGCCGGAGAGTCGATGGAACTGCAGGCAAATCTCAGGGCGCTGAATCTATCAGCCATGGCTCGCGACATTGAGGGGTTCGTGCGTCAAGCCCGGGAAGCCGGGATCGGCTATGACGAGTTTCTCCTCAATCTGACCGTAGCAGAACTGCAAGCCAGATCGGAAAGCAGGTTGAACCGCCGCGTCAGGGAGGCAAAGTTCCCCATTATCAAGCCACTGGAGACCTTCGATCTTGCAGCAGTACCGGAACTGGACCTTCGGCTGTTCCGGGAACTTACCGCAGAAGGCTATATAAAGGAGTGCCGGAATGTCATCTTTCTTGGAAGAAGTGGCACTGGCAAGACGCATATGTCCACTGCCCTGGGGATCGAAGCCTGTAAAAACAACTTTCGGACCCGGTTTGTCACCTGTTACGGCCTGGTCAACGAACTGATCGAAGCAAGACAGCAGCGGACGCTACAGCGTCTTATCCAAAGGTATGTTCGCTACGATCTGCTCATTCTGGACGAACTGGGGTATATACCTTTCTCCAAGGAAGGAGCGGAACTACTGTTTCAGGTTTTGGCGGAAAGGCACGAGAAAGGGTCAGTGATGATCACAACCAATCTTGGGTTTGCCGACTGGACCCAAGTATTTGGCGATCCGGTAATGACCGCCGCGCTGCTGGATCGGCTGACCCATAAAGCCCATATCATTAACTGCACCTGGGACAGCTATCGTCTGAAGCAGAGCCTTAAGGAAAAAAGAAAACATGGAGGCAAGGAGAAATAACTTATGGAAACCACAGTGTACAATCCTCAAAAAGGCAGACTTGAAACGGTTGAAGTCGCATTCACCAGAGACAATACGACCTGGTTCAAGCAATGCAGCAATGCCGGCGATATCTCGATGATAACGGATCTCGACGGCGATATGCTGATCAGCGAGTCCGGGTACGCCTATCCACTCAGGGTTCCTGATACTTCGAGGGCTGATATCGGGTATGACCGGAAGAAAGCAAGGCAACTGAGACGCCAGTACGAATAAACGGCGGGATGATTACCCACTATCATCCCTGATTATCAACTAGCTTAGGGTGATCAATATTCGGTGATCGCAGATGGTCAAATTTCGGTTGCTTTTTCGAATAGCTTTCTAATGAGGCATATTGGAGCTATTGGAATACTATATAGGTATGGGTGTGCAAGAATGAGCCGAAGTGTTCAAGCAGAGGCAGAGGCAAATCAGTGCCCTTTTCTCAGTCGCTTTAACATCTTAATCAATTGTCTTAGTCTGCCCTTTTCTTTGGTTTCATGAATGGATGGGTAGGTTCTGATAAATCCTTCATTGGTTGATTCAAATGATTTATTTCTCTTTTGTTTCATGAATTCATTTTAGCAAAGAGGATATATCTTATCCAAATTGCTTTAAGATTTATGCCGTAGAGATGCGCGTCCTGTTGACCTGCAACAGCCTTTATTCTTGGCTTCGTGTGCTAGACACGGGGTAAGATAATGGAAGAATGCCCCTTGTAGACTTAAACATTGGGGGATAACCTGTTGCCTTTCTATTGTCTTACTTAATTTAACGGAATTGTATATTTGGAAAACCCAATAGCGCAGGTCAGTTTTGAAAAGTTTTATTTCTCGCTGGAATATGGCAACCAAATATATTTTCCTGATGTTGTTGAATCGGTCTTGAACCTAATTTCTTCTGTCATTGTATATGGTATTAGATATGGGCTATATGATAAGTGGATGTTAATATCGGCACGGTCGATTGAACTTGGCGGCAGATCAATTTGTCCTTTCAAAAAAGTAGTAGCTGACTTATTGGGGCTTAGGGTAGACACATAATAGAAATATTTCTCGCCGTTGCCTGAAAAGGAGGAGTTATTAATGGTCAGGCCGCCAGCCTCTAAATGTGTAACATTTAAAGAGATATTAATATCTCGAACCGGTAAGTACCCGTCATTTTTAATAATAAAGGGGGTCTTGAATGGAGCGTGTGGATCTAGGATTTCGCCAGGCGAAACAGAAAGTCGAGGATAAGCAGCAAATAAGAAACAGACAGCACCCATCAAAAAAGAAATTACTGCAACGAGTTTTATGGGAATTTTATGATATATTGAGATTGTTTCTGGGGGTTCTGATAGGGCTTTCTTTCGCTGTTGTATTTGCTTGGATCGTTTTAAAGCTTTTGCTTTAGACCCATTTTTTTGCCATGCGCTATTATGACATAAATAACTATGAAATCCAAAGGCTTTGAAAACATTTTCAAACTAACTCGTACCATTATTCCAAACTGATCTGCTTTTTTGAGTTTTTGCACAGTTGTGCAAATCTGCCCACCATAAAACCACAAGATATTGAGTCCAACCATCTGCATTGTAACAAGCCCATCTTCGTAAATCACCCCATTAATTTTAATTGACAAATGCGATGGCGAGTATTTATTATTAATGGGGTACATAGAAATCCAAGCAGGGGGTGATGGGGATATGCATGCGGACATCGAAAAAGCCATTGAGCTTATTGATGAAAAAATTAAAGAATTGCGCCAAGCTAAACATGCTTTGTTTAATGCCTTTGGCAATAGTCAACAACAACCAGTCACTGCAGAGGAACGCCCAACCTTAACAGTAACTAGAACATTCGGCAGAATGAATGCTGCACCGGGATCAAGAAAGGGGGAGGTTGTTAAGTTGCTTAAGGATAGGGGGCCATTAACCCGCAGTGAAATTAGAGATGGTGTAAGCTTTCCTGAAGGGACCATTTCCTATGTTTTGACGGATGCTACATTATTCGCAAACAAAGATGGAAAATGGTACTTAAAGGAGCAAATGGAAAAGCAGGGAGGAGATATCGAAGATGTTAAAAGTTAGAGGCGTATAGGTAGCACTATACGCCTCTGATAGGGTGCCCTTTGAGCAGGGCTAAGACTCTTTCTAGTTTTAGTCTAGCATATTTCCTGCTCAAAATCCATAGGGGCACTAAATACGGGAGGTGCGCCATGAGGCGTCCACCCAGGAAAAAGGAAGAAATAGTGAGGCCAAGACCAAAGCCAAAGCCGGTCTTAGTGCTCAGGTTGTAATCTTCCTGTCTTCTTTAAAAGAGGGGACTGCTTTTCAGCAGTCCCTTTCTTTTTCTTTACTGGTGGCACGTCTAAGAGTGCTGATACGATCCTATCGAAATCCTGATTCTCTATTTGTTCTTTAGCCTTTTCTTTTTTTTCTTTAGTCATATTAGTCCCGGTAGTAAAGCCTCTTACCTTCAATGCCCTTCAATGCTGCATCTGTTCTTACGCTATCGCTTACTTTTCTATAATTATATCTAAAATCAAATTCAGTTGTGTATTTCTGTAAGTGTTGCTCACCAACATGATGGAAGGTTCCAACTAGTCCGCGCTTCAATAAGCTGAAATAATTTTCCGCTGTATTAATATGCGCTATCCCCTTTACATATTGCTTATGGCTATGAAAAACCTTGCCGTGATCGGCAAATTCTGTTCCAACTTTGTTATAGCTTTTATGCTCATCGGTCATTAAATGTGATTCCTTATTTATTTGTTCAATTAGGATACTTCTTAATGTCTTTGCGGTTACGTTAGGTACATGAAATGACCGTGCATCACCATTCCGTTCTACCAGTGTTAGGATTTTCATTTTATGATCTGCGCCACGTGCGCCTTTTTTCTGAGTGTCATTATTGCCCCAATACGTTTCATCGGCTTCTACGATTTTGCCCTTACCGCCGAGCTTATTGATAAATTCAGGGGACTTCATGGCTTCTCTAATTCTATGAGTCATGAACCACGCGCTCTTGTATGTGATGCCAAGCATGCGGTGTAACTGGTGTGAGCTCATGCCTTTCTTAGAGGAGCAAATAAGATATGTCGCGTATAACCATTTATCAAGAGAGAGATGACTACCCTCAAACAGAGTGCCGACAGTTACAGTAAATTGCTTTCTACATTTGCCACACTTCAATACACCCTTTCTTGTGGCCTTACCTTCTAATCGATATATCTTTTCAGTATTTCCGCAATGAGGGCAAACAGGGCCATTAGGCCACCTGATAGATTCAAGATATTCCCTTGCTGCTTCTTCACTTTTAAAATGATCTGCTAATAAATTTGATGTTCCCATTTTTTATTCCCTCCTGATACTATAATTGTATCAGATATAAATGGGTTTGTCAAGTATATAATTGCGTAATTTAAAGCTAACTCATTGATTAATATACATCAAGATGGCGGAGGGGGTGAGATTCGAACTCACGGTAAGGGTCGCCCCCTACAACGGTTTTCAAGACCGCCGCTTTCAACCGCTCAGCCACCCCTCCATTCGCAGAAATATTATCGTACCAAACTCGTGTTACAAATTTCTACTTGAAGTACCGGTTTACTGTATCGGGCAATACACCCATCATCATGAAAAATCTATAGATATCAGATGAATCCCTAACTCTGTACTTAAGCCGGAGAGTTGGGGTCGGCTTTGATCAAAACCCTGTCGAATGCTTCTGTGGCGTGCTTGGGGGCAAACAAATACAACCATCTGCCCCTCTATTGTAACGAGAAATTGATGGATTATTGACGAAATAAAAGCGTGAGCCGGTTTTGATATAATACAATAGAATTTACGAGAACGAATCAATCGTCCCGCAACGCTCTGCATATGATTCAAAAAAAAGCTATCTCGCTTTAAATCTGAAAGACTTGGCCTTTCTCTTGCGCGCCTCTGCCTGCTTCCTTTTTTTCTTCACGGAGGGTTTTTCGTAAAATTTCCTCTTTTTGATCTCCCTGAAGAGGCCCTCTTTCTGGAGCCTAGTTTTCAGCGTTTTTAAGGCCCTTTCAACGTCGTTCCCCTGTACTTTTATCTCCAAGAAATATTATCTCCTTCCTCTTTCGGGCCTTCTCCCACCACCAAAGCCTCCACCACCGCCACCGCCAGGCCGCCTTGCGCCTCCGAACCCGCCGCCGCCACCTCTGTTACCAAAACCTTTGTCCCTCGGCTGCTGTGGCCTTGCTTCGGACACTGACAAGGTTCTTTCCATAAAGGATTTACCGTTAAGCGCCTCTATCGCCTTGTTCGCTTCATCGGCTGATGGCATTTCGACAAAGCCGAAACCCCGTGCCCTTCCTGTCTGCGGATCGGTAATCAGCTTTACCGATTCAATCTCTCCATATGGCGAGAAAAGACCCCTAATGTCATCCTCTGTCGCATTGAAAGAGATATTCCCGACATAAATCTTAGTGCTCATAGCCTACCTCCAATAAAAAATCCCCAGGGGCTTTATCAAGTCTCTGGGGTCCCTAAGCTTTGAAAAGCTTGTTGTAGTATATATGAAACGAATTCCAAATGTATACAAGGAATTTGGCTGACAAGAGCGAGCGAAAGCTCAGAATTGCCTCGCTGAGAGGGGAGTCGATGTCAAAAAGCTGTTTTGAATTTTCTGCTCTCCTCACGTGCCAAGGAGGGACAAAACTTCCGCTTTCTCGTATAACTAATCTATTCACACTTCTATTCACAAAGGGTAGAGAGGACATTGGTGACAGCAAGCAAATATTCACACCTCTTCGCCTGCATTTTCGTAGTAAGGATCGTAAAAATCAGATCGGGGTCGTCAAAATCTGTACGTCAGGCTCAGAGCGATCATGTGTACCTGTGAATTGTAAGACCCATTGGCGGAAAGGTCAGGATTACTGGTAACGGGATCAGTAATAGTATTATTCTTGGTCCTCTTAGCAAATATCTGATAGCCATATCCTAGGTCGATGTTCAGCGATTTAAGCTTGATGTCGGCGCCAATGGAGATGTAATGACTGTTTGAGTCGGGGATGGCGGGCTCGAATGTCTGATTGGGCACGGCGTTTCCCGAATACTGATATCCTGCGAGCAATGCCACTGTATTATTAATATGATATTTAAGCCCTATCATCCCCGCCCATGTGTCGTGCCAGTTTCGTGCGGTGATTGAGGCAGTGCTTCCCGCCACAGGCTGATCAAGCTGTACATTAAGTTCCTTGAATGTTGCCCATCCTTCCCATCTAGTTGCAATCTCAAACGTGAAAGGATAGAGTTGTTTAAAGAAAATGCCCGCGTATGCCTGTGGCGGCAAATCAATTGAGGTCCTGGCACTAGTATTCGGGAAAAGAGCCGCTAGCCCCGGACTAGGTAGCCCGAAGGTCACATCGCCGCTGATTGGCACGTGAATCCTGCTGCGATACGAAAGCCCGACGGCAATGTCCTTTGAAGGTTCTATCAGAAGCCCAAGATTACCTCCGTAGCCATCGCCAGTCCCATGGAGCTTCTGAGTCCCATCGGGAAGACTCAAGGGAGAGAAATTGACATTACGCTCAAAGGTGGCGTCAAGAGTCAGATAGCTAATACCTCCCGCTACTGTAATCCAAGGGGCCAGGTTGATAGAAGCAACAGGATTAAAGGCAAAAGTCGTCATCTTCGACTTCGTGGCGATGTAGCGACCCTCCCAATTCTTAGGCCAAGTAGTACCGAGCCCGAAGGGATAGAATACCCCAAGCCCGATGCTGAAACGGTCGCTCACAGCATGCGTGATATAAAAAGATGATGGGTAGAACACTTCACTCTCAGTCTTTGTCTTTTGGCCTGTCAGCATGCTCTTAAATTCACGGATAGGGAAAATGAGGGTAGTGCCTGCCTGGATTTGGGTGCCTGGGATTTGATTGATAAGGGCTGGATTGTAAAAGATTACTGAAGGGTCAGCTCCATGCGCAATGGTAGCATCTGCTTGATCGAATGTCCGTCCTCCCTGAGCAAAAACTGCAAAACCGGCAGCGTGCGAATCGACAGTGGAAAAAGAACAGGAAAGTAATGATAGAATCCCTGCTACAAAAATATTAATCTTTCTCATGGCTGTCCCCCGGTAAGCCAGATCTTACAAAGTGCGCTAAGGCATGCAACATTAGAATTGTTCTATCATTAGTGTCCGGTTAAAAATGAATAAGCAGCCCATAAGCATATGATTAACAATCGCAATCTGAGCAAAAAAGGTGGTGTCGATTTGAAATTGCATCTGCATATCAGTGATGGTTTCGGAACATGTTGTTCCGGAGGCACCAATGAATACAGGCAAGACCCTTTTTGCTCAGATTATGGACGTTCTCCCGTGGAGCACTTTTCATCGTATTGTTCAGAAATACAGCGGCGACCATCGTGTGCGCTGTCTTCGTTGTGCCGAGCAATTTCGAATAATGGCTTTTGCGCAACTTACTTATCGGGAGAGTCTCCGCGATATCGAAGCCTGTTTGTCGGCTCAAGCTGCAAAACTTTATCACATGGGCCTTCGAGGACCAGTCAGTCGCTCGACCCTGGCCGATGCCAACGAATCTCGCGATTGGCGCATTTACGCAGACTTCGCTCAACGGCTGATCGGTCAAGCAAGAAAGCTCTATGCCGGAGAGAGCTTCGGTGTGGATATCTCCAATACCGCCTACGCTCTGGATTCTACGACCATAGACCTCTGCCTGTCGATGTTTCCTTGGGCTCCTTTTCGGACTGCCAAGGCTGCCGTAAAAGTTCATACGCTGATGGACCTCAGGGGTTCTATCCCAAGCTTTATTCATATCTCCGATGGCAAGCTTCACGATATCAATGTTCTGGACCTGCTTATTCCAGAAGCCGGGGCCTTCTATGTGATGGATCGAGCATATCTCGACTTCGAGCGTCTGTATGTCCTGCATCAGGCCGGCAGCTTTTTTGTTACCCGAGCCAAATCCAATCTGAATGCCAGAAGACTTTATTCCGCCTCTGCAGATCGAACTACAGGCGTGATCTGCGATCAGACCATCGCCATGAATGGTTATTACAGCAGCAGACACTTTCCGGGCCATCTGCGCCGCATCCGTTTCAAAGACGCGGAGTCCGGCAAAACATTGCTGTTTCTCACCAATCACCATACCTTGCCAGCATTGACCATATGCTCACTATACAAGAGCCGCTGGCAGATCGAACTGTTCTTCAAATGGATCAAGCAACATCTTCGCATAAAGCGTTTCTACGGCATTTCAGAAAATGCCGTCAAATCCCAAATCTGGATCGCTGTTTCCGTTTATGTTCTTATCGCTATCATCAAGAAAAGGCTCAATCTCGATGTTTCGCTCTATACGTTGTTACAGATCCTATCGGTCACCATCTTCGAGAAAATGCCCTTGCAGCAAGCGTTTCAGGAAAATGGCACAGCATTAAATGCTATGGTAAATCGTAACCAATTGAATCTATATGATTCTTAACCGGACACTAGTGTTGTTATATATAAGCAAATACACAGTCTGTCAGTCAAAAAAAGTCACCCATAAGGTATAAACTGAATTATAATTACAGGTGAGAAGCATTGTCTATAATCTCCTGACTATGAAAAAACTTCTGCTTATAAATCATGTCGCTCGGAGGACTGTATGCCATTTAAACAAGATTTGAACTTTTCTACATTTGAGTCTTGTCTAAATGCGGCAACCCATACCCACTGACAGGTTAAGATTCTCGATGAGAACTTCAACATCGTCACCCTTGAACACGCTGGCCTGGTGGGCATAGTAGCTTCTGCGAGCAAGGTAAATAGGGCCTATGACATGGCCGGATGGGTCAGGACCGAGGAATAAAGCTCGTCATGGGAGGCCCCTCCCGATGAAGCATTGCATTATGTCGTCTCGGGGAGTGATAGGCGAGACCGAAGGCATATGGGAGCAGTCATCAGTGACTTCGAGCATAAACACCTTGCCGCAAAATGTGAGGGACGAAGGATCAAACTCCGAGCAGCTGCGCTAGTGCTTCTGATGATACCTCAATTCCCGGAACGGATGATCTCTCCCGAGATCTTAGATGTGATTTGAGGAAAACACGCTCCAAGTGCGTGTGTGACTTGATCTGATATACCGGAAACAGGTCTCGAAAAGACTACGTTTGCGCTACTGCATCTAGCATTTTTTAGGTCAATTGTTGCGCGATGTCAATACATTTCTCCATAAAGCGGATAGCGTGTCTATTATATTCTTTTGTTGTGCGTTGAAGTATCGGCAACTCAGTTAATCATACGTGCAAAAGGGTTCTCTCTTTTTTCCCTGCCGATAGTTGAAGAAGGGCCGTGGCCGCAGAGGACCGCGGTTCCTTCCGGTAAGGACATCAGCCAACCAAGGGACTTGCGTATAGCCCGGTCATCCCCTCCGGGCAGGTCTGTCCTACCGATCGATCCTGCGAAGAGGGTATCCCCGGTGATGGCGATCCCCTCACCGTAAAGAACGATGCCGCCCGGACTGTGGCCGGGAGATTGATTAATGGTAAAGCTTAAAGTTCCCACTACAATGTTATCCCCCTCCGTGATGAACACATCTGGTGCAGGCTGTGGCTCAAGGTCTAACCCGAAAAAGTGAGCCAACTCAGCTGCCGAGTCATAAATTTCAAGATCGCCCTGATGCAGAACAACCTTTGCACCGGTCTCTTTTTTAATATCTGCAACAGCGCCGACGTGGTCGAAATGGCCATGGGTACAGATGATGTACTCAACGGTCAGATTCTTCTTCCTGACCGCGTCAAGGATCATATCAGGCTCATCGCCTGGGTCTATAATCATCGCCTTACCCGTCATCTCGTCGCCGATGATATGGCAGTTTACTTGAAGCGGCCCGACAACTATGGTCTTAACAATCATGCTATTCCTCCTGTATATTTTTTATTCTATTCGGCGGTCGTTTGCGTATTTTCTCCTTAATCTTTTTAACAAGGTAATCCATTTCTTCGTTCTTAAGCAGATAGGAAGTAAAAGAGTATATCCCCAGGCATCCGAAAATGACCGCCGTCAGTAGTGTCGCTTTCTGAGCGATGTGACCACCTGAGGTCCAGTGCCCCCCCTGGGTAGCAAACCACCCACAGCCGCCCATCACTGCCGCTGCAGTCCCGGTTTTCATAAATGAAATAGAGATACGGCGCGTGCCAATCCCTCCAAGTTTTTTCCTCAGGAAATAGTAGAGCAGGATAAAATTGAATGTAGCGGCGATCGAATTCGCGAATGCGAGTCCATTATACCTGAGCGGTCCCATCAGCGCTATACTGCAAAGTATGTTGAGCGCGACACCGCAAACCATTATCTTGAATGGAGTCTTTGTATCCTGCATCGAATAGAACGTTGAATTTAGAATACGAACTCCTACCATCGCCCAGATGCCGAACGAATAATACATCAGAGCGTCGGCAGTACTAACGGTCGCCGTATAGGTAAACTCACCGTGCTGAAAAAGGGCGCTCACGATCGGAAGTCTCAGCGCAATCAGCCCAACCATTGCAGGCACAGTGATGAAGAAAAGCAATCGGAGCGCAAATGAAAAATCCTCCTTTAGCACCCCGAACTCCTTTTTTGCTGCATGTTCCGAGAGCGTCGGCAGTACCGCCATGCCCATTGCAACGCCGAAGATCCCAACTGGGAACTGGATAAGCCGCATGCTGTAGTAAAGATAACTAATGCTCCCGTCCGCCAGATAGGAGGCAAGGATAGTGCTGATAAAGATATTAATCTGATTGGCCGCAAGCACGGCAGTCATGGGAATGATCAACAGGCCGATGCGTTTTAGGCCGGGATGAATCCCATTGTTGGGGCGAGGCGATGCTTCGCCCTTGCCGACACCTCCCGCAAAAGAGAATCCCTGCTTGAAAAAGGCTGGCATCTGAAAGAGAAACTGCACCAGCCCGCCGAGTGTTACGCCGATTGCAGCCGCAATTATGGGATTGGTGAATTGGCTAGCAAGCGCAACAATACAGACGATCGTGACAACATTAAGGATTGCGGGAGCCAATGCAGGGATGAAAAAGACTCCGCGTGTATTAAGTGCACCCATTACAATAGATGCGAGGCTAATGAAGAGCAGGAATGGGAACATAATGCGCGTAAGAACGACCGCTGAGGCAAATTTTGCTGAGCCCGGGTCCCAGCCTAATGCAATAACCTTTACAATAGCAGGTGCAAAAATGATACCGAGCGCACAGAGGGCACCCACAACAACAAGAAGAAAAAAGAATGTCACCCGCACGAGGCCATTCGCTTCATCATTGCCCTTTTTCGTCTGGTATTCGGTCAAGACCGGCACAAAGGCTGATGACATCGATCCCTCGGCAAAGAGCTCACGGAGTAAGTTCGGAATACGAAATGCAACGAAAAATATGTCAGATGTACCGGTTGCTCCAAAGTAACGCGCAAGGATCATGTCCCTGATAAAACCGAGAATACGGCTGATAAAGGTGGCAATGGACATCAACCCCGCAGCCCTCGCTATTTTCCCTCTTGAACTCATCTCCTTATTTCCCCGATGCGCGGCGGTGGCGAAGGAATTCGGTAACGCTCGGCGCCAGCGAAATTATAATGATCGCGATTATCACAAGAGTGAGATTCTTCTTCACAATCGGGATATTACCAAAGAAGTAACCACCAACAACGAAGGAGGTTATCCAGGCGATACAACCAGCAAGGTTGTAAAGGAGGAAGCGGCGATAGTTCATCCGACCAATTCCCGCGACAAAGGGAGCGAAGGTCCTTATGATGGGAAGGAACCTCGCGATAACGATGGCCTTTCCCCCATGCTTTTCATAGAAGGCATGGGTCCGTTCAAGATATTCCCTTTTGAGGAACCTCACGTCTTTCTCAAATACTTTCGGCCCGACAAAACGACCGATGTGATAATTGGCCATGTTGCCTGTGACAGCAGCCAAGCATAAAAGGACATAGATCAATACCGGATCGAGATCCCCCTTGGCAGCAAAAGCACCGACAACAAAGAGCAGCGAATCGCCTGGCAGTATCGGAGTGACGACAAGACCGGTTTCACAGAAGATCACAAGAAAAAGGATCACATAGGTTAGAGTTCCGAATTGCTGGATTATGGCACTAAGATGTTTATCCAGATTCAGAAAAAGGTCGATAAAAGAGGCAAGCAGTTCCATTCCGCTCCTTAACATTGAGATCAATAATTATAGCCCAAAATGAAACGACAATGTTATCACGGATGTGCTAAGATGAAATTATGGAGGCGCAAGCAATCCAATCTGCCTTCGGAATGGCGGGGCATGCCTTTTTTTCGACGAATCAGTGAGGTTCTGAAAGTCCTTTTCATCTATGATGAAAAGGCGCGTGTTGATCTCTTTGACGCGTTTCCGGCATTCAAAAAGTTCTTCCTCAATCGCCACAACCTTCTCTACCTCCGCACCTTGGGTGATGTCTCCTTCAGCGTCATAATCATCATGGGTCTTTTTGGCCCCCAGGACCCATCGCGCAACGTCTCGCTTTTTTTAGCGTGGGGGATATGGTGGACAAGCGTCGTAATGAGCTGGTTTTTCATCGGCAAGTTCTGGTGCGGGATCTGCCCTTTCCCCGGCATCGGGCGCGTGTTTCAGAAACTGGGATTGAGCCTCAATCGTGAACCTTCCATTCTCCTGACAAAATATCGCATTCCATTCGCTCTTATCTTTTTTGCTCTTATAATATGGGCCGAATCGGTAACGGATATGAAGAACTGGCCCTTGGGCACCGCACTTCTCCTGTTGAGTATTCTCCTCGGAGCTGCGGTAATGGGGGTAATCTTCAGGGGGCAGTCCTGGTGCCGTAATCTCTGCCCCATGGGAAAGATTATCGGTACGGCGGCCACTTTATCCATTATCGAATTACGGCCCGACCTGCGGAAATGTAAAACCTGCAAATCTTTTTACTGCAAAAAGGGAACAAATGATGCAGGGGGATGTCCTGTCTATCTCGGAACTATCAACATCAGAAATAATATTGACTGCCTCATGTGCGGACGCTGCGTGCATTTATGCGACAAGGATGCCCCTCGCCTGAATCTGAGAAACCCCTTTGTAGAACTTATCATCAACAAGGGTCGTTACATTACCTGTTCGTATATCATCCCCTTTTTGATGGGCTCACAATTGGCGAGGTTCATGCAACACGCTTCCTGGTATGATCGGGCCGAGTCATGGTTTTTCGGCTCAAACACTATGGCTTTTACCGTTTTTTTAGGTCTGGGATTTATCCTTGCTTTGCTCGCAATAAGGATCGGTGCCTGGCTTTTTGGCATAACCGAAGACCCCTCGTTCGGCAAATTTTCTCCGATGGTACCTGTCCTCGTACCGCTCGCCTTTACCGGAGAATTGGCCTACCGCCTCGATTACTTCCTTGCAAACATGGGGAATGTCCTGCCCACATTCGGCAGACAGTTCGGATTCAGTCTGGAGCAACTGCAATTTTCGATCTCCCAGCCCGTTATCGAATGGATATGTATGGCGTCGCTTGGGATCGGAGCAATCTCTGGCAGCTATGTGCTCCATCTTTTCAATACACGCGACTTCGAAGACGTTATCCCGAAAATGAATTATTACGCCCTGCATGTACTGGTGTTACTCGTTTTCACGGGCTACGCTGTTTTGATTGGAAAATATTGAAGGATCGCAATTACAGGCCTTCACCGATAAAGATCCTCTCAATGCCGGCGTAGTCCTTCACGAAGCTGATATTCTTGAACCCATGCTGTGCGGCAAGTCGCCGGATACAGTCCGCCTGATCAAAGCCGATTTCAAGGATAACAAAGCTGTTTTTTTTGAGGTGGCGTGGAGCTTTATCCATTATCCTGCGATAAAAATCGAGGCCATCTTCGCCGCCATCGAGCGCCTCAATAGGTTCATAGCCAATCTCCTTCTGAAGTCTGGAGATGTCATTTGTTCTGATATAGGGAGGGTTCGAGATAATGCAGTCGAATCGTGCATCAGCGCTAAGCGGATTGAAGAGATCTCCTTTAATGAAAACGGCATTCCCGATGCCATTACACTGAGCGTTTCTGAGCGCATAAGAAAGCGCCTTTTCAGACCTGTCGATTCCGAGCACAACAGCACGCTGAATTTCCTTTGCGAGGGTAAGAGCGATACATCCACTCCCCGTGCAAAGGTCAAGGACTACAAGGCTTCCGTCTCGTGCTGTTATCAATCTTATTGCTTCTTCGACCATTAGCTCGGTCTCGGGTCTCGGAATGAGGACGCCTTTACCGACATCTATTCTCAGTCCGAAAAAGTCGACATGGCCGATGATGTAGTGTAGGGGCTCGCCCTGAATGCGTCTCTCAGCAAACAAATCGAGTTCTTGAGAGATTTTTTCATCGATCTCAAAGGTACTGGCATGAAGAGCTGCTTTATCTATACTAAGGGTTTCGGTAAGGAGGGTGGCTGCTTCTCTAGCATGGTCTTCGATGCCTTCTCTTTTAAAAAGCAGTGAAAGTTCCTTCAGCTTGGCTAAAGCCGTCACAGCTCTTTAAGCTTCTCCGTCTGATAATGTGTGCTCAGAGCATCGATCATCTCATCGAGGTCCCCTTCCAATACTTGTTCGAGTCGATGGAGTGTAAGGCCGATGCGATGGTCCGTCACCCTGTTCTGCGGATAATTATAGGTGCGGATACGCTCGCTCCGATCACCGCTGCCCACCTGCGTCTTACGCTCTGCTGCGCGCTCTTTATCCTTCTTCTCGGTCTCGATCTCAAACAGTCTCGACCTAAGTACTTTCATCGCCTTCTCGCGGTTCTTGATCTGGGAACGTTCGTCCTGGCACTGCACGACCGTATTGGTCGGGATGTGGGTAATACGCACCGCCGAATAGGTAGTATTGACGCCTTGGCCGCCGGGCCCCGAGGCGCAGAAGGTATCCACACGGAGGTCTTTCTCTTCGACCCTGATATCCACATCCTCAGCTTCAGGAAGGACCGCCACAGTGGCAGCTGATGTATGGATACGTCCCGAGGCTTCAGTCGACGGCACTCGCTGCACGCGGTGAACTCCACTTTCGTACTTGAGTCGGCTGTACGCGCCTTTACCGATGATGCTGGCGACGATCTCTTTCAGCCCTCCAAGCCCGGTGGGGTTCGAGTCGATCACCTCAATTTTCCATCGTCGGGCCTCAGAATATTTTGAATACATCCTAAAAAGGGAAGCGGCAAAAAGGGCAGCCTCTTCTCCCCCAGTCCCTCCCCTAATTTCGAGGATAACGTTCCTGTCGTCTCTGGGGTCCTTAGGCAGAAGCATCAGTTTAAGCTCGGCTTCAAGGTTCGGCTTTCTCTTTTTCAGCTCTTCAAGCTCCTGCTGGGCCAGTTCCCTAATGTCGCTGTCACCGCCCTTGGTCAACTCCTCAGCGTCTTGAATCTCACTCAGCACCCTTTTATAGTCCTGGATCTTCTCGCAGATGGGCCGGAGGTCAGACTGCTCCTTTGAATGCTTCTGGTATTCAAGGTTATTGGAAAGCACCTCGGGCTTCATAAGTGTCGCTGTGATCTCTTCATATTTTTGCTCTATCGATAAAAGCTTCTCTAACATTGCCCGCATCCCTCTTTTATTGATTCCTCCATCTTTAAAACCTCGTTCAGGGCCGCAATAGCCACTTCGATCTGTGAATCATCGGGCTCTTTGGCGGTCATCCTCTGCAGAAGGAGACCGGGAAGGATAATGACCCCCATCGCTGGATGGTCTTTTAGTCGTGCCGTAAGCTTCAGAACCTCAAATGAAACTCCCGCAAGGACTGGAAGCAGAAATATCCTGGCAATAAGTTTCTGCAGAAAACCCCAGTCCTGGGGTATGAACATGAAAGTGATGATGCTAATAATCATAACTATTAACAGAAAGCTCGTGCCACAGCGAGGATGGTATGGTTTATATTTGCGCGCATTTTCGACCGTGCATTCCTCTCCCGCCTCAAAGGCATAGATGACCTTATGCTCAGCACCATGGTATTCAAATATCCTTTTCATCTCCTTCCAAAAACCGATTGCATAAACATATAAGAGGAAAATGCAGACTCTGGTTATGCCGTCAACCGCATTGAAGAGAAGGGAACTCTTTGCAACTTCTTCATAAACATTCCCGATAAGGGTCGCAACGAGCAGGGGAAGGAATTTGAAAAGTGCAATGGCCACGACAAGTGCTGCGCCGATGGACAAGCCAATACTCCAGGTGCTGAGAGGTTTTTCGCTTATATCGTCTCCCTCCCGATAAGCGACACTGCCTGAAAATTCTATCGCTTTAATGCCTATTATAAGTGCTTGCAGCAGCGCCACCGCCCCCCTGACAAAGGGAAGTTTGAAGAGCGGATACGTTTTCTTCGTCCTGACGGTCTTGAAGTTGATCTCCCCCTTAGGGTCGCGCACCGCAACGCTCCATCCCGAGGTGGACTTCATCATCACCCCTTCGATAACCGCCTGACCACCTACTGTTTTCATTATCTATTTTATCCTTTTAATCTATGGGGTCTTTTTACCAATAAAAAAGGGTTAGAATTTAGAGGTTCTCTAATCCCTAACCCTGAAACTTATTTACTCAGCTACTTTTTCGCGTATTTCTTCTTGAACTTCTCTACCCTGCCCTCAGCGTCGAGGATCTTCTCGCGGCCGGTGAAGAAGGGATGGCATTTCGAGCAGATGTCTACCTTGATTGCATTCATGGTCGAGCGAGTCACGAAAGCCTCTCCACATGCGCAGGACACCTTGCTCTCTTTATAATTGGGATGTATCTTCTCTTTCAATGTAGTGCCTCCTCACGGTGAATTTTGAATTATTATTATACTTAATAAGCAGCAAACTTATCAAGATTTGGTATGATCACCGGCGCCTAACCCTTTTCCCGGATCGAGCATTCTTATTTCCAGCACTTTTGCAACTACGATACCGACAATCGCACCAGCCATCACATCGGCAGGAAAATGAGAGGTCCCGTCGATCCTGGCGAGGCCTTCAACCGCAGCAAAAAAATAAAATAGAATCCAATAACTCGGATAGTAGCGCGAGAGAATAGCCGCCAGACAGAAGGCCATGGCACTATGCCCTGAAGGGAAAGAGTCATATCCGCCCATCAATGAAGGTCCGATTATGACCAGGCTGTCGGATACTCTGGGTCTGGCCCTGCCGATAATGTGCTTGAATATCTGGACGCTTAGACCCGAAACGATCAGGCCGACAAGAATGGACTTCCCTGCTTTGTAAAATCTCCGATTGACATATCTGCCGAACAGACAAAACAGAAATGCACCCGCGATCATAGTCGTTCCGTGAGCCGCATAATACATTACGCGGTCGACCGCTCTCAGTATGCGGTCGAAATCAGGGTGGGCATCGTGAAAAAATCTCACCCATGTGAGCACTTGCTCGTCACAATAAAATAGAACAAAAGGCGTTAATATAGCGATAGAAATAAGTATCTTATTCTCTTTCAAGGAGCACATATTCCTTATCCGTATCGCAAACGATCAGGCCGAACTGCTTCAACCGTTCGGCATCTTTTGCTTTGGCAATGACTATTCGTCCCTTGCCTTCTGCGATGAGTTTCTGAAGTGTGTCGATTCCACCGGCCATGGCAACTTTATGCCCCGAATAGAAGACTATGCTAGGCTTATTGAGGCCATATGCGATAATACGCTCATCATCGTGTGCTTTTACTTTTCCATACATGCTGTATTTGTACAGGGCGCCCTGAAGATAGTCGCTCGCCATGGGCAGCACCGTTACCACCAGAGTCATCAGAAAGATGAACATAACTGTGGACATCACTCCGTACAGAGGCCGCGCCGTAAAGACGACATAGAAACACAAGGCAGCCATCGCCAGCACAATAACAGCAACAATCGACATCCAGCCTGTCGCAGTAATCCCCTTTTGTGAAAGATAGGGTGGTAAAAAAACAAAGGCCAATCCTGCAGCGGCCGTAACCATCCCAATGAAGCCCCAGGCCGAACGCTTCCACCGCATGCCGTCTTCTGTCATGCCTGAGGCAATGAGTATCGCTGCAGCTGGGACCGCGGAGAGAATATAGTCGGGGAGCTTGGTCGTTGCAAAAGAAAAGAAGAATACGATAAAGGCTAGCCATATACCAGAAAAAAGAAGCAGCGAGTCTCTGTCTTTGAATAGCTTACTGATGCCAGCGGGTAGGAATGCAACCCATGGGAAAAGGCCCACAATAAGAGCTGCGAAATAATAATAGAAAGGACCTTTATGCCCAGATATGACCTCGGTATATCTCTTGAAATGATGTTTTAAGAAAAACTGCTCGACAAATTCGTTACCCTGAATATCATACTCGGCTGCGTACCACGGCACGCCGATTACCAGGAAGAGAACAGCCGCCTTGAAATGAAGCATCTTCCTGACTCCGCCGATACCCTCTGTCACGAGAAGGAAAATGAGCGCTATGGCAGCCGGGAAGATGATCCCGATAAGCCCCTTGGTAAGAAACGCCAATGCCGAAAATGAGTAGAAGCCATAAATAAAGCGTCTGTCATGCTTAAGTGAAAGATAAAAGCAGAATAATGACAGCGTAATAAAGAGTGTCAAAACCATGTCGGTAACCGCAGAACGGGAATAGATAAAGTAATATGTGCTCAGCACCATCGACAGCACAGCATATATGGCTTTCGACACGCCTAAAAAATGCCTGACGAAAAAGAAGAGGGCCGCAGCCAGCAGGCATCCGGCAAATGCCGACGGAAACCTCGCGCCGAATTCATTGATACCGAAGGCCTTGTATGAAAGGGCCATCATCCAATAAAAGAATATTGGCTTGTCATACCGGACATCACCGTTATAGGTCGTGGTTATATAGTCTCCGCTCTGGACCATCTCTTTCGTCGCCTCGGCAAATACAGCCTCGTCGACATCGAACAGCAGTACGGATCCCAGCCGGAACAGCGATACGAAGAGCACAATGGCAAAGACGAGCAGGATCAAACAGGATTTATTCATGCATGATGATACATGTTCCTTCAAAAGCATGACTTTTATTATAATTGTTCCGGTGGAGAAAAGTAAGCAAAAGACAAAACAAAAAAAACCGGCAGGAGAAAACCCCTGCCGGTTTTGCGATACTTAAAAACTATCTACCATACTTGATCAAGATCGGAGCAATCAGCAGAGCTACGATGTTGATAACCTTGATCATCGGGTTGATAGCCGGGCCTGCGGTGTCCTTGTAAGGATCTCCGACGGTGTCACCCGTAACAGCAGCTTTATGTCCATCACTGCCTTTCTTATGCAGAACACCCTTGTCATCGGTGACGCCATCTTCAAAGGCTTTCTTGCCGTTGTCCCACGCGCCGCCGCCACTTGTCATGGCGATGGCCTGGAAGAGACCAGTAAGGATACAGCCGATGAGCATGCCGCCGAGTGCTTCCTTGCCAAGGATAAAGCCGACAAGGATCGGTGCTATAACCGGAATCAGCGCAGGCAACATCATCTCCTTGATGGCAGACTTGGTTACGATATCAACGCACTTTCCGTATTCCGGCTTTCCGGTGCCTTCCATAATGCCCGGGATCTCGCGGAACTGTCTGCGAACCTCGACAACAACGCCGCCAGCAGCCCTACCGACCGCCAGCATGAGCAGGCCGCCGTAATAGTACGGGATAAGGCCGCCGAGGAAGAGACCGGCGATGATCATCGGGTTCGACAGGTCGAACATGATAGCGCCCGGGAACGAACGTGAATACTCGGCAAACAGAACGAGTGCTGCAAGTGCCGCAGAGCCGATAGCATAGCCCTTCGTAACAGCCTTGGTGGTGTTGCCGACTGCGTCGAGAGGGTCGGTGATTGCACGAACGCTCTCCGGGAGGTGTGCCATTTCAGCAATACCGCCGGCGTTGTCCGTGATCGGACCATAAGAGTCAATCGCAACAACAATACCTGTCATCGAGAGCATCGAGACAGCTGAGAGTGCTATAGCAAAAAGACCGACTCCCGGGTTACCGTCAAAACCGTGGCCTAGGTAGTAGGCCCCAAGAATAGATGCAACGATCGTAAGGGCAGGAAGCGCAGTCGCTTCCATACTCATAGCGAGACCGGCGATAACATTCGTGCCGTGGCCGGTAAGAGATGCCTTAGCAATAATCTGTACTGGACGGTAGTCCTTCGCGGTGTAGTACTCAGTGATCCAGACTATGAGACCGGTGAGAACCAGACCGATAACTGCAGTAAAAAATACCCTGCTAACGCTCATTACCTGTTCCCCCACCGGGATGAGAGTGAAGAACCATGTTGTTGCGAAATAGAATACGACAGCTGCCAGGACACCAGCAACCGCCAATCCCTTGTAGAGCGCGCCCATGATGTACTCGCTGTTCTTACCCATTCTGACGGCGTACGTTCCGATAATCGAGGCGATAATTGAGATACCGCCGAGCATCATCGGAAACTCAACCCAGAGACTTCCTGCGCCAAAGACGGTCTTTGCGAGCAGCATTGCTGCAACGAGTGTAACGGTATAGGTTTCATACAAGTCAGCTGCCATACCGGCGCAGTCACCGACGTTGTCACCGACGTTGTCAGCGATAACAGCAGGGTTGCGCGGATCGTCTTCGGGAATGCCTGCTTCGACCTTACCGACTAGGTCGGCGCCGACGTCAGCAGCCTTGGTATAAATGCCGCCGGCGATACGGGCAAAGACGCTCATGAGAGAGCAGCCGAAGCCAAGGCCGATCAGTGCATGGAACGCTGTGTCAACGTCAACTGCCCCTTTGGCAACCGTATAGAAGATGGCGAGGCCGAGCAGGGCGAGGCCAACGACCATAACGCCGGTAACAGAACCGCCCTTGAATGCAACCGAAAGGGCTGGCCCAAGTCCTTTCTTGGCAGCTTCCGCGGTGCGTACGTTCGACATAACGCAAACTACCATGCCGAAGTATCCTGCGAACGCGGAGCCGGCAGTACCAATAATGAATCCAAGTGCTGTCCACATGCCAAGTGAAACAAAGAGAAGAACAAACATTACGACAGCAACCATTGCAACGGTCTTGTACTCTCTGGCAAGAAACGCTTGTGCGCCTTCCTTGACTGCATCGGAGATCTCGATCATTTTCTGAGATCCGGTCGGCTGACTACGTACCCATGATTTGGTAACAAATGAATAAACAATTCCTAATGCACCGCAAATAAGGGCAAAAATAACTATTGGTGACATCCCTTTTTTATCCTCCTTATGATTTTGTTACTTCTTGTGATCCTGCTACTAAGACAGTTGCAATACTGATTTACCTGTCCCCCCCTTCACCTCCTTCAATATACTTTCGCTCACCCGAAGAGCGAGCCATTTATAAGTAAACTTCTAAAACTCGCTAATTTATCATTCCCTGCCGGCATGGCGCGCAAAAACCATCGCCATAGTCCTGTAAACCATATGTGCCATCTTCGAAAAGGGTGCATAAGCAAAAAGAACGAAGATAAACACCAAATGAGCGAAATACATTATATAGGCAAATACCGCTGCATTTGCAAGTCTGACGACCTCGGCAAGTATTCCTGTCACGCACACGCCAGAAATAACAGCGATCAAAAACCAATCGAAATAGCTTCCAATCCCGGACTTTGCCTGGTTTTTCATTCGGTTGGTGATCATATACGTGATGCCCACGAGTAGGCCTATGGCGCTCGAATTACCGATAATCTTAAGGATGTTGGTCTGTGGATACGGCATCTCCCACTTGAGTCCGTAAACATAGAAAACACCAAGAGAGGTTGTGATCGCCAACCCTATAAAGGAATAGAAAACGAGCAGGTGAGAAACTTTCCTTTCCTTTGAGACACCGCAGAGGCTGAACTTCTTGTGAGTAAAGATATCGATGAGCGTATCTTTTATGCTCGCAAACAGATCTCCTCCAGCAACTCCGCCCATACCCGCTGCCATTGCCGACCAATACCTGGTAATGCCCAGGACAAAGACTAGAGCTGCGAAGGCTGCGGTCGGTACCATAACGATGTCGACATAGATGTCTGGGATGAACTCAGGAAAAGCGATCTTACCGTCAGAATTCAACTCTATCGCACTCAGGTCCAGATGCCCAATGGCACCGAGTATCCCGAGGAAGATCACTATCGGGATTGCAAAGAGCAGAAGCATATACTTAGGGTCCGCTGTCAATTCAGCCAAGAAACGAGGCGCCGAATATTCCTTAATGGCCACCTTCCTTACAGCGCCGAGAACCTCGCCCGGCTTCGCCCCCCTCGGACAGTAGGCAGTGCAATCGCTGCACTGATGACATAGCCATATGTCAGGGTTGGTCATTAGCTGGTCCTTCATCCCCCACTGGGCATGCAGCATCTCCTTCCGGGGGAAAGGCTTCTTATCCTGGGTGACTTCGCAAACGACGGTGCAGGTTGAGCACTGATAACACTTCTTCAGCGAATCAGCGCCGGCCGCAATAACTTCTTTGACAAAATTCAGATCGGGACTTACTATCTGTTCAGCCATGTATCTATCCCTCCTAAAGAAACCTTATTTGAATGGATTAGGTCCGATTACCTTGACCTTATCCACGAAGTCAGTAATTATCTGTGGCAAATTGCCGTATTCATCTATGGCTATCTGTACCAGTGCTACCCTGTCGGCTTCGAGTTGTAACTTGTCCAGGGTCTCACGGACTTTGCCAAAACGATAGTTCGCAAGTTCGCTGCCCTTTGCCATGTGGCACTGATAATTCTCACCATACTTACATCCCAGCACGAGCATGCCGTCGATGCCTCGAGAGAAAGCATCAGCGATCCAGACCAGGTTCATAGAACCGAGGCACCTGAGCTGGATAAAACGTACGGCAGTATCTATCTTCTGGTGCTGAAGTGCCGCTGTATCGAGCGCTGGATAGGCATCGTTTTCGCAGCACATAACAATGATCCTCGGTTGCTCTTCGTCACGGGGAATAGAGACGGACTTCAGCATCGCCCCGATCATATCTACATGGAAGTCCTTGAAGGAAACTATCCTTTCAGGACAGGCCCCCATGCAGGTGCCGCATCTCCGGCAGCGACCGATCTTATAAAATGGAGTGCCTTTCTCATCCTCGTCGATGGCTCCAAAGGGGCATTCCTCAGTACAGCGCTTGCAAGACGTACATTTCGTCATAAATGGGTCGGGATATGTGAGGTCCCACGCCCTTGGATGGACTGCCATACCGACAGCCACATGTTCATTGGACTGTATCGCTTTGAGAGCAGCGCCAGATGCATCTTCCTGTGCCTCAGCCATATTCATGGGCTGCCGTACCGCACCAGCAGCATACACGCCGGTCCTGCGCGTCTCATACTGGAAGCAGATAAAGTTTGAATCGGCAAAGCCGTTGAAGAGATCAAGATCGGGAAGGCCCGGCCCCTGCCGGTAACCGAGATTCAAAACAGGGTCCTCGAGAGTGGCAGGTACCATGCCTGTTGCCAGCACCACGAGGTCAGCCTCTACGGTAACATCGCCCAAGAGGGATTCCTGCATCTCGATGTAGACATTGTCATAGGCAGCTTCGGTCATCCCTTTCACTTCGCACTTGGTGAGCATGATACCGGGATCGTTCTGGGCTTCCTTGTAGTAGTATTCAAGCCTTCCGGGTGTCCGGATGTCTTTATAAAGGATCATCGCAACAGCATCATCATCCTGGCGCACATACTTGGCTTGTTTGAGAGAGGTTGCGCAGCACATCGCAGAACAATACGGAAGGTGATTCGGGTCTCTCTGCCCGGCGCACTGAATAAAGGCGACCTTTTTTGCAGGCCTGTTGTCCGAGGGTCTCAGAATCTTACCCTTCTTAGCGATCTCTTCGAATTGGATGTTCGTAACGACATTCTTGAGCTTGCCATATCCCAAATGTCCGAGCTTTTTTGCATCATAGGGTTTCCATCCGGCAGCTAGGATGATCGATCCGATTTTGATCGTCTCTGTTTTATCGCCGGTGGAGATTGTCACATCGAAAGCGCCCGGCATACCGTCGCTCTTTTCGACCTTTGAAGATTTATAGACCTTGATATTGGGATTGGTCTCGACCTCTTTGATCATCTCGTCGATATTTGTATCGACAATGAGGGGTTCCTTATAGTAGTCGGAGGTCGGGATCTTTTTATAGAGCTTGTTGGCGAAACCGCCGAGATTGGCCTCTTTTTCGACAAGAGAAACCTGGTATCCCATACTGGCAGCATCCAAAGCAGCCTTCATTCCAGAGACGCCGCCGCCGATAACAAGTATCGTCTTTACAGTCTCCATTTTGTACGGCTCGGGGAGATCTCCTTTTTGGGTCTTTATGTAACTCATCTTTATGTAATCTTCAGCAGCCGATTGCGCCTCGGGTGAACCCGCTTCCTGGGTCCAAACGGCCAGTTCGCGAATCGGAACTCGCTCGACGATGCAGCCCGGAAAATCGAACTCCTCGAATTTCACGCGAGGCGAGCAGGCAGCCAGCACCAGAGTATTGACTCCCTCGGCTGCGATATCGTTCTTTATCAGCTCGATGCCCTCATTTCCGCAAAGAGCGAAGTGGCTTTTGATGACCGGGATCTTGAGGGAATTTTTCGCGATAGTGGTCATCTTCTCGACATTTACGGATTCTCCGATCGAGCAACCTGTGCATATATAAAGTGCGTATTTCTTATCCATCTCGAATTACCTCCCCTTCCCGGTCTGCAGGGCCTTCATGACTGCCCCTGTGGCATCCTGCGCCGACTTGGCCACGTCGAGGGGATTCTTTGCGCATCCTGCAGCAAACATTCCCGCGCCCACGAGAGCAAAGCCTTCATCGGTATAAGAGGCCCCCTGAATTTTCGATGCTGGTTCCATTCCGGTGGCGAGGACAACCATGTCTGCCTTTGTCCGGATCTTTTCGCCGGTAAGCATATCTTCGGCCTCAACGATAACATCGTCTGAGCCCGGATCTTGCTCAATCTTTGCAACTTTTCCTTTTATGAAGGTAACATTGGGATCGTCTTTAACTTGCACGTAAAACTTCTCGTACCTGCCGGGCGTCCTTATATCAATATAAAAAATGCTCGCTTTTGATTCAGGATTCTGCTCCCTCAGATAAAGAGTCTGCTTTAGTGATGCCATACAGCAAATATATGAGCAGAAGGCCAGGTGGTTCTCGTCCCTGCTTCCGGCGCACTGGACAAAAACTATCGACTGCACAGGCTTCCCGTCAGAAGGCCTTACTATTTTACCGCTAGTCGGCCCTCCAGGAGATGCTAGACGTTCCATCATCATGTTGGTGATCACATTTTTTACCTTGCCAAAATTGAGGTTGTCTATCTTGGCGGCATCGTACGGCTTCCATCCGGTTGCAACAATTACAGCATCCACCTTGAGGTTGATCGTCTCAGCCTTCATGGTTAAATCGATAGCGTTGTATTTACATGCATCCTGACAAGCCTTTCCACAATCTCCGGAGCAGTGCTTGTCATCTATAACATATTTCTGGGGGAATGCCTGATTATACGGAAGATAAGCAGCCTTGATCCTGTCCATTCCGAAATTGAATTCATTCACTCTTTCCGCTGGACATGCTTCAGCGCAGGCATTGCAGGCCGTGCAATTATCGTTCACATACCGCGGATCGACCTTAACCGTTACGTCATAGTTGCCGGGGCCTCCTTTCAACTCCTGCACTTCGGCCATGGTGTAGAAAGTTATGTTTGCGTTCTCTCTGATCCTTCGAAAATTTATCTCAAGACCGCAGGCTGGCGGGCACAGCTTGGGAAAATATTTATTGAGCTGCGCAACCCTACCGCCGAGATAGGGGTTCTTTTCGACGATGGTCACCTGGGCCCCTGTTTCCGCAGCCTCGACCGCAGCCGTCAAACCGCTGAATCCGCCGCCAATCACTAATATACGATTGGCTTTTTCACTCGACTCCGACATGCCGTTCCTCCTTTAACAATGGTTATTAAGACGATTAATTCTCACAGCATGAAACACTTCCGCAAGGGATTGCGTGGCATTCCCTGCTTTGAGAACTAATTAGGGAAAAATAGGAGGGGCTTTTCAGCCCCTCCCCGGAAGTCAACTAGGCAAACAGCTCTTTGTACGGAACTTTCTTGATTTCCCATGTGTTTGCTTCGGCGTTGTAGGTGGAGTTAACAAAGCACTTCCAGTCTTTGTCATTGATTGCGAGGAAGTCGCCTCTGTAGTAGTAGCCAGGATACCTGGACTCTTCCCTGAAGAGCATATGCCTTGCATGTGCCTCGACGGAAAGGATTCTGTGGTAGTTCTCCCAGCATCTCATGAGCTCGTGAAGGTTTGCCGCCGCCATCTTGTTGGCATCCTCTTTGAGCATCTCAAGTGCTTTCAGGCCCGTGTCGAGCATCGTCTTGGAGGTCATGTACCAAGTGCTGATACCGCCAAAGTACTCATCAGAGATCTTCTGAAGTCTTGCCTGAAGCATCTTGGGCTTGATGTAGTTCGGGTTAATAGTAGGGTCAGTCGAGTATACTTTGTATTTCTCGTAGACCTCATAAGGGAGATAGAGCTCTCCGGCGATTTCGTCGTTGGTCGCCTTGATTACCGGTTTGTAAGAAGCGTTGTCGAGGATAAAGGCAATTGCTGCCTTTGCAGCCATTCTTCCTTCGGCATGAGAGCCTGAGGAGAACTTGTGGCCGGAAGCACCGACAACGTCGCCGGCCATGAAGAGGCCCGGAACGGTCGACATCCTGTTATAGCCCCATGACCATTCTTTGGGTGTGCCCGGTATGTCGCCGGGGCCGCTGCACCAGAAACCTGCGCAACCTGCGTGCGAGCCGAGAAGGTATGGCTCAGTCGGCATGATTTCAGAAGGCTCCTTGTCCGGCTCAACGTTCTTGGATGCCCAGAGAACAGCTTGGCCGATACACATATCGAGGAAGTCTTCCCATGCTTCTGCCTCAAGGTGTTTGATCCTCTTGGCGTCCATCTTCGTGGCAAGCTCGGCCATAGCATCGTGGGTCCTCATGAGGATCGGGCCTTTGCCTTTTTTCATATCCATCATCATCATGTGGTTTCTGATGGCGGTTCCGAGCTTCTCAGCATAGGGGCTGTAAAGCTTCTTGGTCTCTTCAAAGTTCTCGCCTACGCAATAGTCTTCGCCGAGGGAGTTCGTCGCTTTGGCCTTAAAGAAAAGGAACCATGCGCCGACCGGACCGTATCCGTCCTTGAACCTGGCCGGTACGAACCTGTTTTCCATCAAGGTCAGCTCTGCACCGGCCTGCATGCCGAGGGCATAACCTGAACCGGAGTTCCATACAGGATACCATGCACGACCCTGGCCTTCTGCAACCGATCTCGGCCTGAAACAGTTAACTGCACCACCAGCGGCGTTGATCATCGCCTTGGCCTTGAATAGATATATCTTGTTCTCTCTGACGCTAAATCCGGCGGCTGCGGCAACCCGTTTCGGATCATTGGCATCTTTGTAGAGCTTAACGATGAAGACTCTCTCATAATGGTTCTGGGCAACGCCGGTGGCTTTCCTGTTTACTTCGAGGGCTGCCTTTGCTGCTTCGGCTACAACGACCTTGTAGGATTCGCCGTTGATCATGATCTGCCATTTGCCAGAACGGACAGGAACGCCGCCGTCTTTCAGCATGGCCTTGCCTGCTTCCTGCGCCTGGAACCCGTCGAGTGAGAAGCCGTCGTCGGCCTTTTTCCAGATTGGAAGTCCCCACTCCTCGAATAGATGGACTGAATCGTCAACGTGCCTTCCAAGGTCATAAATAAGGTCTTCCCTGACAATACCCATCAAATCGGCTCTTACATATTTAACATAGTCTGCGCATTTATTCTCACCAAGATAGGTGTTGATGGCAGACAATCCCATGGCCACGGCGCCGCTTCTGTCAGTGGCAGCCTTATCAACCATGGTAACCTTTAACCCCTTTGGGGTCGCCCAGCGGGATGCTTCAAAGGCTGCGCCGCAGCAAGCCATACCGCCGCCGATCAGCAGCAGGTCGGTCTCAACTTCAATGACTTCCGGCTTCTGGCAAAATGAAAATGTACAGGTCTCTTTTTCCATAGTTCTTTCCCCCTTACCTTAGTCTTTCTTCGCCGGAGCATTGAAGAATCCCGGCTGTTTGATGGTTGCGAAATCGGCCTCCGGTTTCCCTGTATAGGGATCGATCGAGCCTTCAGGAGTTGTCCTGATGGGGAATTTGAATCTCTTAAGAGACCCGTTCCTGAATTTCACGGTCCACATGATCGAGTCAGTGCCTCTCATCGGGATAACGCTACCACCTAGCGGAACGAAATCCTGGTAGCCTCTCACTTCAATCGCCTGCTGAGGGCAAATCTTTACACAGTTGTAGCACTCCCAGCACTGCTCGGGTTCCTGATTGAATGCCTTCATGATGCCCCTATCAAGAGCCATGAGGTCATTCGGACAGATGTACTGACAGGCTGTCTTGTCCTGAGCCTTGCAACCGTCACACTTCTCAGTAATTACGAAACTTGGCATTATGCAACCTCCTTGTTGTGTTATGAGTGATTTAAGCCTTAATACATTTAAGAAATGGCGCCGAACCCCTGCTATCTCTAACCTTTCCGGACACCTCCTTTCATTATAGCCATAGGAAACAGCCTGATTATCCTGATCACGGCGGCTTCCCCCCTAGCCTGATGTTTCAATATTATTTTTTCTCTCCTTCGGCGTACTTGTGCAACTTAATCTCTACCTTTTCGGTGAGCCCGGCATAATACTCTCTGAGGATATTGAGAACCTCGATTCGGCTGAACTTCGGCGTAACCTCTTCGCCCTCTGAAAGCATCTTCCTCAACTTGGTTCCACTGAGCATAATCCGATCGTCTTTGCCATGCGGACAGGTCTTCATCGACGCCATGCCTTCGCACTTGTCGCAATAGAAGGTCCAGTCGATGTTCAGCGCCTTGGTCTCAAGCGCATCTTTCGGGATGACGTCGAATATCTTCTGCGCATCGAACGGGCCGTAGTACTCGCCAACGCCTGCATGGTCACGGCCGACGATGAGATGGCTGCAGCCGTAATTCTGCCTGAAGAGAGCGTGAAGCAACGCCTCTCTCGGACCGGCATAACGCATATCGAGCGGATACCCGCCAACCTGGACGGTGTTTTTCACAAAGTACTTTTCGACAAGGACATCGATGCATTTCTGCCGGACATCAGAAGGAATGTCCCCCGGTTTGAGTTTGCCCAGAAGCATGTGAATGTAAACGCCGTCGCAGACTTCAACTGCGATCTTTGCAAGAAACTCATGTGAACGGTGCATCGGGTTCCTGGTCTGGAATGCTGCAACCCGGCTCCAGCCCTTTTCTTCAAAAGATTTTCTAGTTTCAGCCGGACGCTGATAGATGGTCGGATACTCGGTCGGGAAGGTGCCTTCGCTTATGACCTTGACCGGTCCTGCAAGGTTGACCTCTGCCTGGTCCATAACCATCTTGACGCCAGGATGCTCGACTTCGGTGGTCTTATAGATCTCTTTGCACTCATAAGCTTTGTCGATGGTGTACTTCTCGGTGACCTTCATGGTCGCCATGATCTCGTTAAACTCATCAGAGAAGAGTGCAATCTCTTGGCCTTCTTTGATGCCGTCGGCATCAGCCTTGGAGCATGAAACAGTAATCGGGATCGGCCAGAAGGTGCCATCGGCCATCTTGAACTCGGCGCAGACGCCTTTCCAGTCAGCTTTGGTCATAAAGCCAGTGAGTGGGGTGAAGCCGCCAATACCCATCATGATGAGGTCGCCGGTTTCGCGTGAGCTTATGTTGATCTTCTTGAGTCCCGCAGCTTTTTTCTTCTCGGCCTCGAGTGCCGCACCAGTTAGCAGCAGCGGTTTAAGTTTCTTTTCTTTACCATGGGGATTTACTAATGCCATATAAAATATCCTCCTCTTTATTGTTACTCTTCAAGACAAAGCTTGAAATTCAGAGATTAACTGAGTCCTAGCTTGCTGCATACTTGTTTGAATATATCGTCGATGCTGCCGGTACCGGCAACCGATTTTACAATACCCTTCTTGTTGTAATAATCGATTAGTGGAGCGGTGGAGGCGGTGTATACCTCAAGGCGCTTCTTGATCGTTTCTTCTTTGTCATCATCCCTCTGGAACAGCGCGCCACCGCACTTATCGCAGACACCTTCCTTTTTTGACGCAGAGGAATATATGTTGTACATCTGTCCGCAAGCCTTGCAGGTCCTCCTTCCGGTAAGCCTTTTCATAAGGTCCTCAAAGGGGACGTCAACGCTAAGAGCTGCATCAAGCGACATTTTGAGCGCTGCCAACATCTTGTCGAGAGCCTCTGCCTGCGATGTATTCCTCGGGAACCCATCGAGGATATAGCCTTTCTTACAGTCATCCTGTTTCAGCCTTTCTTCGACCATGCCGAGAACGACTCTATCCGGGACGAGTTCACCCTTATCCATAAATGATTTTGCTTCCTTACCAAGCGCCGTACCGGACGCCACAGCTGCCCTCAAAAGGTCTCCTGTCGAGACCTGTGGGGTACCATACTTTTCAACTAACTTCTTTGCTTGTGTACCTTTTCCGGCACCTGGCGCACCGAGAAGAACGATTCTCATTCAGAGACCTCCAAATTTATAAGGATAGTAATTGCGGTATATACGTTAAACAGTGGGAAATTTGAAAATCAATTTTAAAATTATAATCAGAAGATTAGTTTTCCTTATAAATAATGCAAGTGACTAATATAAATGACTTTTTATGTGAGCTTTGAGCTTTTTAAGTGCCTCATTACGGTGACTGAGAGCATCTTTTTCTTCCGGCCCCATCTGTCCGAAGGTTTTTTTAAGGCCTGTTGGGTAGAAAACAGGGTCATAACCAAATCCCATTGTTCCGATGGGATATTCACCGATTCGCCCTTCGATGGTACCATTAAATGTATATATTTCGCCATTAGGGCAAACCAGCGCAATCACGCAGACAAACCGGCCTCCTCTCTTTTCTGGAAGCAGGTCTTTCATGTCAAAAAGCAATTTGCTATTATTGGTCTTATCATCGGCAATCGTGCCGGCATATCGCGCTGATCTTACGCCGGGCGCGCCGTTCAGCGCATAGACCTCAAGCCCCGAGTCATCGGATACCGCCATCTTCCCAGTACATTTCGATATTGCAACAGCTTTTCTTATTGCATTCCCTTCAAAGGAGTCCTCATCTTCATCAACTTCAGGACATAAGGGAAAGTCGTCAAGGGTCAAGACCGTGATTTCCATCCCGTCGAGGATCCGGCGAATCTCTTCGACCTTTTTTTTATTTCTCGTGGCAAGTACGATCTCCATGGTCTTCATCTTAACAGAGGTGGGGAAATAATTTCTGCATAACCATCTTGCAGTACCCTATCATTATTATGTCACTGTTATTGGTTTGAAGAAGCTATGCATGTTGTACTGCTGAGAAATATTTCCTGGAAGTGCTTAAAAGCCTTTCTTTGCAAATTGGCTCAGCTGCCCACGCACGACTTATTTTACCCGGATAGGCTGCGTTGCATCCGTCATCGGGGGTGCAGCCAGCGGTGTCGGATTAGTAATTCATGTATAAAGCGACAATGTCTTGCTCTTCAGGAACTGTCGGTCATCGGAGACGAACATGACGGTTTTGCCGTGGAATGGCATCGCCGTTCGCCGACGGGGAAACTCATATCTAAGGATGTCTCTCCTTTGGCAACGCATCTGTCTTTCTTACAAGACCCTTCACTTTCTCCTTTACTCACAAAATTGTTAGTTCTATCAGAATCCCCTCTCCCTGTTGCTTATATAAAAAAAATAAGCGTTTTACTCATTTTTAATGGCTCAGGAGCATATATTTTTACGATACCATATTTTCTACCTGGACAATGTTAAGGGCGGACCCTTCTTCTTCTTTTCATTTCTTGGCCTTCGTCATCCACGATCCCTAGCCCTCAGAGTCGGGAAATCCCCAGCATCGTCTACAAAAAGTATATATTTGCCTCAGAGCCTCTAGCCCAAGCATAAAAAACTATCGCTATCGAGCGACTGGCCTTCAAGAGGGGAAGCTTCAGGGCAAACTGTATTGAAGTGCCGCAGCCTGTTGCTATGGCCGTATCTGCCGGCAATAGACCTTCTGCAGGGCTCGACGTATGCGAGCTACCTTGGTGCGGGTCCCCGATGCAGAAGAATGTCGCTGGATAGCAAGTAACCGCTGACACCCTAAGATCATAAGGCTGAAAATTCAGGTATCCTTTCTTGGACAGCATTTGTGTAATAGAGCTATTGAGTCATAGAAATACATGGAAATTAAATAATATTTCTAAGTAATCAAGCGGTTTAGCTATCTAAGTTCAGGACTATTTCTCAAATATATCTTTGTGGCTATTTATTTATAAGGGATTTAGATGTATTAAGTCTATGCGGGTGGGCAATTTGTTTCAGCAAAGGCATCTCCTGAGATTAGGACAAGAAATACATAAAAAAGGAGGCAAATTCGTCAGACTTTGCCTCCTTTTCCGCTTAAAAGAATCGGCTTATTTTACGATTGGCTTGTCCCCTGCCATTCCAAAAGTCATCACAGCATCAATCCCCGGATCCCAAATATTATTTCCGTTAGTATCGACATACCAGGTACCATTTCTGAATACGCCAATCTTTGTCTTTCCGTCGCCATTCCAGTCGCCGATAACGGGGATATCCCCGGCTGTACCGAAGGGAATTGTTGCATCAACACCTGGATCCCATTCATTGTTCCCGTTCGTATCGAGGTACCAATAACCATTTCTGAATACGCCGATCTTAATCTTTCCGGTACCATTCCAGTCGCCGACAACGGGGATGTCTCCGGCTGTACCGAAAGGAATCGCCGCATCAACACCTGGATCCCATGCATTATTGCCGTTCGTATCGAGGTACCAATAACCATTTCTGAATACGCCGATCTTGGTTTTCCCATCACCATTCCAGTCACCAACAACAGGGACATCTCCGGCCATACCGAAGGGAACCACAACATCAACACCCGGATCCCATGCATTATTCCCGTTCATATCGAGATACCAAATGCCGTTTCTGAATACACCGATTTTTTTCGTGCCAGTGCCATCCCAATCACCCATGACTGGTATGTCTCCGGCTGTTCCAAAGGGACTAGCAGTGTCCACACTTGCATCCCACATTCCGTTTTGATTCATATCCATGTACCACATGCCGTTTCTGAATACACCTATATGTGATTGTGTGGCGGTTACCGAAACCGTAGCGCTCATGCTTGTAGAGACATTACCAGCTGCGTCCTTGGCCCAGGCATAGAAGGTTCTGCTGCCTGCTGCAGAGGCAGTGTGCGATGTCGGAGCGGTTGCGGACCATCCTGCGGCGGAGGCAGTAGGCGCAGTTGCGGTCTCTGTAACAATATATCCAGTTACTGCTACGTTGTCCGTGGCGGTGAAAAGGGTAATCGGAACATTGAGAGAAGTGGCAGTGGCAGGCATAGTGAATCCAGTCACTGTGGGAGCCGTAGTGTCAATGGTAATGGTTATAGAAGCACTGAGACTGGTCGAGACGTTACCCGCAGCATCCTTTGCCCATGCGTATAGGGTATGAGCGCCTGCGGCAGCTACAGTATATGAAGTAGGGGCCGTTGCGGACCATCCCGCTGCTGAAGCGGCTGGCGCCGTAGCCGATTCACTAACCAGATAACCGGTCACCCCAACGTTATCCGTTGCGGTGAAACTGGTGATTGATATGGTCAAAGAGGTTGCAGTTGCCGGAATAGTGAAAGCTGAGACAGTAGGAGGAGTGGTGTCAGGGGGAAGGGTGATTGTGACTGAAGCGCTTCTGCTTGCTGACACGTTACCCGCAGCATCCTTTGCCCATGCGTAAAGGGTATGAGCACCTGCGGCAGCTGCAGTATATGAAGTAGGGGCCGTTGCGGACCAACCCGCTGCTGAAGCGGCTGGCGCCGTGGCCGATTCACTAACCAGATAACCGGTCACCCCAACGTTATCCGTCGCTGTGATGCTAATGCCTGATACGGTCAGTGAAGTTGCGGTAGCCGGGACCGTAAAAGCGGTCACTGTCGGCGGAATAGTGTCTACTGTGGCAGCTGGATGACTCGTTGCGTCGCCCGGCCATGTTAATGCTTGAATCTCGACAATGTTGGTATAACCATCACCATCCGAATCCTTTTGCTCAATAGCAGTAAAACTATGACCCGCAGTTGCAAAATCGTTTCCATATCCATTACGAGTACCGCCTCCCGCCGGGTCTATATGGCACAGTTGACATTGACCAAGTGTCGCAGCCGCTGCTGGATAGGTAGTCATAAAAGTGTCTAGATAGGTCGGCAATGCGCTTGCTGCAGTAGCACCCACGGCTACAATTGCTAATGCGACAATTAATTTGATAATCCGTTTCATTTGCATCCTCCTCTTAGGACTAATGATCTTGAATAGATCCCACGCACTATGCAGTGCCATGCTGATTTAATAATACAGAATTAATATGAAATAATTATTAAGAAAGAATTAAGTTTTCTTAATTATTACTCTGTAAGCAGATTCTTTATCCTTGTCAATCGGGGGCTAGGTAGCGTGCAAAAGTGGCTCCCAGCATTGGAGTCAAAAATAGGACAAGGGCGCCTACGGCTTTAGATGAATAACATTCAGCGTATTAAGCCATATATGAATCCAACTGAAAGAACTCAATTCTGAGGCCTAATCTAGTATTATAAAAGCGTCACACATATATAGAGCATTTTGAGCGTACATGGCACGTGAATCTCTCATGATCACAAATGAATGTTCTCTTGCCAACGATCAGCTATTGCCTTTCCATTGTCTGCGGCAAACCCGCAGGGATGATCGCGAACTCATCACCGTCGATTATTGCAATCATATCATCAAGTCAGATAAGCACCCTGTCTCCCTCCCGGTGGCCAAATTAATCGTTAATTTTCTTCAGGCAGTCGAGGTTAGCTAACATTAGAAAATAGGTCCCGCCTACGATCATCTATTATAAGGGTGCTTGTGTAGGCAACCCCAAAAGACGAACTGTTCAAAACTGGTCATAGTCGTAATGTTCGAGGGCATAGGGCATTACCGGATAATATAAAGTCATCAGGAGCATTAGCAGAAACTGACGGCACCCCATAATGTTCATAGAAACTTCTGCATGACCGGAGGGGGTATGTTGTGGATCAAATCTGTTAATAAGAGCTGAGAGGCCTGCATCAAGTCATAATTCTCAAGGTCAAAGCAAAAGCGGTCAGGACAACTAGAAATACTTAAGCATTTCCCCAAATATCAGGGCATCTTCAATTTCGGTGTCAAGTGTATGTTCAACTGACCCGTTACTGATCAAGGAATAATATTGCTCAGCGGAAACGGTATGTCCTAAGGTTCCTAATCTGGGATTGGATTCAAAATATTGCCATATTTTATGCGGGGCGAAGGCTCCTTTGATCAAATCTGAAAATTCGCCCAGAATTGCCTCAGTATCAATAATTGTTTCTTTTTCCTGCTCGTAGGTCTCATCTAAGTTCTCTACATACTTACTATTCCCATACATCCTTTCACGCAAGGGATTGTACCAAGTCTTCTTCCGTTCTTCAGAAATTGTTCTTATACTACGTCGTGACTCGTAAATAGAAGCGGCAAGATTATAGAATTTCTCTCCTATGACATACCCTAAGGCCTTTTCAATTCCAAAACGACGTTCAATCCCTTCGGCGGCTTCCACCCATTCTTTTAGTTGATCACCATTTGTAAATATTCTACTCATACTGATTATTATACCGTTCTATGCAGCGGAACGGGAATGACTCTACAGACCAATCCGGGATCATATCCTTAATCCTGATGGGTCTTTGGTGCATTAGAGTCCGAATCTTAAAAATCTCGTCACTAAAGGTTCGTCAGGAACTCGGAGTGATGTCGAGGAAAGTAACCCATTGATGGGTGTTATCCAAGCACCAAGCACTCGGGGAAATCGATAATACCATTCTTTTACCGGTAAAATGAGTAACATCGGATTCCTCCGGTCAATCATGCCCCTCAGTCCCTACGTGTCGACGATCTCATACCATCCCCTCACCATTTCATGGGCAAAGGTAACGGTTAGCTTCTCATTATCAACTCACCTGCTAAACAAAACGAGGAAGCAGCAATGCTATAACCCAGTACAAAATAATCTACTCGATGCCTTTTTCCCTCCCATGATACGCCCTCCTCTGGTGGATTCTGTGGGACGGGAAATTAATTATAATCGTACAAATGGCCTTGCATGGGAATACAATAGGTTAAGTCGATTTAACATTAGGGGATAAATTTTTAGTATATTAATCAAACAGCAGCAAAAATGCCCAGGAGGCTCACTCTTCGCGAATCAATCGCAGCCAGCCATCAGATAAGCATAATCGAATATCATATGATGTCGCAGCTAGCACTGCAAACAATAATTATGCAGTACCTATAGCAATTGGAAATTCTTACTTGGATTGAGCAGACGATTCAAAGAGAGGGAAAACTGTTGAGAGGCAACTAGACCGGCAGCGTCTTCATGCCGGCAACATTTTTGGCAACTCTGTCATAAGCTGACTGATTGATACCGAGCACTTCAAGCAGCCTCGGCAAATCCATTTCGGTCGTTACCCCAAGCCCAATGCCTGCATCTAACACCATTTTGTCTGAAACTCGTATGAGATAACAGAGCCCATCAAATTCGGACAGTTTGCCTGCTGATATAGGCTTGTCATGATGGTGCTCAAGCGTATACTGGTAAATCGGCGGGAGGTGCCAGCGCTCTGCGAGAGCAGCCCCAACAGCACAGTGGTTAAAGCCGAGCGCTTCCTCCTCAACAGCAGAGAAAGGGCGACCGCTCCGAATCGCCTCATCTTTCATTCGTTCATATTCTTCAGGAAGGCTCTCAAACAGTATTAACTTGCCAATATCATGCAGCAAACCCGCAACGACTGCAACTTCCCGCCGAATCTCAGCCGCATCTACTTGGCCAGCAAGCTCGTTTGCTGCAGCTGAAACAGCAAGTAGATGGCGGATAACGTCTTTATTTATGTTGCCAGTCATGCACTGATGCGTTAACGCTACAACAGACACCAAGGCTACCAGGTTGCTCAAACCGATGAACATGATGGTATCTGCGACGGAACTAATGGCCTTACCCGACGCATAAAACGGCGCATTCACTATTTTCAGCACCTCGGCAGTTAGGGCAGGGTCACGATAGATAATTTCTTCCAGTTTTGTTACAGAGCATAAATCGTCCTCAAGAGCTGCAATGATCTGGACAGCAGTGTCAGGCAAACCCGGGATATACAAATCTTCAAAGGAGATTTTTTTTTGAATATCGTCCATTTTTTATTTTACCCTATTTATTACATCACAATCGATGTCTTTTCCATGGTAGCCAAAATTCACGGGTTATCTATGGCGCTGACCGTTGTCCACGGCTGTGACCAACCAGCAGGACATTCCCTATAATACCGCCGCCATCTTTTCGAGGGACTCATAAGTAAATCAATCCTATAATCGTTTGACTAAGAACTTGAGCGGGTGAATTGTAGAAATAATCTCTGCTTCTGAGAGGTTGAAACAGTTTATGCCTTTAAAAAGTAATGATCAGCTTACTTTGCAATCGAAACTTCGCGAACTGCTCACCACTTAATCGCAGGAAATGGTTGTAGTGGGAGCCTCGCGATTCACAAACGCCAGCGTCTCGCTCTTGTGATTCAGTTTGTAGCATGTAATCAGTAATTATTACACCCAAGACGACATTACGCATTTGGGGCAGAGCATACCCTACCGATACAGTCCCCAGCTTTTATCACATAAGCAATCAGATTGGAGGGTTGCCTTAATAAGCACAATGATGGCGCGATGATTGTCATAAAGAGAAGGCCCCGCGGAGCCAACTTACAGGAGTTGACTTCACACCTTTTTTCTTGTTAATCCTTTTTATTAGTGTTATTCTGTTCCTATGCTAAATCGAATTAATTTTCTGTCAGTTCAAATAGCTGTCATATCTCCTCTACAAAAGCCAAGACAAAGCCTAAAGGTAATGGAATAAATTACATGATAAACCTAAGGCGTCAATTACCCTATAAGCCCACAGAAAGGATGAATGTCGTTAGCTATCCTATACGGGACATAGTGATGGAAGCGAAGCGCGAGGAGGCAAAGGGTAAGAAGATGATCTACTTAAACATCGGCGACCCGCCCCAATACGGCTTTAAGCCGTTCAACGTGATAGCAGAACGAGTGAAAAGCGCGCTTAACGAATCCTGGAAGGGCTATGCGCCTTCCGAAGGCGACGAGCAACTCCGAAGCACAGTAGCCAAGATTGAGAAGGGCAATCCTGACGATGTGTTTATCGTCGCTGGCCTCACAGAGGGGATAGACTTTTTCTTCCATTCGTTCATCGGGTTTGGAGAAAAGGTGCTACTTCCGAACCCGGTGTATCCGCTTTACCTGAGCAAGGCGAAACAGTTCGAAGGTGACAGTGTGTTCTACAGGCACGATGCTGAAGGTCAGATTGACTTAGAAAACCTGGAGAGAAAGATCGACGGTGCGAAGGCCATGGTAATAATCAACCCCAATAATCCATTGGGCTCGGTCTATACTGAAAAGAACCTCTCAGAAGTTGTTAAACTCTGCGCCAAGTGTGATGTCCCTATATTTTACGACGGATCTTACGACCAACTTATATTTGAGGGAAGCCAGGTAGACTTCAGGAAGATAGCCAGGAACAAGGTCCCTTTCATATACGGGAGCTCGCTTTCCAAGGACTTCAGCTACCCTGGGGCAAGAATAGGATGGGTAGCCTTTCACGGAGATAGATGGGCAGAGGTCAAAAATGCTTTCTTTCTACTGTGTAACCAACGCCTTTCCGTGAATTGGGAGTTCCAGAAGGCGGCGTCGGCTGCGTTAATGGATCCATCATACCCGGCGTATGTTGCAGACATGAAGATAAAGCTTATGGAAAGGAGAAACACGTTTGTCAAGATGGCCCGAACACTACAGCTCTCATTCCCGGTTCCGAATGGCGCATTCTATGCATTCATGAAAATAGAAACCCCGAGGTGGAAGAAGGATTTGGAATTCATTCGGGCTGCACTTAAGGAGGGAGTTGTCTTCGTTCCTGGTTCTGGGTTCGGAAGACAGGAAGACGGAGTCTATTTTAGAAGCACGTTCCTGCCTGAGTCAGAAATAATAGAAGAGGCATTCGGAAAAATCCGGCGCTTACTTTGACCCCATGTATTTCTCACGCGCCACGATATCTTCCTCATAATATTAGAATACAAACTTCGATTGTATATCCTTAATCTTGAGTTAACTGTCGGACTGAGGACTTGGAGATGTTCCCTGTTGCCTTTAGACCAGGCGGAAGCAAAGCTAGCACTCCAATAGCTATATAGGGCGCCCTACTTTAAGCTATTCCAAGGTCTTAACTGCGGAGATCAGATTCGGACAACATATTTCTATCACCGTTTTGGCATTAAAATACAATATCCTTTCCGCCTACTCTATTCTGAGATACCATTCAGCATTATTGAAGATTGAATGACAACGGTGGTGACGATATAATCATACCAGAGGACGAGAAAGGTCGATAATTGCGTTATAGCAGAACTCGACCTGATTCGAGAGGCAGATGTTGCTGGCCGAGCGGAGGGAATCGTGGACCTAAAACTGAAAGGCAAACTGGCTCTAGTGTCTGGTAGCACCGCCGGAATTGGTTTCTCAATAGCAGAATCACTCGCCCGCGAAGGGACTCACGTTATCATTAACGGTCGATCACGAGATTCTGTGGAAGCGGCGCTTGCGCGACTGCGAAAAAAATTCAACTGTATACTTTTTGGCTTCGCGGGCGATCTAAGCACCGCGGACGCAGCAAACGAAGTTGCTCGAGAATACTCTGACGTAGAAATACTAGTCAATAATCTGGGCATTTACGAGCCGAGCCCCTTCGAGGATATCTCAGATGATGACTGGAGACGTCTCTTTGAGGTCAACGTTTTAAGCGGGGTGCGTCTTGCGCGGCTTTTTCTCCCAGCAATGAAGCACGATGGTTGGGGACGCATCATCTTCATTTCCAGTGAGAGTGGCGTTCAGATTCCAGCCGAAATGATTCATTATGGCGTAACTAAAACGGCTGTGCTTGGGGTTGCTCGCGGATTGGCTGAGGCAGTTGCTGGTACAGGCATTACTGTCAATAGTATTCTTCCGGGGCCTACCAAATCTCGTGGGATAGTTGATTTTGTCGGGGCACTTGCAAAGACTGAAAACAAGTCTTTCGAAGAGTTTGAAAAAAAATTCTTCCGCGATATCCGACCCACATCACTCATCAAAAGATTTGCCTCGCCCGAGGAAGTTGCTTCCCTGGTGACTTATATCGCCAGCCCGCTCTCATCGGCTACTACAGGTGCCCCCTTGCGGGTCGATGGGGGGATAGTAAAAAGCGTCTTCTAGGCCAAGATACGCTAAGAGGATATTGCCTATCCCTTAAGCTGATTGCCGGAAAGGAGTTGTTCTGTGGACGAATTGACAGGAAAAGTGGCGCTTGTGACAGGAGCAAGCCGCGGAATCGGACGAGCGATCGCCGTTGCGCTTGCCAGAGCGGGTGTTAATGTCGCAATCAACTACCTGAGTCGTGATAAAGAAGCACATGAGGTAATTTCACAGATTAGGGAGCTCGGTCGTCTTGCTGTGGCAGTTAAAGCTGATGTGGCCGTATCGGTTGACATCCAACACATTATATGCATTATAGAGAAAGAACTCGGCATGCCATCTATTCTTGTAAACAATGCCGGAATCGGCGTGGCACATTCACTTGAAGACATAACTGAAAAAGATTGGAACAACACAATTGCTGTGAATCTCACATCGGCATTTCTGACAATTCAAGCGATTCTTCCTGGAATGCGCGCCCTGAAATGGGGCCGTATCATTAGCATTTCGTCAGTCGCGGCTCAGCTAGGAGGTGTTGTCGGCCCCCATTATGCAGCCTCAAAAGCTGGTATTCTGGGATTGACACATTACTACGCTGCTCACCTAGCAAAGGAAGGCATTACAGTTAATGCAATCGCTCCCGGCCCGATATGCACCGAAATGGTCTCCGGACTCGGTCAATTGAAGCCCGATCTAATCCCGGTGGGACGTTTTGGGACGGTGGATGAGGTCGCTGATGTTGCTATTATGCTTGCTCGTAATGGCTATATCACCGGACAAACGCTCAATATTAATGGGGGAAGATACCTGAGCTGATTCCTCTGAAACAAGTTTTTTTGTTGCGCTCCTATGCCTTAAATGCGCACTTCTGTTTTTCTAGCTGGTCTAGCGGCGTGAGTAGGTCTCTTTAGCTGTGATTGCTTAGCTCGAAATTCAATATCTATAAATTCAAGACTTTTGGCAATTTCCGGGCAGGGCATCTCCACCTTGCGTTATGTAGATAATATCTGTCGGCATTTTTAAGGTCGGATGGATTGCCTACGCTTTGGGGAATGACGGAATTCTTGTTTTCCTTCTGATCCAGACAACGAACGCTAGAGAACAACCTACCATTCTGGCAATAGAGACATCAGCATATTTCGGTAACAACTTCACAATACGGTTGGCAAGCGGCGTGTTGAGGTCCCACGAAAAAGAAAATACGTATGCAGGTACAGTCCCTTTATCGATATAAGTTTTTACTGTGTCACTCGTGACAACTGAACCGACCATTTCCAGCACTCGTTCTCGCGGGAAAGATGACTGTAATTCTTGAAGCAAGGCAAGTCGCGTTCCCAGGCTCTGTCGCGATGTTCCCTCTCTAAGCCATCTTTCGACTGTAACAGGAGTCACTCCGAGAAGCTCTGCAAACGCCTCGTTCGAGAGCATAAGTCTCGTTTGGATGCTGCGGACATCTTGGGCTGAGAAAAAAAAGCCGGACATTGGTTAGTTTACCTTCAAGGAGGCCACTATAGCGCCATCCTGATCGATACCATCATGCCATTTGCAAGAACGGAAGAACTGCCCTTCGTGTTAAGTGTCATGGAATCCATTTGATATCGTCCCCAATCATTGTTTGCCTTCAAACTGCTGCTGGCAACAATGCTTGGATTGTCCCCGACAACAATGATTGGAATCATTCTAGACTGTGAGTAATCTTTAGGGTTCGGTCCGGAGTCAGTACTGGTGACGCTGAGCCTTCTCTCTATGCCGATTCCCTCATCCGTCATGATATTTTGCTCCTTGTCAGTTTTGTGAACCGATGATTGCCGCATTGGAATTTGTACGATGCCGGAGTTGGTGCTATTAACTGGCGCAGAGGTATCAGCAGTCTCGGTAACGGAGGTTGATTCATTTGAAGAGTGGAGTTGATATGCCAATTTTTGAGCACTTTCTATAGAGCCACCTGCTGCGCTTTGAATGTATGCAAGTGACACGATAAAAAAGAAGATACCCAAAATACTTTTATTAAGAACCGCGATCCATACAATACCTTGATATTTCAATCCTGTTTTCCTCAATATTCTCATATGTTCTATAAAATACACAGCATTTTATAACTGCATACAGTGCATTGCTTGACCATTCACTTACACCTATGCATTATTATTTTGACCTATGATTATGAAAATTCAATTAACAATTTATTAAAACTTCTTAATTCAGAATCTCGCTTATTTTGCGGAGATACGAAGGACAAGAGAAAACCCACTTGCTCTTTCTCATATCGGCATCTGTAACTGTGGTAGCCATCAATCCCGAGATAATAGCTATACTAAGGATTTAGTGGAGGAGTTATGGAAACTCTGCAAGATAGTTACGCGTGAAAAACTCGGCTGCAAGTATGCTATATAGACCTATTGTAAAACTATTGATTTACAGTTAGGATCCGCACTATACTGAAAGCGGCATAAAGTTATGCATGATAGAAAAATCTTCATCATGTTTTTACACTAAAGAGGACTGACTTAAGAACTTTTTAAAGAAAAGGAGAGTCATGACGAGCGTGGACAAAATGGGAACTGAGAAGTGGTCAAAATTTATGAGGAGATTTATTATCTCAGCATCTTTTCTTATTTTATTCCAGACAGTTGTTTTTTTAATGTTTTACATCGACCAGAAAACGGCAGCCTATCTATACTTATATGGCCTGTCACTCGTGGCTACAGCCTCTGCGATTGCATATCTTTACTTGTCTGTTGTAAAGCCAGCAAGCCATATCGCCACGTTAATAAATGTTTTTTCAGCGGAGGAAAGACCTCTTTCAATGGAAGAACTTGAGACATTCAACGATGAGACTAAAGAAATGGCAAATGCCTTAATCGACATTACCGAAAAACCAAAGCACACCATAGCGGCTAATTTGAACAAGACAATGAAAGTGGCTAACAAATCGGCAAATGTGATAAGACGCATAAAAGGAACTGCCACTGGTGCAAACAAACAGAGCGACCTTACGGATGTGATATTCAACCTAAGCAACACTGCTAGCTCTGCCATAACAGATATTGCGAAGAATGCCCAGTCAATTTCTGCCTCAACATCACAGAACCTTCAAACCGCTAAAGATTCTCTTCAAGAATTAGTCAATGTTACGGGAGAAGTGAGCAAGATCAATGTAAAGCTTTCAAGTTTCACCGAAACCGTAATGACATTAAGCAAGAATTCTGAAAGCATACGGCAGATCGTATCGTTAATAAAAGACATTTCTGACCAGACCAACCTATTGGCGCTTAACGCAGCCATCGAGGCCGCCCGCGCGGGTGAGCAGGGCAGGGGATTTGCGGTTGTTGCAGATGAGGTCAGGAAACTCGCCGAGAGGGTGAATGCCGCGACCGGAGATATCTCTGGCAACATAAATGAAATGGGTAAACAGGTGTCAAGTACGCTATCTGAAATAAAGGGGATCAACGAGTACACAGTCCATCTAAGAGATGTAGTGGAAAAGACTTCGGATAATTTCAAAGGGATGTTATCGGACTTTGAAAACAACAGCGCTCAGATCAATGGTATTACAGAAGCAATTGAAAATCTTTCCCAGACCAATGAGGATATTCATGGGAAAGCATCTGAAATACGCACCTTGAGTATGCAGACAACACAGCAGATGAATGAATCGGAATCATACTCCTCCGACCTGTTTAATATTGCTGAGGAGATGCAGGAGGACCTGTCTTCATTTATGATCGGTACGGGCCTTGTTCAGGATGTAATTAATAAGACAATCGGATATAGAAATATCTTTCAGGACAGGATTAATGCGTATTACAGCAAAGGAATAAATGTTTTCGATACAAATTACAGGGAGATACCCAACAGTAATCCGAAGCGTTACAAAACCGCATATGATGATATAGTTGAGAAGGATCTGCAACCTCTTTATGATAAGGCACTTTCTGATATCCAGGGTGCTCTTTACGTTCTTTGCGTCGACGAGAACGGATATGCACCAAGCCATAATAGCAAGTTTTCAAAAACGCCGACAGGGAATTATGACATCGACCTGTTAAACTGCAGAGACAAAAGGAAGTTCAGTGACAAAGTTGGCATAGCATTAGCGAAAAATACCAGGCCGTTTCTGCTCCAGACATATATGAGAGATACCGGAGAAACAGTAAATGATTTTTCAATGCCTATTTTTGTAGCGGGTAGACATTGGGGTGCTGTCAGAATAGGCGCACTGGCATCAGTCTTGGGAACGGAATAAAACTGCCCGATTGAAACAGATGAGCTACAGGATCCACCCCGCTGGGCTCTGCAATAACGTAATCGGCCAAGCAATATCAAGACTGAGGACGTAATAGCATGTTTATCAAGTGGTTAGGGGCTCGGAGAATAGGTCTAAGCCGTCGCGATGAAAAACATATGGCAGTTATATTAACAAACACTATTACGCTAACCACAGGACATACTTTTGTCTTTCACGATCTCACCGTTGCTAGCCTCGCCCAAAGAGTTAGTGATGCGCTGCCGTGCAAGCTTTTCTCCGTAATATTCACTATTGTAGCAAAATGCCGTATACAAGATAGCAAGAAAGAAATGGTGCAACAATGTCTTCATTGCTTAAATGCGGTAGAAAGCGTTCCAATAGTTCGTATTCTGGTAATAAAGATCATTCGGAGAATTTCTTGCTTTTTGACAGTGATTGAGGTCCAGATTTGCAAATAATGATCATCTGAAATGAACGGGAACTGGTGCCCATTTATTTTCCGGCTTATAAAATTAGGTTTATTTTTCTTCTATTGGATATACAGACACAACGTCAGTTTACCTTAAAAATATAATCGAAGTATAAAATAATGCTTTCTAAAATATTAAAGTCCATCAACCCGTTTACGAAGATATATTTAACGTCACTGAATGGAGCATGGACATGAATGGCATCGAAATATGAGTAAAACATGATAACTCATGATACAGAGGACACACCCAGCAGCTACCCTATTCAAGAAACAAAAAGGCCGCTGCAAGGACTTTCCTCTCAGCAGGCCTTTTCTCGGTCTTTGCTGTTTTGTTCTCGCTACTTCTTAGCCTGTTTCGACGCTTTATTGAACCCCTTTGTCCCGATATGACATCTGGCGCACTGGGTATCCGAGGCGAATGCCATGCCGTCCTTTGCATGGCATGTTCCACAGTATTTCTTGTCATAGAGACCCTTCATATTGAAATCAGGCTTATTCTGAGCACTCAATGCTTCCATCTGAAAGATCTTCTCATGGCATGCATTGCAATCAAGCCCCATGGCTGCATGACTCTTATGGCTGAACAACACTGATTTCACAGGCTTGCCATAGATAATCTCCCCGCCTCCGATCGTTTCATCTTCTGCAATGCTCCGTCCCTCATACACGGTCATCATCACCGCAACGGCGAGCAAAATAATTAACACAGATATATGTTTCATGCGCACTGGGTACCCTCCCTCCTCATTTTACTAACCTTTTGTGTAAAAAACATTCGGCTTTGCTCCGGCTTCAGGCCTCAATACCCATACCGTCTTTTCGAGGTTATGCACCGTCCGGAATACCTCGCTCCCTGAATCCGAAAGGTCTCCAAAGGTCCTGCATTTCGCCGGACATGCTTCAGCGCATGCAGTCAACTTCTCACCTTTGGAAAGCCGCGAGTTGAAGCAGAAATCGCATTTATCGACTGCTCTCGTCTCCTCATTAAAATACCGGGCGTTGTACGGGCAGGCCGCCAGGCAGGTCTTGCACCCAATGCACTTTTTTGACTCCATCATAACGATGCCGGTCGTTGGGCTCTTGTACGTTGCCTTTGTCGGACATCCGGTTACACAAGGAGGATTATTGCACTGGTTACACAGCACCGGGATGAATTCCCTGGACCTCTCCACCGCCTTGCGGTCCTCACGCTCCAGTATCCGCGTCCTGTATCCATAGGTCGGAACATTGTTCGTCTTGGCACAAACCGTCGTACACACTTCGCAGTCGATACAGCGGTCCTGATGTACAACCATACTGTAATGAGGCTTGTACGGATACTGTTCTGTAAACTCGCGGGTCGACGCAAAGGCCTTTCCAACTATCGAAGTCGCCGAAAGAATGCTCCCCCCCGCAAAAACCCCGGTGATCAGCAGGCCGAGTTTCAGAAAGTCACGCCTTTCAAGTGAGGGTATGATTTCGGGACTCTCCCGCTTCATACCGTCTATGTTTATTTTTTTGGATATCATCTCATATCCTCCATTGCCAATATCAGTCTCAGTGGATTTCACTCTTGTGCCCGCTAAACACTTTTTCGCCTAGCAGGAAAGTGAGGCCTACGAATCCCATGCCCCCAAGCACGATCATAATCTCATGGGCCGACGGCGTGTAGGTAAGAAGCTGCGAATATTCGTTGACTCCCATCTCATAATACACCGGAACAAGCTGTCCCACGATTACAAGATCGTATCTCATGAAGAAGATACCGAAGATCATCAGGGCCGATGCCGTTACGATCATTTTGAGGTTCTGTCCTCGCGACAGTATGAACAGTGCCAGCGGAATCACCATGCCCGCCGCTACCTCTAGACCCCAGAAGTTGAACGCATAGCTGCCGGTCAGTAGCAGCTCCAGCGCTGCCGTCTTGGCTTCTCCACCCACAAAGCCGGTAATGAACTTCCAGGCCGTGAAGAACAGGATCACCGAGATGAGAAGAATCCCAACCTTCGTCGTCACCTGCAGTGCCTTTTTCATTAAACCATCCATCTTTTGACCGTTGACCTTGTAAGCCAGCCACGTGAAAAAGATGATCGTGGCTGCTCCAGACATCATGGCAGATGCGATGAAGTAAATCGGCATGTAAGGTCCATACCAGAATTCCCGGCCATGGAGCATTCCGAAAACCGCGCCCAAATTGCTATGTGCCGCAATACCTGCAACAACCCCCATAAATCCAACTATAGTGGCTATCCGCGGTTTGTTTATCACAAGAAACGTGAATTCTACCGCCATAAACAACATATAAGCTCCATAGAGAGTTCCCATCCACCAGATGTTAGAGGTCAAATTCGGCGAAATAACATTGTAGATCGCCATCCTCAATGGATTCTCAATCTCAAACGCTATGACGAAAAAGCCCGCCATAATCGTCATAATCGATAGAAATATAGCCCTCTTTGCTATAGGCATAAAATCCTTCACTCCAAATACATGCCCTATGGAAGATACAAGACACAATCCCGTAGAGGTTACAACAAAGAAAACATATGTCGAAATCAAAATACCCCAGGGCACTTCCCTCGATGCCCCATAAGCATGCATTGTGCCGACATACTGCGCATGAATCCCCGCAGCTACAGCGGTAAGTAAAAGAAGCCCTGAGATGATTAGTGCTGCATAGTAACCTTTTGTCCCCTGAAGGCTCTGTAATACTCCAGCGGTTCCCGCTCTCCAACCGGTTAGTACTGCAGCGTCAGCAGTCTTTGTGACATCTTCAGCCATTTCCCTTTCCTCCTTTATCTTCTGTCTCTATTTAACTCTTTTTCTCTTTTACCGTCAGTCCTACTTGCGCCGTCTTGCCTGCTCTTACCGTATCCGCAACGGTTCCCGTCAACCACCCTATGATCGATATGCCAACCACAAATACAAATCCCGTTACCAAAACCGCCAGTACCATCGAAAGACCTACCAGCATCCTGGGTACAAGCTCCATGCCAAGCGGTGTCCCAAAAAGATGTCCCGCGATCTTCAATCCTAAAACACCACCAATAAATGAACTCGGCAGCAACCCGATTATCGCAAACAGTACCAAGCCTGCTACCGCCCCTGAATAAAGTCCCTTTCTTGCTATGTTGCCTGTTTTCATAACCCACACTCCTTTCATATATAATTGCGTTGAAATAGTTACACTGACCCCTGCAACCTTCTCAGCCGTGCCGCCAGGTTGATATTGGCTATCGCCCAGCCGATCAGAGACGTCCCAACAACAAAAACAAGCCCCGTCACCATTACCCCCGTTACCATCGATATGCCCACAACAGCCCTTGAAAGTAACGCAGTTTCTACGGTAGTTCCCAATACGTATGAAGCGATCCTCAATCCAAGTACTCCACCTACAAAGGAACTGGGCAGCATGCCGATCAGTATGAATAAAACCAATCCTGCCGTCGCCCCTATGTATAAGCCTTTCTTTGCAGTTTCCGTTTTCATGTGCCCTGTCCTCCTTTGTTCAGTTATCTATATCAAGCAGATTCCATGCCATCTCTTATTTCATTGATATTTCAGATATTTTTGTTTGATTTGTTTTGCAGAAATGCAAAAATATTTGCGGCTATAGGCATAAAAGCGAAAATGCTATCGATTGAAAGACGCTTCAGATCACGGTCCATCCACACGGCGCCGCCTTCCGCCCCGGACGGCGTGGATAGGCAAGCCGGGCCTTCTCTTTGAGTATCAGTTGTACAACTGATAATTATATCGCGTTTGCAAAGTCTTCAATTTTAAAATATTATGGTTATCTCTGCCGAAGCTTCAGATATTTCGACTGTCGATCAGAAGAATCTATCTCATTATACAAACTATGATTCCTTTTTTACAGTGTTAAGTTCAATCATTATTATTATCCTTGCATAATGGTCACCATATGGATTCTGAAGAGGAGCGACGAGAACCTTGTCTCCGGACCGCAGTTCAATCCGCATTCTGGCAAGCTCACGGGAGTCTATTTTATAGATATCGCCATTGGGTAAGGATTTTGTCTGCCCCTTACATGACGCGGGATCCGATGCTAGTAAGATGCCTCCTTCCTTGAGAGAGAGATCACCCCAGGTTCTCTCTCTTTTTCCTAACTGCCCATGGAGACAATAGAACGCTCTATATATTTTATTTCTTAGCTACAAGCTTTCCAGCACATAAGTTTCATGTCACTGTCCTGTCAAGTGTCCTGTTGAAACAACCAAGGCTGTCAGGCACTTTGCCTGGCAGCCTCTAACTCATTTATATTACAGTATTTTTATTGGTGGCGGGGACAGGATTTGAACCTGTGACCTTCGGGTTATGAGCCCGACGAGCTACCGGACTGCTCCACCCCGCTAACGTTTACAATAACGTAACGGTCTGGTTAATGTCAACGACAACGCCTCAAAGGCCATTTTATCAATGGGTTATGCAAGATAACGCGCAATCTCCCAATAAGCTTCCGGATCCATCAGCCCGTCCTCGACCTATAGATTCATTCTTCACGGTCTGTTGTAGAACGATGACCGAGTTTCTTTCTTTGGTCTTCGGTATGCCAATGGCTTTTCCAGTAACACTATCGTGAGTTCTGCTGCGTCGAAAGATGCCGATTGTCCCAATACTTCAAAATGTTCCGCTTGTCCATCGCTGTCTATGCCAAGGAATTTCTGAGGCGTGATGCCGATCACGGAATGTACCGTTGACTTCATTGTATAGTTAAGTCGGCAGAGTCTGTATTGCTCTTTACCCTCTTGATATCAAAGGGGACCGTATAAAAGCAACGAGATGACTGCGCCAGCAACTGAGTCCGCGCCGGTGTTAGCTTCGTGATGCGATGCAAAGGCAACTAACCTTTTCCGCACCGGGCGAATGTTGCGGATCATCAGGCAGTTATTGCAGAATATGCCTGGTTGTTTGCTGAGGGGAACGAGCAATGCAACAGTTAGGATGCTCAACGTATTTACACAGGCTTGATTTAAGGGCTAAAGTGGTCTACTTAACCGGAGCCCAAAGATGGGCAACTGACTTGTCTGCTACAGTTCTTCAAGACTGCCTTGCCCTTGTGCACTAAACCGAAAACCAAAAGGAGGTAATCAGTGGATCGAGCCTATACGGTAACGGGAACCCCAGACTTGAACATAGCGGACGATTTTCAAGGGGTCCGCTTTTATAAGGATACTTCTGCTGAAAATCTTTGGTACTATGGTCCTGCTAAACAGCCGTGGAGCCAATCGCGCAGCAAAATAGCGGAGCATATCATTTGGAATGCACGGCTGTCATTAGCCCCCCCCAGTGACACGCTTGTAAGTTTTTCACAGGCACATTCCAATTGCAAGCTCGTTGCCATCCCCGTCTCATTGGAAAACTCATCTGTTGATATTGCCACGCAAATAGTTGCTCCGCACAGAGCTTCAGTAAAAGTTCTTTCGAGTATCCCCTATCCATTGATAATCTTTTCCGCCACTCTGGACATGAAGGATGCTGACTATGACAAAATTGATGCAGCAATCAAATCTGGGCTAGAACAAGGCGGCTTATTAAAGGGAGAGCTGCAGTGGTCGTTCAAGGCGTCAGCGGTGACAATGGAGGGACAGCTTGTCGCAAATATGAGACAGATCTCGGACGCGCTGCATGGACAGCCGGGCAACGAATGGATTTTGGAAAAAGACTTTTTTCGGTGCCTTTTAGATGAGATCCATACTTCACTTCCATCTGCTTTGAAAATAGACGTGGGGGCATTGTCCCCCAGCGATATTGACATTATTGAGAGCACACTATTTTCTCTATGTTATCCCAGCATGATAGCTGATTCAAAAACACAGTATGTTTTTGATATAAAAAGAAAATACACGATGTATAAGTTAAAGGACAGTGCCGAGTACCCAATAGACCCTGTGCTGCAGAAAATACGCTCCACTGAGGCAGTCAATCATATGCTGAGGTTATCTGTTGGAAGAAGCGCAGAAGCTGACGTAATGAGCTCGCCAACAGATCACACTAACGATGCTCCTGATGAACCACCTTACTCCAAGAGTTAGTTACAGTTTCATAACAGCAGCACTCGATGAAGAAGGCACTCTCACCTCAACTTTCACTATCGGGACGAGAAAGAAATATGCAAACGCCAGTATGCATACTAGCAATATACAATTAAGCATGGTAATCTGTCGCAGGATATCACTCATCCTCACATCACTTGCCCTCATACAGACCTAAGGCATCTATTTCTGACCATGAGGTCTCTCGATTCCCTCAAATTTCTCACGCGCGCGTCCGGTTCCTTCACGACTATATAAACAGTCATTGTTGACACGCCGACGAAAGAGATTATCCTGAATGTACAGCAATAATACCCATCAGATCACCGCATTTAGTTCAGACCTTGCACTGTCACACCTGTTCCGCGCAATTTAAAAGCCCCTGTTGAATGTTGAATTGGTATGCTTCAAGACAAGATAGGCCACTGGAGATCAATGCCCCAACAGTCTTAACTTTATCTTTACTTTTACCTGTTCGAGTAGTTCTTTATCAGCCAGTTACGGTATTCCCCTGTCTTGATTCTTTCGACCCATTCGCTATTTTCGAGATACCACCTGACTGTCTTCCTGAGCCCGGATTCAAAGGTATCCCTGGGCTGCCAGCCGAGTTCCTTTTTTATTTTTGAAGCGTCTATTGCATACCGGAGATCATGACCAAGCCTGTCTGTGACATATGTTATGAGTTTCTCAAACTGATCGAGCGGTCTTCCGATCTCCTCGGCGAGGATTTTGCATATCAGCAGCACTACCTCTATGTTTCTCCTTTCGTTATTACCGCCGATATTGTATGTTTCGCCGACCCGTCCCCGCTCAATGACAAGCCAAAGGGCCTCACAGTGATCCTCGACATAAAGCCAGTCCCTGACATTATTCCCTCTGCCATAGACGGGAAGCGCCTTACCTTCAAGCGCGCTCATTATCATGAGCGGTATCAACTTTTCGGGAAACTGGCGCGGGCCGTAATTGTTCGAGCAATTCGTTATTTTGACAGGGATGCCATAGGTCTTATGATAGGCCTTAACAAGATGGTCACTTGAGGCCTTGGACGCGGAATACGGGCTGCTCGGGTCGTATTTCGTCTCTTCCGTAAAGAGGCCCTCTTCCCCAAGGGAGCCATATACCTCATCGGTGCTGACATGATGGAATAAATGATCACCCTCCTTTTTCCAATGTGTCTTGCATGCCTCCAAGAGGTTGAAGGTGCCTATAATATTAGTTCGAATAAATGACGAAGGGTCCACAATGCTTCTGTCTACATGGCTTTCGGCGGCAAGGTGGATGATTCTGTCAGGCTTGTATTTCCTGAAGAGGCCTTCGATTGTCTCAGTGTCAGCGATGTCGCCCTGCTCGAAAACGTAATTACGGCAACCCACGATATCCTTGAGACTGTATAGATTGGCGGCATAGGTAAGCTTGTCCAGATTGATAAAAAGGTGTCCCGGATATCTTGGAACAAGGAGGGTCAGCAGATTAGAACCGATAAAACCGGCCCCTCCCGTAACAATAATCTTCCTCATTAATCCTCCTCATCATTTATTTGCAGCACGTTGTTCGCAGTGATCCATCACAACACTTAAGACAAACTCATCTTCCTAATGCATGCGCGTCCTGATCGCCGTTCCGCTCGTCCCGGGTATTGGTGCCGGCGCAACGGGTGCTGTTGCACCCCCGGTCGCACCCCTGTCTTTCTTGCTCCCAGGAGAAATCACCTTGACCTCGATCCTGTTATCGCCGTTAACCATTACAACACGATCATGGAGTACCTCCCTTAAGGTATAGCCGCTCATGGTCTCTCCGATTTTAAGGCTGGTCTGGCGCTGTCCCCTCCCCGGGGTCGTGCGGGCCGCTTTTTTATCGCTCATGTATGCGATGCTGACGTTATCGGTTATGAGTGTTCCATAAAGAATAAACTCAGGTTTCGGTATTACGATTTCCTCTTTCTTGGACGGAATTATCCTGTCGGGATGGAAAAGATTCTTCTCGGCCACCATCGCATATTCCTGAAGCGGCGGATTGATCGCCTGCTCAGCAGCCTCCTTCTGTTGCTCCGCCACTTTTGGTGTTGCACGCGAAATAGGCACTCTGACTTCTTTAGTGAGTATCGGCAGTAGGATAAAAAAACCGAATGCAAGTATCCCCGCAAGCAGGATGCAATTGAGCAGGTTGATCTGTTTCATAACCGATTGCATCCTCGCTTTACCTGCCTCCGTACAGGCTCATGATATCTAGCCTCACCATAAGCTCTCTCGGTTCCTTGAAATTTCTCACCCGAGCATCTAGTTCCTTAATTACAAGATATGGCGTCCTCGTTTCGATCGAATAGAGGATGTCTGAAAGTGCGCCCGCATCAGGCAATGTCGCATCGATGCTCACACTCAGGACTTGGAATTTCTGACCTTCCGACGGCTTTTCGGTCTTCTTGCCGGTTGCTCCCTTCGCGGCCGGAGCAGTTGTACCGGCAGGCGACGACGGTGACTTTTCGAGGTCTTCAGGCTTGCCAATCCTCTCGCTCGAAATCGTTCCACCCCTTCCCGTGACGATCCCTTTCACCATCCCCTGCAAATTCGCCGAAGCAAGCGAGATGGGTTCGCCATCGATAAGCTTTACTTTCTGCGCCTTTTCCTGCTCCTTTAGTGCAGCAAGCTTCTTCTCCAATTCCGGCTTTTCAGCAATCAGGGCAATATATTTATTGAGGGTCTGCATTCTAGCGTCGCTCTGTTCCCGTATCGATGCCTTCTCTGCCTTGACACCGAGATATACATATTCGTATATGACAAGATAAAAAAGAATAATCAAGACGGGTGCGGCCAGCATGAGGAGTTTTTTATTTCTTTTCAATAGCAGTTCCCTCCGGCTTCCAGCCCTTGATGTCCATCTTTATCTGAAAGCGGTCCATGTTCATTCGTGCATCCCTGAATGTCGGCGAAGAGAATTCAGCCTTCTGGAAATACTTCGACCCCTCGAGAAGTTGAATGAGGGACGTTGCAGACGGCGCATACCCTTCTATGTTCACCTGTGGTCCAGCAATCCTCATACGGGTAAGCCATGCGTTCTTCGGTATAACAAGTGTAAGTTCCTTCAGCATATCAATGTAAAGGGGCTTGTCGTGTCTGAAATTATTGACAAGGGCCATCTGCTTTTTGAGTACCTCTATGTCGCCCTTGATTCTTTCGACGTTCCTTACCTCTTCCTTCCTCATGTTTATCTGTCTGTCAATTTCCCTAAGTTGGTCTTTTTCTGTTTGTATAGGAACAAAAAGATACACAACGAGACAGGAAACTATGACAAGGGCGAGAAAACCGGTAAGCAGAAAGGGCTTTTTTATGCGTTCCCTTAAGCCTTTAGAGATCAGATTATACCCCTTAGCTCCCGGCCACAGTTGCTCAATAGCCCCCCCTACAAGAGAGGAGCTTATCCCCGCATTGACGGCAAGGCCAGCAATTTTCCTATCAATCCCATTCAAGACCTCGAATGATAATACCCCTCTGGATTTCAATGATTCCTTTAGCGAGGCCATCTCCTCCCAGAACGAGATAATTGTCGGTCCTTCTTCGGATGCCAGGCCGGCAGATGCCTTCTGCTCTGCCAGAAAATCCTCAATGATGACCGCCATAAGCACATCGTCGTCGCACCCGAATTCCTTGGATGTAGCCGCCTTCAACATGCCGGCCTCTACTGTTCCACTTTTTATACCGTTTCTGTCTACCTCTACAAATAGAAAGGAGTCGTATCCCATTATGTAGCGACACATGGTTGCAAGGCATGAAAGATCAAAAGTTACTCTCCTGACGGGGATCCCCCTCTCGAGGATTTTATCGATATATTCGGTTATGGTACTCGCTTTAGCCGCAGCAATGAGAAGGTCTATGTTATCACTCGTTTGTTTCTCAACCAGGTAATCATACAGCGCTTCGTCGGAGGTAAATGGAGTGAAACGGTCGAATTCATAAGTGATGACTTGATTGAGGTTTTCTCCGACAGCGGCAGGAAGACTCGTAGACTTCACCACAACCCACTGTTTCGGAATAACCAGCACTACATCTGCTTTTCGGATACCGAAATCCTTGAATGCCACGGCTAAGGTTGAAGCCACTTCATCGGGTGATGGGATCGAATCTTCGCTGTACCGATAAGTCCTGTCCGCCTTAATCCTGAACTTCGAGAATGCTCGCGATGCATGGAGTACAGTTACTTGCCCTTTTCGTATCTCCGCGCAAATGCAGGAGGCGGGGACGACCGCTTCGCTCGGACTGAAAGTGAGCACTTTCCATACGGAAGTCGCAACCTTCTTAATGGCGCCCGCAACGCCTGAGACGGCATCGCCGAATTGTTTTATTGTTTCTCTTGTTCTTGCTGTTTCCATTTGCTCATGTCCCAGGGGCACTTGAAGTAGCGGTAACTGAATTTATTGCCCGCGACGGTGATGACTGCCTTCACCCCATAACCCGCCTTTTTGCTGTTTTTCCTGCCGACCGATTCGACAGTAAACGTCGTGCTTTCTCCAGCAGCAACGAACGGGCTCATTGCAGTGAAAGCCCCGCCGACGAGGGCCTGAAAAGCCGATATCGACTTAATCTCCGAAGTCTTCCTGAAATCAATCACTACCCCTGCCAGTTCAGGCGTCATTCCGGGGATTGCCAATAGGACCTCTTTAGAGGCCGCATTGACATTTATTGTACCATTTCCGGAATAAACGGTTATGAAGTCCTCGAGTCCGGGTTTGTTCGCCGTGCCGTGCAACAGTTCCGGCGTCATGCCTTTCACGAGTAGGAGTTCCTCGATGCTTTCGACGTCAGCGTTTTTGGCCTTATATGGGACTGGAAGCGACATGTAATAGTCACTTTCTGCACCATGAAGACGCGTTAGATCGTCCGCGTCCCTCCAGTCCTCGATGGAATCGACAATGACATCGGCATCTTCATCCTTCACCCCGAGGCTCGTAAGCAATCCTTTTAATATTATATCAGGGACTTTATTTATATCTATTTTCCCAGATTCATCGATAATCCTCACGGTGCAGATACCATTTTCGAGCGGGAAGGTGTTGGGAGTCCCATCGGTCTTCCAGACGTTTGTTTCCTTGCCTTCTTCAAGCGGGGCGCCCAGGTTTATTCTGCGATACATAATCTCTTCGGCAGCCCTTTCGACCCCGGCCTCTGCAATGAACTTCTCTTCGACGCCCTCCTTAAACGCGATGGTGGACCGGCTCTCGACCTTTGTCATATACGAAACGGACAGCACGACAACCATAAGGATCGCTAGTATCCATATGACAAGCATCAGAGCTATACCTTTTTGTCCCCGTCGGCAATGCATAGGCATCATCATTGAGACTGCAGTGGCAAGGCTCTCTGTGGCATGATGGGTCCCGATGGCCCAGCCGCCGATGGGCCGGCCACTGACGGCCCGGCTACCGAGGTTACCTGTTGGATGTTAATCCCCATCCTCAAAGGTATTATCAACGGCAGGACTTTCGTGCCCATATTTAGCGTAAGCCTTATTTTATCGGGGATAGTTTCCTTATCAGTCCATTCATCCACCCAACTGCCCTTCTCGTCAGTTGGCCCTTTATAATTATATTCAAAAAAGATGTCCTTCGCATTTTCAATAAGCCGCACTTCCCTTGCCACATCAGGGATCATAATAGGACTTTCGGTGACATAGAGGGCCTTGCCACCCATGTTCCCTCCTTTTACATTGTAGACTACGAACACCGGGCCTTTTGTCCCACCCCACAACGAATATAGCGATCTAAACTGGAGGGAACTACGGTCCCCTTTGAATTGGGCAAAATCCAGGTCCGCTTCCAATGGTTTCTTGATTATCCACCCCGACTGCACTTGCGACTCAACAATATTAAGGGATGTCCTGAAACGCTCGATGGATTCGATCTTGCTTTGTTCTAATTCGGCGGAGCGAAAGCCAAGCCTCAGCGCCCCGGCGGTAATAAGCACGACGATTCCAAGCAACACGAGCGATATCATCAATTCGAGCAGAGTGAAACCGTGCTGACCGAAGCGTCTTTCCCTCGTTCTTTCTTCTGTCATTATATTTTATGCTCCGTCAATTTCAGAGTTTGTAGGGTAAGAGACCTCTCTCGCGTGCCATCATGCCAGTAAATTGTAGCTCTGACCTGGTAGAGGTCTACGTTCAGGGCTTGTACCCTCTCTTCGTATCCTTTTGTCACGGTAGCGTCATAGCGGTATCCATCTTCGGTAGTACCACTTAGGATAGAATTAGGAAAGTTCTCATCCTCGAGGATATTTCTCATGATCGCTTCAGCATGTGCAGCGGCATTTACATAGCTTTCCGATACCGCGACAGAACGGAGATTGGCCGAAAAGAGTTGCATCACAACAACAAGAACAATCCCGATCAGTGAAATGGCGACGAGGATCTCAAGGAGTGTAAACCCCGCCCGGTTTGAGTTGAGACAAGACAAAGACTTCTGCGCATGGCTGTTTCTCATTTCAGCATTAATTCCTTCAACCGGCCATCACTGTTTTTGCCTGGTAATCACCACACCGACAACGGGATCTATTTCAAGGGTCACAACCTTTTTCCCTGACGACAATACAATAGTCCCCCCTTCGGTGACACCGGATGGAGCGAAGACGAACCGGTATCCGCCCACCGCCACTTCTCCGTAAAGGGGGTCGATGACTCTGATCGATACGGTGTCGGGGATGGTGCGAGTCACCCCTCCCTCCTCGATACCGAAAGTCTTGCCCTCGATTTCAACGGTCAATACCTGCCACTTTCCGCTCGTTATCGCATTTGAACGCGCCTGTCTGAAGGCAGCCATAATTTCTCTCGCCGTCGCATCGACCTTCTGAGAAGGGAGGGAGCGCGAGAACACAACAGCGGAAATGCCGACAATGAGGGTAATAAGGAAAATCACAAGGATCATCTCAAGGAGGGTAAATCCCTTGTTATCGTTCCTCTTCATAAAGACTACATCGGCAATTCAAGGATGCTGAATATCGCCATAAAAACTGAAAGGACAATAAACCCGATGATCAATGCCATAGCGATGATTATCATCGGCTCGAGCAGACCCATAAACCTCTTTATCGCTTCCCGCAGGCTCTTTTCGTAGGTTGTAGCAACCTTGAGCAGCATCGTGTCAAGCTGTCCGGTTTCCTCTCCAACTTTCACCATCGAAAGGGCAAGCTGAGGAAAGATCTTTGTGCCAGCAAGAGGGGCCGCAAGCCCCTTGCCTTCCTTCGCCCCTTTCGGCAGGCTTTCGAGGGCGCGTGCTATAGCGCGATTGCTTATAACATCTCGCGCGTTATTTAATGCCTGCAGGAGCGGGACCCCACTTTTGAGCAGCGTACCGAGGGTCCTGCAGAAACGTGCTGTCTCTATCTTGATGATGACATCTCCCATAAGTTTCAGTTTCAGGGAGTCCCATTTGAGCCTCCCATCGACTGTCTTGATATATTTCATGACCAGGAAAATGCCTGCTCCTATGGTCAAAGCTGCCATCCACCAGTACGCCTTAAGTGCCGAGCTGAACCACAGGATCATTTTTGTCGAGAGCGGGAGGGAGGTTCCGATATCCGCAAAGATTGTTGAGAAACGGGGGAGAACAAAAGTAAGCATAATGATAATGGATATGCCACCTGCAACGATCAATAACGCCGGATAGATCATCGAAGAAATTATGTGGTCCTTAAGTTCTTTCGATGATTCAAGGAATTCGTTCAGTTTATCGAGTACGATATCCAGGACGCCGCCCGCTTCCCCCGCACGCACCATATTGACATAGATCCGCGGGAATACCTTCGGGTGCTTCTGGAGGGCATCCGAAAAGGAGCTACCCTCCCTGATCGATTTGAGAATCGACTGGACGATACCTTTCATCTCCTTGCTTTCTGAAACCTCGGAAATGATATTAAGGCTGCGGTCAAGGGGCAGTCCGGCGCCAAGTAGGGCCGAGAGTTCGGTCGTAAAGGTAAGGATATCCCCCTTTGATTTCCTTAGGGAGATCCTCTTCATGAATCCCTCCCTGGGGGCTGTGATATCGAATGGAATCACGCCAGTGTTACGGAGCCTCTCTACGGCGGCCTTCTCATCGGCGGCTTCAATGGCCCCTTCCACTACGACTCCCTCTTTCGTGGTCGCACGGTATGAGAAGATCGCCATTTATACCTCCTGAGTCACCCGGAGTACCTCGCTGAGGGTTGTCAAGCCGTCACGTATACGCTTTATTCCATAATCAAGCAAAGTCAACATTCCATGCTTCTTTGCCGCATCGCGGATCTGGAGCGAATCAACATCCCTGAGAACCATCCTCCTGATATCTTCATCAACGACAAGGAGTTCATAGAGTCCAGTTCTTCCGAAATAGCCGGTATTTGAGCATACCTCGCACCCCTTACCCCTGTATATAGGGATATCCTCCGGCAGGCCGAGGACTTTCAGTTCTTCGCGGGCGGCGGGTGAATCATCTCTTTCCTTACAGGAGGGGCATATGACCCTCACAAGCCTCTGGGCTAATATCCCCCTTACCGTTGAGGAGAGGAGAAAATGTTCGACGCCCATGTCAAGAAGCCTTGTGATCGCACTCGGAGCATCGTTAGTATGGAGCGTCGAGAATACCAGGTGGCCCGTCAATGCCGATTGTATGGCGATCTCGGCAGTCTCCAAGTCCCTGATTTCTCCGATCATGATGATATCGGGGTCTTGCCTAACGATGTGTCTGAGCGTGTTCGCAAAGTTAAGCCCGATCTGGGGCTTTACCTGTATCTGATTGACCCCTTTAAGATGATATTCTATCGGGTCCTCAACGGTGATGATCTTGTTGCCCGGCAGATTGATCTTGTCGAGGGCGCCGTAAAGCGTGGTCGTTTTTCCGCTGCCTGTCGGCCCTGTAACGAGAACAATGCCGTTAGGTTTCTTTATAAGTTCGTTAAAAGTGGCGAGCGTCACCTCGTCGAAGCCGAGTTGCTGGAGATCGATTACTATCCCTTCTTTCCGCAAGATCCTCATGACAATACTTTCTCCGTAGAGTATCGGGATGGTCGAAACCCTGAGGTCTATCTCGCGCACTCCGACTTTGAGCTTTATACGCCCATCCTGCGGGAGCCGCTTTTCAGCGATGTTGAGCTTCGCCATGATCTTGATCCTCGAAATGATAGCAGCTTGGAGTTTCTTTGGTATCGATTCAACATCATGCAGGATTCCATCGATCCTGTACCTGACTTTTAGCTCGTCCTCAAAGGGTTCTATATGAATATCGCTTGCTCGGCCCTCTATCGCCCGCGTGATGATCATGTTGACAAGCTGAATGATCGGGGCCTCGGAGGCGAGGTCTTTAAGATGACCGATATCTTCTGCCTCTTCATCCCTTAGGAATTCGACCCCCTGCTCACCCATATCCTCGATGATCCGGTTAATATTCTGAGATTCCTGCTCATAGAACTTCTTCAGGTATTCGTCGATGGTATCGCTCTCCGCCTTGCAGGAGATAACGTCGGCAGAAAGGGCCACCTTAAGCGCATCGATAGTGTCTCGGTCGCCCGGATTTGACATGGCGACCTTAAGAACATTGTTTTTATATTCGAGGGGAATGATCCTGTTTTGCTGAATAAAACGCGAAGATATGCCCGCAAGGACAACGGGGACCTTCGGTAGGTCCTCAAGAGTCAGAACAGCGTGGTCAAAGGAGAGTTGATCAGACATTATTATTCACCCATTGGGCCTCGGAACGACATAAAGAACAGTTATTCCCAGCTCGTAACGTCCTTATCTTCGCCCTCTCCACCAGGCGTACCATCCCTGCCATACGAAAAGAGATCATAATCGCCATGGGTGCCGGGACAGACATAATTATAAGGTCTCCCCCAAGGGTCAACGGGTATTAAATTCTTCTTCAGATAAGGTCCTTGCCACTTGTCATCTCCGGGATTCGTGATTAGGGCCTGAAGCCCCTGCTCGCTTGTGGGATATTGACCTGTGTCCAGACGATATTGGTCGAGGGCTTGGCCAAAAAGCTCGATTTGTGCCTGAGCCGCTGAGGTCTTCCCCTTTCCAAGTTTCGGAAAAATCTTAGGCGCCACGAGAGCGGCAAGAAGTGCGATAATTGCCATAACTACAAGAAGCTCGACCAATGTAAAGCCCTGCCTGTCATAAATGCCCTGATGCTTCCAATATTTCATCTTCATGGTGTCACCTTCTCGATTTGTTCCATTATATACTTATACGTATAATACAATAAACTCTGTTGCCATACAAACTGACAGATGCCCGTCCCGATTATCTGCCTGTAACCTCAGAACTTACGGCCGCATGGCTTGACTCAAAGAAACAAAAACCTTATTGTATACATAAACGGGAGCTTGAGTGATCAGACGATTAGCAATAATATATAGTGCATATGTGGCCGTGCTTGCCTTTCTCTTTTTCGGTAGTATATCCGCATATGCAGAAGTGTCCAATCTTACCCAACCGGTAGTCTCGCAGATACCGCGCACAACGGCTAAAAACCTAATCGCGCAGACGCCCGTGATCGACAATCCTGCTTCCCCTTCGCCGGAACAGCCTTTTTCAGGACAGCCGTCTAGTCCACCCTCACCTCTTGGCCCTGGCGTTCCCAATACGATCCCTTCTTTTGCCGGACCTAACGTACCGAGTGAAGTGCCTGAACCCCCAAGCCCTGCCGGACCCTCCACCTCAACGCCTCCTGGTCAGGCCACTCCTGGGATAACACCCATGCCTCAGGGGACGACGCCCCCCCCTGCCAGGCCAGCATCAACCGTCATCCGCGCCCAGCCGACGACAGTAATGTCCGGAGGCGGATCGAGCTTCTTTTTCGATGATGCGGACGTGTTTGAAGTCATTCAGACGGTTTTCGGCGAGGTTTTGAGAGTCAATTACATCGTCGATCCGCAAGTCAAGGGGAGAGTCAATTTCCGCACAACAGCGCCCATTCCGAAAGACAAAATCCTTTCAATCATGGAAATCATACTGAGGCTTAACGGCATTGCTGTTGTCGAAGAAAGCGGACTCTACCGGATCATTCCAATCGGCAATATCGCCAAGGAACCGGCTCCCATCCGTTTCGGGAAAGACCCTGAGGCTATTGAACTTAAAGGTACCGCCCTGTTGCAAATTGTACCCCTCACCTACATCAACTCCTCTGAAATGTCAGCTATCCTTACTCCGTTGCTTACACAAGGCGGGGCGATACATGATATTTCTAAGAAGAATATACTTATCATCGCCGATACCGATGCCAATGTCAGAAGACTCCTGCAGGTCGTTTCCTTATTTGACATAGATACCTATAAAGATGCTTCCCAGCCGAAGGTCTATGTTTACCCGCTCCAAAATAGCAAGGCAGAGCATGTAGCGAAAATTCTGCAACAGGTAATACTCGGGGGGAGTGCTACGACACCCTCGGGGTCGGGGGTAAAGACTACAACAGGAGGGACAACAACTCCGTCGATCCCGACAGCAGGACCCACAGGGCCACAGCCGACGTCCCCCACTTCGTCTTCAGGCGCGTCGCTAGTCGCACCAGGCACGAAAGTTATCGCTGACGAAGTGACTAATTCACTTGTCATCTATGCCTCGCCGGGTGACTATTCAATCATCCTTGGGGCCATTAAACAGATAGATACCATGCCGCGTCAGGTCATGATCGAGGCGATAGTCGCTTCAGTAACGATGACCGATAACCTTACGTTAGGAATGCGTTGGAACTTGAACGTTGGCACGCAAAAACTGGATGTCAAGCCTTTCATCAGGCCGATAGTTGCAGGCGGCCCACTGGGGTTCCAGGGATTGAGTCCGCTGACATCAGGCTTCGGTTATTTTGCTACCGACTCAAAAGGGCAAGTCAGGCTTGCCATAGAAGCCGACGCTACAACGGGCAAGTCAAAAATACTCTCGGCTCCTCAAATTCTGGTGGCTGATAATCGCGAGGCACGGATACAGGTCGGCCAACAAATTCCGATCGCCACGTCGACTACATCAACCCCGATTACAAGCACCAGTACGACAGTGGCGAATGCCACAACATCGACAATCCAGTACAAAGACGTCGGGACAATACTCAAGGTGAAGCCGCAAATCAACGACAGCGGACTGATATCATTGGAACTTTCTCAGGAAGTCTCTTCGTTCGCTACCCAGTCGATCTTGGGTACAGATCAGGCCATAATTACCAAGAATGAGGTCTCGACCAATCTCGTTGCGCAGGACGGAGAAACAATTGTAATCGGAGGGCTCGTAAACGAAACGGATTCTACTAGTAGGGATGCGATACCGCTTCTCGGGAAAATACCTGTTTTAGGATACTTATTCGGTAGAACAGCAGACCAGAATTCGCGGCAGGAACTTGTTATCCTGCTCACACCACACGTGGTGAGGAATCAGGCAGATGCCGAAAAGATGACTTCTGACTTTTACGAATTATTCAAGAATGTGGGCAAGGAATTCAAGCTGGAGAAACATAAAAAGTCAACGCAGACCCCACAGCAAAGCGATGAAAAGGCGTCCCCTAAAAATCTTGAGAAGCCAAATGGCAAAGCTAGTGCCCCGGAATCCTCAAGAGCAAATGAGAAGGCCTCCATGAGCGCATACCCGCTCTCGTCAAACGATAATTAGAGTCTTGCCATAGACTCAGATTTTGATGGTTTCGGCTGGCACTACGAATGCTTCCGGGACTGAAGGACGAAGCAATCTGATGATCCTAAGACCCACCTTGTTGTTCAAGACCCAGACAACTCGAGCTTCTACCGAAGGATGAAAGATGTTAACCGCATGCCCATTCGAAGCCTAGAAGCTGTGACAATGCCGAAGCAGTTTTAGCTCAGATTGACGATTTTGCAGCTCCAGACTTTTCCCTTTGCATCGGCAAATTCAGTCTCTGTGGCGCAGTTGAGCCTTGGCCTCCGCCTTTTCGCGAAGTAGTTATCGTTATGTGACTTCATCCTGAAAAGAATTCCCAAAATACCCATGTCGTCCTTTCCACTTTCCCCAGAAAAGAATTTACCCCCAAAAGTACAGAGGCAAAGTCATTATTTAAAATTTACAGGACCTGCGAAAAAAGTAAGTTATTTTATGAGTACGATACTCACGTCGCAAGGGGAAATCAGGGTAAAAAAAACGATAAAAGAAATGGTGGGCAGTCGCAGAATCGAACTGCGGACACGAGGCTTTTCAGGCCTCTGCTCTACCGACTGAGCTAACTGCCCGTTTCTTTGAAGATAATAACATTAAAACTTTGCGGTGCCAAAAGTCAAGATTTCATCCTCTTTAGCAGCCCTCAAGCCCCGAATTTCTTGAGTCTCAGGGCATTGGCGAGCGCTAGGGTCATCAGGTTGACAGCCGGGAATATGCCGAGTTCCCCCTTTGTGCATTCACGTTCCGAAAATACGCTGCAGAGGCCGCCGTATACATAGGGTGATTTCAACATTACCGGGACAGGGTGCCAACTGTGGCCCTTCATTAGGGCGGGCGTTGAGTGGTCCCCGGTAATAATGAGCACGTCGGGGGCCAGCTTTTGGAGTCTTGGCAGGAGTGTGTCGAATTCCTCTATCCGGGCAGCCTTGCCTTCAAAATTGCCGTCTTCGCCATAGGAGTCGACTTTTTTCACATGAAGAAAGAAAAAGTCATAGTTGTTGTATTTTTCTTCAAGAAACCTTACTTGATCCTCAACACTGCCTTCGACCGGAGGCGTGTCCATTCCCACAAGCTTCGCCAGTCCCCGGTACATAGGATAAGTAGCAATTGCTATGGCACTGAGCCCAAAGGCCTCTTCAAATGTAGGGAGGTGGGGCATGTTCGAAAACCCCCGCATTAGGAGAAAATTCGCCTTCTCTTCACCTTGTAAAACCTGTTGTGCTTTCTCGATGAACTTTACTGCAATTGCCGCCACTTTCTCCGCGTTCCCAGTGTTCGGACTTGGCGTTAGCGGTGCCTTGCCTTCCTTTTGCGGGTCAGTGTCCTCGATATCTGCCGCACCGGCGGCAAGATTTTCGGGAAATCTCATAATGATTGCTATCCTATGTTCCATTCCCGCGGCAAAGATAAATTCTACATCATCGATTCGCGGTATTTCGCGCTGGAGCCGTGCGGTGAGTTGTTTGTTATATTCAGTTGGAATCCTGCCGGCTCTCCGGTCCACGATTACACCATTCTTCAGTGTCGAGTAATTACACCTTACGGCAACGTCCGTCTTTCGAACCTCCATGCCGAGTCCAAGGGCTTCGAGTATTCCCCTTCCGATGATGTATTCAAGGGGCTCGTAACCGAATATCCCCAGATGCCCCGGCCCGCTACCCGGCGTAATGCCATACCCTACGGGCAAATGAAGTCCGCATGCGGAGCTCTTCGCGAGGGCGTCAAGATTTGGCGTACGTGCGAACTCAAGTTCAGTTCTTCCATTAACAGGAAGTCCGCCAACCCCATCGAGGACGGTCAGAATGATCTTGCTGCTGTTTTTCTGAATCAGGTGTTTTATCATGCTCTGCATCATGCGCTCCTTATGGATAAGATATACAAGTAGTATAAGATGATTATATTTTTTCAATCAACGCAATATAAAATCAATCCTCCACTGCAGGCTCATAATTTGTTCCGCATTTGGCTTAATGCACTATTATATGATAACTTTTATCTATGAACGGCTATGTTAAAAGAATGATTTTGAAAAATAGGGGTGTAGTCTCCGAAGAGACCGAAGACATCATCGCTATCGAAAAAAGATTGCGCGTCTCTGTTAATGGGACAACGGTACTAAGCCTCTACTGCACACCGCTTATGGTAAGAGAGCTTGTCGTTGGAATGTTTATGACCGAGGAGATAATCAGAGGAGGATGGTGCACTGACAGGATGTCCATTGAGTACGGAGAGGATGTAACTGTAGATATTCCGGCCGAGGGTGAGGTATCGATGGACGACGCCGTAATCACATCGGGGTGCATCGGGGGGATCACATTCCCCAAGAGACAAACTTTAAGAAGAACCGAGGATGACTTCACCATCGGAGCCGATAAGATCAAAGACCTCTTCCGAAAATTCCATAATGCTTCGGAGCTCTATCAGCTCACGGGGTGCGTTCACAGCGCAGGATTGAGCGACGGCGAATCGATACTCTGCCTCGCGGAGGACATCGGCAGGCACAATGCAGTTGATAAAATAATCGGCTATGCCTTACTCGAAAATATCCCGTTCCAAGGTAAGATCATGCTCGCAAGCGGCAGGCTTTCATCGGAGATCGTCGCGAAGTGCGCCCGGTGGTCCATCCCCATCGTGGCAAGCAGGACTTCGCCAACTAGCCTCGCCCTCGATATCGCAGAACGGAGCGGGATAACTGTGGTAGGGTTCATAAGGGCGGACAGGCTCAACGTATATACGCACCGGCAAAGGATACATCCGCAAACCGTGGACTATTCGTGATCCTTGATTGCAGGGGTTGCAAGCGGTACCTCTATAGTTCGATGGCCACCTTTTCCTTGGGCAACTTGGCGACAATCTCTTCGGGGACTGGGGAATTATTGATCGCATCCTCATAAGTTATGAGTCCGGCTTTATAGAGCGCGATGAGCGACTGGTTCAGGGTCTTCATTCCTGAGCGCGCCGTCTGCATGATGGGGTATATCTGGTTGACCCGCCCTTCCTTTATGAGAGTCCTGATCGCGGGGGTTGGCATAAGGACCTCGACCGCCAGGATCCTCCCATTACCATCTTTTCTCTTGATCAGCCGCTGCGAAATAATACCCTCCAGGCATTCAGCAAGGAGGTTTCTCGCATAGTCATGGTTCTGGTACGGGAACATCTCAATGATGCGCGTTATAGTCTGTATTGCCGAATTGGTGTGTATAGAAGCGAGGGTCAGATGGCCTGTCTCAGTAATCGTGAGGGCGGCCTCAATGGCGGGAAGGTCTCTTAATGCGCTGACCATAACAATATCGGGGTCTTGCCTTAAGACATACTTGAGTGCTGAAGAGAAGGAAGACGTGTCGGAGTCAAGTTCTCTCTGGTTGATGAGACATTTCCCGTGGCTGTGGAGAAACTCTATGGGGTCTTCGATCGTGATGATATGGGCCTCTCGCTCGCAATTGAGCTTTTCGATCATCGACGCGAGGGTAGTCGACTTGCCGCTTCCAGTCGGCCCAGTAACGAGTATCAGTCCCTGTGTCTTTTTAAGAATATCTTCGACAGCATCAGGGATACCGAGTTCATTGAAACCTTTGATGACAAACGGGATCTCCCTGAAAGTGCCGGCAACGGCCCCCCTCTGCATAAAGATATTGGCTCTGAATCTGCTCAATCCCTTGATTCCGAAAGAAACGTCAATCTCGTTGGTCGTCTCGAGCTTCCTTATCTGTAAATCGTTCATGAAGCTGTAGCAGAGTTCCTTCGTATCTTCGGGGGTAAGCAAACGATAGCCCTCGATGGGTAGCAACTTCCCGGCCTTCCTGACCCGGGGATAGGTCCCCGTCGATATATGCAGGTCCGACGCACCTTTGTCGATCATAAATTTCAGCAGCTCTATCAATTCAGCCATACCCCCCCTCAATCCTCAAAGGTTACCCTCAACACTTCTTCCACCGACGTAATACCTTCGATGACCTTCTTTATGCCGCTCTGGCGGAGCGTCGTCATGCCAAGCAGCACTGCCTCGTGTTTAAGGTCTGCCGTGGATACATTCCTCAGGATCAAGTCCTGCAGCTCCTTTCGGATTGGCAAGACTTCGCAAATTGCAGTCCTGCCGGAATATCCGGTGTTATTGCAACTCGGGCAGCCAGTCCCTACAGAGCACGTGACGCTCCCAACCATATCAGAAGGGAACCCAATCTTCAACATCGTTTCCTCGTCAAAAGGCTGTGCCGTTTTACAGTGCTCGCATACTTTCCTCACGAGTCTCTGCGACACTACAAGCGAAATGGCCGACGACACAGCAAAAGGCTCTATACCCATATGTACGAGTCTTGTCAGGACACCGGCAGCATCGTTTGAGGGAAGAGTACTCAGAATCAAATGTCCGGTTAAGGCTGCCTTCACCGAGAGTTCAGCCGTCATGCGGTCCTTCAGCTCACCGATCATTATAATATCAGGGTCCTGACTCAAAAACGATTCGAGGGCCGCTGTGTACGTGAGACCAATCTCCGGCTTAACTTGGCCCTGGTTAATCCCAAAGAGATTGAATTCGATCGGATCTTCGGCAGTCATGATATTGAGCCCCGGTTTATTAAGGTGAAGGAGGGCCGAATAGATGGTTGTCGTCTTGCCGCTCTCGGCGGGCCCTGAAACGATAACCATACCTTGGGGACGATCGATTGTCTCGGTGAAATTGAGGAACTGTTTTTGATCGAAGCCCAGCTTGGTAAGGTCAAAAGGCATACGGGCCTTATCAAGGACCTTCAGAACAATCTTTTCCCCAAAAAGCGTTGGGAAAGTTGATACCCTGCAGTCTATGTCCTTGTTCATTCCGAACCTGAATTTGATCCTGCCTGACTGGGGCATTCTCCTTTCCGCAACATCAAGGTGAAACATTATCTTCAGCTTGGCAGCCAAGATGTTCTTCATCTGAATCGGCAGCTTGAGTACCGGCTTCAGGACGCCATCGATGCGGTATCGGACCCTAAGTATTTCCTCGCTCGGCTCAATATGAATATCGCTGGCATGATATTTAACGGCATTTATGATTATCCCTTTGAGCATCTTTTCGACGGGGACCGTCATCTCTTTCTGTTCCTGGTCTTTTGGCGCCTCCGCAACCGATATCTCCTCAAGACTTAAGTCGAGACTCCGGTTTACTTCCTCTAGCTTTACCGTCTCATGTCTGTTGTTATTTTTCGGTTCGGAAAGGCTTTTGGCCTTTTCACTCTCAGAATAATGTTTCTCTATTGCATCCATTATCAACGACTCCATCGCTACATAAATGGAGATATTCATGCCGGTCATGAATTTGATGTCCTCAATCGCAAAATTGTTGGAAGGGTCGGCAATGGCAACCCTGAGGTTTCCGCCCACTAGGGCCAGGGGGACAAGATGATACCGCTTCGCAATTTCATACGGGACGTATTTCAGCACCTCAGGATCAAACTTGAAGTCTGAAAGATTTATCGGCGGGACATTGTACTGCCTGCTCAGGAAGGTGATCAGGCTTTCCTCATTAATGGCATCAAGCTTAATCAGCGCTGAGCCAAGCCTTTTCCCTTCGGTCTTCTGAAGCTGGAGGGCCGCTTCAAGCTGCTTTTCGTTAATCAGTCTGGATTTTACCAGGAGTTGACCGAGTAATATCTTGTCCACACTCTAAAGTTTACGGCAAATCGCATATTTTTGGAAGGTTTTTTTTCAATTTCTGGATAGAACGGGTGGAAAACGGTTAGAATTAACTTTCACCGAATTTACAGAATAGGGGAAAATAGATGATCGATACCCACTGCCATCTCGAAATGAAACAATTTGAAGGTGATATCGACACAGTCATAGCAAGTGCAAAGGATGCTGGAATCGAGGCGCTCATCTCCATCGGTTCCGATTTAGAAGGCTGCAAAGGAGCTGTAGACCTCTCAAAAAAACATGACATGGTTTATGCTGCAGTCGGCATCCATCCCCATGATGCAAAAGATTTCTCGGATGAGATCGCCACCCTGATCCGTTCATGGATAACAGCGAGCAAGGAGCAGGGGATCGCATGCAAGGGCGAAGATATCCCCAAGATTGTTGCTATAGGCGAAATTGGCCTCGACTATTATTATGACCACTCTCCCCGCGAGGTCCAGCGTGAAGTCTTCGCCAAGCAGTTGGTATTTGCAAAAGAGTTGGAATTGCCAGTCGTTGTACATAGCCGCGATGCGCAGGAAGATACGCTGCACATTCTTGAAGAATGCGGCGTCATTAAAGGCGTTATGCACTGTTTTTCTGGCGATAAGGAAATGGCAAAACGTGCAATGGCTCTTGGTTTGCACATCTCTTTCGCTGGGCCGGTTACTTTCAAGAAAGCTCTATCCCTTAAAGAGGTCGCAAGGTTTGTTCCGGATGACCTGCTCCTGATAGAGACCGATGCTCCGTATCTTGCCCCGGAACCTTTGCGGGGCAAACGAAATGAGCCGGCATTCATGGTCTATACAGCCCAGCATATAGCCGCATTGCGGGGAATAACTATCGAGGACGTCGACCGGATGACCACGCTGAATGCTAAGCGCCTTTTCGGAATCGGCACGCCGGATGCGGGACGGATCGCTTACAAAATACGCGACAGCCTCTATCTCAATATCACTAACAGATGCACGAACCAATGCTCCTTTTGCATACGGTACCATTCCGACTTCGTTAAGGGGCATAACCTGAGACTCGAAAGCGAGCCGACCGAAAGAGAGCTGATAGAGTCGATCGGCGATCCGTCAATATATAGAGAAATCGTATTCTGCGGATACGGCGAGCCCACTCTCAGGCTCGATGCCATCAAATCAGTTTCCACATGGATCAAGAAACGGGGCGGGGTTGTGAGGATCAACACAAATGGTCAGGGCAATCTCATCAATAAGAGGAATATCCTTCCCGAATTGAAAGGGATCGTAGATATTGCATCGGTAAGCCTCAACACTCAGGACGCAGAGTCATACAATAGAATCTGCAGACCGGTTTTTAAAAATGCCTTCGCTGAAATTGTAGACTTCATCCGTAACGCAAAGACATATATTGCCGATGTACAGGCTACAGTTGTTGAGATGGAAGGTGTGGATATCGAGAAGTGCAGGCGGCTTACCGACGAACTTGGGGTGAAGTTACGGGTTAGAAAACTGGATGTGGTCGGTTAAGATACGAAGTAATAAACGGAATCTTAATCAATACTTGATAAAATGATAGCTTTCCACCTACCCACGTAAGTAAGTTCTGCTGATGTGCCCGCCCGAAATTATCAACTCAGTTTGCGAACATGATCAGGAAATGTTAAAAATAAAAACGTTTATGAAAATACTACTTATACCTGCTTATACTCAGGTATTGACAAGCAAAATCAATGAAGATTTCCGATAAAACTTCATTATTGCAATTAAATAGCTCACACGCTTCACCAATTAACTTGCGGGAATGCAAGCCACGCTTTTAGCAGTCAGGGGAAGCGCCTAGTTGTAAGAGACGTTGATTCATCACAAGAAGAAAATAGTCAATACTATCACATTCCGACAGAGAACATCGCATCAAGGTCATGCCGTGAAAACGCTTTAAACGCGAGCATGGTGTCGGTTTTTAAAATGGATTCGACACTTAACAATTTATTGGTAATGAGATTTGCAAGATCATCATTCGTAGGGATACGAACTATAGCTATTAAATCATAATTGCCGGTTACAGAATAAACTTCCGATATCCCTTCCATTTTTGCTAGTTGTTCTGCGACTTCGTTAATTTTTGTTCTTACTGTATTTATCAGGACGATTGCGGTTACCATTCAGACTCCTTTTCCATATTTCGACGTACTTGCAGTTTAATTCTCAACTGTGTTTACAATATCAGAAATACATGAAATTGCAAATTATTTTATGTAGGTTCAGGAGTATTAATAGACAAAAAGAGCAAAAAAGCTACCAAAAGAACCCGATAAATTCTCTCTTTGTCTCATCCGTAAATCCCATTTTTTAACCGCAATCTCTTCTTCTTTTTCATAAGACCACAGAAGTCCATTTGACCTTTCTGATAAACATGTCGATGAGGATGTCAAGAATTCCAGAAAAAACTTATGCGCGACTTATTGACCTGTGATCAAGGTTATAGGCAGTACCTCATGAGAACGGAGTCAATATTCAGAGAACACGGCACCATTTTTAGATAATCGGTAATTGTGATACCAGGAAAGGCCATCTTGGATTAGAGCTCAGTTGATAAAGTTATTTACTGCATAAAAAGGGATGTTATCTCCGAAGCGGCGACCTCACCCTGTTCCTTCTTCAACAGATTCTTCCACTGCACCTTGCCTGCCTTGAGTTCGTTCTCGCCGATGATGAGCGCGAACATTGCACCAAGGCGATCCGCATGCCTTAACTGGCTCTTTAGCGATGTACTGCCGTAGCTTTGCTCTGCCCATATCCCTTGAGCTCTCAGAGACTCGGTGATCCTGAATCCTTCGATATCGGCCTCCTTCCCGAGAGTTGCAATAAAAACCTTTGGAACAGGGATTGCGATCCCCCTCTTTTCTTTCAGGAGCGTCACAAGCCGTTCCATGCCGATTGCAAACCCGATTGCTGGGGTTGCAGGTCCGCCGAATTCCTCGACGAGGCGATCGTATCTTCCGCCTGCTGCAACAGCTTTTTGGGCGCCGAGATGTTCACTCGTTACTTCAAAAGTCGTCTTCGTATAATAGTCGAGGCCGCGAACGAGATGCGGATTCAGCGTATATGGCACCTTGAAGACATTGAGAATTGACAACACTTCTTCAAAGTGCTCGCGGCATTCATCGCAAAGATAATCCGTCACAACCGGCGCGCCCTGTTTGAGCTCGCCGCAGCGAGATACTTTGCAGTCAAGGATTCGAAGCGGGTTTGTTTCGTACCGTCGTTGGCAGTCAGGACAATACTCGGCAAGCTTGCCGCCGAAGAAATCAAGCAGCGCCTGACGGTAGGCAGGTCTGCACTCAGCGCAGCCTATTGAATTGATCTCGAAGTTCAGATCGCTCAGCCCAATCTGTTCAAGCAGATTCTTCAGCATTATAATCAGCTCCGCATCCATCTGGGGACGGCCAATGCCAAAGGCCTCGGCCCCTATCTGATAGAACTGGCGAAAACGGCCTTTCTGTGGACGCTCATACCGGAACATCGGACCGGAGTACCAGAACTTTTGAGGGGAGGAGAGCGTATGCAGCCCTTTCTCGACAAAGCACCGAACAACCGGAGCCGTCCCTTCCGGCCGCATCGTCACGCTGCGATTGCCTTTGTCGGTAAAAGTATACATCTCCTTTTCGACAATGTCCGTTGCTTCACCGATACCCCGGATAAAGATGTCTGTAGATTCAAGAACCGGAACCCTGATTTCACGAAAACCGTATCGCCCGAAAATATCGCGAGCCGTGGATTCGACCGCCTGCCATATTGAAATGTCCGGCGGCAGGATGTCCTCCATGCCCTTGAGTCCACTATATTTCATTCGGCCTCTTCCCTCTCCTTGTCGAACTCGATCATTTTCATGTGGCTTTCGATCAGCCTCTTGACCTCCTCCTTAAAGTGGCGACGAATGCCCTTCAACTCTACGATGTCCTCATGGATCTTCACAGCCTTCTCCTGCGCAGCCTTGAGGATATCGTCTCCCTGCGACTCGGCCTCTCTTATGATGAGTTCGGACTCCTTACGGGCGTTGGCCTTATATTCATCGACCATCTGTTGGGTAGTGATGAGTGTCTCACGGAGGGTGGCATTCATATTGTTGTATTCCTGGAGCTGTGAATCCGCCCTGCTCAAAGATTCTTTTAGAGACGCGTTTTCCCTGAGAAGTTCCTCCATTTCCTCGCGGATCAACTCAAGAAAGGAATAAACCTCGTCGACATCGAATCCCCTGAACTTCATAGGGAACTGCTTTTGTTGGATATCAAGCGGTGTGATTCTCATTTTGCAACCCCCTTCATTTTAGCTTGTAGCCAATATCTATAAGAGACATTATCAGGAATCTCTGGATAAATGTGATAGCAAGTATCACAACAAGCGGCGATATATCAATCGGTCCCAGCCTGTTACCGATGAGTCTCCTTATCGGCCTGAGGACTGGTTCCGTTAATCGGTAAAGCAATCTCACTATGGGATTGTAGGGATCGGGATTCACCCAGCTTAAAAGGGCTGAAATGATGATGATCCAAAAATAGATGTCAAGCAGGACATTTAATATCTGTGCAATGGATATGATAAGATTGCCGAAGACGAACATTATACCTCCTTTTGGTCCATTTTATCAGGCCGACGCCAGTTCAGCGGCCCTCTTCTTCGCAGCTTCAAGAGCCTGCGTCACAAGTACTGCTAACCCCTTTTCCTCAAAGACTTTGACTCCCTCGGCCGTTGTGCCCCCAGGAGATGTGACCATCTTCCTCAAGTTTTCCGGGGGCATGCCGGTCTCGAGGAGTTTTGCCGTTCCGATCACGGTCTGTATGGCGAGTTCTGAGGCATTGTCTCTCGTGAGTCCCATCTTTTCGCCGCTTTCGATCATGGCTTCTGTAAAAAGCGCAACAAAACCAGGGCCGCTTCCCGAAAGGGCGGTAACGGCGTCCATATGTTTTTCAGGAAGAGTTAGCACTTTCCCGATAGAAATAAAGATGTCTCTGACCGGCGCAATGATGTTAAGGGGAAGACATGAACAAAGTGAAATGACTGACATCCCCTCCTGGACAAGCGCAGGAGTATTCGGCATTACCCGTATGAGACGTTCGGTTTTGAGCCTCGACTGAAGAAACGCAAGGGTTATTCCCGCCGCTATAGAGACCACCGTTTTATCAGCCGTAATGACTCCCGATATTTCATCGAGCACTACAGCCATATTCTGCGGTTTCACGGCAAGAACTATGATATCCGCCGGTCCCACCGCTTCAGTATTCGAAGCCGTTGTCAAAACGCCGTATGTCTTGCTCAGGAAATCTCTCCGGTCTTCCCTCGGCTCCGATACGATGACCTTCTTGTTCTCGCGGGACAGTATGCCCTTGATGAGGGCCTCTGCCATATTGCCGCCGCCGATGAATCCGATCATTTGATTCTCCTTTCCCCAAAAATTGCTGTCCCTATTCTCACAAGGGTCGCGCCCTCTTCTATAGCAACCTCAAAGTCGTCTGACATTCCCATTGAAAGCTCGGGCAGATTGAATCCCTTTTCCCCCAGTTTATCCCGCAACTCTCGCAGTCGCCTGAAGTAAGGCCTCGCATGCTCAGGATTATCGAAAAAAGGGGGAATCGTCATCATGCCCTCAAGTTTCAGATTTTTGAAGTCAGCTACTACTTCGGCCAATTGAGGCAATTCCTTCTCAGCAACCCCGCTTTTGGTCACCTCTTCGGAAAGCTTGACCTGTATCAAGACCCTCTGGACTTTTCCCATTTTTCGGGCCTCATTGTCGAGGTCGCCAGCAAGACCTTCGGAATCAAGAGAGTGTATCAGATCAAAGAGTCGCACTGAATATTTTGCCTTATTCCCCTGAAGATGTCCTATCAGATGCCACTCAGTGCCGGACGGCGCCTGTTTCGATAAAGCCTCTATTTTTGCTTTGGCCTCCTGAACCTTATTCTCGCCGAATATTCTGAGACCTATATCGAGAGCCTGTTTTATCGCTTCGATGCCCACCGTTTTGGTAACTGCGACGAGCCTCACCTCCTCGGGCCTTCTGCCAGCCCGCATTGCGGCATGACTCATTCTTTTAAATATATCGGAGGCTTTTCCCAGCAACATAATCCTCTATAGTAGTATCTCACCTCCACTAATTGCAAGGCTCAACTCCCGGTCCAACTCCTTGATATTCGGGACAATTGATCGCCCCGGCAGCGAATTAGTTATTATGAAAAGGCGACTTCTTTCTGATATTATAAAATATGTTCAAAAAATTCACATTCCGCTTCTCGCTGAATCTTCGTCTCACCATGATCATGCTTTTTTTGAGTTTTATCCTTATATCGATACTCATGTTCCTCTATTCCGAGTCCGAAAAGAAGCTCTTCAATGAACTGGAGAGACAAACATCTGAACTAACAAAGGCGATTCAGATCGGCGTGGAAGAGGTCACTACGGGAAAGGGGAAATCAGATGAAGCTCGCCTGGCCCAATATCTCAAAAAGCTGAACACTAAGGGGGTCAAGGAGATTTCGATCATCAGCAACGCCGACGAGATAGTGGCAAGTACCAACCCACAGAGGATTGGCGAACCCATGACCCACAAGAAAAAAGAGCTTATCATTAAGGCGGAACTGGGAGAACCAGTTTCAGAAGAGGGGAGGACTTTCAACGTCATCCTGCCCGTTGTCGCCGGGGATACCCAGTATGGGTATATCCATCTCAGGATAAACAAGGATGATTATTCGGACGTCCTGAAGTCCAATGCGATCAATAGAGTGTTGGCTACACTGTTTGTCTTCGGCGTTGGCATCGTCTTTACCCTGATACTCTCCCGGCAATATACCCGACCTATCGAGAGAGTCGTCGATGCCGCGATGCGTGTAGCTGCTGGAGACCTTACCCAACACATAAAGGTGAAGAACAGAGACGAAATAGGGAAGCTCTCCGAGAGCTTCAATTTCATGGTGAGCAAATTGAGGGAGGCCCGGACGCTTGAAGAGAAATTAAGAGAGGCCGAGCATCTTTCGGGCCTCGGACAGCTGTCGCGACATATGGCCCACGAGATCCGCAACCCCCTCAACTTTATCAGCCTGAGCATCGATCATATCGGAGCAAAATACCGACCTGGTGACAGGGAAAAGGAAGAGAAGTTCTCAAGCCTCATCAGCGGCATCAAGCAGGAGATCCTGAGACTCGACAAGCTCGTCAATGACTTCCTCGATTACAGCAGGCCACTTACACTGCATCGACGTATGGTGAATGTAAAGGAACTCCTCGACGATATCATCGATCTCATCTGGGCAAAGGCCGAGGTGGAAAAAATTAAGATCGTCAAGGACTACAATGACCCTGTCGAGCTATATCTCGATCCCGACCTTTTCAAGACCTGCGTACTTAATGTGGTGACAAACGCATTCCATGCAATGGCCTCGAAAAATGAGGGCGGCGTCCTTGCGATAAAAACCGCTATCGACGGCAACAAGTTCATCCTTTCGATCAGTGACGAGGGTGAAGGAGTGTCCGAGGAGAACCTCTCAAAGATGTTTGAACCTTTTTTTTCGACTAAAGAAAACGGCCTCGGGCTCGGTCTGCCGATGACCAAGAGGGTAATCGAAGAACATGGCGGCACAGTCGACTTTACAAGCGTGCCAGGCAAGGGCAGCGAGATGAAATTCACCCTGCCGCTGAAAAAAAATGATGTATTATCGTAGAAAGGATTGGCCATGCCGGTTATAATTGTCATCGATGATGAACAGCGACAGAGGGGTATTTTGAAGACCATCCTTGAAGACGAAGGCTACGAAGTCCACTCAGCGCCATCGGCTGAAAAGGGACTGGAACTAATCAGCACGCTCAGTCCCGACGTCGTCCTCACCGATCTTAAGATGGGTGGAATCTCGGGGTTGCAGCTCCTGGAGGTACTCCCCGACGATGCAATAAAGCCCGCTGTGATCATAATGACGGCTTATGGCACAATCTCCTCAGCCGTCGAGGCGATGAAAAAAGGTGCTTTCGACTACCTTACCAAGCCCCTCGATAAAGACTCCATTGTCCTTACCGTACAAAAGGCCGCCGAACGGATGCAGCTCATAAGAGAGAATGTCAGGCTCAGAAATGCCCTCTATGAGAAGTTCAGCATGGAAGGAATCGTAGGCAGTTCCAAAAGAATGCAGGAGGTCCTGGAGGTAGTCAAGAAGGTGGCCCCGACATCGGTAACAGTGCTGATCTACGGCGAGAGCGGGACTGGAAAAGAGCTGATAGCGCGGGCCGTTCATTACAACAGCACAAGAAAGTCCGGACCATTCACCCCTATCAACTGCGCTGCGATCCCGGATAATCTGATCGAAAGTGAGTTGTTCGGCTATGAACCCGGCGCTTTTACCGGCGCATCGCATCGCAAAATAGGGCTTTTTGAATTGAGTGACAAGGGGACTCTCTTTCTTGACGAAATCGGGGAACTCCCCCTGCTGACTCAGACAAAGCTTCTGCGCGTGTTGCAGGATAAAGAGATTCGGCGTCTCGGAGGGCATGACAGCGTCAAGGTCGATGTGAGGATCCTCGCTGCCACGAACAAGGACCTTGAAAAAGAAGTTTCCTCAGGGAAATTCAGGGAAGACCTCTATTACCGGCTCAAAGTCGTCACCGTCGAGCTACCATCTCTCAAGGAACGGAAAGAAGACATCCCGATTCTAGTCAGCTTCTTCATCAACAAATACAACCACGAATTCGGCAAGAGAGTAAAGGGCGTAAACGAAAGTGCGCTCAAGGCTTTGAAGGATTATTACTGGCCCGGAAATATTCGTCAGCTCGAATCAGTTATCGAGAGGTCTGTTCTCATGTGCGACCGCGATGTCATCTCTCTCGACGACATAAGAAGCGATCTGAAAATCCCCGGGGGTACCGGCGCGTTTGATATGGATATCCCCGACGAAGGCATCAATTTCGAGGAACTTGAGAAGATACTGATCAAGAAAGCCATGGCGAAGACGAATAATGTCGCAGCAAGGGCGGCGAGGCTTTTGGGCATGAGCTATAAGACCTTTTGGTATCGGCTCGAAAAATTCGGCATCAATACATCGTCCTCGAATGAGGACATTCCTCCTGATATGCGAAGTTAGCCGGGGCTCTTTCTACAGCCGATGCTGTAGCTGCTGTTGCTATTAGGCGTGCTAAACCTTAATTAATCAGCATGCTCTAATTTCGTATTGTTAGCAGGTCGATTTCTTGTCCCCACTTCTTTTTTGGCATATAAAATGCTAAAATATACTACTGCCAAGAATGAAGGGATTCCAGATTGAATTAAGAGGAGGAGAATCGAATGAGAAAGATTTTAGCACTGATTATCGCGCTTCTGTTCGCATTTTCACTGACTGCAGCTTTCGCAGCCGACAAAGCAGCTGATACGAAAGCAGCCCCAGTTCCTGCAAAAGAAGAGAAGAAGGACGAGACGAAGAAGGCTGCTGCGACAAAGCATCAGCTTACCGGTGAGGTAAGGGCTGTTGATGCCAAGGCCGCTACCATTACCGTCAAAGGGAAGAAGGAACTGACCTTCGCTGCTGATGAGAAAATGCTGAAGGACATCAAGGCAGGGGATAAAGTTGTCGTCACGTATGCCGAGAAGGACGGTAAAGCCACCGCAACAGCTATTAAGCCTCCAAAGGCTAAAGTAATAAAGAAGGCAGAGAAGAAGGCAGACGAGAAGAAGGTTGAACCCGCAGCAAAAGCTGCTGAGCCCGCCAAAGATGTGAAGAAGAAAAAAGGCATTGAAGGCTGCTAAGACAGCAAGAGGAATTATAAGCCATATATAAGTTTTTTCTACAGGGGTGTTCTCATAGCAGCTAGCCGGTTCGCAAAGGTGTTGGTCAAAGCCCCTATAAACTAAGAAAACGTCTCTAGCTTATTAAGTTAGGGGCGTTTTCTTTTGCAGAAGATATCCTCTGATGTCTTTGATTTATTTTGATGTTAACAGTATAGACTCAAATGCGTCGCGTAGCGTAAAGCTTTGTCTTGCAGGCGGGGAGAATGTCGAATTTCTCGGCTCTGACCGATTGCTAGAAGAACGATCGAACCCGCTTCCATAAGCGTCCGGGAGTCTTTTCGATGGTTACAACATCACTTCCCGGCGTCCAGCGGTACCGCATGTGTGAGTCGGGCCGTACATTAGAAAGGATTGTCGGCTTGAATGCGCCGATATTAATACCCTCAGTATCGCGAGCCGACCTGAAGACAATGCCGTTAGCCCCCTGGGCGTAAAGATAACTACCAAGCGCGTTCGTAAGAGAGTAGTCTTTCTTGTCTACCAGAGCAGGATATTTAATCTCCTTCCCAAGTATATCTATCATCAGACCCAGTACGGATACTTTGAACAATCTGCGGTATGTAATTATTTCCTTCTGCATCTTATCGTCAAATTCTATAACAGACAGCCGCCTTTGCCAGTGATAAACTGTCTCATAAACAGTAGTGGATGACGATACACTTCCATACCAAACACCAAAACGTGTGCCATCACTATATCTGGTGGCCTGCCTCACATTACCAAGTGCCGGACCATCCTGAAATGGGATCTTAATAATAGAAGACAGATCCTCCACGTCGGTCTCACTCATAAGATTCTCTGCACGAGACATATTCTCTGGGTCTGAACTCAAATCATCAAGTAGGTTTCCTGATTTGTATATTGTCGGGATGTTTCTGAATACATCATCGTCATAATTAACGACCTTGTTAACAATATCGTTAAACATCAGCGACCCCTTTCAAAATCGAGATACCTCTTCACCATAAGAAGTCCAAGAAACCCTTCCTCACGCATAACCTGGACTGGCGACTTACCGCCAAAATCCATGTTGGGCAGCGTCGCCCACCTATAAACTATCTCCCTGTTCTCGGGAAAAAGAATCCTAAGTGAACGATGAATGCTGAACAGATTTTTAACCCTGTCCAAAAGATCGCGGCTGTCAGCAAGAGGCTCGCCCTTTCTATACCGATTCAGTGTCATTCGTGATGTTTCGGAAAGCCCTAGAAGCGCCAATTGATCATCAACCGGCAACCCCCAGTGTTCGAATAGCCGCATTACCATTTTTGCATAGGCAGCACGGTCCTCCCTGCTTCTGGAATTACCTGCTTTCGTATGTTCTATAGACTCGGCAATCTTCGTCATAGCAACACCTCATTATTTCTTGATATATATATTGTATCAAAAGCTACATAAGATAGCAACCAAAGTCCCCACATTAAAGGCGGCTTAAGGACTTGATTCCACAATCATGACGTGATCGCCCTTGGAAATCTTCTGTCTCCCGAATCTGGAAAACCCCAAAACTCTGCCTGTTGGCTCACACTCGCCAACACGTACCGATTCCGATTGCCAGTTGCATTCATATAATGGCTGGGCATACCTTTTTATAAGACACTTAGGGCATGGTACATACGCTGGCATCCTGCTGGCGGGGTAAAAACATTTTTTCAAGAAGCGATAGAAACCTCCAATGAATGTATCTGGTATTTTGCCCCTCCAATACTTGATGAAAAACTCTACACAGCAAGACGGGATATTACTATGTTTACCACAATTACGATGGCGCCGAACAACAGCCTCCTCAATTGTCTCTCTATTAAGGTAATCAAATAAATCCCGCCACTCTTTAGTCTCATAGAAACTATTACGATGTTTATTCTCCATAATATCTCCTTTTTATCACTATTTTTTGAAATTTGTCTGAACAACAAGAAATACAGTTCACTTACAAAACTGTTCGACATCGGGTTGTATACTTAGAACGCATTCAGTCCGAACCTCTACGGAGAGAAACTACATATGATTATCACAGCAAAATTCGAAAGTGAATGCCCTCGTTGCGATCCCGCCTTGGTCTTGTCAAATAACTGGAAGCTTTGCGGGTTGTCCTTTATATCTTTGTCGTGGTTATCACAGTCCGTCTTCGGACAGGATATCGGGGAATGCGATGGGTGTAAATATTGCGAAAGCCGGGTTAGCTCTTCATATATCGCCAGATTGCTTTTAGTTGTCGGGTATTCGCCACACAGGCGGCATTGAAGCATGAGGGTATCACGAGCTTTGCCGGTACCGACAATATAATTGTCTCTTCCCCGGTCTTCGGCTCCTGGGCCGCGAGGCTGCTTTTCCTGGCTGGCAGACACCCCAAAGTTGGGACATCCCGGATTCTTGCAGAAATTAACCTGCACATGCCCAACCGTAGGCGGAATCCTTAGCTTAGAAGTTAGATCATCGCTATCCAAAACATATATCCCCTATCATTATCTGATAAGGGATATATATGTTTGAACGGGGAAAATGTCAACACCTTTGCGAACCGGCTAGCTCATAGCAGAACACCCTTTTTTTATTTGCTGACATCGTCTTTGACGTTTATACACCCTGTGCGATAAAATAATGTTTCAGTACAGCTGACCGGCATTCAGAAACTTTAGAAATTATGAATCCATACGGAGGAATTAGAATGATCAAGATCGAGCTGGCGGACCGGGTCAAAAATCTTCCTCCCTATCTCTTCGCCGCAATCGACAAGATGAAGCAGGAAGCTCTTGCAAAAGGCGTTGACGTCATCGATCTAAGCATTGGAGATCCCGATATCCCGACGCCGTCTCACATTGTCGAGGCCATGAAAAATGCGGTGGGGAAACAGGAACATCATCGTTACCCTTCTTACGAGGGCATGCTTTCATACCGGGAGGCTGTTGCAGCATGGTATAAAAGGAGATTTGGCGTAACACTCGATTCGAAGACGGAGGTGCTCTCTCTTATCGGGTCCAAGGAGGGTATCGGACACATTCCTTTTGCATTCATCAATCCCGGAGATGTGGTGCTCGTCCCTTCGCCGGGCTATCCCGTCTATCCTGTGGCGACCCTCTTCGCCGGAGGCGAATCGCACCTTATGCCTCTCAAAGAGGGAAATGCCTATCTGCCCGATTTTACGGCTATCCCAATCTCGGTGCTCAACAAGTCCAAGCTCATGTTCCTTAATTATCCGAATAATCCCACATCAGCCATAGCTTCGAAAGATTTTTACCGGCAGGCGATAGAGCTGGCGGCAAAGTATAATATCATCCTGTGCCACGACGCGGCCTACTCCGAGGTCTATTATGACAATGAAAGGCCACCGAGTTTCCTCGAAATCGATGGGGCCATGGATGTCGGCATCGAATTTCATTCTCTATCAAAAACCTACAATATGACCGGCTGGAGGATAGGCTATGCCGTTGGCAACAGGGATATCCTTGCTGGACTCGGCAAAATAAAGACCAATCTCGATTCCGGCGTTTTTCAGGCCATTCAGGAGGCATCGATTGTGGCGCTGAATACTGACGACGCTCTTCTTAGGGGTATCAGAAACACTTACCAGGATAGAAGAGATGTGCTCTGTCGCGGACTTGGTGAAATCGGACTCAATGTCGCCAAGCCAAAGGCGACATTCTATATCTGGACAAAGGTACCGTCAGGGTTCAGTTCATCGAGTTTCGTTTCACATCTCCTCGAAAAGGCTGGCGTTCTCGGCACTCCCGGAGTTGGATTCGGCGAACCGGGCGAGGGATTTATCCGTTTCGCTCTTACCCAAACTGTCGAGAGGATAAGCGAAGCGGTCAAAAGGATCAAAGAAGTCTTATAGATGGCCGTGGTCTATTTGGGAATAGGGTCAAACCTCGGCGATAAACGGGATAACTGTCTGAGTGCTCTCGAAAGATTATCGTCAAAAGGGGTATCGATCAGTAAGAGATCGGGACTTTATGAGACGCCACCTTGGGGTGTAGAAGATCAACCTGATTTCGTCAATATGGCGGTTGAAGCGGAAACCGGGATGTCCCCTGAGGAGCTCCTGGGTACTTTAAAGGAAATCGAAAAAGAGATGGGTCGGGAGGTTGGTATCCGATGGGGACCTCGCCTTATCGATCTCGATGTGCTGCTCTATGATGACAGGATCATTCAGAGCAAAGATTTAGTCATCCCTCATCCGCTGCTCCACAAAAGAGACTTCGTGCTAATCCCGCTTGCGGAAATCTCCCCAGAACGAGTCCATCCGGTTCTAAATAAAACGATACGGGAATTGACAAGAGAACTAATGAAGGGAGGACCCGATGATGAAACAGACCATGTCAGTCACCAGCAGGTCGAGGACTGAACTTATCGATATTACTGACCAGGTACATGAGATGGTTAAGAAGTCCGGCTTAAAAGACGGTATCTGCCACCTCTTCGTCCCTCATACAACAGCAGGCATTACGATCAATGAAGGGGCCGATCCTTCCGTCAAAAGAGACATCCTGACGAGTTTAAACAGACTGGTCCCCTTCGATGGAGATTATCAGCACGCTGAAGGGAATTCGGCTGCGCACATCAAAACAACAATGGTGGGCACATCAGCTGTCTGCCTCATTGAAGACAGTCAGTTAGTTTTGGGGACATGGCAGTCCATCTTCTTCTGTGAGTTCGACGGACCCAGAACTCGCAGGGTTTACATCTCAACAATTTGAATCTTGGACTGAAGGCTTTACTGGGCAATAGCTTTTTCTACTTGCATTCTTGATCCCGTTTTCGATGTCATCCTTTGGTCTCAGATCCCCTTCGATTGGAATCTTAGCAAGGACCTCCTCTGCGGTAGTTATGCCGAGTCTTACCTTGTCCCAGGCATCATCGAACAGAAACCTGACGCCCTGCTGCCGCGCCGCTTCAGCCAGTTCCACTTCCGTGACTTTCTGAAACAACATCATCTTTATGCCCTGGGAGATGGGAAGATATTCGTAAATGGCTGTCCTCCCTTGATAGCCAGTATTATAACAATACTGGCAACCCTCCCCTTTGAAGTGCTTTGTCATCCCCGGCAGTCCGAAGCTCTCTATGAAAGCCGCAAGCTCAGCTTCAACCTCGCGCTCCACTTTGCAGCGAGTGCATATCTTCTTAACGAGACGTTGCGCGAGAATGCAGCTCAATGCCGATCCGAGAAGATAGGAGGGGATGCCGATATCCATGAGGCGCGTGATGGTAGCAGCCGTGCTGTTCGTATGGAGTGTGGTCAAAACGAGATGCCCGGTCATGGAAGCCCGCATGGCTATCTCGGCCGTTTCGCTGTCACGAATCTCGCCAATCTTAATGACATCAGGGTCTTGACGGAGAACCGAGCGAAGAATACTGGGAAAGGTCCTTCCAATATCGTCATTGACTTGTATCTGGGTAATCCCTTCTATCTTATATTCGACGGGGTCTTCTATAGTAACAATGTTTCTGGTCTCAGCCATCATATGCCTAAGGACGGCATAAAGTGACGTAGTCTTGCCGCTCCCCGTTGGTCCCGTAACGATGAGCATTCCCTGGGCCGCCTGAGAACAGCCGAGATAGAATTCCTCATCTCCTCAGGCATGCCGAGTTCCGGAAGCGTAACCACACCCGCGCTCTGGTCGAGGATCCTGATGACCACCTTTTCTCCATATATGGAGGGGATGGTCGATATCCTAAGATCAATTTCCTTTTCCTGATGGGTGACGTGACTGCTACCGTCCTGGGGCAGGCGCCGCTTGGTGCTATCGAGGCTTGAAATAATTTTTATGCGGGAGATGACGGACTCATGAATATTACGATCATACGTGAAAATATTCCTCAGGTCACCGTCAACACGAAACCTTACCTGAACAATCCTCCTGCGAGGCTCGATGTGAATATCGCTCACCCTCATCTTTATAGCCTCGGCGATCATCATGGCAACGAGCTTGACGATTGGAGGGGCCTTGCTTTTCGAATACAGCGACTCGATATTTGAATCCGTCTCTTCCGCCTTAGGCACCTCGGAGAACTGGATTTCCTTGTCGGCACTAATATTTGAGCTGTAGAGGTCGAGGAGTTCAGGGCTGTCGACACCCTCGACATAATAACGTTCTATAGCAGCAAAAATGGAGTTTTCGTACGAGATGATGGGAGATACTCTGAGCTTGGTGTTGAACGCTATATCATCAATTGCCCGGTAATCAAGAGGATCGGCCATTACGAGGAATAGGGTCGATTCCCTTTTTTCGAGAGGGAGGATGAGGTTCTGTTTTACCATCTTCTTGGGGATAATGGTCTTCAGTTCCAGAGCGAGCTCACATTCGACATTATCCAGGAATTCTATAATCGGCAGCGAATACTTTTCAGCCAACCCTTCGACAATCTGTTCCCTCGTGACATAGTTCATGGCAATCAAGCTTTCACCGATTTTCTTCCTGGTTACTTTCTATTGTGCAAGGGCTTCTTCGATCTGCTCCCCCGTGATTAGCCCCTGCTCCAGCAATATTTCCCCTAACTTTCTCCGTGGTGCCATGAATTAAATATAACATTTTGGGGATAGCAAACACTGTCCTCGGGGTTGTCCAAAAATGGCATGTTAATGTTAAAATTAACAAATTGCTTCAGGAGGCTCCTATGTTGAACATGAAGTCCGTGGACCCGGTCAGGCTATCCACAAACGCAAAGTTCCGGTTTCGCTGTCATAAAAGTATCAGTTGTTTCACAAAATGCTGCAGTAATATCGAGATAATGCTTACCCCATACGATATTGTAAGACTGAAGAACCATCTCAAATTGTCATCCGGTGAATTTCTTAATGCTTATACCTATGTCGAGATAGAGGATAAATCATCCCACCCCTTCGTATTCCTGAAAATGAAGGAGGACAAGGACCGGAAATGCCCGTTTGTGACCGAGGAGGGATGCACCATCTATGATAACAGGCCCGCCAACTGCAGATATTATCCAATTGGACAGGCATCGCTCAAAAAGAAGGACGATACAATCAACGAACTCATCACCGAAGAGTTCTATTTCTTCGTCAGGGAAGAGCACTGCCTCGGGTTCAATGAGGAGACTGAATGGACCATCGGCCAGTGGCGTGATGACCAGGGTGTCGATATATACGATGAAATGAACAGGGGCTGGAAAGAGATACTTTTTCGGAGAAACCTCCCGGGCAATTCCCTTGATGAAAAGAAGCAGAAGGCTTTTTACATGGCCTGTTACGACGTCGATCGCTTCAAACGATTCGTCTTCGAGAGCCCCTTTCTTCAGCACTTCGATATCGCCCCCGCGAGGCTCGAAAAGATGAGGAGTGACGAGATTGAGCTCATGAAGTTCGGCTTCGACTACACGAAATTCATTCTAGGATTGGAAGAGACACTGAAACTCAAAAAGAAATAGCCACCAAAGAGCGGAAGTCAGCAATTGAAGGCTCCTGCTTTTTTTATGCAAAAAAACTGAAGGTATAACCGAGAACGTGAACTCGAATCTCCCTTTTAAGAATCCGATGTCCTCTCTGCTCATTTGCTTGGCTTATATACCGTTATTCTCGTGGCTGACAAAAGCGTCCAACTGCGAAGTCGGCTCCGGAAAGACTACAGAAAGTTTTCGACATACTATTTCTGAAACCATAGACAAATAGTCCGCGACATCATTCAACCGTCTGTCGCCCTTCAGATGATACTGGGCTTCGGACAGTTATCTTCCATCCGAAACAACAATTGGCAAACAGGGTGTCCTCGGCTCTGCCGTTTGCATCAACATAGGCGGCAAGCAGTAACTTCTTTTCAGGCGTAAGTGAAAGCGAAACTGGTAAGTCCGCATTTCCATCACTGTGCTATAAGTTGCATCGTATTATCGTTTTATCTATTTGTGGAGCTGTTTGGTGTATTTTAGTATTGATGAACAGAGAACTACCTGTCTCAGGCACTCACACATGATTTATAACCTGCTTTAAGCTGTCCGCAGGCAGCCAGGATGTCCTGTCCTTTGCTCTTCCTTATAAGAACAGTCATAGCAGCATTCACAAGAATAGCCTGGAATTGCAGTATCGTCCTCTCATCAGGCCTTTCGTACTCGGAGCCGCTGTAGGGATTGAAGGGAATGAGATTAATCTTGGACGGGATGCCTGCAAGAAGCCTGATCAGACGATGAGCATCTTCAGGAGAGTCGTTGATCCCTTTAAGAAGCACATATTCGAACGTGATAAGTCTGTTCACAGGCAACGGGTATTTGCGACAGGCTTCGAGTAATGAACGGATGGGATAAGTCTTATTGATCGGCATGATAACATTCCTCAAAGCGTCGGTTGTGGCATTGAGCGATATCGCAAGATTGACCTTAAGCGCTTTCTTACCGAGTTCAATTATCTTTTGCGGGATGCCGGAAGTTGAAAGGGTAATCTTCCTTGGCGACATTTTCATGATGCCGACAATCCTCACGATCGCCTCGACAACATTATCGAAGTTAGCCAGTGGCTCTCCCATCCCCATAAGCACGATATTGGTAATTCGCTCCGGCAGAATGAGCCTGTTAACACTGATCACCTGATCAATAATTTCGTGCGGCTTGAGGTTTCGCTTTAAGCCAAGCCTTCCCGTAAGGCAGAATATGCAACCAATGGCGCAACCCACCTGCGAAGAGATGCAGAGAGTCAGTCGGTCTTCGTCGGGGATCAGGACGCTCTCAATCGTCTCGCTGTCCTGCAGCCCGAACAGAAACTTCTGGGTGCCGTCTTCTGAGGTTTGCCGATCAAGGAGAGTGAGATGACCGATATAGGCCCTTTCTGAGAGTTCTTCGCGCATCTTCTTTGAAAACTCGGTTATTTCTTCAATGGATTGAGCGTAGCGGTCGTAAATCCAGTGTATCAACTGCCGCCTTCTGAATGCCGGGAGTCCCGCATCTTTTATGAACGAAGCAAGATCCTCTTGCGAGAGGGCTTTAAGGTCGGTCTTTAGCATTACCCATTATTGTATAACACTTTTGCCATGCTCTAACAGAGGTGCTGCTGCGTCGAAGAGGTGTGGGCCTTGATCACTTGACACGTCGAAGCTTTATCATCTATATTTATTCATGACTAGCAGAATGCAAAAAGTCAATCGACTTAGCAATGCAACGCGCCATAAAACAGCCCTGGCGGGGAGGATATCTATCCACTTTTAGCAGCTTTGAAATATACACAATGAAAAATTAGAAGGCCACGGGCTCAATCCCGTGGTCTTTTAATTTTTGGAGGTGTGAAATGAAAAGAAACATGATACACAAATACCGACCATACCCCATTGTAAGTCTGCCGAACCGAATGTGGCCATCACGGACGATCACAAAGCCTCCACTCTGGTGTAGCGTAGATCTACGGGACGGCAACCAAGCGCTTAGAGTACCGATGAGCGTCGATGAAAAGAGAGAAATGTTTCGCCTGCTCATTGAAATGGGGTTCAAAGAGATCGAAGTCGGATTTCCCTCAGCTTCACAAACGGAATATGATTTCGTGCGCCTGCTAATCGAGAAGGAACTCATTCCGAAAGATGTCACAATCCAGGTGCTTACTCAGGCGCGGGAGCCTTTGATAAAAAAGACCTTCGCTGCCCTTCAAGGGTCCGAGCGTGCATGTGTGCATCTCTATAACTCCACGTCCGAACTCCAGCGGAGAGTCGTATTCGGGATGGGGAGAAAAGAGATTGTCGAACTCGCTGTTCGGGGTGCTGTCTCAATCAGGGAGGAAGCTGAAAAAATGGTTGGCACGGATATCCGCTTCCAATATTCTCCTGAAAGCTTCACCGGCACGGAACAAGACTTTGCTATCGATATATGTGAAGCTGTCATGGATGTCTGGGAACCTGCTGCTGATAAGAAAGTGATACTGAACATCCCTGCCACTGTGGAGATGTCAACACCTAATATCTATGCCGACCGGGTTGAATGGTTCTGTCGCACAATAAAGGACCGTGACAAAGTGATCATTAGCGTTCATGCTCACAATGACAGAGGAACCGCTATAGCATCAACGGAACTTGCGCTACTTGCAGGGGCCGAGCGAGTTGAAGGTACCCTCTTCGGAAACGGCGAACGCACCGGCAATGTCGATATCGTCACGGTCGCATTGAATATGTTCTCACAAGGCATCAATCCACATCTTGATTTGAGTGATATCTTCAAGATCGTGGGAGTGTACGAACGATGCACGAAGATTCCTGTGCATGTCCGCCATCCTTACGCTGGAGAGCTTGTTTACACTGCATTTTCTGGATCGCATCAGGACGCGATTAACAAAGGAATGAAACTCTTTCGCGAAAGATCGGACTTGTGGGAAGTCCCTTATCTGCCGATAGATCCGGCAGATGTGGGACGCACTTATGAATCGATTATCCGTATCAACAGCCAGTCCGGCAAGGGCGGTGTTGCATACCTTCTGGCAAAGGAATATGGTCTCAACATCCCGAGGGAGATGCAGCCCGAATTCGGCTGCGTCATTCAGGCAATATCCGAGAGAACAGGCAGCGAGGTGACCTCCTCGATGATATGGGACGCCTTCGAACAAAGGTATCTGGGGGCTAATACTCCCTATTTGCTGGGCAAATTCCGGCTTAGCCAGAATGATGGCGACTCTGTCGAGATCAATGCAGTAGTCTGCACGAACAGCAACAACAGGGAGATTACCGGGAAAGGAAACGGGCCTATCGACGCGTTCAGCAACGCCCTGCAAAAACATCTCAGCATTAACTTCAGACTGCTCTCATATTACGAACACGCCATTGAAAAAGGCTCGGATTCGAGGGCAGCAGCCTATATCCAGATAGAAGCGGACGCTGGATTCTTCTGGGGGGCCGGTATCGATACCAACATTGACAGGGCTTCATTCAAGGCAATGCTCAGCGCATTGAATAGATCGAGGGCAACGTGATAAAAACAGCTCTCTCGCGCTGATCAATTTTAATTGACAAGTGTCCGCAAAAGAGCTATGCTTATTTTATAGCCTAACAGGTGGTGACGCCCTCTTCCTGCAGTGGCAGGAGATTCTCGGCACTATCGAGACAAGACGAGCGAGCGAAGCACCGCCTGCTTTAATTGAGCATTGATTCTCGAAGGTCCATGTCACTTTGCTATACCCGGAAGTGGATGGCGTGAGGATTGATATGCCTCAATGGCTTGTTCATCCAACCACAATGTTTTCATTATATCCAGTCCCAATAACACCGCGTATTCAGGTATTCTGATATAATTTAAACATGACGCCAGAGACACTTGACATAGTCAGAAGGGTCTACCGGACCCTCATCAAAAAAGGGCTTACGGTCTCGGTTGCGGAATCATGCACCGGCGGCCTGCTAAGCTATCTTCTGACGAAACTCCCCGGATCGAGCGCCTTTTTCGATGCAGGTATCGTGTCATACTCCAGAAAATCAAAAGAGAAACTTCTAGGCGTCTCCCGTGAAACTATTGCCCGTCAGGGCGTTGTGAGTGAAAAAATAGCAAAGGTGATGGCCAGAAGAATCCGGACCCTGACCAAAACAGACTTCTCGATAGCAACAACTGGCAATCTCGGGCCCAGCGTTCTGGAAAACAAAGACAGAGGTCTGATATACATCGCTGTCAGCGGCAGCCATAGCATCGTCGCGCGGGAACTCAGGTTAAGCGGGGGAAGGGAGGCAAACAAAAAGGAGGCTGCACTTCGAGCTCTCGAATTTCTTTTGGAGGTCATCAATTCGGCGTGAAAGATATTCCCGCAATCATAATCAAAGAGATCGAAAAGCTCGTCGAAGAAATAAACTATCATAATTATCTCTATCATGTCCTCGACGCCCCGATCATTCCGGACGCGGAGTATGACAGGATTTATCGAAAACTCAAAGAACTCGAAGAGAAATACAATTACGTCCTGACCGATTCTCCAACACAGAGAGTGGGTGCGATGCCACTCGATAAATTTGAAAAGATCAAGCATACAGAGCCAATGCTCTCCCTCGATAATGCCTTTTCTTATAATGAAGTTTTGGAATTCGACAAACGGGCAAAGCGGCTTCTTGGCAGTGAAAAAGATATCGAATATACCGTCGAACCGAAATACGACGGACTCGCCATTGAGCTGACCTATCGTGAGGGGTTTCTTTACAAGGCATCGACACGCGGTGATGGATACGAAGGAGAGGATGTTACGCAGAACATCAAAACCATCAACGCCGTTCCTCTTCGCATCGAAGCTCGGGACAGGATGCCCAATGAGATCGATATCCGTGGAGAGGTATACATGGACCTCGATGAGTTTGATATATTGAACCGTCAGAGGCAGGATAAAGGCGAACCTCTTTTTGCGAATCCCCGTAATGCTGCTGCCGGATCGATCAGGCAGCTCGATCCGACGATTACAGCATCACGCAATCTCTTCCTTGCCTGTTACGGCATCGGCGCAGTCCGAGGCATGACATTTAAGAGTCAGTGGGACCTTATTAAATGGCTCAGGGAATCACGATTCCCCACTCCCGCAGCCGTCTCCGTTGTCAAAGGGATCGGCAAGGTCATCGACGAGATAAAGAAACTCGAAGAGACCCGCAAAAGCTTGCCGTTCGAAATCGACGGTACGGTGATCAAGGTTAATGACTTTTCATTGCAGCAGAGAATGGGGACTAAGACGAGGGAGCCGCGCTGGGCCATCGCCTATAAATTCAAGGCCCATGAAGGCACTACGAAAATCCTGGACATACGCGGGAGCGTAGGAAGAACGGGCGTGATAACACCGTACGCCATTTTTGAACCGGTCAGGATTGGCGGCGTTACTGTATCGCGTTCCACTCTTCACAACTGGGACGAGATAAAAAGAAAAGATATAAGGATTGGCGACATTGTCGTAGTCGAGAGGGCTGGTGATGTTATCCCGCATGTAGTCATGGTAGTCAAGGGGAAAAGGACTGGCAATGAACAGAACGTCCCCATTCCTGACCGATGCCCGGTTTGCAGCTCAAAGGTGATAAGGGAGGAGGGAGAGGTCGCGGTTAGGTGTGTATCTCTATACTGCCCGGCTCAGGTCTGTGAGAAGATTAGCCATTTCGCCTCCCGGGGAGGGATGGATATCGAAGGCCTCGGCGAGAAAAATGTCCAACTCCTGTATGAAAGAGGCTTCATAAAGAATTTCGAGGACATCTATCGGCTCAAAAAAGAAGAACTCGAGGAACTTCCACGGTTTGCAGAAAAATCTGCTCAAAACCTGATTGATGCGATTGAAAAGAGCAAAAATGCGACGATGGCAAAATTCCTCTTTGCCATCGGCATTCTCCACGTAGGCGAATACGCTGCCAAGTTGCTCGCCAAGAATTTCGAGAGGCTCGAAGACCTCTATCAAGTGAAGCAGGAGCAGATCGAAGGCATCAGACAGATAGGCGAAAAGATAGCCTCTTCTGTCTCAAACTTTTTCAGTGATGAAAAGAACCTGAATGCTCTTAATTCCCTTAAAAGACTTGGACTTAACATATCGAATCCAGATTTTGCCGCTGCGGAAAAGGGACATCGTCCCTTCGAAGGCATGTCCTTTGTCATCACCGGTAGCCTCCCAATATCGAGAAAAGAGGTCGAGGATCTGATTGAGTCATCAGGGGGACATGCGTCTTCAGCAGTATCGAGGAGTACTGATTATCTCATTGTCGGCGTTGGCCCGGGATCGAAACACGAAAAAGCAAAATCTCTCGGAATTCAAACCCTATCCTACAACGATCTGCTCACGATGCTTGCAGAAAGAACAAAGCATCCACGTCTCTTTTAACTCTGCTTCCCCCGGTAACATACACCCTGAATTTAGTGATTCACGTACTAAGCCTATTTCCCGAGGATATTTGTCTTTATATTATGGCTGCGAAGCCGCAGATGGGTTTTAATTAGTGATTAGTCCGGACTCGGGTCAGGCAAAACAGACAAGGGGGACTCATATCACTCCAATGGGACTTACCGTGAAATAGAAATAGCAAGAAAAACAGATTTGATCAGGACATGCTTGCTTCCCTGAAGCCAGCACGTTGAATCGTGATATAATTGTACATAGCTTCCGGAGGGACATCAATTTATGCCGCACACTGAAATAGAATACTTAGGCGCAGGAAGCTTGTACATCAGCGGTCGGCGGACTCTTATTCTTAGAGCTTTACTCGGCACCTGCGTCGGCGTCTCACTCTTTGATCGCACCGCCCAGATTGGCGGAATACTTCATCTTCTCCTTCCCGAACCGATTGGCTCTGGGAATCCCTGGCAGCCTGAGAGTTACGCATCAACTGGTCTGCCCCTGTTCATCGAGCAGCTTTGCAAAGCCGGCGCCAAAAAAGAAAGGCTCGAGGCCTTCATTGCAGGAGGCGCGTTAATAGGAAACGTGTCAGAACAGGATCTTGATCTCGACATCGGGGGGCGGACGTCCGACGTCGTTATAAACATTCTGACCCGTGAGGCAATCCAGATCAGGGAATCCGAAACAGGCGGTGTACACGGCATGGTCCTCAGCCTGGACCTGGACACGTGGGAATGCGAAATTAAACCTGTGGTCCAGCCGCCGTCCGGAATCGAAACAGAAATAGAGAAACCAACTACAGAGGAAATTGGGCGTGCTATAGCACATGTGCGCCCTGTCCCACAAGTTGCACTTAAAATAATCCGAATGATAGCCGATAATCGTTACAGTCTGCAGGATGTGGCCACGGAAGTGCGTCAAGATCAGATTATCACCGCGAAAGTGTTGAAGTTGTGCAATTCAGCCATGATAGGTCGGCAGACGCACATAGATTCAGTGGACGAGGCCCTCATGATTCTCGGTGAAAAAATGCTGCTTCTGATGATAATGTCCTCCTCCATGCATTTTTTCTTCCCTGAATCTGAGCACGGATATTCCTTGGGCAAAGGGAGACTCTATCAACATGCCATAGGTACAGCTTTAGTAGCTGAGAAACTGGCACGGACAACTGGAAGGTGCAGTCCTATCGTTGCTTACACGGCAGGTCTTTTGCATGATATCGGAAAAGTTGTTCTTGATTGTTTCGTAGCCCGGAACTACCCTCTCTTCTACCGTCGTACCCAGAGTGAGATTGTTAATCTGGAGGAAGCAGAATTGGAGATTCTCGGTATCGGGCATCCGGAAGTCGGCGGAAGACTGGCAACTCTATGGTCAATCCCTGAGAATCTGGTCGAAGCGATTCGATACCACCACCAGCCTGAAAAAGCGACGCATGCCATGGAACTAACCCATATTGTCTGTCTGGCCGACCTTATCGTATCCAGATTCTGGACGAGCCAGGCACTGGCACGTCAAAACACTGACTCGCTCATCTCGTGTCTCAAAAAACTTGAGCTGAACGCTCATCACCTTCGTACTGTTGTGGACGGTGTCCCATGGAATGTCCTGAACAGTCTGAGACCTTAGTCCTCCCAATCCAATACATTAAATTTTCTTTAAAATTCGCTAAGATCTAAAAGACAGCCTTATAAGGGCATATGGATATGCTTTTGGGCAAGGCGGCCCGTACTTGTCGCGGACATAGAAATGGAGGACTTTGCATTCAATTATGGAGAGGGTTCAAATCTGAGGATCGATGCATATGAGCACGTGCTCTACAACTGCACCCAAGGAAACCAGACGCTTTTCGTAAGGACCGTCGAAGTCACAGCAGCCTGGGAATATATCACTTCAATCCTGAACAACTGGGCCGAGATAGGGAAGCGCAGGGCCTGATATCAGCCTCGGATGCTACCGATCGGGTTCCCCCGTTTGACTTCTTATTATGCCTATTTGCTCTCCTTTTTCGCCTCTACATTTTTCGCCTCTTCATTTTTCAGAGCTTCTTCTTTAGGTGGTGTTACATCAATATGCTCCTGGTCCGACACCCCTTTCTTGAAATTCCTGATTGCCTCTCCAATGCCTTTCCCGATCTCAGGCAATTTCCTACCGCCGAACAGCACGGCTACTATCGCCAGGACCACTAAAAGATCTTGTGTGCTTAACATAGTCCCCTCTTTGTCTCTTTTTTGGTTTGCATATCTTATTTATGTTGTATTATATATTATAAATTTGGCAAGCGTCATCGAACCCCGCATCATGATATCTACTGAAATATTGGAATATCTTATCAGGACTTACGGCTACTGGGCATTGCTGGCCGGCACCTTCCTCGAAGGCGAAACGATATTAATGCTTGGCGGACTCAGTGCGAAGCTAGGATACTTGGATTTGTCTCTGGTCATGGTGGTCGCATTCATCGGGAGTTTTTCGGGAGACCAGTTTTATTTCTTCATCGGCCGGTGGAAAGGTGCACAATTGCTAGTGCAGCATCCCAAATGGCACGGGAGGGTGGAAAGGGTACACTGCTATCTCCAGCGCTACCACGATTTCATTATGGTCGGATTCAGATTTGTCTACGGCATCCGCATCATGACACCCTTTGTATTAGCCATGAATCTCAAGATTAAAACGAGTCGCTTTGTTGTTTTAAATGCCATTGGAGCAGCTTTATGGTCTATCATTGTTGCCGGAGGAGGCTACCTCTTCGGGCACGCGCTCGAATTGGTCCTCAATGACATCAAGCACTATGAAGTATCGATTATGATCGGAGCCTCCGCCATCGGCCTGGGGATTTGGCTGCTACACAGGTACCTCAGCAGGAAGAACAAAATTTGTTAGTGCACTTTCTGGTGTTTGCTGGTGATCTATACTAACTCGGATCGCCAGTGCTTGCAACTTGCACGTGCAACTGCAAAAGCTCTTGTGTCCTTTTGACCGCACCTGTGAGATACTCCCAGAATTTCTCAGGAATAAGCCATCTGATGCCAAGCTTTTCAGCCCATTTTATGAGTCCTTGATCGGCCGTTACAAGAAGTGCATCGAGCTCCATGGCCAGCAGAAGCAGATCAACATCTTCTTTGCTATCGATGATCCCTTCCCTTAAGGCTTCGCGGTATTTCTTGCGCATATCCTGAATGATTTCATCGATTTTTTTCTTTTCAGTGCTTCGCACTGCTGACTCGGCAACTCTGAGCCCGCGGTTAACACGATCCCGCATGTCCTCAATAAGCTCGTACAGGAGAAACGCCGGACATTTGAGCTCATGTTTTTTAGGCGGCTTCTGTCGCAAAAAGAGTAGCAGTTCCCCGGTAATCCGATCCTTTTCGACAAAATTGAGAAGTTCCTGGAATGTCGAAGGTGGCATATAGAACTCGATGATATGAATCTGGGCAGCCATAAAGAGAAATGTTTCAAGTGCCTCGGTCGGTGTTCTCCCGAGACTTGTTCTTACATCGGGATTGACAAAGAGACTCGTGTCGAGAACGACCTTCTCCATAGGGAGAATGGCTGACGGTATGCTTTCCCGCACGTCGCCACTCTGCTCCTCTTTAATTTTCTTATCTGTTGAGGTATTGTTCATGTCTTAACGAGGTGATGCTTCCCTATACGTCCAGAGCGAAAGTATTCCATGCTCCGCATCCTGGGCACCTGCCAAACCAGTCGGCAGAGGTGGAGCCGCATACGCTGCAGCGGTAAGGAATGCCCGGCGTATGTCCTGTTTCGACGGCCATTCTAAACTCCTCCATGGCACGGCTGATCTGATCACGCTTGCGGTAGAGTTCACCTCTGACTACAAAGAGTTCCGGATTAGAATAAACGTTTATATCTATAGATTCCAGAGTCTTGATAGCATCATCCAACATCTCCAGACGGGAATAAAGTTTTCCGAGCATGAATTTAAGGCCGTTGTCCTGAGGGGCCCGCGCAAGAGCATTCCGGTAGAAGCGAAGCAGTCTTCCGGGTTCGCCAACAGAAATAAGCAGGTCTTCGAGACGTGCCCGAATTATGGCCGAATGGAGTGTCTCGTAACTCTTTTCGAGAAAATTGATCGCCTCCTCGGCCTCTCCCCTAGTCTCCATCACCTCGGCAAGACCAAGGTAAGCGGGAAGAAAGGAAGCGTCTGTCTTCAGCAGCGTTCTGAAGGCTTTTTCGGCCTTCTCGATCTCGCCGCCTTCGAGGCTCGAACGACCGTATTCGTATTTGTATCCGAGCTGCTTTTTCTCCTCCCTCTGTTTTTCTTTTTCGCTTTGCGCGAGCTTGATGATCGTTTTCTGGAGCGAGTGGAGCTCATCCCACATCTCCTTCTTTTCGAGGATTGCCTGTTTTTTATAGAGCGCAGTGAGGTTGTTGCCGTCTAGATCGAGTATCTCATCGATGAGTTTCAAGGCGCTATCGTTGTGACCGGATTTCTCCAACACAGACTCCATGGACAGAAGAGTCAGGAGGTTCTTCGGACTGATGTCCCGTGCATTCCGGTAGAAACCAAGAGCTGTGGCATAATCCTCGTTCCTGAAGGCGATGTCGCCGAGCCTAAGCAGTGCGTCAATATGTTCGGGGTCTTCTTTGAGTATGTCCTTGAGGGCATCCCTGGCATCTTCATCTCTATTACCAAGAATAGCGTTAAGTGCCTTGGCATAATATTCCTGTATTCTGCCCTCTTTCTTTTGGCGCCTCTGGAGCTGCATCGTGTCGATCACCCGTTTCGTATCACGAATGAACACGAGTACCAACACCACGGCGGCACCCACGACCGTCGATAGGACCGCAAGCACGAACTTGGGGGTTTCATAAGTGCTGCCGAAAGGCACCTTGACGAATACCATATCCTTATTCTCCATGCCGAAGAACCCGATGATCGCGAGAATCAAGAGAAAAAAGAATATCGCTATTTTGCCCATTAGTGGTGATACTCCTTACCCTTTAAGATCGTGAAGGCCCGGTAAAGCTGCTCCAGGAACAGCAGCCGCGCCATCTCATGCGTCAGAGTCATTCTCGAAAGGGAGATGCTCCCTATCGCTTGCTCTTTCACTTCAACGGCTACTCCAAAAGGCCCGCCGATAACGAAATCGACGGCATCCTTTCCTTTCAGAAAATGAGCAAACTCAACCGAGGTGAGTTCCCTCCCCTTTTCGTCGAGAAGGTAATAGCCCCCGGTCTGTTTCATGATCTTCCTTGCCTCGATGGCCAAGGCTGCTTCCTTCTGCCTGCCCTTCTCTTCCTTGATTTCAACCAGTGACATCTGTGACATCGGGCTCAATAGCTTGAGGCAATGGTTAATTCCCTCGCTGAGATACCGTTCCTTCGTCTTTCCGACCCAGATTATTTTTATTTTCGCCATTGTAGGATATTCTCGGAGCATCGAGCCAGAATTTTTCGAGCTCGTAAAAGGCCCTCGTCTCCTGCTCAAAGATGTGAATAACAACATCCCCGTAATCTATCAATATCCAGTGGGCATTATCGCGGCCTTCGACACCAATAGGTCTTATGTCGTCTTCACGCAGTTTATGCTCGATATTATCGGCTATCGCCTTGACCTGGGTGGTGCTTGTTCCGGAACAGATTACGAAGTAATCTGCAATCACTGTGAGGTCTTTAAGTTCGAGGATTATCGTATCTTTTGACTTTTTGTCGAGTGCTGCCTCTGCGGCTTTTATACTCTTTGCCTTGCTTTCTATTTGATTAGCTCCTTTCGATAAGTGTTGTAACTATTATATCAAACTTTGCCAGTCGTTTTGTTTTTTTCAGCCAAAAATTGAACAAGGGCTACCGCGACCATTGAAGCTGTCTCTGCGCGCAGTATCCGTGGACCCAAGGTCGCTCTAAGAAAGTTGCGTGATTCAGCCATCTCCACCTCGGACTGCATGAATCCCCCTTCCGGTCCGATACATAAAAACAAGGGGGCCTCGGTCGGTCCGATCTTCTCCAATGCTACATCCGGAGAAAGCCCTCCCCTTTCCCAAAAAATAATGCCTTGCGGAGATTCTGCCGAAATGGAGGTTTCAAAAAAATCGGCGAATTTCTGAGGCTCGCTGATCCCCGGGACTACAGACCGTCCGCACTGTTCGGCGGCCTCTTCGGCGATCTTCCGCCACCGCGGCGTCTTCCTCGTCTCCTTCACCTGACAACACCCTGATATCAAGGGAATGACTTGCTTTATGCCAAGTTCAGTCGTCTTCTGAATAACTAAATCCATCTTCTCCCCCCTCAAAATCCCCTGGCAGAGGACGAGGTTAGCGGAAGATTCAGTATCTATCATGAACTCCTGAATAATATCGATTGATACGCTCTTTTTCTGAATCCCCGCTATCTTTGCAAGATACGACCTGCCTCGTCCGTCGAAAACGGTGATTTCATCGTCTTTTTTACACCTTATCACGGAAACAACATGGCGCGCTTTGTCGGATGGCAGAAGGATTCCGGTCTTTTTTGCTATGGCTTCAGGTGAAAGATATATTCTCATGCAATGGACGCAGCACTGTTACATCGAAAAGATATCCTTTAATTTCCCCTTGAAGCCCTTCGTCGATTCATCGTGCATCTCACCGCTTATCATCGCAAACTCCTCGAGGAGCTCTTTCTGACGCGGGGTCAGCTTCTTCGGTACTTCGATTGACACTCTCACGACCTGGTCACCTCTTTGATGGCTGCCGATTCTCGGGATTCCCTTGCCCTTCAAATGGAAAAGCTTGCCAGAAGGGGTGGCAGCCGGGACCTTCAGTTTTGCGGTACCATCCAGAGTGGGCACCTCGACCTCTCCCCCCAGTACTGCAGTGGTAAAGGCGGTCGGGAAATCGCAGTAAATATTCATCCCCTCACGCTTGAAATATCGGTGTTCTTCGACAGTGAGCACAACATAAAGATCTCCTGGAGGACCGCCGAAACTGCCAAAATCGCCCTCGCCGCTGATTCTCAGGCGTGAATCGGTATCGACGCCCGCAGGAATCTTGACAAGAATATCCTTCTGTGCCCTAACCTTACCTTCGCCCCTACAGGTCGTGCAGGGATTGGTAATGATACTACCACTGCCATGGCATTTACTGCATGGCCGCGAAACGCTGAAAAAGCCCTGCTGAAAGCGGATATGCCCCGTGCCCTTACAGGTCGCGCATGTCACCGGAGGCTTGCCCGGCTGGGCGCCGGAACCGCTGCACAAGTCGCAGGTCTGCCACCGTGGTATCTTTAGGCTCTTCTCGGTCCCAAAGGCGGCCTCTTCGAGGGTTATGGTAAGATTGTACCTAAGATCCGCACCCTTTGTCGGTCTTTGTTTCTTTGAACCGCTGGAGCCGCCAAAGAAGTCTTCGAAGAGATCCTCAAAGATGTCAGTAAAGGGCGTGCCCGCACCGAATCCGCCGAACCCTCCCGCGCCTGCCGTATTGTAACCCTCAGCGGTACCGTACCGATCGTAATGTGCCCGCCTTTCGGCGTCACTCAGGCATGTGTATGCCTCATTGATCTCTTTGAATTTTTCTTCTGATTCTTTTTCGCCCTGATTCCTGTCCGGATGGAACTTGAGAGCGAGCTGCCGGTAAGCCTTTTTCAGCTCATCCGGCGTGGCATCACGGCTAACTCCGAGAATCTTATAATAATCGGGCATAGGTTAAATAAAACCTCACAAATTAAAGAGTAAAATACCTTGAATCACTATTTTACAATAATTAGCGCGGAAGGAGTATATATTTATTCCTTCCGCGCTTTTTTTCTGCAGGACGTATGTCGATAAGTCCTCGCGTCTTATTTTTTCTTGTCTACATCCTCAAACTCAGCCTCGACCACCTCTTCCTCACCCGATTTTGTCTTCGCGTCTCCTCCATCGGTTGTGCCGCCTGCTGCGCCCTGCTGCTGCGCATCTTTATAGACGTGCTCGGCCATTTTATGCGAGACCTTGGTTAACTCGTCGATAGCAGCCTTGAGCTCTTCTGCTGACGTGCCGGTATCCTTCAATTTTTTGCACTTTTCGAGTGCGACCTCGATTTCTTTTTTCTCGTCTTCGGTAATTTTATCTCCATACTCCTTGAGCGATTTTTCAACAGAATAGATAAAAGTATCGGCATTATTCTTGGCCTCAACCAGTTCCTTTTTCTTTTTGTCCTCTTCGGCATGTGCCTCGGCATCGCGCATCATCTTCTCTACTTCGTCCTTGCTGAGGCCGCTCGACGCGGTGATCCTTATGGACTGTTCCTTACCGGTTCCCTTGTCTTTTGCCGAGACATGGATGATGCCGTTTGCATCAATGTCGAAGGTGACCTCAATCTGCGGCAAGCCACGCGGGGCCGGTGGTATATCACTCAACTCGAACACACCCAGAAGTTTGTTATCGGAAGCCATCTCCCTCTCCCCTTGGTGTATCTTGATGGTAACGGCAGGCTGGTTATCGGAGGCGGTGGAGAATACCTGAGATTTCTTCGTCGGTATCGTAGTGTTCCGCTCGATGATCTTCGTAAAAATGCCGCCCAGGGTCTCAATGCCGAGTGAGAGTGGGGTGACGTCAAGGAGTAAAACCTCCTTGACCTCTCCTTTGAGAACGGCTGCCTGAATAGCAGCTCCGACTGCAACAACTTCGTCCGGATTGACGCTCCTGTTTGGCTCTTTTCCAAAATATCCCTGTACGACCTGCTGGACCTTCGGGGACCGGGTCTGGCCTCCGACGAGTATTGCCTCATCTATCTGCGAAGTTGCAAGACCAGCGTCACCCAATGCCTTCTTGCAGGGCTCAATGGTATTCTGCACAAGGTCGTCGGTAAGTTGCTCGAACTTCGACTTCGAAAGCTTAATGAGAAGATGTTTCGGCCCCGTTGCATCGGCAGTTACAAAGGGAAGGTTGATTTCGGTTTCCGTGGCAGTTGATAACTCTATCTTCGCCCTTTCAGCCGCTTCTTTCAGCCTTTGAAGAGCCATTTTATCCTGTTTGATGTCGATCCCCTGCTCCTTCTTAAACTCCTCGACTAGCCAGTCGATGATCCTGAGATCGAAGTCGTCTCCACCGAGATAGGTATCGCCATTGGTGGATTTAACCTCTATGACGCCTTCACCGATCTCAAGGATCGATATGTCGAAAGTTCCTCCGCCAAGATCATAGATCGCAACCTTTTCTTCCTTCTTTTTATCAAGCCCGTAAGCGAGGGCTGCAGCCGTGGGCTCGTTGATGATCCTTAATACATTCAGGCCCGCAATCTTGCCGGCATCCTTGGTAGCCTGTCTCTGGCTGTCGTCGAAATAAGCGGGAACGGTGATGACCGCCTCGGTGACCGTTTCGCCGAGGTAATCCTCAGCAGACTGTTTCAGTTTCTGGAGAATCATTGCCGATATTTCAGGCGGTGAGTATTTCTTGCCGCGAATCTCGACATGTGCATCTCCATTGGAGGCCTCGACAATCTTATACGGGAGCCTCTTCTTCGCATGGTCTACCTGCGGCGTATTGAATTTCCTCCCCATAAGTCTCTTTATCGAAAAGATAGTATTTTCGGGGTTGGTGATCGACTGCCGTTTAGCGATCTGGCCCACAAGTCTCTCTCCCTTTTCGGAAAAGGCCACTACTGAAGGTGTTGTACGGTTTCCCTCCTGATTGGGGATAACGACCGGCTCTCCTCCCATCACGACCGCGACAACCGAGTTCGTCGTGCCAAGATCTATTCCTATTGCTTTTCCCATGAAATCCTCCTTCTATCGCTGTGGTAATTGAATTTTCGCTGCTATAACTTCTTCGATACCGTAACAAGGGAGGGTCTTAATACCTTCTCCTTGTACTGATATCCCTTTCTCATCTCTTCGATCACGGTCTTGTCTGCCACTTCTTGTTTCTCTATTTGCGACATTGCGTGATGATACGCAGGATCAAAAGGCCGCCCCGCCGATTCGATAGCCTTGAGGCCGAATTTTTCGAGAGTCCTGTTTAATTCCCTGAGGGTATTTTCGACGCCCTGTTTGAGGGACTGTAGAGCATCCTGGCTGCCATCGGAAGTATGCTTCAGGGCCATTTCGAGATTGTCGATGACCGGAAGCAGCTCGTACAAAAGGTCTTCGTTACAGTAAGCAAAGAACTCCTCCTTTTCCTTCCGAACCCTCTTCTTGTAGTTCTCGAACTCGGCATAGAGCCTCAGGTATTTGTTGCTGCTCTCTTCCAGTTCGGTCTTCAGTTTGTCGATGTCCTGTATTTGCTCATCTGAACCCGTCCCGGTTCCTTCCTCTGTGGGATCTGCTGATTCCGGGAACTGGGTTTTTTCATCCGTCATAACACCTCCACGTGATATTCAAAAAAGTCACTGCCTGCTTTTAAGATATAAATAAAATCTCAATCCTCAAAGGTCCTGCTCACACACCGTGCGATGGTATCGACCATAAAGATCGCCTTCGAATAATCCATGCGAGTCGGGCCTATAAGGGCGATAATGCCTATTGGTCTGTCGCCTTCTTTGTACATCGATGAGACAACGCTTAAGCCCTTAAGTTCATTGACAGGATTCTCATTGCCTATGGCAACCCTCACTCCCGCAGCATCGGACAGCTCGGCCAATAGTTTAATGATAACGTGCTTTTCTTTGATCGCCTTCGAAAGCTCCTTGATCTTCGAGATGTCCGAAAAATCAGGTAAGTTCATCACATCGTAAAGTCCAGAAACGAAAATGTCATTTTCAGCAAAAGACATTGCCTGTTCATAGATCGAAATAGCCCTAGAAATAAGCTTGTCCCACTGGGCCTTCTCACGTCTCACTCTCTGCATAAGCATCCCATTGATCTCGTCCAGAGTGTGGCCCGTAAACTCTGCATTGAGGTACTCGGCGATTCGGTTCAGATCTTCCTGTCTAAGCATCGGGTCGGCCTGAAGCACCTTATTCTTGATGATCCCTTCGTCCGTAAGTAGAATCGCCACGATCTGGTCGCCTTTGAACTTGATCAGGTCAATACGATTGAAAGTAGTATTTTCAGCCTTCGGAGGTAAAAGGACGCCGACATAATTGGAAAGGGATGAAAGGGTGTTCGTCACCTCCGAGAACATTGCAGAGATATCGTTTTTAAACTCCTCCAGTCTTCTCGAAAAATGCTCTGCAAATTCCTTCGGAAGTTCTACAATATTCCCAGCTTTTTCATCTTCACCGAGAGAATCTACATAAAAGCGGTAGCCTTTATCGGTGGGGACCCTTCCGGACGATGTATGCGGTTGTCTCAAAAAGCCCATCTCCTCGAGGTCGGCCATGGTGTTGCGGATCGTCGCCGGCGAAAATCCGAAAGAATATTTGCGGGTCACAAAGCGGGAGCCGACGGGGTCAGGCCTGTCGATATAACTGCGTACGACGGCATTTAAGACCTGCCGGCTTCTCTCATCAAGTATGTCAAAAATATCCCTTATCACCGTTTTAGCACTCTCCTGCCCCGAGTGCTAATAATTTAACAGGAAGCGGGGGGTCGTGTCAACATTCTACCACTGAAGCCCTTTGTGCATAAGCTTCTCGTACATCTTGGGGGGCATAAAGGCCTGCGTGTGTATCTCGTCGCTGTAATACTTTGTTTCTATTGCGTATTTTCTTCTCATCGTCCTCAAGTTGAGCTTCTTTGACGCAGCTGAAAAGGTCCACCAGTTGCCCGCGTACGTGGACAAAGGCGCGGTATAAAGATCTACGATAGGGAAGATAAGTTTCAAGGCTTCCTGCACTTCGATGACCATATCCTTATGGAAGTGGAGTGACTCTGAGAGAGAAACAAACATGCCATCACTGGTAAGCGAGTCCTTGACAGATTTAAAAAATTCGACAGTGAAGAGGCTCTTTGCAAACCCGATGATATCGGTCGAATCAACAATGACTGCGTCGATGTCTCCTTCCCTGCCTTTGACGAATTCGGCGCCGTCCATACATTTTATTTCAACCCTCTTGTCGTCGACCCCGCAAGCCACTTCAGGAAAGTATTTCTTCGAGACATTGATGACCTCTTCGTCAATCTCGATGAAATAGATTTTTTCGATGCTTTTGTGTTTCAGGACCTCCCTCACAACACCCCCATCGCCTCCGCCAATGACAATCACCTTTTTGGGGTCGGGATGGGCGTGCAACAGCACATGCACCAGCATTTCATGATAGAAGAATTCATCCCGAGCTGTTATCTGCACTACTCCATCGAGGATGAGCATCCTGCCGAAGTGAGGGTTCTCGATGACCATGATCTCCTGAAACTGGCTCTTACTTTTGTGAAGAATATGCTCGACATCATAGACGTATTGTATTGGCGCGTAGGGGTCTTTCTCGAAAAACTTGATCATATCTCCTCCAACTAAATTAATATCGTCTTCGGTATCGAAAAACCGTTAAATTCCGAGGCGTATGAAATTGTGTAGGCGCCGCTCGAAGGAATGAGTATACGGTTACCAACCTCGGGATCGGGAAGCTCGACATCACGGTCGATAACGTCGAAGCTATCGCAACTCGGTCCGACAACCGTCCACTTCTTGGACTCGTTACGGCTTCCGACGATGTAATGATATTTAATGCCGCCGACACTCTCCATCAATCCGTTAAAAACACCCACGTCGATGTAGAGCCAATTTTCATCTCCCCGTGCCGCTTTACCAATTACTGTAGCGACAAAGACGCCGGCATCGCCGACTACAGCCCTACCGGGCTCGATGAATATCTCGACATTGGCCGGAAATTTCTGCCTGAGGACCTTGTCAATTTTGCTCTCAATAGTCTCAATATCCACTACTTTTTTAGTATACCTGATCGGATAGCCACCACCGATATTAAGCACTGTAAGCTTCACGCCGCTGGCTTCAGCAAGATCCCAAAGCTCCCTCGCCTTTTCAATAGCGCTATTCCAGTTGTAGACGTTGTTGCACTGGGAGCCGACATGAAAGGTTATTCCTACAGGGTTCAAACCTTTTTTTTTCGCGAGTACCAGCAGCCTCACAGCATCTTCGAGCTCTACACCGAACTTCTTGCTCAAGGGCCATTCGCTCCCATCATTCGGTACGGTCAGCCGCACATAGACATTGCTGCCCGGGGCGTATTTCATGAGCTTTTCAACTTCGGCTTCGGAATCATAGGCGAAATACCTTATTCCGTAATCGACCGCCTCCTCAAGGAACCGGAAAGTCTTCATCGGATTGCTAGTGATGATCCGTTCGGGTTCAACACCAAGGGAGGCGAGCATCCTGAGTTCCCCTTCGGAGGCAATCTCAAAGCCGATGCCGAATGTGTTCAGAAGCCTCAGGACTTCAATGTCAGGATTGGCCTTGACTGCGTAGAAAACTCTGGCGTTCCTGATTTTCTTTCCGATAAGGGAAACCTTTTGCTTTATCAGCTCTTTATCGATGAGTAGATAAGGCGGCTGCTCATCGCTCATGGCGATATAATTGATCACCTTATCCCAGGTACTTTTATTGATGAGGCCGGGCACTATTTCCATGCTTCACCCCGCTTGTTTGATAACGCACTCCATGCAAGAGGTAGGTGATATTATATATCAATCAGTGTGAATTATTAAAAGCGGGCCGCACGAAACAGATCCCAACAGGAGTCGAGACGGGATGAAAGGGCAATCAACGTATTGTTATGCGAATAGAAGCCTCTTCTAGAGAACTCTATAAACGACACAGCGGTAATGAAAAGGGCTGACCAACCTATGTCTTAATGCAATGTAACAGATATTCGATGTTGCCTTTTTGCCCGGTAATGGGCGACGAGATGATGCCCGTGACTTGAAGGCCAAAGGCCGCAAATTCCTCTTTGATACGAGCAATAACTTCTATTCTTTTTGACTCTTCTTTCACAATACCACCCTTGCCGACTTCGCCTTTGCCCACCTCAAACTGGGGCTTTATGAGGGCTACGATCTCTCCTTTTTCTTTCAGGAATTCAAGCACCTTCGGGACAACCTTGGTCAATGAAATGAATGAGACATCGATTGTTGCGATATCGATAACCTCGGGGATGCGATTGTTTTCGAGGTGACGAATATTAGTCCTTTCTAAGAGTACCACATTCGGGTCCTGCCTGAGTTTCCAGGCAAGCTGCCCGTAACCAACGTCGATACAATAGACGCGGCGCACGCCCTGCTGGAGCATCACATCGGTGAAGCCCCCGGTTGATGATCCCACGTCCATGGCTGTCTTGTCCCGGACTGATATTTGGAAATGTTTGAGCGCCGCTTCGAGCTTGAGACCTCCGCGGCTGACATAGGGATTATCTTCACCCTTGAGTTCAATCGATGCGTCGGTGCCAAACAGCTCCCCAGCCTTGGTTGCCGGATGGCCGTTGACCACGACCTTGCCTTCCATTATCAATGCCTTGGCCCTGTCCCGGCTTGCAGCTAACCCCCTGTCATGAATCAGCTTGTCGAGTCTTTCTTTTATCTCAGCCAACTGCGTTATCGACCCCGCAAAAATTCAAGCGCTATCCTGTAAATGCCCTGATCATCGAGATTGTATTTCTCCCTGAGTATTCGCTGCGAACCATGCTCGACAAACTCATCGTCGATGCCTATCCTCTTAACGGCGACGTCGGTAATGCCCTCATTACTCAGACATTCGAGCACTGATGATCCAAATCCTCCAGCAAGGACATTCTCTTCCACGACAATCAGTTTCTTCGTCCGCTGCGAAAGAGAAGCTATCAGGTCTTTGTCGATGGGCTTGATAAAGCGTGCATTGACCACACACGCATGTATGCCATCCTTCTTCAGCATCTCTGCTGCCTTAAACGCTGGATAAACAGCTGCGCCAATCCCGACAATTGTGATGTCCTCCCCGTCCAGAAGGACCTCGGCCCTGCCGGGAACGATCTCCATGTCCCTGGAAAGTATCAGCCCGATAGAGGACTTGCCGCGGGGATATCTGATGGCAGAAGGCCCTTCATGCTTAAGCGCGACCATAAGCATTGTGCGCAACTCCGATAGGTCAGCGGGAGCCATGATCATGAGATTGGGGATGTTCCTCAAAAAGGATAGGTCGAAGAGACCCTGATGGGTCGGGCCGTCCTCACCGACTATCCCCGCCCGGTCGATCGCGAAGATAACGGGCAGATTCTGGATACAGACATCATGAATGATTTGGTCATAAGCACGCTGCAAAAAAGTGGAGTAGACAGCAATAACAGGCCTCAGTCCCTGGCTTGCCAAACCGGCCGCAAAGGTCACTGCATGAGGCTCTGCTATGCCGACGTCGTAAAATCTGTCGGGGAATTTTTCGGCAAAAGCCGTCAGTCCAGTTCCCTCCTTCATTGCCGCAGTGATCGCTATTATTCGCTCATCAACTGAAGCTGCCTCAACGAGTGCCCTGCCGAATGCCTCACTGTATGAGATGCATTCACATCCCTGCGCTTCGGACGCTCCTTTAGTGCCGTTAATCTCCCCTGTCTCGATCTCGAAGGGACCGATCCCGTGGAAAATGCAGGGATCATCTTCTGAAAATTTATATCCTTTCCCTTTTTTTGTTACAATATGGAGCAGGACTGGTTCAGTCGCCGTTCTTATACTCTCCAAGGTTGTAATAAGCAGCGACATATCGTGACCGTCTATCGGGCCAAGGTAATTGAAGCCGAGATCCTGGAAAAGACCTCCGGGGAGGAAGAATCCCTTAAGGCTCCCTTCAGCCCTTCCGGCTATTTTTGCCACCGACTCACCGATCTTCGGGATGCCTTCCAGAAGCGCCCTCGTCTCCTGCCTGAATTTTTTGTAAAACGTACCGGTCAGGACCTTGTGCAGATACGTGGACATGGCGCCGACATTGGGAGATATCGACATCTCATTGTCGTTCAGGATGACGATTAAATCTTTCTTCATATGGCCGGCCTGGTTCAGGCCTTCAAAGGCGAGCCCTCCAGTGAGGGCGCCGTCTCCGATTACCGCGACGACCTTGAAATCATCTCCCCGTTTGTCCCTTGCTTCGAGTATGCCGAGGGCAGCTGAGATCGATGTTGAACTGTGGCCTGTGCCGAAAGCATCGTGAGGGCTTTCGCTTCTTTTCGGAAATCCGGACAATCCTCCAAACTTTCTCAAGGTGGAGAAGAGCCCGTACCTGCCGGTGAGAAGTTTGTGAGTATAGGTCTGGTGCCCCACATCCCAGATGAATTTATCGCGGGGCGAGTTAAAGACATAATGCATTGCGATAGTAAGTTCGACAACGCCGAGGTTGGCGGCCAGATGACCGCCATTTTTCGAGACCCGCTCAATAATCAGACCGCGCAGTTCTTCGGCGAGAGTCTTGAGTTCCTCAATGGTGAGGCCTTTAATATCCTGGGGAGAGTTTATTTTTTCGATCATCAACTCTTTCTTTCGTAAAGATACCGAGCGACGTCCCGCAGGGGATCCGCTTTCTCATCGAACACCGACAAGGCTCCGATAGCGCCATCTATCAATTGTTTAGCCTTTTTCCGTGACTCCTCAATACCGAAAAGACGCGGATAGGTCATCTTGTCCTTTCTTTCATCAGACCCTTGCGGCTTGCCGATAACCTCGGTATCACCCTCAACATCGAGGATATCGTCGATCACCTGAAAGGCCAGACCTATGTCTTCGCCGTAACAGTCGAGCCTTTCGAGCAGTTCCTCACTGCATCCCGCAAGGACCCCTCCCATTCTTATAGAGACGGCGATAAGCGCCGCTGTCTTATGCTCATGGATATAGGAAAGGGTCATGACATCCGGTTCAGCATTTTCCGACAACAGGTCCTGGGCCTGCCCACCAACCATACCCTTTGCCCCGGAGGCAAAAGCCACTTCATGGATCACCCTTAAGAGTTGCGTACATGCTTTGGAATCGAATCCCCCGTTGCCCCTCTTTTCGAGAGTGGCAAAAGGCTGTGAAAGAAGATAAAACGCCTCTGTCAGGAGGGCATCTCCCGCAAGGATCGCCATTGCATCACCGAAGACCTTGTGATTAGTAGGTTTGCCGCGCCTCAGGTCGTCGTTGTCCATAGCTGGCAGGTCGTCGTGAATCAGGGAATAGGTATGGATAAGTTCAAGGGCTGCTGCCTGGGGCACGATATCATCCGCCCTGCCGCCGCATGCTTCATATGAAGCAAGACATAAAACCGGCCGTATTCGTTTACCACCAGCAGACAGAGAATACACCATTGCATCGTGGAGCATCCGGGGAGGGAACGGCGAACTCAGATAGGATTCGAGAAACGCATCGATGAGGGCTTTTTTCTGTTTAAGATAACCCTTGATATCCATCTAGCCCTTTCATTCCCACTCGATAGTTCCGGGAGGCTTTGAGGTGATGTCGTAGACTACCCTGTTGACACCGCGCACCTCATTGATGATCCTTCCTGATATCTTGCCGAGAACATCATAAGGTACGTGGGCCCAATCGGCAGTCATGCCGTCAAGGCTCGTTACGGCCCGCACGGCAACAACTTTGTCATAAGTCCTTTCATCGCCCATAACCCCTACACTCTGAATGGGCAGTATCACCGCAAAAGCCTGCCAAATTTTCTTATACAGACCCGCAATCTTGATCTCTTCAATTACAATCGCATCGGACTCTCTCAGAATTTCGAGGGTGGCTTCAGTTATGCCGCCGATGCATCTAATGGCGAGACCGGGTCCGGGAAAGGGTTGCCTCCAGCATATCTCTTCGGGGAGCCCCAGTTCCTGGCCGAGGACCCTAACCTCATCCTTGAAAAGTTCCCTTAGTGGCTCGACAAGTTTGAGTTTCATAACCTCGGGCAGCCCGCCAACGTTATGATGGCTCTTGATAACTGCCGAAGGCCCTTTGAATGATACGCTCTCAATCACATCGGGATAGAGTGTTCCTTGGGCGAGGAATTCGGCATCCTGTATCTTCTTCGCTTCCTCTTCAAAAATAGCGATAAATTCATTGCCGATGATCTTCCTCTTTTTCTCAGGATCGGACACTCCCGCGAGTCTTTCGAGGAATCTCCTTCTTGCATCCACGAAATCGAGTTTAATGTGAAAATGGTCTTGGAAGGTCTTCCGGACCTTTTCGGCCTCTCCCTTCCGGAGAAGACCATTGTCGACAAAGATACAGGTAAGATTGTCGCCGATCGCCCTGTGGATTAGGAGAGCTACCACAGAAGAGTCAACCCCTCCGCTCAGTGCGCATATCACCTTTTTATCGTTGACTTCAGAACGGATATTCGCTATGGACCATTCGATGAACGAGGCCATTTCCCAGGTAGGTTTGCACTGGCATATTTCGAATACGAAATTCTGCAATACCCTCATGCCTTCGTCGGTATGGGCCACTTCAGGATGGAACTGAAGGGCATAAAATTTCCGCTCTTTGTCCGCCATTGCCGCAACCGGCGAGTTGTCCGTATGCCCTATAATGGCGAACCCTTCGGGCATTATCTCGATCCTATCGCCGTGGCTCATCCAGACCTTGGACTTCTGAGAAAGTCCCCACAGAAGGTCAGTTTCGTCGTCGACCAACAGCATCGCTCTTCCATATTCCCTCTTAGCCGCGCGTGTGACTTCGCCGCCGAGAGAGTGGGCCATCAATTGCATGCCGTAGCAAATACCGAACACAGGGACGCCTAAGTTAAATATTGCCAGATCGCAGATAGGTGCATTTTTATCATAGATACTCGAAGGACCCCCTGAGAGGATTATTCCCTTTGGCGCAAATGCCCTGATCTTTTCAATCGGGGCATTATAGGGGAAAATCTCTGAGTAAACTTTATTCTCTCTTATTCTTCGCGCAATAAGCTGGGTGTACTGGGATCCAAAATCGAGGACCAGTATCTTTTCCGTTAACGGGACGGCGAGTTCCATTATTATTCGGTCCGCCTTTATTGCTCTATCCGGTAGTTAGGAGCTTCCTTCGTGATGATGACATCATGCACGTGGCTTTCCCTAAGGCCGGCGTTAGTGATCTGGATAAAGCGCGCGTTCTTTCGCATCTCTTCGAGCGTCCTGCAGCCGCAGTAGCCCATTCCTGAACGAAGACCGCCAACAAGCTGGTGAATGCTGCTGGAGATCGGCCCCTTGTAAGGAACACGACCCTCGACGCCTTCCGGTACAAGCTTATCTTTCTCGACGCCTTCCTGGCCATAGCGATCTTTGGCCCCCTGCTGCATAGCGCCGATCGATCCCATGCCGCGATAAGTTTTATAGCTCCTTCCCTGATAGAGGATGACCTCGCCGGGAGATTCATCGGTGCCCGCAAAGAGACTGCCGATCATGACACAGTGCGCTCCCGCGGCGATGGCCTTTGATACATCTCCTGAATACTTGATACCTCCGTCGGCGATGAGGGGAACATTCGACTTGGAGGAGATGCTATGACAATTCCTGATTGCAGTCAACTGGGGAACGCCCGCGCCAGCAACAATTCTCGTAGTGCAAATAGATCCCGGACCAATACCGATCTTGACCGCGTCAGCACCGGCCTTGATGAGTTCGTCCGTAGCCTCGGCAGTAGCAATGTTCCCGGCTATGACCTCTATATCGAACTTCTTTTTTATTTCCTTAAGGGTGTTTATGACACCTTTTGAATGGCCGTGAGCTGTATCGATAGCGATAATATCGACGCCCGCCTTAACCAGGAGTTCCGCACGATAAAGCGCATTCTCGCCAACTCCCACAGCAGCGCCTACCCTGAGTCTTCCCATCAAATCCTTGCAGGCATGCGGATACTTTCTTCTCTTCTCGATATCTTTTATAGTGATAAGGCCCTTCAGGTTGAATTCATCGTCGACTATTGGCAGCTTCTCAATCTTATATCGATTCAGAATGTCCTTGGCCTCTTCGAGCGTCGTGCCTCCAGCTGCGGTAATCAGCTTTTCGTGTGTCATGACCTCAGAAACCTTTTTCTTTTCGTTCGTCTCGAACCTGAGGTCCCTGTTTGTCAGAATGCCAACGAGCTTTCCCTTCGTGGTAACGGGAACGCCGGAAATCTTGTAGCGTGACATGAGGACCATAGCGTCAGCGATGGGGGCATCGGGGGCGATCGTGATGGGGTCGACAATCATTCCACTCTCGGATTTCTTGACCTTGTCCACTTCGAGGGCCTGCTTCTGCGGGGACATGGCCCGGTGCATAATGCCAAGACCGCCCTCGCGGGCGATAGCGATTGCAAGACTCGCGTCGGTGACCGTATCCATCGCGGCACTGATAATTGGGACGTTCAACCTGATATTCTTCGTCAGGTTAGTGCTTACGTCGACCTCCCCCGGCAAGACATCGGATTTGGCAGGTAATAACAGAACATCATCGAATGTTAACCCAAGCGGTAAATCATCGGTAAGCATAGACCCAACCCCTTTAGAATTTTAAACTAAATTATACCATTTCCGGATCGAAAGAATGAATATTTCAGTGATATTCAGACCTTGAGTAGCGCCAGGCCTGAAAGAGGGTCAAGTTCCCTTACAGCGTTCACCCCTTTGATCTCCATGATGATCGCTTCCAAGACGAGGAATGTCTCCGCATTCTGGCGCATGCAGCCGGCAAGGACTTTGTCGCGCTTGGCGTAGGCGCCGTGAAAGTGAATCTTCGGCTCTTCTCCCTGCCAGAAGATTGTCCCTATGCCGACGATCTCGTGACTCTCATCGAGTTCCCTCCAGACGGGAACCGGTGGCATCGCTTCCGTTTCCGGGCCGACCACGAACCTCCCTTTTTTCATACCTCCAACGAGATAAAGAACGCCTGCCCGTATATTTTCTTTTCTGACGACATCATTCAATCCATCGAGGATGTTGTCGCCGTCATCGAAACGCGCAACTAGTACCCTTCCAAGTTCGCCTGTCTGATATTTCATAAGGCCTCCGTTACTGCCTTAAAGACTTGTTCGACTAATATCCCTTTCATGCACTTCAGATCTCTACACTTTCTCTTATAGCATGGTGCGCATGCGAGATCGGACTTTAGGATTATATTTTTCGTCCCATAAGGTCCAGTCCTTGCCGGATTTGTCGGCCCGAAAATCGCGACAACCGGAATGCCACAGGCGGCAGCGATATGCATAGGTCCCGAGTCGTTGGTGACGACACATTTCGCACCTCTGATAAGCCAAATCAAATCCATGATATTGGTTTGTCCTGCCATCGATAACGCCTTGCCTTTACTTTGTTCTTGTATCTTTTCCGAGAGCGATCGTTCAGCAGAACCACCCACAATAATACTCTTTGTCTGAAGTAAAGAGGCTAGGGTTACAAAATTTTCGGCGGGCCACTTCTTCGTCTCCCATCGTGCGCCGGGCACGATAACAATATAGTCTTCCCTATCGCTTCTCAGCAGCCGAATCTTTTCGGATTCCTTGATCAATGGCAGAGGAAACTGCACCTTGCCGGTGTCACCTCCAAGTGCCCGGACCACCTTAAGATATCTGTCAACAGCATGAATATCTCTGCCACCCTCTATCCTATGAGTGTAAAACAGTGAACTTCCCTCCCGGGCTTCCTTGAACCCGATTCGTATCGGAGCACCCGTTGCTTTGGCTATCAGGCCGCTTCTCATAAGCCCCTGGAGGTCGATTACGATATCATAATCTTCACCCTTGAGCCCCTTCACAAGCCAGCCCATTTCGGAGAGTGTGCCTTTGATCTTTCCTAAGTGCTTCCATCTATCCTTATTTATGATCCAAAGTTTACTGACCATAGGGTTACCTTCAAGAATACCTTCAATGCCTTTTGCGATTACCCAGTGGATTTTTGCAAAAGGAAAGTGTTCACTCAAAGCGTAAAGAAAAGGAAGGCTATGGACAACATCGCCGAGCGAGCTCGGCTTAATAACGAGGATCTTACGAGGGATATTATTTATCTCTACTCTTTCCATATCTGTATATATTTTACCGCAGAATCAAGGTCATCGACAATTGTGTCGGCGTAATCGGATTCATTCTGTTGCCCTGTCCTTACAAGCACTCCCCGGGCGCCTACCGCCCTGGCAAGAAGCATATCGGCATCCTTATCGCCCACGACAAAAGATCTCTTCAGGTCGATTCCATATGCGGCCCTCGCCTTATAAAGCATCTCGGGCTGCGGTTTCCGGCAAGGACAATTATCGCTTGGGGCATGGGGGCAATAGTAGAAATCGGTGAAGCCGTAAGTATCAACGAACAGCTTGTTAACCTCCTTCACAAAACCTTCTTGAATAATTCCCTTGGCGACGCCCGACTGGTTACTAACCCCAATCAGGTCAAATCCCCATTCTCTTAGCGACTTCAGCCTCTCAACCCCGGGCAGTATTTTTAAGTCGTCCCACTTGTTCAGATAGTCGGCATCCTTGCAGAGTGTGCCGTCCCTATCGAAAAAGACAGCCCTCTTTGTTGGCAGCAAGTTCTTAATTTTTTCATAGACATTCTCTGATGTCAGAGCAAACATGCATCGTATATAATCCTTGTCACAACTCCTCTGGAAGCAGGGACTGCAGTCCATATCGGCATTGATTACAGCATGGCCCTCTCCGACCGGACCTGTAAGTTTAGCCGATGTGGAGCCGAAGATCGCTACGAGGGGAGTTCCAACGGCGTAGGCAATATGCATGGGGCCCGAATCATTGGTGACAAACACGTCACATTCCGAAATCAGTGCGCTAAGCTCTCGCAAAGAGGTTCTTCCCGCAAGAAGGAGTTTGTTCATCGGAACCTGCTTATAAATCTCTTCCGCTATGGAAGTCTCGTTCGTTCCGCCAAAGATAACGACGCTGCCGCTCGTCTCCTTGATGAACCAGCCTGCAACCTCAGCAAATCGCTCCGGAAGCCATCTCTTGGAGGAGCCGTATGTGGCACCCGGGTTGATGCCCAGTACGGGACGCTTCAATTTAGACAATCGCTCACGGCCTGCAAGCTTCTCTTCAAGCGTCACCCGCAGCCATGGGGGTGAATATTCCGCATTGATTCCGGCTGCAGTCAAGAGGTTAAGGTAATAGTTAATATGATGGATTTCGCGATCCTGATTTATATAGTGGACAGGCTTTGTCAGAAGGAACTTCCTGCGGTCCCGATCATACCCGATCCTCTCCGGGATGCCGGCGAGAAAAGCGATGAGAGCGGCACCGAAGGCATTTTGGAGAAGTATCGCCCGGGCAAACTGCTTCCTTTTTAACATAGTTGCGAGGCGAAGTTTTCCGATGGTTCCACGATATCGATCCTCGTACAGAATTACTTCATCGATATCCGGACTGTTTTCGAAAAGAGGCGCGACTAAGGGTTTGACCAGCAGGCTGATTTGCGCTTTGGGGTTCGACTTCCTGATCGCTTTAAGCGCAGGCAGAGTCATCACTGCGTCGCCGATCCAGTTGACTCCCCTGACAAGGATCTTTTCCGTTTTCTTTTCCGTTCCCTTCACCTCCACCCTGATATTTTACCATTTCGACTGTGAGGCTTTCCTTTCACTATGACATGCAAGCTGCGTTTAGTATCCCGGCGGCCAGGGAAAGGGTGCCGAGGAATAACCCCTGTGAGACGATCCCTTCCCTTATCTCATCGACTAATTTCTTAAACAGTGACTTTACGAGAAGAAAGACAAGTATCTGTACAATGAGGGCTACTATTCCCCAGAGAATCATGTCGAAAAAATTCACACTGTGGATGATTGCGCTCGCAAGAGGGATGATGAAGCCAAACAGGGCGCCGCTTAAACTGTATACCGCAGCGGCATTCCCATGGTCTATGAGGTCGAATTCCTTATACGGGGTTACCCTCACATAGATGACCAGGAAAAAGGCGGTCAATACTATGGCAGAAACAAAATAGACAAGAAATTTAACGATACCGGGAATCTGCGCAGTAATTTCCATCGTTCCTCCTTTTACGCTTCCTTATTCAGATGAAATAATGCGGCACAAAATTGCTCGTATTTATTGTCACCGGATTCATGTCCTCCCGTATGCCGATGCCCGAAGCCAGTCCATTGATAATCCATGAGCCTACAACAGCATAACGTCCTTTAAACTCAGGTAATTCCTGCACTGCCTGATAGACATATCCTTCACTTCCGTAGGTACCATCGGTAACGACCTGTGCGCCTTCCCTTCTCAGTTCGATATTAGCTCCCTCGCGTGACAAAAGTGGTTTTTTAATGAAGTTATTTCCGAGTGGGGACTGATCAAAGTAACAGGGGAGCAAATTTTTATGCCCAGAGTACATCTTCCAGAGAATCGGCAGTATTCCTTTATTCGAAAGGACCATCTTCCATGCCGGTTCAAATAAGGTAACACAATCCGGCCTAATATATTTCCCAAAATCGTCCTTGAGGAGCCATTCCCACGGGTAGAGCTTGAACATAAAATCGATCGCCGCTTCTTCCAAATCGACAAACTTCCCCCTATCAGCATTGAAGCCAATGTCCTCGACATAAATATGTTGAGTATCAATCCCTGCCTGGCCTGCCACATCGCGCATGTATTCGACGGTAACCAAGTCTTCCTCATGATCTTTCACGTTACTGAAATAGAGCCTCGAACCGATAAACATCTTCCTTTTCACGGAATAGAAGGCATCGAGAAGCTTCTCATGGATGGAGTTGAACTGGTCATAGTGAGGGAACATCTCTTCGAGCCAGACCCATTGGGCGATGCTCGCTTCATAGAGGGAGGTCGGCGTATCGGCGTTATATTCTAAGAGTTTTGGCTCTCCCTTACCGTCGTATGAGAAGTCGAACCTCCCATAGATACTAAAGTCCTCACGTCGCCAAGACTCCTTAACAAGATCTGCCGCCTGTTCATTGATGCCGATGGTTCGAAAAATATTTTTGGAGATAACATATTCGACGGCCTTGAGGCACATAGCGTGGAGTTCCTGTGTAACCTCTTCGAGATGGTCTATCTGTTCGGCTGAAAACTCGTAACAGACACCTTCACTCCAGTATTCTCCTTCCATAGAGTGAAATGAGAATCCGAGTTTCTCAAACTTGTTCCGCCAATCGGGGCGCTGCGGCACCTCCAGACGCTTCATTACGAGCCACCGCCGTGTAAGAAGGATGCGGCACCGAATCCCCCCCTGACTGTTCTCGACGACGTGATCGAGGAGACCGCGTTAGTAGAATGCAGACCCGGCCTCATGTTATATGCTCCTTGCGTGGGCCTTGTCTCGACCGGCGTCTCGTAGCCCCTTGGGAAATACCACGGCCTGCCACCGTAATAATAGTAGTGCGGTCCGTAATAACCGGCGCCTGACGTGTCAGGCTCACATTCACTGCTACCCCAGTCATTTGCGCACGCATCCTTTGAGGCATAAATATCCCTCTGGGTCTTCTGATCTGTTCCGCAGCCCGATGCTGCGATGCAAGCTGATGCAATAAGCGTGAGGGCAATCCTCCGTGATTTCTTCATTCTTACCTTCCAACGCTATTTGGCTGCGTGAATCGAGGAGAAATAGTTCTCTTCGCTAATCATACCTTATCGCTAGATGCTTCTCAAGAGTATTCTCATCACTAAACGTCTAACAAGAAGATCCAAGAAATTATTACTCAGCTTTTGGATTAATAGCTCCTTTTTGATATACCTCTATCAGGATTCGGTCAAGCGGATTTGCCAGGCTGCTTGACAAAGTGAGTATTAAAATATAATAATTTCTTGTTAATAATTGTTCTAGTTATAAGAGGAGGGCCATCTGCTATGCAAAAATACAAAGATTTGGGCTTGAAATTGACACCCCAGCGGCTGTCGATACTTGCTTTTCTTGAAGGAAATAAAGATCACCCTACAGCTGAAGAAATATATAGACATATTTCGAGAAATTTTTCAACTATGTCTTTTGCAACCGTGTATAAAACCCTTGAAACTCTCAAACAGCACGGACGGTTAACAGAGATTACGATCGATCCAGAGAAAAGGCATTTCGATCCTAACACTGAGCGGCACCACCATATTATCTGTTCGAAATGCAAAAGGATCGCTGACATATTTGTTAAATTCGATCTCACACTCCCTGAAAATGATGTGCAGGGCTTTGAAGTTACAGGCAGTCATGTTGAGTTTTACGGGCTCTGTCCCAAATGTAAAGAAGAAAGTATGAAGGAGGTCAACGATATTGCGGTCTTTAAATGTTCAATATGCGGGACCTCCAAAGAAGGAAAGGTCAAGCCCCGGAAATGCCCAAAATGTAGCGAGAAAGGCGCAATGCAGAAATGCTGAGTCAATAGACGTTACCGGCGAAAGAAATAGTATAGACTGTTTCATTCGAATCAAAAAATAAGGAGGTTGTTATGGAAGATGTTTGTTGCGGGTGTTTAGGAGTGGGCCAGTCAGTACCCGATTTTGAGATCGAGACTTTTGAGCCCGAGACAGGGAAATTTGGAAAATTCAGCCTAGCTAAGACCATGAAAGCGAAGAAATGGACTATTCTTTTCTTTTATCCGGCGGACTTTACATTTATATGCCCGACGGAACTTGCCGACTTGGCCGACAAACAGCAGACGCTCAAGAAGCTCGGCTGCGAGATCGTTTCGGTAAGCACGGACACAAAGTTTGTTCACTACGGCTGGTTTAATCAGGAGAAACTGCTTGAAAAAGTGAAATATCATATGGGTGCTGACCAGAAAGGAGATATCGCAACCCTTTTTGGCGTCTATGACGAAGAAAGCGGTCTTGCCCTCAGAGGAACATTTATCATCGATCCTGACGGTAAACTCGTTGCTTCTGAGGTAAATTACTTCAATGTCGGAAGGAATTCCGACGAGCTTCTGCGCAAGGTTAAGGCCTTCCAGTATGTGCGGCAAAACCCGGCAGAGGTATGTCCCGCAAAATGGGAACTGGGCGCCAAAACCCTCAAGCCTTCAGAAAAGATCGTGGGGAAGATTTCGGAGGCGCTTCAAAAATAATTGAGTGCCGCACTAAGGAAACTGTAGAAAGGAGAATCAGCGATGACAAACATTGGGCAAAAGTACAAATGCAGCGTCTGTACTAATGAGGTGGTCGTGACTAAAGACGGTGTCGGGGTACTCTCATGCTGCGGCCGGCCGATGGACAAAATCGGCGAAGGATTTGAGTGTAAGTAGTCTTTTGTATAAACTACCAGTATGAAGAAAGTATCCGGGCCGGCAGATCATTGCCGGCTCTGATTTTTCTCTGCAACCATAATGCACAGGACAGGATTTATTACATATTGATGGAGGCATAATGAAACCGGTAGAACTTAAAAATGGCATATTTTGGGTAGGGGCCGTCGACTGGGCTGTTCGGGATTTTCACGGTTACGAAACCCCGCGAGGCACTACATACAACAATTATCTCATCCTCGATAATGAAATCACTCTCGTTGACACGGTAAAATACGACTTTGCCGATATATCCATCCAGAATATCAGGGCTATCATCGATCCTTCTAAGATCAAAAATATCGTCATCAACCATATCGAAAACGACCATGTGACAAGCCTTGACAAGATCATGGCCCTCTGCCCTGACGCTACAATCTATATTTCCGAGAAAGGGAAGAAAGGACTTGCAAGGTTCTACGACATCTCCCCATGGAAGATGAGAGTCGTGAAGTCCGGCGACACGCTCTCGATCGGTAAAAGGACCCTCCTCTTCCTTGAGACGCCCATGCTCCATTGGCCCGATTCGATGATGACGTATGTGAAAGAGGAAAAGCTCCTCATCAGCCAGGACGGCTTTGGCCAGCACATCGCATCAGCGGCAAGATTCGACGATGAATACACTACCTGCCAGTCGATGTCGGAACTCGAAGATGCAATTACTGACTATTACGCCAACATTCTTATGCCCTTCGGTCATATCATCAAAAGCAAGATCGCCGACATCCAGAAACTCGGGATCGAGATCGACATGATCGCCCCTGATCACGGGATAATCTTCAGGGCAGATCCGGGCATGGTAATTCAGAGATATCTCGATATGGCCAATGGCAAGTCCGATCTCAGCGTCTCGATTATCTACGACACCATGTGGCACAGCACGGAACTGATGACCGTGCCGCTAGTGCATGGAATTACGGACGAGGGCGTCGACTGCAAAGTCATCAAGCTGAGGGCAACTCCACAGAGTGTCGCTGTGAAAGAGTTCTGGAAGTCACGGGGTGTCCTGCTGGGCACGCCCACTCTGAACAATATCATGTACCCAAGCGTTGCCACTTTCCTTACCTATCTGCGGGGTTTGAGACCAAAAAACAGGATTGCCGGAGCATTCGGTAGCTTTGGATGGGGTGGCGGAGCCGTGAAGGAAGCTTATGAAATCTTTAAAAAAATAGGTCTTGAAACCTGCGAGCCGGGGCTTGAAGTGCTTTATCGGCCTTCAGCAGAAGACGATATGAAGTGTTACGACTATGGAGTAGCCTTTGCTAAAAAGGTGAAGGAATATCACAAGAAATTTGAATAACAGAGGAGGAATCAAATGTCCAAGACATCAACAAATCTTCAGGACGCCTTTGCCGGAGAATCACAGGCAAACAGAAAATATCTCGCCTACGCGAAAAAAGCGGAGCAGGAGGGATTCAAACAGGTAGCTAAGCTCTTCAGAGCCGTTGCCGAGGCGGAGACTGTCCACGCTCATAGTCATTTCAGGCAGATGGGCGGTATCAAGACAACTAAGGAGAATCTCGAAGCAGCTCTCCATGGAGAGGTCTTCGAATTTGAGGACATGTATCCCCGGATGATCGCCGAGGCTCAGGCCGAAGGTATCAAGGACGCGGTGAAAACCTTCACTTACGCCAACGAGGTCGAGAAGGTCCATGCCGAATTATACAAAAAAGCACTCGCGGACCTCGGCAAGAGCGTAGATGCCGACTACTACGTCTGTTCAGTCTGCGGTCATACTGTCGAAGGCGATCCGCCGGACGAATGCCCGGTCTGCAAGTCGAAGAAGCAGGCGTATAAGAAAGTCGAATAGGTTAGTAGATATCATAAGAGACTTAGCCTAACAGGAGGGGTTACGATGGCACGTGAAGAGAGGCCTGCGGCAAATTGTATCGTTGTTGCAGTAGCACTCATTTTATTGGTCTCAGTAACCTTTGCTTTTCCCGCTGTCGTTGTTTCAGCTGAAGGGAAAGAAGGGCCGGCAGAGCAACCGGAACTAAGCCCGCAGACGCGGGCCTGTCTCGGCTGTCATAACCGTTACACGCCCGGCATTGTGCAGGATTGGCTTGCGAGCAGGCATTCACGAACAGTGCCGAGTCAAGCAATGACGCGGCCGCTTCTCGAAAAACGGATCTCTGCCGAAAAACTGCCGGAATCGCTCTCGGGATTCCCTGTTGGTTGCTATGAATGCCATAGCCTGAATTCTGCCCGCCACAGGGACAATTTTGATCACTTCGGATTCAAGATTAATGTGGTGGTATCGCCGAACGACTGCAGCACCTGTCACCCAGCAGAGGCGAATCAATATTCAGACAGCAAAAAGGCCCATGCTATTAAGAACCTTATGTCCAACCCCATATATCATAACCTCGTAGATTATGTGACGGGAATGAAAAAATACGAACAGGGAATATTGATTGCCTCACAGCCGTCCGAAAGTACCCTACATGAGAGCTGTCTTGGCTGTCATGGCACCAAAGTCGAGGTGAGTGGCTCCCAGACAATTCCTACAAAGATAGGCGAGATAACAGTACCTAAACTTACTAATTGGCCGAATACGGGCGTCGGCAGAGAAAATCCTGACAACAGTCTCGGTGCTTGCACCGCATGTCATCCCCGGCATGGCTTCTCCATAGAGGTCGCCAGGAAACCTTACACCTGTTCACAGTGTCATATCGAGCCGGACGTGCCCGCATGGAATGTCTATGAAGAGAGCAAGCACGGAAACATTTATTCGTCTAAGCACCACGAATGGGACTTCAATGCCGTGCCGTGGAAAATCGGCCAGGACTTCAAGGCCCCGACCTGCTCGACCTGCCATAATAGTCTTGTTGTCTCGCCCCAGGGAGACGTCATCGCCGAGCGAAGCCATGACTTCGGCTCCCGTCTGTGGGTGAGGATCTTCGGGCTCATCTACGCCCATCCTCAGCCAAAATCAGGCAACACATCGATTATTAGGAATAAAGATGGACTGCCTATGCCGGTCACGTTCAGTGGAGAGCTTGCCTCGGAATATCTCATCGACAAGCCCGAACAAGAGCAGCGCTTCGATAAAATGAAGAACATCTGTCGGGCATGTCATAGCACAGACTGGGTGAATCGCCATTTCGCTAAATTCGACACCACAATAAAAGAGACAAATGAAATGACTCTCACAGCGACCAAACTCATGTCAGATGCTTGGCAGAAAGGGATCGAGGACAAGACGAACCCCTTTGATGAACCCATCGAACAAATGTGGGTGAAGGAGTGGCTCTTCTATTCGAATTCGGTCCGTTATTCCTCTGCGATGACCGGAGCTCCCGACTATGCAGTCTTTAAAAATGGATGGTGGCATTTAACAAACAATCTTCTGAATATGAGCAGCGCTATTAACCTGAAATCGAATATCCCTGTGAAGAAACTGGAGGCCAAGTGAAAATCGTCGCATTCCAAGGGAGTCCCCGACCCAGCGGCAATACAGAAGTACTTTTAGAAGAGGTTCTAAAGCCAGCAGAGAAGGCCATGCATGAGATCATACTATTCAAGCTCAATCTTATGCGCATTAAGCCCTGCCAAGACTGCGGCAGTTGCGAAAAGACCGGCAAGTGCATCATCGATGATGATATGAATGAGATTTATCCAGCCATACGGGAGGCCGACCGAATCATCCTAGCCTCCCCCATATTCTTTTTTGCATTGAGTGCCCAGACCAAGACGATGATCGACCGCTGCCAGGCATTCTGGTGCGAGAAATATTTAATGAAACAGACGATCCCTGAAGGACCTCACGGAAGAAAGGGCCTCCTTATGCTTGTAGGTGGCATGAAAAAAGATATCGGAGTGCAGTGCTCCGAAGCCACAACTAAGGCCTTCTTCCGGACCGTGAGCGTTCCGCACCACGAGACATTGAGCTTCCTGGGGGTTGATGCCAAAGGTGCAATCCTCGAACATCCAACGGCACTGCGCGATGCGCGGGAGGCGGGAAAGAAACTTGTTGCAGTGTAAAACACTACGGTAAAGTGTCGCTGATGGGAAGAATTATTTGCAGTATGACAAAATCGATGATTACCGGAAAACATCTATAGTTGCTGCTTCGTCGAGTGTCTCTTGAACCACGCTCTTATCCGGATTCTTGAGAAATGCGATTTTTTACCCTGTAATCAATGTCCCCGGCGACTCGCTCAAGTGCGCTCATGTTTGCCTTCGTATCTGGCGCTGAATGATGAAATGAGATTTTGTGTGCAGAAGTTTTATGAGCGATTTCTTATGACATGAGATACAGCGCTCGTCGCCTATCATCTGGGCCTTCTGTTTTTCGGGGGTCTTTTCCACTCCCTGTCCATGACATTTAAAGCAATTTCGGACCTCAGTTCCTCATGCATTTTAACCATCTTTGGGTTCCTGCTATGGCAAGCGTTGCAGCAGAATAGTTCTCAGTCGAATGGTGCGATCCACGCCGCGATCAGTAACATTAAAAGTAACAACGTCCTCATGGACATAATATATGAGTCACTGCTCAATTTGAGTATGATCTAGATCATTTTCTATTTATATTGTTCATTGATAGTATTTAAAAAGATAGGCGAATTTAAGCATAAAGAAGCGTCTCTAATAAAGGAGGATACAATGCAGAGAAAGTACCTGGGGGCATTTGTGATTTTCGCTCTGGCGATCGTGTTGTTGTCATTATATGGGTGTCACATGCCTAAAGATGAGCCCGTCAAGACAGTGCAGATACCCGATACCACAATAGACCCAGAAGTTTGGGGCAAAGCGTACCCGCCGGAATACGAGCTATGGAAGAAGACAGCTGAACCGGAACCAGCCGGCAAAAGCAAGTATAAGAGAGGCTTTGATGCAGATGGAATTACGTATGATAAACTAGCGGAATTCCCTTACATGGCACTGCTCTTTAATGGATGGGGGTTCGGGGTCGAGTACAACGAACCAAGAGGCCATGCAAACATGGTGAGGGATCAGCTTGCAATTGATCCTTCGAGGGTGAAAGCCGGTGGCGCTTGCCTCACCTGCAAGACCCCTTATGCTCCACAACTAGTAAAGAAATTGGGGGTGGATTATTTTTCGAAGCCTTATAAGGAGATTCTGGCGCAGATACCCGAGAAGGACAGGACGTTGGGTGTTGCCTGCATAGATTGCCATGACAACAAGGATATGTCGTTAAAGATTTCCAGGGATTTTACGTTGAAGCTAGCCTTAAGAGACATGGGAACCGACCCGGAGAAACTCACAAGGCAGGAGATGCGGAGTGCTGTGTGTGCCCAATGTCACGTCACTTATGTCGTGCAGAAGGACAAGGAGATGCACTCCGTCAACGTCTTCTTTCCGTGGCAGGGTAGCAAGTGGGGCAACATCACAGTTGAGAATATTATCAAAAAAATACGGAGTGACGAGTCGTATAAGGAATGGAAGCAGAATGTTACTGGATTCAAGATGGGATTCATCCGTCATCCGGAGTTCGAACTTTTCTCCAATAACAGTGTTCATTGGAAGGCTGGTGTGTCTTGTGCCGACTGCCATATGCCTAACACACGAGTTGGAGTCAAGGAAGTTTCTGACCATCGTGTAATGAGTCCTCTAAAAAATGATATGAAAGCATGCGCACAGTGTCACACTGAAAGTCCTGAGTGGTTGAAAAGTCAGGTTATAGCCATTCAGGACAGGACTGTCTCGCTGATGATAAGATCGGGCTATGCCACCGCAACAGTAGCCAAACTTTTCGAAATTACCCACAAGACACAGGAAGCAGGGAAACAAATTGACAAAACGCTCTATGCTAAGGCCAAGGATAACTACGAAGAGGCATTCTATCGGTGTGTATTCGTGGGAGCAGAGAACTCTGTTGGTTTCCATAACCCGACGGAGACCTTGAGAATTCTCAGTGATGCCACAGCCTTTGCAGCCAAAGCCGAAGGATACTTGCGGCAGGCTCTTGCCACAGCAGGCGTGGATGTGCCCATTAAAGTGAATCTGGAGTTAAAGAAATATCTTGATGAGAGAGGGGAAAAAAAGCTGAAGGGTAACCCTGCTTTCGAATTCAAGGATCCGATGGGGTTACAGTAAGAGTTCTGACATTGATGCTGAGTAACGCAAACAGGAGGAGGCAGGCTTTGCCTCCTCCGATCACATTGTTCGTATAGTTGTTAAAGTTACAGATACTTTCCAGTGGATCTCTCTTCTGTGAGTGCCTGCGGGAAATGCCTCCTATTTATACTATTCACCGAGGTGATCGCGATGTTTTCTCAACATTTCTTTCGCTATCCACACAAAAACAAGACTGGGTAATTCAGTGTCCGTCAGGGCAGTACGATCCATTCCAGTGAGAAGTGAAGAATTGAGTTTACAATTCCTGTAAACTCATTAGTGAGTTATGCAAATTATATTTAGTACTCCGCAACATGATTTATTATATGAAGAGATCCAAGTTCTAGGCGGAAGTTTCTGCACGCTCGCTCGGAGAGGAGAGGTATATGCTTTCAATCGGGCTCAACATCTTTAGGTATAGATGATAATGCGAATGATTTGTCTGCAAGCACGAACAAAAAAAGCCATCTTATGAAATACGACATTCTTGTCATCTTATCCGCTCATTGATCTGAGTATGCATCAAGCGGAGTCACAACTCTTTATTTGATGATATCAAGGAATTGTTGATGGTGAATAAAATAACTTTTGACCAATAAGTTATTAACCAGCATTGAACATTAACCCACGTGCGGCGTATAAGGGGTGTAATGATGTAAAGGACAATCACATCAACTGCCTGCCTCAGAAAAAATGTTTCTGCGACTATCATGCCGGACCAAAAGTTGTTATCATGTGAGTATCAAACTTAAATTCACATAAAGAAGTAATCGGCGCAATCCTCTTTCCTATTCAAGTAATAACATTACCGAGAGGTCGTAAAATATGATAAAGATAATCATATCTGTATCATTGCTGGGTTTCCTTTTAGGACTGCCGGTAACCGGCATGTCTGGCGAGATGTTTCAGGATATGAAGGAGAATGAGCATATCAACAGGAAATACGAACGCGCCGTGGAATTTTTCACGCATAAGATGCCTGCTGATTTCGAGTCCCGGCGCAACAATTCTTTCAGGTATATCGATATCATCAAGACGATATTCGGCGAAAAAGGGATTCCCGATGAAATGGCATATCTTCCCTTTATCGAGAGCGGCTTTTCGCCTGTTGCGGTGAGTCCAGGAGATGCGGCAGGCCTCTGGCAATTCATGAAGGTCACGGCAGGAAAGTACGGCTTGAGGATGGATGCTTATGTCGATGAGCGGAAGGACCCCGTTAAATCGACTTATGCGGCGGCTGATTATTTAAGCGACCTCTACTCCATGTTCGGTGAATGGGACATCGTACTCGCTGCCTATAATGCGGGCGAAGGAAAAATAAGACGCATTATGGCAAAAAATAATTCAGCCAAACCACGTTTCGCTGCCGTCATCAATCGGTACATTGCCCGCCTTCTTGCCGTCTTCACGATTGCAGAAGAACCTGAGAGGTACGGCTTTGCTTCTAGCGATACGGCTAAAATAGACATTGTCACCTTTAAAGAAATAACCACACTGACGCGTACTAGTCTTGGGAAAATAGCCAAGCGATACAGCACTACGGTCAATACTATCAGGGATTTAAATCCAGCACTGATCGGTAACGAGACTCCACCTTACCAATATGTAATCCGGGTCCCGATAGATTACTAGGGTTGTTTTTGCGTGCAGCAGCGGATCCGTCACTGTGTGGAAGTGCAAGTGGAATAACTGATCATTAATCAAACGCATTTCTCAAATAAAGTAGTCTCAATTCATCTGCCGCTGCTTGTTTGGCTTATACCTTTAGCCATACAGGTAGTGAACACGAAGATATTGCGGCAGTGACGGTACTACTGAAGGAATAGTTGAAGTAAGTCTTGCAGGAGCATATTTATAGTTAACTTTATTAACAGGACTATCCGCGAATGAACATCATTTTCCATGACGCTTTCTATAAAGAGTATGATTATGATCCGGCTGCTGCCCCCGGTCGGATGGAACCCATCATTCGGGAGCTGACAAAACACCCCCAGTACAAATTTGTTACGCCTATGCCGGCCGGCGAAGAGGACCTTCTGCGAGCGCATTCTGCTGCGCATATCTCATACATTCGGGAGTCACCCACTATCTATGAGATGGCGATTCTCGCTGCTGGGGGAGCAATCAAGGCGGCTGAACTTGCCTTCGACGGTGAACCTTCCTTTGGCTGCATCCGCCCTCCGGGACACCACGCTTCTGCTGACAGCTGCTGGGGATTCTGTTTTTTTAACAACATGGCGGTTTCTCTTCTGAGGCTTAAGGCTGAGGGAAAGATCAACTCTGCCTTTGTTTTGGACTTCGACCTTCACAGGGGAGATGGAAACATTAATATCCTTGGCCGTGAAAAAGGATTTAAAATTCTGAATCCTACCAGCATGGCAGAGGACGATTACCTCCGTGAGATTGCGTCTATTTTGGAGAAAACCGGGGACTGTGATATCATCGCTGCCTCGGCAGGCTTTGACGAGTATGTGAAGGACTGGGGTGAAAAACTTTCTACGCTTGCATATCAAGAGATCGGAAAGATGATAAAGGAATTTTCTGATAAGCACTGCGGTGGCAGACGGTATGCGCTTTTAGAAGGAGGTTACTATTACGAGGATTTGGGGCTGAACATTCATGCCTTCTGCGACGGCTTCAGATGATATTGAGATCCAGTATTTCATAATCAATTCACGAGTAAATGCAGCAACCTTGCAAGTGCCGCTCATGTAAGAAGTGTCCTACAATCTCCACACTGTCAAGACTCAGGGAAGATGCACGCTTTGGAAAAAGGGTCTTTATGCGATATTTTTCCCTCTTCTAAACGCTCATTGACATCAGTCAAAACAGTTTGTTTTTCCAGGGAAGAAAATCTCTGTAGGGTGCGCGGCGTTAGGTGTCCACGGCGAGTTGCTCTTGACCAAACCTACAATTTCCCCTAAACTCTGATAAAAAGACTCATGCAATATCAAATATCATGTTGGGCGGAATACTAGAATGATTATCTTCATAAAATGCTTTCCCTGATATACTGGGCAAAGTGAAGAGTATAGAGCATTCAAAACGTGGTCTTCATGTCGTCGCTATCTTTGAAGCGACCAAAGGACTGCTTGTTTTAGTTACCGGCTTTGGCTTGCTCTCATTTCTTCATAAAGACCTTCACATGGCGGCCGAGCAGCTTGTTAGACACTTGCATATAAATCCCGCCAGACACTATCCCATTATTTTCATCGATGCAGCCAATCATTTGGACGACATGCACCTCTGGGTACTGGCCTTTTCAGCTCTGCTCTACTCAACAGTTCGCTTCGTCGAAGCTTTTGGTTTGTGGAAACAGCGACAGTGGGCTGAATGGTTCGCTCTTTTGACCGGTGGAATGTACATTCCTGTCGAGCTATTCGCGATTATTCGCAGAGTGACTTGGCCGAAAGTTGCCATATTTATCGTTAATCTGGGCATTGTGGGATATATGGGTTATGTCTTATACCGATCAAGGCAACATCGTAAAGGGGCCCGACACTAATTGCTCAACATGCAAGAGATTAACTGAACTGCATAATGCTGATTCTTTCTGGGATGTGCAATTATTTTCGGAATTGGTGATTCCTGCGGGTTATAACGGTTTACGAATAGGCGCCGTTTGTGCAACAGTTCTTCATGAAGTCAACGTTTTGATTTCTGTCAATATGTTGCGTATCACTACCAAACTGCCAAAGACCAGAGTCGCTGTATTCGGTTCTTTTCTACAGTCGCACCGACAGCACTTCCTGATTGAAAGGGTATAATTAAAAAGGCGTTAAGGATTACTATTAATGATGACAAAAAATAAATTTACACACAAAAGCACTATTATTGTCTCTTTCCTGATTATTTTAATTTTACTAGTCTTCCTTCATGCGCTCATATTAAATTATATGGCAGGAGCACTTGTGTATAAGGATGATATAAAACCAAGTGACGCCATTGTTGTACTAGTGGGTGATCGAACTGGGGAACGCCTTATGACTGGCATAGACTTGTTCAAGAGGGGATACGCGGGGAAAATAGTATTTTGGGGTGGTCCTATTTACTGGAAGATACCCTATGCAGAACTCTATTTAAGGCAAATGAAAGAAAGTGGCATTAAGTCGGAGCTTGCAGTATGGTCCGAAGAAAGCCTTTCCGAATTTAGTACTGAGGGAGAAGCCTTAGTAGACATTAGATTACTTAGAGAAATGGGTGCAAAATCGTTTATTTTAGTCACTTCTGATTATCATACGGCACGGGCAAAAACTGTTTTTGCTCCACTTGCCAATAAGAATGGAATGACGATGTATGTCTATCCTTCACAAGATTCAACTGTCAGTCTACGAAACTGGTGGAAAGATCGAGAAAGTGCAAAAAATATTTTATTGGAAATTCAAAAAACGATATGGTATAAATTGTTTCAAAATTTCCGCAAAGAGCATGCTTAAGATATCACTCAAACGATTCATCTATATTGAAGTTTAGTCTTACTATCCGGTAACAAATTCAGGGAATAGGTAGCTCCCCACGGGGGGAACTCCGAAGCTTCCCCATATAATGTGTCTGATTCCAGTTGAATGCCGTATAAACATCAGTAGCGTGTCAGTGCGTTTTTTCTTGGATTATTGCATCTCGGATAACCACTGCTAACTGTCAAAAGCGCGTTTTCGCCTGTTGTGTATAACCCCACTGGTGTCTGAGTCGCGACATTTCCGACCACTTACCCTTGGTAAAGTTGGAGCATGATTAGGAGGGCCTGCACTTCAATCAGGCAGGCCTTTCCCAAGGGCGAAAGACCACGTTATTTAATTAAAGCCTCCATAAAAATAAGGAGAGAGCGGCATCGCTCTCTCCCTGCTAGAAGGTTCAAAACTCTTCTTAAAACTTATATGCCATGCTCACGAAGCCTATGCTCGCATTGTAGCTCGGGTTTGCATAAGCACCTGTAAGAAAAGTGCTGCTGCTGCCGGTGCCCAGGAGATACTGATAATTAGGGTTAGAATACGCATAATCGTTGTACTTGAACTGTTCAAAAACAGCCCCGATTGCCATCGTGAATGATTTTGATATCGCATAGCTCAATTTGCCGAGAAAAGTACTTTTATGGTAGGAGTCCACATCGTTAAGATTTGGGTCGCCGACTGGACCGGTAGCCGTGTTGGAATTCACGCCGTTAATCACTCCGGGGAACGCAAAGGCGAAATCCTCCGTACCATCAGAATTCACATAATCATACTGCACCCTGAACGTCAGCTTTTTCGGCACCAGATAGAAATCGACCCCTGCCCCGAATTCATAAGTATCGTCTTTCAGTTTCCGGTTCCACATGAAGTTGGAACTCGTCGGCGTTGTGCCGATTGAGGCAGCACTGCCATTGAAATCGACCAGGAATTGTTGGGTATTTTCGAGATCAAAGTAAGCGTTCACTTTTATAACGCTTCCGGCCAGGTAATCGCCATAAATTTCGAACTCATTCGTCTTCGCATTTTGAACGCCCAGACTATCATCAGGGTAGGTAGCTTTCTTATATTTGTATGCGGCACCGATATTAAGGTTAGAGAGAGGAGAAGCATCCACAGCAATCTTATAGGTGTCCCGTCTCTGCTTTGCGGCATCGAATGCCACAAATTGTGGAAAATTGAGATGGGTTGGGCTGGAATCCAAATCATATGAAGGACCATATTTAGCCAATCTCATCAGCCGCTCATAGCCGATCTTCGGCGTCAGGAAATCAAGACCATTCCATCTCAGTTCGGCCGAATATAAATTGTCTTTCGTTGAAGGGATATCCGGTCTGTTTTCCCTGTTTGTATCGATATATGCATAAGCTACATTCAGATGAAATTGTTCGGGAAGCTTAAATCCGAAATCAGCTCCGTAATGGTTCTTTTTATAATCGAAAAGAGGGATCTGAACGATAGGGGGAGTATTGCCCGGGATCGTTTGGGTTATAATGCTCGAATTGTTCTCCGTGCTGTAATATTTGTAGTACAGCTTGACGTCGAAGAATCGGAGAGGTCTGGATGTCAGAGAAAAGGCGTAATTCTGGACGTGCTTGCGTCCCGTAAAGTCATTGGAGTTCAAAGTTGTTGTGGGATTGCCAGCTATTGAATTGTTGAAGTTAAGAAGGGGAGTGAGATCAAAACTCGACCTCTCGTAAGAATCGTCAAGACTAACGTTGAAACGGCTGTTCAGCGGCAGCTGCACCACACTTTTGAACCCCAGTTTGTAGTAATGGTTGTCGGGCGGAAGTGACATCAGAGACGCTGTCGAACCGCTTATCGGTCCGGTCCCGTCGATCAACAGGGTCTGGTTTGCATTTGTGAACTCGCCGTATGAGTACGTTGCTGCGGCAAACACCGGGGTAGACCTGTATCCGATTTCACCCATATAATTGGTGGTCTCGTAATTAACAGGAGCGGGGATTTCAATTGCGCCTGAGCCGCCGATCCCACCGTTGCTCCACGGGGTAACGCCGCTTCTGTCCTCCCTGGACACAGAGAAATTAACGTAAAAAGGGTTAAGCACATCTACTCTTATCTCGCCGCCGTACTGGCTCCTTTTGATAGTGTAGTCAAATGAGTTCCACGTTGATGGATTCTTGTTCGAAGGGACCCCAGCAGTGAGAGGGCTCGTAAGGTGGTTGGATCCAACGCCGGAGTAAGGGGTCAGCGCACCGGTAGTGGTATTATGTATGATCTCGTTAGTGAAGACGTCGAGCTTGAACTTGCCATACATGCCGCCATCAAGCTGATAGTTTTGAGTATGGTAGCCTGGATCGAGGACTCTGATTTTCATCCAATAGTCGTCGCTATCATAACCCAGCCTGATATCTCCGAAAAGACCGCCTTGCGACGTCTTCAAGTCTCTATATTCACTGAATTTGGCTTTGCTGCCGCTCACATCAGTGGCTGCACCCGTTGCACCCACCTCTCCATAAAATGTCCCGTGTGTCTCAGCGTCGTCAACTGCAAAAGCACTGGCAAATGGCAGGAGCAAAAAAGAGATGATTATAGTTATTTTTCTTAATTTCATTTCATTGCCTCCTATTCCCTAAAAGAACAGCCATTCGCAGTTTTTAATCCGTTGCTGCCGTGAATGGACGGGTGGCAGTTCAGGCAGGCACGGCCGTATACATGGTTTGAGGGGTTGGTAATACCAGGCGCAGACGTCTGGAAGCGGGTGAAAGGCTTCCCCCCCATACTCCCTCCGTTTCCGTGGCACTGCTCGCACAGAGACGGCACCCTCTGAGTCAGTAATCTGGGATGATTGCTCCCGTGGGGATTATGGCAGTTATCGCAATTCTCTTCTACAGGCGGGTGCTCGTTCATGTATGGCCCTCTTTTTTCCGCGTGACATTTATAGCAAAGGTCGTTGATAGAACCAGCCTTTAACATTTTGTCGCTAAGCTCACCATGAGGGTTATGACAGTTAACACATGCAACCTTGCCTTCTTTGATTGGATGGTGGGACTGTTTGTTTACCATGGCTTTTATGGCACTGTGGCACTGATAACACACCTCGGATTTTTCCGCTTTCAGGAGCTTATCTCCTCCTCTGTGAGGCGAATGGCAGTTGTCACACGAAACATCCTCGGTACTATGTCTGCCACTCTTCCAAAACGCCTGATCCTTCATCACTTCATGGCAGGAGAGGCATTTTGCCGTCTTAGCGCCCGGATCTGTTTTTTTATCGAACGCAAAGATATCCACTCCTCGTCCGCCGCCTTTTTCAACATGCTTTGCTCCGGGACCATGGCAGGTTTCGCAAGCGTCCTGCGATGCCGGCCCTTTCACATGTTTTTTTGAATGGACGGTCTTTTGATAGGTTTCATACTGGGTTTCGTGACAGCCCTTACATGTCGCAGCGCCGATGTATCCTTTCTTTGCATCGTCTTCTTTAATTCCCTCATCAGCGCCGAACGACACCGAGACGGAGAATAGAAGCAGGATTAGTGGAAATATAAGCAGAATATACCTTCTCTTCATAAAGTGCCTCCAAGGTTTTCTATGTCGTTATGAATAAATTTGAACACACATACTATTATTTAGCATCCTTCACCAACCGAAAACCCATTGCATGATGCCCAAAGGACGGTGTAAGACCTACACGATGAGAACTCCTGATCCCCATGGGACCGTTGCTCCAGCCACCGCCACGCATAACACGATATTCTCCAGATCCTTCATAGACCGGATTATTCTTCGGAAGCTTGGTATAGGCACGGCTGTCATAAACATCCTCGCACCACTGCCAAACATTGCCAAGTATGTCATAAAGCCCAAATCCGTTAGGTTTAAAGCTGCCTACCGGTGAAGCAACTGCAAAGCCGTCGTCACAGAAAAAAGCAGTCAATCGCGGCCAACGTTTCTTTGCAGTCATATCTGCCACATTTGCATACTGGCAGGCATCATCGGGATTATTGCCCCAGAATCGGCTTGTCTTTGTACCAGCTCGGGCAGCATATTCCCACTCGGCTTCGGTCGGCAGTCGATATTTTTGCCCCGTTTTATCCGATAGCCATTTCGCGAAGTCCACAGCATCTTCCCATGAAACATTGACGACCGGCTGTTGATCTTCGTCTAGACTCAAGCCTTCATAATTACCGCTGCTATGCTGGGGCCTGAATTTCTTGAACTGGGCATTTGTTACATCATATCGTCCGATGTAAAAATCCGATACGCACACCTCATGTGCCGGTCTCTCATTTGGATCTCCATCGCCAGCGGAATCCCCCATTTCATAACAGCCGCCTTTTACGAACACAAGCTCCATCCCTGTTACAGAATCTGAGTAAAGAGCCTCTGCATGAAGTACCGCGGGATAAGCGAAGAGTAAAAGAACCAATGCTAACCACAGCATTTTGAAAGTCATCCTGTACCTCCTCTTCTTGATAAATTGGCTTGACGGACCACAGGCGCTGCAAAGCGTAGATCTGATCGAATTGTTCCTGCATATCGCCGTTTCTGCCCCTGAGAGATTGGGACTCTTCATATATGAATTCGGAGATAAAATAACGGCACCGGTGCATCGCTGAGTTTGGGGAAGAATCATAGAAGATAACACCCCTTAAGCTATATTGGGCTACAGTTTATTTTGAACAAATGTTATCTAATATTTGCAGCCTGAGGGTGAGGAAGGGTCAGACTCAGAAGGCTGCTTAAAATCAAGTATAACAACAAAAAGCCGGTCAAGCATCGGTTGTCGTGTTGATCGAAAAATAATACGTTAATACCGCCGAGAAAAAAGATCATGCTGAAGGTCAGTAAACCTTTGACAATCTGTTTCTTCATTCCTTGCCCGCGTAGTCGAACGTTTGAAGCTGAATGCCTACTTCCCGGGCATATTCATAAATCGCTTTATAATCTTCATCCGTAGTCTCGATAAACCTTCTCGCTCCAAACTTCTCGAGCACGTTCTGTCCATCCGGATCTTTGTACATATCGAGTAGGACCTGCTTAAGTTCTTTCTTAAGTGCGACGTCAAGTCCCTTTCGAACCGCAAAGCCGCTTTCAGGCTCCTCGGGGAACCTCTCAAGAACCATCAGGTCGTTCTTTATGCGGCTGTTAGTGGCTTCAACTTTCTCGAAAACAGTGTTCTTTGCTGCGCCGATATCCGCCTTTCCGTCTAGCACATCGTAAATCGCCTCTGTATAGGTTCCCGCGAAATAGACCTCTTTGAAGTACGCCTTGTAATTCTCAATACCCATTTTCTTAAAATATGCCAAAGGCAACAGGTAACCGGCGGTTGTAGCTTTGTCCACAAACGCAAAACGTTTCCCTTTCATGTCTTTTATCGATTTAATTCCGCTGTCCCTTCTCACAAAAATGACACCGCGAGACATCGATCTACCGTAAAGGTCCTCAGCGCGCACCAGCACCTCAGCGCCCGCTGTTATGTGAACAAGCGCATAGCTAAAACTCCCCAAAAAAGCCCCGTCAACTTCCGACGAGTGAAAATAATCAATTATAGTGCCATAGTGGGGCACTACTCGCCAGCGAATTGGTCTGCCGATCTTGGCCGAAAGATAGTCGGAAAGCTGCTCGTACCGATCCATCTGGGCGAAGATGTTTTGCTCCGGAATAAGTCCAACAACAATTTCCGGACCTCGTGATACCGTCTTTGGAGAGATATCTTCCCGCTTTTTACAAGCGGTAAGAGCAGAGAGAAGGCAACAAATGATAACAAGTGATTTAAACATTGGACAGATCAGCAAGCCTTTATGACGCAGGTTGCGGTCATACGTCGCAGACCCACAGGATTGCTTCGATGCCTCCTTTTAATCAAAAATCCAGGCATTTCAAACCGGCTCGAAATCAGCATGCATAATCATAAAAACGTGGTCCCTGAGTTGGCAATGAGTACAGAACCTTCAAAATAATCTTGTACTCTTCTCATTTCGTCGTCACCAGCCGAAACCCGAGTGCATGATGGCCGAAATCCGGAGTCAGCGGTACACGATGAGATACCCTTACACCCAGAGGTCCGTTGCTCCATCCGCCGCCCCGCATAACGCGATATATGCCGGAACCCTCGAACACCGGGTTGTATCTCGGAAGTTTGGTATAGGCTCCTTTGTTGTATACGTCCTCCACCCACTGCCAAACATTGCCCAGCATATCGTAAAGTCCATAGCCGTTTGGCAAAAAACTGCCGACAGGAGACGAAACCACAAACTTGTCATCACAGTTAAAGACAGTCCACCTCTTCCATCGCTTCCTTGCAGAGAGATCAGCCACGTTTGCATATTTGCAGGCATCGTCAGGGTTATCGCCCCAGAAATATGTAGTCTTTGTTCCTGCCCGCGCGGCATACTCCCACTCTGCCTCGGTTGGCAGCCTGTAAGTCTTCCCGCTTTTTTGCGACAGCCATCTAGCAAAAGCGACCGCATCCTCCCAGGACACATTCACAACCGGCTGCATGTCATCATTGACTGACATGCCCTCAAATTCGCCACTATTATGCTGGGGCCGAAATTTTCTGAACTGCTGATTGGTAACATCGAACTTACCTATGTAAAAATCACTAACGCACACCTCATGGAGAGGCCTGTCATTACTGTCGCCGGCTGGGTCCCCCATTTCATAACACCCCCCTTTAATAAATACAAACTCCAGTCCTGTGACAGCATCCACAAGTGGGGGTTCTGCATTGGCAGCTGCAACAAATACGGAAAGGACAAGCATCAATGCAGCTAACGAAATTTTTAAGACCATGTTACGCCTTCTCCCCTGCAATTGCTAGATTCTCAATTGGTGTATCTCCTGACTGAAGCAATATGTGCGACACTAAGCATAGGCGAGTTCGCTCTGGTGACTGTGTCAGATTTCTCTTGAACACCCATCTCCTTAAACGGCGATTGATGATATTTATTTTAAAGAACCTTATTATTAGTATAGCAAAAAAATATCTGCCTGAGTAGCCGATAATCTGATACTCCTAAAATTTATAGCACCCATAACGAAGATATATCAAGCGGGTCAGTAAAGTCTCCACGACAAGACTATTAAAATTCGTTACTATGTAGGAGTTATATCACTAAAAGTTGGCAACTGGATTTGACTCTTAATATCCAGTCCGTTGCCGATAAGCACAAAAAACTTGTTCCACTTGTGAATGACCGTTACAATGCCATGAGGTCTGTGAAAGGACAGCAGATTATGGGCAATATCCTTGATGAACTGATTGATTACACCAAGGCGCATTTTGCAACGGCAGAGCAACTTATGTTGATCCACACGTCCCCTGGATACTTGGTTCATAAGAAGGAGCATGACAATTTAACTCAGCAGGTGGTCAGCCTTCGCCAGGATTGCAAGGCGGTACAGCCGGTCATTACCGTCGCGCTTATAAGCTTTCTCAAGGGCTGGCTCTCCACGCATATCAAAAGCACGGATCAAAAACACGACCCTTTCATGATTAACAAAGGGGCATCGTAGTCGGAATCTCCCAAGAAAATGTTCCCGGAATTTTGTCTGATATTTCTTGAGAGCTTTCGTTACATACTCCCCTGGCGACCCAAATAAAGGGAGGGCAGGCTCACAATCGATAGTGATTATTGAAACTAATCACTATACACGAAGAGGGTTAGACTCTGCTGTCCTCTTGCTGCAACGGGGCACTGTTCATGAGCCGATCGCGGACAAAACCTATATGACCGCGGAGCACATAGAATTGCTCGGCAAAGGACGCTGGTACTTTCATATTGTTGACCGCACGTTCTATGTGGTCAAGCCGGGAGAGCAATTCTTGCCTCTTCTCAGGCTCCACATGCGCTAGTAGTTCCTGTTCGAGTGCAAGCAACGCCCGGTACCATCGGTAGATGCCTAAGCTAATCCGCCATCGATAGAGCGCGGGGATCATACGCAGTCCCGGGATCAACAAAACAACCATCGGCACAAAAACTACGAGGATGCGATTTACCAGACTCGCCATCCAGAACGGAAGAGAACGATAGAGGAAGCTCTTACCGGATTTGTAATAACGGGCTGCATCGTCACTAATAGTAAATTCATGTGATAGCGGGGTGGGGAATTCGTCCTTGCGCCTCAGAAGACCAGCGGGACTATGGACTTCATGCGCCGCCTCGATTAATAAATCTGATAGAGCCGGATGCAGATCGGATCGTGCAATTAGCTCTACTGTGGGGCCGATTAGATGGACATCGTGTGTGGGAATATCTTTCCCAAAATCGATGGAGCCCTTCGGTAGCACCAGCTCATTCAAATAGGTGATACGACGAGTATACCCTTCGGCTTGAATAAAATTTAATAGATGAACTCCCCGAGCTGTCATAAGTGTATGCATATTCTGTACCGAGGCGGAATCTCCCATCAAAAATACGGCGTCAACTTTACCTTCAAGCAACGCCTTTGTTGCGTCTTCTGCTTCCAGATCTACAAAAGCTGTCACGCCGTTCGGTTCAATGCCATTAGCTGCGAGCAGTGCCATCGCCAGAGTTCGCGTCCCGCTGCCCGGAGGGCCGATCGCAAGCCGCTTGCCGTTCAGTTCGGAAAGCAAATCCACCGGCGCAGCACTCCGATAAAAAATCAGTAGTGGTTGATGTGAGATGCTTCCGAGCGAGACAAGCTTATCAATCTTCAGTCCAGTGGCTACGCCGCCCTGAACAAACCCGATGTCGACACGAAATGATGGATCATTCAGTCTTTTTAGGTTTTCAAGAGAGCCTTCTGAAGAAAGGATTTTTAACTTTACGCCATTGCGTGCAAGTATTTTGGCGTATTTCTCGGCGTTGGTTCGGAATACGCTGCCTTCGGGACCGCTTGTGATGATGATCGTTTTTGGCGGTGCCGAATGAAAGAACCAGAAAACAGCAAAGATCGTACTTAGGCTGATCAAAAGAATGATAATGACGGCTACTGCACGACCCAGTCCGAAAAACTCGGTAAATACTGCCTGAACTTGGGCAAGACTTATGTTACGAATTGATCGCATGGTTATTAAATTATATCATACTATACTCGGTAAGACGCCTGTTACTCGCTCTCTCATTTTTAGCATGTCGTAGGTGAAGTCCACTGTCTCGGGTATACTACGGAGATTTATGTTACCGGTTGACGTCAGCACAATCTTAACATTTTTAAAGGTGTTGATACCTGCAGGCAGTGCTCCTCGATGTCATTTGCGAATAGCTATTTCCTGAAGAACTACACACCTGCACTTTCATGGGATAGCCCGCCTTACACTATAATCATGAGGTTTCATATTCATCTTATCCTGATTGAACAGTTTGTAATACAAAGGCAACTGAATGATTGAAGTGTAGAATTCTGATAGGGTTCAATACTAAATCCCACCTTCATTTATTAGGCTCCTGCCCCTTGTTGAGCATGGCCTTTGATCCATAATACTCATCGCAGTCAGTAGCATCCGTTTCGATACTCATTGCGAAGTATTCCGCCGCACCTTGTTTGTTCCCGTCAACTAGGCGCTTCACCCCAAGAAAGAAGTATGCCTCGCACAGCATCTCACCACGTCTTTTCACATCCTTGTCCTTCCTGATCTCTGTCAGGACGTATTGCTCGCTGACCTTGTCGGCGCTTGTGTAATATGCTGCAACTGCTCGCATAACTCCAGCGGTATCGTTTGTAGAAACATACTTCCGGAGCTGGTTGATAGCCGGTGTATCATTGCGTTTCAGCATCCATGCAACATTCAGCAGACGCAGGTATGGGTATCCAAACATCGGGTCCAGTTCTATGGCCTTGGCAAAGTCTGTCTCGGCCGGAGCATACAAACCTTCATCATAATAGGCATTGCCACGGTTCGTGTAGGCGTTCACAAATTTAGGCCCTAGAGCAATCGCTTTGGAGTAATCGGCAATAGCCTGATCATATAGGCCTTTGTTGCGGTAAGCGATTCCCCGATTATTATAGGCGATGACACTCTTGGAGTCCAGATCGATGGCTTTACTATAGTCAGCTATGGCATGGTCGTAAAGACCCTTGTGGCGATATGAAATGCCACGGTTGATGTAAGAGTTCACATTCCTAGGGTCCAGATCGATGGCCCTGGAGTAATCGGCTATGGCCTGATCGTAAAGACCCCTGTCATCATATGCAACAGCTCGGTTGAAATAGGCGTAGGCAAACGCCGAGTCTAGGCCTATTGCCCTGTTGTAATCTGCCAGGGCTCGCTCATAGCTACCCTTCCTATAATGAACGATACCACGGTTGTTATGAGCCATAACATTCTTAGGCGCCAGACTTATAGCCCTGTCGAAATCATCTTTTGCCTGATCATAAAGGCCCATTTTATAATAAGCAATACCCCGGTTAATATAGGCATTCACGTTCTTGCTGGCCAAGCCGATAGTCTTAGTATAGTCGTCTATTGCTGGGTCGAACAGGCTTTTGTCACTATAAGCATTACCTCGGTTAAAGTATGCATCAAAAAGATTTGGATTAAGAGCGATGGCCCTATTGTAATCGACTATGGCCTGATCACAAAGACCCTCCTTATAGGCAGCATAGCCCCGATTATTGTAAATTGCCGCCATGTCATCCTTTGACATGCCACTGTTTCGCATCTTCGCATATTCCTCGATCGCCAAGTGATAATCCTTGCCTCCAGCAGTATCGTGACACAGGTTATCTGCCCGGCAGACAACCGCGCCTGCAAGCAGCATTGCAACAGAACATGCAATGACCATCCTCATGACCACGGCCTCCTCATATGCAATTCGAAAATTTCCATCTCAGTCGATACGTTTACCGACACCCATCTCGATATGCAGCTCGATATCCAGAAGGCTGCTATTTCAGGCCTGCTTCCACCCCTACCTAAAAGGTGCTTAGCATTCCATACAGTGCCACCAAAAATTGCTACGAGGAGCAGGTTCTTCATCCTGTTCATAACTTCGATATAGTTGGTTTCAACCGCCACACTATAGCCGAAGTGTTCCATGAGGACATGACATTAGTTCGTTCCGTAACTGAAGATTTAAGCTTACTGATGACCCCGCCAGTACCACGGGCATGCGCAGCGCCCTTGACCCGGTTTTATTAATAATTATATATTTCAACTTTACCATATTGTTGAGGTTAAAAAGATAGTAGTATCCTGCGTTTTTCATGAAAGTTAGGTTCCCTGACTCATCAGCCTTGATGTAATCCTGTACTATACAAAATACAATTTCCTCCATCTTACTGTGACTGAGCATTTATAAAAATAACATCATGATCAGCTAATATGCCATGAAAGGCACAGCGATCTGGTAGTGTAGACCTTGTGCACAGAGCTAGGGAGTCTATGGGAGAATGGCTACATCGAGTCATTCAATGGGGACCTGAGGAATGATCTTTTGACAGAGAAACTTTTACGACATTACGTGAGGCGCAGTACTGATAGAGGACTGGCGCAACAGTAAAATCATGTGCGACCTCACAGCTCTCCTGAGCATGGGCCACGGATCAAAGGCTACATGAACCAGTTATCAAACAATCAATACTACACTGAGTGTGGTACAATAATCCGGGACAAGTCAATTATCTCAATTATCGAGAATAAAAATGCAAAAACACAGTCTCTACAATAAGATATCAGAAGCTTAACCAAGCGTTGGTGTTAGCTAACTTCTATATATTGGAGACTATCGATAACGGTTAAAGTCGAGTTTGATATTCCTATGAACGTATTACAATGAAGAAAAGAACATGGATGAAGAAATAAAGATTCTCTGTATTGATAAGGATCCTAAAATCCTGAAAAGTCTGACGCAACTTTTTCGTGAAGATCCATTTGCCATACTCACCGCTTCTACGGCGGCCGAGGGAATTGAACTACTAAGCATAAATACAGTTTCTGTCATTCTTTCGGACAACATGCTACCCGGCATGACAGGTATCGAATTAATGGAGTTGGCAAAGTCCCTTTCCCCTGACAGCATAAGGATACTTATGACTGGTCTCGCGGATCCCGATGTGGCCATAGACGCAATTAATAAGGGGGAGATTTTCAAGTTTATTATGAAACCGTGGGATAACGATGAACTCAGGAGAATCGTATGTGATTCGATAGCTAAATACAAGATTGTGATAGCTATCAGAAATGCTGACGACACTAGTATCCTCTCCCTAGCTCAGACAATTGAACTGAAGGATCCATACACGAAAGGACATTGCGAAAGGGTTGCCGTGTTCGCGCTGATGATAGCGGATGCACTGAACTTGAATGGGGAGAAGAAAAAGCATATTAAATATGGCAGCTGGCTTCATGACTGCGGCAAGATAGGCGTTCCCGAATTAATTTTGAATAAACCGGGACCTCTCGATGACGAACAGTTCGAGACAGTTAAACGACATGCACGCTGGGGCGGCGATGTGGTAAAAACCTCACGAATCCCCAATACGGTTGTTAATATTGCGGTCTATCATCATGAGAGGTTTGACGGCACGGGGTATCCGTTGGGGCTCAGTGGTGTTCATATACCTGTTGAGGCTAGGATAGTGGCTATAGCGGATGCGTACGATGCCATGACATCTGACAGACCATACAGAAAAAGGCTTTCCCATGTAGCTGCAATTGATGCTCTCCGAAAAGGGAAGAACGGAACTTTCGACCCGACCTTGGTCGATATATTTGTCAATATCATCGATACGGCAGGGTAACATCAAGCCGAACTGCCAATGTCCTTAAATAAACAGGACGACAATAAACGCATGCAAGACGTTACCAACAGAAGAATCCCTTATTAGAATGCTAATATATCTCAAACGACGACTGAAGGAATGTCATATGGCTGTCAAACAGAACAGTATCTATGCTTTGTCTGCAGCAGGCATCCTTATCGGCATCTTTTTTTCAGCCATGGTATTCTGAGCTGGATCATACTGATAACACCAGAAAATATCGTCCAAGTCTGATGCGGTACCACAAGGCAAGAATGCAGTTAGTTGGATTGACAGGCTCAGACCTGGAAGTGTCCTATTCTGCAGGAATTCACCCCATAAACTGGGTTTCCCACATCCATCTTTTCTGGATTTCAGCACATTAATTGAGTTGCTTATCTTAATTCCATAGCAAATGTATATCGACACTTTGTTTATTCGTGGCATCCCCCAGTTTTCATGACATGCTTCGGTGGGAAGGATGTCCTGTTTGATGCTCCACCCTACCTGCGGGTCTTGAGGCTGAAGTCGGGATATGCAGTGACTGCGACTTCGTTCTGGTCAAGACCTTCGAATTCTACTTCAGGAGATACACGCAACGGGATAATCATATTCAACAGCTTGAAAAAACTATACATTAAAGCAAAGACAAAAACGATATTTACGACTACGCCGATCACCTCTGCAGCAAACTGAGATGCCCCCCCGTAGAACAATCCTTTGACCGTACCGGTAACGCTGTTGAGGCCATCGCCGTATGTCCCGTCCGCAAAAAGTCCGAGACCTAGAAGACCCCATGCCCCGCAAGTGCCGTGAACGGATATGGCCCCCACAGGATCATCGACTTTCAACTTCCTCTCAACGAAGAAGATACTTGCACAGCAGAGAACTCCTCCAATCAGTCCGATTATTACAGCTCCTACAGTGCTTACGAATGCACACGCCGCTGTTATAGAAACGAGTCCGGCCAGCAGTCCGTTGGCGCACACGGAAAGGTCAGGCTTGCCGTAAAGTATCCACATATAGCACATCGCAGAGAAGCATGCTGCGCTGGAAGCAAGCATTGTATTTACCGCTATTACACCGACCCTCAGGTCCCCACCGGCAAGGGCAGAGCCTGAATTGAACCCGAACCAGCCGAAGAAAAGAATGAGGCAGCCCACGATGGCCATTGGGATATGATGTCCGGGCATCGCATTGGGTGTTCCATCGGTCCTGTATTTTCCCATACGGGGACCGAGGACTATCGCTCCTGCAAGCGCCGAAACTCCACCGACCATATGAACGACGGATGATCCGGCGAAATCAAGGACCCCGTGACCGAGACCGAAGTTCTTACCGAGCATTGACAGCCAACCGCCGCCCCATACCCAGTTTGCGTAAATCGGATATGTGAACATTGAAATGAAGAAGGCGTATATGACAAACGATTTGAATGTCCAGCGTTCGGCCATTGCCCCGGTCGGAATAGTTGCCGCAATATCCATTAATACCGCTTGAAACAAAAAGAGCGTAATGATCGAGACATCATATGCCTGCCCTGAAAGAAAAAATCCGGTCGTGCCGAAAAGTCCGAAGTCCCTGCCGAAAAGGTGCAATGCAACTTCACCATTCAGCAATCCCGTGCCACCCGCAAGAGGCCCGGTGCCGACTCCCCCCATCTGGAGCGCATAGCCGCAAATCCAGTAACCTAGCACTCCAAAGACGAAGACCATCATGTTCATTGCCATGGTGTGTCCCGTATTCTTTGCCCTCGTAAAGCCGGTCTCAACCATTGCAAAGCCTGCTTGCATAAAAAAAACGAGAAACCCGCAGATCAGGGTCCAGATAAAATTGATAGCTATCCTGTTGTGGCCTATCACATCGGCCAGCTTCGTGGCAAGCGGCTCGTTCGTGGCCAGTTTCTTCATATCATCTGCGGTGGGTGCCCCTCGCGAGGCTCCTACCACATCCGCTGCTCCGCCGGTATTTGCCCCGGACGGATCAGGTTTCAGTACCGGTGCGGAGGCCGTCCGCACCTGTTCATCGGCAAACGTCTGGAATGCAGGCAGCAGGAGTCCTGCAAATAACACAGTCAACAACAAAATAATCCATGCCCTGTTCATTTCAATCTCCCTTATCTACTATATCTTAATCTTGTCGCCGAATTGGATTATCATCCCGCCGCAGATAATGACCGACAAGCCAATCCAGGTCGAACCCGGTATATTCTCATCGAACACGAAACGTCCGAACAATATACTGATCAGCGCGAATACCGCCACATAGACGCCGAGAAGCCTAGAAAAATCCCATTTAACCGTGTTGACTACTACTCCGTATAATCCCAGCATTGCGGCACCCATAAGAATAACCAATACCCCGCTGCCGCGTAGACCTTTACGGACTACAGCATCCCCGCCTACTTCCAGGATTGCTGCGGCAATGAAAACAAGCCATGCAAAATATGTCATAACATTAATCCTCCGATACAATAATTTGAGTCAATGCGAAGGTCCGCGGTGAATGATAAGCCACAGCACAATAAGAAAGATTGCAAGAGCTATCGACACGCCCAGCACGACCCAGCGGATCTTCTTCCAGCTCTGCTTCCACGGGGTCGGTGCCTGAAGCCGGTGGCATCGTCCGGTTAGTTGCACGGCACCCGGATTGTCCAGATCCGACTTCATCGCTGCGGCTGACTGATACCGGTCCCCCGGATTGCGTTCCATAGCGTGCAGGATGATCTCCTCGACGTGAGTAGAAACTTTCGGATTGCGTTTCCGCGGGGCTTCAGGGTCGCCAGTCACACGTGCATTCATGATCACAAACGGATTGTCACCCTCGAACGGCGGCACGCCAACGACCATTTCGTAAAGCATGGCGCCCAAGCTGTAGATATCGGTCCGCACGTCGCCGCGCTTTCCGCTTACTTGTTCCGGTGCCATGTAATCGGGTGTACCAACCGCAGGAGTGAAGCCAGTGAATGTGATCCGTCTGCCCTTCTCCGCCTTGGCGATGCCGAAATCCATTATACGAATCGTGCCATCATAGCAGATCATGATATTCTGCGGTTTAAGATCGCGATGGATGATGCCGTTCTCATGCATATATGACAACGCTTCGCAGATACTGCTCGACAGCTTGACTGCGTCTCTTTCGGGTATCGGGCGGACGCTGTTCAACAGGTGCGAAAGAGTATAGCCACGGAGATATTCGGTCACAATGTAGGGCCGGCTGCGGTGTCCTTCCTCCAAGTGAATGAATTTCAGGATGTACGGATGGTTCAGGCGAAGTCCGATCTCCTCCTCACGCTGGAACCGCGAGTAGAATCCGGGATCGCTCTCGAACTCCATGAACGGCACCTTTACGGCCACTGTCTCTTTGTTCGTCAGATCAGTGGCCTTGAATATTGTTGCCATTCCGCTACGACTGATGGTTTCGGTGATTAGAAAGCGGTTATCGAGCGTCTGTCCGGGGCGAAGTTCATACTTGGCAGTAGGGTCGGCAGTCTCCTGGTACATCGGCACCCCGCGATAATACGCTACCTTCTCAACATCATTGATCTGTAGGACCTGCACAGATAGATTGTCTTCGGTTCCTCTCTGCTCGGACAGCGCTATAAGCTGGCGACAAGCTTGTGCCGGAGAGAGGCGCGATACGATATCGGCGATCTCGCTGTCTGCAACGTGGGAATACAGGCCGTCCGAACAAAGAACTACGCGGTCGCCGTTAAAAATCGTAACGCTCTCCACATCAACCCGTGCTACCGGCTCCGGCCCGACGCTGCGCGTCAGTATAGAGCGGTTCTCACTTGTCTTGGCATCCTGTTCCGAAATCAACCCGAACTTTTGCTGCATTCCGGTATAGGTATGGTCTGTTGACAATTGCTTGATCTCGGTCTTGCGAATTAGATATACTCGGGAATCTCCGACATTGCCGACCACAAGTTCATTGTTGCGAAGTACGGCAATGGCCAAAGTTGTAGCCATGCGGGACTTGCCGTGGTCCTCCATGCCTTTGTCGTATACCGCAAGATTTGCCGCGTTGAACATCTGAGTGAGTAACTGCTGCGGGGTCGGCTCGCCTGGGATCTCGCGAAAGGTCTTGAGCGCCGTTTCCACAGCCAGCCGGCTCGCCACTTCTCCATGATTCATTCCGCCCACACCATCGGCAAGCACGGCCACTGCACCAAGCCTACGCTTCTCTTCCAGTGATTGCGGTTGCCAGAAGCCCACGTAATCTTCATTGTTTTCGCGCGCAGGTCCGGGTGATGACAGTTCAGAGTAGGTTAGTTCCATAGTTCGAACACTTTAGCATTTATTTTACGAAATTGAAAGAATACGTTGCAAAAAGGATGGCCACCCCTTAAGGTGACCATCCTGATTCGAAACTGATACACTGCTCAGCCTCTTTAGGATTTCGCAGGACTGCTGAGGAGGATTCCCTTGCCCTTGGCCTTACTGCTCTTCATGAAGTAAATAGCACCGTAAATGCCCCACAGTGCGACGACGCCGAGCGCTATATACGGTTCCTTCCAGCTCATGCCGGCTACTGCAAATGGCCCTACAAGGTAGAAGATCATGATCACAAGGTTGGCCAAAAGACCGAGGATCGGTATAACCAGATGCTTGATCCCATTAAAGGTATGATGCTCTTTGAAAGCCACCATCGCGATCCAGCAAGTGATCATGTAGAGAAGGAAGGTACCGAAGTTGCTTACCAGCGTGACTATGAGTAGAGTATTGGGTAGTGCCACGTACATATCGGGCGAGAATATGCCGATGCTGTACCAGAAGTTATGTTTGTCCAGTGCCGCAGGTGCCGTCGCCTGCCCTCCCATATAAATCGTCACTGTTATGATTCCGATGATCACAGAGATCACGGCCAGAGCCCAGATTGCACGATAGGGAGACGATGTTTTGCCGTGAAGGAGACCGAAATGCGAGGGTACTTCCTCGTCACGGCCCATCGCATAGGTAACGCGGGCGCCGGTGCTGAGGCAGGAGAGTGTCGTGCCGATCAGCGCCAGAAAGACTGTGAAAGCCTGTACAAGCATGAACGCCTTGCCTGCCGCGTAACTGCCGAACAACCATGTGCCGACGATGACCATCATGTCTCCTATCGGTGCGCCGGAGGCGCCTGCCATAGGTATGGTGTAGCCGTTGTGTAGCAGGTAGTTGGCGCCGAAATACTCGATCAGGTAGCAAAACGCCCCCTGGATCGCCAGGGAGAGCAGGACCGCCTTCGGAATGTCCCTCTTCGGATGCTTCGCCTCTTCACCCATCGCGGTGACCGACTCGAACCCGACCAGGATCAGGATCGCTATTGCCGCCTGTATGAAGATGTAATTGAAGCCATGCGGAGATACGACGGACCCCGCGGTCGAATGATAGTTGAACGTTTCAACCCCCTTGTCATCCTTAGTGACCGCGCCGTCAGTATAGTCTACCGTGAACGGGGCGGCGAGTTTCGGGTCTGTTGCTGGCTTGCCGTCCTTGTCCGCAGGTATCGGCATACTTGTCTTTTCATCCATCATATCAGCCATCTGATATACCGGCTTCCCGTCCTTGTCCATCGTCGGTTTGCCGTCGGGATCGAGCGCAGGTGTTGGATTGCCCTTGTCATCCTTCACCACATCTTGTGCAACCTGATAGTTAACTGCAATACCGTTGGAAAGATGGTAACCGACAGTCCCCTGAGGGTGCTGAACGCGATAGCCAATGGCGATTACCGTGAAAATCAGAAGCGCCGAAATCTGGATGATATTGATAGCCACATTGACAGCCGTTGTGCCGGTTACACCACGGTATGCGATGTAAGCAACGCCCAGTGCAAAGACTATGCAGAAAAGCCACATAAAAATCGGGCTGTTATAAGTGCCGCTGAAGGTATCCGGCCAGAATTGACTGCACAGGAATCCACCGAGGATCGCTGTGACGCCAACCATGACTCCAGGATATACCCAATAATAGAGGTGGCTCGCCCATCCTGTGATGAACTTGGCGATGCGTGCGAATTTGTAGGAGTGGGTTTTTGAAAGGTACGCTTGCTCCGCATACAGATACGACGATCCCGGGCCTGGATACAATTTTGCCAGTTCCGAATAGCTGATTGCAGTGGCGAAGCACAGCAACAGGGCAAAGAGAATGCCAAACCACATCGACATCCCGGCCATCGGTGCGCCGTAAAGCGACTGCATTTGAAAAGTTAACCATAGGAACGCTCCTGGGGCGATTAGCGCCATCGCGTTCATCGTAAGACCCGTCAGGCCCAATGTCCCTCTGGTGACTGGTTGTTGTTCGTTTGCCATAATGTTACTCCTTTTCCTTTTTCTTTAAAAGGACATTGTAAGATTCATACCATACACAAATGTCTCGTCAAGCTTGCCGTTGGGGTTGTATGAAACACCGTTGACGGTCTTTTTAGCATTGCTCGAAAGCGGGAACCAATATTGGGCAATCGGCTGCAGTACAACGTTCTTGCCAAGAGGTACACTCAGCCCAGCCTTTACATTGCCATCGTGAAGAGCGCTATATTTAGATCCTGTGTATGCGTTGGTCGAACTCTGAAAGGTATCCCAATAGTTACTGCTCCCGACGAAATAGCCGAACCCCGCGCCAAGGTCAACCGTCATGTCGCCCGTAGGCAGTTTAAAGACAGGTATAGACTGGCTGAAGGACAGATTGAAGTAAGTGCCGGGATAGCCATCAACGTCGCGGTTAACCGCCAGTAAAGGATGGGATATTATGTCATACGTAGCGCTGACGAAGAGCTCCTGGGTTTGCTTCGCATACGCCACTCCGTAATATATATATCCTCCGGTAAGAGCCAGCTTATCGATATTATAGGTATAGCTGAGAGTGAGGTCGGTTTCATTCCAGCTCTTCTGGCCAACACCTACACCCTTGCCGTTAGCATCGGTAGTTTTCCCGGGAATAAACGACTGGGTCTGGTGCTGGTCGGTGTCGAGGTTGCCCCAAACGTTAACGGAAAAGCCTTTATAATTTAGAGTTATTGTCGGTTCTATGACAACGCTCTTTGTGCTGATCTCATATCCTCTGAATATATATCTATTTAGAACTGCAACCCCTGCGCTTCCCGTAACCTTCGCCTCTTCAACCTTCGGCGCTTCGGCCGCAGCTGCCGGTGCCGCAACTGCTGGGGCAGTGGCTTCCGGTGTCGTGGCGGGTGCTGCCGGAGCCTGCTCCTCACCGTACACATTGACGATAAGACATAATGCAAAAATTGCTATCAATAACACGATAAAGCGCTTCATCTCTATAATCCCCCCTTGCAATTATTTGTCGGACCATGTCCGCTTCTATTCTTCTATTCAGTGAAACCCCTCTACCATCCTTTGCCTGCACCCTCCTTTTCGAATATTTTTCTTATCCCCAGTTTCTTTATCTTGTAACCTATCATCCTTTCGGTTATGCCTAGTCTTCTAGCGGCCCTAGCCATAACCCAGTTGCTTTCACTAAGGGCATTGACGATCTCCTCACGTTCTATCTCGTTTATCTTGTCTTTCAACGTAATCATTGCTTGCCTCCTGGCCTGGATATTTACGAACTAGCGAAAAATATGCCAGCCTCTATCCCGTTGATATTGAAGCGCTCTTTCAAAACACTAATCGTACAAAGTTGTCGTAAATGCACAATATTGTAATATTTCATAGTATTGTCTTTTTCAATTCCATCCATTTTCAAGCTGCTTAATATTTTTCCCTCGTATGCGATGCAACAGCTGCTGCATACAACCCTCGTGTTCGACACGATGATCAAAACGGGTCCGCTTTCTGGGAAGCTGAGGGAGGAACCCTAAAAAGAAGCAAAGGCTTTTAATGGTTATTCTCAGCAAACATGCAAGTATTTAGTCGATCTTATCTCCACGTACTCTTAGGAATGGGCGCTCCCATGCTGGAACAAATAATATTTATTGATTTTGATAGATCGAGCAGTATTCGACCTACGAGGCCTAGATAGGGAGGCATAATAAAACTATCTGTTGTTGGTGAAGAACTGCATGTTTCTCCGGGCCGTCTTTATTTTGACCGCAATGGTTTTCTGTCTATAATTTACATAAGTCTAAGAGGAGGTTGTCGGTCACAGAGAATATCGATTGACGCGACGAAGTTTAGTTAAGAGGAGCGACGCATTCGTAGTATTCTATTTTGCCAGAAATAATTCAAAGAGGTAGAGAAATGATCTTCGGAAAAATAAAAGTTGCGTTAAGGCTTATTCTGATAATAACTGCGCTGTCTTTGGTTACGGGTTTGTCATACGGTGAAGACATAGATGGTGCATTATTAAAGCAGGCGCAGAAACTTTTTAGTCCATTGCCGAAGGTGATGGAATCAGACCAAAATCCTGTGACGCCCGAAAAAGTAAAGCTCGGGAAGATGCTCTTTTATGAATCAAGAATTTCGATAGATGGCACTGTGAGTTGTGCTAAGTGTCATCCGATCAGTCTTTACGGCGCCGACGGTTTGAGAACAGCGGTGGGTAATCACTGTAAAGCCAATCCCCGAAATGCTCCCACTGTATTCAATGCAGCATCTCAGATTTCGCAACACTGGATCGGCAACAGAATGAGCGTCGAAGACCAAGCCAAACAGTCAGTGATCGGGCCGCCGGCCTTCGGGATGGTGAAGTATGAGGACGTTGAGAAAAGGCTCAAGGAATACGAGGAGTATGTCGTTTTATTCAAGGAGGCCTTCCCTGCAGATAAAGACCCGGTGACGGTAGATAATTTTGCTAAGGCCATAGGCGCATTCGAACGCACTCTTTTGACACCTTCACCCTTCGACTCATATCTGAAGGGCAATGAGAAAGCCCTGACGGGCGGTCAGAAGAAAGGGCTCAAGACTTTTATCGAGACCGGCTGTACGGGCTGCCATTCGGGCACATATGTCGGCGGACAGATGTACCAGAAGTTCGGCTTAGTTGAGGCTTATTGGAAATATACGAAGAGTGAGAAGGTAGATGAGGGGCGTTATGCCGTCACAAAGAGTGAGGCTGATAAATATGTGTTTAAGGTCCCGGTTCTCAGAAACGTGGAGAAAACGCTTCCATATTTTCACGACGGCTCAGTCGACACACTGGAAGCGGCAGTGACGATTATGGCCAAGGTCCAACTCGGAAGGGATATCTCTAGCAAGCAGGCGGCCGAGATGGCCGATTTCCTGAAATCCTTGACCGGGAAAATATCCGAGGATGCGATTACCGTACCACTATTGCCGTCACTAGAATAAATGTTCAGATGTGAATAATAAATATGCAAGGAGGAAGTAAGAGATGAAAAATATTTTGGTGGTAATTGTTGCGACGATATCCTTTTGCGCGTTGATTGCAGGAGGTTCTATTGCGGCAGAGAAAGCCGAAAAAGACGAATCAAATAAGATATCGGGAGAGACGCAATTCAAGGATCATTGCGCTGTCTGCCATCCGGACGGTGGCAATGTCATCAATCCTGCAAAGACATTACATAAGAAGGATCTTGACGCCAACGGGATTAAGAGGCCTGCGGATATTATCGCAAAGATGAGAAATCCGGGGCCCGGCATGACGCAGTTCGACAAAAAGACGATCCCCGACAAGGAAGCCCAGACGATAGCCGAATATATTCTGAAGACTTATAAGTAGAATCTTGCAGGTAAAACCAAGAGGTGCAGTGTTTACAAACGTGCCCCAGTTAGTTTTAGGGTTGGTATGCCGAGGGAGCGAGGGACTATAGGTGTCATGCTGATGGAACATGAGTCATAGCCGAATTACAGCTGGAGGATGGCCGAAAGAATGGAGAATTATAAGGCCGACAACGTAAATATTTCCAGACAGAAAGGCAACCCGGACACTGTTCATCGGCAATACAATCTCTTTGCGGGACTTTTATCCAATTCCTGCTGTGATACAATACAAATATCAACTCACTAAGGGAGGGAGTTATGTTGCCTGATCAGTACACCAGCATCAAGAAGCGATTCAAGAACTTTTATAAGGCATCGGAGAATCTCGGCAAGGCTGCCAAAGCGTCCGGCCCTATCGATGATAAGACCTCGCATCTCATCCAGCTTGCCGCTGCCGCTGCCATACGTTCTGAAGGGTCGGTCCATTCTCACACCAGAAGAGCGTTGGAACTCGGTGCAAAGCCTGACGAAATTTACCATGCGATCATTCTGCTCACAAGCACCATCGGGTTCCCAACGACCTCTGCCGCATTGAGCTGGGCAGACGATATTATACAAGGGGAAAAGAAGTAATAGTTGTATATTCAGTTTTTCCCAACTTTCAGGTGCACGGATTCGTGTAACTTCTGCTTTAACAGGGGATTGTCCACAGGGCTCGATATCGAAGTTGCCGCCTTCAGAAGGCTCGCGGATATCCTCGCCAGTGAAGGGATCGAAAGGATTGATATCCTTGGCGGCGAGCCAACACTTCATTCTGACCTAATCCCCATCATCGACGCTGCCTGCACGAAAGGACTTGCCGTTTCAATGAGCAGCAATGGCTCCAATGTTCAGATGCTCAAGACCCTGTCGCAAAATTATGATCAAAGCCGCCTGAAAATCGGAGTATCCCTAAATGGCAAACCGATTGATGATTCGCTTTTATTCTATATCAGCGAATCCAGGCCCCTTTTGAAAAGCGTCTGCACTCATCGCCGTTTTTTACCGGATAACACTGCAAGGTTTCTCGATAAGCCCGATATACGCTACTATGCTATTTTCATGGACACGCTTCGCAACGCAGACCTGGCAAGGAGTCTTTCCTTTGCTCAATTCCATGGGACTCTAAATTCCCTTCGCCGCAGACATAAAAACCTTGAAGGAGTATACTGTTCGGGCTTCCTGCCAGATATCAGGAATTATCCGAGACTTGAAAGCGTGCGCTGTCCTGCCGGCACAACTAAACTCTCCATCATGCCCGACGGGTCGGTCTATCCCTGCTATCTCCTTTTCCAACGCCCGGAATTTAGACTCGGCAATATTTTAAGTGATCGCTTTAAAGACATCGAAAACAATCGCCTACTGAATTTTTTCAAGACATTTAAGACAAATAGGTGTCCCAATGTCGATTGCGATCTGTTCAGCCGTTGTCACGGCGGATGCCCTGCAGTGAGTCTGGCAGTCCATGGCGACCTGAATGCACCTGACCCAAGGTGTGTAAGTTAGAGAGTTAAAAGGTTAAGAGATCACGGAATTATTAGTCACATATTCCTGCATTCCTTCAAAGCAACCAAGACTGTCTTGCTAGAACTCTCATGAATACTCATATCCCATACTGTCACAGCAATCTCCTGTTTCTTAATACGCGCTTTTATCACGCTGAACTATTGCCACTCATGGTGCAACTATAAATTAGAAAAGACCTTCATCTTCTTGGTTGCCGCAATGGTGCGCTCCTTGAGAACCTCCGATTAAAGTAGCGATACGGTGCCGCTTGGTAAATATCTTCCGGTAAGAGGCGAATATTTTAAGGTATAATAAATATTGCAATTCAATGAAGAACAGGCTGATTAAATGAATATTCTCACAAGCATTGTTGCTAAAAAGACCGAAAAACTGAATGTTGCAAAAGTGAGTTTGCCGCAAAGTGAGCTTAAAGAACGCATCAAACGCACTTCCAAACCACGCGATTTCAGAGGTGCAATACAAAGGCATGAAGGTCCGATAAGGCTTATTGCTGAGATTAAAAAAGCTTCACCTTCGAAGGGTCTTATAAGAAGTAACTTTGACCCCATACAAATTGCATCCGTATACGAGTCGAAACCGGTAAGCGCGCTCTCGGTCCTGACCGAAGAGGATTATTTTCAGGGGCAGCTCTCATATATTTCGCGGGTAAAGGACATCACAACCAAGCCCATATTGCGCAAGGATTTTATCATTGATGAATATCAGTTATATGAATCAAGAGCGAGCGGAGCTGATGCCGTTCTACTTATCGCCGCAGTCCTTGAGCAGAGCCAGGCGAGAGAATACCTCCACCTTGCTGCGGAATTAGGTCTTACAGTGCTTTTCGAAGTCCACAATGAAGAGGAACTCGAAAAGGCCCTTCGCGTTGACGCTAAAATCATAGGCATTAACAACCGCAACCTGAAGACACTATCCATCGATCTATCTACGACACTGCGACTGAAAAAAGAGGTCCCCGCAGGCAAGATCGTGGTCAGCGAAAGCGGCATCAGGACAAGGAAGGACGTCCTGATGCTGCAAGATAACGGAATCGATGCAATGCTCATCGGCACTTCCTTCATGGAAACGCCGGATATCGGCAGAAAGATCGATGATTTGCTGTCAAGTTAGGAGGCTTTGATGCTTAAGGTGATGTTTTTATGCACAGCCAATTCTTGTCGAAGCCAGATGGCTGAAGGTTTTGCCAGGGAACTCGGCAGGGGAATTATCGAACCCCACAGCGCGGGACTTATGGCTGCAGGTGTTCATCCAAGGGCTGCTGCCGTGATGCAAGAGATCGGTATCGATATACTCGGCCAGGAATCAAAAGAAATCGATCCAGATCTTCTGCTAACAATGGACGTCGTCATCACCCTTTGCGGACATGCTGAACAGACCTGTCCGCAAACTCCCCCGAAGGTAAAAAGACTGCACTGGCCGATCGAGGACCCTGTGGGAACCTTTGGCACTGAGACTTTCGTAATGAAGGATTTTAGAAGGGCCAGGGATGAGATACGAGACCGGATTACTGGGTTCATACAGGAAATCGAAAAAACAGGGGGCTGTTGACGGCATTTGCAGCACTGAAAATAACTCTTTTATCACGATAGCACAGGTGGGATCTCCCGCTTCGCCCTGATGATGCCATATTTTTCTGTTCGTCATGCGGCAGGGCCTGGCAGATCTATGGCAGCGAGCTGACGGAGGTTCCTTACCAAATAGCTGTGGTGAATAACATCAACGAGCCGATGAAGTATCTTCCGTTCTGGGTGCTCACTGCAATAGCTGGTGGGGCCGAACCACTCACCTTTTATGTCCCCGCCTTCCGATTCCGCCGCCTTAAAATGCTGGCGGACCTTGCAACGAATATCACCCGCCAAAAGCTGAACTATTCAATTTGTGGGGATGAGAAGCTGGGAATCAAAGACATGCAGGGATGTTACTATGATGCCGAAGATGCCTTCCTCATTGCACAATTTATTCAGGCAGGCATAACTTCAAAAACGTCCGAAGAAATGAAATCATTCAATAAAAACAATTTATCACCTCTGAGCGCAACCCTGATATGGTTTCGATTTAAAGTAAATGGAGGCAAGCTGGTTGATCCCTTTACCGAGACGATAATTGCTCAGGGCTTACTCCTGTAATAAGACAAATATGCCCGACTCATTTTGACTATAACGGCAACTGATCCGGCATTGTTCAGCAGCCCCCTGAGTTCGTTCGACATTGTCATGTCGATTGACTCTCACATCCCCTTTGTCTGATGACGCGTCTCATGGTCGCGCATCATCTCCGCAAATCTAGCGGAAAATTCGTCGATGGCAAAGGGCTTATTTAGAAAGTCACTGGCACCAACTGCATCAACATCCTCGGCGGTATATTGGTTAGAAAAACCAGTCATAACGGCTACAGCAAGTGACGGGTTTCGCTTGAGCAATGCCTTGGTCAGAGTGATGCCGTCCATATTAGGCATGACAACGTCGGTAATGACAGCATCAAAATACTCTCTCTCAGTCCTCTTGAGTGCTTCTATCCCATCTGACGCTGTATAACAAAGATGCCCATCCGATGATAACAAGGTTGCGATGATGTCTCTCATTGCCGGCTCATCATCGACTATAAGGACTTTATATTTTTTTGTCTTCATTTATACTCCGTACACATTTCAGGTCGTTATTCCAAGGACGTTCAACACCGCTTTACAATAGCCGTTTAATTCTATCTATTCTATCGCTCAGAGGAAAAAGAATCAAATTGCTTGACCACCAGCCAGTAGAGCAACCGCGGAGATATACGCCAACCTAATCACGCACCACCTCTGAAACGGCAGACCAATCCAAGTCGCCGAGGCCTTTTTGGATTGCCATGCGGAATATCTCTCGCACCTCGGCTGCCACCGGGAGCGGCACGCCCAGTTCATCACCGATCTGAAGGGCGTAGGTCATGTCTTTGTGCATCCAGCGCAACGCAAAATAGACATCGTCGTGCTTCCGTGCAACGATGTTCGGCACCTTAATTTTCACCACTGTGCTGGCGATCACTCCGCTGTTAACGGCCTCCACGACCTTCTCCATATTCAGACCAGCCTTCTCAGCAAGAGCCATCCCTTCTCCCAAAGCCACCACCTGAGCAGCTGCAATCATGTTGTTGATGAGTTTGTAGGCCGCGCCGGCTGCAGGCGGGCCAAAGTGTATCTGCCCCTGACTGAAGCTTTGCAATATCGGCTGTATCGTTTGGAAGACGTCCGGCTCGGCACCAACATAAAGCATTATCGTACCGCTCTCAGCTGCCGGCTTGCTGCCTGCCATCGGCGCATCGGCAAACCGCAAACCCTTCGCATGAGCGGCAGCGTGCAACTCCCGCACCCATGCTAATGACAGTGTGCTGCATTCTACAACGAAGGTGCCGGGGCGGGCTCCGGCAAGCGCGCCATCCGGCGCAAACCAAATAGCCCTGGATGCCGTGTCATCACCAACAACAGCTATTACAAGTTCAGCCTGTGCTGCTGCAGCAGAAGGGGATTCTGCCCACAATGCACCCTGAGCGAGCAGTGGCGCTGCCTTTTCTCTTGTCCGATTGTATACATACAGTTTGTACCCGCTCCTCAACAAGTTAGAGGCAATACCACTCCCCATGGTCCCGAGGCCGATAAGCGCAATGTGTTTCATTTTATCATTCTCCTTTGCAAGCGTTATTCCATACACTTCATTCGAGAACCTGATGAAGAACCGACGTCACTGTCCCCGCTTTCTTCTTACGGTAACGGTCTCTCCGCCTATGCCCCAATTGTCCGTCTCGACCTCATCGATGACAATAACTGTCGTCTGTGGATTCTTCCCCAGAATATCCTGTAGTAATCGCGTCACTCCCTGAATAAGCTGCGCCTTTTTCTCGGCCGTTGCACCTTCTTTTGTGATTTTGATATTTACGTATGGCATTGGCACCTCCTTATTAATAAATGCACCTTCTCTTGTATTAAAAAGAATATCACCATTGAAAAGACAGACTTCAGTAAAAGAGAGCACTCCGGCAGGTCTTGAAAATAAATTGCGTTTATTGGCTCAGTGTCATTTGTTGAAAGTGGTACACGTTAATGATTATCCTACCATTCCGCTCTGCAGAACTATTGTTGACAAGCATCCGCAACATGGACAAGGATACCCAGCACTTCGGAGCACTGCATCCCGCTATCCTATCAACCCCCCTGCGCCATTAGACAATCCATCTGTCCTATCAGCAAAATTGAGGGTTACGTCAAAATTGTCAAAAAGGTACATATAGAATTCCCTACTTACTGACACAACCACTCCCTATAAATTAGACAAGTATTCTTCCCACTCGATGGGCAGCAGATATTTCTTCTTGTTATTGCATTCCTTGCAGGCTGTAACGATATTGCCTTTGGCGGACTTACCCCCTCTGATGATTGGCACGATATGGTCCATTGTGAGTTCTTTCGGCGGTACTTGAGCGTTGCAGTAGTAACATCTTCCACGGGAACATTTTCTCTTCCACCATGTGCTTTCGCGAAGTACCCGCGCGGTGCGGCGCTCCCGTTTTATTTCTTCATCCGATACTTCCATGACGAATGACACTATTTTCTTCCTCTCCTGACCTCCTCTTCCTCGTAGAATTTCCTATAGAGGACCTCCCACTCGGGACTGCCCTCCACAAGCTTTCTGGAAAAGGACAAGAGCTTTTTCGTCACTGCGACATCAATGTCTTCACCGATCTTGAGCTGGCCGACTATAGTCTTCTTTATCTCGCGTCGCGCCTCACTGTCGTCTGCCTTTAGGGTAATTAGTTTATTGTCAAGCAATCCTCTAAGCAGGACATGTGATGTATGGCTGATCTTGTCGTCTGAGAGCATCATATGATGACGTTTCTCTCTTTCACTATTTTTTGTTTGGTCATGTCGAAGAGCCGTCGGTAATCCAGCCTGCCCTTTTCAATCTCCGGCTCGAATTTCTTCAGAATCTGGCGGACCTCTTCGTTGAGCCGGTCCTCTACCATCAACTCTTCGAGGAGGAGCCTTTCCGTCTCCGCGATAAGGGTCTCTACAGGGACCAGTGATTCGACAAGCTCCTTGTTCATGAGATTATCGGTAATCTTTTTGGCCAGCGCAGGAACCCAACTCTTGGGAATTCGCATCTTACCTTTCCATGAATGGGATCAAAGCTATGTTTCTGGCTCTTTTGATTGCAGTGGTCAGTTCCCTCTGGTGGACGGAACAGTTACCGGTCACTTTTCTCGAGAGTATTTTACCGCGCTCGGTCATATATCCGCGGAGGATTTTGATGTCCTTATACTCGATAAACGAAACCTTATCGGCGCAAAATCTGCAAAACTTTCTTCTCTGAAATCTTTTCGGCTGCATTATAGTATCTCCTCCCGTATATTCTCAAATAAAAAGTTAAAAGGGTTCGACATCCGAAACTTCATCGGGCATTTGAGTTTCACTCGGCCCGGAAGCGCCTTGCTGATGGCTGTCCTTCTTAGACAAGAACCTGACCGTGTTGGCCACAACTTCCATTTTGCTCTTCTTCTGGCCCTCGTACTCCCATCTTCTTTCGCGCAGCCTACCCTCGACGAGGCAACTCCTGCCCTTGCTGAGGTACTGACCACAGGCCTCGGCCTGCTTGCCGAAAACGACAGCATCGATGAAAAGAGTCTCTTCTTTCCAGTCATCGCCGGATTTAAACTTCGAGTTTACAGCGATGGGGACCGTTGCGACCGGAGTTCCTCCGGGCGTATATCTGACCTCGGGGTCCTTGGTAAGATTGCCTATGAGGATAACTCTGTTGAACATCAGTCGCCCTCTTTGATCTCGGCCGGCGCGGCGGCTTCTTCAGGAGTAACCGGGATTCCGCTGATCTCTTTGGGAAGGGCTGCGATCTGCTTCTTGCCGAGCTTGACAACCATGAACTTAAGGACTACATCAAGGACCTTAAAATACTCTTCGAGCTTTTTGATGGCGGCGGAAGGTGCTTTAAAGAGCAGAAAAACATAGTTGCCCATCTTCTGCTTGCTCATTTCATAGGCGAGTCTTCTCTTGCCCCAGACTTCGACCTTGAATAATTCCCCTTCTGCATTCTTGAGGAGGTCGGTTATCTTATCGATAACCGCCTTGGCTTCCTCTTCTCCGAGAGAAGGGTTGAGGATTACAACAGTTTCGTAGAAATTCATTTAATACCTCCACCTGGATATATAGCCCTTTCGCAAAGAAAAGAGCATGGAGGGACACCTCATTCAAACGCTAACTGCGTTGGCTTCGTCGTGAGTTTCACCACGTACGTAAAGTGCGCCTGCGTCACTTCCTCTTGGCCGACTGATTATCATTTTGAATGCACTTCATTAGTGCCCAACGAACTTTGTTTATACCATATTTTTTGCTTTAAAATCAAATAATCTTGTATTCCTTGATCTTTTTGCTGAGCGTATTTCTGTTGATTCCCAATATCTTGGCGGCCCCCACCTGATTGCCGTCGGTCTCATTAAGGACGATACTAAAGAGGGCTTTTTCAACCTCGGAGATAACCGTGTCATAGAGGTTTGATTTATCGAGTTTCTTCATTTCGGTGAGAAAACCATGCAATTTTTCTTCGAGGAACTCCTTAACAGAGCACGAATTGTAATCGTTGCAGAAGAGGTCCCTTCTTTCGATGAGACTGTCCCTCGATAGTATAGATGCCCGCTTGATAGTGTTTTCAAGTTCTCTCACATTGCCCGGCCAGCCATATTCCATAAGGGCTTTTTCAGCATCCCTAGAAAAATCCTTGGGTGGCAATTCGAAGGCCTTCACGGACTCTTTGAGGAAGTGTCGTGAAAGGGGAGTGATATCGTCCTTCCGGTCCCTCAGCGGCGGAATCCTTATCTCGATTACGTTGAATCGATAATAGAGGTCCTCCCTGAAGAGCCCATTCTTGACACAACCCTTAAGGTCCTTGTTTGTCGCGCCGATGATTCTAACATCAGCCTTTATGATCTTGCTGCTCCCCAAAGGGCTGTATTCCATTTCCTGGAGAAAGCGCAGGAGCTTTGCCTGAAGGTCGATAGCTAACTCTGATATCTCGTCTAGAAACAGTGTTCCTCCATCGGCGGCCTGGATCTTGCCGGCCGTCTTTTCGGAAGCGCCGGTAAAGGCCCCCTTTTCCCATCCGAATAGCTCAGCTTCGACAAGTTCCCCGGGGATAGAAGCTGAGTTGAGCGCAATGAAGGATCCGAACTTTCGCCTGCCGTTGTTGTGGATGGCATGCGCCACAAGCTCTTTTCCTGTGCCGCTTTCGCCCGATATTAGCACGGTAACGTCCTTTGGAGCGACCCGACCTATCTCCTTAAAGATTTTCAGCATTCCTTTGCTCTTGCCGACGATCTCTGAGCTCTTGGTTTCCTCCTTGGTCTGCCTCAGCTTCAGGAGTTCCTCTCTCATCAAGATGTCCCTGAATGCCTTTTCAACGACAATCTTCAACTCATCAATATCAAAGGGCTTTTCCAGATAATCGTAAGCACCCTCCTTCATAGCGTCAACGGCGCTCTCCATACGTCCATGTGCGGTAACGATTATAACAAGGGCATTAGGGTTGAACACCCTGATCTCCTGGAGGGCCTCAATCCCATTGCCGTCAGGAAGTATGAGATCCAGAAGTATGAGATTGAATTTATCGAGGGCCTTTAGACCCGCCCGGATAGTGGGTTTAACAACAACCTCATAACCAAGGGGTTCCAGAGTTTTCCTGATGACCCATGCGACGCCTTCATCGTCGTCAATGACAAGAATCCGTTTATCCATATATTTTTCAACCAGCTGTTTTAAGTTGCCCGTCCTTTTCCATTGTTAAGTGCTAGTCACCGGAAGTGGCAGGTAAATGCTAAACGTCGAGCCGTCCTTCACTACACTCTTCACCTTGATGATGCCGCCGTGGTCCTTGATGATCTTCTTCGATAGCGCGAGGCCGAGGCCACTCCCCTTTTCCTTTTTCGTATAGAGCGGCAGGAATATCTTGGCAATTTCGTCCCGGCCGAGACCAATGCCGGTATCACGGAAATTCACAACTACCCACCGCCGTTTCTTCGTCCTCTTTCCGCTCTTCGCCGGCACAGCACTGTCATATATTAACACATATTCATTCGACGGTCGCGTCGAAATCCCGAGTATTTTTTCACCCCTCCGCTCCATAGCCTCGACCGCATTTTTAATAAGGTTGATGAAAACTTGCAGCAACTTACCTTCATCTCCGGAGATAGAAGGCAGGCTGGGATCATAGGACTTCTCGACCACGACTCTGCCCCCCTTGATTTCGGATTCCATGACCCTGAGGGCATGCTCTATGACTTCGTGGACGTTGAGCTGATGCAACCTGGGGAGCCTAGTCATGGTCAAATAACTATGCAGCACTGAATTCAGGCGGTCTGCTTCCTTGAGTATGAGATTAACGCACTCTTCGGCTTCTGGAGCCACAGGACTCGTTTTCAATATCTGCGCCGCACCCTTGATACCACTTAAGGGATTCTTGATCTCATGAGCAAGGGAACCTAGAAGATACAGAAGGTGATCGAATTGATAATCTTCGCGTTCGGTAAGCGAGAGGTTTTCGCGTATGCAGAGAACTGCCCCCTCAAGGCTGTCGGCCGAGTAAAATGGTGCTAGATGCAGGTCCACATTCACCGTCCTGCCAATATCAATCTCCATTTCCTTGCAATTGTAGAGCCTTCCTTCGCTAAGCGTCTTCTGAAAGAGCATCTCAATATCATCGCTTTCTGAAAATAGGTCGCCGAGAAGCTTGTTTCTAATTTCCTTGAAGTTCCTCCCGAAAAATTCCTCGCCCGCCTTATTGATAAAGGCAAGCCTCCCCTTACTGTCGAAAAGGCAGACGACTTCGTCCAAATTATTGATCAGGGATTCCAGGGATATCATAATTAGTCGGAGTATAGCCGGTGTGAATAAATGTAGTGTTCCACAGCCTCGGGTAAAAGGTATTTAATGCTCTTACCCGCCATGGCAAGGCTCCTGATATTGGTCGAAGAAACATCAAAGACACTCACAGGAGCAACACAAGCCTTCCTACCCCCTCTGAGACGAAGGGAAGTGACACCAGCGTCAACTTTAATGATCTCGTCTTCAACATATGGAGATGCATTTAATTCCTTTAATTCGAATCCTGGCCTGGTGACAATGATGAAATCGATTGAAGTGATAAGCCTTTCGGGTTCCCGCCAGTTGGGCAGGTCCAAAAAAGCGTCCAGCCCCATGATGAAAAACAGCTTGTCTTCGGAATACGTCCGGCTGAGCGTCTCGACCGTGGCAACGGTATATGACTTCACTTCCTGCCTCATCTCGATATCCGACACAAAAAAGTTCACATTCGACTGCGTTGCAAGACGTGTCATCGCATACCGGTGTGGAGCCTGTATAAGTTCTGATGACTTCAGGGGTGGATTTCCGGAGGGCATGAAAATAACCTTGTCGAGGTCGATAAGATACCTGACTTCTTCAGCGGCCCGCAGATGTCCGAAATGGATGGGATTGAAAGTGCCACCGAATATTCCCAGCTTCATCGCCGACTCCTGCGGTCAATTCCTGTACTCATGAGACTATCAAGTCGCGCATCTTGCTTTCAGCATTGCGTTGAAAGATGCCGCCTCGATCGGCTCATTAATATATAAATTTTCCGCCCAACACGAGTCTTTTTTCTTAGAGTCCCATTTTCCCCAGGGCATCCTCGCCGCGGGTCTTGGCCGCTGGAGCATCTTCCGGGAGGTATAGCATAACGCCACCCTTCACAGGCCTAATGACAATCTTGCCCTCTGAAGCAAGCTTATTAGTCACTTCTATAGGATTTTCATTGTCAAAATACTTCTTGAAGGCCTCGTTGAAACCCGAATAGACCGTATGGATCCCTTTGTACCCTTCTTTTCTGAGACTCACTATAGCTTTCCTGATAAATTCCTCATAGCTAAGCTTCTCCGGCATTGTAGTACTCCTCCTTTTTTTTATTCCCTCAGCTGCCCATGCCCAAGAACGACAAATTTTGTGCAGGTGAGCTCTTCTAGTCCCATCGGACCACGGGCATGTATCTTATCCGTTGAGATGCCGATCTCGGCGCCGAGACCGAACTGATGGCCGTCATTGAGGCGCGTCGAGGCATTTACTAATACTGCGGCGGAATCGACCTCACGCAGGAACCTCAGTGCCTTGTCATAATCCTTGGTAACAATTGCATCAGAGTGAGCCGATCCGTAAACGGCGATGTGGTCCATCGCCTCGTCTATATTCTTCACAACCCTCACATTGAGGATCAGATCGAGATATTCCCTCTGGAAGTCTTCCTCTGTAACCTCCATAATCCCGGAAGTGATGGCACGCGTTTTCGGGCATCCCCTCAATTCAACCTTGGCGTCTTTGAACCGGCTGATCATCCCGGGAAGAAACTCGTTCGCTACTGCTTCATCGACAAGCATTGTCTCCATCGCGTTGCAGGTGCCTGGCCTCTGGATCTTTGCGTTGAGGCAAATTTCCTCTGCCATTTTGCAGTCCGCGTCACGGTCCACAAAAATGTGACAGACTCCCTTGTAATGCTTCAGCACAGGAATCCTTGAATTTTCGGTTACAGTCCTAATGAGCCCTTCGCCGCCGCGAGGTATGATAAGATCAACAAGGCCTTCAAGCTTGAGCATCTCCATAATCGCTTCACGATCCGGTATGTCGATGAAGGTGATAGCACCTTCATACAGACCTTCTTTCGTCGCCGCTTCTCTCATGATGCTAACGATTATTCTGTTCGAGTTAATGGCTTCTGATCCACCCCTAAGGATGACGGCATTCCCCGCCTTGAGACAGAGGCTAGTCGCATCGACCGTAACATTGGGCCGTGATTCATAGATAATGCCGATTACGCCAATGGGCACCTTCATCCTGCCGACGTCCATGCCGTTCGGCCTCTTCACCATCCTGACAATCTCTCCAACAGGATCGGGGAGCTGGGAAACTTCGATGAGACCCTGGGCCATTTCGACGACCCTCTTTTCAGTGATGGTCAGCCGGTCGATAAGCGCTCTCGAGAGACCTTTTTTCTCGGCGAATTCAATATCCTTCTTATTCTCAGCAATAAGTTCAGACGCCCGTTCCTTCAGTGCCTCGGCTATTCTTAGTAGGATTCTATTCTTATGGTCCGAGGATGCCTTTGCAAGCCTCCTCGCCCCCTCTTTCGCCTCTTTTGCCTTCTGCGTTACTACTGCTTTAATATCCATTGGTACCCCTAAAGTCCGAAACTGGTCAGCTTTTATAACTTATCCTAATTTATATGTAAAATCAATATGTATATTTAATGAGCTTCCTTGGTCCCCACATTTGAACGGTTAAAGTATATTTGTTATAGTGTACTTATTACGTTTATTCAGGAGGGGGTTATGTCTACACCGGTTGTTGATTTCGATCTCTGCATCGGGTGCGGTTCCTGTTCAGAGGTTTGTCCGGAAGTCTTCGAGTTGAGGGACGAAAAAGCATACGTCATCGGACCTGACAAATGCAGCACATGCGATTGTGAAGAGGCTGCTAACATCTGCCCCACCGAAGCGATCAAAATGGAGTAGCCGAAGCGATATCGGGCGGCCCTTGTGGTCGCCTGATATAAAACTAAACGATCCGCGCGAGGGCACTCAGATGGTGCCTTTACATATTAATCTTTTTGCGTGCAAGCTCTATAAAACCGTAAAGCTTAAGGTCCACGGCATCCCCTTTATTCCGATATTTCGCTATTGTTTGATATGCAGACACAAGCGGGGTCCGAACCACTTCGATTGACTCGGTTTCTTCGATGGGATACTTTGCTCTGAGATCTGGAGGCGCAGGCAAGGCTTCTCTGGCGAGAAAAACTGTCAGGACTTCGCTCGAGAGGCCTGAGGAGACAGGTCCTTCGGCCATCAGCTCGAATTTCTCACTTGTATATCCCGTTTCTTCGATCAGTTCTCTCCGCGCAGCATTAAGAAGCGTCTCTCCCTTGTCATTCAACCCCGCCGGGAATTCGATGACGTAGCGGTTGAGCACAGGACGGAACTGGCGGATCAGCAGCAGGTCTCCTTCTTTGGTCACGGGAATGATCACGACTATCCCGTTGCAGTTGACTCTTTCGATTGCCTCCCATCCCCTGATCTCACCTTTTTCATCCCTGTATTCAAGCAGCAGGACCCGGATAAAGTTTCCTTCCCAGACGATTTTTCTGCCGATTATCTCTAGCGCTTTTTTCACCAATATACCAACCCCTATTAATTCCAGTGCATCAAGCAGCGTGCGGGAGTAGTTCAACGGAAATGAACATTTCTTGCCTCTGCATCATGATCGTCAAATATTAGCTATCCAAAAGGTGATACCATATGCCTGCCTCCGAGAAGGTGAATATGGACATGGTATACCAATTGACCACCCTCGGGATTGCAGTTGGCCACGAGCCTGAAACCCCTTTCAGCTATGCCCTTTTCGCGTGCAATCCTGTTGGCCACCTTGACCATATGACCGAAAAGATACAAATCCCCATCCGTAACTTCTAAAAGTGTTGAGATATGCTGCTTAGGTATAATTAACGTGTGAACCGGCGCATGGGGACTAATATCTTCGAAGGCGAGAACGACATCGTCCTCGTAGATAATTTTTGCGGGCACTTTCTTCTCAATGATTTTACAAAAGATGCAATCACTCATAAAACCTCCAAAAATCGGGGTAGGGCAAGCAACGCATTACTTCTCTATCGTCCTATAAAAACAGGTCCGGTTGCCCGTGTGGCAGGCGCCCCCTCCGTGCTGCCTGACCTTGACGAGCAGCGTATCGGCATCGCAATCGTACAGCACCCCCTTCACCTCCTGCACAGCACCCGAAGTTTCGCCCTTTTTCCAGTACTTCTGGCGAGATCTCGACCAGAAATGGGTAAAACCAGTCTCAATAGTCTGTTTCAGCGATGTCTCGTTCATGTAAGCCAGCATTAGGACATCCCCGTTTTCGACATCCTGTACTATGGCTGGAATAAGGCCTTTATCGTCATACTTGAGTTCAGGCAGCATCTGTCCTCCTTGATTCTGTAGAAGAACGGGCAAGCCATACCCCTACAATTTATATCCGATCTTTCTAAGAAATTCCTTCCTCGTTGCCTTATCTTCGTTCCCTTCGACGCCCATCGGAGGAAAACCATCGACGACTCCTATAATACCATTTCCCTGTTCCGTGGAGGCAACGATGGCTTCCAAGGGGTTAGCAGTTGCGCAGTAGATTGAGCATACCTCCTGGCAGTTCTTTATCTGGTTCAAGACATTGACGGGAAAGGCGTCCCTGAGGAGTATGCAGAAAACATGACCCGCCCCCACCGACTGAAGGTTTTTAATACAGGCGGCCCTGAGATCGCCGTCATTGCCCTCGCTGCGAATAAGGCACGGACCAGAAGCCTCAGTAAAAGCTACACCGAATTTAGCCTGCGGGACAGAAGTGACGAGGATTTCGTAAAGGTCCTCCGCCGTTTTAATGAAGTGAGTCTGGCCGAGGATGATATTACATCCTTCGGGTATGTCTATTCTGACTGCCTTGATCTCCATGCTTTCCTCCTTGTTTTAGCACGTATTGTTAATAATCGCCCTAGTGCAGAGAATTCAGCAAGCTTTAATTGCCTTTTCTGCCTGTCCAAATACCTCCCGCGGGGCAATATCCTCCCTCTACACTATGGTATAATGAAAATTAATTTATTCTTTTATGTCAAGGAGTAATATACACAATCGTGAAGACGTTGCTAAAAAAAAACAGGGATTCCATCTCGGGACGCATTCGTGAGGCATTACTCTGTTTCTTCGTCATCTTAGCGGTCATCTGCCCTACTACATCAGTTTTTTCTTCCGAAATCGCACCGGTCTCCATTAAACAGGTCAATAGCGAAATATTTGTAACCACAGCCCTGCAGCCCGATCAGAAATTCATCGAAGACCTAAACAACGGACTCTCAAAGGAGATCGTATTTTACATCGACCTTTTCAGACACTGGAAGCTCTGGCCCGACGAGTTCGTTCTCGGACAGAAGATTGTCCGTATCCTGCAGATCGATCCTATCAAACGTGAGTGCATCGCCACCAACATCGAAGGGAACGTCAAGACTCTCAAGAGATTCAAAGACCTCGATTCAATGATTGCGTGGGCAGCGAATATCGCCGACCTCAAACTAACAAATGTCAAAGTATTGGAACCCGATGACTACTACGTAAAAGTGACGGTTGAATCGAATCTCAAGAAGCTGCCTGCCGTGGTCGGGTATCTACTGTTCTTTGTTCCCAGCAAGGAGTTCAGTATATCAAAAGATTCCTCTGCCTTCAAAATTCCCTCGCTCCAGGTGTCAAGATGAGCATTCTTAGGCCGCTCCTGATTACTTTGGCATTGATTCTCTGCATCGTCCTCATTACAGTGATACAGATTCATTTCATCAAACTGCCGAGCTTGGATCTTACGACACGCATCCTGCTCACGTGCCTTCTCACATTCAATATCGCTGCATTGCTAACGCTCGTCTTTTTCGTTGGGAAAAATCTTTACCGGCTGTTCATGGACATGCACTATAAGGTGCCCGGATATAAATTCAGGACAAAGCTCGTCGCTATTTTTGTAACCCTCATCATGATTCCCTCACTCTTTCTTTTTCTTGCAGCAAGCGGACTCGCAACCGATTATTTCAACCGAATCTTTTCTCCCCAGATAGGTGAGCCTATAAACAGGTCCATCGAATTGGCTCGTGCTTTTTACGACTATGAAAGACAAAGAGTATTGCTCGTAGCTCAATATGCATCCAAAGGCGAAATCACTTCTATGCCAGGGATGTCTATAAAAAGGCTGCACACACTGCCTTCCGAAGCCGGCGATGTCATAAAAGAGGCTTTTGCCGGAAAGGAGGGCACCGAAGTCATCTCGCACACCGACGGGGACACCATCAGGGCTGTCGTACCTTCCGCAGCCGGCGGAGGTGCGGTCGTCGCTGAGGTGAGACTTCCTGCTGCACTCGCAGAAAAATCTGAAAAACTGCGGTTTCTCCATGAAGAGTACCTGAAGCGTGGGCAACTGAAAAAACCTTTGAATTTAACCTATGTTCTCACACTTGGATTCCTCACACTGATCATGGTCTTCAGCGGTTTATGGTTTTCGCTCAAAATATCGAGGGACATAACAATTCCCATTCAGAGCCTTGCCATGGCAACGGAAAAAGTAGCCTCGGGAGACCTCAACGTCGCGGTTCGTGTAACCAGTAAAGACGAGATAGGGTTCCTTATCGATTCGTTCAACCAGATGGTCGCACAACTCAGGGACAACAAGATATCCCTCGAACAGGCCTATCTTGAATCCGACCGGAGAAGACTTTATCTCGAAAACATCCTCCAAAATATAACTTCAGGGGTAATCTTCCTCGACAAAAACGGCAGGATACTGACCGTAAACAAGTCTGCCTGCAAGATTCTTGATCTTGATGACGCACAGGTCGTCGGCACTGATTATCGCAAGCTGATCGCGGGACTCCATTCCGGAGACCTCGTTAAAATGATCCGGGACATCGAAGGCAAAGAAGTAAGAGAAGTGATACGGGAAGTCAAGATCAATCTCGGCGGCAGGCCTATGATCGTCAGAGTAACGGTTTCAGGCATCCGCGAGTCCTATGGATCCTCCGCTCTCGGCATGCTCGTCGTGTTCGATGATCTCACCGATGTGATCAAGGCCCAAAAGGCTGAGGCTTGGCAGGAAGTTGCACGCCGCATCGCCCATGAGATCAAAAATCCCCTGACGCCGATCAAGCTGTCCACAGAGCGACTTATGAAGAAGTGGCTTAATAAGGATGCAGACTTCGACATTGTATTTGAAAAGTCGACGAAGACGATTATCACTGAAGTTAACAGCCTCAGAAAGCTTGTGGATATTTTTTCAACATATGGCAGGATGCCCGAGATTACAAAGGCGTCTGCCGATCTGATAGATCTTCTCGACTCGGTCACCGCACTTTATAAAGGCTACCCAGATTTAAGAATACATGTCACCGCTGAAGACGAAATCCCGAAAGTTATTATTGACAGCGAGCAGATCAAGAGGGCACTTATCAATATAATAGATAATGCGATCGAGGCCATGAAGCAGACAGGCGATATAACCATCTCGCTTACAACAGCTGATCACCATGTTTCGATCGGGATCGCCGATACCGGCCCCGGCATACCGGATGATGAAAAAGAAAAACTCTTCCTCCCCTACTTTTCCAAGAGAAAGGGCGGCACGGGGCTCGGCCTCGCGATCGCGGGAAAGATTGCGACTGATCACGGCGGACGAATCATAGTAAAGGACAACCATCCGAAAGGGAGCATCTTCATCGTAGAGATCCCCGCCGGCGAGCATAGCTAAGGAGAAAATGCATGTTCAAAAAGACTGTTTTAATCGTCGACGACGAGGAGGGAATCAGGGAGAGCCTGACAGGGATATTTGAGGATGAAGGATACGAAGTCCTCTCCGCCCCGTCGTCTGAAGAGGCCCTCAAAATCATTAAAGAACGCACCCCCGATATCATTTTTCTGGATGTCTGGCTCCCTGAAATGGACGGCCTTGAAGCCTTGTCGAGGATTAATGAGATGGAGAAAGAGGTCCCAGTCATCATCATTTCGGGACATGGTAATATTGAACTTGCGGTCAAGGCTACCCGTCTCGGCGCTTACGATTTTCTCGAAAAACCTCTCTCTCTCGACAAAGTCCTTCTCGTTGCCCAGAGAGCTCTTGAACGCAAGAAGCTCGAAATAGAAAACAGAGTCCTCAAAGCTGATCTTGAAAAAAAATGGCAGCTCGTGGGTGACTCCGAAAAGATGCGCGCCCTCACACAGCAAATAGAAATGGCAGCCCAGAGCAACTCACGTGTCCTCATCCTGGGTGAAAGTGGCACTGGGAAGGAACTTGTCGCGCGACTGCTCCACGAAAGAAGTCCACGGTCGAACGGTCCCTTTATCGAGGTCAACTGCGCCGCCATCCCGCAGGAACTGATCGAAAGCGAACTCTTCGGTCATGAGAAGGGGTCATTTACCGGAGCATCGGAACGCAAGATCGGCAAGTTCGAACTCGCCAATGAAGGATCCCTATTTCTTGACGAGATAGGCGACATGACTCTCCAAACACAGGCAAAGGTCCTGCGGGTCCTTGAATCGCAAGTCTTCCAGAGGGTCGGCGGGGCAAAGAGCATAAAGGTCGATGTCAGGATCATCGCGGCAACCAATAAGGACCTCTCCGAAGAGGTCAAAAGAGGCGGTTTCAGGGAAGACCTTTTTTTCCGACTCAATGTAATCCCGATTACGGTACCACCATTGCGCGAACGAAAAGATGATATACCACAATTGGCGAAGTTCTTTATCGAAGTCTTCGCTTCTGACAGCGGAACCAGGCCTAAGGGACTCGAACCCGAGGTTGCCCGTATGTTTCAGTCCTATAGCTGGCCAGGCAATATCAGGGAATTGCGGAATGCCGTAGAGCGGCTTATGATAATGGTCCCTTCCCCAGTGATATCTGCCACCGACATCACAGCTTTGGGAATGTTCGATCCCGGTCGAGGAGTCATAGAGAGCGATTTCTTCTCGTATGCTACACTAAGGGAGGCACGTGACGCGTTTGAAAAGGATTTCATATGCCGGAAGCTCCAGGAAAATGACTGGAACATATCCAGGACCGCCGATGCCATATCGGTAGAACGCAGCAATCTCCATAAGAAGATCAAGTCGTATGGGATCTCTGAAAGCAGGATTAAATAGTGAGTACAATAGTTGCCATAATAGGAAGGCCCAATGTCGGGAAATCATCCCTCTTCAACCGGATGGTTAAGAAGCAGAAGGAGCGCAGACCTAAGGCGATCACCGAAGAAACCCCAGGAGTCACGCGGGACAGAAATTACGGCTCTGTCGAATGGGAAAGCAAGATCTTTACCGTTATCGATACCGGAGGGTTCTATCCAGAAGGACTCCCCCATGAAGCCAAAGAAATCGCTGAGCAGGTCAGGGAGCAGGCGCTTTTTGCGATCGACGAGGCAGACCTGATCATCCACCTTTTGGACGGAAAGGAAGGTCTCATCCCGTCGGACCGCGAGATGGCGGACATGCTCAGATCCTCAGGGAAAAAGGTCTTCTGGGTGGTAAACAAGATTGACGTCCCTTCGAGGGAAGGCAATGTAATCGATTTCTACGGCATCGGAGCAGAAGATATTTATCCAGTCTCAGCGATCAGCGGTCTCGGCTTCGATGAACTAATGGATAGGATCTCTGCTGAAATCCCTCCGCCGGACAGCACTGTCGACGTTTCACTGCAAAGTCTGCCAAAGGTCGCGGTTATTGGAAAGCCGAATGTCGGAAAATCCACCCTCATCAATGAACTCCTCGGAAAGAAGCGACTCATCGTCAGTCCGGTGCCGGGTACGACACGGGATTCGATTGATTCGGTCTGCACCTACTATGGGGAAAAATTTCTCTTCATCGATACTGCTGGGATAAGAAAGAAACCTCGGGAATACTCGGTGGAAGGACTCTCGGTCATGAGGACGATGCGAAGCATCGAGAGGGCTGATGTGGTCATCCTTGTTGTCGACGCATCGCAGGGCATCGGAGACCAGGAGCAAAAGATCGCGGGTATGGCGGAAGAATTGGGCAAGGGATTGATTCTCTTTTTCAACAAATGGGACCTCATCGACAACCCCGAAGGCGCATACAAAAAGCTTGAGGATGAGATCAAGAGAAAGCTGTGGTTTATGGAATATGTGCCCTGGCTTACTGCCTCGGGCCTAGAAAAGACGAGAATCACCAATATCTTTCCCCTCATCAAAGAGATCATCGCCGAGAGACGAAAAAAGATAAAGACGCACGAATTGAACGAGTTGCTGATAAAAACGCTGCAACGCAAGCCTTTCCCTCTATTCCGGGGCAAGGAGCTGAAATTTTATTATATTACCCAGACAGGTATCGAGCCGCCCACCTTCAGGATCTTCGTCAATTTCCCTGCCGGTATCAAGGCACAACAGGTCGGCTATATTGAAAAGGCATTGAGATCACGCTATTCTTTTAAAGGGACTCCGATACGTCTTTTTGTCAAGGCGCGGCGGATTATGGTAAAATAACCTGCCGGTGTGTCTGTGTTCCGGCATGTGCTCTTTGGAAGGGCACACGACAGTACCTTTGATGTTTAATTACTATTGCATTACTGTCTCTAGCGAAGGAGGAAAACAATGCAGAAAATAATGATCGCCCATGACGGCTCCAAATCATCCGACAAAGCATTAAAAAAAGCGATTGAGCTCACCACAAGCTTTAACGCCTCACTCACTATTCTCGCCGTCGTTCCCGAGCTATACCTGACTGAACTCCCCGACGTCGATCGCAACCGTATCACCGATTCCTTAACACAGGAGACCAACGATTCAATGGAGAAGATTAGGAAAGCCCTGTCCGGGAAATCGATCGACGTGAAGACAGTCATAAGGCAGGGAGACCCTGCTGAAAAGATTCTGGAGACGGCCCAAAAAATGAAGGTCGACCTTATCATAACGGGGTCGCATGGAAGGCACGGAACCAAGAAATTTCTGCTTGGCAGTGTCTCGTCAAAAGTAGTCGATTATTCGAAATGCCCCGTACTCGTAGTTAAATAGATCTACTGGAACCGGCCATAGACTACCATATGAGCCGGGCCTTCCGGTTGGCCCAGCACGAAAAAGAGATATCCACAAAATAGGACTGGGGATGGCGGTGTGCTACCGCAACCTTCACCCCGAGCGCAGTTACATTCCTCGCCAAACCCTCCAGCTGTTTACCGGCGTCATTGACGTCCCGCAATATGTCAGCCTCAAGGACCGCGAGCCGCTCCTCAGGGTTTTCCACATTGATCCTCCCGACTAGCTGTCGCCGGGAGAGAAAAGCAACCTGGTCCCTCGCCCCTCCGATCGCGATGCCGATCGTGTAGGGAGGACATCCTCGGCCCTTGGTCTTAGCTACAGCATCGAGGACACAGCTTTTCACCCCTTCAAAATTACGCTCTGCGACAAACTCGTGACACGCGCCGGTCTCCCCGTTTCTCGAAATGAGCTGCACAGGGAGCTTATAAGTATTGCCAAGATTCTCGCATTCCGACCCCTGAAGAAGCAGATCAATGGTAAGAGAATTTTTATGGGTCTCTTCGATGTGGATGAGTGGGAAGTATAGCCCTGTATTGTCCCCGCTGTTGACGCCCGAGAGGATATCGACAGCGTTGGGGCTCAGGGGAACTTTCTTTGTCGCAAGTCTCGTGGCATCGATGATCATCTCCCGGACGAGTTGCTGGCTCAGTCCCCGCGGAACCCATACAAAGAAGAAAGGGATGCCTGTATCGAGGCAGAGAGGACGTGATGCCTGCCGGGCCGTCGAGATCTCTTTAAGAAGTGTCCCGACAGATTCCTTCAAATTCGGCGCGGTTTCAGCTTCGTAAGCCTTCTTCAGGCTGTCCTCAACATCGGTCGGAATAGCGGATGCTACTTTCTTATAGAGCTCTACAATCCCGTCGCGAAGCTTCAGCACAGGTGCCTCATATCAGGAGATGTCCTCAGGAGAGAATCGGAAATACCGAGCATGGGGCCTCCCTTCACAGGTTTACTAAAAGAATAGCAGAATCGCGGAGGTTTGGCAAATTGAAACCCGTGGACTTCCCGCGACTGACGCTTTCGATTTTCAGGCGGGCTTCCGCATCAAGGAGAAACAAGTTACGGCATCCCCCTACCGTCAATTTGAGAGCCGCAACGGTGGCACTTTGAAGCCTTCAGCCTAACTGTCTTCAAAGAAAATCCAATCCGCTCTATGAGGAGTTCTCCGCATGCTGGGCAGTAAGTATTTTCTCCTCCTTCGCCGGGCACATTGCCTTCATATACATATTTCAAGCCCGCTTCTAATCCTATTGCCCTCGCCCGCCTAAGGGTACTCACCGGCGTGCGGGGCTGATCGAGCAGATCATGGGTGGGATAAAATTGAGTTACATGCCAGGGGATCGCCGGATCGACCGACTTTATGAACTCCGCAACCCACTGCAGAAAGTCATCTGAATCATTGTATGTCGGGATAATAAGCGTTGTGATTTCAACCCACACGCCAAGGTCCTTCATAAGCTTTATCGTATCGAGCACCGGTTGGAGACGCGCACCGACCACCTTTTTATAAAAATTATCATCGCCTTTCAGATCAATATTGTTTGCATCGAGATACGGGGCGATCACACGGGTGGCATTTGGCGAGGTATATCCGTTGCTCACAAAGACGTTCTGTATCCCTTTCTTGTGGGCGAGCCGCGCGCACTCGCAGGCGAATTCCATAAAGATAGTCGGTTCAGTATAGGTGTAAGAAATGCTTTGACAACCTGCAGACTCTGCCTCCCCGACTACTTCTTCAGGGGTCATAGCAATTCCGGGGATATCTGGATGACCCTTTGGATAATCTGATATATCATAGTTCTGGCAGTGCAAGCACCTGAAATTACATCCCACCGTTGCTATAGAATAGGACCGTGAACCCGGATAGAAATGGAAAAGGGGCTTTTTTTCAATCGGATCTACGTGTCGAGCCACAATCTTTCCGTAAACGAGGGACTGGAGAACTCCATCTCTGTTTTCCCTGACAGCACAAATGCCTCTCTTGCCCGGGGATATCGTACAGTATTGACAGCAGAGATAGCATTTGACCTTGCCGTCCCCGATCTTGTCGTAAAACATCGCTTCCTTCATAGCATTCCCCATTTCACCTGATCTGAAAAATATACCCCTTTATTTATTAATAGTATCATTGCAGGTGGCTGACGACAAATAGAGGATTTACGGGGACACAATAGAGAAGTAATGCCGGTAGGAAGAACGCCGGAACAAAGTAAAGAACTTCAGGACAAGAAACGGCTTTGCTTACAGGATTGATTCCTTTTGAGTATTAACTGCCTTTGTGACCTTTCCTTTTGCCGGTGCTTTCGTTGCTGTCTTGCTCTTTTTTTCTGCAACTTTTACCGAGACTGCCTTTGCGGCAACAGGCTTTTTTACCTTAGCTGGCTTTTCAGATGCGAGAACCTTGCATCTGGCATGCACTATCCTTTCAGCCTCAATCCAATGTTCGAATTCACGGCCATGCACACAACCATCCCTCTGGAAAAAATCGTAGGCGAGTTTTTCAATTTCACGTCTTTTATCCATGATACAACCCCCAATCTAATATCTCAACTTTTATGTAGTTTATCAACAATTAACCACTTATTCAATTTACAATCCTCTCTGCTGCCTTTGAGATTTGTTTTTTTGCTGTTCATTATACCTAATATTGGCTTATACAGCATGTGCATTCTAGATCAGTGCATTCTAGATCAGTGCATTCTAGATCATCGGAAATGAAAGTCGTACTATTATATTGATGTGTCAATCCCCGAGCAAAATTCCTCGCCACTTTCTGGGTTGTCGTTATGCCTGGATCCTTTCGATCAAATTCCGGTTATAATTTAGGTATGATACCGAAGCGAAGGCTTGGCAAAACCAATGTTGATGTTACAATTCTTGGCCTCGGCGGCGAGGGGATACTGAGATCGTATGATCACAGCAAAGATGCTTACGATTTGATCAATCGGGCTATCGATTTGGGGATTAATTACTTTGACTCTGCCAAGGCCTATGCGGGGTGCGAATCATACCATGGCGAAGCTCTGGGGGAAAGAAGGAAGGTGATATTCCTTGCCGGCAAATCCCACGCCCGTGATAGAAAAGGCGCTCTTGTTCATCTCCACGATACCCTTAAGACGATAAAGACCGATCACCTCGACCTTTGGCAGATGCACGACATGAGGACCGAAGAAGATATCGAGGAGGTTACCGCGCCTGGTGGAGCACTTGAAGCCTTCAGAGAGGCGAAAGAGAAAGGCTTGGTACGCTTCATCGGCGTTACCGGCCATGAGGATCCGTTGATCCTTCGGCGTTGTATCCAGCTTGCTGATTTCGACACGGTGCTGATGCCCATCAATCCTGCCGAGCCGCATTACCGCAGTTTTATCACCGACGTCATGCCCCATGCCATTGAAAAGGGCATGGGGATTATCGCCATGAAAGTCTATTTCAGGGGTTTGGTCACGAGGATTCCCGGATTCAATTCCGCAGCGCCTTTCTACCGTTTCGCTCTCTCCCTTCCGGTGACAGCAGCTATCATCGGGTGCGATTCAATTGCGCACCTCGAAGAAAATGTTGGTTATGCGCGATCATTTGCGCCCCAGAGCGAGACGGAGATGGGGAGGCTTGTTGATCTGGTTGCCCCCCACGCCCGACAGCTTATGTATTACAAGCCCTGACAATCATCAACGGATGCAATAGGTTATGCCTAATAATAATCTCTCCTTGCCGCTCTTTGCCAACTAGGGGAAATAGCGTTATATGACTCACTCAATTATGCAAAGACCCTTAAAAATATTATCCTTTCAGCCACAGACTCACCATTTTGTGAGGGCTTTGAGATTCTGATGATCCGAGAAAAAAGCCAAATGCACTGCCTTTTGTGACAGCTGTCACAAGACCAGTAACTTCTCGTTTTTGGGTCTTCTTTTCGGGATCAATTACAACTATGATTAAATTAGAAACACCGAATGTTTGAACGCGCTTTTGTAAAGAATGTGGCCCTATGGGAGAGTATCCTGTAAGGAAGCGCACCCAGAATGTAGAAATGCAACCAGCAAAATATACAAGTGCATTCAGGAGGTGTAATATGCAGTGTCCATATTTCAAGCAAATTCATGACTTAGGAGTGTGCAGTGCTTCAAAGCATACTTTTATACCCAGTATTAATAAAATGGGACACTTCTGCTTTCAAGAGGAGTTCAACACATGTACTTTTTTCAAAAATAGTTTGTTGGATGAACGGTGTCAAGAGCCGTGTCACGGCATGACGGAAAAGCACGGTTTCTCTTCAAGGATATAAGGCCATATCGAGATCGGCAAATCGACGCTCACATGTACGGCTCTGACACACTAAAAAGCACAGTGTTACTAGAGGGATGCTTCAATATCTTTTATCAGTTCTTCTACCAGGAATATCAGTTGCTCTACATCGAAGCAGCTGTCGGCAGTAGAGTCAAAACGTATGGTCACCTTTGATTCGAATTCATCATCTTTCGGCCAGTAGAGCAGCAGGACCGGTAGGCGCGGGAAGACATAAACAAGCCATGCATGTTGTGATGCAAACTCATCCGGATGAACTGCACCGTACCCGTCAAGAAGCAGGGCCGCTTTTGGGAGATGCCTATCGAACAATTCTCTCAGCGGCTCTTCGCACTCGCGCATGAAGGCTTTATACTTCATCATCCCGCCCCTCAGCTCGTTATGGAAAACCCACTTGCCGGTAAGGCCTCTGCAGCCGCCATTCTTGATATAGAAAAGCAATAGCATTTTCATCCACGGCGTAAGGTTTTTTTGCGCCTGAATCTCTCCATCCGACCCAATTACGACCTCTCTCCCGAAGCACTGGAGAAAAAGCTTGTCGTCTGTATATTCTGCGCCGAGATTATCTGCGACCTCGTCAAAGCGAATCCCTTTTATTTCGGCTTTCAGATTTGCAATCATATCCTCCCGCCAGTCGGTTTTCCTGATGCAAGTCGTCAACTCCTCTTTTCCCATTATTGGCAACTGGGAGCACTCTGAAAGGTCAGCCTCTCCCTTCAGGACCGCAAAGGCAAATGGCATACATGCCTTCTGCCTGCAGTTGCCGCAGTTGGTCTTTGGAAGTTTCTTGTAGAGCTCGACAGGGTTCATATTCCTCTGTGACTATGGTGGTTTCTAAGTTTTCATACGGAAACTACTTCTTATGGCATCGAATGCACATTTGATCGTCCACCATTCTCATCCTTTGCTCTTCCGGCGACTTCTTCAATCCCACACTGTGATAGGCAAAGCAGTCCTTATAGCCAAGTTCCTGATGCATCTTCACCAGTTTCGGATTTTTGCTGTGACACTCATTACAAGCAAAAGCGGGACCCAAGATCAGTAGCACTCCAGCTAGGCACAGGAAGTATAGTGCAATTTCCTTCATGTAACAGTTTATAAATATCTCAGACACTTTGCCTTGACTTAAGTCAAACACGGAATTACTTGGACATCATTTACTTTTCATCATTACTATAAATTCATGTTAATCCCAATCTGTTGACAAAAATTCATGTGTGCACCATCATATAATGATATCGAATTCAAGGATGGCGTATCCTCTTTCAAAACAGATCATGACGGGAACACTTTATGTCATCGGCGTTGGACCCGGTGATCCGGAACTGCTTACTCTCAAAGCAGTCCGGATTCTCAGGGATGCGCCTTGCCTTTGCGTACCCAAGGGGCGAGAGGAAGGGAGCAGCCTTGCCCTCTCGATCGTCGAAGGCATTGTCGACCTGAAGGGGAAAGAGATCATCGAGGCCTTCTTTCCTATGAAAAAGACAAGGCGTAGTGAGGAAGAGAGGAAGTTCGGTAATGCAGAAGCCGGAGACGATTTGCTGGAAGCGCGGTGGAACGAAACGGTCCTCAATATCCTCAAGAGGCTCAATCAGGGTATCGATGTTTCCTTTATTACTATCGGCGACCCCTCGATATACAGCACTTTTTTCTATCTTTATGACCGCCTGTTGGCCCTTGCCCCGGCCATGCCTATCAAAATAGTCCCCGGAGTGTCATCAATCACGGCCGCAGCGGCACGAGCAGGCATTTCACTAGGGCTTGCAAACGAAAAGATCGCCATACTGCCGGCAACCTATGTCGGAGACTTGCGCACGATCATATCGGAGTTCGATACCATTGTCCTTATGAAGGTATACAGAGTTTTCGATCAAGTGCTAAAGAGTCTGAATGAAACTGGCCTTCTCGATAACTCCACGTATATTTCAAAAGCAGGAATGCGTGAAGAGGCGGTTATTAGAAATTTGAGGGATGTTAGGAAGGATGATCTCAACTATTTTTCCCTTATTATAATCAGGAGACGGTCGACATCATGACCGGGAACGACCTTCAATTTTTCAAAAGCTGGTTTTCAGAGTTCTGCAAAGTCTACCATCTAGATAACGAAAAGGAGCAGAGGAACATAACCCTGAAGGAGGCTCATACCCTCCATGTCTGCAGGAATATCCTGGCCGTGGGACGGGGCGAGGCATTGGGTCCCAATGAGATGCTTCTTGCCGAAACCATAGCCCTTTTTCATGATATCGGGCGATTTCCCCAGTATGCTCAATACCGGACATACAAAGACAGCATCTCAATCAACCACGGCCTTCTCGGTGCGAACACGCTCCTGGAGAAAAAGGTGCTCATCCGTCTTGCCGACCGAGAGCAGGACCTCATCACTGATGCAGTGAAATTCCACAATGCATTTGCTATTTCAGACATTGTGGATCCCGACAAACTCCGTTTTCTCAAACTGATACGTGATGCCGATAAACTCGATATCTGGAGAGTTTTTATCGAGTTTTACGAAAGCCCCGATGAAGAAAAACCCGAAGCAGTAGGCCTCGGCCTTCCTGACAGCCCGTCGTATTCAGAGGAAATTCTTTCGCTTATCCGCAACAAGCAGATTATATCGCTTGCCAGATTGAAGACCTCGAGTGACTTCAAACTGTTGCAACTCTCATGGATATTCGATCTCAATTTCACAGCATCCTTCATGCTGCTGATCGAACGGGATTACATCAACCGCATAGCCGCAACACTGCCGCAAACAGATGAGATACTCGACATAGTTGCTCGTGTGAGCGCATACGTCAGGGAGAAATTGGACAATGGCTAAGGTCTATTTCATCGGGGCAGGACCTGGCGATCCGGAATTGATCACCGTCAAGGGAAAGAGAGTGCTCGAAAATGCTGCTGTCATCATTTATGCTGGAAGCCTTGTCAACAAGGCATTGCTTAACGGACTGAATGCCGAGATATTTGACTCATCTTCGATGACACTTGATGACACTATCAGAGTCATGGAGAAGGCGATCGGCGAAGCGAAAGATGTGGCGCGGCTGCACACAGGAGACCCCGCCCTTTATGGCGCAATCTCTGAACAAATCGAGAGGCTCATACAACTCGGCATCCTGTATGAAGTTGTCCCCGGCGTCTCTTCCGCGTTGGCGGGTGCGGCTGTTCTCGGCCAGGAGCTTACCATACCCGAAATAAGCCAAACGGTCATCTTAACACGTATGGGAGGCAAGACCCCCGTACCGGACCTAGAAAGACTAGGCGAGTTGGCAAATCATCAGGCAACCATGGTAATTTTCTTAAGTATCGGCATGATTGAAACGCTGAGAGATGAACTGCTCCATGGCTATCCCGAAAACACCCCTGTTGTCGTAATCCAGAAAGCAACTTGGCCGGAGCAGAAGATAGTCAGGGGCACTCTGGCAGATATTGCCAAAAAGGTGAAAGAGGCGGGAATCACAAAGACAGCTCTCATCTATGTTGGAGAAGCTCTGAGGGCATCAGAAGAACTGTTGGGCAGGACATCAAAGCTTTATGACAAAGACTTCACCCATGAATACAGGAGGGCTTCTGAGTAAACGGTTACTGTCCTTCTGGTTTGCGCTTTTCATATTCGCCTCTTTCTCCGCGGTGCAAGCGGCTGAGCATGTTCTCAGTATCTCCGCTGTCGGAGACATTATGATGGGCACGACATACCCTGAAGCGATCCTCCCACCCGATGACGGAGCGGGCATATTCGACAGCATTAAAGGCAACTTCAGTGAAAGTGACATTGTATTTGGCAATCTTGAAGGCCCGCTCGTCGACAATGGAAAAAGCGACAAATGCCGGAAAAACTTCCGGATGTGCTTCGCATTTTCGACCCCGACCAGGTACGCAAAATACCTGAAAGACGCCGGATTCAATGTGCTCAACATTGCCAACAACCATTCCTTTGATTTCGGTAGTGAAGGGATTAAGAGCACGGTCGAAACACTCGATGCGCTCTCTATCAGAACCATCGCGGCGGGCAGGGTCGAACACATGGAGGTCAAGGGCAAAAAAGTTGCCCTCGTTGGTTTTTCGTTTTCCTCACCTTCTCCGTACTCAATAAATGATATCGCGACAGCAAAACAGATGGTGAGTGATCTTAAAGCTTCGAACGATCTCGTCATAATATCGTTCCATGGCGGGGCAGAGGGGAAACAGTCACTTCATGTAATGAATTCCAATGAGATTTTCGCAGGCGAAAACAGAGGCAATGTTATGGCGTTTTCACGGGCGATGATTGACGCAGGTGCCGATTTGGTTCTTGGTCATGGCCCGCACGTCCTGCGAGCAATCGAAATCTACAAGAAAAAACTTATCGTATACAGCCTTGGGAATTTTCTTACGTACGGAAGGTTCAATATAGCGGATGAGAACGGGGTCAGCATAATACTGAAAGTGAATATCAGTCTCAGCACCGGTGATTTCGCGGACGGCAAAATAATCCCAGTGAGGCTTGTCAACAGGGGAATCCCCGAGCCGGACCCCGACAACAATGCCGTGAAGCTCATACAGGAACTGACTGCGAAGGACATAGGGCGGAGAGATCTGATCATAACGGCCGAAGGCGGTCTGGAGAAGAGCACTAAAGATTATGAATAGTGATGTTCAAATAGCCTCTCCCGTAATCTTCTATATCACTGAGAGGGGACATGCCCTTGCGAACCGGATCGCCAGTCTTTTCATCGATTCTGAGGTGCTTCAGTTCGATGTATCGCTTCCAAAAAAACAGTGGGAAAAGCGAAATGGCTTTATCTTTATCATGGCAACGGGTATCGTGGTCAGAACGATCGCGCCTCTGCTCAAAGACAAGAAGACCGATCCGGCAGTGGTGGTGCTCGATGAAAAGGGTGAATACGCCGTGAGTCTTGTGAGCGGACATCTTGGAGGCGCCAACAGGCTTGCACGGCAAGTTGCGTCTCTGCTTGATGCCAAAGCCGTCATCACGACAGCTTCCGATATCAATAATCTGCCTTCCATCGACCTATGGGCAAAGGACAACAGGCTCAATATCGAAAACTGGGATGCCCTTTCGCGCGTCGCTACCCGGTTGATCAATGAGGAGACAATCCGGGTCTATTCGGAGACCGAAATCACACTGCCGGAGGCCTTCGCCCGCGAGCATGATCCGAGACGTGCCGACATATTGATAACAAAAAAGCAGCGAACCGAGACCTGCGGGTCCTGCGTTAAGGACCAGCTCTATCTAAGACCACAAAATCTTGTCATCGGCATCGGCTGCAACAGCGGGACACAGGCTCAGGAAATAGAAGACGCGGTCAAATCAGTCCTGCTTGAGCATAACCTGTCCTTTCTTGCAGTTCATTCGATTGCTACCATCGACAAAAAAGCTTCGGAGCCCGGGCTGCGTGATTTTGCCGATAAATACAACTTAGCGATAGTTTCATTTTCGGCGGATCAACTCAACAAAGTGAGGGGGATTGAAAAATCAGAAGCCGTCTTCCGGGCTACCGGCGCAAACGCAGTCGCCGAGCCGTCTGCCCTACTTGCATCGAAGATGGCCAAACCACTGGTGCCGAAACAAAAGTCGGGGAATGTGACAGTGGCAGTTGCTTTGAAGAAATCGGAACACGGAGGCTGGAAGTCGGAAGAACAGATCAGTGGTAAATTGTACGTCGTTGGTATCGGGCCCGGAAGCGAGGAACACATCACACCCCGCGCGAAAAGGGCTATAGAAAGATCTGAAGTTATCGTCGGATACCGCACATACCTCGACCTGATCCCGGACCTGATTGAGCGCAAAGTAATATTTTCGACCGGGATGACACAGGAAATTGATAGGTGTCGAAAGGCCGTAGAATTAGCGCTTTCCGGGAAAAGAGTTTCGGTCGTTAGCGGCGGCGATCCGGGCATCTATGCGATGGCGGGCCTGGTGTTCGAGATTTTGAGAGCAGAAGAACAGAAGCTCGCATCCGCTCTTCCCGTAGAGATAATTCCGGGCATATCCGCCCTAAACGCCGCTGCCGCACGCCTGGGCGCCCCTCTGATGCATGACTTCGTTTCAATTAGTCTATCGGACAGATTGACACCCTGGGACGTCATAGAAAAGCGTCTCAATGCCGCTGCCATGGCCGATTTCGTGATTGTCATCTACAATCCAAAAAGCAAGGGAAGAGTCGAACATTTCAGCCGTGCCGTCGAGATCATGCGGAGATATCGAAAATCCGAGACTCCGGTTGGAATTGTAAAGGCAGCGATGAGAGCATCTGAGCGCGTTGCGATCACCACTCTTGAAGGCGTGCTCTGTCATGAAATCGATATGCAGACAACCGTCATCATCGGCAATTCAGGGACTTTTGTCTGGAACGGCCGGATGATTACGCCACGGGGTTATGAAAAAAAGTTCGAAAGCCGATAGGACCTGTAAGCCCTGCGCTTTTTTCTGGAACGAATCTTTCTTATGGGGTTTGATGGCATTCAACGCTCTGTCAGACGCCGGGCTTCCCTTCGAACTGATCCGCGCAGAAGATATCAGAAAGGGTATACTGCAGGATTATACTATGCTCTTTGTCCCTGGCGGATGGGCATCTAACAAGATCAAATCCCTTGGCGGGGAAGGCGTTCGTGAGATCAGGGAATTTGTCGATAAGGGTGGAAATTATCTTGGTTTTTGTGGCGGTGCGGGTCTTGCGACTCTGGATGGCGTAGGCCTGCTCAATATCCGCCGCATACCGACTCAAGACCGAGTCCCGAGCTTCAGCGGTAGAATGCTGCTCAGACTCAATGGACATCCCATATGGGCCGGAATGGCTCCTGCGCCCCCTTCTGTCTTCCACGTCTGGTGGCCATCACAATTCTCGGCAAACGATCAGGAGAGTAACGTGCTTGCCACATACGAGGAAGCGCTTCCCGACTCATTCAGCTCGGACCTCAATGTCGGCGATGTGAGAAAGATTTTGGGAGACTGGGTGTCACTTGAACAGTCATATGGAATTAATCTGGACCCTTCGCGTTTACATGACCAGCCCGCTGTAATAGAGGGTTTCTACGGCCAAGGGAAAGTTTTGCTCTCGCTCGTTCACTTCGATACGCCGAACGATGCTTATGGTGCTACCATTCTTAAGAATCTTTGGAAATATCTTGCCGGCGCTGCTACGCTAAGTGAATACCAACCCTCCCCGCTTCCACGTTTCCGCGCCACAAAACTCGTCGATCTCGACAACATGTTGACCACTGTGCAAGATTTGATCTCCTTCGGTGAAAGAAATTTCCTTTGGTATTGGCGAAATTCAATGCTACTCCAGTGGCGGCGCGGCATCAGGGGGCTTGAATACTGCACACTTTACGGGATGATTAAAGCCATCGCTGAGCATGCAGACCGCTTCCCATTCGACGATTCTTCCTCTCTGGACCGACTGCAAGATGCCGCACAAATGGTTTCCTCATTTCAAGAAAAGGCTGAGAGACTTCTACTGCGCGAAAGGCAGGCCCTTCAGGATGGTCATCGCATTACTTATGAAAAAAGCGATAACCTGGAAATAGTGCAACTGCGGGCCGAGCTCTTTTCGACCTCCAAGAGTTACGGAGGTATGTTCAAGGAACTTCTCGATAAGATCGACAGGATAGTGTTCGATCTCCTCCGGCAGCACGTTGTCAAACATTGACCGCATTCACATATGTATTGATCGAGAGCAGACTATTATGATATTCTTCCATTCGTAGTCACCAAGACAAATTTAAGAGAGAAGAACGCAAATGTCATATCGAGCCTGGTTTCAATGCATCGACCCGCAATGCGGGGCTACGTACCCTTTGAACTCGATCATCTATCGTTGCGGAAACTGCAACTCACTTTTGGAAGTAAAGCACGACATGCAGGCGCTCGCGCAGCGCAGCTCAAAGGAATGGATAAAGCTCTTCGAGGACCGATACAAGTCCACCGAATGGCCCTACGGCTCGGGCGTGTGGGGTAAGAAGGAATGGATACTGCCTCAGATTAGCGACGATAATGTCGTGTCGCTGTACGAAGGTGGCACAAACCTCTTCTGGGCCGAGCGCTTGGGCAAAACGCTCGGCATGAGTGACCTGTGGATCAAACTCTGCGGGAATTCCCACAGCGGTTCATTCAAGGACCTCGGCATGACCGTGCTGGTATCGCAGGTCAAGCAGATGATAAGCGAAGGCGCGCCGATCCAGGCGGTGGCATGTGCTTCTACGGGCGATACTTCCGCAGCGCTGGCGGTTTATTGTGCTGCTGCAGGCATCCAGTCCATCGTTCTTCTGCCAAAGGGAAAGATTTCGGTTGCGCAGCTGATTCAGCCTATCGCAAACGGATCCCTGGTCTTGTCTCTCGACACCGATTTCGACGGTTGCATGGCCGTTGTCCAGGAAATAACGAAAGATGAGACCATTTATCTCGCCAATTCCATGAACTCTTTGCGCATTGAAGGGCAAAAGACGGTCGGTATTGAGATCTGTCAGCAATTCGAATGGAAGCTGCCTGACGTAATCATCATCCCCGGCGGCAACCTGGGCAATGTCTCAGCTCTAGGTAACGGACTCCTCATGATGAAGAATCTCGGCCTTGTTGATACGCTGCCGCGCATAGTTGTTGCACAGGCTGAAAGGGCAAACCCCTTGTATCGTTCGTACCTGAAGAACTTTGAGACCTTCGAACCGATCCATGCTGAAAAGACGCTTGCAAACGCGATTCAGATAGGCAACCCAGTCAGCATACAGAAGGCCATCCGCACATTGAAACAATTCAATGGCATCGTCGAACAAGCCACCGAACAGGAACTGGCCGATGCTGCCGCCCTCGGAGATACCTTCGGAATGTTCAACTGTCCACATACAGGAGTTGCACTCGCCGCACTGATAAAACTCCTCAAGGCAGGCAAAATAGATAAGTCCGAACGAGTCGTCGTTATTTCAACTGCCCATGGGCTGAAATTTACCGAATTCAAGGTCAGGTACCACGAGGAAACTCTTGACTTCCCTTGCCGCTTTGCCAACAAGCCGGTCGAGCTGCCGCCCAGCGTTGATGCGGTCAAGGAAGCCCTCAGACAGGCCTTACAGAAGAGGAGGAACACTGATGTCTAAGAAGTCTTTAAACCCCATGGACTGGAACCCCGCAACCCTTGCTATCCACGGCCCTGGGCGACTTCCCAAAGCCCATTACGCGGTCTCTACGCCTATTGTGCAGACCTCCAATTTCTACTTTGATACGACCGCCGAAGTCTACAACTTTATGCAGGCAAAAAGTCAGGGCCATGTGGCACGAGAGCATGAATACGGCAGATACGGCAATCCGACGCAGCAGGAGTGCGAGCGTAAACTTGCGGCAATTGAAGGAGCGGAGCGGGCCCTGCTTTTCTCCACGGGCATGAGCGCGGTAATAATGACACTCATGGCTTACATGAAGCGTAACAAACATATCATATTTACAAGCGACTGTTACCGCCAGACGCGCGACTTTGCCACCAACACGCTGTCCGAGTTCGGGATAGAGGTCTCCATTGTGGACCCAACTGCTGAGGCCATCGAGAAGGCCATTCGCCCCAATACCAACATCATTTTCACCGAATCACCGACCAATCCTTACCTGCGCGTCCTTGACATGATAGCGATAGTAAAGGTTGCAAAGAAGCATCGCGTGATGACTATAATCGACGCCACGCTCGCAACGCCATACAACATCAAGCCCCTTGAGATGGGGGTGGACATAGTCATCCACTCAGCGACCAAGTACCTCGGCGGCCATAACGACCTGCTCGCAGGAGTAACCCTCGGCAATCATAAAAAACTCGACGCCTTGTACAAAATGCAGAGGATGATCGGGGCGACCCCGGGCCCGCTGACCTGCTTCCTGCTGGAACGCGGTTTGAAGACCTTCGCTCTCAGGATGGAGCATCACAACCGCGCTGGCATGACTATAGCAAAGATGCTGGAGTCCCACTCCAAGGTTGAAAAGGTTTGGTATCCCGGCCTCAAATCGCATCCCGATTACAAGGTTGCGAAAAAGCAGATGCGGGGGTTCGGAAGCCTGATCACCTTCCTCGTAAAGGGCGGAGACAAGGAGACGAGAAAATTTATTGATTCGCTAAAGCTCTTCCTGATCACCCCCAGCCTCGGCGGAAGCGAGAGCCTTGTGACACAGATGTCGGTAATGTCGTTCTATGACTACCCTGAAGAATACCGGCACTCCCTTGGCATGGTGGATAACTTGGTTCGTATAGCCCTGGGACTTGAGGATGTTGACGATCTCATCGCAGACCTCAACCAAGGCCTCGACAGGATTTGAAACCGAGCAGATCATAGTTCTTGAGCGGTCTCCTTCGGGCAGGAGACCGCCGCATACTGTGTAAGCGTGTAGGAGATTCAGCTCTATTTCCTCAGGGTGGGATGACCCGAGCGCTCCCCCCCCTAATCTTTCAGTGATAAAACACTCGTCACAACATACTCTCTTATGCCGCGATCGAATATCAGTCCGGCATGATGCACGTGGAAATCCTTATGCTCATCTCCACCCGGATAAATGGCGCTTTCAGCGGTGACAAATCCGTCTGCCTTGCCTTCCTTTAACTCATCGGGTATCATCCTCTCTGGAAGTACGGCGGCAAGAAGATCAGGCAGGGGGGTTGAGCCGATTCTCACGAGTGCGGGGTCTGTCCCGCCTATCGATGCTATAAAGAAACCAGGTTGGCGCCTCTCCGCAAGACTCGTTAGAAAAGCGGATCCGGGGAGCATCTCTCTTATTGCGTGACCGCTTAAAAAAGTGATTACTCGGTGCAGAGAAGTTCGCACTTCTTTATCGCCCAAATCCATGATTTTCTGCACCGCTGCCGAGAGCGGAGAAAGATAGACAACCCATTTCGCCATAGATGATCCTTTATGCGGCGTCGCGATCGTGATGACTCCCCTTATGGGTGCGACACATTCTTGCAGAAACCTTCTCGCGATAAGCCCACCCCTACTATGCCCAATGAGAACCATGCCCGCAGGCGCCTTTGCAGCGTATGCTAGAGCAAGCTCCTTCAGCTCTTCTACTGCGATCAGAGCCGGACCAGCAGGCCTCGTCTGACTCCACGTAAGGACGGGATAGCCTTGATCTTTCAGGTCGTGAAAGGGCGTCTTCATTTCAGCACCGCCGAGCAGGATGCTTAAAGGATATTTCCCTCCGAGCACCCTTGCCAGCTCAGGTTCGGCCCACATTGCGGCGTCCATGCCCATGCCGTGGATAAATATGACGAGCGGCTTTGCGCGATCTCCTTTAAAATAGAATATTTCAGATTTCATGCATATACTTTACTACAGACATTGTTTGAGAATACCATAAATACGCTTCGCTCTATTAATCGAGCCCTTCGGGCTGACATTGATAATTTCCACAGCCGGCATTTCGTTCGGCATTCCGAGTGTATTAATTGAATTATAAATACTTTTTATAGCTCGTTAACTTTATTTTAATTGACAGGGCGCGACTGCTATTGGTATAAACGTGTACCTGTAAAACGTTTGTTTATACAATATGTATGTATCAATATCCTAAGAATACTGTAAGGGAGGTGTGTTATGAAACTTGGCGTATTCGTCAGCGATTACCGGAGCGGCGCCGATGTCCTTGACAGATTGAGCGCCGAAAAACTCGGCATCATTTTCGTCGGCAACGGCGTTTACCACGCAGCGGTTAAGGAAGGGGGCAAGGCAGACCCGGTTCTGCAGAAGTCTGCGAACTTTTATGTCCTTACTGAAGACCTTGAAAGCAGGGGATTTACTGCTGCCAATTTGCCGGGCAATATCAAGGCGGTTACCTACGGCGATGTCGTTGATCTGATTTTCAACGATTACGAAAAGATAATCTGGATATAGGAGATAGGAGGCAATTATGGGAAAGTTGACAATGGGCGTCTTCCCGGGATTGGTCGGGTCACTCTCACTCGATTTCTCGGTGAAGCTTGCTGAAGCTGCCGTAAAAAAAGGACATAAAGTTGATTACTGGGTTTCTTCGAATGCTACGATGCTCTCCAAGAAAGGGCAGAGATCTTTTAAAGATTATTCGACGCTTTATAAGACGCTCGAGGAGCTTTTCAAGACAGGTAATTTCAAGGCATGCGCATGTGAGGCCTGTGCCGAGGCAAGAGGATACCATAAAGAGGATCTGATGGAAGGCTGGATCCGTAAAAGCATGGACTGGTACCTCGCGAGCTGTTTTGATGCAGACAGAATTCTTCTCATAGGGGGTGAGTAAGATGGCGACCACTAGACTCGCGTTCGTTATAAGATCACTTCCTTATAAGACTGAAGCTTCAAGACTCGCGATGACCCATGCCATTGCGAGCCAGACAGTTGAGATATACCTCGAAGATGGAGACATGGTCGAGCCGGTTGTCTGCTTTATTGGAGACGGCGTGCTTAACTGCCTCAAGAACCAGGCTACTGCTAAACATTATGACATCACCAGCCTCGAAATGCATATAAAGAACAGCCTCCTATTAGATCTAAAGGTCATGATATGCAAGGAAGACCTTGATCGGTTCGGCATCAAGGAGGATGCCCTCATTATGGACGCTGAGGACCTCGGTGGTGAAACCAGGGCGCAGATAGTGCCTTACAGTGAAATACAAAAAGAACTAGATTCTGTAAATCATATACAGATGTTCTAATACAAGGAGGAATGATAATGGGTGATTTAAAAGCTCAAACACCAGCTGAAGTGCTCGACGTTCTCGGAAGGGTATGTCCCTATCCGCTCGTTTTGACCAAAAAGCAGATGGAGAAGATGGCAGCAGGTTCGATACTTAAGATACTTTGCGATGCGCCCGCTTCCGCAGAAGATTCAATCCCTCGCTTTGCCGACAAGCAGGGATTTCCCATCGAAGTCGAAAAAACCGGCGACCACTGGGAGATATATATTCAGAAGAAATAGCCGAAACAGCAAAGGATCATCAAAAAAGGAGCATCGAATTAACGATGCTCCTTTTTTGTGCCACAATCGGTGGCTATCCGCTACATTTCGGTTATCGTAATCGCTGATGTAGGACACATGCTGAGGCAGGTTTCGCAGAACACGCACTCGCCGGCCTGGTAGGGGTCGCTTTTGCCATCAGTAATCTTAAATACCATCTGCGGACAGCTGTTGACACACTCCTCACAACCATCACACTTAGCTGTATCGACTGCTACTAGGTACATGAACTTCACCTCCTTATATATACTTTCTCACACGAATAATCGTATCAGATAATTCTTTTACTATAACAAATTACAAGCCTCTCATGTCAATGGGCTTCAGCATTACTGTTAGTCTTGCCAAACCAATAACAACCATTGGACTAGAGCGGGGAAAGCTTACCAAAATGTGCTCTGTAATTACCTAAAAGGGCAGTCCCTGATTAGAGGACTGCCCTTTTACTAAGTATCTATTCTCGGTCAGTGAATCGCTTCGCCTCCGGATTCCTCCTTGACTGATATTGCGATTTTGTACAGCACTGTCAAGATTAGGAATCCTATTGACCAGACCCCAAGCGCAATCAGAAACTCAGGGGTAGTAGGCCAGTATTCCGTAATCCTTTCGAATGGGTTCGGAACAAATCCTCCCACGATCAGTCCAAACCCCTTGTCTATCCATAGCGAGATAAAAACTGCCGCAGAAGCGAATGCCAGGACCATCTCATTGCGCCTGAGGAAGGGGAAGACCAGGATTCCGACCGCCACGACGGCGAGGAGCGTCGAAATCCACATCAATGGGACAAGTTGATGATATCCATTGAGCCCCGCATACAAATAAATAAATGAATTCATATGGCCCGGGATGCCGCTGTAGAATGCGGTAAAGAATTCAAGACCAAGGAAGAAGCAACTAGTGATCATGAAATAGGTGACAATCTTACCAAGGGTCTGAATCGCCTCTTTCCCGGGGTCAAAATTCGAGTTTCTCCTAACGATCAACGCAAGGATTATAAGGAGCGCCGGGCCCGCAGCAAATGCCGAAGAGAGGAACCTGGCAGCCATAATGGCGGAGAGCCAGAAGTGCCTTCCCGGCAAGCCGGCGTAAAGAAACGCCGTTACCGTGTGGATAGAAGGCGCCCAAACTATCGAGAGGATCACGAAGGGCTTGACCCATTTCGGAGGCGCTATCCCTTTGCGCTCGGCTCCCAGAGAAGTCCATCCCACAATGATATTCAGCACCAGATAGCCGGCTAGAACGCACATATCATAAAACATGACCGAATTAAAAGTCGGATGGAGTAGGACATTCAATACGCGAAGTGGCTGTCCCATGTCGACGAATATAAACAACATGCACATGATAACTGCCGGGATTGCCAGAAACTCGCCAAGTACAGTAATCTTGCCGAACGCCTTATAGTCGTGCAGATAAAAGGGCAGTACGACCATCACGCCAGAGGCAGCGACGCCGACGAGAAAGGTGAATTGAGCTATGTAGAAACCCCATGATACGTCTCTACTCATCCCGGTGATGCCAAGGCCTACGGTGAATTGGTATATGTAACATGCGACCCCTATGCCAATGAACACGAGAAGGGCAGTCACCCACGTCCAATATTTACTGCCTCCCTTCAGGGCTTTCTCAATCATGTTCCTTACCTCCTATGACATAGTAGACGCTCGGATGGGTGCCGATTTCAGGCTTGCGCCTGATTGTAAAGCTTGCATCGAGTACCTTTCGGACGTCTGAATTCGGATCGTCTATGTCGCCAAAAGCAAGTGCACCATTAGCAACCTCGACACAGGCCGGCTTAACACCCTTTGCGAGCCGCTCATAGCAGAAGGTGCATTTTTCGACCACACCTTTTGTTCTGGTGGGGAACTCAGGATTTAGTTCCCTCTTGATGGATGGCCGGGGGTCCCTGAAATTAAAGCTTCTCGCACCGTAAGGACATGCGGCCATGCAGAACCGGCAGCCGATGCAGCGATGCATGTCCATCATAACGATGCCGTCAGCCTTCCTCTTAAAAGTCGCCTTGGTCGGGCAGACTCTGACACAGGGAGGATTTTCGCAGTGGTTACAGAGGACAAGAAAAGGTAGCTCCTTATAATGGGGCGCAATAAATTCATCCTCATTGCCCGGGAAGGCGTGCTCATACGTCTCGGTCCATATCCATTTGATCTCTTCCTTGGTATTGCCGATATCAGGGACATTATGAACCTGATGGCAAGCGTCGATGCACTTTTGCACATCCGCATCAGACGCGAATTTGCTCATATCCACAGACATGGCCCATCTTTTAGCTACAAGCCCCTTCGGGTCGATCATGTAGGGACTGGCAGCTTCCACTTCCTTTTTGACGGCGGCTGCAACAGTCGCCCCACTGAGCCCCATTACCGCGCCGAATCCAGCTATTTTAAGAAATTCTCTTCTATTGATGCTCATGGGTTACACTCCCTCCTTCGGCACGAGATGACAGTCCCAACAGTAGGGTTTTACTGCCACATAATTGTGGCATTCGTCACAGAACTTTGATTTATTCGAGTGGCAATGCATGCAGGTATTCTGGAGGCTCATGTTATATGTTTTGCCGTCCTTCGCCGTGTACAACCGCTCACCTTCGCGGACCACTTCATCCCTCCAATTGTTGAGCATCTGCATATGGACAGTCGCCATATCATCTTTGCTTTCTACGCACTGTTTCTTTGCCATCTGGTTGATGACGGGAGTGTCGATGCTCGGCGAGGGTTTTGCCACTGCCTTTCCCAGGTTCAGCGTGAACGGAAGTGTTGCGATCACGATAAAGATAACCAGTCCAACTATGATCTTACCGCTGTCGTACATGCTATTCACCCCCCTTTCCGGGAAGAGGTTCGGCCCTTAGATTCAGCTCTCTCTCTTTCTCTCCCTTCATTACAAGGGCATTGGCGACGAGTTCGTGGGTGCCAGCTACCCGGACGCCGGGTACCCAGTAGTCCATAAGAGGGGGCAGCGTCGCCCGATCGATGGCGCAGATATTAGCGAGCATATTCACTCCGTGTTTGTCGCGTACATGTTTTACCGCATTGGCCCTCGGAAACCCTCCCCGCATCCTCAATTCCATGTCTTCACTGGCATTAAGTCCAGAACCGCTGCCGCAGCAGAAGGTCTGTTCCCGAATCGTGTCCTCAGGCATCTCATGGAAGTGGTTACAGACGCTCTTTATAACATATCTGGGTTCCTCCATGAATCCCATGCCCCGTGCTGTATTGCAGGAATCGTGGTACGTTACGATCAAATCATCATTCCTGGTCGGATCTAGTTTCAGTTTTCCATTTTTGATGAGGTCAGCCGTGAATTCGACGATGTGGACCATCTTGGTCGTTTTAGCATTGTCGAACTTCGTTCCCGTCATAGGAGAAACGGGCTGCTCGAGGAAATCGGCAGGACCGTTAAAGGTGTCCATGTACTGATGGAGGACCCGCCACATATGACCGCACTCACCGCCCAGTATCCATTTAACGCCAAGCCTCTTCGCTTCGGCATATATCTTGTAGTTCAGCCTCTTTGCCATCTCCATCGAGGTGAAGAAGCCGAAGTTTCCGCCCTCCGACGCATAAGTGCTCCAGGTGTAGTCGAGGCCGAGTTCGTGGAAGAGCATGAGGTATCCCATGGCAGTGTATGTGCCGGGATCGGCAAAAAGATCGCCTGAGGGGGTGACAAAGAGTATCTCAGCACCCTTCCTATTGAAGGTCGGCTCTATTTTGACGCCTGTAATGTCCTCAATATCACTCAGGAAGAATTCTATGCTGTTCTTGATCGTATGGGGTTCGAGGCCGAGATGATTGCCTTTCATGTAGCAGTTCGCTGCGGGGCCGGTAATCCATCCGATATTAAGACCAAGAAGGTTCATGAGCTCGCGTCCCATCATTGTAATTTCTGCCTGATCAATGCCATAAGGGCAGAAGAGCGAGCAGCGACGGCACTCGGTGCACTGGAAGAAATAGTACCACCACTCCTTGAGCACGTCGACGGTAAGTTCTCTTGCGCCGGCGTACTTGCCGAAAATCTTTCCTGAAGGGGTGAAGTAATGCCGGTAAATAGACCTCAATATCTCCGCCCTCACCACTGGCATGTTCCTTGAGTCGCCTGACCCGAGGTAAAAGTGGCACTTGTCGGCGCACGCGCCACACCTCACGCAGACATCCATAAAGATATGGAAGGAGCGATATTTCTGGAGGCGTTCCTTGATGCCTTCGAGGACGGTATTTTTCCAATCATCGGGAAGCTTCCAGTCTTCTTCGGATGGAGACCAATCCCTCGCATTGGGCAGTTCGAGCACTTTCAAGTCCTTGGCCTTTGCGCCATGGCAATACATGCCCGGCTTGATATCTACAGGGAACTGTGACCAGTGCTTCTTCGGCTTAAGATCTATCTTCGACAGCTGTTCTGGTTTCGGGATCTTTGCCATTGTTACTCCTTTTCTACTGGTAATCCAGCCTTTTTCATTTTATCCCTGAACTCGTCCTCATACTGCTCGTAGGTATGGACATGGACAGGGTAGTTCCACGGATTTATATGCCTGACCATACGGCTGTTATTCGCAAGGTTCCTCGTCGGACTCATAAACACACCCCCCAGATGCATAAGCTTGCTGAACGGGAAGTAGGCGAAAAACATGCTTACAAGAAAGAGGTGAATGTAGAAGATGACGCCGATCGACGCTGGGGCAATGGGATGGAAGCTTACCAGACCCATCGCTACCTGTTTGACGCCGACGATATCGACCCTGAGAAAGTACCTCATAAGAATACCTGTAGCCCCAATGCTGAATATCAAGAGGAGCGGGAAGTAATCAGCCGGAAGAGAGATGAACCGTATCTGAGGCATGAATACTCTCCTGATGAAAAGAAAGGTTACTCCCACAAGAAGCGTAAGGTCTGTCAGATAGACCAACGGCACACCCACCTGGAAAAAGGCGTCGAGGGACTCCATGATTTTGATTGCCACAGGAACCTTAACCATGAAGAACCTGAAGTGCCGAATCAGCACAATCAGAAAAGACCAGTGGAATATGAGCCCGAAGAGCCAGAGATACTTTTCCGAACCGTGAACAAGCTTTCCACTTTTCAACTCTGACTTCGTGTTCCTGAAGAGCGACCGGAAGAGAAGCACTTCGAGAAGCATCCTGCCGATAACCCATGAAGTCGTCGGAGGACTGTCGAGCTTATTCTGCTTTATCCAAGGGAAAGAATACCCCTGCCCGCCTGTGGTTGGGATATGGAACGGCACAGGCGAACGTCCCCATTTTACGACCTTGTACACAAACCCAATGGTAAAGGTAAGAAAGGCCGCATAGGGAACAATGACCCCGATGAGGAAGTGGAGGTTTAGTCCTTTCACCCCGATAAAGGCCAGCACTATCAATGCTATGACCGCAGCAAAGGAAAACGCGATTCCCATTTACTTTACCTCTTTCGTGACATTAATGTTTTAGTTCTTTACCGCTGAAATCTCTGTCCTGAGTCCCTGGTTCTTCGGGTATCTCAGTCAGCAGATTTGACTTTTTCAGCAACCAGAGAGTTCTGTCTCTCAACTCGTTTGCCTTGAGATCGTAAAGCTTTTCCCTACATTTCATGAAAATATCGAAGCTGAGCAGGGCGAGAGTATCAATCTTCGCATCGAGTGCATGAAATTCATCGCGCAGCTCGTCTTTATCACTCTGGGCGTAGGTCTGAGACAAGAACTCATCGCGAATCACCTTTTTGAGAAGGAAGATGAAGTTTACCGCCTGAGAGGGAGTAAAATCCTGAACGGCCCTGATCCTGATGATGGCATCAAGAAATGGAGCGATCTCAGAGGGATCGGCATCGAGAAGAAGACCATCAAAGATGTCCTCGACTCCCTGGGATGTGGTCTGCCCTACAGGGTTGGTAAATCCTCCTTTCCCTTTCAGGAATGTCGCAGTGTCTGCCGGATAGGACTCAATGATAATATCAAACCACTTATCGACAATCGCAGTCCTCTGCTTTTTAAGCAGTTCCTTCAGCCTCATACGAGCCCTTGCCGCGAGCAGGTTGGTTCTAAGGAGTCGTTAACTGATATTTTGTTCGATTTCAATGATATATCACAATGAAAAAGAGACAAGACCGGCCCCCCCATCTTTATCGCTATTTTTTTCACAAACGAGTACTATTTTGAAGCGGTGAAGATAGCCCGCTATGTAACGGACTATCTTCACCGTGACAGATTCCTTCCAGACGTTTAGACGCAACCTGTGGGCTTAGGAAGTCCCGCATATCTGCAGGCCTGCTTTGCCGGTCCATCAGGGAAGAGCTCGTACAGGTACTTCGTATTCCCCTTCTCAGGACCCATAACCTTTCCAATCTCTTTGACGAGGATCTTGATCATAGGAGCAATCTGATACTTTGCATAATAGTCCCTGAGGAAGTTGATGACTTCCCAGTGGGCCTCGGTAAGATTCATTCCGTCTTTGTCGGCCATAAACGTACCAAGTTCTTTCGTCCAATCATCGAGATTGACGAGATATCCGTCCTCGTCGACTTCGACCGTCTTTCCTCCGAATTCAAGTAAGGGCATATGTTGCTACCTCCTTTCAGAAAATAATTTTTTTTCGCTGAATTATATATTTTCTATAATTCCCTATGCGCGACAATACGCGAGTGTTAAAAAATAATATAGACGTAGGTACGGGGTCAAATTAAATAAAATTATAAAAACATTTGCCATTCTTATTCATGTGTTATATCCCTTTTGTGCCAATTCAGATACAGTCGTTTCCAGCAAGGCGCCGTCTGAATAAACAAGCAAAATACCCAAATCGCCTGATAGTTTTCTCAAAATATCATCTTTCCCCTCGGCCGCAGTCGCCCCGACGAGAAGCGCGGCATAGCCCCTAACCGAAGGGTTCGGGTCCGCAGCCAGCTCTCTGAGGTCTCTCGTATTGAAGGTAACCATATCCGGCCTCACACCTGCCACCCTTGCTAGGGCCCAAATAGCACCCGGTCTGAAGCTTTCCTCCTCCCGGTTGGACCAGAGGATCGGGATGATATCCCTGAACTCTTCAGGATCACTTCTGATGATCTCGCCAAGGATTTCAGGGGCGCTCCATCCTATGCCTCCCGACTCGTCACTCATGGACCAGAGCAGCCTTCTCACCGTCTCCCTAAGGATACTGAGATGTGTCGCCCTTAGATCGTGGGCCACATACCCCATGGACTCGATTGCACGCCAGGTAATCTGGTCCTCTTTATCATAAGAGAATGAAATAAGCCACTTGATTACATTTTTATCCTTCAGGGCAAGTTTACCCACGACATCGAGAAGTCCCTTTTCGAGGAGGTGGCGCACCTGTTCCTTAAGCTTCATCGCCATAAAAGTTGGCTCAGCCAGCACAGTGCCAGTTTCTGAATCAGGGCTTTCTACTAGTTTTTCTGCAACTTTCTCGTCTAAAGGTTGTCCCATTCTGATAAAAATAAGCTTGCCGGCATGAAAGTTCATGCCCTTTACAGACACCCGGCTGTGACTCTTCCAATCATAATCCATTTCTTTCATAACATATTCATCCAATCCCACGTTACCGATATCCCAATCGCCTTTAGCAAAGGCGATGGCGTCACCGTATGCCTCGCCGACATTATGGCCAGTGGGATCACAAACAAATACCGCTCCGCAGGCACACCGTCCACTGATAATTACGCCGAGTTCGGTTCTGGTATCTTTAGGCCGTTCTAAATACCTACTACAATACGGGCATTCAGGAGTGAGTTTCGACATTTTTCTCCTTGTACTCTTTCGCGTTGGCGATCAATCCCCGGCCCCATTCCGGGGATCCCAGGGCATGAATATGTGTATACGTACCAAGGACATTCTTATAGCAAATGCCGTCCCTCTTATCAGCAATACCATGGCCGCGCTTCATCTTGAAGGCCAATGAAATATCCTCCTGTGCACAAAATTCCACTACTGCTGAGTAGTGAAACTCGTGTCCGTGGAGTACCGTTCCCTGGGGATAAAAAGGGTTCGGCTCTTTCACCTCTACGACAGTGTATCCGTGGGCCTCCGGTTTTTGCCTCATTTCAAAGACCAGAGGGAAAATTCCCGCCATCGGATACCGTTGACCACCCATAACAATCGCTTTTCCAAGAAACATAAGGCCGCCGCACTCGGCATAAATCGGAAGCCCCTTTTCGGCTGCTTCCTTCACAGCATCCCTGAATAGCGCATTTTGAGCAAGCCGCACGGCATTCGTCTCGGGAAACCCGCCACCGATATAAAGTCCGTCAACTGACGGTAGATTCTCGCCATTAAGGGCGTTTATTTCGACGATCTCGACACCGCTCCTTTCGAGTTCTTCGAAGTTCTCGGGATAGTAGAACTGGAAAGCTGCGTCTCTGAAAACTCCTATCCTCAATCCATGACCGTCGCCCCTTGATCTGCTATTTGCTACCTTCAACTCACCTTGCATCTTGCCTGGAGCGTAAGTCACCTCAAGCGATTCCGCGGAGTTGGCGATTTCTATGATTTTCGCCATGTCGAGATATTTATCGGCAAGTGTCTCGGCGAATGATATCACGCCCTCCGCATTATTATGTTCATAATAGGGGGTTAGTCCCATATGTCGCTCCGGCATCTCATGCTTCCTCAACCGTGGTATTGCACCCACCACCGGAACCGGACAATACTTTTCGATCGATTCACGTATCACAGACTCGTGGCGGCTGCCGGCGAGCTGGTTGAGCACGATGCCTTTGATTTCAACACCCTTGTCAAAATTCGTGATGCCTTGGACAACAGCCGCAGCCGTTCTTGTCATTTTAGTGCAGTCAACAATGAGTACGATCGGCGCTTTGAGAAATTTTGAGAGCTCTGCCGTACTGTACGATCCCTCTGCATCCATACCGTCAAAGAGCCCCCTGTTGCCTTCGATCACAGCTATATCGCCGGAAAAATGGGTAAGGAATGAATACATGACCATATCTTTCGATACTAGAAAAGGATCGAGGTTGTAACAGGGATTATGCGCCGCCATTGAAAGCCACCCAGCGTCAATGTAGTCGGGCCCTTTCTTGTAGGGGATCACCTTCAGGCCGAGCCGTGACCGAAGCGAAGCAGTGATAGCAAGAGAAAGCGTCGTTTTTCCGCTGCCGCCCCTGACCCCCGCGATAACGATGCGCGGATAATCACTCATAAGCTCTTATTATACACTGAGAGATGCCTTATGTAGAGCCATCTCGAACATTTGGCAAAGTCGGTTCTGTCGAAAATTCCAGCAAGTTTGAGCTATGCTGGGGATCAAACAAGTATCTTCGATGAGGCTATAATAATAAAAACTTACTGAAGAGATCAGCACATCGGCGAAATTACGAGCGTCGTCGATTACTGCCTGACCTAATTTTGCACGTACTGTATGGCAACTTCGTAGACGATCGCTGAGTGGTCGATAACCGGGCCGCCCTCACAGTGGAATTCCCCTTTTGATGTTTCCTTGCGATTGTTAATCATCGAGCTTATAATCCTCGTGAAATCAAATCCGCCCTGAACACACTCCTTGCTCAAACAATCTACCGTGAAAAAAGCATAGCTGCCTGGGAAAAAATTGACGGTCCGCGGTAACGATTGTCTTATCCCTTTTTGACTGTACATCATAGTGATGATGATGCTCTCAATATTGGGATAGATCGCCGCCACAAGGCCTGATTCAATTTTCTGCTGCTTTTTTTCTGTCCTTGCTGCATGCTTCTCTCTGTTGTTCATGTCCCTCCTAAATGAAAAGGCCCCCTCTACCGGGAAGGAGCCTTCTCCGGTTACTACAGCTTGACGACGTTTATCGCCTTCGGACCTTTTGGGCCCTTTTCTGTATCAAAGCTGACCTTGTCGCCTTCGGCAAGGCTCTTAAAGCCATTGCCCTGAATTGACGTATGGTGGACAAATGCATCAATTCCATCTTCACCAGTAATAAAGCCAAACCCTTTGCTGTCGTTGAACCACTTCACTGTTCCCTGTGCCATTTCTTATTCCTCCTTAATCTGTAAAATCAAACCTAAAAGGATTTAAAAAAAGAGGCCACAAAGCTCAAAGTCTTTGTGGCCTTTTACGAACGCAAATACCTTTAAAGTTCTATTTTAAGAATAACATATCCGTTGGAGTACGTCAATGGGAATTGGAAGGACCACGTAGAGTTGCTTTGCACGTATCAATCAAACGGTTTCTCTCACACTGTAATTTCTTCGCATTGCAGAAATTCATTCTCAGTTCTTTGCTTACAATTAATCATCTGCCATGACAAAGACAAGAATTATGCTTAGTTGCTTCTTTAGCGTCATATGCTCGTCAAAGATGTAGCACATGACTCCGTTACTAGCACATTTCGGCAGTCTTACTTTTTTGTTTAACCACTTTAATATTTTCTTACATTAGTGCAGGATTCCACATATAAAAAAAGCGGACAGCGCCTCAGGCGCAATCCGCTTTCTCTTCTTTTCTATATAAAGACTATGCTTTCGGGGGAAGTTCGACGTAGCTGCCGCCGAAATAGGTGTATATAAGCTTACCTTCATCCATGAGTTCTTTTAGTGCCTCCTTGATCTCATCGTCGGCTAATCCCTCGGCCCTGAAGGTCTTTTTAATGTCGCCCGCCTTGAGTTTCTTTTTACCCGTGGATTTCTCCACTAGCTCGTATATTTTCTGCACAAGCTCTGCTTTTTCCATTGTCACACCCCTTTCGTTCAGCATTTTATAAGAAGGGAGTCTATTCAGACTCCCTTCTTTATGCTGTCATTTTACCATTTAAACGCTGCTGATGTCCTGAAGGTTTCCCTTGCGATAGTGAAGTCGTCGATGTGCTGGAAAGTGAAGGGGAATCCGGTGATTTTGAAGAATTGCTCCCAGCCGATCCTCTCGATCCACTCGCCGACTCTCTCATGCTTCCGCGCGCCTGCGTTATAGGTTTCTAGAATCTTCCTTATAGCGTCAGTGACTTCGGGCCATCTCGGCGGGTTGTTCGGGATGTAAGGAACAACGAGTTTCGAGAACTTTGGATCGCTCCTCAGACTTCCTACCTTGCCGCCGACGACGATAGCGACGCCGTCATCTTCCGGATCGGAGATCGGGAGTGCAGGGCAAACCGAGTAGCAGTTACCACAGTACATGCACTTGTCGTTATTGATCTTGATGCTCTTCTTCGCCGGATCAGGACTGATGGCACCTGTCGGGCAGCAGGCGATGGTCGAGGGGACTTCGCACATATTCTTGATGTTTTCATGCTCGATCCGAGGGACCCTTCTGTGAATCGCGACAATTGCGATATCCGAACAGTGGACCGCACCGCACATGTTCGTGCAGCAGGCGACTGCCAGCCTGACTTTACCGGGGGTCGTCTTTTCGTTGAAGTATTCTGCCAAATCATCCATTATGACCTTTACAAGGCCCGAAGCATCGGTACATGCGCTGTGGCAATGGATCCATCCCTGGGTATGGACGATATTGGTAATGTGATAGCCGGCAAGGCTGTCGCCCAGACCGCCGACCAGGTATTTCTTCGCCTTCAGCTCAGCGATGAGCGGCTGGACGTTCTTCTCGTCGGAAACGAGGAACTCGATGTTGTTCCTTGTGGTAAACCTGAGATAGCCGCCACAGTACTTCTCAGCGATGTCGGCGATCTCCCTGATGGTATCAGTGGCCAAGAGCCTCGGTGAGGCAACCCTCACAGTCCATATCTTGTCGCCGCTGTTGGCCACGTGGACCATGGTACCGCCGGTCAGGATCTCATGATGCGCCCAGTCTCCGTAATTCTTCTGGATGACGGGAGGAAGAAAATCTTTGTAATGGGGTGGTCCTATATCGGTTCTTCTTTGTGGTGCTGCCATAGTAGTCCTCCTGTATAATATTTTTTAATGACTATTTAGCAAGATCTTCCTCGGTCCAGAACCAGAACGGATCTCTTCTGGGCTCATACACTTGCTGCGCGATCGGCTTGACACCGATATATTCGAGGAACTCCCTCATACCGCGGCGGATAATGAGCTCGCCGATCCTCTCTCTGTTCTTTCCGTGTTCATCCCACCACTCCCACATCTTCCTGATAAGATCGAAGAACTCGGTGTAAGGGGCCTCCATCTTTATGAAGGGAATAATGACATGGGAAAGGGTCGCACCGATGACAAAAGGCGCCTTGCTGCCGATAAGAATCGTGGCTCCCTTTTCGCCTGTAGCTTTCAGGGCCTTGCCCATCTTTGAGATACAATGCATGCAGCGCGAGCAGTTTGCATCGTCGATCTTTAGGGCCTTACCGTCATAAGAGATACAGCCGGTGGGGCACATATCAACAATCTCGGACTTGATATTCATACCCTTGCCTTCATACCATTTCACTTGAGACTGGTCAACAGCGATGGTGCCTTTCCAGGTACCTATGATTGAGCAGTCTGCGCGGGCTATGGAAGCGATACAGTCGCAGGCACATCCTGCGGTCTTGAATTTGAACTTATAGGGGAATGCAGGTCTGTGCATCTCATCCTGGAATTCCTGGGTGATAGCATAGGTAATAGCCATGGTGTCAATATTCGACCATTCGCATCTTGCTGCGCCGACGCAGCAGCTCGGGGTCCTCAAAGCAGAACCGGAGCCGCCGAGGTCCCAACCGCGGGACGAGAATTCAGCAAAGATAGGCTCGAGGTTCTCTGATACGGTGCCGAGGAGCACCATGTCTCCGGTAGAACCGTGCATGTTCGTAAGACCGCTGCCGTATTTGTCCCAGATGTCGCAGACAGTCCGGAGGTCAGAAGATTTGTAGAAATAGCCTGATACTGAGTTAATTCTGACAGTATGGAAGTGGGCTACATGCGGAAATTCCGCAGGGACATCAGAATACCTTCCGATAACACCGCCTCCGTACCCCCTGACACCGACGATTCCGCCATGTTTCCAATGTGTCTTTTTTTCACGGTAACACTTTTCGAGCACTCCGAGCTCATCGGAAGCCATGTCGCTCTTTGCCGCCGCTTTCTTGATCTCGGTGACAAAGCTCGGGAATGGGCCTTTCTCCAGCTCATCCAGCAATGGAGTATCATACTTCTTGGGCATAAATTCCTCCTCTTTATTTGTTTTTACTACCTATTCCGACAAATGGAGACACTGGTGCCTCCCTAAAATGCTCTACAGGTTAATATAGGGAAAAGTTGGCCGTCAAATTAAAAAATCTTATTTATACATTATCATTTCTTTACGCGCATTCAAAACTTGACCCCTTCCTGTCCCAGAAAGTACAATTAATGTCGTATGAAAATTAAAGAGATCGATCTCATCGGTTTCAAATCCTTCGGGGACAGAACAGCCCTGCACCTTCACGATGGCATTACCTGTATCGTGGGGCCTAACGGCTGCGGTAAAAGCAACGTCGTTGACGCCTTTAGGTGGGTCCTGGGCGAGCAGAGTGCCAAGAGCCTCAGGGGCGAAAAGATGGAAGAGGTCATCTTCCAGGGTTCGGCGACCAAGAAGTCGAAAGGCATGGCGGAGGTGCGTCTGGTCATTTCCACCGCGATGCCGACACTCAGGGAGGGTCCCCCAAAAGAAGGGGGCAATGGCGAGACCTCCGATGATTCCACGTATGATAAGATCGAGGTCGCGAGAAGGCTTTACCGCTCGGGTGAGAGCGAGTATATCCTAAACAAGCGTTCTTGCAGGCTAAAAGATATCAAAGACCTGTTCCTCGATACCGGCCTTGATGTAAAAAGCTATTCAATCCTCGACCAGGGGAGAATGACTGAAATCCTGAATACTAAACCCGTCGAGCGGCGATTCCTGATCGAAGAAGTTGCCGGGGTCATGAAATATAAGGTAAGAAAGGCCGAGGCCATCTCGAAGCTGAGTTCATCCAAGGAAAATCTCCAGCGGATAAACGATATAACAACTGAGGTCAGACGCCAGATAAACAGTCTCGACCGGCTTGTAAAAAAAGCTGAGCGGTATAAGAGGCTGCTGAATGAGTTTAAAGAACTTGACCTCAGGATAGCCAAAAGGGAGCACATACGGCTCAAAAGCACGATTGACGCGTTGAATGCAGAGATCGAGCGTCTGCGACAAGCTCTCTCTGCCAGGAGATCTGAATTTTCGACCCTTGAAACAGGCATCGCAACAAAGAGAATCGAGATCCTCGAGAAAGAAAAGGTCCTCACCGGACTCGAAAACAGCCTGAACGAAAAGGCGAAGTCGATTGCAGAACTCGAAAAAGAATCCGCCGTTCTGAAAAATATCATTGAAAATAAGAAGGACGACATTTCCCGCCTCTATAATCAAATACTTGAAATGGATTCAAAGAAAGAGGAACTCTTCGCTAAGATTTCGGAACTCGATGGGGCTGAAAAATCTCTCCTTACCAAAATAGATGAGATTACCGAGGGGCTTAAAGAAAAGAAGGACTGGGCCTCCGGCATCGAGGTCTCAATAGGCGAAAAGGAAGAGGAACTCGAAAACAGACGAAAAGAGCTTTTCATGCTCTCCGATACCCTGAGCAGCAGGCGGAACGACCTCCACAAACTCCAATCATCCCTCGAGACATTGAACTACCGCGAATCAGCATCGCTGCGGGATAAGGAAGGTATCAGCAAGAGTCTCGATGAGAGCGTCAGGAGGATCGCCGAATTGAGCGGTGAGATCGAAGGCAGGAAGAGCGAGATAGCAGGACTCCACGAAGAGAAAGAGGAGTTGAATGTAAGAATCTCCAGTCTGCGTGAGGAGATCGAAAACAAGAAGATACTCCTCTCGAAGGAAAAAGAAGAGCTTGCCGGAAATCTCTCGCGTCTCGAGTCCCTCAAGGAGCTAATCATCGACAAGTCTCTCTACGAATTCCTGGCCGAATCAGAAGAGAGCAAGCACCTTTCTCCTGCTATCCTATCTAATATCATAAGTGCTGGAAAGGATTATGAAGTGGCTGTCGAAGCCGCACTTTCGGAGAAGATCAACTCGCTCATTATTGATAAAGTCAATGATGTCTTTGCAGCGATTACCATAATAAAGGAAAAGGGGCTAGGAAAGACATCCATTCTCTATACGGACCTCTGCTGGATGCCCTCGGATGCCAGCGGGACTCTATCACCTGCCGCTCCGGCTGTCATAGGCAGGGCGTCCGACTTCATCAGCTTCGAGAGTGCGGAGGCCCAAGCCATAGCATGTTCTGTCCTGAAAAACGTCTTTATCGTCAATGACCTTTCGTCTGCCCTCGAACTAAGGAAAGATGCCCAGTATCACGACCTTTCCTTTGTGACTCTTGCCGGTGAATTGATTACGGCCGACGGGTTTATCGCTGCAGGCAAGGGCAAAGAGATACTCAAGAGGAAAAGAGAGATCAGGGAACTGCAGCGGGAGATCGACAACCGTCAGTCGCAGATTGGAAAGATAGAGGAAGATATCCTTGCCACTACCGATGCCCTTACCTTCAAGAAAGAGGAACTACGGACAATCGAGAACGCCGTCATTGAGCTTGAAAAAGAGATTTCGCTTTCAAGGCATTCCCTGCAGGGTAAAAACGAGGAGATTGAGAGAATGAAGAGGAGGCTCTCATTCCTCGAAACAGAGCTTGCCACGATAGACGGGGAAAAAGAATCGCTACATGCCGTCATCAGCACAAAAGCTGCGGAAATAGCCGCTCTCGATAACGAAAGAGATGTTCTTAATGATAAGATTTCAGACCTCCAGGAATCATTGTCCATCGTCAGGGGTGAATATGATACTGAAAGGTCCCACCTCTCCGAAATGAAGACTTCCCTCGCTGCCTATCGTGAGAAGCTCGAAGCGCTGAAAAAAGAGCGGTCAACGATTGCAGACACGATTGAAGAACTTGATGTGAAGAATGCCGCTGCGAGAGAAGATATTAAGACCGCCGAGGAAAAGATTGCCTCCTCGTTTGACGAGACTCAGAAGATCGAAGAGGCGGTCAAGGCACTCGTCACAGAGGCCGGAGCGATAGAAAAAGAGCGTTCAGAAAAGCGAGAGGTTATTAATTCCGAAAACATCGAACTGGTCGCCAAGGACGAGATGCTCAAAGGGTTCCGGGCTATTATCGATGACCTTACCCAGGAGCTTGCCGACAACAATACGAAATTTGCCGAAAACAAGGTGAGGCTCGAAAACATCGAGACAAGCATGGTGCAAAAATATAGCATCGATGTCCAGGCAGCAGAGATAACTGTCGAAGGCTTTGATCCCGAAGAAGACGAGCAAAAGATGCTCGAGTTGAACGGTACCATCCAGGCGATGGGTCCCGTCAATATCGGTGCCATCGAGGAATACGAAGAACTGAAGACCCGTTACGATTTTCTCTCAAAGCAGCAGCAGGACCTCACACTTTCAATCGCCGAACTGGAAGAGGCAATCACCCGCATAAATGCTACCACGAGGAAAAAACTTCGCGAGGCCTATGATGCGCTCAGAGGAAAATTTCAAGAGGTCTTCACCGTCCTCTTTGGCGGAGGAAGAGCCGATATCATCCTGACCGATGATGAAAATATACTTGAATCAGGACTCGATATCATCGCTCAGCCGCCGGGCAAGAAGCTCCAGAATATCAACCTGCTCTCGGGCGGTGAAAAGGCGCTGACATCTCTCTCGCTTCTCTTTGCGGGCTTCCTGATAAAGCCTTCTCCATTATGCATACTCGATGAGGCCGATGCCCCCCTCGATGAGTCTAATACCGTCAGATTCGCCCGGATGATCAAGGATCTCGCGGGTGATACACAGTTTCTGGTCATCACTCACAACCGCGCCACCATGGAGGCAGCCGATTATTTATACGGCATAACTATGGAAGAGCCTGGCGTCTCAAAAGCCATCTCCCTCCGATTCAGCGAAGCCGAAAACAGCGCTATTGTATAATTTGATGGGTCATTTGGTGCGGACACACGACTAAGCTGTTGAGGGCATCTGTCCACACCGATCGGGTATTTTACAGAATCTCGCGGCAACAATTATAATTCATATATGAAAACTGCGTCACATATATCTGGAGTAGAGATATCCAGCGAATACGAAGACCTTATTTGTTACGGCTTCGACGCCTCCATCGTGGACGAAGGGCTGCCGCACGCAGTTGCTTGGCCTAAAAACGCAGAGGATGTCATCAAAATAGTTCACTATGCCGCTGCACAGGACCTTAAGATAATTCCACGGGGTGCAGGAACAGGCATGGCGGGTGCGACGGTGCCGAATCGTGAAGATTCGATAGTCCTCAGTTTCGAGAAGATGAGAAAGATCATAGAGATCGATACAAATAACATGACCGCCGTTGTCGAACCAGGGACCGTCAATGGACGACTCCAGAGGGAACTGGAGCACCTTGGTTTCTTTTATCCTCCCGACCCATCCAGCCTCAGCGTCTGCACCATCGGGGGCAACGTCGCCACGAATGCCGGCGGCCCACGGGCCATCAAATATGGCGTTACGCGTGATTATGTGCTCGAACTCGAAGCGGTCCTGCCCGACGGGAGCCTAGTCACCCTTGGTGGTAGAACCTACAAGCGAGTGGTCGGCTATGAACTTAAACATCTTCTCATCGGGGCTGAGGGAACACTTGCCATTATTACAAAAATACGGCTGAAGATCCTACCCCAACCTGAGGATATAGTTACGCTACTCGTCAAGTTCAATGATATGGCCGCTGCCGGCGAAGCAGTATCAAAAATCATTATCTCCCGTATCATTCCGAGAACCTTGGAATTTCTCGATAGCTCAGCGATTAGAGTCATTGAACAATACAAACCCACTGGACTCCCAGCGGACGTGGAAGCACTGCTGCTTGTAGAACTCGATGGCCATACCGCAACTATACAGAAAGAGGCTGAAAAGGTCATCGCTATCTGCCGAGACTTGGGAGGAGAGACTGCAGTGGCCGCTGACAGGCTCGCGCGCGACAAGCTTTGGGATGCACGCAGGTCGATTTCCCCGGCACTCTACCATCTCAAGCCAAACAAGATCAACGAAGATATCGTTGTGCCTCGAGATAAAATCCCTCTCGTCCTGACAAAGATTCGCCAATTCTCCGAGGAAAGCGGAATCATCATAGTGAGCTTCGGCCATGCGGGGGACGGTAATATACATGTGAATGTCATGGCTGATAAAAATAATACAGAGGAATATTCAAAGGGGCTCGCCATTATAAAAAAGATATTCGAACTGACCCTTTCGGTGGGCGGCTCGCTCTCGGGAGAACATGGTATCGGGCTTGCGAAACTACCTTACATCAATATGGAAATCAAAGAGCGAGAAATGAAGCTCATGAGAGATGTCAAACGATTGATCGATCCGAAGAATATGATGAACCCGGGAAAGATATTTCTCTAACTTATCCACTTTTCTTGGCGTTAATGACCATCGGGCTCGTTCCCGTCCCAACCCGAAATCCACACTGTTCGTAAAATTTGACCTGTTCATCAAATGCGATCAAGTTTATTCTCGCATACCCTTTGTATTCTTTAAGCATGAGCATAATTAATTGTTTTCCTATACCCGTCCCTTGATATTCAGGCTTTACTAATAGATAAGGGAAAGAGACGTTCAAAACACCATCCGACAAAGAATTAATCAGGCCGACCAAATTCTCACCGTCCCACGCTGTGTAGACAGCATCGGAATTCTTTATCGCTGCTCGCAATTTGTCCGGATATTTTGCGGAATCCCACTTGACCGAAAGGAATAATTCCTGAAGCTGAATCCGATCAAATTCCTTTGTGTTCTTATATCTGATACCCACGCAAAAACCTCCGGGTTAACCATCAATAGCTATGATAATGATAGAATGTCTTCTTCGTCCAGCAGATAAAATTCAATAATAGCTCATTGAATTAAAGTAATAAAAATCAATATGCCAATGATCAGTATGCGTGATCGTTTCAGTGAAATGACTACTTCTGGAGGATGTAAAGTCAAAATGCTTCGCTTTGAGGTTAAACTTTCATATCGATGAGGCTCTTGAGCACGTCATTTTCGGTCTGTAGCGATTTGATATTAACCTGAATAGCATTCTTTTCTATCATCATATCAACCATTTCTTTGGCAATGTCTACATCGGCATTTTCACTTTGGCTCAACGTCACTTTGACTTCGCCGTTGACATCCTCATTTATTACAGCACTGGTCGGCTTAAACCCGTTCGTATTCATATTTGCAATATTGTTAGCAGTAACGTTCAGTCCGGTGCCGAAAGCAGCCAATGCACTGAGTGCGCTGTTGGTAACAGTTCCGATAGACATTCAAGCCTCCTTAATTGAGGGCTGCAAGCCATGCGTCTATTAAAAAATGCCAGGGAGTCAATGCACCGTACTATGTTATCGAAGAATAATGGAGATACTTTAATCTGTGGGCATGCAGGAGAGTTTATCGTAGCAATTCAGCAAAACCACTCTGATCTCTTGATACAGCTATCGACAGGGCCGTTTGACCCTCCCGTGTTTTAGCGTTGACATCTGCCCCGTTCTCAATCAATAGTTTTCCAATAGCGATCTGTCCCGTATAGGCCGCATACATCAGGGGTGTCCAGCCAGTATTTGACTTGGCATTTACCTCCGCTCCTTTATTCATTAACAGTTTTGCAAGTTCAGTCTGGCCATAGTAGGATGCATACATCAACGCTGTCCAGCCGAGCCAGTCTTTCGCATTTACCTTGGCACCCTTTTCTAGTAATAACTTTCCTATTTCGATAGGGGCTTCGGTCGACGCAGCTGTGGCCATGAGGGGGGTTATGCCGCTTTCGTCTGTAGTGTTCATATTGGTATTCACATTTGCCCCCGCGGCAATCGTTTCCCTCACTTTTTGAATGTTTTTTGTTCGTATCGCATCCATCAGCGCGGTATTATGAACATCTGCCGCATAAGCTACGATTCCTGGGATTAGACTTAATGCCAGAGCAAAAAAAAGCGAAAGTAATTTCTTCATATTTAACTCCTTTGAATGCATGCCGCTGCAACCCGAGAATAACTGCAGCGGGTTCATATATCCCGAAGTGGGTTATAGGGCGAAGTATCCGGCATTGAGCTCTTATCGATTCCTTGTACTTGTATATCGGGGTTACCTTCGGATTATAAGCGTTAATTTTTATTTTATCAATATACAACTGGCATGTCGAAGGTGGTGGCCTCTAAAGTTTTATGCTATTATTTCAAACAATCATCCGATTGCAATGAGCAATTAATATGAGAGGCATTTCAAACATAAGGAGATCACTATGGCAACATCTGACCGGGCCTGTTTTGCAAGGCTGGAAGATTTTATCACGTTCGCAAAAACTGGCGCAAAACTTCATGCATCCGTTGCTCTCGAAAAACAACTTGTCGCACAGAAGCATCCGCAGCGAAAGAGTGAGAAGATGGAGGAGGAACTGGCCATGTATATCCTCTCTGCCATTTTCACCTTCAAAATGGGGAGCGGAGATAAAACGGTATCGAAAGTTTATCTTTTTGGTTCGACTGGAGAATCAGCGCACGATTCAAGAGTCCATATAAACATAGTTAATGCACGACTTACAGTCGATTACAAAAGGCTCAGAGACGCGAATATAACGATCGATGAAAATTTCTTTTAACAAACACTATAAATCGCTGGTCATTTCGACTACCGAAAAAACTACGAGTGGCATCTCAGAAGAGGGGTCATGTAGCCGGAGCAAAAGTCTTCAATTGTGAAGGATCAAGATCGGCTCTCTGCGGCAAATAATAATCCAGCCATGCCGATTTAGGTGATTCTGGATTATCCTTCAATATCCGCAGTGCCTCCAACCTCTCTTGCGGATATGCTTTCCCCCAACCCAAAAAATCATTTGAGAGCATTTCAAGGCTTAAAAGTACAGCGGCCAGAAACTTCCATCCATCCTTCTCACGGCTTGCCAAAACTCTATCCGCAAGAAATATCACAACCACTGTGAAAAGACTCCACCAGGGAATAAAAAAAGTAAAGCAAATGACCCCGATGCTCCCTAAAAAACACCATTTCCGAATTGTAAAGTACCGATTAGTTACCTTCGATGCAGCATTAGCCTCGGGAATCATGGTCAGGGCAGTCATGTTATCGTCCGTTCCAATTTTTACGGCGAGATTGTCAAAGCCCTTTTTTCGATGAGATTGTGTAACCGTCTGCGTGCAAATACTGAAAAGCTCAGGTGGTATAAACCCTATTTTCATTCATAGCCTCAATATCCAGTTTCCATAACAATACCAGATAACGATCTGGCTGTCAAAAAGATTACTACGATTCCCAGCTGCTTCCCTGTAAATTCAAGACACATGCATTGATCCAAACACACAAAAGTCGCTTGATAACATCAGAGTCAGTGTTCTTTGTGTGCATTCATCGTTCTCAAAATAATATTCTTGAAAAATATATTCCTGGAATGATATGCTTTGCGATATAGTCAGTTCAAGTGGAGCGGAATGCCATGATGATAAGAGTTGTATACCACGATAATACGTACGATACGATTCCTGTTTTTATCCTCCAGCTCGGCATCGATTGCAAAAAGATCAAAATGTTTTACCGCAGTTCCGAAAAGAGATGGATTACTGTGGGGGTAGATCGCGTTAGAAAAGCGGAAGAATACCATCCTGATAGGCCCGAACGACGCAAGGCAAATCTGTCGACCGCTCAACTGGTATAAATCCTACTTAAAGGTTTTCAGGACATAATCTGCAATCGCTCTGGCTTCCTTATCAGAGACCGTCTTCTTGTCGAACTTTGTCATGCCCGGCCCAGGATTTCTCATCTTCTTGATGATATCAGCAGGCTTCCTGATACCATTGGCATCGAGGTCCTTTTTTAGAAGTGACTTTTCAGGGGTAACGACATTGCTGCCGTCAGGATGGCAAATAGCACAATGCTCCTTAAATTCAGTCTCTCCCGAAATTTTCTTCATCGCCTTTTCTCCTGTCTTATCCTCCGCCGCAAATGACCCTCCGGTGACAAATGCGCACAGACACATCGTCGCAGCCGCTATGGTCAACACCTTCCTCATTTCTTACTTCCTCCTTGTTAACTTATTAGTTTGCACCTGTTATTACACTATGTTAGTTATTCTTTATCTGTCATTCCACCGTAGGCAACAACGGTACTTTCAGGATTTCATCCGGTAACTCTCCTGTATGAGATTTTAATAAATCACGAGGTCGATAGTGTGCTGCTTCGTTGTCTCCTTCCAGCGCTGGATCTTCGCCATTATCATGCCCCTTCCTGCGTATCGGCTGAGCCGTCGTGAAAATAGGGCGACATTATCCTCAGGATCATCCCTCTATTTCCTGCACTTGCTCTGTAATCATACCCTAGTCGCCAGTCCCGTACTTTTCAGTCAAATATGCGATGATCACATCCGCGTCTGCATCGGACATCGGAGCGCCGAAGACCTTTCTCATCTTGGTAACCGTCGAAGTCCACTGCATTTTCGAACCCTTCGGTTGCATGGTAATGTAATCCACACTATGGCAGATATTGCAGAGCGTAGCCACTTTATCCTTACCCTCTCCCTGAGCAAGCTTTATCTGTTCTGCCGGAAGGGTGATCTGCTTTATCTCCTTTTCTTGAGCAGAGACAAATCCGATCATCATCGCCAGCAATACGGTCAGTATGAATGTTCTTTTCATGTTCCCTCCTACATGACCGTTACTTCGGTCTTTTCGACCTTGTTCCACAGATACCCGGCTGGGTTCCAGAGACTTTCAAAGGGCTGCGATTCTCCGATACTGTTTGTCGCCTTTGACATCAAAGTGTATGTGCCAGGCCTTTCAGGTTTCCAGCTGTAAAACCATTGTATCCATGAGTACCTGCCCAAATCCTTACCGAGACGTGCCTGATTCCATGTCCTGCCGTTATCGAATGAGATTACCACATCACGTATGCCGCGACCGCCCGAAAATGCAATCCCCACAACTTCGACAGAAGCATTTGCTCTTAGCGGTGCCTCGTTTGCGGGAGTGATAATAAGTGAACGTGTGGTCATCCGGCTTATCGGGACCGTTTTCTTCGGTGCCGTACCGGGTGGTATACATCCACAGTCGTTGTCAGGGATGCGATAAGCGGTCTTCACCCAAAAGCCTTCAAACGGTTTCGACAGCACGGTTATCTCACTCAGAGATTTCACCCAATATGTTGCGTACCAACCCGGCACGATTAGACGAGCCGGGAATCCATTGAGCATGGGGAGCGGGTTCCCGTTCATCTCATAAGCGACGATTATGTCATCTTCCATCGCTTTATCGATAGGAAGGCTCTTCACCAAATCGGGTACGGTCGTCAGCGGAGGTTTATCGAGCCCGTCAAATGATACATCTACCGATCCGGCCTTGACGCCTGCCTTGTCAAGGATATCTTTCAGGCGCGCACCCGACCACGTGACATTACCCATCGCACCATTGCCCCATTGTCCACCGAATACCCTTGGCTCGAAAAAGCTTCGTCCGTTGCCCGCGCATTGAATCACTGCTGTATAGCAGGTCTTTTCAAATTTCTTCAGGTCCTCCATCGAGAAGGATAGCTCTTTTTCCGTATTACCGCTGATTTTCAGCCTCCATGTATTCAAATTTACGGAGGTCGGCACCTGCGAAATATGCCATCTGACAAAGACCGCTTCATTTGGTGTTATCAATTCTTTGAAGTAGGAGATCGGCGTTTCGAGCTGTGGCGGCCGCGAAGTGAGCAGCATCAGGTTCGTTTTTTCGGGGAACCTCGCCATACGTGGTTCGTTCCCGAAGGCAAGGTCAGGGATACCCCCCAGCGCTGCCATGGCCGTAACGGTGCCCGCTGCTTTTAAAAAATGCCTTCGCGTCAAGCCAGAATTATCCATTGCCGGCAACCTCCGTTTCTCAAACACAATTAGTTACAGTATATTCTCTGGCAAGGACGCATTCAACCCTTACTGCAGGGCATTCATGATGGCGGCGGTAAACTTACTGATCCCATCGGTGACTTGGAGCTTGTCAGCAGAGATGAGTATCAATACCAAAACCATGTAGCCATTGATCCATCCAAACACCGGACGACATAGGGCCCCCCGGCTCCCAACGAGACGGACTCCCTGCCATACCAGCCACGCCGAAACACTGATGAGAGCTACCTTTATAATGACGGCTTGTGCAAATCCGAACAGACATAAAACGAGTGCGCTAACCGCCGTTGCTGCCATCCAGAGCGAGATGATTCTCAATAACTGTTCGCGTCCAAGGAGACGTGTGACCGAGGGTTGCCCAGCGGTTTCGTATTCACTTCCGTATCGAATCAGAAGGAGCCAGAAATGCGGGACCTGCCACATGGCAATAAAAAGGCAAAGTGCCCAAAGCGCCGGAGATGCAATGCTTCCTCCAGCAGCGGCCCATCCTATGGCAGGCGGCACCGCACCTGTGAGCGCTCCCGGGATTGCCGCAAAAGCGCTTACTCGTTTCAATAAAGTATAGACCCCGGCATACCAGACAAGAGCTAATAACCCGAGGACCGCAGCTAAGGTGCCGCAACCTATGCTCAGAATAGCAATGCCTGAACCGGCAAGAATCAACGAGAAGCCAAGCGCGTGTACGGGGGCGATCAGACCTGCAGGAAGCGGCCGTTGTCTTGTCCGTGCCATGAGAGTGTCAGTCCCGCGCTCCTGATACTGATTGAGTCCAGAAGCTCCACAAGCGAGGAGGAAGACCCCGGTAAAAACATGTAGCAGCGTCCCTTGTAAATGTGCTGCCGCAAGAATGTAGCCGCTTGCCGCAGAGAAGGCGGCGACAAGCGAAACCCTGATTTTGCATAGGTTCAAACAGCCGCATGCCTTATTGCGATATATTAATATTGAATGATTCATCGTGACTTATTACTCCTGCTCTTTCAGCCTTCCGTGCTTTGCTCTTTATTTCAGCGTCTTCAAGTATTCGACTATTGCATTTAGTTCCTCATCCGTGACCGAGATGAGCGGCATTATCGGTTGGTAACCTTTGATGATGTCAACGTTAGGGCGACGAACATAACTCTTAATATATTCGTCATCGACTGAAACCTCGCGTTCATTTCCCTTCGTCACAACCGTCTCCTTCACACCGTATAGGCCCTTGAAGGTCGGACCTACTTTCATTGAACCGTCTGTGCTGTGGCACCCCAGGCATCCCTTCTCTCCGACAAGTTTTTGCCCCAGCGCAGCGACACCTGCTGCCTCTGCACCAGAATACCATTTGTCAAACTCGGCTACCGGCATCACGATCACCTTCGATAGCATGTGTGAATGTTCAACTCCACAATATTCAGTACAATAAATATCGTAAGTGCCTTCCTCGTCGGCATTGAACCAGATATAGGTCTTCATGCCGGGAACACAGTCTTCCTTTATCCTGAATGCTGGAATGTAGAGGCTGTGAATGACGTCCTCCGACATCAATATCAGTTTCACTGGCTTGTTCAGCGGCACCCTCAGTACGTCGCTTTTCCTGCCGTTTCCGTAAACAAAAAGCCAAGACCACTGGCGCGATATAACATTAATGATCATGGCGTTTTTCGGCGGCGTCCTGATAAATTCAAAATTCACCCAACCGAAATAAAACATAGAAAGGGCAAGTGCCGTCGGAACGGCCGTCCAGACTATCTCGAGCCAGAGGCTATCCTTCACTTCCTCGGGGTCTGGATGGCGTTTGCTGTTAAACTTAATCACGAAAACAAGCATGACGATAGTCACAATAACCAGTAGGACGACGGAAATCCCGACGATATAGAAGAAGGCTTCGTCTACCTTGCCAGTCGAAATCGCCGGACCGAAGAACATGGAGGGCCTCACCGGTACCAGGTATCGACGAAGGTCAGGGCGATGATCAACGTAAGAGCCCCGATGGCGAGCAGCAGCATGCCTTTCACCACCCATCCTTCATATCTCAGATGCATGAAATAGGTGAGCACTAGGCTGGCCTTTACTGTAGCGATAACAAGGCTTCCAAGGACACTGTAGCTCGCAAGAAGTTCGAACCGTGCAATTGCGATAGTCATCCCGAGAAGCACCAGGAGTGCTCCCCATACGTAGGTGTAATGGCTGTATCCGACGGTCTGAGGTTGAGAATCGTCTCTGTCCATTTCGTTCACTCCACAATCGATCCTATGTTATCAGATAGAAAAGCGGGAAGAGATATATCCAAACAATATCCACAAAATGCCAATAGAGCCCGGTGTTTTCGAGCTTTGCGAAATTGTCTTTGTCGAGGACTCCACGCCTAGTATAAAAAAGCATGATCGCTATCACGATAATACCGAGCAGCACATGGAGACCATGAATGCCAGTCATCACAAAGTAGAGGCCGAAGAAGAGAATGTCTCCCTTTTCACGCGCCAAAAGAATCGGAGAATTTGGATAGATCCCTTTCGAGATTTTGGCTCCCCACTCAAAGTATTTGATGATGAGAAAGCAACCTGCGAACAGTATCGTTGCCATTTGCATAAGAGATGAGAGCCGTCTGTTACCCTTCTTAATTGCTGCGATAGCAACGGCGATGGTAAGACTGCTGCTAAGAAGGACCATGGTATTGATCGACCCCAGCAGGAGGTTTTCCTCCTGGGCCGCCAAATGGAACTCCGCAGGATAACGTGATCGATAGACCGCATAGAGCAGAAACATTCCGCCGAAGAAGAGCAGTTCGGTAAAAAGGAAGAGCCACATGCCGATCTTCTTTCCCGCATAGTCGATGCGACCCAACTCTGTCACTGGTACCGTAGCTCCCAGATTGTTATTTTTTTCCAAAGCTATATGGCGCCTCGGTAATCACCGGCGTTTCGATAAAGTTTTCATAGGGTGGCGGTGACGGTATACTCCACTCAAGGGTCCGCCCTCCCCATGGATTTGCTGATGCCTTCGGACCGCTGAAGAGCGCCCTGATCAGATTGCCGAAAATAATAATCAGACCAATAGCCAGCAGCCATGAACCAACTGTAGAAACCATCTCCCCGGAATGGTACTGCGGCGGCGGGTCGAAGTATCTCCTCGGCATGCCGTTGTATCCCAGGATAAACATGCTGAAATAAAGCACGTTAAATCCGACGAAGAAGAAAAACCAACCAATTTTCGCAGCCTTCTCGTTGAACATCTTGCCGAACATCTTGGGATACCAATAATGCAGTCCCGCAAGAAACGCAAAGCCGACACCGCCGAACATGACATAGTGGAAATGGGCCACGATGAAATAGGTGCCGTGGACGTGCAGGTTTGGTGCGAGCGAGCCAATGATAAGACCGGTCAGACCGCCGATCGAAAAGAGAAAGATGAACGATAGGGCGAAGAGGAGCGGCGAGTCAATCTGGATCGACCCCTTGTAGAGAGTAGCTATCCAGTTGAAGACCTTCACCCCACTCGGAACTGCGACCAGAAAGGTGATGAAAGAAAAGACAATCCTAGCTGTATCACTCATGCCGCTCGTAAACATGTGATGCCCCCAAACGAAATATCCGACCGTAGCAATCGCCAGGGCTGAAAAGACAACTGCCTTGTAGCCGAAGATCTTTCGCTTTGAAAAGGTGGGCATAATCTCGCTGATAATGCCCATGGCAGGCAAGACCATAATGTAGACGGCGGGGTGAGAATAGACCCAGAAGAGATGTTCATAGAGAATAGGATCGCCGCCTCTGGAGGGATCGAAAAACCCGACGCCGAACACCCGGCCAAGGACAATGAAGACGAGCGTAATAGCGAGAACGGGGGTAGCGAGTATCTGCACCCAGCCGGTAGCATAGAGGGTCCAGATAAAGAGCGGTAGGCGGAACCACTTCATGCCAGGTGCCCTCATGCGGTGGATGGTAGTGACAAAATTCAGACCGGTAAAAATTGAGGAGAAACCAAGGACGAAGACCCCAAGTACAGCTAGCGAAACATTGGCTTTTGTCCTGATACTGTATGGGGCGTAAAAAGTCCAGCCCGTGTCGGGCGGCGCTCCGTTGATAAACAAGGCGAGCACTACGACGGAAGCTCCTGCCAGGTAGAGCCACAGAGTAAATCGGTTAAGCCGCGGGAATGCAACGTCTCTCGCCCCGATCATGATTGGCAGAAGGAAGTTGCCGAAGGCTACAGGGATACCTGGTATTATGAAGAGAAATATCTGGATGATCCCGTGCACTGTAAATACTTCGTTATACTGCTGCGCGTTGAGGATTGCTCCCGGCGCAATGAGGCTCAGTCGTATGAGGACACCGAGCGCCACCCCGACTGAAAAGAAGCTCAGGAGCGCTCCCAGGTACATAATTCCGATTCTCTTATGGTCTGTCGACATCAGCCAAGCAAGTATGCCTGGATATCTGCTACTCTCTTCGTAGAAACTGATCTCTTTAGACGCCTTATTTTCCATTGACCTTGCCGCTTTCCAAATCCCTTTTTCTGCCCGTCGTTTTAAGGTAAACAAAAAGGCCGATCATTGCAAGGAGTGTTACCACTCCAGCGACAGACAGGAGCATGAAAAAACGGTCCTGGTTTGCCGGCTGGTGCGAGAAACAATACAAAACTTGCTTTTTCAGACTGGACATGACCGTCCCTCGTGATGCATTGGCAAGTTCCAGAGTCAGTTCGGCTGGTGAAAATATGATGGGATATTCGACCCCGTATTGATATTTTGACAGATAATCATAGCCAGTTATCCTTCCTTCCGCCGATAGAAAAATCAGTACGACCGGATGTATAAACCCGTGCCCGTCCTGCTGAAAATGAAAGCCGATCGCATCGGTAATACTCCTGATACTCTCTCTGTCCCCCGTCAGAAACTTCCACGCATCCTGAGGGAAATGCATTCCCGTCGCCTTGACATAATTTACTTTTTTTTCACGTGCGATATCCGGATCATCTCTTTCATCGAAGCTTATAGTTATCAGCTGATATTCCATCCCAGGAGTGAGTTTGACATTCCCCATTGCAGCGGCAAGTCCACCGAGTGCCTGTGGACAAATACGGTCGCAGGTTAAATATACAAACGTCAATATCGTCGGCTTCCTGATGATATCACGCAACTTCATGAATGCACCATTTTCGTCACGAAAAGTGAGATCGAGAGGGATGTAATCTCCCGTTTTTTCAGAGATGCCTATATCCCGCGAAATGACTTCCTGATGTCCCGTTGAGGAACCAGGCAAAAAAATGCCCAATAGTATGAGCAGAGGCAGGATATTCTTTACGATTAGAGGTGACGTCATGTATTTGTTATAGATGTACCAAATTATTGGTTACAATTCAATCAACAGCTGATATGCCAAATTCATCTCACTGGCATCTCTTGTTGAATACCATTCAAAATCTTAATAGCATGAATAGGTAGGCATAATAATTAGCGAAATAAAAAATCATAATCGATTCAGCCAACGGAGGAACAAACATGGCAGCAAAAGAAGGATTTAGGATTCTCGGCTTTGCCGGCAGTCTCAGAAAAGATTCATACAACAAAGCCCTTCTTCGCGCAGCCCTGGAGTTGCTCCCCGAAGGTGTCGAAATGGATACATTTGACCTTGAAGGGATTCCCCCCTTCAATCAGGACCTCGAGGGTAACCCGCCGCAGAAGGTAACTGATTTCAAGACAAAGATCAGAAGCGCTGATGCTCTTCTGGTGGCCACGCCGGAATACAACTATTCGATACCAGGCGTCCTGAAGAATGCTATTGACTGGGCCTCTCGCCCCTATGGTGACAACGCCTTCCAAGAAAAGACCGTTGCATTCATGGGCGCGTCGATAGGCATGCTTGGCACTGCTCGGGCGCAATACCATCTACGCCAGTGCTGCGTCTTTCTGCAAATGCACCCCGTAATCGATCCAGAGGTCATGGTCCCTTTTGTCTCCGACAAAGTCGATAGCAAGGGACGATTAACCGATGAGAAGACGAAGGACAAAATAAGGGAATTGATCGAAAGCCTCGTAATCTGGACGAAAAGACTGAAGGTAAAATAAACGCCCCCCTCCTATCCCCTCCTTTGCGAGCCATAGGTCGTCGGGGGAGGGGATGATTGCAAAGCATCTTGTCTATCTGTTACCTCTGTCGCTATGATAATGAGGAGATATCGCTATGATTCACGAGGAAATTGTGACGACAGGCTCTTTGGATAAACCTGTTTATCTATTCTGCGGCAGCCTTATCGACGGCAGCGGTGGGCCAGTTCTTGAGCGCGCCCTCATAACTATTAAAGATGGCCTCATCACAGGCGTTGAGGAAACGCGTGGTATCCCTTCTGGAACCGAGGATTTGGGCGACTGCACTATTATCCCCGGTCTCGTTGATTGCCATGTCCATCTCTTCATGTCCGGCACGACTGATCCCTCTGTTCGAAAAAGTCAGTTGAGCTATTCTTTTGATGAAGCAGGATCGATCATCAAACGTCACCTTGCCGCTCAGCTTAACCATGGCGTTTTTACCGTGAGAGACGGTGGCGATTACGGTGGCCATGCACTGCGCTACAAACGCGAAGTGATGCCCACCACACGTAATCCGATACTCATGCTATGCGCCGGCCGGGCATGGCATGCCGCGGGTCGTTATGGAAGCCTCATCGGCAGATCGCCGTCTGACGGGATAACCCTAGCCCAAGCTATTTCTGAGAGTAATGAGAAACCAGATCACGTCAAGATCGTTAATTCGGGTATTAATAGCCTGATGGATTTCGGCAAAGAGACTGCTCCCCAGTTTAGCCTTGAAGAACTGACTGAAGCGGTGAGGGAGGCAGCGAAGCTCGGGCTTAAAACTATGGTTCACGCTAACAGTCGCTTACCCGTCAGGAATGCGGCCGAAGCTGGGTGCCATTCTATAGAACATGGCTTCTTCATGGGGGAGGACAATCTCAAGCTTCTTGCAGACCGCCGGATTTATTGGGTCCCAACAGTCGGCACCATGAAAGCTTATGCAGAGCAGATCAAAAAAGGAACACGGGAAACAGAAATCGCATTAAGAAACCTCGACCATCAGCTCGGACAAATGCGTATCGCCCGAAAGCTCGGAGTGCCCATGGCTATCGGCACCGACTGCGGAAGCCTCGGCGTCCATCATGGCGCTGCATTCTCGAAAGAGATGAAGCTGTTCATGGAAGCGGGGTTTTCACTAAATGAGGTTATTCGCTGCGCTACCACTAACGGAGCAAAACTACTTGGCGTTGATGATAAAATCGGAGGATTGCAGGTTGGAAAGCCGGCCACGTTTATCGTGGTAAAAAGCGCTCTGCAGGCGTTGCCTGATGCTTTAAAGACACCCGAAAGAGTATATTTCAGAGGGATTAAGATTGGTTAGGCGAAACTATGATTATCATGCGAACCGTGCAAAGGCATGGTACGAGTCTTTATATCTTGCTCAATCGGTTCTGTCTTGTTTGTTTTCGCCTTCGGCAACATCAGTTGTATCAGTCGGCATGTGATAGGCAACAAAAAAAATAATAAAAGATATAAATATGAAAATACAGGCTACAGTGAATGCGAGTGACCGTCCATGCCATAACCCATCAAACCAGCGAGAAAACTCATCTGCAAGTACACTCCATTTCCCCGCATAAAGCTCCAGGTTATGCCTATACGTGTTGGAATGTTCAAATTCATAAATCAATAAATTTTCCGAAGCATCCCCAGCTGTCAGATAAATCAATATAGCGCTACCCAGGCCAACCATCAGGATAATGGCGGCAATCAGGTAAAGACGAGTTTGGAGATTTGTGATTTTCCAGTGCATAATATGGCAGTACCTAATTGTAACATACAACATGGCCCGTCATGTCATAGTTGCAAACAGCTGCAGAAAAAAGAAACAGATCATAATATATCATTGTACATTTCTCAAAGAAAGATGTATATTCCGTTTATCATGACTTAAATACACATAATAAGGAGGCATAATATGAAACAAGTTTGCCTTGGTCTGTTGGTATTCTTACTTGCATCTGCCATTTACTCGCAGTCGCAGGCAGCTTGGTGGTTGGAAAAAGAAGCAGGCAACAAGAGAATTGAGATTTCTGACAAAAAGTTGCCATTCCATGTGGGAGTCTTAAGGTGCGTGGTTTCAGGGACTGTTTTTTCACGGATGCAGGATGACACCGTTGCCGAGCATAGAAATCTTATCTGTTGGGTTTCTCAAGATACATTTGTAACAGTACAGGCTGATTGTGAGTACCCTAGAAGTACAATAACCGTTTTGAAAATATCGCAGAAAGGCAAGGTATATAAACCGGCTTTGATATGTGGGAAAAAATAAATAACAAAAGTTGTGTGACTTAGTTCGGAAGCTATTAATGCTATAAACGGCAATGCCCACAAGGATACGTCCTGTCTTTTCCGCTCTTAATAAAGGTAGAGTCCCAGTCTATTCAAGTAATCATCTCCCAAAAGCATCGGGTGATAAGCAAATCCTTCTGCCAGATCATCAACATGTCTTGCTGCTATTGCATATAAGAGCTCTGGTTTCTTAGTGGCTATTGCTATCTTGGTGTTAAGCGTTGCGTCGAATATTTCCATGGAGGGCATGGTTATCCATGCGTGGAGACCAATATTTGTGTTTACAATACCCTTGACAAGAAGTTGTTTTAGCTGTTCTTCTGTGTATCTAGAAAAGCAGTTTGATGGTTCCTCGACCCAGCCCAAGGTGAAGATGGCAGTCGTCTTGAAAAAATCGTCGATGATTAGCTTAATCCCATGATTGATCTCAAAGCATTGAGCTGTCAACTCTTCCGGACTGGGCCGCCCAATTGTTTTAAATATTGATTTCATGAGTTCTTGCATGGTTTCTTTTGTAAAAAATCTATTTGGTGAGACAGGCAGTATTGACGGGGCGACAAGACCAAAATCTTTTGTCCTTACAACTGCCTCATCGAATTCTTGATTATACATAAGATATCCTTTATGCTTTTAATATTTACAATGTTTTGTTGGGCGTTAGTGAAAATTCTATTATTTTAGCTTGCTGATTATTTGCCTATTACTCATTGCGATATATTATAGCAGGTTTCAAAAGTGTACGCAGAAAGATGATATATGCATGACTGTATGTTCAGAACTAACAATACATGTTGCTTAAAAGCAACTTCTTCTTTTCATGTACCCCAGCAGATAGCTAAGGAATAACGCAATCGCCTTACCCCTACCTTGGTCATGGGCTTATACAAAGTTATACCGTCTTTCGGATAAGTGATGACCCCTCCTTCCACCGACTCCAAGCCGCTTCTCAAGCGGCAACTTACACGGGAAAATATGGTGCTATCGACAGGAATATCTCCTTGAACAAGTGCCTCCATCGGCTCACCGGATGGCAGTAACCCCTTCCCGATACATCATCTCGCCGAGTTTTAAGGCCTCTTCTATCGACAGTCCGGCAACGTTGGCCGACGCACCGTCTGCGGCCGGAACAACAACGGAAAAGAAGCCCCTTAAGAGCAGCGGCACTAGTATCTAGACGACCAGAAATTTGAAATCAGGTCGATGCTCAGACATTAGGGTCATTTATTAGTGCTTTCTGATATTCGTCCATTAGTTCCGAGGTTGCTACAAGACCGTCGATCCGGAACCACTGGTCCTGGATCGGAGAATACAGGAAGGTAAGCGGCTAATGTGTCATTTTGTCTACAGTATAGGCATTGAATGCGTGCATAATACTTTCGATATCCGTTTTTCCCCCGGTCAGGAAATCCCATCCGGGTTTTGCGCGAAACTTTTTGAGATACCCCTTCAGAACTCTTGGGGTGTCATGCTCCGGATCGATCGATATGGAGATCAGTTGGACCTTATCGGAACCTGATCCAAGTTTGTTTTGGAAATTCACAAAACTGGCCGATAGAACCGGACACATGGTCGTACCTGTTCCAAAGATAAAATCCAGTATGACTACTTTGCCCTGTTTTACGAGCTCCTTTATTTTCACATTTTCCCCATCCTGATTAAACAGCGTCACATCGGGCATTCTATAGTCCTGGATAGTCCGTTTATATGTCGGCCTATCAGCACCGCACACCTCGCTTGCAAAAAAAGAGATTATCAGTGCGATGATTAGGCCGACTGAAGATAATTTTTTCCATTGTGCCATTCACCCCCACCCGTTCTTTCGATGCCCCATTGTATTTCTCATGGTAAATGGTAAATGGAATACAGGGATTATGCATATCTATTGTATAAACATTGCCAATGCGCTTCAATGTATCGGAAATTGCAGATCGGGGAAAGCGGGCTAGAAGGAACAGCTCGAGACTGATTTGATCAGCCGAGTATTTTTGCCGCTTCTTTAGCGAAATAGGTGAGGACAAGGTCGGCGCCTGCACGTCTGATCGATGTAAGAATCTCCATCATTGCCCGCTCTTCATCGATCCATCCAAGCTGTGCAGCAGCCTTCACAAGGGAATATTCACCGCTCACGTTATAGGCGGCAACCGGGAGATTGAAGGTGTTTCTTACGTCGGAGATGATATCGAGATAAGCAAGAGCTGGCTTCACCATGACAATGTCAGCACCTTCGGCGATGTCCATGGCGACCTCTTTCAGCGCCTCGCGCCTGTTTGCCGGGTCCATCTGATAAGAGCGTCTGTCTCCGAACTGCGGTGTAGACTCTGCAGCTTCCCTGAAAGGTCCATAAAAAGCTGACGCATACTTTGCGGCATAGGACATGATCGGGGTACCACCAAATCCCTCTTGATCGAGGGCTGATCGTATGGCGGCCACCCTGCCGTCCATCATATCGGAAGGCGCCACCATGTCGGCGCCGGACTTGGCATGGGAGACGGCTTCGAGAGACAGCAACTTTAAAGTCTCATCATTGTCGACATCCCCCTTGGCAATAACGCCACAATGGCCGTGGCTCGTGTATTCGCAAAGGCAGACATCGGTAATGACATAGAGCTCAGGAACAGTATCCTTTATTGCCCTGATTGCCTGCTGGACGATGCCATCGTCGGCATAAGCCCCGGTCCCAAGTTCATCCTTATCTTCGGGTATTCCAAAGAGAATGATCGATTGGATGCCAAGGGAATAAACCTCTTTTGCATTCCTGACCAATTTATCCACGGACTCCTGATAGCAGCCCGGCATCGAGGAGATCTCTTTTCTGACGCCTTTGCCGAAAGTCACAAAAAGGGGATAGATTAAATCGTCGGGAGATACGGTGGTCTCCCGAATCATCTTTCTGATGACAGGATTGCTTCTCAGCCTTCTATATCGATGTACAGGGAACATATCAGTGTCTGGAAAAATCAGTGCCTTGGTGACCAAGTTGGAAGGTGAATGAAGCAGACCGGCCATTGATTTGCCGATCTGCCCATTCACTCACTTATTATTTGTTTATGAGCAACTGCTGCAGCCGGACCCGCATGATGAGGCCTGACCGCCCGAACCGCACGAAGAGGCCGGTCCACCACTCAGAATAAAGCCTGCCCGCTCGCCGTCATCGAAGTAGTCGAGCTGCATTTCATCAAGTGACGCGATGCAGCCGCTATCAACAAAGACTTTAAGGCCGTCCTTCTCGAAGACCTGATCTTCAGCAGCAGCCTTCTCGTCTATATCAAGCCCAAAGGAAGGACCGCAGCATCCTCCGCCGGCGTTGTAAACCCTGAGTCCCCACTCTGCCTTGCCTTCTTCCGCAAGGACTATTTTGGCCTTTTCGGCCGCCTTCTCGGTGATCGTAAACACATGAACCTCCAAAGTTTTGATACCTTTAGAATAATCTAAAATTGCTTCAAAAAGCAAATTTTGACCTTTTGGCATGATATAGGATATTTTAGTAGGTTATGTACATACTCCATCGTTTCATTCTCAGGGAGTTGCTCCTCTCTTTCCTGTTGTCGGTTGTCTTTCTGAACTTTACGCTGATGATGGAAAAGCTCCTTAGATTGAGCCGGCTCTTATCGAGCGTCGGCGCTTCCCCGGTGGATATCGCCCAAGTCATTCTTTTTTTGCAGCCTCAGCTTTTTATCCTCACCATACCTATGGCAATGCTCCTTTCAGTGCTTCTGACTTATTTCAGATTGACCGCCGACAATGAACTCGTAATCATGCGAAACATCGGGATGCCCTTCCGGCTTATTGCACGACCGGTGGTGTATCTAGGCATCGCGTGCTTCGCAGTCAGCCTTTCGATGAGTTTTTACCTTGGCCCCGCAGGGAGCGTCATGCTGAGAGAAAAAGTTTCAAATATACTGATAACGAGGGCTCCTCTCGCGATTGAAGAGGGTATCTTCAACACCTCTTTCAAAGATATGGTGATGCTCGTTAAAGAGAAGCCGGCACCGGACATTCTCTCCGGTATCTTCATCGTTGATGAGAGGAAAAAAGACGAGCCGAAGATAATCGTAGCCAAAGAGGGCCATATACTTTCCGAAGCAGACGCTCTCAGCTTCGCTCTCACAGGCGGACATGTTTATATCACCGGCAAGAACTCCTTTACTGAAATCAAATTCGGATCGTACTATTTCAGGCTTACTCCCGCTATAGAGCCTGGCAACAGAAGAAGCAGCGAACTTACTCCTTTGGAGCTGATTGCGGCATCAAAGAGCACACCTGACAAGAAAATACCATATCTCCTGGAGTTATACCGGCGAGTCTCGATGCCAGGTGTCTGCCTGATTATCATCTTTCTCGGTCCCTCACTCGCATTGATCGCGGGGAAAACAGGAAGGCTCGGAGGTCTAACGATCGGCCTGCTGGTATTTGCCGCATATTATTCGGTAATGCTCTATGGCGAGAACCTTGCGCGTTCTGGTGTCCTGCCTCATTTCGTGGGGGCCTGGCTTTCCTTCATACTGCTCGGGACTTTTTCAATATTTGCTTTTGAGAGGGTGAATAAAAGATGACGCTCAAAATACAGCGGATGTATATCGCCGATTTCTTCAAGGTGCTTTTTATCCTCACTGTCGGGATGTCGGCTCTCTTCGGAGTTCTCAGTCTCATCGACAAGATGGAAGAATTCATGCCATACCGGCCTGCCTCCAAGCTGTTGCTCCAATACGCCCTCGCAAGCATTCCCCGCAATGTCATCTATTTTCTGCCGATGACTACTTTGCTGAGCAGCCTCTTCATCTTTTCGCTGGCCATCAAAAGAAGGGAGGTCGTCGCAATAAAAACCTCTGGAGGAAAGATGAAGAGAATTCTCGCCCCCTTCATCATCATCGGCGTTCTTCTGACATTGACCGGGTTCATACTTGGTGAATTTATCGTACCAGTTACTGCCAAGAAGGTGCGGTCGTTAGCAAGCGAGATCACAGGCAAGGGCAAAAGAATGGCATTTTTTAAAGAAGGCACCCTATATATGCGGGGGAAAGACGGATCGATTGTAAAAATCGCACTTTTCATGCCATCCCAAAACCTCTCCAAAGGGGTAAGTATCTTCAAGTTCGATGAAGAAGGATTAAAGGAGCGGATCGACGCCGAGACTGGCACATGGGAAAACGGCATCTGGAAATTGAAAAACATAGTCATCTATGACCTCGCCACCGGTAAGGTTTCATCGATGCCCGAGATGGTTTATACAGCGATCGAATCGCCTAAGATCTTCAGCGAGGACTCAATCAAGGTCGAAGAGATGACCTTGACAGAACTCATCAGATACAAGAACAGGTTGGCGGAGGCCGGATTTCGCAACGTAAAGCTTTCGGTCGACCTCGGATCGCGTCTTTCATACCCCATCGTCAACCTCTTCATGCTTCTCCTCGGCATATCGTTGTCCATTGGTGGAGAACAAAAAGGCATCGAAAAAATCTTCAGGATTAAGAGTCATGGGACCCACTCGAATGCGGGAGTCATATCGGCAGGAATGGGTCTGTTGATCAGCGTTCTTTACTGGCTGGGTTACTCATTCTCTCTTTCTCTGGGATATTCGGGCACCGTCCCTCCCATCATGGCGCCGTGGATAGTGCCGGTGCTCTTCTCTGTTGTCTCCCTTTATCTTTACTACAATATACCAGAATAGAGGCCCTGAGCGGACGGTAAATACTTCATGGTAGAGTCCCCACATGACCAAATGTCGATCGGCAATCAGGAAAGTGACAGCTGGAGAAGCATGATCGGCAAATGAAAGCGGGATAAATTGGAATCCTGATACCTTCGCCGGGTCCGGTGCTGGAAGGCAACAAGTCAGTTATTATTACCACAACAACGGACTTTCGCCTTTTTTCTCCCTGAGCTGTCCGTTTACTTCCTCCCGGTATTTCTTAAGAAGAAGCCTTGCTATGTCGCCGGCCTTAAAGTAAGTGCTATTAACTCGCCGGACAGGCATTACCTCCATGGTCGTATTCGTAATAAGGACTTCCGAAGCAGCGAAAAGATCCTCGGGCAGGAACTTCCCTTCCCTCACTGTCACGCCATTTCTTACAGCAAGGTCGAGGATGATAGCCCTCGTAATGCCGTCAAGAATACCGCATTCGACCGAGGGCGTACAGAGGATGTCATCCTTCACGAAGAAGATATTGCTTATCGTTCCTTCGGCAAGGTATCCCTCGGCATTCAGCATGATTGCCTCCTCAACATCAGCCTTTATCGCTTCTATTTTCGCCAGGATATTGTTCAGAAAATTGAGCGATTTGATCTGAGGGTTGAGGGCTTCCTTACTATTTCTTCTCACCGAGGAGATGATAAGCTTTAAGCCCTCATCATAGTATGCTCGCGGATAATTCCTGAAATCATGAGCCATAACCACAAATGTTGGCACCCTGCAGAGAGCCGGATCTAGGCCTATAGGTCCTTCACCCCGCGATATCGTTAACCGGATATAAGCATTGGCCAGTCTGTTCGCATGAACTATTTCAAAAATAGCGAGTTTCACTTCTTCGATAGACTTCCCGATGTCGAGCCCGATGAGAGAGGCAGAGCGGAAAAGTCTCAGGATGTGTTCGTCGACCATGAATACGACGCCGTCATAGGCGCGCATCGTTTCGTATACGCCGTCCCCGTACAAAAAACCGTGATCGAAGACCGATATCTTTGCCTCCGATGACGCAACAACCTTATCATTTAAATAAACATGCATGTTGATCTAAAATGCCTCCCTTGACATATTTGATTCCTCCCTCAGAACGGTGACTTTATGAGCATTCCTCTCCCACCTTCACAGCCGTTCCCACAAGTCTTTCAAAGAGACCCGGAATGCCTTCGATGTCCTTAATGTCCTTCTGGCATAGGACCCTTATGATTTCTCTTAATGGCGCGAATTCTTCCCATAGCCCTTTGAGGTCTTCCGCCAGCGTCCGAAAGAGTTTTTCCCCCTTGTCGTCCCAGTCCATTAGGAGGATTACATGATGGAACTCTTCGGCGATTCCTTCGCAGAATTCATAAAGCCCTTTTCCCGCATGAAGCGTAATGATGTCCCCCACCAGCCCGATCCTGCGTAAAGCCTCGGTATCCCTGCGACCTTCGACAATAATGGGGACCCTCTTGTTCACCTCGTAGAGGGTCTGCAGGACCTCTCTCAACCTCTCTGCTCGCTCCGCATCAATACTATAGATGGCAAAGTCATGTGAGAGATCAGAGTGCCTGAAACAGAGCTCTTTATGGCCCTTTACTTTAGAAGAAGTCTTTCTCCGATCTGCTAGGGACGGCCGAGATCTCATTCCCCTTATTCCACTGCCACAAAGGTTTCGGTGCGGTTAATACCTTTGATGGCCCTCACCTTTTTGAGGATATTGTCGAAGACATCGGACATAGTATTGGCCTCGAGTACTGCAACAATGTCATAATGGCCGGTTACTACATCGGCCATGGATACCCCCTTAATACCTCTCAGTGTGTCCCTGATTCCCCTATCTCTACCTGGCATCACATTAACGAGAATATAAACCCGCGCCATAGAAGCCTCCCGTTTATTATTTCATTAACACAGACGGCGGTATGTAGTCGCCGAACTGTATTTTCGCCTTCATCAGCCGTTTCTTCTGGGCTTCAAGCACCTCAAAAAGGATTCCCGGCGTGTCTGTCACCTGCGTTTTATAAAATTTCACAATACGCTCAATCTTAGCAAGATTTTCAGGTATGCGAACCGTAAACTGTTTAACGTAAGCGGCTTCGGAGTAATTCTTCTTCAGAGACTCGTTGAAAAGACGCTGAAGGTCGGCATAAAGTGGAATTCGGCCAGTTGGAGTTTCAATCGCGTCGACTTCTTTATTGACTCGCAATTCCATCCACTCAAACCATACTTTTTTGTCATTGCGTTCATTCAGCCAGTTGCCGCTCTTGTCCAGCAGGAAATAATTGACTGAAAAGATCGGCGGCGTCCTGCTCAGCCACTCGCCGAACTTGATGTTCATCTCGATATACCTTCCTACCGGCACCGACAGAAAGTCGAGATTAGCCATCGGGTTAATTTCGCGCACTCCCTCCGCGCCGAGCGTTGCCGCAGTCGTCTCGGACTCAAGACCCGCACCTTTGGTAATAATGCCATGCACCCAGTCAAAAGCCTCCTCTACCGGCACACAGGTGTCAGAATCCCTGCCGCCGTAAACAATGCCGCCGATAGGGAGACCATTGGGATCATCGAGATGAGGATCAACATTCTTTAGAGTGCCGAGGCCCATGGTGAACCGCGCATTGGGATGTGACGGCGGGATCTTCTTCCCTTTGGCATCGAGCTTACCGGGGAACCACTCACCCGCATAATTCCATCCCTTGGATGGCGCTTCGCCGTCCTTATCTATCCAATACAGGTCACCGGATTCAGTTACCAGCACGTTCGAAAAGATGATTTCTCCTGGCGAATTGAGGGCATTCCAGAGTAATGGGTCGTCTTTGGAATTGACGCCCTGTATGATTCCGAACATGCCGCGTTCGGTATTGACGGCGCGGACTTCTCCCTCCAATTTCCTTAGATAGGTGATGTCGTCGCCCACGATGCTCTCGCCTTCGAGCATCGCCGTCGAAGTCTTCCCGCACATCGAAGGATACGCACCAGTGAAATAGGTAGTCCTGCCTTTCGGGCCTTGAATACCGAGGACAAGCATGTGCTCTGTCAACCACCCTTGTTCCGATGCCTTGCGGATCGCTAGCCGCATCGCAAGCTTCTTGAGGCCGATCGAGTTGCCGCCATATTGCGTGTTGGTACTATATACCGTGTCGTGATAGAGGTCGACATAAATCCGCCTTTTATCGAGATTCTTACTCACCTTCCGCTCATCAACCTCTCCCTGTGAATGAACAAACTTGAAGAACCCTGTAAGCATCCCGTTGCTTGCTCTGGTTACAAACTCTTGGTATCCGGACCTGTAAAGGAGAAATTCATTATGAACAACATAGCTGGAATCGGTGAGTTGAACACATGGAATAGTAAAAGGCGAATTAGAGGGGCCGAGGCAATAAAAGGAGATAAAGAGTTGCTTGCCCTTCATGATATTCTTGAGGATTTCATGCACTTCAGCATACCCCTCGTCCCGGTCCTTGGTGTCGATCGCAGGACCCAGGTCGACACCTTTGGGCACAAGAATCCGTGTGTTCTTTTTGTCGCGCCCCTGATCCCCGCTATTGTCGAAGTGAAAAGTATGTCCGCTAATGGCGAGGCTGCCCTCTTCTCCCGCCTTGATCGATGCGTTTCTCACATAAGCGATAGATTCACTGGTGTCGTCATTGACGAAGACGCTGTCGGGCTTGCAGAGATTTATATATTCTGCAACAAACCGCTGAAGATCCTGATTATCCACCCCCATCAATTTCCTGTAATTTGATTCATCGAGATGTTTTTTCAGTGTTTTTAAGGCTATTTCGTCCATTTCCCCTCCGGTGCAATAGGTTGTCATCAATTATACAATATCGGCACTTTTCAATACGTGTTATAATTGTAGTTCAAATTACAGGGCAAAAAATGTAATAATATAGTCTTATGTTCAAAAAAGTGTTAATTGCAAATAGGGGAGAGATCGCCCTAAGGATTATAAGGGCCTGCAAGGAGCTCGGCATAAGGACCGTTGCTATCCACTCCGAGGCAGACTCGACCGCCCGTTTTGTTAAGAAAGCGGACGAAGGCTACCTTGTGGGGCCGGGACCTGTCAGCGGCTACCTGAACATTTACGGCATTGTGGATCTAGCAAAACAGGTCGGAGCTGATGCCATACACCCAGGCTACGGATTTTTGTCCGAGAATGCGGACTTTGCCAAGGCCTGTGCTGAAGCCGGTATCACTTTCATCGGTCCATCTCCGCAAGCGATAATGGGAATGGGCCTTAAGATCGAGGCCCGAAACAGGATGAAATCCCTCGGGGTGCCCGTGATCCCAGGCTCCGAAGCCATCGGGGACATGAAAGAAGCATTAAAGACAGCTAGAGAGATCGGATACCCTGTCATGTTGAAGGCATCGGCAGGCGGCGGCGGCAGGGGACTCAGAGTCTGCCGAGGCGACGCCGATGTCAAGCGCCAGATGCCGATTGCCCAGTCAGAGGCCTTTAAGGCCTTTGGTAACAGCAGCGTCTTCATCGAAAAGTACCTCGAAGAACCACATCATATTGAATTCCAGATTGTGGCCGACAAGTTCGGCACCATCGTGCACCTGGGCGAGCGGGACTGCTCGATCCAAAGGAGGCACCAAAAGCTGATCGAGATAGCCCCATCTCTCTTACTTGACGAGACCCTGAGGCAGGAGATGGGCGAAGCCGCTCTCAAGGCCGCCCGATCAGTAAATTATGACAGCGTAGGAACCGTCGAGTTCCTTGTTGATAAAGAAAGGAACTTCTATTTCCTCGAAATGAACACGAGGATACAGGTGGAACACACTATCACCGAAGAGATCACCGGAATAGACCTTGTCCAGACGATGATCAGATCCGCCGCCGGGGAGAGGCTATCTTTCACTCAGAAAGAGATAACTCTCTCCGGTTACGCGATTCAATGCAGAATCAATGCAGAAGACCCACTTAATGATTTCATGCCCGTCACCGGTACTGTTACGTCCTATTATTCACCAGGTGGATTCGGAGTGAGGATAGACGGTCATGTTTACAGAGGCTACACGGTACCTCCTTATTATGACTCCATGCTACTGAAACAGGTCGTGTGGGGAAGGACTTGGGATGAAGCGGTAAGCCGGATGCGCCGTTGCCTTGGCGAATATGTTATCCGCGGAATCAAAACCACTATACCTTTCTACATCCAGATAATGGACGATCGAATCTTCAGAAGCGGTGAATTCAGCACAAATTATATAGAGGAGCGCCTACCGCTCCTTCTCTACTGGCAGGACCGTGACCCTATGGACCTTGTAGTAAGCATTGCTGCTGCCGTTGTTGCGCACAGCAAACTATAAAACCAAGTGAGAAGCAAGAAGTAAAGAGTAAAAAGTGGGAAGGCAAAGAGCGAAGAAGTCATGTGTGCTGTCATTCTGATTTTGTCTTTTACTTGTTGCTTCCTACTTCATATTTCGTGCTTCAAATATTGAGGTGAAGACAATGAAACCTATGATGAAACCTATAAAGATCATGGATACCACCTTTAGGGACGCACATCAAAGCCTTCTGGCTACAAGGATGCACCTTGAGGACCTGCTGCCGATAGCCGAAAAGGTCGACTCTCTCGGCTTCTGGTCTGTCGAAGTCTGGGGAGGTGCGACCTTTGACACCTGCCTTAGGTTCCTTCGAGAAGACCCTTGGGAGAGGCTGCGAGCGTTGAAAGCTGCCTTCAAAAAGACACCTCTCCAGATGCTACTCAGGGGCCAGAATGTGGTTGGATACCGACATTATGCCGACGACGTTGTTGAAAGATTCGTTGCAAAAATGATCGAAAACGGTATCACCGTGGCAAGGATATTCGATGCCCTGAACGATCTCAGAAACATCAAAACAGCGGTCAAAGCAACCCTCAAACATGGCGGCAAGGTTGAAGCCGCTTTCTGCTATACCCTCGGCCCGATTTATACTAACGATTTCTTTGTTGACCTCGCTCAGAGGCTTGAAGACATGGGTGCCGACACCATCTGCATAAAGGACATGGCTGGGTTGCTCTCTCCATTAGATGCATTTGACCTCGTCTGGAAGCTTAAACAGAAAGTTGCCCTACCGATTCACCTGCATACTCACGATACTAGCGGCATGGCCGTCGCTACAACGCTGAAGGCAATTGAGGCGGGCGTCGATATCATAGACACCTCTATCTCATCCATGGCGTCAGGAACGAGCCAGCCACCGCTCGAGACGATCTGCAACATCCTGCGTGACACAGTTTACGATCCCTCATGCGATTTCAGGACCATGAGCGAGATCGCCGAGCATTTCAGAAATGTGAGAAAGAAATACCAAGCCTTTGAAAGCGCATACACCGGCGTCGATCCCAATGCGCTCATATATCAGGTGCCGGGAGGCATGCTCTCCAATCTAGCAAATCAGCTCCGGGACCAGAACGCTCTTGACCGTATGGAAGAGGTGATGAACGAAGTGCCGAAAGTGAGGGAGGAGTTCGGGTATCCACCCCTTGTAACACCTTCGAGTCAGATCGTCGGCACGCAAGCAACGCTCAATGTGCTTACCGGCGAACGCTATAAGGTCGTCACAAGCGAAACGAAGAATTATCTCAAAGGCCTTTACGGAAAGCCTCCTGCTCCGGTCAGCGAAGAGTTGCGGGCGAAGGTGTTGGGGGATGAAGAAGTAATTACCGTCAGACCCGCTAAACTCCTGGAACCCGAGCTTGAAAACGCACGCAAGGAACTGGGAGATAAAGCAAAGAGCGAAGAAGACGTTCTATCATATGCGCTTTTCCCAAAGATATTCCTTGAGTTTGTGGGACTCAGGGAAAAGGGGTTCCCCGCCGAGGAACCCAAGTCTGATGACCTGCAATCCAAGGCAGAAGGAGCTCAGCTCGCACCATCGGAGTTCATGATTCATGTCCATGGAGAAGCATATCACATTAAGGTCGGGGGGAAAGGCCATAAATCCGAGGGTAAGCGGCCTTATTTCCTTTATGTCGACAACCAGCTAGTCGAGGTTCTCGTTGAACCGCTAGTCGAAGTAATCGCGACCGACGAGGGGAAAATTGACATGAAGGCCACAGGGCAATCGATACGGCCGAAAGCCCAGGAGCCCGGTGACATTACTACTGCCATGCCGGGTTCGGTGGTGAAAATAAAGATTAAAAAAGGCGAGAAGGTAAAGGCCGGTGATACCATTCTTATCGTTGAAGCTATGAAGATGGAAAACGAAATCCATACCCCGATAGACGGCACTGTCGAGACCATTTACGTCTCCGAGGGCGATATGGTAAATCCCGACGAGGTCTTGGTGCGGGTGAAGTAGTATCGAGACCTCAATGGATTTTGGACATATAATTCAGCAAATCGTCATATCAATCATTCCTATCCTCATGGCGGTGATTCTTCATGAGGTTTCGCACGGTTTCGTAGCAAACAAGTTGGGCGATCCTACGGCAAGGATGATGGGACGCCTGACGCTGAACCCGATATCTCATATCGATCCCTTCGGCACTATTTTAATGCCTCTGTTCCTTTATGCCTTTACTAACGGACAGTTTGTGTTCGGCTACGCAAAGCCTGTACCAATCAATCCCCTCAATTTTAAAAATCCCAAGCGCGACATGGCCATCTCTGCTGCTGCCGGTCCACTAACGAATATTCTCCTTGCAATCGTCAGTGTCCTGTTGCTGAAACATGTTATGGACCCCATGTCGATGTTGCTCCCGTCGTCAACAGTCACAGTGATATTTAAGCCGCTTGCCATGATGCTTCAGGCGAGCATAGTTATAAACGTGGTGCTAGCAGTCTTCAATATGATACCAATCCCTCCCCTCGACGGCGGGAGGGTTCTGATGGGCCTGCTGCCTTATCAACAGGCAATGACGTTGGGACGCATCGAGCCTTTCGGATTTATTATCGTTTTGGGTCTTCTGATAACGCACATAGCCGACGTTATCATATATCCGGTAATATTGTTTGTCTTCAGCCTTTTGAATTTGTTGTAAGCGGCATATGCATTGAAGGAGGGATAATGCAGAAAGAGCGTGTATTGAGCGGCATGCAGGCCAGCGGCAAGGTGCATCTGGGCAATCTTGTCGGGGCGCTGAACAACTGGGTGAATTTGCAGGATAAATACGACTGTTTCTATTTTGTAGCCGACTGGCATGCGCTCACTACAAGTTATGCAAATCCTGCTTCTATAAAGGAGAGCACGAAAGATCTTCTCGTCAATTTCATAGCAGCCGGTCTCGATCCTGAGAAGTCGACTATCTTCATCCAGTCGATGGTCCCGCAACATGCGGAACTGCACCTGCTGCTGTCGATGATCACTCCGCTAGGCTGGCTCGAAAGGGTCCCCACTTATAAAGAGAAGCAGTTGGAACTCAAGGAAAAGGATCTTTCTACCTACGGGTTCCTGGGATATCCGGTATTGCAAACCGCCGATATCATCATGTATCGAGCAAAGCATGTACCGGTCGGCATTGATCAATTGCCTCACCTAGAGATTTCGCGTGAAATCGCGCGCAGGTTCAATTTTCAATATCGCGAGGTATTCCCCGAACCCGAAGGCCTGCTCACTGAGTTTCCGAAAGTGCCCGGTCTCGATGGAAGGAAGATGTCGAAGAGTTACGACAACGCAATTTATCTCAGCGATACCCCCGAAGTTATAGAGCAAAAGATACGGACCATGATGACCGACCCGGCCCGCAAGAGAAAGACCGATATCGGCGACCCTGAATTATCCCCTGTCTATCATCTACACAAGATATTCTCTTCACCGGAGGAGATCGAATACATCACCCATGGATGCAGGACTGCCGGCATAGGGTGCATTGAATGCAAGAAAGTTCTTATCAAGAATGTATTTGCTTATCTCGAACCGATATGGAAGAGGCGTGCTGATCTGATAAATAATCCGGACATGCTTTATGCCATCGCGAAAAAGGGTTCCGAGAAGGCGACAATAGTCGCCGAAGAAACCATGAAGGTTGTCAGGGAGATCATGGGACTTGCATCTGAGAGATGAGGTGCTGTGAGCTATCTCGATCAAATACTCCGACTCGAAGAAACAGATAAGAAATACATTTGGCACCCCTTTACCCAGATGAAGGATTGGCTTGACGAAAAGCCCATCATCATCACTGAGGGCCGTGACTGCTTTGTTAAAGATACATTTGGACGATGGTATATTGATGGCGTGTCTTCGCTTTGGGTAAATATTCACGGCCACCGCAGAAGAGAGATCGACGATGCAATCCGCATGCAACTCGACAAGATCGCCCATTCGACTCTGCTGGGCCTCAGCAATGTCCCTTCGATTGACCTCGCTGAGAAGCTTATAGGGCTTACAGACGCTTCTTTTAATGGCCTTAATTTACGTTTATCAAAAGTCTTCTATTCCGACAACGGCTCCACTGCGGTCGAAGTTGCACTTAAAATGGCCTATCAGTACTGGATTCACAGGGGGGGATCTAAACGGAACTCATTTCTCTCGCTCAAAAATGGCTATCATGGCGACACCATCGGAGCGATGAGCGTCGGCGGTGTCGATATTTTTCATAGCGTTTTCAAACCCCTTCTTTTCAAAACCTACCAAGCTCCCTCCCCATATTGCTACCGGTGCGAACTAAAGCGGATATATCCTGGATGCTCCTTTGCTTGCTTAAGAGAAATGGAACATTTACTCCAAGGCCACGCAGAAGAAATCGCTGCCGTTGTCATCGAACCGATCGTCCAAGCTGCAGGGGGCATGATCGTCTGGCCCAACGGGTATCTAAGCGGCGTAAGAGACCTCTGCACAAAATACAACACCCTTTTGATTGCAGATGAGGTCGCGACAGGCTTTGGACGGACGGGGAATATATTCGCATGTGAGCATGAGAGTATCGTCCCCGACATCATGTGCCTGTCGAAAGGAATCACCAACGGCTATATGCCCCTTGCGGTCACTTTGGCGACCGATGAGGTTTATGATGCATTTCTTGGGGAATTCAAGGACATGAAGACTTTTTTTCACGGCCACTCCTATACCGGTAATCCTCTTGCCTGCGCTGCTGCCATCGCCTCGCTCGATATATTTGCGAAAGACAAAACACTCACAACAATGGTCCAGAAAAGTGCTATAATTGATAACAAATTGGCAGAGATGGGGCAACTGGCCCATGTTGGAAATGTGCGGCAAAAAGGGCTTATTGCAGCTGTCGAACTTGTGAAGGACAGGGGGACTAAAGACCCTTACCCATGGGAAGATAGAATAGGCTGGAAGGTTGCCTATAAAGCCCGTGAAAATGGAGTTCTTATCAGGCCCCTCGGGAATGTGATCGTCATAATGCCTCCTCTAAGTATACGCATTGGTGATCTGAATCACTTGCTGGATGTGATAAAACAATCTATAATTGCAGTAACTGGCTAATTGATGAAATAACCTATGTGTCCAGGAGGGACGATGAAAAAGATAAAAAGAGCCTGTTTGGTTGCTGTGTTCTGTGTAATCCTTCTACTCTCGATTCCGGTCGCACTTATGGCGGCCGATGAGGGTCTCGAATATACCGTCCAGAAAGGAGACACACTCTGGGATATCTCTTCGGGCAAACTCAAAGACCCGTTCCTTTGGCCAAAACTCTGGAAAGCCAATCCACACATTCACAACCCTCATTTGATCTATCCCAACGAGAAAGTCCTTATCCCATCTGAGTTATTGAAAGAAGAATTCCGCTCCGATAAAACAGTGCGGCTGGATACAAAAAGAAAGTTGATAACTCCCGGTTCCCTCGCCTCTTCCCGGTTCGTTCCAGCCATCAGAAGGGGCCCTATAGTAAGCAGGGAGGTCCTGCTCCAGAGCGGATATTTTGTAAAAGACGTAAAGCCAATGGGTAAGATCATCAGTTCACCCCTTGGGCAAACCCTTTTGGGGAATGGCGACGCCATTTATCTTAGTACCGCAGTAAAAGCTAATCCCGACGATAAATATTTTGTTATCACAGAGCCACAAGCCGTCCCGAACCCCCTCAACGACAAAGAGATCGCTGGTTATCTGGTAGAGCTCACAGGAGTTGCCGTGGTTACCGGGGATGATAACGGCAAGACCAAAGCAATAATCAGCGAATCCTACAAAGAGATTAATATCGGAGACAACATCATAGACTATTATATTGTATCGCTTCCAGTTGCGCCCGCAATAGAGAGAAAGCCGTCTATTTCCGGCATTGTACTCGGAATATGGAATAATCGTGCTGAAAGCGGGAAAGATGATGTAGTCTATCTCAGCGCAGGCGTCGGTCAGGGCGTAGAAATAGGCGATATATTTACGGTTATTTCAAGGACTAATCCCCGTCCCATAGTTGGGACTGTGCAGGTATTTTCTATCTCCGATGCCGGATCGGCTGCAATCATTAGACGGGCGACAAGTGAGATCAAGCCCGGAGACACCTTCGGGAACTAAATAAGTCTTATAAAAAAAAGGGGGATGCAAAAGCCTAGCCCGTTCACAAAGGTGTTGACTTTTAGCCAGTAAGAACATATATATCCCTTATCAGAGATGATAGGGGATATATATTGGACAATAATGATGTAAAGCCTAAACTCCGGATTCCGCTTCCCGTTGGGGACGTCCATGTCAATTTCTGCAAGAATCCGGCATGCCCTAACTTCGGGAACCCTGCAAGCCAGCAGAAACAGCCTCGTGGAAAGTACTCCGAAGGGAAAGAAAGAGACACTTATACCCTCAGTGGCGGCGATGAGCCGCTATCTGTTTTCCTAAAGTGCAATCTATGTGGCGAATATCCTACCGTTAAAAGCAACCTTGCAATCACTGAAGAGATTAATCGTATGTCCCGATATCTCACCTCAGAGAAAGGGATGATCTCATGCCCTAATCTGGGATGTCAGAACCACTCAGTCTCTATATCAACGCCGAAAAGTTACGCATCTTTCGGGAAAACCAAGGCCGGGTCTCAAAGGTATCGATGTCGCCTGTGCAGCAAAGTATTCTCTGTCGGCAAACCGACTACCCGGCAGAAAAAACCACATAAAAATGCAATGATATTTAAACTGCTCATGAACAAGGTCCCATTCATGCGTATTTGCGAAGTTGCGGGACTTGGCTCCATGAATGCTCTTTATTGGAAGATTGACTTCCTCCACAAGCAGTGCCTTGCTTTCGCCGCTTCCAAGGAACGCAAACTGCTTGACGGGTTTCCCATCAGACGGTTATATATTGGCACAGACAGGCAGAATTACATGGTCAACTGGTCTGATTCAGCAGACAAGCGCAATATCGTGCTCCATGCGGTGGGCAGTGCCGACAACAAAACCGGATATGTATTTGGTCTTCACCTTAACTTTGACCCGGATATCGATGCCATAGCAACATCCCGCGATGCCAAAGAGTCCGGAGACCTTGAGATGAAGATACCTTTTAGAAAGCACGCTCGTGTGTGGCTGCCAGAAGATTACGATGAATCTAGTAGGGCAAGTTTAAAGAGACGCGGGATTGAAACTTATGGCACCCTGCAGGAAGGGATTGCCAGTGCCTATAGTGAAGCACAGGAACGGGAGGATATCGAGGTTTTTGAAGAAAAGGACTTTAACACACGGCTACCGGCGGATGGGATGCAGGTGCATGCGGAATATACTCTTTATGGGCACTTCTTCTTCCTGAGACAGCTTTTCGGCGGCGTTGAGAAGGTAAGGTTCTTCTTGGATCAGGACTCTGGGATGAGAGCGGCCTGTCTGAGTGCTTTTGTCGATGGGATTAAAGAGAAAAACTGCGATGCCTTCTATGTCAGGATCAACAAGTACCTTACAATCAATGAGAAGCGCCAGGCGATGGCTGCTGTTCGCAAGGAATGGGAAAATGCTAAAAGGGAGAATCCGCGACTGTCCGACTCCAAGTTAAAGTTGCTACTCATTAAACGGCGCATGAATAATGTTATGCACTTCGGGAAGTGGCAGGACAAATGGATATACCATCCCTTTCCGAGTCTTAGTGAACCCGAAAAGGCCATTTGTTATCTTACTGATGTCCAAGGATATGAAGAAGACCACCTTGCCTGGCTTTATAACAAAGCCAGCCTCCACGCAATAGACAGGTTCTTTATGCAGATCCGCAGGAGATTGTCCCTATTGGAGAGACCCCTCGCAACTTCCAGCGGGGCCTGGCGGAAATGGTACGGGTACAGCGCGTACAATCCGGCGATGGTTATCAAAATGCTTGATATATTTCGGGTTTTCTATAATTACATCGAGGTGGGGAAAGATGGGAAAACGCCGGCCATGAGATTAGGGCTTGCAAAAGGCAAAGTCGATGTGCAGGGCATTATTTATCATGACAGTGCTTCGAACTACTCACCATAGGGGTAATATGATGTAAGAGCAACGAATACCAAAGGGGGTAGGTTATGCAACACGCAGTGAACTTTGTTCTAACGTTAGCAATAAGAGGGGGGGCATATGGCTCGTAAACTAAACATCAGAATAGCAACCGGGAAGACGCTTGAAGAAGCGGCCAGTCAACTCCAAGGGGTTCTACTTCATGGAGAAGATGGTGAAGTTTTATTGGGTTCTCATGTTGTTTTAGATGGAGACAAAGTGAGCATTGTGCTCATAGATTCTGTCATGGATTCAAAGGTAGACCCATAATAAGTAGAACCACCATCTATTCCGACGGCCTGGTAGGAGTTCTCCAATCAGGCCTATTTTTTATAAAAAACAAAAAGCAAAGAAAAGATAACGTATTGATTTGCGGGCAATGAAGTTGTATGGGTAATAGTTATTCCAGAGTTTTCATCCCTTGAAAGCCATTTATTGATGATAGATTCAAACTGAGTCACATCGCTTCCATCATTCCCGTCGATTTTAAATACTTTGCATGCATTTAACATGAGATCATCTTCCAAGTATTAGATTGTTAGTTATGTAAAAACAGATGCGCAGGCACAATTTTTCATAGAAACTCGCTTTTATATACTTTCAAAATATTTACAATACGGTTTATGTATAATCTCAGGGGAAATTTCTTGTCAGTAAATGGGAGCCTCTAACCATTTGAAGGTTAGAGGCTTTTAGCCCTTTTGTCTGCTTCGATCAACACCTTTGCGAACAGGCTAGTGCAAAAGCATCCCCTTTTTTTGCCTATTTATTAACTTGTCAAGATCTTTAATGCCCTCAACCGGCTCGGATGCTTCAGCTTCCTGAGAGCCTTGGCTTCTATCTGACGGACGCGTTCCCTGGTAATAGACAGAAACCTCCCCACCTCTTCAAGAGTGTGGTCTCTATCGACTCCGATACCAAACCTCATCCTGATAACCGTCTCCTCCTTCGGAGTTAACGTCCTCAATACGCGCTGAATCTGCTCGGAGGTCTCGATCCGTTCGGCATCGGAATACGGAGAGGGGCTCGCTTTGTCCCCAATAAAATCTTCCAGTTCCGTATCTTCATCGCCGATGGGTGTCTGGAGCGCTATCGGGTCCTGAATCGCCCTGAAAACTTCCTCGACTTTTCGAACCGGTACGATCAATTTCTTTGCGATTTCCTCGTTGACCGGTTCGCGGCCGAGCTCCTGAGTGAGTTCTCTAGATGCTTTTGTCACTCGATTGTAGAATTCCATCATATGGACGGGCACGCGTATGGTCTTCGTCTGGTCGATAAGTGCCCTCGTGATAGCCTGTCTTATCCACCACGTTGCATATGTGCTGAATTTAAACCCTTTTTCGTACTTAAACTTATCGACAGCCTTCATGAGACCTATATTCCCTTCCTGAATAAGATCCAGAAGTGGCAAGCCCCTGCCAACATAATTCTTCGCTATATTGACAACCAGTCTTAGGTTTCTCGTTATCAGTTCATTCTTTGTCTCGCCGACTAGGTATCTAGCCTTCGATATCTTACTCCACATGTCCTTAAGGGCGTCAGCCTTTATGCCCACTTCGGCCTCGATTTTTTTGTATTCCGCCTGGACATCCTTCAGGAGCGTTTCTATTTTTTTCGGACTCTGCCCCTTCTTCTTCTTTTCATTAACGGTTGCTCTAAGTTCTTTCAAGGAACCGTATCTCTTTATCTTTTTGTCGGCATAATCCATGATTGCCATCAGTTCCTCGAGCCGCACAAGGGTTTTGATCAGCGCCTCATCAGCCTTCTCCTCTTCGGGAAGTGCCTCTTCCTCATCTTCGACAGTAAGGGTGTCCTTGATCTTGTCAAATAGAGGCAGGGTAGTTATTGTGCCTCTTATGATCTCCCGTCCCTCTTCAAGCTTCTTTGCCAGTTCTATCTCTTCATACTTGGTGAGGATTGAGATATCCCCCATCGAGTTAAAATACGCCTGAACGAGGTCCTCGGCTCGTTCCTGCTCTTCGACCTCTTCCTCCAGTTCCTCTTCGGGAGGAGCCCCCTCCTCGTAGTCGACAACCTTGACCCCCATGTCGCTGAGAACATCCATGAGATCTTCAATCTCGTCGGGAGAAAAAAATTCGGAAGGAAGTGCTTCATTTATTTCATCATAGGTGATGACACCGCGTCTTTTCCCTAAGTTTACAATCTCTTCAAATATATCTTTCTCTTTCATCTATCCCCCGGATACACCCAAACAAAAAAAATTAAAGAAAGGGATCACCTTTCTTTAATCAATTATATAACTTATTTTATGTAATGCAAGAAAATTATTTGACGAACAAGGGGGGAGGGAAGTTAAATGGTCAAGGCACACGGTCTATTAGTACTGGTAAGCTGAACACATTACTGTGCTTACACCTCCAGCCTATCGACGTGGTGGTCTACCACGGACCTTCAGAGGGATTACTCCCTGGGAGACCTCATCTTGGGGTGGGCTTCCCGCTTAGATGCCTTCAGCGGTTATCCCTACCAAACACAGCTACCCAGCATTGCCACTGGCGTGACAACTGGAACACTGGAGGTTCGTCTGTCCCGGTCCTCTCGTACTAAGGACAGCCCCCCGCAAGTCTCCTGCGCCTACAGCAGATAGGGACCGAACTGTCTCACGACGTTCTGAACCCAACTCACGTACCGCTTTAATCGGCGAACAGCCGAACCCTTGGGACCTACTTCAGCCCCAGGATGCGATGAGTCGACATCGAGGTGCCAAACCGCGTCGTCGATGTGAACTCTTGGACGCGATAAGCCTGTTATCCCCGGCGTACCTTTTATCCGTTGAGCGATGGCCCTTCCACACAGTGCCACCGGATCACTAAGCCCTACTTTCGTATCTGCTCGACCCGTCGGTCTCACAGTTAAGCCACCTTATGCCTTTGCACTCAACGGCTGGTTTCCGTCCAGCCTGAGGTGACCTTTGGACGCCTCCGTTACTCTTTAGGAGGCGACCGCCCCAGTCAAACTACCCACCAGACAGTGTCCCCCACCCCGATAAGGGGTGCAGGTTAGAGTCCCAGAAACACAAGGGTGGTATTTCAACGTCGGCTCCACAAAGACTAGCGTCCCTGCTTCATAGCCTCCCACCTATCCTACACATGTATTGCCAAAACTCACTGCCAAGTTATAGTAAAGGTGCACGGGGTCTTTCCGTCTAGCTGCAGGTAACCGGCGTCTTCACCGGTATCTTAAGTTCGCCGAGCCCCTCGCCGAGACAGCGACCAAGTCGTTACTCCATTCGTGCAGGTCGGAACTTACCCGACAAGGAATTTCGCTACCTTAGGACCGTTATAGTTACGGCCGCCGTTTACCGGGGCTTCAATTCAGAGCTTCGCCTTGCGGCTAACCCCTCCTATTAACCTTCCGGCACCGGGCAGGAGTCAGTGCCTATACTTCCTCTTACGAGTTTGCAGACACCTGTGTTTTTGGTAAACAGTCGCTTGGTCCACTTCACTGCGTCCTATTGCTAGGAACCCCTTATCCCGAAGTTACGGGGTTATTTTGCCGAGTTCCTTAGCGAGGGTTAACTCGTCCGCCTTGGTATCCTCTACCCACCTACCAGTGTCGGTTTGCGGTACGGTCACACGTTGTACTCCCTACGAGGATTTTCTCGTCAGCGTGGAATCACTTGAGTTCACCCTTGCGGGCTTCCCCGTCACGCTTCAGCCTTAAAAAGGAGCGGATTTGCCTACCCCTTAAGCCTACACGCTTGGACCTGAACCATCACCAGGCTCAAACTATCCTCCTGCGTCCCCTCTTCAGTCAAACGCACAACATATGGTGCAGGAATATTAACCTGCTGTCCATCGGCTACGCCTCTCAGCCTGGCCTTAGGACCGACTAACCCTGGGCGGATTTCCCTTCCCCAGGAAACCTTAGGTTTACGGCGGGCTGACTTTTCATCAGCCTTTGCGCTACTTATGCCGACATAATCTCTTCTGTCCCCTCCAACAAGCCTCACAGCTCGCCTTCACAGGTGCACAGAATGCTCCTCTACCACTTGTCTTGCGACAAGTCCGTAGCTTCGGTGTAGTGCTTGAGCCCCGTTACATTTTCGGCGCAGTATCACTCGACCAGTGAGCTATTACGCTTTCTTTAAATGATGGCTGCTTCTAAGCCAACATCCTGGCTGTCTGAGTAACACCACATCCTTTCCCACTTAGCACTATCTTAGGGACCTTAGCTGACGGTCTGGGCTGTTTCCCTCTCTCGACTACGGATCTTAGCACTCGCAGTCTCACTCCACAGGAACGTCCGCCAGGGTATTCGTGGTTTGATTGGGTTTGGTACTACCTACGTAGCCCTAGCCCATTCAGTGCCCTACCCCCCTGCGACTACCTGCAGGCTGTACCTAAATACATTTCGAGGAGTACCAGCTATCACCAGGTTTGATTGGCCTTTCACCCCTACCCACAGCTCATCCGAGCTTTTTGCAACAAACACCGGTTCGGGCCTCCACGAAGTCTTACCTTCGCTTCACCCTGTCCATGGGTAGATCACCTGGCTTCGGGTCTACTGATTGTAACTATTCGCCCTGTTAAGACTCGGTTTCCCTTCGGCTCCGTGCCTGAGGCATTTAACCTCGCTACAACCAGTAACTCGCCGGCCCATTAATCAAAAGGTACACCGTCACGGCATTGCTGCCGCTCCGATTATTTGTAAGCATACGGTTTCAGGTTCTATTTCACTCCCCTCGCCGGGGTTCTTTTCGCCTTTCCCTCACGGTACTAGTTCACTATCGGTCATCAGGACGTATTTAGCCTTGGAGGGTGGTCCCCCCAGATTCCCACAGAATTCCACGTGCTCCTGTGGTACTCAGGATACCGCTTCCCTATAACACACATTCCGCCTACAGGACTATCACCCTCTTCGGTCGGCCTTTCCATGCCGCTTCAGCTATATGCATTAATTGGTACTTACGCGGTCCTACAACCCCTCCCCTATTGCTAAAGAAGGTTTGGGCTCTTCCCCGTTCGCTCGCCGCTACTTAGGGAATCTCGTTTGATTTCTCTTCCTCCCCCTACTGAGATGTTTCACTTCGGGGGGTTCGCTTCATACGCCTATGTATTCAACGCATGATACCTGCCTCTTCGCAGGCCGGGTTGCCCCATTCGGATTCCCACGGATCTATGCTCGCTCACAACTCCCCGTGGTTTTTCGCAGTCCGCTGCGTCCTTCGTCGCCGCCTGATGCCAAGGCATTCACCATATGCTCTTCTTACCTTGACCTTACTTTACTTCTTTCTCTTCCCCTGTTTGTCAAAGATCAAATGCTAATTTATAAAACTAAGGCAGGCCCTATCTTTTCATCCTTAGAAAGGAGGTGATCCAGCCACTGGTTCCCCAACGGCTACCTTGTTACGACTTCACCCCAATCACCGGCCATACCTTCGAAGGCTGCCTCCTTGCGGTTAGCTCACCAACTTCGGGTACAACAGGCTTTCGTGGTGTGACGGGCGGTGTGTACAAGGCCCGGGAACGTATTCACCGCGGCATAGCTGATCCGCGATTACTAGCGATTCCACGTTCACGGAGTCGAGTTGCAGACTCCGATCCCAACTGAGACTACTTTTAGGGATTGGCTCCACCTCGCGGTCTCGCTGCCCTCTGTAGTAGCCATTGTAGCACGTGTGTAGCCCTGGACATAAGGGCCATGATGACTTGACGTCATCCCCACCTTCCTCCAGCTTGTCGCTGGCAGTTTCCTCAGAGATCCCTCGCGGGCAACAGAGGATAAGGGTTGCGCTCGTTGCGGGACTTAACCCAACACCTCACGGCACGAGCTGACGACAGCCATGCAGCACCTGTGCTAGCTCCTTGAGTTACCCCAAGGTCATCCCCCTTTCGGGTTCTTACCACTAGCATGTCAAGCCCAGGTAAGGTTCTTCGCGTTGCGTCGAATTAAACCACATGCTCCACCGCTTGTGCGGGCCCCCGTCAATTCATTTGAGTTTCAACCTTGCGGCCGTACTCCCCAGGCGGGGTACTTAATGGTTTCCCTTCGGCACAGAACCCGTACGGGCCCCACACCTAGTACCCACCGTTTAGGGCGTGGACTACCAGGGTATCTAATCCTGTTTGCTACCCACGCTTTCGCGCCTCAGCGTCAGTCAAGACCCAGAAGGCCGTCTTCACCACAGGCCTTCCTCCAGATATCTACGCATTTCACCGCTACACCTGGAATTCCGCCTTCCCCTGTCCGACTCAAGCAATACAGTTTCCAGGGCAGTCCCATAGTTAAGCTATGGGCTTCCACCCCAGACTTACATCACCGCCTACGCGCCCTTTAAGCCCAGTAATTCCGAACAACGCTCGCCACCTCTGTCTTACCGCGGCTGCTGGCACAGAGTTAGCCGTGGCTTATTCGCAGGGTACCGTCATTATCTTCCCCTGCAAAAGGAGTTTACAACCCGAAGGCCTTCATCCCCCACGCGGCGTCGCTGCATCAGGCTTTCGCCCATTGTGCAAGATTCCCCACTGCTGCCTCCCGTAGGAGTCTGGACCGTGTCTCAGTTCCAGTGTGGCCGTTCGTCCTCTTAGACCGGCTACCCGTCATTGGCTTGGTGGGCCATTACCCCCCCAACTACCTGATAGGCCGCAGATTCATCCTAAAGCAAATTGCTCTTTTTACCACTAACATCTCAGTCCGTGGTCTTATGCGGTATTAGCCCAAGTTTCCCTGGGTTGTCCCCCACTCTAGGGTAGATTATCTACGTGTTACTCACCCGTGCGCCACTAATATATTAAAGTATTACTACCTCAATATACCCGTTCGACTTGCATGTGTTAGGCACGCCGCCAGCGTTCGTTCTGAGCCATGATCAAACTCTCAAAATTTTTTCTGGCTTTTGTTATACTTCTCGAATCTCGTGGTCTGTTAACCACGCACTTAATTAGCTGATTGTCAAAGAGCGAGTTGACATCATAATAAAATTCCGGAACCTTTGTCAACCCTTTTTCGGAAAATATAAATAAATATTCTGCGGGTAGGAACCGCCTTGAGTTGCTCGAAAATACGGCTCATCTTTACTAATAAAATAAAAATCTGTTATAACATCTCGACGGGCGATTAGCTCAGTGGGAGAGCGCTTCCTTCACACGGAAGAGGTCGAGGGTTCGATACCCCCATCGCCTACCATACAAACTTTTCATTCTGATTTTTTGCTGGTTTGATTCTTACTCTGCGGTTGCCGCAATAATTCCCCTGAAACATTCGGACGACCTTATATTATGATATGTTTGTGAAGTCTTTATGTACTGCCAGTTATTGTATCCCTTATCCAGCGCCTTTCTTAGCCATCTGCATGCTTCTTCAGAATCATTCTTTGCAGCGAAGAGTTCGGCCATGCTGTTCAATGCATATATATTGTTTGGACTGATTTCAAGGGCTTTACGGATGTCCTTCTCGGCCTGTTCATATTTTCCCATTAGGATATAATGAAACCCCCGGTTGTTATATGCCATGTCCTTGCCGGGATTCAATTCAATCGCCTTGTTGTAATCCTCCAGCGCCTGTTCGTAATGTCCGATTTTTTGATAAGTATTGCCGCGATTTATATAGGCCAATATAAAATCGGGACGAAGCCCAATTGCACTATTGTAATCATCGATGGCCAGATCGTGGTGCCCGCGTTTTTCGTATTCATTCCCCCGGTTGTTATATGCGCGGTAATCCAGAGGATTACTTTTTATTATCTTACTGTAATTGGCTATAGGATCACGCTTTGCCAGATTGTCCAAAATATTTCTCCCCGCGCTGATGGCCTCATCTAAAAAAACTATATTTTATGGCGGCTGAAAAGTCAAGCCTTTACACCCATTTGGCGAGGACCATCCTGTACTATAGATAATACCTCCTTTTTGCTTGCCTTCGCATTAATATTTCCGTTATAGTAGTGCGAAAATTCGCAGTCGCTATACGCGGGAGGTGCTCGCTTTGCATATTGCTGTTATCGGAACCGGATACGTTGGCCTTGTCACAGGCGCATGCTTTGCTGAGTTTGGAGTTTTTGTCACGTGTGTCGATAAGGATGGAGATAAAATTGAGTCGCTTAAAAAAGGAATCATCCCCTTTTATGAGCCAGGGCTCGAAGAACTGGTAAGTAGGAATTACAAACAGGGGAGAATCAAGTTCACCACTGAAATCAGCGGTGCTATCGAGGAATCTCTTGTCATATTCATTGCGGTAGGGACACCGCCAAGAGGCGACGGCTCGGCCGACCTCAGCTATGTAGACGAAGTAGCGCGAGAAATCGCCAACCATATTAAAAGCTACAAGGTAGTTGTCACAAAAAGCACGGTACCTGTCGGGACCGGGGAACGCCTGAGAAGAATAATCTCTGAAACACTTATTAATAAAATTGGTGCAAGTTCAATCAATTTCGATATCGTTTCAAATCCGGAATTTCTTCGCGAAGGCGCAGCCATTGAAGATTTTATGCGGCCCAACAGAGTGGTCCTCGGAGCAGACAGCCAGCAGGCAATAGCGATATTGAAAGATCTTTACCGTCCGCTTTACCTCATTGAAACCCCGTTTGTTATCGCCAACATAGAAACAGCCGAACTCATAAAATATGCGTCAAACTCCTTTCTCGCTGTAAAGATATCCTTTATCAACGAGATTGCGAACCTTTGCGAAAAGGTTGGGGCCAATGTAAATATGGTCGCCAAAGGCATGGGCTTGGATGGCAGGATAGGACCAAAGTTCCTCCATGCTGGTGCGGGCTTCGGGGGGTCCTGCTTTCCCAAAGACACAAAGGCCCTTCTCCAAATCGCATCTGAGCGCGGAGTGGAACTCAGCATAGTAAATGCAGCCATTGAGGCCAACGAGCGACAGATAGAGCTAATGAGCGCTAAAATCAGGAACGCCTTGCCCGATATCAAAGGTAAGACTATTGCAATACTAGGCCTTTCTTTCAAACCAAATACCGACGATATAAGGGAAGCCCCTGCGCTTAGCATTATTCAGACACTGGTCGACGAAGGGGCAAAAATAAGGACTTATGATCCGGTTGCGATGGATAATGCGAGAAAGACCGTATCAGGCATCACTTATTGTGCAGACGCCTATGATGCTTGCAGCGGCGCAGATGCCGTGGCGATCGTGACAGAGTGGAACCTGTTCAGAAACCTCGACCTTGAACGAATTAAAGGCCTTCTGACCCAGCCGCTCTTTTTTGATTTCAGGAACATTTACGCTCCGGAAAGAATGCGCGAATTGGGTTACTCATATCATTGTGTGGGAAGAGGATAGTCTGTGAGCGGCATCACAAGACCTGGTGCTCTTTATTATGACGCGTGTTCCAGTTTCACACACTGTTGCTCAATAGCCACACCCGCATGAATTGTGGCGAAAAATTTCCTATATATTAGGAGTATCTAACACCTGGCATATTTGTTGCTTTTTATTATCTCGAATTCTTTGTCCTTTTTCTCTTGACAAAGATATGGGCGCATGGTATAAAAGTTACCATGCCTTTGAGAAAGCCCCATTGGGGCGCTTCATCCTTTAAAGCTGAAAGGGGTGATGGAAGGAAGGGATTCCGGAAGTAGCTGTATGGAAGTTTTTGCAAGTGTCCCACCTCCGCCTTTGGCGGAGTAATTACTGAACTAACCATTGGAGGGTTAGGAAGTGAAAAAATATCTCGTAATAGCACTCGCAGTAATGTTTGTGCTGGGCTTTGCGGCTAGCTCCTTTGCTATCCACGCAGAGATCCCTGCAGAGACACAGGCAGTCGTAGGCGGCTGGCCTACCCAGATCACCATCGGCGGTGAGATCAGGGTCCGCGGTTTATACCAGAGCAACGCCGCACAATTTCGACAGAACGTCACAGACAGCTGGCGACGTAGCTAAGTATGACGAAAGGGTAAGACTCCAGGTCGAAGCCAAGGTCACTCCGAATACCACAGGATTGATCCAGATTGAAGCCGGTAATGACAGCGGTACTTCTCAGGATATTACAAACTGGGGTTCCGAACCGAGTGGTGCGACTGGTACTCTCAAATTCTCGAACGGCAAACAGAATTCCATGAAGGTGCTTCAGGCCTGGATTCTGCACCAGGGCACTGGACTTCTCAGCGTTCCCGCGCTTGTTAAAGTTGGACACATGCCGATCCAGATCGGCCCGAATGGTCTGTTCTATGAGCACACCAAATTCGGCGATGACGCCATTCTCTTCGGCGTTGACCCTGTCAAAGGCATGCACTTAATACTGGGCACAGTAAAACTGACAGAAAATTCTACATCCTTGAACGATGACGTTAATGCTTATACGTTCATCGGCTCTTATGAAATCATGAAAGACACCGTAGTCGGGCTCGATCTGACATACGCTGATGGTCAGAATCTTGCCCATGACAGTTCATTTGGTCCCGTTATTAATGACCCGTCCCTTCATCTTTGGAACTTAGGCCTAAACGGAAAGACCAGAATTGTTGGTCTCGGTATAGCTGGCGAGTTGGACCTCCAGAACGCCAAGATTAATGACCTTGGTAACAGCACGGCCGACGACAAGTTCAACGCTTGGGCTGCAAAAGTAGATTTAGACTACAAGATCAACCCCGTCACTCTGATGCTCGGATGGGCGTACGGTTCGGGCAATAACAACGCCTCAGGATTAGGCCGCAAAGATTTTGTCACCTCCCAGAGCAACATTCAGCACTTCACGTTCATTTATGAATACATCGTCCCGAACGCAGCAGGCAACGGAAGCGGCGGTCTCCAGAACACGTGGTTCCTGAAGGCTGGCGCAAAGGCCGACATCGTGAAGAACCTCGATGCTATGGTCAACGTTTACTACCTCAGGGCTATAAACGGCTACATGAAGGAATTCGACATGACTGGCCAAAATACCGATACTAGTGGCATCGGAAAAAGCAAGGCTATCGGTACTGAAGCTGACTGGATAGTCAACTACCATATCGACAGGAACCTGACGTACTATGTTGAGGGCGGCTACCTCTTCGCAGGCAACTTCGAGAAGGGCGTAACCCCGCTTGATGCTTCAGGCCACCACTTGAGCCCCGATAATGCTTGGGCGATTAGGCACGGCATCCAGCTGAGCTTCTAATTTGACAATACGCTATGCCTAAAGCATAACGCGATGTAACTAAAAAAGGCTGTCCGAAAGGGCAGCCTTTTTTTTGTTTCTGTATGTGCGCAACAAGTAGCGTCCTTACGAATCATCAAATACCTGCACAGCAGATTCTATTTGCAGTCTTGGCGTGACGTTCGAAAAAGCGTGTTGATTTGACTCTGACATCGCCATCGAAACGTTGGCAATATCATCTTGCAATTGACTTACTAATAGATTCGCTTATGTCTACGACACGACTTTCAAGCAAAGTGATGTCATCATCTCTAAGATTCTTCGCAGCCGCCTTCACTGAGAACCGGGCCAAGAGTTGGTTACAATGGACGTGGACGATAGCGTTTTGCTCAGGCCTGCATCTGCGTTTCCATTGACATCACTCCGAGAAGTCGAGAATTTCTTCCTTCTACGGGCAGAGCTAAAACCGTTCCTAAACATATGTGGTGGAGCCTTCAAAACGGCTCCACCATCGTTAAACACTCAGATACGCCAGCCGAACAGTGTTGCTGACTTCCGCCAAGGGTTTTCCCTTGGAACCCGGCGAACCATCCACAGCGAGTGAAGGCCCTGCCACTGTGGATAGAGGTAATCCTCTTGCCGAGTCGCTCGCTTGCCGGCTACCGGAGCGTTGCTTCTCTCGGCCACGCACAAGCATTCGTGAGACAACACACCAATCAGACTAGACATGTCTGCCGCGATTCCTTACTAACTCGAACCGTATGCAACCAGCCCTACAATACTATGCCTAAGCGCCAATACTCTGTATCTTGCCCAATCTCAGACATGCAGCGGTTTCGTATCTTTTGATCGCAAATTCGGACAAAAGGCTTCGCGTAAGGCATCGTGTAAGGTCTGCGAACTTAGTATTGTCGAACTGTTTTGGTGCGATAATTCTAAGCGAACTCAACGATCACGGCGTGATAAATCACGTCATACAAATTCATAATACACGGGCGCCCCTGTGGTTGTCCCTGCGTCAAT